>NZ_CBCOPU010000002.1:0-1476474 GCF_965112015.1 Alcaligenes sp. Marseille-Q7550
GCCTGGATGACCATCAAGCTGTCGGCGCCGGCCACCGTGCTGGGCTTTGTGGCCGGCACCCTGCTGGCCGTGGGGCGGCGCAGCCCTAGCCGCCTGCTGGCGCGCCTTTGCGGCTTCTATGTGGAGATCATCCGCAACACGCCGCTGCTGGTGCAGATATTCCTGGTCTTCTTCGGCCTGGCCACCCTGGGCTGGAAAGTATCGGCTTTCGGCGCGGCCCTGGCCGCGCTGGTGATCAACGTCGCGGCCTACACCTGCGAGATCATGCGCGCCGGCATGGACTCCATCCACAAGGGGCAGCTCGAAGCCGCCGAATGCCTTGGGCTGACCCGCGCCCAGACCTACTGGCACGTGATCCTGCTGCCGGCCCTGGAACGCGTCTTCCCGGCCCTGACCAGCCAGTACGTGCTGCTGATGCTGGCCTCCTCGGTGACTTCGCAGATCTCCGTGGAGGAGCTGACCGCCATGGCCAACCACATCCAGGCCGAGACGTTCCGCCCCTTCGAGGCCTACATCCTGGAGGCCGTGCTTTACCTGGCCCTGTCCCTGCTGATGCGCCTGGCGCTGTGGCTGGGCGGGCGGCTCGTCTTCACCCGGCAGCGCGCACTGCGCGCCAGGAGCTGAGCCATGTTCACGAGCGGATTCAACGCCAATCATCTGAGCTTCCTGCTGGAAGGCGCCTTGTGGACGGTCTGCCTGTCCCTGATTTCCTTCCTAGGAGGCGGAGCCGCCGGCGCACTGGTGGCGCTGGCGCGCATCAGTCGCTGGAGGCCGCTGCGCTGGCTGGCCATCGCCTACATCCAGATCATCCAGGGCACGCCGCTGCTGGTGATCCTGTTCCTGTCCTATTTCGGTCTGAGCATCATGGGCTTCACCCTGCCGCCGCTGGTGGCCGCCGGCCTGTCCATGACCATCTACGTGAGCGCCTACCTGGGCGAGATCTGGCGCGGCAGCATACAGTCGGTGGCGCGCACCCAATGGGAAGCGGCCGAATGCCTGGCCCTGTCCCGCTGGCAGCGCCTGCGGCTGGTGATCCTGCCCCAAGCCGTGCGCATCGCCACCCCGCCCACCGTGGGATTCATGGTCCAGATCGTCAAGAACACCTCGCTGGCCTCCATCGTGGGATTCGTCGAACTGGTACGGGCCGGCCAGTTGATCAACAACTCCATCTTCCAGCCCTTCCTGATCTACATGCTGATCGCGGCGCTGTACTTCGCCATGTGCTATCCGCTGTCGGCCTGGAGCCGCCGGCTGGAGATGCGCCTGCATTTCGGCCATCGCCCGGTGCAGAAATGAACCCACGCCGCCAAGGAGCCCCCATGTCCATCGTGGTCGAACTCAAAGACGTATACAAAAGCTTCGGCAGCAATGCCGTCCTGAACGGCGTGTCGTTCGCCATTCCCAAGGGCCAGGTGACGGCCATCATCGGTCGCAGCGGCTCGGGCAAGAGCACGGCGCTGCGCTGCATAGACAGGCTGGAGATCATAGACCGCGGCCAGATCGAGGTCTGCGGCCACAAGGTGCATGATCCCGAGGTGTGCCTGCGCTCGCTGCGCACCGACGTGGGCATCGTCTTCCAGAGCTACAACCTGTTCCCGCACCTGACAGTGGAGCGCAACATCATGCTGGCCCCGCAGGTGGTGCGCGGCCGCAGCCGCGAGCAGGCCCGCGAGATCTGCCGCCGCACCCTGGCCCAGGTCGGCCTGTCGGACAAGGCCCAGGCCTACCCCGAGCAACTGTCCGGCGGCCAGCAGCAGCGCGTGGCCATCGCCCGCTCGCTGGCCATGGAACCCAAGGTCATGCTGTTCGACGAAGTCACTTCCGCGCTGGATCCGCAACTGACCGGCGAAGTGCTGCGCGTCATTGAAAGCCTGGCCGCCGACGGAATGACCATGGTGATGGTAACCCACGAAATGGAGTTCGCCGCGCGCGTGGCCGACGTGGTGATCTTCATGCACCAGGGCCGGGTCTGGGAGACCGGGCCGGGCGAGATGCTGCGCAATCCTTCCACGCCCGAGCTGCAGGAATTCCTGGCTCACGGCCTTTGAACACCCCATGACTTCATAAAGCACACATCCACGGAGACGACACCATGAAGATCCACACCCTGATGCGCGCCACGCTGCTGGCGCTGGGCCTGACCGGCCTTTCCGCCGCCGCCATGGCCAACACGCTGGAGGACATCAAGGCCGCCAAGAAGATACGCGTAGGCATAGACCTGGGCGCGCCCTTCTACGGCTACATCGACGACAAGATGCAGCCCGTGGGTTCGGACGTGGAGGCCGCCCGCCTGCTCGCCCAGGACCTGGGCGTGGAGCTGGAAATCGTCCAGACCACCAATTCGGCCCGCATACCCAACCTGCTGTCCAACAAGGCCGACCTGATCATCTCCTCGCTGTCCATCACGCCCGAACGCGCCAAAGCGGTGGATTTCTCCATCCCCTACGGCGCCATCCAGGCGGCGGTGGGCGCGCCCAAGGACATCGCCATCACCGGCATGGCCGACCTGGCCGGCAAACGCGTGGCCGTGACCCGCGGCGGCCCCCAGGACAAGCTGGTCAGCGAGCGCGCCCCGCAGGCCGACATCGTACGCTTTGACGACGAGGCCGCCTCGATCACGGCGGCAGCCAGCGGCCAGACCGACATCGTGGCCATCACCCCTCCCATCATCAAGGCCATCGCCGACCGCAATCCCGCACGGCCCTTCGAGGTGAAGTTCGTCATCGAATCCTACAAGCTGGGCATTGCCATGCGCCAGAACGAGCCCGAACTCAAGGACTGGGTGAACCAGTGGGTGCGCGCCAACCTGCAGAACGGCAAGCTCAATGAAATCCATCTGAAGTACGCCGGCGTGCCCATCCCCGACGAGATCGTCCAGGGCGCCGGCCAGTAAACCCCGGCCGGACGGCTCGTCCGGCTTTCCCTCAACCTCGCCCGACGGCGCGCCTTGCGGCCGCCGCGGGGCAGGCTGCGCCTTGCGCCGGCCGCATCACCAGTCAGGAACCTGTTTATGAGCACCCTATTCGGCGAGATCCGTCAGCTCGGCTATGTCGTGCGCGACATCGAGGCGGCGATGGAGTACTGGAGCCGCCACCTGGGCGTCGGCCCCTGGTACTACAACCCCAAGGTGGGGATCAAGAACTACCAATACCACGGCCAGTCCTATGAGCCGCACAACTCGGTGGCCCTGGCCAATTCAGGCGCCGTCCAGGTCGAACTGATCCAGTGCCGCAATGACGTTCCTTCCATGTACCGCGAT
Source organism: Alcaligenes sp. Marseille-Q7550 (assembly GCF_965112015.1). Classification (NCBI taxonomy): domain Bacteria; kingdom Pseudomonadati; phylum Pseudomonadota; class Betaproteobacteria; order Burkholderiales; family Alcaligenaceae; genus Alcaligenes; species Alcaligenes sp. Marseille-Q7550. The sequence goes on from NZ_CBCOPU010000002.1 coordinate 3,260, forward strand.
TTCCTGCAGGCCGGTCAGCTCGGATTGCAGCACGTGGCCTACTGGACGGAAAACTACGATGCCGATCTGCAGCGCGCCCTGGACCATGGCCTGAAGGTCGTGATGAGCGGCGAGGTCGGCGAGCGCGGCCGCTTCTGCTACTTCGACACCGAATTCCATCCCGGCGCAGTGGTGGAGCTGTCGGAAGTGGCCGGCCCCAAAGGCAAGCTGTTCACCCTGATCCGCCAGGCTTCCGAAGGCTGGGATGGCCGCGATCCCGTGCGCCCCTTCCCCGACCTGGCCACGCTGTAGGCGCCGCCATGAACACCGACACCTTTCTTGCCCGCTATCTGATCGAAACCCCGCTGCCGCCTGAACAGGTCGCCGAAGTGATCGCCGGCGAACAGTCCTGCGGCACCTTCACCCGCGTGGCCGGCGAGACCGACGAACTGCGCGAACGGGCCCGCGCCACCGTGGAACGCATCCTGGAGCTGGACAGCGCGCCGCTGCCCAGCCTGTCCAATGCCCTGCTGGAGCGGCGCGGCATACGCGGCCCCTGGCGGCGCGCACAGGTGGACATCCGTTTCCCCATCGCCAACATCGGCGCCAACCTGCCCACGCTGGCGGCCTGCGTGACCGGCAATCTGTTCGACCTGGGCGAGGTCACGGGCCTGCGCCTGGAATCCCTGGAGCTGCCCGCCCACTATCGCCGCCGCTTCGATGCGCCGGCCCTGGGCATTGCGGGCACGCGCCGGCGCACAGGCGTGGACCAGGGCGCCCTGGTCGGCACCATCATCAAGCCCAGCGTGGGACTGCGCACGCCGGACATCGTCCAGCTGGTGGAAACCTTATGCCGGGCCGGGGTGGACTTCATCAAGGACGACGAGGTCTGCGCGGATCCGGCGCACTCTCCCTTGGATGAACGCATACCGGCCGTGATGGGCGTAATCCGGGACCACGAGCAGCGCAGCGGCAAGCATGTGATGTACGCCTTCAACATCAGCGACGAGACCGACGCCATGAAACGTCATGCCGATCTGGTCGAGCGCGAAGGCGGCAGCTGCGTGATGGTCAGCCAGAACTGGGTGGGCTACTCGGCGCTGCAGACCCTGCGCCGCCACACCGGACTGGCCCTGCACGCCCATCGCAACGGCTACGGCGCACTGTCACGCCATCCCTTGCTGGGCATTTCCGTCTCGGCCTACCAGACTCTGTGGCGACTGGCCGGCGCGGACCATATCCACGTCCACGGCCTGGAGGGCAAATTCGCCCAGCCCGACGCCGAGGTGCGCGAAGCCATCGCGCACTGCCTGCACAGCTTGGACGACTGGAGCGACGACCGCGTATTGCCCGTGGTGTCGTCAGGCCAATGGGCCGGCACCGTGCCCGCGACCTGGGAGGCCGCCGGCGGCACGGACGTGCTGTTCATGGCCGGCGGCGGCATCCTGGCCCATCCGGACGGCGCGCAGGCCGGCGTGCTGAGCCTGCGCCAGGCCTGGGAAGCGGCCGGCCAGGGCCTTGCCCTGCAGGACAAGGCGCGCGCCTGCCCCGAGCTGGCGCACGCGCTGGAATTCTTCGGTCCCAAGGTGGCCTGACCAGGCGGATGCACATGACTTCCGGTCCACTCCGCCCGCGCTACGCCTGGTACGGCGACGACTTCACCGGCGCCAGCGACACCCTGGCCACCTTGAGCCAGCGGCCTGCGCGCCGTCCTGCTGCTGGGCACGCCAACCCAGCGACGCCTGGCGCAACTGGCCGGCGTACAGGCCGTAGGGCTGGCCGGCGCCACCCGTTCACTGGAACCGGCCCGCATGCGCGCCGTCCTGGAGCCCGCCGCCCGTTTCTTCGCCGCGCTGCAGCCGCAGGTGCTGCACTACAAGATCTGTTCCACCTTCGACAGCGGCCCGGAAGTCGGCAATATCGCCACAGCCCTGGATTGCCTGCGTCCGGCCGCCCAGGTTCCGGTGACGCCCATCCTGGGCGGGCAACCGAGCCTGGGACGCTACTGCGTTTTCGGGAATCTGTTCGCACGGGCGGGACAGGACGGCGAAGCGCACAGGCTGGATCGCCATCCCACCATGAGCCGTCATCCCGTGACCCCCATGCAGGAAGCGGACCTGTTGCGGCACCTGCAGGCGCAAGGGCTGACGAACCTGATCGCCATGCCCTACACGGAATACGGCAGGCCGGACTGGACAAGCCGCGGGCAGACGGACGCCTGGCTGCAGGCCGCCGTACGGCAGGGCCATCTGCATCCGGTGCTGGACATCAGCCGGGACGAGGATATCGCCCGCGCCGGTGCGCTGCTGGAGGAACTGAGCCATGTCGGCACCGTACTGGCAGCAGGCGCCAGCAGCGTCGCCCAGGCCTACTTGAGCCGGCAAGGCGATTTGACGCCCCTGTCGCAGACCAGCCTCCAGGCCGCGGCCAAGCCGGCTCTGATCGTCGTGGGCAGCCAGTCGCCCGTCACTGCCATGCAGGTGGCGCGATGCCGCCAGGCGACGGTGCTGGACCTGGATCCACGGCAATTGCATCAATCGCCGACCTACGCGCAGGAACTCCAGGAGACGGTCTGCCGCATGCTGCAGCAAGGCCGCCACACCTTGCTGAAAACGCGTACGGCCGACGCCTCGTCACCCCTGCCGGTTGACCTTGTATCCCAGGATACGGCACGGCTGGTGGGCGGCCTGGCGCGACGTCTGCGGCGCGAGGACATGCTGTCGCGCCTGTGCATCGCCGGCGGCGACACGTCCAGCCTGAGCACGCAAGCGCTGGGCATCTGGGGATTGAGCCATCTGGGCCAGGTCAGCCCCGGCGTCTCGCTATGCCAATGCCACAGCGACGACGAGCTGCACGGCCTGGAGCTGGTGCTCAAGGGCGGACAGATGGGGCAGGAAGACTTCTTCGATCGGGTTATCCTGGGCGAATCCCCGAGCCTGCACAGCTCATAGAAAAACCGGCTGTCTTTCGACAGCCGGTCTTCTTTCAGATCAGCCATGACACCGACAACAGGTCTGCGTCTATCTGGCGTCGGGCGCGGCGCGCAGGGTCTCCAGGTGGATGCTGGTTTCCGAATTGCTGATGCCCTTGATCAACCGTATCCGCTCAAGTGCATGAGCCAACTCCGGCAAGGTCGCCACCTGCAGCTCGACCAGCAGGTCCCATCGTCCATTGGTGGCGTGCAAGGCCAGCACGCTAGGCTCCCCCAGCAAGGATGCGGCCACGCGACGGGCGTCGTTTCCTTCGATCGCGACGCCCATCCATGCATGCAAACCGCCGGTTTCTGTCTCGGGACGCAAACGCACGGTGTAGCCCACGATCACGCCGCGCTCCTCCAGTCTGTTCAGGCGGTTGGTCACGGTGCCCCGCGACACGCCCAGGCGCGACGCCAATGTGGCCACGCTTGCGCGCGCGTTGTGGCGCAAATGCGCGATCAATTGCTGGTCGATCTTGTCCAGACTGTTCATTTTGCCAATCCAACCTGACTTAATGGCAATAATTATGCAATGTGACAGCAGAATTTGCCATTTTGTTTGTCTCTCTTCCGTGGGATGCTATGCGCATGTACGGATGGAAACGATGTTGCGCGCATGCTGTCTGTACTTTCATGAGGAGCCGTGTCCAAAAATGAGCGACCATCAATTTCCCACCAGCCCCGACCAACCCTTGACCCGAGTCACCCTGATCGGCGTGCCCACCGATGTAGGCGCAACCAGGCTGGGCGCGTCCCTGGGTCCAGACGCGCTGCGTGTCGCGCAGCTCGGGCCCGCCTTGAAACGCTTCGGGGTCGACGTTCGCGACCTAGGAAACCTGGCCGGCCCGCCCAATCCGCAGGGCGCCCGGGATCCGCAAGCACAAGGCCTGCGCAACCTGGCCGAATGCATAGCCTGGAACCGGGCCGCACACGACGCCGTGCATACGCAGTTGATCGAAGGCCGCGTTCCCATCATGCTCGGCGGCGACCATACATTGGCGACCGGATCCATCAGCGCCGTGGCGCGCTACTGCCGCGCGGCAGGCAAACGCCTGCGCGTGCTCTGGCTGGATGCGCACTCGGACTCCAATACGCCCGAAATCTCTCCCAGCGGGAATGCCCATGGCATGCCGGTGGCCAATCTGTATGGACTGGGACCCGCGGCGCTCACAGGCATGTCTGGAGCAAGGCCTGCACTGCGGCCTGGCGAGGTCTGCCAGATCGGCTTGCGCAGCGTCGATGAAGCCGAGAAACGCATGATCCAGCAGCTCGGCCTGGAGGTCTACGACATGCGCGCCATCGACGAGCTGGGCATGCGCGAGGTCATGCGCAGCGCTCTGGCGGGACTGGACGGGGAAGACGCCGACAAGGTGCACCTGCATCTGAGCTTCGACATCGATTTTCTCGATCCCGAGATCGCCCCCGGCACCGGCACCATCGTGCGGGGCGGACCCAACTACCGCGAAGCGCAGCTCTGCATGGAAATGATCGCGGACACGGGCAGGCTGGCCTCGCTCGACATCGTCGAACTCAACCCCGCGCTCGACATCCGCAACCAGACCGCCGAACTTGTCGTTGACCTGGTGGAAAGCCTGTTCGGCAAGAGCACGCTGGTACGCCCATGGAAGCGCGAGGAGCAAGCACGCGGGCGGGATTCGTCGCCAGCAACTTGATCCTCCGGCGTACTGGTCCGGCAGGCGGGGGTTCATTCCAAGGAGAGTCAAACCATGACGCGTTTCATCGATGTGTCCACCATGTCGCAACTGATCGAAACGATCGGCGTCGATACCTTCATCGCCGATCTGGCCGACAACATAGAAAGCGACTTCATCCGCTGGCCGGAATTCGACAAATCGGCCCGCGTCGCCAGTCATTCGGACATAGGCGTGATCGAATTGATGCCCGTCTCCGATACCCACCGTTATGCCTTCAAGTATGTCAACGGCCATCCCCGCAATACGGCGCGCGGCTTGCATACCGTCATGGCATTCGGCGTCCTGGCGGAGGTCGAGACCGGTTATCCGATACTGCTGTCCGAGCTCACCGTGGCCACCGCCCTGCGCACCGCCGCCACCTCGCTGATGGCGACGCGCGCCCTGGCGCGCCCCGACTCACGCCGCATGGCGCTGATCGGCAATGGCGCACAAAGCGAATTCCAGGCGCTGGCCTTTCACAAGCATCTTGGCATTCGGGAAATCGCGGCCTACGACATCGACCCGGGCGCCACTGCCAAGCTGATGCGCAATCTGGCCGAATACGCCGACCTGTCCATCCGGCGCGTCGAATCGATAGCAGAGGCGGTGCAAGGCTCCGATATCGTGACCACGATCACTGCCGACAAGGCCCGCGCCACGATTCTCACGCCTGACATGATCGAGCCGGGCATGCATATCAATGCCGTTGGCGGGGACTGCCCTGGAAAAACCGAACTGCACGCCGACGTCCTGCGTGCAGGACGCGTATTCGTCGAATACGAACCTCAGACGCGCATCGAAGGCGACCTGCAACAGATGCCCGCCGACTTTGCGGTTGAACAACTCTGGCGGGTTCTGGCAGGAGAGACGCCGGGCCGCCGCAGCCGGAGCGAGGTGACGATCTTTGATTCGGTCGGGTTCGCCCTGGAAGACTATTCCACGCTGCGCTATATCAACGAACAAGCGGAGAAACGAAACTTCGGCGTCAAGATCGAGCTGGTGCCCTGGGTCGATGACGACCCCAAGGATGTATTTCGCCATACCCGTGGCCGCGGCTCCAGCGCGCGCATCCGCCGCGTCGCCTGAGTGAACGCATAGGCCGGATAAAGCAAAAAGCCGGCTGTCTTTCGACAACCGGCTTTTCAAGGAATCTGGTGCCCAGGAGAGGACTCGGTCACACAGGCGCGACCCCGGCCGGGCCTGCATGCCCGGCCTTTCTCGTCCTCGCGCAAGGTGCTCAAGCACCTTGCTTCCTGGATGGGATAAAGCAAAAAGCCGGCTGTCTTTCGACAACCGGCTTTTCAAGGAATCTGGTGCCCAGGAGAGGACTCGAACCTCCACACCTTGCGGCACATGGACCTGAACCATGCGCGTCTACCAATTCCGCCACCTGGGCTCTGACCGCTAATTGCTGCTTGTAATGCTGCGCTTTTCAAAAAAAACGCCAATCAGCCGGGCAGAAAAGAACTATAACACGACTTTCAGAAAATGCAAACTTTATTTTGCAGGCGTTCCAGTTTTTCACATACGGATACCAGCGCGCCTTGCGCATGCGCACAAACGCTTCTATGCTTATTCCCGTATCAAGAGTTGGGGCTACCCATGCCAACCTGTGTACCCGCACAAGGTGGATACAGGATACGGCCTTTCGGCAATTCACGGGATCTGCACAGCAACCCGCCGCCGGCGGGTTTTTTATTGGATGCGCCCGGCGCATCCAACGGGTCTTTTAATCCAACTTGCTCACCCGGAAATCCTTCCAAGAGCTAAACAGGAGCGTTTCATGCCTGCACCGTTTTACTACCACCTGACGCTGGGACAGCGCCGCTACCGCATCCAGGCCCGTCCTGGCTGTTCCCGCCTGGCCATTCTCAAGGAACATCAGCCCGTCGTCCTGGGCGCCTACGAACCGCGCTGGCTTGGCTCGAGCTGCCGCGGCGGCTACTGGGCCACGTTCCGTGCCGAGATCGACAGCCTGTTGCTGCTGAACATGGACGCCATCGCCCGCCTGATCGACCGCCATCGCCTGTCCGATGTGGACACGGAACTGGACACAGACCTGGAGCCGGTCCTGAACTTGGACGGGCGGCTGCGCGCCCTGCCCGACCAGGATCGCCAGGCGGCTTAATCGTGGTGCTCGTGCACCGCGGCATCGCCCTGACGCCAATAGCTGCTCGCGCGGACCAGATTCTTGTCGTGTCCGCGCTCCTGCACCCAGTACTGGCGCAAAGCCTTGGCTGCCGCTGATTCAGCGGCAATCCACACATAGCCCCGCCCTTCCAGGACCGGCGCGGCGCGTACGGCGTCCAGCAAGCCGGCCTGCCCGGCCAGCGACGGAACCCAGTTGACCGGCACATGCTCCGGCGCCTCCAGCGCGCCCAGCGTCAACAGATTGCGCGCCAGCACGAACACCTGCACCTTGGCCTGGGCCGGCAGCTCCTTGAGGCGGCGCGCCATGGCGGGCACCGCCGTTTCATCGCCGATCAGCACATGCCAGTCAAAGGTCGTGGAGATCAGGAACGAGCCGCGCGGGCCGGCCACGCCCAGCTTGTCGCCGGTCTGTGCGGCGGCCGCCCACTGGCAGGCCGGGCCTTCCCCGTGCAGCACGAAGTCGATATCCAGTTCCTGCTCATGCGCACGCCAGGCGCGCGGCGTGTAGTCGCGCATGGCGGGCTTGGGCTGGCCGGCCGGGAACACCACGCCGCGTTCGCCCAGTTGCGGCAGGCGCGGAACTTTCTGACCCGGATCGGGAAAAATCAATTTGACGTGATCGTCAAAGCCCGGCGAATGAAAGCCGGCCAGGTCGGGTCCGCTGAGCGTGATGCGCACCAGGTCCGGACCCAGCATGCGGCGCGCCGTCACGGTCAACAGGCGCAGTTTCAAGGGGTGCGACACTTTTTGCGTGTCTTCATGGGGCTGCATCTTCACGACTCCTTAGGTAGATTCCGTATCTGCGCCACGGCCTGCTCCAGGATGGCGACGACTTCGCGCTGACGCTCAAAGCTGGCCGTGGACTGTTCAAACAAAGCGTTCTTCAAGGTGTGGCGGATCTGCACGAACTCAGGCAGCCAGCCGGTCTGCTCCTGCGCGGCCTGGAGATCGTCCGGGTCGCTTTGTTCGGCCAGCATCTGGCGCATCCACACCAGCTTGCGGGCGCGATAGGCCAGCGACTGCAGCAGATAATCACACTTGTCCTGCTGGCCCTGCAGATAACGACGCCCCTCTTCGGTCAGGCTGTACAGCTTGCGGCGGCCCTGCTCCTGCACATGCACCCAGCCCTGCCCGGCACAATAGGACAAGGCGGGGTAAACCGCTCCGGCGCTGGGCACGTAGCTGTTGTGGCTGAGCTGGGCCAAACGCCGGATCAGCTGATAACCGTGCGTCTCCCCGTCCCGCAACAAGGCCATGAGCATCAACTGCATGGCCCTGGCCGTGTATTTCCGCCCCTGCCCGAAGTCGAGCAGCATGCGTTCGGCCTCCATCGGATTCAGTTCCATGCTTTCCCTCTTAAGTTATATCGTACGATATAACTGTAAACATACTGCAGCTCAAAATCAAACTTTTTTCTCAAAAAGAAAAAATATGGCCAAGCTACGCTTGCCAAAAATGAAAATTCGAGTCTATAATTTAATTCTTGAGTCGAGATGCAGATCAAAACTCAATGCCCAGGTGGCGGAATTGGTAGACGCGCATGGTTCAGGTCCATGTGCCGCAAGGTGTGGAGGTTCGAGTCCTCTCCTGGGCACCAAATTCCTTGAAAAGCCGGTTGTCGAAAGACAGCCGGCTTTTTGCTTTATCCGCCCAGCAAGCAAGGTGCTTGAGCACCTTGCGCGAGGACGAGAAAGGCCGGGCATGCAGGCCCGGCCGGGGTCGCGCCCGTGTGACCGAGTCCTCTCCTGGGCACCAGATTCCTCAAAAAGCCGGTTGTCGAAAGACAGCCGGCTTTTTGCTTTGTCCCGCCCAGCAAGCAAGGTGCTTGAGCACCTTGCGCGAGGACGAGAAAGGCCGGGCATGATCGTCGATATTTCTTCACGCACGCTGGACGCAGCTGGCGATACACTGCGGTTTTGGAGAGCCGCCCATGCACCTGACCCTGATCCCGAGCTTTGCCGCCATCATGTATGTATGGTGGACGCAGCACGCCCTGCCCGCCGTCGTGGCTTCGCATTTCGACATGCAGGGGCGGCCCGACGCTTTCCTGGAACGCTCCGCCTATGTGACCCTGATGATGATTCTGATGGCCGCGCTGCCTCTGGGCGCCGCCTTGCTGGGTGCGTTGTTTCAGAAATTGCCTGCGCAGGCCATCAATATCCCGCAGCGCGACTACTGGCTGAGCGAGGAACGCCGGCCCGAGAGCCTGCGCTATCTATCCGGCTGGCTGCAGTCCTTGTCGCTGCTGGTGGTGGCCCTGCTGGCTTTCGTGCATTGGCTGGTGCTGCGCGCCAACCAGCACGTACCGGCCCAACTGGAATCTACGCCCATGCTGATCGGCATGGGAGTGTTCCTGGCCGGCCTGGCGGCATGGCTGCTGGCCTTGTACCGCCGCTTCCGCCAGCCGGCTGAATGACTGCAGCCTAGTCCAAAGCCCGGTGGCGGCGTTGCCAGAATGGCTGGGCGGCATAGCGCTGCTCCGCACCGTACAGGGCATGCTGGGAATTCAGATGCCGCACCAGCCCCAGCAGATAATCTTTTTCATAGCGGCGCGCCGGCTCGGCATCTGCCTTGAGCAAGGCCAGCGCCGCATCGGCCGCGTGCACGCCGCTCCACAGCGCCGTGGCCAATCCATTGGCGGCCAGGGGGTCCATGGCCGCCGCCGCATCGCCGGCGCGCAGAATGCGGCCTTCGACGAAGCGCGACACCAGGCAGGTCGCCGCCGCCGACACGGCGGGAGCCTGGCCATCCAACGCCTTGTCCAATCCCAGGCTCTCCAGCCGCACCCGCACCGCATCCGTGCAGGCCGCCAGACCAGCCCAGACCCGGCCGTCCCGGCTCAGGCCATCGGGCAGCAGATCGGAATCGGAAAACAGCGCCAGCATCATGCGCCGGCCCGGCATGGGCGACATATACCACCAGCCCAGTTCCACCGCTTCCACCAGGGTGGCCGCCAAGGTCTCGGCGCCGTCCGGCAGATCGAACACGCGCCAGGCGGCGACCAGCCTGTCCAGGCGGCGGCGATCGGCCAGCTCGCCGGCGGACAGGGCCGCCCTGCCGGTGCAATCGATCAGGGCCTGGCCTTCCAGCGCCGCCCCATCGTCCAGCATGGCGCGCACGCCGTCCGGCACGTGCTCCAGGCGCAGCACGCGGGCGGACCGCCACTCGAGATCATCGTCCCTCAGTCGCTCGGCCAGGGCCTGCTCCAGGCGGGCCTTGTCCACCAGATAACCTTGCCCGTCTTCGTCCTGCACGGCGCGCAGGCCCGCTGCGCCCCAGACGGAAAAACGGCCTTGGCCGGCCAGGGCCACGGACTCGTCCAGACAGTCGGCCCAGCCCAGCACATCCAGGAAGCGCGCACCGCGTTCGGACAAGGTTTCGCCCAGGGCGGCGGCCGGGCCGCCGCAAGCAACGAGCACGGGCCGGTGGCCCTGCATGCTCAGACGGCGCGCCGCCACCAGGCCGGCCAGGCCGGCGCCTACAACAATAATCATGAAAAAATCCTCAGGTCCCGATCTGCGACAGCGGCGGGACGATATCCATGGAACCGCGCTGCACTTCCACGTACAACTGCTCCGGGACTCCCGCCAGGCCCGCAGGCCCCGGTCGTTTTACCACGACCCCCATGCGAGTCCAAAGCTCGATCATGCGCCGCAGGCCATCCGTATAGCCGGCCTCCACGTGCAAGCCGATGCCGGCCGCACCACGCGCCCATGGCACTCGCGAATGGAAGAAGCGCAAGCGCTCTTCGGCGCTCCGATCCTCGCGCAGCAACTGCCGGTAGCACGCTTCCGGCAGCACGTCCACCGGCAGGAGAGCCGGCCACCAGATGGGCGTGGGGAATCCGTCCGCCGTCTGCACCGCCTGGCAACTGAAGGCGTCGCCCTGCCAGGGCACGCCCATCCAGCGGGTCAGGTCGCCGGGCGCTTGCGGGCCCACCAGCGCGCCATGATCCGGGCGCTCCGGATTGCCCTTGAACACATTGACCGGATTGAGCTGATAGCCCATGTCCTGAATCAGGCCTGGGCGTTCGGACAGCGCGATACGAAACGGCAGACTGGTCTGCTTGGGGCCGCGGAACAGTTCGGGGTGGCGGATGGGCCAGGTGATCTCCACGCCAGGATGGAAGGCGCCGCCCGAGCATGCGTCCAAAGCCGCCCGCGTCAGGGCCTCGGGCTGCAACTCCAAAGGCAGCTCATCCAGCGACGCGCAGGCGTCGAGCTGCTCGTCCTGGTAGTCATTCACGAAACGCCCCTGGGCCCACAGATCCAGGACGGCGTACTGCGTGGGCGTCAAGGACAGCCAGGAATGCGGGCTGTCGGGATAATTGATGCCGTCGCCCAGCATGATGGGCAGCGCCTCGGCGCGCAAGTCCTTGCCATCGGGCCGCCGGAAAGCCTGGAAGACTTTCCGGCGCTGCTCGCGGGCGACTTCGCCCGGTTCGGCCAGGCGGGCCAGCGTCCTGGGGTCGGACAGGTCGCCGACATGATTCCAGGCCGAGCCCAGGAAAGAGGCGCTGGCCACCCACTGCATCTGGCCGCTGCGGCGCAGGATGGGCAGTACGTCCCGGCGGAACGACACCGTGTCCGTGGGCGCGGGCAGTTGTCCGAGGGCGATCATGGCCTCGCGCGCCGCATCGTACAAGGTCACGACGGGTTCGAACTGCGGAGCGAACTTGGGCCCGCAAGACACCACCCAGGCCGGATCGCATTCCAGCTCGCGACCATCCACTTCCACGGTGGCCTTGACCCAGCCGTCGCACCAATCGTCGTGCCAACCGTCGTTGTTGGTGAAGTCGCGCACCGGATTCTGCTCGACCGCCGTGCGCGACACGCCATTGGCCGGGAACACCAACAGGCGGCCCTGCTCGTCCGTGCGCAAATGGCCCAACGGCACGTCCAGCGTCTGCCAGAACATGCCCTGCATGCGGAAGGCCGGATCCGTGCCTTGCGCATTGACCGAGGCGCCGCTGATGGACACGACGCCGGGATCGATGGCGAGCATGGCGGCCCGCTTGGCGGCCGGAATGAAGGCGTTGCGCTGCGCGCCGGGCACGCCCGGAGCCGCGGCGCCACGGTCCATGGCATTCACGAAGCCATACCAGGCGGCCTTGGTATTGGCCACGTGCACGCTCCAGCGCGGCTTGAAGGAGGCATCCAGCTCCCGCACCACGCGCCCCTGCTCGTCATAGCCATACAGGCGGAATCGCTGGGCCTGCTTCTTCACCCGGCCCCGGGCGTCCTTGAAGCCGCCCTCGGGCTCGGGCATCAGGCCTGGGACTTCCGGAGCCAGAAACCATTCGCTGGCATTGCCGACCCGGGCGAAGCCGATGGCGGGGAAAATGGCCACCTTGTGGATGCGCGCGCCCTTGGGCGCCAGTTCCTGCGCCTGCAAGGGCGAGATGGCGGATTTGAACCAGATGGGCGCGGTCACGCTGGCTGCGGCGGCGCTGAACAGAAAGTCACGACGATTCACGGATGTATCCCCTTGGACCGCCGCTATGGTGCGGCGTATCCCTGTGCATTGGAAGTGCTGCGGCAGAAAGGCGGGAATACGGCGCGGGTAGGGCCCCGACATGCACATTCCCGCAGGCGCTCACTATGCCAGCAGGGAATGGGGCACATGGATGTTTTTGTCGATATGTTGAAAAATTAAGACGATTTTTTACAAAAAATCGGACGATGTAAACAGGGCAAACAGCCCGCCCGCGACCAGATAAGGACCGAAGTGCAAGGCCTGCCCCGCCTGCATGCGTCCGGTCAGGCGCAGGACCAGCGCCGCCAGCAGGCCCAGCAGGGAGCCGGCCAGCACCACGGTGGGCAAAGCCGGCGCCCCCAGCCAGGCCCCCAGCGCCGCCAGCAGCTTGAAGTCGCCATAGCCCATGCCATGCCTGCCGGTGGACAGCAGGAAAGCCTGATTGATCGCCCAGAGCGCCGCGTAGCCCAGCGCCGCCCCCAGGACCGCCATGGGCAGCGCCGCAAAAGTGTCGCCCAGATTGGTCAGCAGGCCCAGCCACAGCAAAGGCAGGGTCAGGCGATCAGGCAGGTAGCCGGTCTCGGCATCGATCCAGGCCAGCAGCAGGCCGCCTATGATGAACAGGCAGGCCCCCAGCAGAGCCGGCGTCAGGCGCAGCCGCCATCCCGCCAGGACCAGCAAGACCAGGGCCGCCGCCTGGAACAGAAGCCGCCAGCGGCGATGGCGATCGCGCGACCGCCGCTCCAGTTCCGGCTCCAGCTCGACGGGCAACGCCCAGGCCAGGCTGCCGGCTGGCCGCGCCAGCAGCAGCGCCATGCCCACCGCCGCCGCCGATCCCGCCCAGGCCCCGCCCCATTGCGTCCACATCATGATGATTCGTCCTTCCTCGAATTGCATTGCAGCCCCGGTGCCGGCCGGCCGCTCACGGGGATGCTAGCAGAGGCCGAGGGCATTTTGATGACCGGCGCGCCATTTTCAGCCTGCGCAGCGTAGGGGCATTTCTCGCCGCCGGACCGCCCCAAGGCAAGAATGGCCCCCTTGGGGGCAGCAAGCGGGCGGAGCCTGCGCAGCGTAGGGGCGTTTCTTGCCGCCGGGCCGCCCCAAGGCAAAAATGGCCCCCTTGGGGGGCAGCAAGCGGGCGGAGCCTGCGCAGCGTGGGGGCATGTTTTGTTACCCGTATCACAGACAGGCACGCCCAAGGCTGGGCATAATGCGTCCAACAGCCTCACTCGCCAACGCAAGAACAAGGAAACGCCCAATGACCCACTCCGCGCCAGCCCGTCGTCATGCTCCCCGCCTGCGCGTCCTGAGCCGCGCCCTGCTGGCCCTCTGGCTGGCGGCCGGCAGCGCCGCCGCCTGGGCCGACGAAATCCAGACCATCACGCTGTCCACCGCCGGCATGGCCGAAATCGAACGCAGCGTGCAGGCAGGCAGCGACGGCGCCGTGCAGATCCGCGTGCCCCTGAACCAGGTCGACGACGTGCTCAAGACGCTGATGGCCATCGACGGCAAGCACCGCATCGAATCGGTCACTCTCTCGGGCCTTGCGCCGCTCAAGGAGACCTTCGACAACCTGCCCTTCTCCGCCGAGGACCTGCGCTCGCCAGCCGCCCTGGCCCATGCGCTGCGCGGCGTGCAGGTGAAAGCCAGCTCCCAGGGACGCAACGTCAGCGGCGCCGTATTAGGCGTGCAGAGCTCGCCGCCCACGCGCGACAGGCCGGCCCAGACCCTGTTGTCCGTGCTGGCCGGCAACGGCCAGATCCAGACGCTGGAGCTCGGCCCGGACGCAAACCTGGAGCTGCTGGACGGCGAACTGCAGAAAAAGCTGCAACAGGCCGCCCAGGTGCTGGCCAGCCAGAACAATGACCAGACGCGCGACATCCATATCGTCCTGGGCCAGAGCGGCGAAGGCCCGGCCCGTCTGTCCTACCTGATTCCCGCCCCTGTCTGGAAGAGCACCTATCGCCTGATGATGGAAGACGGCAAGGCCCGTCTGCAGGCCTGGGCCGTCTTCGAGAACACCAGCGGCGAGGACTGGAAGAACGTCAAGGTCACCCTCAGCTCCGGTTCGCCCGTGGTGCTGCGCCAGCGGCTGCTGGAGCGCTACTGGAACGAGCGCCCCGAACTGCCGGTCGCGGTGGGCAGCTCGCGCGCGCCGAGGGCCGATACCCAGTCGGCCACGGCCAAGAGCCGCGCCATGGCGACTGCGGCGGCGGGTAACGCGGCCAGGATGGCCATGCCCGCCCCTGCCGCTCCCGTCATGGCCGAAATGGCCGAGGACCGCGCCTGGGCCCAGCCCTACAGCCCCGAGCCCGCCGCGCGGGTCCAGGAAGGCCTGACCCAGGTGCGCTACAGCCTCCCGCAGGCCCTGGACGTGCCGGCCGGACAGACCGTATCCGTGCCCTTCGTCGACGCCGAGCTCAAGGCCGAATCCCTGTCGGTCTACCAGAGCGGTCAGAGCGGAGATCATCCCACCGCCGCCATCCTGCTGGACAACCAGCAGGCCGGAACGCTGCCGCCGGGCATCATCACCGTCTTCAACCAGCGCGACGGCCACGTGGGCGATGCCGAACTGGCGGGCCTGCCTGCCGGCGAGCAGCGTCTGATCTACTTCGCGCGCGACAGCAAAGTGCAGGTCCGCGCCGAGGAGACCGAGGAGCACCGCCTGTCCCGCACCCGCGTGAGCGACGGCATTGCCCGCTCGGATTGGACCCGCATCCGGCACCACCGCTTCGAGATCAAGGGAGCGGCGGACGAAGACCGCACCGTGCTGATCCAGCTGCCGCGCCAGGACGGCTGGGCCCTGAAGTCCGACGCCCACGACAGCGACACGGCGCAGGAACACCGCCTGAAGATCAAGGTGCCCAAAGGCAAGACCGTGATCGTGACCGCGGACCTGAGCTTCCAGGACCAGATGGAGCTGCGTCTGGAGGACATCGACGAGAACCTGCTGGAGCAATGGCGCGGCGCCGGCGCGGACAAGGCGCAGGCCGAACGGCTGGACAAGCTGATCGAACTGCGCCGCCGGCTGAGCCAGGCGCAGGACCTGCAGCAACAGGCCCAGCAGGCCCTGGACGAGACCGTGGCCGAGCAGGAACGCATACGCGCCAACCTGGGCGCGGTCACGGCCCAGAGCACGCTGGGCCAGCGTTTCACGGAACAACTGGCCCAGCAGGAAGACCAGATCGCGGCCCAGCGCAAGACGCTGGACGAACGCCGCCACGCGGTGCGCCAGGCGCGCGACGCCTTCCAGGCCGCCCTGTCCCGGCAGGGTTGACGCTGCCCCCCGCTCCCGGGCGCCGTTCACGCGCCTAGCGTGACGCCCTTTGCCTCGCCGGCGCGCCGAACGGGCTCTCAGAGAGCGGGCAGGTCCGCCTGGACCTGGTCCAGGAATGCGCGGATGGCGTGGCCATGGGCGCGCTCCTTCAGGCAATACACATATTCGTTCAGATGCATGGACACGTCGCTGATGGACAGGGTGACGATGTCCGGGTGCGCGGGCACCTCGCGCATGGGCAGCAGGCTGGCCCCCAGCCCGCAAACGATGGCCCAGCAGATCGCTTCCCGGCTGCCGATCTCCAAGACCTGGCCGGGCTCCTGGCCCGCCTGGCGGAACGCCTGCTGGCACAGCTCGCGCGTCATGGAGCCGGCCTCGCGCATCAGGATGGCGTGACGGCAAAGCTCGGCAATGCGCACGCGCTTGCGCGCGGCCAGCGGATGATCGCGCCGCAACACCACGACCAACGGATCGGAGGCCAGCAGCACGCGGATGATGCGCTCATCGTCCACCAGGAAGGATGAGGCGATCACATCGAGCTGATAGTCCAGCAGGCTGCTGAGCACGCGTTGCGAATTGTCGATGCTCAGCTTCATTTCCACGCCGGGATAGGCTTGGTAGAACCGCCGCAACACATCCATGATGTAGTAAGGGCCGGTGGCGCCCACGCGCAGCTTGCCGCTCTTCAGGTCGCGCAGGTCCCGCAGGCTGAAGTCGATCTGCGCGGCCTGCTGCATCAGCTCCTCGACCTGGGGCAGCAGGCGCTCGCCCTGCTCGCTCAGATAAACTCCTTTGCCCTGGCGATAAAACAATTCGATGCCGTAGCGCGCCTCGAGCTGGCGCAGGTGCGAAGTCACCGTGGGCTGGCTGATGCCCAGTTGCTGTGCGGCCTTAGTAATGGAGCCGCTGTGGGCGATGGCATGAAAGGACTTCAGTTCCAGAGCCAGCATGGCGCGACTCTCCTCCTCAATAGTCGAAGCCCAAATTATCCAATTCTCGTATTACAGAAATTTGATGTTCTGTCATAGAGCCATCATGTGCGGCTCCCATACTGGCGACCATGACATTCATGACGAGTCGGAACCACGGGATGAGCGCCAACCCTGCCTTTCTATCGATACAAGGACTGCACAAGCAGTTCGGCTCCTTTACCGCCCTGGACCAGGTCAGCCTGGACATACAGGCGGGTGAACTGGTCTGCCTGCTGGGTCCCTCGGGCTGCGGCAAGACCACCTTGCTGCGCTGCATCGCCGGCCTGCAGCAGGCCGACCGCGGCGCCATCATCATGGCCGGACGAGACATCAGCCTCCTGCCGCCGCAACAGCGCGACTATGGCATCCTGTTCCAGGCCTGCGCCCTGTTCCCCACCCTGACCGTAGCGCAGAACATCGCCTCCGGCGTGTCGCCGCGCCGCCGTCTGGCCGACCAGGTGCGCCAGCGCGTATCCGAGATGCTGGATCTGGTGGGCCTTTCCGGCTCGGAAGACAAGTACCCCGCCCAATTGTCCGGAGGCCAGCAGCAGCGCGTCGCCCTGGCCCGGGCCCTGGCGCCCTCGCCCTCGCTGCTCCTGCTGGACGAGCCCATGTCGGCCCTGGACGCCCAGGTGCGCGAACGCCTGCGCATCGAACTGCGCGCCCTGCAGAAGCAACTGTCCATCACCACGCTGATGGTCACCCACGACCAGGAAGAAGCCATGGTGATGGCCGACCGCATCGCCGTGATGGAAAAAGGCCGGCTGGTGCAGTTCGACCGCCCGCAGGCCCTGTACCGCTCGCCGGCCGATCCCTTCGTGGCCGGCTTCATCGGCGAGGCGAACTGGCTGCCCTACATGCCTCTGGAGGGCGCGGCCGTGCTGGTCGAGCGCGCCCGCCTGGACCTGAGCCGGGACGCACCCGCCGCGCCCGGCCGCCTGTTCATCCGCCCCGAGAACATCCGCGTGCTCGATACCGCCAGCCCGGCCGGAGCCGCCAACACCTTTCTGGCCGACATCGTGGACGGCGTCTTCCTGGGCCGCCACTACAAGCTGATCCTGCGCCCCGAAGGCATGGACGGGCTGACCGTGCAGGCCATCGTCAATCCTGAACAAGGCGACCGCCTGCTCGCGCCCCTGGCCGCGCGCCGCTGCCGCGTCCAGCTCCCCAGCGAGGCCCTGCATGCCCATGCCTGAACTGAGCACCTCCGGCCGCGCTGCGCCGCTGCGCCAGGCCGCGGCCGCGCGCAGCCGCATGCAATCCGAGGAGCGTCCCGTTGCGGCCCGCAAGCTGGTCCGCCAGGCCCTGCCTTCCTGGATGGGGTACGCAGCGCGCCGCACTCTAGTGCTGGTCCTGCTTGTCCTGCTGGCACTGTTCCTGGCCCTGCCCATGCTGTGCATCCTGTTGCGCGCCGTCCAGGACGGCGACGGCAGGCTGACGGGCCTGACGCAGTTCTGGAGCATTGTCGGCGCTCCCGGCTTCATGCCCATGGTGGGCCGCAGCGTCCTGGTCGGCCTGACCACGCTGGCCATCGTCGTTCCCACCGCCTACGCCTTCGCCTTCGCGCTGCAGCGCTGCTGCATCCGCGGCGCCGGCCTGTTCCGCGCCCTGGGCCTGCTGCCGCTGCTGGCGCCGTCCCTGATGCCGGGCCTGTCGCTGATCTATCTGTTCGGCAACCAGGGACTGCTGCGCGACTGGCTAGGCGGCCATACCATCTACGGCTTCTGGGGCATCGTGCTGGGCGAGGCCTTCTATACCTTTCCCCATGCGCTCATGATCCTGGGCACCGGCCTGGCGCTGGCCGATGCGCGCCTGTACGACGCCGCCCGCGCCATGGGCGCCGGCGCCTGGCGCCGCTTCCTGACCGTCACCCTGCCGGCCAGCCGCTACGCGGTGTTCTCGGCCGCCTGCCTGGTCTTCACCCTGACCGTGACCGACTTCGGCGTGCCCAAGGTCGTGGGCGGCTCCTACAATGTGCTGGCCATGGAGGCCTACAAGGCCGTGGTCGGCCAGTTGCAGTTCTCCAAGGGAGCCGCCATCGGCATGCTGCTGCTGGTGCCCGCCGTGCTGACCTTTCTGCTGGACCGCCACCTGCGGGCTCGCGCCGGCGCCCAGGCGCAAGGGCAGTTGAGCGCCTACATTCCCCAGCCGCACGCCCGCCGCGACCGTTTCTTCGGCGCGATGCTGACGCTGGTGTCGCTGGCCATCCTGGCCATCGTGGGCATGGCCGTCTGGGCTTCCCTCATCAAGTTCTGGCCCTACAACCTGGGCCTGTCCTTGAAGTCCTATGATTTCGACAATATGGACGGCGGCGGCTGGCTGGCCTGGCGCAACAGCCTGTTCATGAGTCTGAGCACCGCCCTGCTAGGCGCCGTCCTGATCTTCCTGGGCGCCTGGATCCTGGAAAAGCTGCCGGCGCGCGGCCGCGCCGAGCAAGGCCTGTACAGCCTGCTGCGCATGTTGGCCCTGACGCCCATGGCCATCCCCGGCCTGGTGCTGGGCCTGGGCTACATCTTCTTCTTCAACCATCCGGACAATCCGCTGGGCGGCCTGTACGGCTCCATGGCGCTGCTGGTGCTGTGCACCGTGGTGCACCTGTACACCAGCGCGCACCTGACCTTCGTGACCGCCCTGAAAGCCATCCCCGCCGAACTGGAAGCGGCGGCCGCCTCCCTCAAGGCGCCGCGCCTGGCCACCCTGACCGGCGTCACCGTGCCGCTGTGCCTGCCCGCCCTGCTGTCGGTGGCGCGCTACCTGTTCGTCTCGGCCATGACGACCGTGTCGGCCGTGGTCTTTCTGTACAGCCCCCAGACCGTGCTGGCCTCGGTGGCCGTGCTGAACATGGACGACGCCGGCTTCATCAGCGCTGCTGCCGCCATGTGCACCCTGATCATGCTCAGCTCGGCCGTGTTCTGCCTGCTGGCCCACCTGCTGAGCAGCGCCGCCCTGCGCCGCACCCAGGCCTGGCGCTCTTCTTCCCCACTTTCTCCGACACGATAGGATAGCCATGCAATCCCTGACCCCCGCCATCACGCGCCTGGACGGGCGCTCCACCCAAGCCGTCCGCCTGGAAGCCCTGGTCTTCGACTGGGCCGGCACGCTGGTGGATTTCGGCTCCTTCGCCCCTACGCAGATCCTGGTCGAGGCCTTCGCCCGCTTCGACCTGGAGCTGAACCTGGAACAGGCCCGCAGCGCCATGGGCATAGGCAAATGGGACCACATCAAGGCCATGCTGGCGCTGCCCGAGGTCCATGCGCAATTCATCGCCCTGCATCAGCGCGAGCCCGAAGACAGCGACGTCGACCGGATCTACAACACCTTCCTGCCGCTGCAGACCGAGCGCGTGGGCGAATTCTCGGCCCCCATCCCGGGCGTGCGCGAGACCCTGTCCTGGGCGCGCCGCCAGGGCCTGAAGATCGGTTCCTGCTCGGGCTACCCGCGCGCCGTACTGGACAATCTGCTGCAGCACGCCAACCGGCAGCAGGTTTTCGTGGACCACCATGTTGCCTTCGACGAGGTGCCCCTGGCGCGCCCCTGGCCGGCCATGGCTCTGGAGAACGTGATCCGCCTGGAAGTCAGCCAGGTGGCCGGCTGCGTGAAGATCGACGACACGCCGGTGGGCATAGAGGAAGGCCGTGGCGCCGGCATGTGGACGGTGGGCCTGCTGCTCTCGGGCAATGCCGCCGGCCTGACCGAGGCGCAATTCCACGCCCTGGACGAAGCCGCCCGACAGGCCGCCCGCGAACGGGCCGCCGCCGCTTTCGCATCCGCGCGCCCTCATTACCTGATCGACACCGTGGCCGACCTGCCCGCCGTGCTGCAAGACATCCAGCAGCGCCTGGCGGCCGGCGCCCTGCCCACCGACCCCGTCCAATCCTGAATCCCTTTCCGACACAAAACGGAGCTTTCCGCATGAAGACCCTCGTTCTGAGTTCCCTGGCCGCCGCCCTGATGGGCGCCGCCTCCCTGGCCCAGGCCGCCACCACCCTGACCGTGTACACGGCCCTGGAAGCCGATCAGCTCAAGGCCTACCAGGCCGCTTTCGAGAAAGAGAATCCCGACATCACGATCCAGTGGGTGCGCGACTCCACCGGCATCATCACCGCCAAGCTGCTGGCCGAAAAGAACAACCCCAAGGCCGACGCCATCTGGGGCCTGGCCGGCTCCTCGCTGGGCCTGATGGCCAGTCAGGGCATGCTGCAGCCCTATGCGCCGCAGGGCCTGGACAAGATCGATTCCAAGATGCGCGACCAGGGCAACCCGCCCAGCTGGGTCGGCATGGACGGCTATGCCGCCGCCCTGTGCGTGAACACCGTGGAATTGCAGAAGCACAAGCTGCCCATGCCCGCCTCCTGGGAGGACCTGACCAAGCCCGAATATGCCGGCAGGATCGTCATGCCCAACCCCGCCTCCTCGGGCACGGGCTTTCTGGACGTCAGCGCCTGGCTGCAGCTTTTCGGTGAAGAAAAAGGCTGGGCCTTCATGGACGGCCTGCACAAGAACATCGGCGCCTACACGCACTCCGGCTCCAAGCCTTGCAATATGGCGGCGGCCGGCGAATACGCCATCGGCGTGTCCTTCGACTACCGCGGCGCGCGCCTGAAGGAAGACGGCGCGCCCCTGGAGCTGGTGTTCCCCAAGGAAGGCCTGGGCTGGGAGATCGAGGCCACGGCCATCATGAAAGGCACCAAGAACCTGGAAGCCGCCCGGAAACTGGCCGATTTCTCCGCCAGCGAAGCCGCCAACCACCTGTACAAGACCAACTTCGCCGTGCTGGCCATCCCGTCCATCGCCACGGCCAACCCCCACCTGCCGGCCGACCTGAACAAGCGCCTGATCGACAACAACTTCGTGTGGGCCGCCGAAAACCGCGAACGCATCATCCAGGAATGGACCAAGCGCTACGACGGCAAATCGGAAGCCAAGAAGTAATCATGACTCAACACTACGATGTCATCGTCGTGGGGGGCGGCATCCTGGGCATGGCGCATGCCTGGGCGGCGGCCCGCCGCAAGCTGAGCGTGGCCGTGCTCGAGCGCAGCCACCAGGCCCAGGGCGCCACGATACGCAATTTCGGTCAGGTGCTGGTCACCGGCCAGGCCCCGGGCGTGATGATGGAGCTGGCGCGCGAGAGCCGCCGCCTCTGGCTGGAACTGGCCGCCCAGGCCGGCTTCCACGTGCGCAGCAAGGGCTCGCTGGTGCTGGCGCGCAACCGGCAGGAACTGGATGTGCTGGCGCAGTTCGCCCACGGCCGCGCCCGGGAGCTGGGCGTGGCCTGCCGCCTGCTGGACGGCCGCGAGCTGGCCGGCTTCTTCGAAGGCCGGCTGGCGCACCACCACGGCGCACTGCAAGGCCTGGACGATCTGCAGATCTATTCGCGCGACGCCCTGCCCGCCATCACGGCCAGCCTGCAGGCCATGGGCGTGACGGTCCATACCAACGCCCACGTCCACGCCGCGCAGGACGGACGGGTTCAGAGCACCGTCGGCGATTTCACCGCCGACAGCATCTATGTCTGCCCCGGCCATGACTACGTCAGCCTGCACCGCGAGCTGCTGCAAAGCGTCAAGCCCTCGGTCACCCGCCTGCAGATGCTCAAGGTGCGCGCCGAGGACGCCGGCTGGCAACTGGACCGGCCCCTGCTGACCGGCCTGTCCTGCCTGCACTACGGCGCCTTCAGCGACTTGCCTCTGGCCCAGGCCCTGCGCGAGCAGGTGCAGCAACGCCACGGCAAGCTGCTGGCTCGGGGCATACACTTGCTGATCAGTCCCACGCCCGCCGGGGAACTGATCATCGGCGATTCGCACGATTACGGCCAGCAGGCCAGCCCCTTCAACCAGGAAGAGACCGATCAATTGATGCTGGATCTGGCGCAGACCGTGCTCGGCTGCCGCGTGCAGGTGCTGCAGCGCTGGCAGGGCGTCTACGGCGCCAAGGGCCCGGCGCCCTTCTCCGTGCTGCGGGCCGACGCCGGCACCTTGGTCACGGTGATGCACACGGGCCTGGGCATGACCACGGGCCTGGCCATTGGCGAACGCAACGTGGCGGCGCGCTATGGCGTGCATGCATTGCAAGCGGCATGAGAAATAGTCGGGCAATGAAGAAAGCCGGCCAGCTTATGTCTGGCCGGCTTTTTTTCCTTGGGAAGATCAGACCGCGGCGCGGGGTCGCTCGTACGCCACCCAGAAAGCGATCAATCCCAGCACCAGGCTGAAAATGCCCACGCCTACCGCCACCATGCCGATCAGCACGGCGCCGATGACAAAGAAAAAGCCGGGAAAGGCATAGCGCCGCAACCAGGCGGGGTTCCTGGGCACCAGGAACAGCCCGATGAACAGCGCCCAGGGCATCACAATGGTCCAGAACAGACCATCCGTCAAAATTTCACGCATCAAATTTCCGCCAAAACAAGAGCCATCGGCCAAAAGACAGCCCGCCCCCTTGGCGAGCCACGCGACATCGGGAGCTCATGAATCGATTGCGCGGCCATAGCAGGCACAGAAGGCTCGACATGAGCTTGATGTCCAGGCAATTGTAAAGGCAGATGCAGCCTTCCATGCATTCCCCGGTGCAAGACGGCTCGCAAATGTTCGGAGCTCGCGCTGGCCGCCAGTCCCCGCCGCCTGCTATAAATGGGGTTTATTCATTCAACCATGAAGGAATAGCGCCATGAGCACACAGCGCATCACCAGCGCCGACCAGCACGAATTCCAGGCCTATGTCACGGGCGACGAGCAGGCTCCGCGCGGCCTGGTCGTGCTGCAGGAGATCTTCGGCGTGAACGACCATATCCGGGCCACGTGCGAGCGCTTTGCGCAGCAGGGCTACCGGGTGATCTCGCCCGCCCTGTTCGACCGCCGGGAGCGCGGCGTGGAAATGGGCTACACCGCCCAGGACGTGCAGCGCGGCCTGGCCCTGCGCGGCGCCATTCCCCTTGAAAAGACCCTGCTGGACCTGCAGGCCGCCATCGATGCGCTGGGCCAGCGCCATGTGGGCATCGTGGGCTATTGCTGGGGCGGTTCGCTGAGCTGGCAGGCGGCCTGCAAGCTGGAGGGCCTGCAGGCCGCCAGTTGCTGGTACGGCGACCAGATCGCCCAGGCGGCGGACCTGAAACCCCGGGTACCGGTGCAGATGCACTTCGGCGTTCAGGACCACTCCATTCCGCCCAGCGCCGTGCAGGCCATACGCGCCGCCCAGCCGCAGGCCGACATCTACGAATACGACGAGGCCGGCCACGGTTTCGGCTGCCAGCAACGCGCCGACTTCCATGCGCCTTCGTACGAGCTGGCCCAGCAACGCACCCTGGAGTTCTTCGCCCGCCACCTGCGCTGAACGCGCTCTTGGAAGAACGGCCCGGCGCGCCAGAGGCGGGCCGGGCCGCAAAGCGCAGGACAGTCGACGTTCAGTGGATGATCTTCTTCAGGAAATCCTGGGCGCGATCGGACTTGGGCTGGCTGAAGAAGGACTCCTTGTCGGAGACTTCGACAATGGAGCCCTGGTCCATGAACACGACCTTGTCGGCCACTTTCTTGGCAAAGCCCATTTCATGGGTGACCACCAGCATGGGCATGCCTTCCTGGGCCAGTTCCACCATCACGGCCAGCACTTCGTTGATCATCTCCGGATCCAGCGCCGAGGTGGGTTCGTCGAACAGCATGATTTCCGGGTCCATGGACAGGGCGCGCGCAATGGCCACGCGCTGCTGCTGGCCCCCGGACAACTGGGCGGGATGCTTGTGGGCATGAGCCGCCAGGCCGACTCGCTCGAGCAGCTTCAGGGCCTTTTCCTCGGCCTGTTTGCGGTCGCGGCCCAGCACCTTGACCTGAGCGATGCACAGATTGTCCAGCACCGTCAGGTGGGGAAACAGCTCGAAATGCTGGAACACCATGCCGATCCTGGTGCGCAGCTCGGACATCTTGCGCCCCGGGGCATGGATGGACTGGCCGTTGAACAGGATCTCGCCTTCCTGGATTTCCTCCAGGCCGTTGATGGTCTTGATCAGCGTGGACTTGCCCGAGCCGGACGGACCGCAGAACACCACCACTTCGCCCTTCTCGACTCGCACGCTGCAGTCCTTCAGGGCGTGGAACTTGCCATACCACTTCGATACATTCTTGAGCTCAACCATTCTGCGTCCTTGCTTGAATCAGTTTGACGAAGGCCGTCAACAACGAACAGATTATCCAATAAGTCACGCCGGCAAACACCAGCATTTCGATCAGCGTGCCGTCGCGCTCGCCGATGGCGGTGGCGCGGCGGAAGAAATCGCCCAGCGCGATCACCGAGACCAGCGAGGTGTCCTGGAAGATCACGATGCATTGGGTCATGATGATGGGCGTCATGGCTTTCAGGGCCTGCGGCAGTATCACATAGCGCATGGATTGCAGCGGCGTCATGCCCAGCGCCCGTGCCGCATGCAACTGGCCGCGCGACAGGCTCTGGATGCCGGCGCGCATGATCTCGCAGAAGAAAGCCGACTCCAGCAGGGCGAAGGCCACCATGGCCGACACCAGGCGGATGTCCACGCTGGGCGACAGATCGAACACCGCCTTCAGGGCCTGCGGCACGATCAGGAAGAACCACAGCAGCAGCATGACCAGGGGAATGGACCGGAAAAAGGTCACGTAAGCCTGCGAGAAACCACGCAGCCAGCGATTGCCCGAAATGGCGAACACCGCCAGCACCGTGCCCCAGGCCAGTCCGCAAGCGATGGCCACGGCCGTGACCTGCACCGTGATCCACATGCCGGCGGCCAGCAGATGGCGCGAATCCCAGAGCGCGCTCCAATCAAGTTCCAGCATGTCAGTCTCCGAGCAGGCCTGGCAGACGCGTGGATTTCCGGATCCAGCTCATCAGGCGAATAATCAGGAAGTTCAGCACGATGTAGCCCAGCGTCACGCAGATGAAGGACTCGTAGGGCTGCGAGGTGTAGTCCACCAGTTGGCGCGCCTGGCCCGAAAGCTCCAGCAGGCCTATGGTCGAGGCCACGGCCGAGTTCTTGGAGATGATCAGGAACTCCGAGGTCAGCGGCGGGATGATGTTGCGCAGGGCCACGGGCAGCAGCACGTAGCGGTAGGTCTGCGGCAGGGTGAAGCCCATGGCCTGGCCGGCCATGCGCTGGCCGCGCGGCAAGGCCGTGATCCCGGCGCGCACCTGTTCACAGACGCGCGAACCGGTATAGACGCCCAGCGCGAACACCGACACCACGAAGAACTGGATGGCCGGCTCCTGGCCCTTGATCCAATCGCCGACGCTGACCGGCAGCATTTCCGGCACCACATAGAACCAGATGAAGAACTGCACGATCAGCGGAATATTCCGAAACACCGACACGTAGGCCGTGCCCAGCGCCCGCGGCAGGCGTCCGGGCAGTGTGCGCATCACGCCGAATGCGATTCCCAGCGCCAGGGCCAGCAGCCAGGCGCAGACGGTCAGCAGGACCGTATTGATGAAGCCGGAAATGATCCAGCCCAGATAGGTCGATGGCTCGCCCGTGGCCACGGGCTCCAGCAGCATCCCCCAATTCCATTGATAATCCATCCGTTCACCGATAAAGAGTCAGGCCGGCCCGCTCTTACCTGGACCAGCCGGCGCCCGTCCGCAGGGACGGGCCGTGCCTATGCGTCAGATCTCGTCGTTGGGATGGGCGAAGAGCGCCTTCATCTCGTCCGACATGGGGAAGTCCAGGTTCAGTTGCTTGGGCGGAATGGGTTGCATGAACCACTTGTTGTAGATTTCCGCGGCCTTGCCCGAGATCTGCGCCCGGGCAATCACCTCGTTCATCAGCGCGCGCAGCTTGTCGTCGCCCTTGCGCACCATGCAGCCGCACACCTCGAAGGACTGCGGCGTGCCGGTGATGACGTAGTCCTGGGGCTTGCGCACCTTGGCGCGCTCGCCCGCCAGCAGGGCGTCGTCCATCATCATGGCCTTGACCCGGCCCGTGGACAGCATCAGGAAGGATTCGCTGTGATCCTTGGCGCTGATGATGCGCATGCCCATGTCCTTCTCGATGTTCATGTTGCGGATGATGGGCTCGGACGTGGTGCCCGCCCCCACCACGATGCTCTGCCCCTTCAGGTCGGCGAAATCCTTGATGCCGCCGTCGACCTTGGCCAGCAGCCGGGTGCCCACCTTGAAGATGCTGTTGGTGAAGTCCACCTGCCTGGCGCGCGACTCGTTGTGGGTGGTCGTGGTGCATTCGAAATCGAAGGTGCCGTTCTGCAGCAGGGAGATGCGGTTCTGCGAGGTGATGGGCAGCAGGCGCACTTTCAGGTCGGGAAGATTCAGCTCCTGCTTGATGCGTTCGATGATCAGATTGGCGTAGTCCATCGAATAGCCGATGGGATGCTGCTGCTCGTCGTAATAGGAAAAGGGAATGGACGCCTCGCGGTAACCCACCACCAGCACGTTCTCATTCTTGATCTTCTGCAAGGTATCCGTCGCCGCCTCCTGGGCCTGGCCGGCCAGGGGCAGGACCAGGGCGGCAAGTGCGACGCCCGTCAGCAAGGTCTTGTCTGCTTTCATTACTCTCTCTCCAACATGTCTATTGAGCCTGGCCGGCCGGCCAGGCTTTTTTCCTTGCACATCACCCTACCAGTCCGCTCACATCGATGACGTACATCTGGCGCTCGTGCTCGTGCACGGAGTCGATGCAGACCGAGCGGCCGTCGCGGCTCCAGCGCGGATGCAGGTCGCAACGGTTTTCCTTGCGCAGGTCCGGACTGGTGTAGAAGCTGCCCAGGTCATAGCGGCATTGCTCCTGCATGTCGTACAGGAACAGGATGCGCTGGTTGGTCTGCGAATCGGGGTAGGTGTCGCTCAGCAGCCAGCGCTTGTTCACGGGCGAGAAAGTCATGTGGCCATTTTCTGTCAGCACATGGGCGCCCACAACCTGCACATCGCCGCCGTCGCGGTCTTCATACAGGTGGTAATGGATCTGGCCGGCGTGCGGCCCCCACACGATGATGCGCTCCTTGTCGCACCACAGCGGATGGGATATCTGGTATTCGGACTTCTCGTAGTCGAAAGTGCCCACGGCGTCGGGGTCGAAGTCCTCGGCCAATTGGGGCAGCGGATGGTCCGAGCATTCCAGCAGGCGCAGATCGGAACCATCGGGATTCATGGTGATCAAACGATGCAGGAAGCAGGTCTCGTCCTTGACGCGCTCGGTCCAGCGATGCAAGAACAGCACGCGGCTGGAATCCGGATTGATCTCGATGTGGCTGACCCAATGAATGGCCTTGTCCATGGAATCGCGATGATGGAAGCGCTTCAGGTCCGCATAACTGACCAGCAGGCGATAGGCGCCGCTGTCCAGGTCCATGCGCCACAGGCCGTCGTCCTCGGGAGCCAGCGGCAGTTCGGGCTGCGGCTCCAGGTCGGGATAGCCTATGGTTTCATGCGTGATCCACAAGCGGCGATAGTTCACGCTGATGGCAAAGCGGCTGTTGGGCGCGGTCACATAGACCGGCAGGGGCAGATCGGTCTTCTCGCCCGTATCCACATTGGCGATGCGCGAGCCCAGGCCGGGGTATGGCGTATCCGTGCGCTCGTTGCGCACGTTGTAGATCACCTGGCGGCCGGGGCGGCCGTCCAGCCACTGCAACTGGCAGCCCATCTGCCAGTTCCAGCTGCGGGTGCTGTCGATCACGTGGAAAGCGTCCCCGTCCTGAAGATCGAAGAAGCCCACTTCCGCCTCCATGTCCGCCTTCACGTCGGCGTCCATCATGGGCACCTGGTTGGCCAGCAGGTAGCGGTCGCTGCGGTCCCAGGTGGACTTGTTGTAGTAACCAAAGAAATGATGTTTGCTTCCCGAGCCCAGACGGCGGATAGGACTGGTCTTGCTAATGATCTTGTCTGACATGAGGACGGAAATTCCCTTTCTGGGTATGCCTTTGCTACGAATGTCGGAGCCGTCCCGATACCGGATCGGCCCTCGCCCGGAACAAAAGTTATCACCCGCCAGTTATGCCAACAAATTCTTTTTGATAGAAGAACAAT
This sequence comes from Alcaligenes sp. Marseille-Q7550, assembly GCF_965112015.1. Taxonomy (NCBI): domain Bacteria; kingdom Pseudomonadati; phylum Pseudomonadota; class Betaproteobacteria; order Burkholderiales; family Alcaligenaceae; genus Alcaligenes; species Alcaligenes sp. Marseille-Q7550. Next base: position 31,781 of record NZ_CBCOPU010000002.1, read on the forward strand.
TCAGAATTGATATACTTCGGGTTAACCCTTTGCTCCAGGAGCCAGCGTGTCCCGTCCCTTGAATTTCCAGCAGATCCAGGCCTTCAAGGCCGTCATGGAGCTCGGCACGACCACGCGCGCCGCCCAGTTCCTGAACACCACCCAGCCCTCGGTCAGCCGGCGCATCGCCGAGATCCAGTCGGCCACCGGACTGGCTTTGTTCGAACTGCATCGCGGCCGGCTGCGGCCCAGCGACGAGGCCAAGCTGCTCTACAGGACCATACAGAAGCATTTCCAGGGGCTGGAAAGCATCGAGAGCGTCATCGCCATCATGCGCCGCTCGGGCACGGGCGTGCTGCGCCTGGGCAGCACGCCCACCTTGGGCGTGGGCCTGCTGCCGCGCATCGTGAAACCCTTTCTGGAACGCTATCCGGACGTGCACATCGACATCCAGACCACGACATCGCGCCAATTGCTGGACTATCTGCACCAGGATCTGATCGACTTGGCCTTCACGACCAGCGACTTCGACGACGACGAGATCGAGCCGCTGATCGTGGACCGCTCCGAAGCGGTGTGCGTGCTGCCGCTGGATCATCCCCTGGCGCACAAGGACAGCATCCACCTGCGCGACCTGGGTCAAAGCCGCATCCTGTCCCTGTCGGACAATGACGAACTGGCCATGCGCATCGCCGCCCTGATGCGCGAGAACGCACTGAACCAGGGCGTGGCCATCGAGACCACTTCCTCGGTCACCATCTGTGCGCTGGTGGCCGCCGGCACGGGCGTGGGCATCGTCAATCCCTACGTGGCCAGCACCTTTCGCCAGCAGCTGGCGGTCAGGCCCCTGCTGCCGGGCCTGGACACGTCGGTGCGCATGTCCAGTCCCTCACGCAGCGCCCCGTCCCTGCTGGCGCGGCATTTCATGGAACTGGTGCAGTCGTTCTCCTCATGCGCACACTCTGACGCGAACACTTAAAAGCCACGCCTGCGACGATACTTGACCACCGCCATGACCTGCCGGGGTACAGTGCTGCTGGCTCGCATCAATCGTGCCGTGTGCGGGCACAGCAATGCTCCGATCTGTTGAATATCTCGATACGAAGCCAGTAAATCCCAATGAAGCACTGGCTCGTGATGAGCAATTCGATTCCGCAATTGCCTCAGCACCTCAAGCCTGGCATTGAAAACAGAACGCTTAGGGGCCCGCCGGGGCGCAAAGGCCCTGTGCAGGCAAGGCACCCACAGGCCATGCTCCAGGGGCGCATCTGTCAACTGCAGCCAGAACCCGAACGATAACTCCGCAATCACTTTGCCGGGCGCTACGCTGGAATCAGGGGAATCGCCGCGTGCCGCATCCCGCTGCGCCTTGAGCAAAATAGAGCGTCCCCTGCCATTGATCAGAGACAGAAAATCGGATCGGGCATACCAGTCTTGCCCATACCGAAGCACCAACTGGGCATCGAACTTGTTGCGCAGGGCCACTTCGACAAAATGCAGGTCATGGAGAAAAGCGGCACTGACTCTACTGTTGAGGATATAAAGCTTCAAAGCTTGCTGCAGATTGCCTCCCGCCAACTGCAGGTAACGACTCAAGCGCGGACGACTCAAGGTGACGAGCACATGACGTGCGCTTTCTGTATCAAGCCTGGGTAGAACAGGAGACATCGCAACATCCTGGTTGGACCATGGCCAAGCTTGCCAAACGGGATCAAATGCCATAGCATCGTCGTAAAGCAAGCCCCCGGTGTGACCTCTGCGCAAGCATGCCCCCGGGGGCAATGTCTTTTCAGGACATAGGCTTGGCCAGACCGCCGCTGCCCTGCTTCAACTTGGCAAGTCACCACCGTCAACATAGCCGGTCTTTGCTCGGCCATGCAGTTGCAAAGGGATGATTTGCTCACTTCGGGTTTCCCCATCGGCTAGAACCGCACCCCCAACTGCAGCCCCACATCCACGCTGTTCCAATCCTTGCCATGGCGGGTCTGCACGCCCAGGCCCAGGTCGGTACGCGCGCCGATCTGCCAGTCCACGCGCAACTGGGCGCTCAGGCGATCACGGCCCAGGGCGACGCCCTGCTGGTCGAAGCGGCTGCCCGGCACGCCCTGATAGGCGGCCTGGTAGGCAAAGGCGTTGCCGCCCAGGTCGCGCTCGTAGCCCACCGCGGCCGACAGCCGCAGGGGCCGGCCGGCCCACTGGCTGTCATAAGCGGCGCGCACGGCGGCCTGCGCCGTCCACAGGGATCGCGATACGGCATCCAGGGCCAGGCTGTAAGCCCCGCCCTGCTCCTGCACGGCGTTCTGGCGCAGGTGCTGCCACGCCAGGCCGAGCGAAGGCGTGACGCTCCATTGCGCCCCCAGGGGCCAAGTCCGCGCCGCCGAAGCCGTCAGCGACCAGGCCCGCCCGCGGCTGTCGCCGCGCGCCGCCTCGCCATCCTGGGTAGAGCCCAGCCAGCGCTGAGCCTGCTGGCGGAAGTGCTGATAGGCCACGGCGCCCTGGAGGCGCCAGCCAGCCTCGTCCTGCCAGGCCAGGCCAAGCATGGCCGACTGGCTGCGAATCCTGCTGGATTGCTCTTGTGACTGCTCCGTCAGGGCTTCCGTCCAGCGCAGGGATTGCCGGCCCACCGCCCCGCCCAGGCTCCAGCCCTGGCCCAGGCTGCGGGTCAGGCCCATCAACGAGGCATCGGCCCTGAGCCGGCCGTCCAGTTCTTCAGGACGCCAGCGGGTGTCATGACGGGACTGGGACGCCCAGGCGCGCGTGGAAGGCGTCCCTGCGCCCGCGCTTGCAGCCGCACTTGCAGCCGCACTCAGTTGCTCCATGAACAAGCCGCCTTCGGCGCGGAACTGGCGCGCTGCCACTCCCAGGGCATTGGCATAGGTGGCGCCGCTGAGCGAATACAGCACGTCGTCCAGCGCCTGATCGGAGTTCGCCATCTGCTGGAGGCGCCCCGTGGCCTCGCGAGCCGCCCTCAAGGCTGCTGTGTCGCCCTGCTCGTCCTGCGCCGCGCTCAAGCCGGCCACGGCGGCGTCCAGCGTCCGGGCGCTGCGCAGCACGATGTCCGCCGCCGGACTGCCAGATCGCGCCGCCACCAGGCTGCTCGCCTGACGCGGTTGATAATGCAGATCCACGCCGTCCGCGCGGTAGACGACGTCCTTGGACAGCAGGACCGAACCGTGGTCCTGGACCTGGCTGAACTCCCCTTCGACTGTTCCGCCCTCAGCACGGTCACCCATTGTCCCGCCTGCCCGACGAAGCCGGTCCGCGTGCCCGACAGGCGCAGGACGCCATCCAGCTCGGCCTGCCCCTGGACCCGCAGCACGCTGCCCCACTGCGCATCCAGCACCGCCTCGGCGCCCTGCCGGTAATCGCCCTGCACGGTAAGCCCCGCGCCATGGCTGAGCACCGTCCCCTCGTTGCGCACAGCGCCCACCCGGCCTTCGCCGCTCAGGATTCCGGCGGCCTCTACCTGCACGACTGAACGCAGCGCACCGCTCACTCGCAGCTCACCCTGCTCCACCCGCGTGCCGCCCGAATAGCTGTTGTCCGCCGACAATTCCAGCACACCGGGCCCCTGCTTGATCAATCCGCCTTGCCCCGAAATGGCATTGCCGAAGACATAGTGGCCGGGCGTGACGTCCGCCCGCATATCGCCGAAGGCCAGTTGCGCCGGCCCGTTCATGGCCTTGGCCGCATCCAGCTGGCCCCAGCCGAAAATCTCATCCACCCCCGGCTCGCCAATGTCCATGGCAGTGGTCAGCAAGGTCGTGCGCAGATTGTCATTGCTCATCCATGGATACTTTTGCTTGAGCGCCGCGGCCACGGCCGTCACGGCCGGGGCGGCAAAAGAGGTGCCGCGGTCGTTCAGCAGGGAATAATCCTCACCGTCGGCGATCGCCACCCGGAACACAGACGGAGCAGCCAGGCACCATTGGCTGGCCGCGCCGCAGGCATTGGCCATGGAAGGCAGGCTGCGCCGCCCGTCCGCCTCCTCCTGTACGCCGGTCACCGCAATCAAGCCTTGTTGCAGGCTGGCCTCGGCCAGGGGCAGCAAGGTCAAGGCGCCGGGCTGGGATTGCGAATGGTTGCCCACGGCCTGCACGATCAGCATGCCGCCGTCCACCAGATCCGCATAGGCCTTCAGGTTGAACGCCTGGCGGCTGCGCACCAGCTCCGGAGTCGGGTCGGCAATCGGCGCCACGTTCCAGCTGTTGTTGACGATCTGCACCCCTTTGGCCTGCAGATCCCGCATGGCCAGGATGCCCGCCGTCACCGACACGGTCTCGAGCTGACCGATCTGGCGCGCCTCCAGCCTGGCCGCGGGCGCATAACCCGCCTGGCTGCCTGCGTACCCATTGCCCGCAATGACCTGACCCACGCGCGCGCCGTGCTGCGCCGAGTCCTGCTGGCCTGAAGATCCCGCCACCGGACCGCTGTTGTTGAACACGACGTAGCTGTCGATGCGGTCCGACAAGGCGGCGTGATCGGGGTTGATGCCGGCGTCCACCAGGCCCACGCGCACGCCCCGGCCTTCATGCCCCTGGCTCCAGCCCGGTTCGAAGCTGCGGCTGCCTGCGGTCTTGTCCGGCGCAGGCGTTTCCGGCTTGGGCTTTTCGGAAGGCTGCTGCCCCTGGATGCCTTCCGAGGGTTCCTGGTCGACGGGTGGAATCAACGGCGGCTGCCAGGTGTCGTGGCTGCCGCCTCCCCCGCCCCCTCCTCCGCCGCCACAAGCGGAAAGCGTTAACAGGGCCGACAGGACGGCGACGCAAAGAGAGGAGCGTTTGAAAATACGCATGACCATGTCCAAATGTCAAAAAACGTAAATGGACTCTAGCCAAGCCGCCGCGGCCTTATTCCGGCAAATTGGGCAGGGAAAATCCCCCTGTTCCCAGCCCTGCCGCCCTTGGCGGAAAATGCGTCGGACGACGCATCAAATTCACTTTTATTTCAATAATTTATAGACGATTTTACTTTATTGCGTTTTATTTCTTTTTTGTGTTTTCAAAATCTTATTTGAAACCATTTGAGAATGCTGTCGGATAAGCGGATGCAGGGCCCATGGCATAATCCGGATCTTTGTTGCGTCCGTCCCCAGACCATGTCCGATTCCAGTGATGACCTGCAAGCCCTGCTGAGCACTTCCATGCCCTACGGCAAGTACAAGGGCCGGCTCCTGGCCGACCTGCCCGGCCACTACCTCAACTGGTTCGCCCGCGAGGGATTTCCCTCGGGCCGGCTTGGGCAATTGCTGGCCCTGGCTCACGAACTGGATCACAACGGCCTGCGGGATCTGCTGGCTCCGCTGCGCGGCAAACGATCCTGAGCTCCGGATAAAAAAGTCCTTTGCCAGTTGACGAGGCAGGGGTCGACAGATCGATAGCAGAGTTGGTCTTTGTGAAGACGCCGTTCAAAAAGTGAGCGGACCCGTCTGGGCTGACGGCTTGCCGGTGCTGCGCACCGGTGCCCTTGTCGGGAGATCACTCCGGGCGCACCTTGAACTCGTCCGGGTGGTTCGCCCCCCAGGCGAACCACAAGCACCGGACTCAGACAGCAAGGTGCTTACATCCCTGCGTGCTTCCCCGCCTGCGGCAAGCCGTCTGACCCGCCCTGACGGGCCCGCCCACTTCTTGAACGGCTCACAATGGCCACCTTATCGACCTGTCAACAAAGGCGTTTTACCAATAAATCTCGTCGCATCGTGGCCTTTGAGCGTTGCTCTTGATGCTTCGATGACGTCGATGCACTGCCCTTTAAGCGAAGTGTCATCTAAAAAGAGGCCGCCCGAAGGCGGCCTGAAAAGGACTGCCACAATGGAATCATGGCGGGCGCCTTATTGCGGCGCCTCGGGATATTGCCAATACAGTTGCAGCCGCAAGGGCTGCGGCATGTCCAGCGGCGGCGCGTGCGCAAACACCAGTTGTCCCAACAGCACCTGCAGTTGACGGTCCATATCGGGATCGCCCACGCCGTCCACCTCCAGGCGGGACACCCGCCCCTTGCCGTCGATCCAGAACGACGCCCGCAGCGGCCCGACAGCATGGTCAGGCCGGCTCTGCGCCCAGGCGCGCAATGGCTCGGCGCCGGGCAGGTCCATCTGCTGGATGTGGGCATGCACCGTCTGGCTGGCCTGGCTGGCATAGTTCTGCCAGTGAAGAGGCGTCTGCGCCGCCGCATGGGCGGCGAGCAGGCCCAGCCAGGCAGCTGCTCCAACCTGGCTGGACCGTCGTCGCATGGCGCGCAATTGTTGCCCCAAGGAATGAAACGCCTCGTTCCAGGAAAAACCGCTCATGGTCGCGCCGCTCCGGGTCAGGGCGCGGCGGCCGGGTCGGCCTGAACCACAGGTGCGCTGCGCTCCAGCACCTTGGTCAGCTCGCCGCCGTCGATGGTGACCGTGCCCGTATCCAGCAGGCCGTTCAGGTAGGAGAAGGCGATATCCTGCTGGCGCTGCTCGCGCATCAAGCGGGTCAATTGCGCGCGCACTTCGTCAAGCGTCGCCGCCCGGGAGGGTTCGCTCTGCAGCAGATGCAGCACGTGCCAGCCGCTGGACGAGCGTACCGGGTCGCTGAGCTGCCCCGTCTTCAACTGGGCGATCGCGGCGCGGGTTTCAGGCAGGAGCTGCTCCAGGGGCAGCAAGGGGGTTTCCGAGCGGCTTGCCAGGCCGGGCGACTGCTTCTCCAGCTCCTGGACCACAGCGCTGAAACTGCCCGACTTGCGCATCTTCTGCACGAGCTCATCAGCCTGGACCTTGAGCTTGCCGTCGCTGTCGGCCTGGCCGGTAAAGGGCAGAAAAAGCTGCTCCACCCGATAGCGGGCCGGCACTTGCAGGGCCGCCTTGTTGCGCTCATAGGTCTGGATCAGCTCGTCCTCGGACGGAAAGGCATCCGGAGGCTGGCTGACCGAATGCAGGTAGCTCTGCACGATCAATTGGCGGCGCGCCTGCTCCAGGCTCCGGCGCACCTCGGGCTTGTCTTGCCAGCCCTGATTCAGGGCCTGCTCGTACAAGGCCTTCTCCGCCAGCCGCTGACGCAGCCATTGCTCCAGGCTGGCGCGGTTCTGCTGCAGCAATTGATACTGAGCGCGGGAGATGCCTTGCAGTTGCAAGGCCAGTTCCTCGGCGCCGACCTGCACCTGTCCCAGGCGGGCTACGGCGACCTCGCTGCCGGCGGCGGGCGGCGCGGCAGCGGCGGCCGGCTGGGCCGGAGCATTTTGCTCGGCTTGGGCCGGCTGGGCGCTGGGTTCGCCATTGGAATCCTTGCAGGCGCTCAGCAGCACCAGGGAAGCGCCCATGGCCAGGCGCAGCGCTAGAGAGGTCCGGGACAGTTTCTGCATAATGGGCAGTCCAGTCATGAAGTAAAGAAGCGGGAAAAACTGAACGCCCGCCAGCGGGCGTTCAGTACACGAAAGGCTCAGGCGGCTTGGCCCGAGGCTTGGGTCTGTTCGGCCAGTGCGGCATCGACCGGCTGCGAGGCGGTCCCGGGTGCGGGCGGAGTCTCGGGATTGCCGCGCAGGAACAGGATCATCTCCTGCAGCAGCCGGTCCCACAGCTCGGTCTGGGCCTGCAGATAGGCATGACTGACGCCGCCGGCCACCACCACGTCCATCTCCAGCGTCAGGAACTCGCCTTGCAGGGCCATGCGGGCAAAACGCTTCTCCACGTTCCAGCGATTGATCAGGCTGGCGGCCAGCGTGCCTTCCACGCGGATCACGCAGGAGAAGGTGTAGTCCAGGTAGCTGAGCGGCTCGGCCCCCGAATTGCCGGGCCGCACGGTAAAGCCTATGCCCTGCGCGGCGCTGAGCAAATGCACGATGTCACCCTGCTGAGCCTCGGTGACGCGATATCCCATGTCCTGCAGCAGGACGGTCAGCGCGTCGGTCGTGACGGTTTCGATGAGGGTCTTGTTTTCCATTCCTTGTCTATCCCAGGATAAATAAAACGGCCTGGACAGCGCCGTCCTTATGAAGGCCGCCGATGCGGCGGCCCGATTCCTTCCATCCGCGGCGCAGCCATGCCGGACGGTAAACCCGCCCGCCCGCCTGCCGCGTCGCCGCCGTGAAGAGCTCCGGCTGTTCGGCCTGAGTTCTTCGCCATGATTCAAGGGCGCTTACCGCGCCATATCGAACTCGCCTTGCTTGACCTCGCCGCGAACGGCTGGGCTTTGCGCAAAGGCGAGCGGTCATGGAGCAACGGCCGGCGCGTCCACCGCCTGACGGTCAAACTTGTGCTCGTACAGCTTATCGCCCAGTTCTTGCGCCTTCATGTCAAAAGCCACCCGCGTTCCCGCGGAGAACGGCTGGCGCAGGGCCAGCAGGTCGCCCGTGGAGAATGACTCGTAAGCGCTGAGGATTTCCTTGCCGGCGCTGTAGAGCTGATCGTTCTTGAGCATGCAGACCTGCAGCTCGTGATCGCGCGCCGCCAGCTGCTTGCCCAGGGCCTGGCGCTGGGCCTCGGACTGGCGCGCCTGGGCGCTGAGCTGCTCGTGCGCGCCGCGTGCCTGCGCCAGTTGCGACTGGACCGCGCTGATCTGGCTGGAAGCCTGTACGCGCAGCGATTCGTGCGCCTTGCCGTAGGCGTCGGCCTGCGCCTGCACCTTGTCCAGCGCCTTGCGCAGTTGCGCCGCTTCGGCCTGGGCCGCGTCGCGCTGCGCCTCGGCCGCCGCCTTGGCGGCGTTCACCTGAGCCTGCTCGCTTTGCAGGCGCTGCAGTTGCTGGCTGGTGGAGCGCAGCTCGGCGCGCAGCCGCTCTTCCATGGTCTGCGCCCCGGCCGGCTGGACCAGGCCCGCGCCCAGGCCCAGCAGCAAGGCCGCCAGGGCCTTGGCATGAGGTACTGTTGGCTGTTTCATGTCAGAACCGTGCATTGAGTTCAAGTTGCATCACGTTGATCGACAGCGGGCTGCCGTAGATCTCGCGCGAACTGGTCCAGCGCAGCTGGCCCACCACATTCTTTTCAATGGCATAGGCCGCGCCCAGGTAATAGCCCTTGGCGTTGGTGCCGCCCAGATGGAAGGTGGAGTCGTTGTAGGCGTCGGGCACGGCATCGGGCTGGATGTACTTGTAGCCGGCGAACACCTGCCAGTCGCCGCGGTCGACCACGCTGTAATTCTTGCCCAGCGCGGCATGGATCATCCAGGCATTGCCGCCGGAGCGCAGGTAGTCGTCCTCGTCTACGTTGTTGACGACGACACTATGACCAATGCGGTCTTCCATGCGCGACGTGCTGTAAGCCAGATTGCGGATATAGTTACCCGACACCATCAAGCCCAGACCATTGCCGACACGGCCCTTCCAGTTCAGGTTCAGGTCGAGCAGATTGAACTTGGAGGCCAGGCCCACATACTGGTGGAGCGAGCCCGCTTCGCCGGGCGCGGGCGGAATCAGGTCGCGCAGGTAGAACAGAGTGTTGCCTTTCTGCATGAAAGCGGGCCGCGACCAGTCGGTGCTGCACACGCTCTGGTACCAGTAGCAGGGCTCGGAGAGCTGACCCTCGATGTTCCGGAAAGTGTAGTAGGCCACGTGCGCGCCCAGCTGCTGCTCGGCACTGATCTTCCAGTCGCCGCCGATCTGGGCGCCCAGCAGCCACTTGGTCTTGGACTCGCCTTCGGAACCGCCATGTATGTCTCTGACCCCCGGTTCTCCGGGGTTATGCGTGTTTTCGATCAGGAATGCGCCCAGGGCGCCACGCAGGGCAAAGGGGGAGTCGGGCAGCGGCTTGCTGAACACGGCGGACACGCCGTCGAAGTTCAGGTCGCTGGAATACAGGATGTCGGTGGACACGAAGGGATTGGAGGCCCGGCCGGCCGTCAGGCTGGCCCAGCTGGCGGGCTTGTAGTTCAGCCAGGCCTGGTCCAGCCAGAAATCCTTCTTGCTGAAGCCGCCGCCGAAGTTGTCGGTGGTGGACGCCGGACTCTTGCTGCTGCCGCTGGCCAGGCGCACGCCGGCGCTCCATTGGTCGCTCAGTTGCGCTTTCACGCCCAGGCGGGCGCGGAAACGCAGCTGGTTGTTGCGATTCTGGCGAGTATTGAGCAAAGGCGGCGAAGCGAGCAATGGCGAGCCGACGCTGTTGATACTGGCGACTTCGTATGGTCCACGCTCGTTGAAACGAGCGAGATCCGTGATTTCCGGGCTGTTGCCGCTGGAAAAACCGCGGTTCTCGAAACGCACGCGCACATCGCCGTCCACGGTGATGCGCGACACCCAGTCGGGGAAGGTATTGGGCGCGGCCCAGTTTTCACTCTTGGCCGTGGCCATGACTTCCTGCTTGACCTCTTCGCGGATCTGGTCGCGCACGGTCTGCGGAATGTAGGGCACCCGCACGTCGCCGGGCTGGGCGCCGCTGGCGCGCACCGTCGCGGCGGCCGCCTCGGACTGTGCCTGCTTGAGCAGCGCGGCCGCCTGTTCGGGCTGGAGCACGCCCTGCTCGACCAGCAGGCGGATCAGGTTGGCCGTGGCGTTGTCGGCGGCGGGCTGGGCTGCCACTGCGGCCGAGGAACACATCAAAGCAACGGCCAGTGCCTTGCTCAGACGATGTGGTTGAGGTTTCATTATTCAGGACTCCGTTTAAACATTTGGCAGTGGCACATCAGGATGGCCGGCGGCTGTTCAGGGCCGCCCGCACGGGCATGGGCAGGGATGGCGGCGGACGTTCCTCCAGGCGCGGCACGGCGCGCAGGGCGGACAGCACGGCCTGGTCGATCTCGGCGTCCCCGCTGGAGCCGACCAGCTCCACGCGGGTGATCTCGCCCATGTCCGTCATCCAGAGGTTGACGCGCACACGGTAGCTGAGCATGCGGGTGCGCTCGTCGTCGCGCAGGATCTTCTGCAGGGCGTAGCCCAGGTACTGGCTGTAGGTGGCGTTGCCGGCGCGCCCGCTTCCCGAACCGCCCATGCCCTTTCCGGAACCGGCGGCGATGTTGAAGGCGTCCGATCCGGCCTGGCCGTCCGAATCCATCTGCATGGCTTCGGTCGTGCTGTCCACCGGGGTGGGCGGGGTCTCGTCGGCCGGCTTGGGCTCTTCCAGCGGCGTGGGTTCGGGCTCGGGCTCCGGCTCCACGACCTCCTCTTCCTTGGGCTCCTCGGGCTCGGGCGGTTTCTCGGGCTCGGGCGGCGGCGGAGGGGGCGGCGGCAAGGGAATGATGGCGTTGACCTGCGGCGGCTCGCGCTTGATCCCCGCCATGTCATTGGCCCACTTCCACACGAAATAGCCCAGCACGGCCACCACGACCACCAGCGCCCCGCCCTTGACGTACCGGGCGGCGTTCCTGCGCGGCGCCGGCGGCGGCGAGCTCTTGAATGGATCAGGTGTGTTTGACGTCATGATTGCAGCGCTTCACGAAAATCAGGTTGGCTTGCCCGTGACCAGCCCCACCTGGGACAGCTCAAGGCGCCGCAGCAGGTCCAGGACCTCGACCACGCGGTGATACTGGACGTCGGCGTCACCCCGCACGATGACGGGGAAATCCGGATTCAGGGCTTTTTCCGTGCGCAGGCGCTCTTCCAGCTCCGGCAGCGTGACGGGATAGGCGTCCAGGAACACCTGGCCGGCCTCGTTCACCGAAATGGCCTTGGTCTGGGAAACGGACAGCGAGACCGTGGAACTGGCCTTGGGCAGGTTCACCTGGATGCCGGCCACTTGGGCCGTGGCCGTCAGGATGAACATGACCAGCACCACCATCAGGACGTCGACCAGCGGGGTGATGTTGATGCCGTCGACGGCGCCGTCCTCGTCTTCGTCAACCATGCTTCGGGACATGATGGAGCTCCTGGGTTATTGCGCCGTGCTGGCGTCGGTGGACAGAGAGGCCAGCACGCCGTCGGCGGTTTGCGCCGCGCGATCCTTGCCGCCCTTCTTGCGCTCGCCGCCTTCGTGGCCGCCATAGCTCTCGGCCAGGCGCGTGGCGAACTCTTCCGTGAACACGCGCATCTCGGCGTTGATGGCCTTGTTGCGGCCCAGGATGCGGTTGTAGCCGAACAGGGCGGGAATCGCGACGAACAGGCCGGCGGCCGTGGCCAGCAGAGCGGCGGCCATGCCGGGGGCGATCGCGTTGATGTTCACGTCGCCGGCCATGGCCGTGCCCAGGAACACCACCATGATCCCCAGCACCGTGCCCAGCAGGCCTATGTAGGGCCCGCCGGCGATGGCGTTGGACAGCGCGCCCATGCGCGCCGCCAGGGCCTGGCTTTCGTAGGTCCGGACGGAGTCCATGGCGGCGCGGATCGACTCGATGGCGGCGGGCGACAGATGGCTGGAGCCGGTTTCGGTACGGCGCTTGCGCACTTCGCGCACGGCGGTCACATACAGCTTCCGCAAGGGGGATTCGGCCAGGCGATGCTGCACGGCGGCGTCGGGCATGGCGTCGGCCAGGGCTTCCAGCTGCGTGCCCAACTGGGCGAAGCGCTCGCGGAACACCTTGTTGCCGTGCTCCAGGGCGGCGGCGCGGCGGCTCTTGGAAATCATGATGATCCAGGAATGCACCAGCATGACGGCCAGCACGGCCAGCACGATCCAGGCGTCCAGCGGCACGGCGGCCAGCAGGTAGCCCAGGGCGCCGAAGCCGAAGCCCGACTGCTGCTCATCCATGCCATAGGCGATCAGGCGCGACTCGGACCCCTGCGACAAGGCGTCCACATACAAGAGGCCGGCGGGACGCGCCACCTTGGACAGGCGGATCTCGTCCATGGCGCCGACGAAAGCGGCGTAGCGGGCGGCGGGCGCGGCGGCTTCGGAGCCTTCCGCGCCTTCGTCGGCAGCGGCAGGGGCTGCCGGCAGATCCCCGCCCAGGGCCGTCGCCGAATTGAGCGCGGGCATGGCGGCGGCCAGCGACGCGGCCGGCTGGCCCTGCACCAGCAACTGGATCTGGCTGCCGTCGCTGCTGACGGCCAGGTGCTGCCAGCTGCCGGCCGCCAGGGCCTGGCCGGCCTGGGCGCGCTGTCCATTGATCTCGACAAAAGGCACGCCCTGGCTCAAGCCCAGCAGGACGGCATTGCCGCCGTCGCGGCGGGCGTAGACGGCCTGCTCGCCCACGATCTGGTCGGGACGCACCCAGGCGCTGAAACTGAACGGCGAGCCGGCCAGCACGGCCAGCGATGGGCTGGCGGGCAGCATCAGGGGGCGGCGCCGTTGAATTGGGCGCTGCGGCCCACCACGCCGTCGATGTAGCCGCCGGCGACATTGGTCTGGGCGTGGTTGCCATAGGCGGTAGTGTCGCGCGGCGGCGCATCGGCCGCGCCGTTGAAATGGTAGATAAGGGTGTAGTTGGGATCGAAGGTGGTCTGGCCGTTGGATGCCTGGGGAGCGGCGGCATTGCCGTAGTACATCCAGATGTCGCGTTTCTGGCCGGCCTGGATTTCAGGCAGGTCGACCCAGATCAGGGCGATGCCCAGCAACGGATCGAAGGTCTCGATCTGGTGGCTGAGCACGGTCTTGTCATCGTCCAGCACGAAGCGCAGGTCCGACCCGTTGTCGTTCACGCCGTCGAAGGTGAAGTTGCCGGTATGCAGGCGCACCAGCACGGGCGTGCGGCCCAGGCCGTCCTGCAGGTTGGCGCCTTCGACGGACGCGTCGATGGAAATGGGCTTGCGGTACGTCCAGTCGGGTTGCCACCAGGCCTGAGCGGCCGCCGGCAGAAAGCTGGCGATGAACACCAGCAGGAACATGATGTAGCGTTGCATGATTCGTATGCTCCGGATACAGAGAGAAGAGGGTTAGAAGCTGGCGCGCACGTTGAAATGCCAGCGGGGTTCATGTTTGCGGGTATTGGCGCCGTCCCGCAGCGGGTAGGCCCAATCCACGTTGGCCGACAGCCAGTCCATCAGTTGAATGCGGCTGCCCAGGCCCACGCTGGCCAGGGTGAAATGCGCTTCCTGCTCGGGCAGCGGGTCCTGCAGGCGGATGCGGGCGGCGTCCGCGAAGGCATAGAAGCGCCATTCATTCACGCGCGGACCGAGCCAGCGGTTCAGGGAGGGCGTACGCAGCTCGGCGCTGCCCATGTAGCCGTCGTCGCCGGAACGCTCGGCGGCCAGATAGCCGCGCACCGTGCCGCTGCCGCCGGCCGAGAACTGCTCGTTGGAGATCAGCGGACCGGTGGCGATCTGTCCGGCTACACGGCCGTGCAGCTGCCAGTCTCGGCCCTGGGTGTGGGAAGCGTTGAGCTTGAGCAGGGCGAAGCTGGGATTGGCGCGGTAGCGCTTGTAGTCGAATTCGTCGTCGTTGCTGCCTATGCCCATGAAGCTGCGCGGACTGGCCACCAGGTCCAGGGCCACCATGCTCTGGGACTGCTCGGTGTAGCGGTAGCCGCTGTAGCCCAGGGACAGGGGCACGTAGGTGATGGGCACGTCGTCCTTGTCGCCACCGAAGCGGATCGATTCGCTGAAACGCTTGTAATCCAGGCCCATGGAAAAGCTGTGGTACCAGGGCGCCTGGTAGTCGGGCGAGTAGCTCAGGCGCAGGCCGAAGGAATGGCCTTTGCCCAGCACGTTGGTGCCGCCCACCGTGGCAATGTCGCTGTCGGACTTGTAGCCCGACAGGTTCAGGTCCCAGTAGCGCGACAAGGGCATGCCGTAAGATGCGGACCACACGCTGGCGTCGCCGCGCCGCTCGGGCGCCGTGAACCAGGTCAGCGAAGCGCTATGGCCCTTCTGCCACAGGTTGTCGTGGGAGAGCGTGGCCACCGCGCGCGTCTTGGTCGTGTCGGCGCTGTAGTCGTTGTTGAACGACAGCGAACCCGACCAGGGGCTCTTGTCCTCGACCTTCAGGTCCACGTCCAGGGTGCCGGGCAGCCGGCCTTCGCGCACCAGGGGCATGACCTGGCGGGAACCGCCCCGGTTGAGCTGCGCGAGCTGCGCCTGGGCCTTGTCGAAATCGGGCACCCGTCCTTCCTGCAGCGCCGGCACCGCGTCGCGGATGGCCAGCGGTGAATGGTGTTCGGCGCCCACCACGCGCACGCGCCCCACCTTGGTCTCGGACACCTGCAGGATCACGACGCCGCCCTCCACCTGCTGCTCGGGCAGGTCCACGTACACTGACTGGTAGCCGGCCTGCTGGTAGGCCTGTTGCAAGGCGTCCCGGGCCTGCTCGATATCGGCCAGGCTGCGCCCTTCTCCCAGGAAGGGATAGACCGCCGTCTCGATGTCGCGGGCCTCGAGCACGGTATTGCCGCGCACGATGTATTCATTGATGGTGACGGTCTGGGCGGCCTGGACGAGGACCGCACAGGGAACGGCGGCCAGGGCCAGGGCGCCCGCCGCCAGGCGGGCCCTGGCCCGCGGACGCCGGCCCTGGCCGGAATGGCGGGAATCCTGTTTGATACGGCTGAAAGGCTGCATGGATGAGACTCGGTAAGGGAATATCGATATCGGCGCCGGACCCGATTTTCGGGAATATCTCGTTTCCAGCCCAAACAAAAAGAAATGTTAATAAGCCAATGCTTCCGCCTTATTAAAAAAGCTCGGGAGCTTTTTTAATCGGAAATTATTTTTGCTTTATTTCTATAATTCTTTAGCTTGAAAAATTCATTTAGGGATTGGAGAACTGGCGCTGCCACTCGAGCAGGGCCTGCTCGTCGATCTGAAACTCCCGCGCATGGGCGGACTGACGCACGGCCTCCACGCAACGGCCCAGCAGATCCAGGGCCGAGGACCGGCCCCGCATGGCGGCCAGGCGGTCGCGCAACTGTTCGCGGCTATCGAGCGGCTCGCGGAAAGTCTCTATGCCGATGAACCAGCGGTACAACAGGTTGAAGCGCAGCTCGTCATAGACCCGGTCGGCCGAACCCAGCGAGAACAGCACCTGCAGCATCAGGCAGCGGAATATGGCCGGCGCGGGCATGTAGGTGTCGTACGAGCCGGCGGGATCGCCCAGCAATGGCGCGCTGGCCTGGATGTCCGCATCGGTCAGGCGGCGCACCTCCGCCAGGGGATGGCCCTCCGGCACCACGCTCTTGAGTTTTTCAATGTCCACCCAGACGTTGTGCGACACGATCCACACCCAGGGAGCGTTGTAGCGCGTCACCGCCACGGGATGGTCCCGGGCCTCATCGACGATCTTCGACAGACGGGTATCCAGTTCCTGCATGGACACCCGTTTCAACTTTTTATTCATGACAAAGCCCAATGATGAAAAGGCCTTCGTCCCGCCCGGGCGGGACGAAGCAAAGCCGCCCTTCGACAAGGAGACGGTGAAGAGCCACGGCCTTTCAGCCGGAATTTCTTCGCCACAGTGCAAAGGCGCTTCCAGCGCCGCGTTGATCCGGGCTTTGCGCGAACCTCGCTATTCGCACGGCAAGGCTTGCGCAAAGACAAGCAGTCAGAATCTTGAAATAAAAGAAAATTAAAGTAAGAACAGACCAACAAAACAGAATGAATAAGCGAAAATTCCGCCTGGAAACAATCCAGCATCCTATTGGAATAATTTTTCAGTTCTGTTAATTAAGTTCCCGAACATTTTGTCGGCGGTCTTTTTCAAGGTATGAATCAATGAGAACTGGTGTTATGAACACGCTGCTGCGCAGCCCGGGGCCATGCCTGCTCCTGATCGGCGCAAGCGCCTGGGCGCAAGCCCCGGAGCCGGTCCGCGGCCCGGAGAGCTGTGTGGAAGTGGAGGTCAACGGCCAGCGCACGCCCTCGTACGAGTGCTTGCAGCAGCGCCTGTCGCCCGAAGGGGCCAAGCGCCCTCCCGCCCTGCCCCGGTCCGAACAGCAGGTGTTGCAGGCGCCCAACTCGCTGGGCATGCCCGTCCCGGCCACGCTGGGCAACCGCATGGGTAGCCAGTTCGGCCGGTCCGCCTTCCCGCAGCGTCCCGCGCCCGCGCCGCAATGAGCAAGGCTTGCTACTATAGGCAGGTCTCATTCACGCCATCGGCAAGAAAACCATGACTACAGACCTGTCCTCTTTCCCCATCACCCGCAAGTGGCCCGCCCGGCATCCCGAGCGCCTGCAGCTGTACTCCCTGCCCACGCCCAATGGCGTCAAGGTGTCCATCATGCTGGAAGAAACAGGCCTGCCCTACGAACCGCACCTGGTCAGCTTCGAGCGCAACGAGCAGCTGAGCCCTGAATTCATTTCGCTGAGCGCGAACAACAAGATCCCCGCCATCCTGGACCCGGACGGGCCGGGCGGGCGACCCTTGGCGCTGTTCGAGTCAGGCGCCATCCTGGTCTACCTGGCCGACAAGACGGGCCAATTGATGCCCGAAGATCCGGCCCTGCGCTACGAGGCCTTGCAATGGCTGATGTTCCAGATGGGCGGAGTCGGCCCCATGTTCGGCCAGTTGGGCTTTTTCCATAAGTTCGCCGGCAAGGACTATGAAGACAAGCGGCCGCGTGACCGTTATGTGGCCGAGTCCCGCCGCCTGCTGGGCGTCATGGACCGGCATCTGCAGGGCAAGGAGTGGATGATGGGCCGGGACTATTCCATTGTCGACATCGCCCTGTTCCCCTGGGTGCGCAACCTGATCGGCTTCTACGAAGCCAGGGAACTGGTGCAATTCGAGCAATTCAGCAATGTGGCCAGGGTCCTGCAGGCCTTCGTGCAGCGCCCTGCCGTTCAGCGCGGGCTGAACATACCGGCCCGCGACTGACGGGCTGCAAGGGCGCCGGGCTGAACCGCCGCGCATCCCAATAGCCCTGCTCGAAGACAGGTCTTGGCCCGACGGGGCGTCATCTCTACGTACAATCGCCCCCTTATAGAGCGTGAGCGGCCCTGCCGCTCCGCCTGGCTTGCCGTCACATTAAAAAACCGTTCTGCCGCTACTTGCAGACATAGGCAAATCCACCAGTCCTGACGTGCAAGCCTTTCCCGGCCCTGGCATTGATCCAGGGCCTTTTTTTATGGCGCCGGATGGCGTATCGGCAGCGTCCGCGTTCAATACTCCGGCAAGGGGATGAAGTCCTGGTTATCCAGCGGCGGCAGCATGATGCGGCCGTTCTGCCAGTCATCCTTGGCCTGTTCGATGCGCTCCTTGTGCGAGGACACGAAGTTCCACCAGATGTGGCGCGGCCCCAGGGGCTCGCCGCCCAACAGCATCAGGTGACTGTCCTGGAAGGCCAGGATGCGCGGCGCATCGCCCTTGGCGAACACCACCATCTGGCCGGCCTCGTAGCGCTGGCCGGCCACCTCCAGGCCGCCGCCGCAGATATAGATGGCGCGCTCCTCGTGACCGCCGGGCAGGGGCACGGATTGCCCGGCCTGGGCGCGCAGCTCGATATAGAACAGAGGCGAATCCACATGCACGGGACTGGTCAGCCCCAGGGCCGCGCCGGCGATCAACCGCCCTTGCAGCCCCGTTTCGCTGATCAAGGGCAGTTGCTGGGCCGAATAATGGACGAAGTCCGGTTCCTGCTCCTCCTTGTCTTCCGGCAGCGCCACCCAGGCCTGGATGCCGTCCATGCGTCCGCCCTGCTGGCGCATCTGGTCAAAACGCTCCGAATGGCTGATGCCTGAGCCGGCCGTCATCCAGTTCAGGGCGCCGGGCGTGATGTCCTGCTCCACCCCCAGACTGTCCCTGTGGGTGATGGTGCCTTCGAACAGATAGGTCACGGTGGACAGGCCGATATGAGGATGCGGGCGCACGTCGGCCTCGCGCCCGATGGGCCCGGCCAGTTCCTGCGGTCCCATGCGGTCGAAGAAAATGAAGGGGCCCACCATGCGGCGCTGGCGAAAAGGCAGCACGCGCCCTACCTCGAAAGCGCCGATGCTGTGCTGTCGCTGATTGATGACGAGTTCCACCATGGGCGTCTCTCCTTGAACATATCCGGAACATGAAGGCAATCCCGTTTACTATACCGTCATCCTCCCGGTTTCTCCCATCACCCATGTCCAGCTTGTCGCTCTTCGAATCCCTGCCGGAGCCGCCTTTGCGCCTGGATGCCGGCCTGATCGCCCTGCCCGGCATGGCGGCCGCGCGCGGGCGGGCGCTGCGCCAGGAAATCGAGGCGCTGACCGCCCTGTCGCCATGGCGGCACATGCGGGTGCCTTCCGGCCAGCTCATGTCCGCCGCCCAGACCAGTTGCGGCCGCCTGGGCTGGATAACGGACGATCGCGGCTACCGCTACACGGCGCTCGACCCCCTGACCGGGCAAGCCTGGCCGCCCATGCCCGAGCTGTTCCAAGAACTGGTGCGCGAAGCCTGCGCTCACGCCGCGCTGGCGGACTTCCAGCCAGACACCTGCCTGATGAATCGCTACGACGCCCAGGCCCGCATGTCGCTGCACCAGGACCGCAACGAACGGGACCTGACCCAGCCCATCGTGTCGGTGTCGCTGGGCCGGGAGGCCCTGTTCCTGTGGGGCGGCCTGCGGCGCGCGGACCCGGTGCGCACGATACGGCTGCGCCACGGCGATGTGCTGATCTGGTGGGGGCCGGACAGGATGAAATACCACGGCGTCCGCCGGCTGGCGGGACCGCCCCATCCGGACTGGGGCGAGTTCCGCGTCAACCTGACGTTCCGGCGCGCCGCCTGAATTAGGCCAGCTGCGGCGAGGCGAAGCGCCGGTTGTCCAGCACCGGCAGGATGCGCCGCGCATAGGCCAGCCGTTCGCGATCCAGCTCCACCAGCAAAAGCGCAGGCGCCTCGGCCGCCTGCGCCACGATCACGCCCAGCGGATCCACGACCAGGCTCTGGCCTATATTGCGTTCGCCGCATTCGCCGACCGCCACCATGTAGGCGGTGTTCTCCAGGGCGCGCGCCGTGGTCAGCACGCGCCAGTGATGTTCCTTCAAGGGGCCCTTGAGCCATGCCGAGGGTGCGACCAGCACCTGGGCGCCGTCGACGCTCAAGCGCCGGGCCAGTTCCGGAAAACGCAGGTCGTAGCAGGTCATCAGGCCCACTTTCAGGCCGGCAACCTCGATCAGGGCCGGAATGTCCTCGCCGGGCTGCACATAGGTGGACTCTTTGACGGAAAATGCGTCGTACAGGTGCAGCTTGTGATAATGGGCCAGCACCTGGCCATCGCGCAGCACGACCAGGGTATTCCAGACCTTGCCTTCGGCGGCCGGGGTATGGATGCAGAACACGACGGTCAGATCCGTATCGCGGGTGGCCGCGCTCAGGCGCGTGACGAAGTCGCCGTCCAGGGGTTGGGCGGCCTTGAGCACCAGTTCGGGGTCGGCCACGTTGCGAGCCAGCACGCCTTCGGGCAGCACCAGCAGATGGGCGCCGGCGCGCGTAGCCTGCTCGATCAGGCCCAGGCAACTGGCCAGGTTTTCCTGGACATCCTTGGATACGGCCAACTGGCCCAATGCAACTTTCATGGCGCTCTCCTGTGTTCTGCCGCGAGGACCATTCTAGCGCCGTCCCGCCTATCCCTGCAGCCCCTTGTAGATCAGCCACAGGCCGGTCAACAGCAAGAACCCCTGCAGCAGCCCATAAAAAGTATCGGCGTCCACGCGGCGCTGCAAGTACACCCCCAGGTACACGCCCAGCGGCACCCAGGGCGCCAGCACCAGGCAAAGCCAAAGATTGTCCACGCTGAACTGGCCCAGCCAGTAATACGGTGGCAGCTTTATCAAATTGAGCAGCAGAAAAAAGATATTGGTGGTAGCGATATAAACTTCTTTGTCCAGACGCTGCGGCAAAAGATAAATCTGCAGGGGCGGGCCGCCTGCATGGGAAACAAAACTGGTGAAACCGGAAAGCCCGGACCAGAACCATCCGCGCAAACGGCTGACGCCGCTCCTGCGCCTGGTTGCGTCGGCGGAGCGGCCTATGTTCAGCACGGCGTAGGATGCGGAAATCAATCCGATCAGCAAGAGGATATGCGCCGGCTTGAAAACGTCGAAGGCCCACCAGCCCAGCGCCGTGCCAAGCAGCGCGCCAGGCAGGACGATGCGCAGATTGGCCCAGTCCCATTTGCCGAAATATGCCTTCAGGCCCGTGAAATCGGCCAGGCACAACAAAGGCAGCATCACGGCGGCCGCCTGAACCGGCGGCAGCACCAACAGCAGCAAAGGCAGGCTGAAGCCGCCCAGCCCGCCGCCGAAACCGCCCTTGGAAATGCCCAGCAACAAGACGGCCGGAATGCCGGCCAGGTAGAAATATGGGTCCTGCAACATGGATCACGCCTTGTAGGGATGCACGGATCGCCCCCGGCGACCCTGCGCAGTATACGCCCCAGTTCCGCGGGGCCGGTACATGATCATGTTATGGTCAATTCGCTGATAATTGACATTTATAATATAGAAATAAAAAAACCCCCGATTTCTTTAAAGGAAACCAGGGGAAAGCTACCACAGGAAAATGATCGGATACAAATATATACCCAACACCGCCATTCTATAGAAAACGAAAAAAAATTGTCTACATAAGTTGATTACAGAAACCGGTATGGCAGAAGCCGTAAAATCGTGGTATTGCTCGAGGTTTTCAAAACCGAAACGGACAAATAATATTCATATTTGAAAACAACAAGCTTCAAAAACCTAGGGTTTTCCCTTGAGAGATGGGGGACGTCTGCGCGACAATAGCGTTTTTATCTCTGAAGCGCGCGCCTGCGAGCGCAAGCGGCGCGCCGTCCTGCATTTCTCAACATGTCCCACGCTCCCTCTCCAGCCGGTTCCGCCCGGTTGCTCCGTCGTCACGTGTTCCTGGCCGTCCTGGCTCTGGCAGTGGGCGGTTTTTCCATCGGCACGGGCGAATTCGTCATCATGGGGCTGCTGCCCGATGTGGCGCAGGACCTGGGCATAGACATTCCCACCGCCGGCCACCTGATCAGCGCCTATGCGCTGGGCGTGGTCATCGGCGCACCGGTGCTGGCGGTGCTGGGCGCGCGCTGGCCCTGGCGCAGGCTGCTCATCGCCTTGATGGGCGCCTACGCCGCCGGCAATCTGTACACAGCCGTGGCGCCTGCGTATTACAGCGTGCTGGTATCGCGCTTTCTGGCCGGCTTTCCCCATGGCACCTACTTCGGCGTGGCCGCCCTGGTGGCCGCCAGCCTGGTGCCCGCCCACAAGCGCGCCCAGGCGGTGGCCTACGTCATGCTGGGCCTGACCGTGGCCACCCTGGCGGGCGTGCCGCTGGCCACCAGCCTGGGGCAATGGCTGGGCTGGCAGGCCGCCTTCATCTTCGTCAGCGTCATTGCGCTGCTGACCATGGCGCTGATTCTGCGTTTCGTGCCATTCATGCCGGCCAACAAGCTGGCCAGCCCCTTGCGCGAACTCAATGCGCTCAAGCGCAAGCAGGTCTGGCTGACTCTGGGCATAGGCGCCATAGGCTTTGGGGGCATGTTCTCGGTGTTCAGCTATGTCAAACCCACGCTGATGGAACTGGCCGGCCTGACCATCCACGCCATCCCCGTCGTGCTGGCCCTGTTCGGAACCGGCATGGTGCTGGGCAATCTGCTGGGTGCGCGCTATGCGGACCGCCACCTGGACCGCAGCATCCGCCTGGTGCTGATCTGGGCCGCCGCGGTGCTGCTGCTCTTCATGCTGACCGCGCACAGCCCCATCCTGGGCCCGCTCAACATCCTGCTGATCGGCACCGTGGTGGACCTGGGCCCGGCGCTGCAGATCCGCCTGATGGACGTGGCCGGCGACGCGCAGACCCTGGCGGCCGCCTTGAATCACTCCGCCTTCAACCTGGCCAATGCGCTGGGCGCCTGGCTGGGAGGCCTGACCGTTTCGGCCGGCCTGGGCTGGACCTCCACAGCCTGGGTGGGCGCCCTGCTGGCCCTGGGCGGCCTGGGCATCCATGCCGTCTCACTGCGCCAGCGCCCGCAATCCTGAGGGCCTGAGCCGCCTTGCTCGCCACCCGAACGTCAGTCACGTCGTGAAGCACTCCGGCCTGTCGGCCGGGGCTTCTGCCGACAATGCGGGGACGTCCGCAGGGCGGCGTCGCCGCTGCCTTGCGTGCGCTGGTCGTGAGCGGCGAGGCTGGCGCGAAGACGGGAAATCAGGCGCTCTTTTTCTGGACCGGCGCCGGCCGCGCGGCCAGCACGCCGGCGCACACCATGCCCAGCGTCACGAGCAGGCACAATCCCAGCGCCCAGCCCCAATTGCCGAACAGATCGTGCAGCCCGCCTATGGCCGGCGGCCCGCAGGCCGCCAGCAGGTAGCCCACGCACTGCGCCATGCCCGACAGCGAGGCCGCCTGGGAGGTTGAGGTGGAACGCAGGCCGATCAGCGACAGCGCCACGATGAAGACGCTGCCGCTGCCAAAGCCGAACAGCAGCGACCACAGCAGGGACCAGGACGGCAGGATCAAGAATCCCACCATGGTCAGGGTCTGCAGGGCCGCGCCCGCAAATGCCACGGGCCGCTGGTCCTTCAGGCGGTTCAGCAAGGGCAGCAGCACCAGGCCGGGCACCGCCGAGCACAACTGCATCAGCCCGTGGATCTGGCCGGCGCGATCCGCATCGAACCCATGGCTCACCAGCATGGCGGGCAGCCAGGTGGCAATCATGTAATACGCCACGGAGTTCAGGCCCATGTACAAGGTGATGTACCAGGCAAGCGGCAGGCACCACACCGAGGCTGCGGCCTTGCCGGCGGCCCCGGCGGCCTGGCCGGCGCTGCGATCCGCTCCCAGCTGGGTGAACCAGACCAGCACGCTGGCCAGGGCGACCAGGCCGATGGCCGAGGAGGACCAGCGCCAGCTCTGCCCGGCCAGATCGGCCAGAGGCACGGCCACGGCGGAATTGAAGGCGGCGACCACCCCCATCACCAGCACGTACAGCGAGGTGACGAAAGCGATGCGCTGCGGAAACTGCTGCTTGACCAGGGACGGCAGCAGCACATTGGCGATGGCGATGCCCACGGCCAGCAGAGCCATGCCCATGAACAGCGCGATGGTCCCGCCCAGCACCCGGATCGCCACCCCGGCCAGGATCAGGGCGGCGGCCAGGAACAGGGAGCGGAACAGGCCCAGCGCGCGCGCCAGCGAGGCGGCCAGCAGCGAGACCACGGCGAAGATGAACAGCGGCATGGCCGTCAGCAGCCCGGCCGCCGTGGAGGACAGCGCCAGGTCGCTCTGGATAAGCTCCAGCAAGGGGGCGATCCCGGTCACCGGGGCGCGCAGGTTGGCGGCGATCAGCAGGACGCCGAGCAATACCAGCATGGGACGGGACGGAAAGGGAAAAGCAAAGCGGGACATGAAATACAGCGGAAGTTTTTTTGAGAGCCTACACTCTATCTTGTTTTGCGCACGACGTAATCACGATATCATGACAATTCATATCTCAAAACAGACAATCGCATGAGCTTTGATCCCGATTCCTACGCCTGCCCCGCATTCAGCGTCAAGGTGGCCATCGGCGGCTGCCCCAAGGAAGTGCCGCTGCACGTGCACCGCAAGGGCCAGCTCATCATGACCCAGCACGGCGCCGTCACCTTCCAGGCCGACGAAGGCTACTGGATGGTGCCGCCGGGCTGCGCCGTCTGGGTGCCGGGCGGCATACGGCACTGCAACCATGCGGCGGCCAACGCCCTGATCCACTTCCTGTTCATCGAGCCCGGAGCCGGCAGGCTGCCGGACCATTGCTGCACGCTGGAGATCAGCCCCATGCTGCGCGAGATGATCATGCACCTGAGCGAGCGGCCGCGCGAATACGGCCCCTACAGCGCCACGCATCGCCTGGTCCAGGTCCTGCTGGAAACCCTGAGCGAGATGCCGACCCGTCAGCTGCATGTGCCGCTGCCCGAGGACCGCACCCTGCAGGACATCGCGCGCCACATCCTGCGCGCGCCGGGCGAGCGCGTCAGCATGGCGCAATGGGCCAGCAGCGTGGCCATGAGCGAGCGCACCCTGGCGCGACATATTCTAAAACACACGGGAATGACGTTCGGGCGCTGGCGCCATCAGCTGATGATGATGCTGGCGCTGCAGAAGCTGACGTCGGGCATGCCGGTCAAGAGCACGGCGCAGGAGCTGGGCTACGAATCCACCAGCGCCTTCATCACCGTATTCAAGTCCATTCTCGGCGACACCCCCAGCCGGTATCTGAACCAGACGCAGTCGCGCCAGCACACCCATCATTGAGATCCACACCTCCATGTCCTCCACCCCCTCCTCCAGCCTGCCCCCCCTGCACCGCCTGCTGAGCTGGTTCCAGATCTCCCACATGTCCGCCGGCCTGATCGCCGTGCTGGTCGGCTACACCAGCTCGGCCGCCATCGTGTTCCAGGCCGCCCAGGCCGCCGGCGCCAGCACCGAGGAGCTGGGCTCCTGGATGTGGGCCATCGGCATAGGCCTGGGCTTTCTGTCCTGCGGCCTGTCGCTGCGCTACAAGATCCCCATCCTGACGGCCTGGTCCACGCCCGGCGCCGCCCTGCTGGCCACCGGGCTGGTCGGCCTGCCCATGTCGCAGGCCATCGGCATATTCCTGTTCTCCTCGCTGCTGACCACGCTGTGCGGCCTGACCGGCAGTTTCCAGAAACTGATGCAGTACATGCCGCGCAGCATAGCGGGCGCCATGCTGGGCGGCATCCTGCTGCGCTTCGGCCTGGATCTGTTCGGCGCCATGCAGACCCAATGGCTGATGTGCATCGCCATGTTCGTCGTGTTCCTGTTGGCGCGCCAGTGGTTCGCCCGCTATGCGGTTCCCCTGGCTCTGCTGTGCGGGGTGCTGATCGCCGCCCTGCAAGGGCTGCTGAAGGTGGAGGTGCTGAGCTGGACGCCGGCCAAGCCCGTGTTCACCTGGCCCGAATTCTCCTGGACCGCGCTGCTGGGCGTGGGCATCCCCTTCTTCATCGTCACCATGAGCTCGCAGAACGTGCCCGGCGTGGCCGTGCTCAAGGCGCACAACTATGACGCGCCCAACTCCACCGTCATCAGCTGGACCGGCATCATGGGCCTGATCCTGGGGCCCTTCGGCGGCTACGCCTACAATCTGGCGGCCATCAGCGCCGCCCTGTGCATGACCCCCGAGGTCGACCCCGATCCGCGCCAGCGCTACCGGGCCAGCGTCTGGGCCGGGCTCTTCTATTTTGCGGGGGGAATCTTCGGGGCCACGGTGGTCAGCCTGTTCGCCGCCTTCCCGACAGAACTGATCGCGGCCATCGCCGGCCTGGCGCTGCTGGGCACCATAGGCAACAGCATCCATATGGCGCTGGAGGCGCCCGATACGCGCGATGCCGCTCTGGTCACTTTCCTGACGACGGCCTCGGGCATGAGCCTGCTGAACATAGGCAGCGCCTTCTGGGGCCTGGTGTTCGGCATGGCCATCTATTTGATTCAGAAACGCAAGCCGGCCTGATCCCGGCCCTGCGCGAGCAGGGCCAGACACGGCAAACAACGCTCACAATTGCTTGCCCGCGGCGCGGCGCTTCTTGGCATGCTGTGCATATTGCCTGAACTGTTCGACAAGGAGGACGCTCATGCCCGCCCAATCCCAAGCCCAGCAGAAGGCCGCCGGCGCAGCCTTGGCGGCCAAGCGCGGCGAGACCAGCCCATCCAGCCTGAAGGGCGCCGCCCGCGAGATGTACGACAGCATGACCGAAAAGGAGCTGGAGGAACTGGCCAGCACCGACACCGCGCGCAAGAACCTGCCCGAGCACAAGGACTGATCAGACCGCCTGCACGCCTATGTCGCGCTCCTGGAAGGCGGCATGCAGACGGCGCGCGAAATCGGCCGCATCCGGCTGGTCGCCATGCAGGCACAAGGTATCGGCCTTGAGCTCGACGAGCTCGCCCGACAGGCAGGTGACCTGGCCCTGTTCCACCATCTGCAGCACCTGCCGCACGGACTGCTCCGCATCGGTGATCATGGCGCCCGGCTGCTGGCGCGGCGTGAGGCTGCCGTCGGGCTGATAGCTGCGGTCGGCGAACACTTCCTGAGCCACGACCAGGCCGGCCTCCAGACCCGCCTGCACCTGCACGCTGCCGGCCAGCGCATAGAGCACCAGGCCGGGGTCCACGTCCGCCACGGCGCGGGCGATCGCCTGCGCCAGGGCGGGATCGCGCGCCGCCATGTTGTACAGGGCGCCGTGCGCCTTTACATGATGCAGGGAGCCGCCCTGCGAACGCGCCACGGCGGCCAGCGCCCCCACCTGCACCACGACCAGGTCGTAGGCGTCCTGCGGCGTCACGGCCATGACCCGACGACCGAAGCCGGCCAGGTCGGGCAAACCCGGATGGGCGCCCACGCGCACGCCGTGCTCCAGCGCCAGCGCGACGGTGCGCCGCATGGTGGCCGGATCGCCGGCATGAAAGCCGCAGGCGATGTTCACGGACGACACCCAGGGCATGACCTCCTTGTCGTGCCCCATGGTCCAGGCGCCGAAGCTCTCGCCCATGTCGCAATTCAGATCGATGTAGTGTTTCATCTCATCAGCTCTCCCGCGCCGTTCGGCATCAATGTCCCGCCCAGCCGGTTGGCGGCCTCCGCGATGCAGCGCCGGAACCAGAGCAGTTCGGCGGCATGGTGCGTGCGCGGATGCCAGAGCTGGTAGAAACGCATGGCCGGGAAGCTCACCGGACAGGGCAGCACGGCGATGGGCAGCAGACGCGCATAATACTCCGCGAATTGCCGGTTGGTGGTGAAAACCATGTCGGTGCGGCACAGTATGCCCGGCACCAGGCCGAAGTACGGTACCACCATCTGCACCACGCGGCTGATGCCCTGCTCGGCCAGGCAGCCGTCGATGAACCCCTGCTTCTCGGACACGTGCACGGACGGCGCCAGGTGGGGCATCTCCAGGTAGTGCTGCAGGGAAAGCCCGCGCTGGGCCAGCGGATGCTGGCGACCGAGCATGCACACCACTTCGTCGTCGAACAGGCGCGCCAGATGCAGCTTCTCGGGCGGCTCCAGCCAGTTGCCGATGACCACGTCCAGTTCTCCTTCCTCCAGGGCCTGCACGTAGTCCAGGTCCGGGCTGATGGGGTGCACCACCAGCCGGGCCTGCGGCGCCTGGCGGCGCACGCGCTCGGCGATGTCGGGAATGAAGGAGCCGTCCAGGTAGTCCGGCGCCCCCAGATTGAACACGCGCGTGGACAGCGCCGGGTCATGCGGCTCGGCGGCGGTGGAGATGCGCTCGATGGCCTGCAGGGCCTCGGTGGCGTTGCGCAGCAGTTCCTGGCCGCGCTCGGTGGGCACCATGCCTTTCTTGCCGCGCAGCAGTATGGCGTCGCCCGTGATTTCCCGCAGCCGCCGCAAGGCGTTGCTCACGGCCGGCTGGGACATGCCCAGGCGGATGGCGGTGCGCGAAACGCTGTGTTCCTTGAGCAGCGACTGCAAGACCTTGAGTAGATGAAGATCCAATTGTTCTCGTAGTTTTGGCATGGCGTATGTAGTGTCCTCCGCCGTCATGGTAGATGCGACTGGACAGGCATGGGCAAAAATAGTGAACATCATCCCAAGCGAATGTCCGAGCCCAGGGCTAATGCTATCTTGGGCAGGTAAGAAACCAGCCGAGTGAGACCATGGAGACAAGACCCATTCGTTTTATTTATCGCGGTCAGGTGCAGGAAGTGACCCAGGCCCCCGCGACGCGAACCGTTTTACAGTATATACGCGAGGACCTGCACTGCACCGGCACCAAGGAAGGATGCGCTGAAGGCGACTGCGGCGCCTGCACGGTCATGGTCGGCGAACTGGGCGGCGACGGCCGCCTGCAGCTGCGCGCCGTGAACGCCTGTATCCAGTTGCTGCCCACCCTGGACGGCAAGGTGCTGTACACCGTGGAAGACCTGCGCCAGGACGACGGCAGCCTGCATCCGGTGCAACAGGCCATGGTGGACCTGCACGGGGCCCAGTGCGGCTTTTGCACGCCCGGCTTCATCATGTCCCTGTGGGGCCTGTACCTGTCGCACCCGCATGACGCTCCCCCGCCCTCGCGCGAACAGATCGACGACGTGCTCTCGGGCAATCTGTGCCGCTGCACCGGCTACCGCCCCATCATCGACGCCGCCCAGGCCATGCACCGCTACCCGGCCGCGCAATTCGACCGCGCCGCCGTGGAGAAGCAGCTGCAGGCCATCCAGTCCGACGGCATGCTGGCCTACCAGTATCAGGGCCAGACCTTCCATGCGCCGCGCACCCTGGATGAACTTGCGCGGCTGCGCGAGCAATACCCCGAAGCGCGCATCCTGGCCGGCAGCACCGACATAGGCCTGTGGGTCACCAAGCAGTTCCGCGACCTGCCCCACCTGATCTACATCGGACGCGTGGCCGAGCTGCGCGAACTGGCGCCCACCGCCGACAATGACCTGTACATCGGCGCCGGCGTGCTGCTGAACGACGCCTTCGACGCCCTGGTCAAGGACCATCCCGAACTGACCGAGCTGCGCCAGCGCTTTGCCTCCTTCCCCATCCGCAATGCGGGCACCCTGGGCGGCAACGTGGCCAACGGATCGCCCATCGGCGACTCCATGCCCGCCCTGATCGCGCTGCGCACCCGCGTGGTGCTGCGCAAGGGCGAGCGGGTGCGCATGCTGCCGCTGGAAGATCTGTATCTGGCCTACCAGAAGACCGCCATGGAACCGGGCGAATTCGTGCAGGGCCTGCTGGTGCCGCGCGACAAGTCCGGCTGGCAGTTCCGCACCTACAAGCTGTCCAAGCGCTTTGACCAGGACATCTCCGCCGTCTGCGCCGCCTTCGCCATCGAGCTGGACGGCGGTCGCGTGCGCAGCGCGCGCATCGCCTTCGGCGGCATGGCCGCCACGCCCAAGCGGGCCGCCCTGGCCGAACAGGCGCTGCAGGGCCAGGATTGGGACGAAGCCCGGGTACAGGCCGCCATGCAGGCCCTGGAACAGGATTACCAGCCGCTGAGCGACATGCGCGCCAGCAGCGAGTACCGCAGCCAGGCCGCCGCCAATCTGCTGTACCGCTTCTTCCTGGAAACCCGTCCCGACAACGCTCTGAGCGCGGCGCAACTGAATGTCTTCACCCGGGCGCAGGCCAGCCTGGAGGCACAACCATGAAAATCGAATCCAGCGAACTGATGAACAGCAGCGCCCCCGAGCGCGTGGGCGTGTCTTTCCTGCACGAGTCGGCCGACCTGCACGTGACCGGCGCAGCCACCTATACGGACGACATCCCTGAGCTGCATGGCACCGTGCACGTGGCCCTGGGCCTGTCCCAGAAAGCCCATGCGCGACTGCTGAACGTGAACCTGGACGCCGTGCGCCAGGCGCCGGGCGTCATCGCCGTGCTGACCGTGGCGGACATCCCGGCCGAGAACAATTGCGGCCCCATCATCCACGACGACCCCATTCTGGCCGACGGCGTGGTGCACTACGTGGGCCAGCCCATCTATGCCGTGGTCGCCGCCTCGCACGACCAGGCGCGCCGCGCCGCGCGCCTGGGCCAGGTGGAGTATGAGGAACTGCCCGCCATCCTGACGCCCCAGCAGGCCAAGCAGGCGCAGGCCGGCGTGCTGCCGCCCATGCACCTGGGCCAGGGCGATGCCGAGCGCGCGCTGCAATCCGCGCCCCACCGCCTCAAGGGCACGTTCCAGTGCAACGGTCAGGAACAGTTCTACCTGGAAGGCCAGATCTCCTATGCCGTGCCCAAAGAGTACGGCGCCGTGCACGTCTGGTGCTCCACCCAGCACCCCTCCGAGATGCAGCAGCTCATCGCCCATGCGCTGGGCGTGGGCGCGCACAAGGTCCAGGTGGAATGCCGGCGCATGGGCGGAGGCTTCGGCGGCAAGGAATCCCAGTCGGCCCTGTATGCCTGCCTGTCCAGCATCTGTGCGGTGCGCCTGCAGCGTCCGGTCAAGCTGCGCCTGGACCGCGACGACGACTTCATGATCACCGGCAAGCGCCACGGCTTCTACTACGAATACGACATCGGCTACGACGACGAGGGCCGCCTGCTGGGCGCACGCCTGGACATGACCGCCAATGCCGGCTTCTCGGCCGACCTGTCCGGCCCGGTGGCCACGCGCGCCATCTGCCACTTCGACAACGCCTACTATCTGTCGGACGTGGAGATGAGCGCCCTGTGCGGCCGCACCAACACCCAGTCCAACACGGCCTTTCGCGGCTTCGGCGGCCCGCAGGGCGCGCTGATGATGGAAGTCGCCCTGGACGCCATCGCACGCCGTCTGGGCAAGGATCCGCTGGACGTGCGCCGGCTGAACTTCTACGGCAAGAACGAGCGCAACGTCACTCCCTACGATCAGGTCGTCGAAGACAACGTGATCCATGAACTGGTAGCCGAGCTGGAGGCCAGCAGCGACTACCGCGAACGCCGCCGTCAGGTGCAGGCCTTCAATGCCGCCAGCCCCGTGCTGAAGAAGGGCCTGGCCCTCACGCCCGTCAAGTTCGGCATCTCCTTCAACGTCCCCGCCTTCAACCAGGCCGGCGCGCTGGTGCACGTCTACCGGGACGGCACGGTGCTGGTCAACCACGGCGGCACCGAAATGGGCCAGGGCTTGAATACCAAGGTGGCCCAGGTCGTGGCGCATGAACTGGGACTGAACCTGGACCAGGTGCGCGTCACCGCCACCGACACGAGCAAGGTGGCCAACACCTCGGCCACGGCCGCCTCCACCGGCACCGACCTGAACGGCAAGGCGGCCCAGGACGCGGCGGCCCAGATACGCCGGCGCCTGGTGGACGTGGCCGCCCAGGCCTTCGGCGTGGATCAGGACCAGGTTCGCCTGGCGAACGGCCTGGTGCATGTGGCCGGGCAGACCCTGCCCTTCTTCGAGCTGGTCGAGAAAGCCTATCAGGCGCGCGTCCAGCTCTGGTCGGACGGCTTCTACGCCACGCCCGGACTGCACTGGGACTCCAAGCGCATGAAGGGCCATCCCTTCTACTACTTCTCCTACGGCGCGGCCGTGGCCGAAGTCATCATCGACACGCTGACCGGCGAATCCCGCCTGCTGCGCGCCGACGTGCTGCACGACGTGGGCCAGTCCATCAATCCGGCCCTGGACATCGGCCAGGTCGAAGGCGCCTTCATCCAGGGCATGGGTTGGCTGACCAGCGAGGAACTGGTCTGGAACGCGCAGGGCAAGCTGACCACGCATGCGCCGTCCACCTACAAGATCCCGGCCATCAGCGACTGTCCTACGGACTTCCGCGTGCAGTTGTTCCAGAACCGCAACGCCATGGACTCCATCCACCGCTCCAAGGCGGTGGGCGAGCCGCCCCTGCTGCTGCCCTTCAGCGTGTTCAACGCCATCCGCGACGCCGTGGCCAGCGTGGCCGACTATCGCCGCGAACCGGAGCTGAACGCGCCGGCCACGCCCGAAGCCATCCTGCGGGCGGTCACCGGTCTGCGTCGCGCGCAATGACGAACTGGCCCTCTGTCGCGCTGGCCCGCTTGCGGGCCGGCGAGCGGCTGGTGCTGTGCTCGGTGGCCGAGGCCAAAGGCTCCACGCCGCGCACGGCCGGCACCGCCATGCTGTTCAGCCAGGACGGACAATGGCTGACCATAGGCGGCGGCCACCTGGAATGGGTGGCCGGCGAACAAGCCCGGGCCTTGCTGGCCCAGGACGACGCGCCGGCCTGGTTCCTGAGCCGCCTGACGCTGGGCCCTAGCCTGGGTCAATGCTGCGGCGGCGTGGTCACGCTGCTGCACGAAATTCTGGAACCGGCCGACCTGGACTGGATCGAAGCGCTGGACGCGGCCTTGCGCGCGGGCCAGCCTGCCAGCCGCCTGTCGCATCTGCTGCCTGCCGGCCAACGGCGCGTGCAGGTCCGTCCGGACTCCTGCGCCGGCTCGCGGCTCGAGCGCCAGGACGACCAGGGGCTGTGGCAGGAAGACCTGCCTCCCGCACCCATGACCATCCTGCTGTTTGGCGCCGGCCACGTGGGCGAGGCCCTGGTCCAGGTACTGGGCACCCTGCCCTGCCGCGTGCTCTGGATCGATGAGCGCGAAGACGCGTTCCCGGCCAGCGTGCCGGACAATGTCAGCATCGAGGCCACCGACATCCCGGACGCCCTGATCGAACAGGCGCCGCCCAACAGCTACTTCCTGGTGATGACGCACAGTCATGCGCTGGACCTGGAGCTGTGCCAGAAGATTCTGCGCCGCCTGGATACCGCCTACGTGGGCCTAATCGGCTCCATGACCAAGCGCTGCCAGTTCGAGCGGCGTCTGCAACAGCGCGGCCTGCCCAGCGCCCGCGTGCAGGAACTGGTCTGCCCCATCGGCGTGCCCGACATCACCGGCAAGGCTCCCTCCGTGATCGCCGTGGCGGTCGCCGCCGATCTGCTGGGCTATGCCTATCGCCTGGGCCAGCTGAGCCGCTGATCCCCCTTATTCTGCTTTCGAGGATAAAAATGACGAACCACGATACGACCGCCTGTGCCTACCGCGCACAACTGCTGTACTTTGTGGCCGATCCCGCCTGCCTGGAGGATCCCTCCGAGGCCATGCGCTACTACAGCGACGGCCTGCTGCTGGTCAATGCCCAGGGGCGGATCGAGGCTTGCGGCGACTACGCCCGCTTGGCGGACTCGCTGCCCGCCGACGTGCGCCTGGTCGATCTGCGCGGCAAGCTGATCATGCCCGGCCTGATCGACACGCACCTGCATTTCCCGCAGACCGACATGATTGCTTCGCCCTCGCCCGGCCTGCTGCCCTGGCTGGAGAACTACACCTTCCCCACCGAAAGGCGCTTTGAAGACAAGAGCCACGCCGATGAAGTGGCCGGCGTATTCCTGGACGAGCTGCTGCGCAACGGCACCACCACCGCCCTGGTCTACGGCAGCGTCCACCCCGAATCCGCGGATGCCTTTTTCGAAGAAAGCCACCGCCGCAACCTGCGCATGATCGCCGGCAAGGTCATGATGGATCGCAACTGCCCCGAATACCTGCGCGACACGGCCGAATCGGGCGCGCGCGAATCCGAAGACCTGATCCGCCGCTGGCATGGCAAAGGCCGCCAGATGTATGCGCTGACGCCGCGCTTCGCCCCCACCTCCACGCCCGAACAACTGGCCGCCTGCGGCGAGCTGGCGCGCGCCTACCCGGACGTCTTCATGCAGACGCACGTGGCGGAAAACAAGGACGAAGTGAAATGGGTCAGCGAGCTCTTCCCCAAGAGCCGCAGCTACCTGGACGTGTACGACAGCTTCGGCCTGCTGCGTCCGCGCGCCGTGTACGGCCACAGCATCTGGCTGGATGAGCAGGACCGCGCCCGCCTGCACGACACCAGCAGCGTGGCGGCTCACTGCCCCACATCCAATCTGTTCCTGTCCAGCGGGGTGTTCGATTTCGTGGCCATGCGCCAGAGCGGCGTGATGCACACGCTGGCCACCGACGTGGGCGGCGGCACGTCCTTCTCCATGCTGCGCACCATGAATGAAGCCCACAAGGTCGCCCGCCTGGGTGGCTGGCACCTGACGGCGGCCTCCATGTTCTACCTGGCTACCGAAGGCACTGCGCGCGCCCTGGACATGCAAGGACAGATCGGCACCCTGGCGCCCGGCGCGGAAGCGGATTTCATCGTGCTCGATCCTCAGTGCACGCCGTTGATCGCGCGCCGCAGCTCCCTGCTGGACTCCCTGGAGGAGCAGTTGTTCGTCCTGGCCATGCTGGGCGACGATCGCTGCATCAGCGCCACCTACAGCGCCGGTCGCCGGGTGCACCAGCGCGACGCCTAGGCGGGGTCCAGATCCAGCCTGAATACGCAGCCCGCGCCCCGCGGGCCGGGCTGCACCGTCAAGCTCCAGCCCTGCGCCAGCGCCAGTTGCCGCGCCAGGGCCAGGCCTATTCCCCTGTGACCCTGTTCACGCGAGCCCTGGGACAACTGCCGGCCGCGGCTGAAGTGCCGCTCGAAGATCAGCGCCTGGTCCTGGACGGCAATGCCCGGGCCGTCATCCCCCACTTCCAGGACCGCAGGCTCCTTCCAGGCGACCCATAATTCGCACGGCGCAGCGTGGTCGACGGCGTTGCGCATCAGGATGCGCAAGAGCATGGACAAGGCGTAGGCATCAGCCTGCCGACGCACGGTATCGGGAATGCGATTGCTCCAGCGGACCTGTTCGCTGCCCGCATCCAGCAGGGCCACCGCCTGCCAGGTCTGTTCGGCCAGCTCGCTCACCTGGATCTCGCGCAAATGCTGCGCCGCCGTATAGGCCAGGCTCTCGGCCGCGTCCAGGCTGGCGCAGACCGCGTCGGCCTGGACCATCATGCGCTGCAGGCGCTGCTGGGCGGGCCCCTCGGGCAATTGCAACAGCAACAGTTCGCAATCGCTGCGAATGGCCGCCAGCCCGGTGCGCAGCTCATGGCCCAGATTGGCCGCAAATTCGCGTTCGTGGGTCAGCAGTTCCTCGACCTGCTCCTGCATGCGGTTGAAGGCCCGTATCAGGCGCCCCGCCTCGTCATCCTGGCGTTCAGGCAGGCCGGAGCGGCCCGGCGCCCAGTTTTCCAGATGCCGCGACAGAATCTGCATGGGCGCCACGGCCCGGCGCGCCACCCAACGCGAAAAAAGAAATACCAGCAAGATGGCCATCGCGCCGATCAGCGCCAGGGTCAGGCCGAACTGCCGGACGCGCTGCTCGTGCGGGGTTGCCCGGTACACCAGGTACAGGCGGCCCTGGGCGCTGTCCTGGCGCAGCACATGCCAGGTGTCCTCACCTTTTTCAAACTCGTGCAGGCCGGGCTGAACGGTCTGTGCAAAAGCCGGCAAGCCGGACAGCGGCTGCCCCTGCGCGAACCAGTAGCTGTCCAGCTCGGAACCCAGCGCCTCGCTGCGATCGTACGCGCTATCGGGCAGCAGGGCTGGATTGCGCGCATAGGACAGCAGCATGGTGTTGACCATCTCGTCCTCCATGCGGGCGAAGGCGGCGTAGGCCAGGCCGCCCACGACAAGGACCAGCGCTGCCGCGATCAACGTCAGCGCCCAGGACACCCGCTGCGTCAGCGTGCTCATGAATCTAGGCCTTCTCAGCCCCCTGAACATCCTCGTTTTCCTTTTCCAGCCGCCAGCCCAGGCCGGGAAGCGTTTCGATATTGCCGGCGCCGGCCTCGGTCAAGGCGCGACGCAACAGATGGATCTGGCTGCGCAGGGCCTCGGGAGACGGCGCGCCCTCCGGCCAGAGCGTTTTTTCCAGCGCACGCCGCGTGACGATGGCGCCCGGTTCGCGCAGCAGCGCCTCCAGGACCTGGCGGGTCTTGAAGCTCAGGTGCAGGCTCTGTCCGGCCACGCTCACCAGCGCCGTGTCCAGATTGTATTCCAGCACTCCCCAGCGCAAGGAGCCATGCTGGACCTGAGACGGGCCGCGCCGCAACAAGGCTCGCAGGCGCGCTTCCACTTCCGCCAGGGCGAAAGGTTTGACCAGATAGTCGTCCGCGCCCAGGTCGAACGCGGTCAGCTTGCTTTCCAACTGGCTGCGCGCCGTCAGCACCAGGATGGGGATGGGCGCCCTGCCGGACTTGCGCAAGGCCTGCAGCACGCCGAAGCCATCCAGCCCCGGCAGGCCCAGGTCCAGCACCATGGCGTCGAAGTCCAGCTCCTGCAGCAGGCCGAGCGCGCCATTGCCGTCGTAGGCGGCGTCCACCACAAAGCCCTTCAGCTCCAGATAAGTGTAAAGGTTCTCGGCAATGGTCGTATCGTTTTCAACTATGAGTACACGCATGAGAAAAAATGTTCCACAAGGGGTTGGCTCGTCCATTCGGGCCGGCGCCGGACGGGTCCATCAAGGCAGGTGCAGCAGAACAGGCACCCAGCCATGGACCTGGGCCCGCTGCGCCAGCTCGAAAATCGGCCAGATCAGGAAATACGGCAAGGCGTCCCGCAAGGTACGGGCCAGCCCGCTGACCGACACCTGCAGCTCGTCCGGGCTGCGCCACAGGGACAGGCGCGGCCCGAAACGCGGCACGCGCCGGCAGTAGTCCTCGTAGGCCGAGCCGAAGACGCGCTGCAGCAACACCTCTTCTTCATCGATGACGTTGTCGAACACAGCGTACACGAACAGGGCCATGACGGGGCCCAGAAGAAGGCTGCCCGAGAGCGCGCCCATGCCGGCCACGGCGCACAGGGAGAATCCATACAGGGGGTTGCGGCTGACGGAATAAGGCCCCTGGGTGATCAGGCTCGCCCCCTTGTGCCCGCCCAGATAGAGCATGCACCAGCAGCGCCCCAATACCGCCGCCAGGACCAGGGCCAGGCCGGCCATGCGCGTGAATTGGAACACCAGCGAGTCCGCCGACCATGCGGACGAGAAGAACGGCAGCAGCGTGGCCAGCAAGACGCCGAATACGCCCAGGGTGCGGCGCCGACGCACCTGGATGACAGCCAGGTGTTCCCAGGCCTGCTCCAGGGTGCTGCGACCGGCATGCGCATCGGACCACCGCCGCGGCGCCACGATCAGAGGGTAGAAAACCAGACTGCACAGCAGCCACACCACCATCAGGGAACTGAACACCTGGGCCAGATTGACACGCCCCTGCTCCGGCTCCAGCACACCCAGCACCACGGCGCACAGCAACCCGGCCGCCAGGCCCACCCAGCGCAGGCGAGGCTGATTCAGCGCCCAGCCGACGAAATACAGGAACACCAGACCGGCGCCCGCCGCCACGCACACGCCCGCCTGCACGAACCCTCGCGCCTGGGGCGCCCAGCCAAGCGCCAGGTCCAGCCAGACCCGCGCGGCGCTCGACTGCAGCAAGGCGGCCAGCAGCGGCCCTCCCAGAAACAATGCGACGCTGCACATCAAGGCGGGGCTGACCGGCAGGCCGGCCTGGCGCTCCAGGCGATGCGCCTGCCAGAAGGGCAGCAGCAGACCGCCCGACATCGTCAAGGCCATCAGAACCCATTGCACTTCTTTCATTTCATGGGCGGCATGAGCGGGACGGCTGGCCATGGCCAGCAAAGGGTTGACCGGAGTCCACTGCTGCGCCAGGCTCGCCAGCCAGGCCAGCAGCAGGGTCACGCCCACCACCTGGGTGAGCAGATAGAACAAGGAATTGCGTTGCACCAGAGAGGAAGCGCCGGGCATGATGTGATCTCGCCATTGTTGGCGGCGAACCGGAACTGGTTCGTCGCAGACAGGGGCACTGTAGCGGCGGCAGCGTAAAAAGCGCGTTGAATGACTCCCCGGTGCGCGATTCAGTCAAGTCCGAGGTAGAAGCGGGTGCCGCGCTGCGCTCCCTGGGCATCGGACTGCACCTGCAGGCTCCAGCCGTGGTAGAGGCAGATCTGGCGCACGATATCCAGCCCCAGGCCGCGCCGGCCGGTCTGCGGAGAAGACCGGCCGCCCTGGTGGTAATGGCGCTCGAACAGGCGCTCGAGCCGCTCTGCGGGGATGCCCTGGCCGTTGTCCCGGAACAGCAGCGTGCCGGGCCCGGGCGAGCTGACCGTCACCTCCGTCGCCTGGGCGTGATCGACCACATTCTGCAGGAGATTGCGCATCACCACCAACAGGGCCGACGGATCCAGGCCGAGCTGCATCTGCTCAGGCACCTCGTTGCGGAAATGCGGCAGGCCCTTGTCCGCCCGGGCCGCCAGGGAATGCCAGGCATCGTCCACGTAACGCGCCAGCCAGCACCACTGTTTGTGGGAACTGCCGATCGACGCCAGGTTCTGTGCGCTCTGCAGGCCCGCGGCGGCGATGTCGGCCTGGCGGATGATATTTTCCAGGCGGGCCTGGCCGCCCTCCTGCCCCGTGAGCAGCAGCATCTCCGCTTCGCTGCGGATGGCGCACAGCGCCGTATTCAGCTCGTGCCCCAGGTTCAGGGCCATTTCCCGCTCTTCGTAGAGCTCTTCCTCCAGGCGGCTTTGCATCACATTGAAGGCGCTGAGCAGGCGTCCCATTTCATTGTCGTTGGCCACCTGATACTGATGCTGCTCGCCGCTGCGCTGGCTCAGCATCTGCACCAGTCGGATGATGGGTCCGGACGCCAACGCGGCCAGATGCCCGGCGGTCACCCACACCAGCAGCAGGCAAAACGCCATGCAGGCCAGGATCAACAGGCCGAACTCGGTCTGGCGCTGACGGAAGGATTCGGAATTGACAGCCATGACCACGCGTCCCTCGGCATGGTCCATCACGCGCACCCGCCACTGCTGCTGGCGCCAGCTCGCCTCGTGATCACCCGCCGGCAAGGCGGCGAATTCGGAGGGCACGCCTCCCTGCCCCGCTTGCGAACCGGCCATGAACCACGCCAGGTGCGTGTGCGGCTGGTCCAGCACCAGAGCTCCGCTGCGCGTGGGGTTCATGGAGCCCACCTGCGCGGCCACGTCCTCGAGCTGCTCGCCCAGCACATTGTCCTTCAGGTAGCCGAACGCCAGATAGGAACCGGCTCCCAATACCAGCACCATGACCGTCAGGGACAGGCCCATGGCCCACTGGATGCGATGCGTGACGGAGCTGGTCGCAATCATGCCCTTGGCTCCTGATGCTCGGAAATGGATGGCTTCATGTCTGAAATGCGAAAAGCGACCGGCCGGACCCTGGCTGGGGGAACCAGAGCAACGGCAGGTCCTGGCGAAAGATGCGCCCGTTGTAGCATGGCGCCCGGCTCCCAGCCAGTGAATTTTTCGTAATGTGTTCATGACCGCTCCCCGGGACTTCCGTCTGCTTGCGCAGGCGCGTCCGGGCGTCGAAAAATGCCTTGCAACATACCATGCGGAACGTGAAATTCATGCAACGCCCTTGTCGAAGGATCCGCCGCGTCCGCTTTATCGGCATCCGCCTGCGGACGGCCATGACAAAACCCGGCCGCCAGGGCCGGGTTTTCAGGGCTGGGCCAGCAATCGGATTACTGGCTTTCCAGGAAGCTCTTGAGCTTGTCCGCGCGGCTGGGGTGACGCAGCTTGCGCAGGGCCTTGGCTTCTATTTGACGGATGCGCTCGCGCGTGACGTCAAACTGCTTGCCCACTTCCTCCAGGGTCTGGTCCGTGCTCATCTCGATGCCGAAACGCATGCGCAGCACCTTGGCTTCGCGAGGCGTCAGGGAATCCAGCACGTCCTTGACCACTTCGCGCATGGAGCCATGCAGGGCCGAATCCGAGGGCGACACCGTGTTGTTGTCCTCGATGAAATCGCCCAGGTGGGAATCGTCGTCGTCTCCGATCGGCGTTTCCATGGAGATGGGCTCCTTGGCGATCTTCAGGATCTTGCGAACCTTGTCCTCGGGCATGTCCATCTTCAGGGCCAGGGTGGCGGGATCGGGCTCGACGCCGGTTTCCTGCAGGATCTGGCGGTTGATCCGGTTCATCTTGTTGATGGTCTCGATCATGTGCACCGGGATGCGGATCGTGCGGGCCTGGTCCGCGATGGAGCGCGTGATGGCCTGTCGGATCCACCAGGTGGCGTAGGTCGAGAACTTGTAGCCGCGACGATACTCGAACTTGTCCACGGCCTTCATCAGGCCGATGTTGCCTTCCTGGATCAGGTCCAGGAACTGCAGGCCGCGGTTCGTGTACTTCTTGGCGATGGAGATCACCAGACGCAGGTTGGCCTCGGTCATTTCACGCTTGGCCTTGCGGGCCTTGGCCTCGCCGGTGGTCATGCGCTTGTTGACTTCCTTCAGGTCCTTCAGAGGCAGCACCACGCTGGTCTGCAGGTCGATCAGCTTTTGCTGGATCTCCTGGATCGCCGGGATGTGGCGCTCCAGGATGGCGCTGTAGGGATGGCCGGCATTGACCTCGTCCACCACCCAGTTCAGGTTGGTCTCGTTGCCGGGAAAGGCCTTGATGAAGTGGGCGCGCGGCATGTCGGCGCGTTCCACACAGATGTTC
Source organism: Alcaligenes sp. Marseille-Q7550 (assembly GCF_965112015.1). Taxonomy (NCBI): domain Bacteria; kingdom Pseudomonadati; phylum Pseudomonadota; class Betaproteobacteria; order Burkholderiales; family Alcaligenaceae; genus Alcaligenes; species Alcaligenes sp. Marseille-Q7550. The sequence continues at coordinate 72,323 of NZ_CBCOPU010000002.1, forward strand.
AGGATCTCGCGTTCATGCTGGCGCACCACCGCCACCTGCTCGCGCATGGTGTCGGCCAGCTTCTCCACCATCTTGGCGGTGAAGCGGATGCCCATGAATTCGTTCAGGATGGTTTCCTGGGCCTGCACGTAGCCGGGGCTCTTGTAGCCTTCGGTCTCGAATGCGACACGCATCTTGTCGAACCATTCGCCGATGATGTCGAACTTCTTGAGCGACTTGTTGCGCAGGTACTCGATCTGCTTGCTGCTCATGCCGCCGGCCGGACCTTCGTCCTCGTCCTCGGCGGACACGCCCGAGCCCGCGTACTCTTCGCCCTCGTCGTCCACCAGTCCGTCCACGACCTCGTCGATCTGAATCACGCCTTCGCGCACGCGCTGCACGTAGGTCAGGATCTCGTTGACCGTCGTCGGGCACGCGGCGATCGCCATGACCATGTGCTTGAGGCCGTCCTCGATGCGCTTGGCGATCTCGATCTCGCCTTCGCGGGTCAGCAGCTCGACCGAGCCCATTTCACGCATGTACATGCGCACGGGGTCGGTGGTGCGCCCGAAGTCCGAATCCACGGTGGTCAGCGCGGCCTCGGCCTCGTCCTCGACGTCGTCGTCGCTGGAGGCCATGGGCGCGTTGTCGCTCATGAGCAGGGTGTCGGCGTCGGGCGCCTGGTCGTAGACCGAGATGCCCATGTCGCTGAACGTGCCGATGATGCCGTCGATGGCCTCGACGTCCACCAGGTCGTCGGGCAGATGGTCGTTGATCTCGCCATAGGTCAGGTAGCCGCGGTCCTTGCCCAGCTTGATCAGGGCCTTGAGACGGTTGCGGCGTGCTTCCTGCTCCTCGGGGCTCAGCTGGCCGCGCACGCCGAACACGTCTTTTTCGGCCTTGGCGCGCTTGGCGCCGCGCTTGGCCGCCGGCTTGAGTTCGGGGATGACCTCTTCGTCGCCCATGTCGTCGTCGTCGACGAAATCGATGCCGTCGTTATTGGCGTTCTTGGCGGGACGCCCGCGACGGCCGCCGCCGGCGGCCTTGGCCGCCGTCTTCTTGGCCGCGGCTTTCTTGGCTACGGTTTTCTTGGCGGCGGCCTTCTTGGCCGCCTTCCTGGCAGGCGCTGCACCTGGCTCCCCATCCTCGAGGAAATCATCGAGGTCTACCGAGCTCGAGGACCCTGATTTTGCCGTCGCGGCCAGGGTTTTCTTGCCAGACCGAGAGACCGTCGCCGAGGTTTTACCAGTCGTTTGAGTCATAATTTCTTCCATAGACGCCAATTACCCCTGTGGTACCAATATGTAGCCACCGAGTCGTACAGGCCAGAACCTGATGATGCGTGCGCCTCCATCCGGCCGGCTCCTGGGCGTGCCGCGCAAGCGAACCCTGCGTGATTTAATCCCTGGCTCATCGGCTCAAGGCATGATGTGGTTCGCAACCCGCTGCCCGCCGCATTTGCCCGCGCGCCAGGACACGAAATCCTGGCCGGATGCAAACACAACACATAAACCTAATATTTTACTTCACTTGCCGAGTATAAGCAGCATTCAACAAAGCAATGCGGCGTGTCAACTCTTGATAACGCTGACGTTGCTCGGGCTCGCGCAGGCCCGTTTCCACCAGGGAAGACTGCTCGGCCTTGATCGCATCCAGCTCGATCCGATGCAAGGCGTCGCGCCACTCTCCCTGCGGGTCGGGCAATTCGTCCTCGCCCAGCAGTTCCGTGGCCAGGGACTGCAGCACAGGGGCCAGGTCCGAATCCGGATCCACCGCCTCCAGCAAGGCGCCGGCGTGCCGCGCGGCGCTGATGTTGGTCAGGGCGATCAACTCCTGTACAAGACGCAGATGGGGACTCTGGGCAAGGATTTCAAGCTGCTGGTCCCCCAGGCTGCCCACCAGCGCCGGATGGGCGATCAGCAGGCGCAGCAGGCGCTTGGCCATGGGCGTGACGGCCCGGCTGCCCATGACGGGCGCCGCTCCCTGGCGCGACTTGCCCTTGCGATCGCCGCGCCAGGCGCCGCGCTCGCGCGGCTGCGCCGGCGCTTCCTGCCAGCCCTGCGGCTCCTGCCAGTGCTCCATGGGCACGCTGTCCGCGAAGGAGGCATCGAAGCCTTCGAAGCCGTCGTCGAATGGCGCCGGCCCCGCCTCCGCCGACGGGGGCTCGGAGGCCACCGGCGGGCGGGCCACCAGGCCGTCCTGCGCCGGCGGCCGGTCCGCCGCCGGGCGACGCGGCGGCTCCACCGTGCTGAGCCGCTGCGCCAGCTCGTCGGGAGTCAGCAGCACCATGCGGGCGAATTCGTGCTGGATCTGGACCTTGAGCGTGCTGTCGGCCAGCTCCAGCAGCATGGGCAGGGCCTCGTGCACGCAGGCGGCGCGCCCTTCGGCCTCGTCCATGCGATGGCGCGAGGCCAGCTCGTCCAGGAAGAAGCGCGACAAGGCATAGGCTTCCTGGGCCTGGTCGCGAAAGGCCTGCGGGCCGTGCTCGCGTACGTAGGAATCCGGGTCATGCTTGTCCGGCAGGAACATGAAGCGGATGGAGACGTCGTCGCGCACCAGCGGCAGGCAGGTGTTGAGCGCGCGCCAGGCCGCCTTGCGGCCGGCCGCATCGCCGTCGAAGCAGAACACCAGCCGGTCGCTTGCGCGCATCAGCTTGGTGATGTGGTGCTCGGTCGTGGCCGTGCCCAGCGTGGCCACCGCGTTGTGCAGCCCGTGCTGGGACAGCGCCACCACGTCCATATAGCCTTCCACGATCAGGACAAAGCCTTCCTTGCGTATGCCCTGGCGCCCTTCCCAGAGGCCGTAGAGTTCGTGGCCCTTGGAGAACAGCGTGGTTTCCGGCGAATTCAGGTACTTGGGTTCGCCCTTTTCGATCAGGCGGCCGCCAAAGCCGATGATGTTGCCCTTGGCGTTGCGGATCGGAAACATGATCCGCGAACGGAAGCGGTCATAGCGCCGTCCGTCCTCGGACTCGATCACCAGGCCGGACTCGACCAGCTGATTGTCTTCGTATTGCGGAAAAACCGTGGCCAGGCCCCGGCGCTCCGTTCCCGTCCAGCCCAGGCCGAAACGCGCTGCGGTCTCTCCGTCCAGGCCTCGGCGCTTGAGGTAGTCGATGGCGATGGGCGATTGCTTGAGCTGGCGCAGGTAATGCGCCTGGGCGGCTTCGAGGATATGATGCTGGCGCGTCAGCTCGTCCTTGCGGCGGGCGTCGGCGGCGCGGTGGCGCGGGGAGCGGTGCGCTTCGGGTGCGGTCATGCCGACAGTGGCGGCCAGGCTGCGCACTGCCTCGGGGAACGAGGCCCCCGTATGCTCCATCAGGAACGATATGGCTGACCCATGGGCTCCACAACCAAAGCAATGATAGAACTGCTTGGTGGGACTGACCGTGAAGGAGGGAGACTTTTCGTTGTGAAAAGGGCATAGGCCAAGCAAGTTGGCCCCGCCTTTGCGCAACTGCACATATCGCCCGACGACATCGACGACATCGACACGGGCGAGCAGTTCCTGAACAAAAGATTCAGGGATCAATACAAGCGCGGAGGCAGCTGCTGGCTACGGATGCGTTTGTAGCGACGCTTCACGGCGGCAGCGTGCTTGCGCTTACGCTCGGCCGTTGGTTTTTCGTAGAATTCACGCGAACGCAGTTCGGTCAGCAGACCGGTTTTTTCGATCGTGCGCTTAAAGCGACGCAGGGCAACCTCGAAAGGCTCGTTTTCTTTCAGGCGAACAATAGGCATGTAATCCCTAGCCTTGTAAATTAAAGGGTTAGCGTAAACAGATAGCCCAAAATCATAGCACGATTGCCGGCCACGGCCAAGCAACGTGTCATTGGGCTAACCACCGGATGTCTGGATTGAAGGACCCGGGCCTTTGGCCAGAATCCTTCGCCACGATGCGGGGGCGCTTGCGGCGCCACATCATTCTGGTCCCCGCGCCGCCCCGGCCGGATACGGCGAGGTCTGCGCAAAAACGTGTGATCGTGGACTCAGGCCTGGCTGATACCCTTGCGGATCCAGGCCTCGAGTTGATGAGGACGAATGCTATCGTAGTCCTCAAAGGGCTGGTGAATCCAGGGATTTGTCGGCAATTTGGCCACATAGTAGTCCGGCTCCACCTTGGCGTGGCCTTTCCACCACAAAACCGCCGTTTTCAGTTCGGTGATGGCGGGAAATTGCGAGCGCAGGTGATCGCGCACGCGCATGAAGGTCTTGCCCGTATCGACCATGTCGTCGACCAGCAGGACGTTGCCGTCCAGCGTGCCGCGCGTGATGGTGATGTACTGCGCGATGTCCAGATCGCCCTGCTGCGTGCCGGCCGCCTCGCGATAGCTGCTGGTGGCCAGAATGCCCAGGGGCACGTCGTAAATGCGCGATATGACATCCCCCACTCGCATCCCGCCCCGAGCCAGGCAGACGATTTTGTCGAATTTCCAGCCGGACTCGTGAATGCTCAGGGCCAGTCGCTCGATCAGGCGATTGTACTGGTCCCAGGAAACCCACTCATCAGTATCGGTATTTGGGGGCAGACTCATATGTATTCCAGGTATAGATGCAATGGCTGCGCGTCTAACACCTGCAAGGAGAGTCTGGGCAGGCCGCGCAGCGTCCAGAACGACAAAGCGGCCCAAGGGCCGCTTTGTACGCACCGTACAACGGTGCAGGGCATTATACCGCGAGAATGCGCTTATTTGGTGAACGGATCGCGCAGCACGATGGTTTCATTGCGATCGGGGCCGGTGGAGACCATGTCGATAGGCACGTCGCAGATCTCGGCGATGCGCTCCAGGTAGCGGCGCGCATTGATGGGCAGCTTGTCGTAGTCGGTCACGCCCACGGTGGACTCGGTCCAGCCGGGCATTTCCTCCAGGACAGGCTCGGCTTCGGCCACGGCGTGCGCACCGTAGGGCAGCACGTCCAGGAACTCGCCCTTGTAGCGGTAGCCCACGCCTATCTTGATCTGTTCCACGCCGTCCAGCACGTCCAGCTTGGTGATGCACAGGCCGGAAATGCCGTTGATCATGACCGAGCGCTTCATGGCCGCGCCGTCGAACCAGCCGCAGCGGCGGGGACGGCCCGTGACCGACCCGAATTCCTTGCCGACGGTGGCCAGGCGCATGCCGGTGTCGTCCAGCAGTTCGGTCGGGAACGGACCCGAGCCCACGCGCGTGGTATAGGACTTGGCGATGCCCAGGACGTAGCTCAGCTCCTGCGGTCCCACGCCGGCGCCGGCGGACGCCGCGCCCGACAGGCAGTTGCTGCTGGTGACGAAGGGATAGGTGCCGTGGTCGATGTCCAGCAGCGCGCCCTGCGCGCCTTCGAACAGCAGCTTCTGGCCGGCCTTCTTGGCCAGGTACAGATTGTTGGAGACGTCCGCCACCATGGGAGCGAGCTGTTCGGCATGCGCCATGGCCAGATCGCGCACCTGCTGGGCGGAGACGGGTTCGGCGCCCAGATACTGGGTCAGCACGAAGTTGTGGTAGTCCAGGACTTCGGCCAGTTTTTCGTCGAAGATGGCCGGGTCGTAAAGATCCTGCACGCGCAGCGCGCGGCGCGCCACCTTGTCCTCGTAGGCCGGGCCGATGCCGCGGCCCGTGGTGCCGATCTTGCCGTCGCCCTTGCGCTTTTCGCGGGCCTGGTCCACGGCGATGTGGTAGGGCAGGATCAGCGGGCAGGACGGGGAGATCTGCAGGCGCGAGCGCACATCCAGGCCGGCCGCTTCCAGTTCGCCGATTTCGGTCAGCAGGGCTTCGGGCGAGAGCACCACGCCATTGCCGATGTAGCAGGTGACGTGCGCGTGCATGATGCCCGAGGGAATCAGGCGCAGAATGGTTTTCTTGCCGTTGATCCACAGCGTATGGCCGGCGTTGTGGCCGCCCTGGAAGCGGACCACGCCGTGCGCGGATTCGGCCAGCCAGTCGACGATCTTGCCTTTGCCTTCGTCACCCCACTGGGTGCCGATCACCACAATGTTTTTGCTCATGTCTAGTATCAGAATTAAAGGAGGCCGGCACCGTGCCGGACCGAGAACAATCACCTGCGCAGCAAGCCGCCCGGCTTACAGCGCCCTAAGCTGCCATTGACCGTCCAGCAAGACGAGCTCGCGGTCGATCACGAATTCATCCAGGCTGGGCTCCTGACCGGGCAACATCTGGATGACGATTTCGCCGCTCTGGCGCAAGCGCTTGAGCGCCTCAATCAGGTCGGGCTGATTACCCCATGGCGCCCGGACGGCGCGCGCGGCCTGCGCCGGCGGCAGGCCGGCGGACAGCTTGCGCAAGTCCAGACTGAAACCGGTGGCGGGACGCGCCCGCCCATACAGCCGGCCGATGCCGTCGAAGCGGCCGCCGCGCACCAGCGCGTCGTGCCAGCCTTCCGCATAGACCGAGAACACCAGGCCGGAATGATAGCCGTAGCCGCTGCCGATGTCCGCCAGGTCCACGGTGATCTCATGGCCGGGCAAGGCGTCGATCAGGGTGCGCAGGCTGCCCAGCGCCTCGCGCACTTCAGGCGCGTCCGGCAGCAGGCCGCGGGCGCGCTCCAGCACGTCGGCGCCGCCGTACAGCGAGGTCAGGGCCAACAGGTAGCGCGTGGTCTCGGGCAGGCAGCCGGACTCGCGGCCCAGGGCATGGATGCCCGAAACGTCCTTGGCATTGAGCAGATCGCAGACTTCGGCGGCGCGCGGCTTGAGCACGGGGTCGCGTTCGATCAGGAAGCGCCCCAGGCCGGGATAATTCAGGTCCAGGCGGGGATGGTGCACCCCTGCCCGGCCCACGCTGGCCAGCGCCAGTTGAATCACTTCCAGGTCGGATTCCACGCCCGCGTGACCAAAGACCTCGGCGCCGATCTGCAGCAGCTCGCGGTCGGACAGCAGGCCGGCCGGGCGAGCGTGCAGCACCGAACCGCAATAGCACAGGCGCGTGACGCCTTCACGGTTGAGCAGGTGGGCGTCGATGCGCGCCACCTGCGGGGTCATGTCGGCGCGCACACCCATGGTGCGGCCCGAAATCTGGTCCACGACCTTGCTGGTGCGCAGGTTCAGGTCCGTGCCGGACACGGCCTGCAGGGACTCCAGGTATTCCACCAGCGGAGGGGCGACCAGCTCGAAACCGTAGGTGCGATACAAGTCCAGCAGATTGCGGCGCAGCTCTTCGATGCGGCGCGCCTCGGCGGGCAGGATATCGGCCAGGCTCTCTGGCAACAACCAATTGGACATACGAATGCCTCGGACTACTTGATAGACGAAAGTTCCAGCCAAACAAAAAGCGACTTGGGGCTTGTAAGCCGCCCAAGTCGCCTGCGAAGTGGTGTTAGTAACTTACACGGTAGTATAAACGATCAGGGCTGCCGGGGGAACACCCGGCGGCCCTGAAGGTTCCTGGCGCGGATCAGCGTCCCGCCGGGACCGGCTCGTTCGGCTTGCTCCAGTAATTGAAGAAGTCCGAATCGGGGCTGATGACCAGCGTGTCGCTCTGTTTGCCGAAGGCGCCGCGGTAGGCCTCGAGGCTGCGGTAGAAACGGTAGAACTCGGGGTTCTTGCCGTAGGCCTGAGCGTAGATGGAAGCGGCTTGACCGTCGCCCTCGCCGCGGATCTTCTGGGCCTGGGCATAGGCGTCGGCCAGCAGTTCCTCGCGCTGACGCTCGGCCTCGGCGCGGATGCGTTCGCTTTCGGCCGCGCCGGTGGCGCGCAGGCGGTTGGCTTCCTGGGTGCGCTCGGCTTCCATGCGCCGGTACACGGATTCGGAAATCTCCGGCGCGAAGTCGATGCGGCGCAGGCGCACGTCCACCACTTCCACGCCCAGCGGACGGGCGCGGGCCTCCACAGCCGTCAGCACTTCGCGCATGATGGCATCGCGTTGCGTGGAAACCACTTCCTTGACGGTGCGCACGTTGACCGAGGCGTTCAGCGCGTCGCGGATCTGGGCCTGCAGGCGCTCGACCGCGCCGCGGTCGCTGGCGCCGAAGGTCACGTAGAACTGGCGCGGGTCGGAAATGCGCCACTTGACATAGGAGTCGATCAGCAGGTTCTTCTTCTCCGCGGTCTGGATGCGTTCCGGATCCTTGGTCTCGATGGTCTGCAGGCGCTTGTCCAGGAAGACCACGTTCTCGAACGGCGGGGGCAATTTGAAATAGAGGCCGGGGCTGGTGATGGTGCCGCGCACTTCGCCCAGGGCGAAGACCAGCGCCGCATCGCGCTCACGCACGATGAACACGGACGACAGCAGCAGACCGATGATCACCGCCAGGGCCACCAGAGCAGGAAATAAACGTTGCATCATGCTCTCCTAGCGTGCGTATGGGGAATAGGGGCTGACCAGCGAACCCAGCGAAGTGTCCATGCCGGCCGGATTGCTGACCGCCGGCGCCTTGGGCGGCGCCGCCGGAGCCGGACGGCTGGGCTGGCTCTGGGAGGCCGCGGCCGCCGCGGCCGGAGCGGAAGGCTCCACGCCGGGCTGGCTGCCCACCTGACGCACGATCTTGTCCAAAGGCAGGTAGATCATGTTGTTGTCGCTGCGGGTGTCGACCAGCACCTTGCTGGTGCGCTCCAGGATTTCCTGGACCGTGGACAGGTACAGACGGTCGCGCGTGACGCCGGGCGCCTTCACGTATTCCGCCTCCACGCTGGCAAAGCGCGCGGTGTCGCCCTTGGCATCGCCCACGACGCGGGCCTTGTAGCCCTCGGATTCCTGCAGCATGCGGGCAACCTGGCCGGCCGCCTCGGGCAGGACCTTGTTGGCGTAGGCCTGGCCTTCGTTGATCTGGCGCTCGCGGTCCTGGCCGGCCTTGACGGCGTCGTCGAAGGCGGCCTGCACCTGCTCGGGAGGCTGCACGTTCTGAATGGCCACCGTGCTGATCTGGATGCCGGTGCGATAACGGTCCAGGATGGACTGGGCCAGTTGCTGCACATCGGCGGCGATCTGCGTACGGCCGGAATACAGCACCGAATCCATGGGTTGCTTGCCCACGATCTCGCGCATGGCGGTCTCGGCGGCCTGGCGCACGGCCTCGTCGGGATTGTTGGTGTTGAACAGGTAGTCCGGCGCGCCGTTGGGCAGCAGGCGGTACTGAACCACATACTGCATATCCACGATATTCTCGTCCGTGGTCAGCATGAGCGATTCAGGCAGCACCTTGTTGCGGGCGTTGCCGCGATAGCCGACTTCGAACGTGCGCAGCTGGGAGATGTTGACGGTCTGGTGGTCTTCGATGGGATTGGGCCAGCGCCATTGCAGGCCGGGATTCAGCGTCTTGGTGTATTCGCCGAAACGCGTGACCACGGCCACCTGCCCTTCCTGGACGATGGTGAAGCCGCTGGCCAGCCACAGGCCCACGACCACCACGCCGCCGATGACCAGCAGCTTGGGCGAGCCCTTGGGCATGGAAGGGCAGCCGGCGCCGGGCGGCATGCCGCCCGGAGGGGAGCGGCGTCCCTTGCGTCCGAACATGGAACCCAGGCGGTTGTTGAAATCGCGCCATACCTCGTCGAGATCAGGCGGGCCATCTTGTTTCTCGGGGCGGCGAGGCGGCTCGGAACCATTCTTGCCGTTGTCTCGCCCCCAACCGGGATCATTGAGATTGAATATTTTATTGTTCAGACGCATTGTTTTCCGCGAAGTGACCTGATTCGACGATTGCCGTACGCAATCCATCCAATCCGATGCGCTCGAGAGCGCTAACAAAGACTCGGGCAATAGTACCATGTTCATCCCGCTCCACCCGCGGCTCGTAGCCCGCCTGGTCGATTTTGTTGTAGACCAGGATGCGCGGGATTTCATGCGCGCCGATGTCCTCCAGCACCTTGTGCACTTCGGCTATCTGCTCGTCGCGCTGCGCACTGGCCGCATCCACGACGTGCAGCAGCAGGTCGGCGTGCACGGTTTCCTCCAGCGTGGCGCGGAAGGCCGCGATCAGGGTGGGCGGCAGGTCGCGTATGAAGCCGACGGTATCGGAGATGACCACCTGCCCCGCCCCTTCGATCCAGACGCGCCGGGTCGTGGTGTCCAGCGTGGCGAACAGCTGGTCGGCCGCATAGGCCTGGGCGCGGGTCAGGGCGTTGAACAGCGTGGACTTGCCGGCGTTGGTATAGCCCACCAGCGAGACCGACAGCGTATCGCCGCGCGAGCGGGCGCGCCGCTGCGTGCTGCGTTGCCGCTGGACCCTGGCCAGGCGTTCGCGCAGGGTGCGCACCTTGGCGCCGATCATACGGCGGTCCATCTCGAGCTGGGATTCGCCGGGGCCGCGCATGCCTATGCCGCCGCGCTGACGCTCCAGGTGGGTCCACATGCGCGTCAGGCGCGAGGACAGATGCTGCAGCTGGGCCAGCTCGACCTGCAGCTTGCCTTCATGGCTTTGCGCGCGCAAGGCGAAGATGTCCAGGATGAGGGCGACGCGATCCACGACGCGCAATTCGAACTTGCGCTCCAGGTTGCGCTGCTGGGCGGGGGTGAGGGCCTGGTCGAAGAGGATGACCTGGGCGCCGGCCGCCTTGGCCAGGGCCACGGCCTCGTCCAGTTTGCCGGTGCCGATGAAATAGGCGGGATCGGGCCGGGCGCGGCGCACGATCAGCATCTCGACGATATCGGCGCCGGCGCCTTCGGCCAGCATGACGAATTCTTCGGAATGCGCCTGGAAGTCCAGCTCCCCCATGTCGACGCTGATGACAAGGGCTTTCATGGGACGCTCCAGAAAGAAAGACCCGTCTGCGGAGGCCGCAAGACGGGTAATTCAGGGTGCGAAGGATGAGGGACGGATTTATTCAGCCTGATCATCCGCAGCCAGGGTGACGGGACGAGCGGGAACGACGGTGGAGATCGCGTGCTTGTACACCATTTGGGTGACCGTATTGCGAAGCAGCACCACATACTGGTCGAAGGATTCGATCTGGCCCTGCAGCTTGATGCCGTTGACCAGGTAAATCGAGACGGGGATATGCTCCTTGCGCAGCACGTTCAGAAACGGGTCTTGTAGTATTTGCCCTTTGTTGCTCATTGGTGAGGCTCCAGTTATGTTGTTATTCCAGAGTGGAAGCGGATGCTGATACTTTACCGGGTTTTCCCTGAATCCGCACCTGCCCTGCTGGACATTTTGATGTGGTGGATGATTATTTTACGCCCTGCTCCAGGATTTGACGCAAACTTGCGCAAAGCCGGGCGCACTGCTCGGGCGATCCCACCGTGATGCGCAGATACTGATCGATGCGCGGCTGGCGGAAATGCCGCACCAGTATGCCCTGTTCGCGCAAGGCTTGCTGTATGCCGGATGCCGGATGGGCCGGGTGAGTGGCCATCAGGAAATTGGTCTTGGACGGCAGCACCTGAAAGCCCATCTGCTCCAGTTCGCCGCGCAACTGCTCGCGCGCGTCGATCACGGCCTGGCACTGACGCTGGAAATAATCGGGGTCGCGCAGCGAGGCCAGCGCGCCGGCCTGGGCCAGCGTGTCCAGCGGATAGGAGTTGAAACTGTCCTTGACCCGCTCCAGGGCCTGGATCACGTCGGCGCTGGCCAGCGCATAGCCCACGCGCAGCCCCGCCAGGGCGCGCGACTTGGACATGGTCTGGATCACGACCAGGTTGTCGTAGCGCGCCAGCAGTCCGACGGCCGATTCGCCGCCGAAGTCCACATAGGCCTCGTCCACCACGACCGCCGTGTCGGGGTTCGCCGCCAGGATGGCTTCGACCTTGTCCAGGCCCAGCGCAATGCCGGTGGGCGCGTTGGGATTGGCGAAGATGATGCCGGCCGGCTTCAGCGTGCGTTCGCGCACGTAGTCCTGCACGTCCAGCGTGAAGTCCTCGCGCAGCGGAACCACGTCGGCGGGCACGCCGAAGTAGGAACAGTAGGTGGTGTAGAAGCTGTAGGTGACGTCGGGCAGCAGCACCGGCCGCACGCCGCGCATGAACAAGGCGCTGAACACATGGGCCAGCACCTCGTCCGAACCGTTGCCAAGGAACACGTTGGCCGGCTGCACGCCGTGCACCTGGGCGACGGCCTCGCGCAGCTCCTGGGCGCTGTAGGAAGGATAGAGGCGCAGATCGTCCGTGGCCGCCTGGCGGATGGCCTCCAGCACACGCGGCGAAGGACCGAAAGGATGTTCGTTTGTGTTCAGTTTCAAGAGCTTGTCCAGCTTGGCTTGTTCTCCCGGAACATATGGCGACAGCTCTGCTACATGGTCGCTCCACAAACGGCTCATCACGCTTCCTTCAGGTAAGGGTTTTTAGACGACTTGAATTCGATGCGCAGGGGCGTGCCCTCCAGGTTGAAGGCCTCGCGAAAGCGCGTTTCCAGGTAGCGGCGATAGGAGTCCGAAATGGCATCCAGGGCGTTGCCGTGGATGACCACGATGGGAGGATTCATGCCGCCTTGGTGAGCATACCGCATCTTGGGCCGGAAGATGCCTTTGCGCGGCGGCTGTTGTTGTTCCACTGCTTCCTGCAGCACGCGGGTGAGCTTGGGCGTGGACAGCTTGGCGAAGGCGGCGGCGTGCGCGGCGTTGACCGACTTGAGCAAGGGATTGATGCCCTGCCCTTTCAAGGCCGACAGCGTGTGCATCTTGGCGAAGTTCAGGAAACGCAGCTTGCGGTCGAATTCACGCTTGATCCATTCGCGCTGATATTCGTCCAGGCCGTCCCACTTGTTGATGCCCACCACCAGGGCCCTGCCCGTCTCGACCACGAAGCCGGCGATGCTGGCGTCCTGGTCGGAGATCTCGGTGTGCGCATCGATCATGAGCAGCACCACGTTGCAGGCTTCGATGGCCTGCAGCGTCTTGATGACGGAAAACTTTTCCACCGCCTCGAACACCTTGCCGCGCTTGCGCAGGCCTGCGGTGTCGATCAGGGTGTACTGCACGCCGTTGCGCTCGAATTCGATCTCGATGGCGTCGCGCGTGGTGCCCGGCTGGTCGAAGGCGATGACCCGCTCTTCGCCCATCAGGGTGTTGATGAGCGTGGACTTGCCCACGTTCGGGCGGCCCACGATGGCCAGCTTGATCCGGTGCTGGAACTCGCCCTCGTCCTGCTCGTCCTCGGACGGCGGCGCGGGCACCTTCTCCAGCGCCAGGTTGATCAGCTCCTCGACGCCGTCGCCATGGGAAGCGGAGATCAGATAGGGTTCGCCCAGTCCCAGTTCATGGAACTCGACTCCGCCGGCGCCGTGGCGCATGCCTTCGGCCTTGTTGACCGCCAGCAGCACCTTCTGGCCCAGCTTGCGCAGCAGCTGCGCGATCTCCAGGTCCAGGGCGTTGAGGCCTTCGCGGGCATCGACCAGGAACACGACCACGTCCGCCTCGGCGATGGCCTGCTGGGTCTGGCGCGCCATCTCCAGCAGCATGCCCGTCTTGGCCACAGGCTCGAAGCCGCCGGTATCCACGACGATGTAGGGACGGCTGCCGACCCGGCCTTCGCCGTAGTGGCGGTCGCGGGTCAGGCCGGGAAAGTTGGCCACCAGCGCCGCCCGCGAACGGGTCAGGCGGTTGAACAGGGTGGACTTGCCCACATTGGCCCGGCCGACCAGGGCGACGACGGGTTTAAAGGAAACGCTTTTCAATTGATACCAACCAAAACCAGATTACCGTTGCCAGTCTGGACGAGCACGCCGCGCGTCGTGCCCACCAGGGGCGAGACGATGGCGCCGCCGCCGACACTGACGCGTCCAAGCAGGGTGCCGTCCACACGGGACAGGAAATGCACATAGCCTTCGCGGTCACCGGCGGCCAGCGCCTGGGGCACCACGGCCAGCGGCGCCAGACCCCGGTTGCGCAGGGCGTCCTGCGTCCAGATCGTCTGGCCGTCCGCCAGCGCGAAGGCTTCCAGCTTGTCGCGGCCATTGGCCGCATAAATCATGTGATTGTCCGAGGCCACGCCCGTGCCGGCGGAGAAATCACGATCCCAGACCAGGCGGCCGCCCTGGGAAACGTCAAAGCAGGCCACGCGGCCCTGATAGGTGGCGCCGCACAGCAGCGGATCCACGACCTGCGGCGCGCCAACCACGTCGTTGATGCGCTCCAGGTCGGTGGCGCCGCGCGACACCGAGATGCTGCCTTCCCAGACCAGCGCGCCGTTGGCCGCGTTGACGGCCATCAGGCGGCCATTGGGCATGCCGGCCAGCAGCAGGCCGTCGAGGATGCGCATCTGCATGCTGGTCTTGAGCGACAGCGCGGGGCCCGGGCGCTGGATGCTCCAGCGGACATCGCCGGTGCTGGCGTCGAAGGCCTGCAGGCGATAGTCGCTGGTGCGCACCACCACCGCGCCGGCGCCCACCGCGGGCGGCACATTGACGGCGCTGCTCGAGCGGCTGCGCCCCAGTTCCTTGCCGGTGTCGTCAACCGCGATCACATTGCCGCCGACCGCCGCCACGGCCGTGACATTGCCGTCCGAGCCCGCGCCTGCCGTGAGCTTCTTGCCGGCATTGGCCGTCCACATGACGCGGCCGCTGTCCAGGTCCACCTTGCTGACCTGGCCGGAGACGGTCGCCGCGTAGACGTCCGAACCCACGACCTGGGGCGCGAAGCCGGAATCGGCGCCGCTGCCGATGGAGGTGCTCCAGGCGATGGAGGCCGAAATGCCGGGCGCGTATTCGGTCAGGGGGCCGGCTCGAAGCGCGGGTCCGTGCTGGAGAACATGGAGCAGCCGGCCACGGCCGCCAGGCCCAGCGCCAGCGCGCTCAGGCGCAGGACGCGAAACGCGCGCGAGGCGGATTGCTTGGGGTTGCGAAGAGATTGGACGGACATCGTTTAGGCTCCTGCCAGTGCGTCGAGCTTGATCTGCACGACCTGCGAGATGGGATCGTTCTTGAGCAGTTCCACGGCCTGGGTCCAGGCCTGGCGGGCCTGCTCGTTCTGCCCCTGTGCGGCCAGGATTTCGCCCTTGCGGTCGGCGAACAGGCCGGCGAAGCTGGCCGGCGGATTGTCCAGCTGGGCCAGGGCTTCGTCATATTTTTTCTGTTCCAGCAGCACGCCCGCCAGGCGCAGGCGCGCCAGCGGGGTCATGGGCTTGTCGTGATCGGCCTTCACCAGCCATTCGAGCTGTTCACGCGCGCCGTCCAGGTCGCCGCGCTGCTGCAGGGCCTGAGCCGCGACCAGCACGCCGCGCGAGGTATAGGCCGATTTGGCGAAGTCGGTGCGCAAGGTACTGCTGGCCGCCTTGATGCGGGCGTCAGACTCTTCGCCCTGCTGGGCCGCGGCGCTCTCGAGCGCTTCGAAGTAGCCCATGGCCTGGCCGGCCTGATGGCCCTGGTACCACTGCCAGCCGCGCCAGCCGGCGACGGCCGCGACCAGCACGAAAGCCGCCACGATGCACAGCGTGCCCCAGCGGTCCCACCATGCCCGCATGGCATCCAGTTTTTCCTGTTCTTCGAGATCGTAGGCCATGCTCAAATCCTTGCTGACAAAACGTTGGCGAGTTCAGTGAAATCCACGGACTGCTGCTGCTCGGCGTTGTCCTGGGCGCGCAGCCACTTCACGCTGGCCTGCCCTTTCTGGAGCTCTTCCTCGCCCAGAATGACCGCGACCTGGGCGCCGCTGGCGTCCGCGCGCTTGAACTGCGACTTGAAGCCGGACGAACCGGCGTGCACGATGACGTCCAGGCCGGCGTCGCGCAGCGACTCGGCCAGCAAGGCCGCCTTGCGCTGGGCCGCCTCGCCCTGGTGCACCATGTAGACCTGGCACTCGGGCGCGGCCTGCTGCTCGCCGTCCTGCGAACACAGGTCCAGCAGGCGCTCCATGCCGATGGCAAAGCCCACTGCCGGGGCCGGCTTGCCGCCCATCAGCTCGATCAGGCCGTCGTAGCGGCCGCCGCCGCAGACCGTACCCTGGGCGCCCAGGCGGTCCGTGACCCATTCGAAAACGGTCAGGTTGTAGTAGTCCAGGCCCCGCACCAGGCGCGGATTCAGGGTGTAGGCGATGCCGGCGTCGTCCAGGCGATCGCACACGCCCTGGAAGTGGGCGCGCGACTCCTCGCCCAGGAAGTCGAACAGGCGCGGGGCCGAATTGGCCATGTCCTGCATGGCCGGATTCTTGGTGTCCAGCACGCGCAGCGGATTGGTGTGCATGCGGCGGTGGGCTTCCTCGTCCAGCACGTCCACGTGGGCTCCCAGGTGCTGGATCAGGGCGGCGCGCCGCGCGGCGCGCCCCTGGGCCTGGCCCAGGGAGTTGAGTTCCAGGCGGATGTCGGTCAGGCCGAGCTTCTTCCACAGGCGGGCCACCACTACGATCAGCTCCGCATCGATGTCCGGTCCGGGCAGGCCCAGGGCCTCGACGTCGATCTGGTGGAACTGGCGGTAGCGGCCGCGTTGCGGGCGCTCATGGCGGAACACGGGACCGAGCGCGTAGACCCGGTGCGGACGATCGTAGAGCAGGTTGTGCTCGATGGTGGCGCGCATCATGCCGGCGGTGAACTCGGGCCGCATGGGGAGGTTGTCGCCATTGAGCGAATCGGTGAAGGAGTACATTTCCTTCTCGACGATGTCGGTGACTTCGCCGATGCCGCGGGCAAAGAGCTGGGTGTGTTCAAGCACGGGGGTGCGCATGTTGCGGTAGCCGTAACTGGCCAGCCAGTCGCGCACCAGGCCCTCCAGGGCCTCCCATTGGGCGCTTTCGCCCGGCAAGGTGTCTTTCATGCCCGTCAGGGCGCGGAGCTTCTGAAACTGCTGCGTCATAGTTCTAGTGGTTTGCCCGCCGTCTGGATGACAGGTCTGTTGATCAAGCCGCCGACGCCTTGCCGTAGCGGCGTTCGACGTAATTCTGCACGATGGCCTGGAATTCCTGAGCGATAGTATCACCCTTCAGGGTCACGACACGCTCGCCGTCCACGTAGACGGGCGCCGAGGGAACCTCCCCGGTACCGGGCAGGCTGATGCCGATGTCGGCATGGCGGCTTTCGCCCGGGCCGTTGACCACGCAGCCCATCACGGCCACGTTCATGGTTTCCACGCCGGGATACAAGTCCTTCCAGACCGGCATCTGGTCGCGCAGGTAGCTCTGGATGTCGTTGGCCAGCTCCTGGAACACCGTGCTGCTGGTGCGCCCGCAGCCCGGACAGGCAACCACCATGGGAGTGAAGGCGCGCAGGCCCATGGTCTGCAGGATCTCCTGTGCGACCACGACTTCGCGGGCGCGGTCGCCGCCCGGCTCGGGGGTGAGCGAGATGCGGATGGTGTCGCCTATGCCCTGCTGCAGCAGCACGGCCAGCGCGGCCGTGGAGGCCACGATGCCCTTGCTGCCCATGCCGGCTTCGGTCAGCCCCAGGTGCAGCGCGTAATCGCAGCGGGCCGACAGGTCCTGGTAGACGGTGATGAGGTCCTGTACGTGGCTGACCTTGCAGGACAGCACGATGCGGTTGCCGGACAGGCCGAGCTCCTCCGCGCGGCGCGCATTGCTGATGGCCGACACCACCAGGGCGTCGCGCATGACGGCCTGCGCAGTCCAGGGGTGGGCGCGCGCATTGTTCTCGTCCATCATGCGCGCCATCAATTCGTGGTCCAGGCTGCCCCAGTTCACGCCGATGCGCACGGGCTTGTCGTAGCGGCAGGCCACCTCGATCATCTTGGCGAAATTGTCATCGCGCCGCTTGCCGCCGCCCATATTGCCGGGATTGATGCGGTACTTGGACAGCGCCTGGGCGCACTCGGGGTAGTCCGTCAGCAGCTTGTGGCCGTTGTAGTGGAAATCGCCCACCAGCGGCACGTTCACGCCCATGCGGTCCAGCTGTTCGCGGATGGCCGGCACCTCGCGGGCCGCCTCCGGCGTGTTGACGGTGATGCGCACCAGCTCCGAGCCGGCGCGCGCCAGCTCCTTGACCTGGATCGCCGTGGCGATGGCGTCGACCGTATCGGTGTTGGTCATGGACTGCACGACGACCGGGGCCGAGCCGCCCAGATGGACCACGTGGTCTCCCCAGCGCACGTCCACGCCGCGGGTGACCCGCTTGGGCTTGGCGCCCACGGGCAGGGGCTGGCAGGACGATGGAACAAGGGTTTCGTTTGTCATGACTTCAGACCTTTGAGCCAGTCGAAGACAAGCCAGGAATCGGGGACCCAGCCCCGATCGATGGCGTAGAAGCCGGCGACCAGCAAGAACAGCACGATGATCAGCAGCCAGCCCCAGGAAAAACCGGAGCGGGATTCGGTGTACAGGGACAGGTCGGCGCCCGCCAGCCCGCCGCCCGGCGTGCTGCGCGGCACGGGCTTGGGCGCGCCCACGCCGCTGACCTGGCTCTCCAGCATGGTCAGCAAGGCGGCGACGTCGGCGTCCAGGAACCGGGCGTAGTTGCGGACCATGCCGCGCACGGACTGTCCGCCGGGCAGCTGGTCCCATTCCTCGGCTTCCAGCGCTTCGAGCTGGCGGACCGAGAACTTCAGGCGCCCGGATACATCGGCCAGGGAATAGGACAGGGCCTGGCGCAATTCGCGCAAGGCGGGGCCCACGCCCGCCGCGGCCGGCGACGATGGAGACTGGCTGGAGGAGGACAGGTTATCGCTCATGCACGTTCCTGTTTGATTTGAATGACCGCGCGATCCGGCAGGCGCTGCTCGATGCGGGTGCGGTCGCGGATATCGCCCGCCAACTGGCCGCAGGCCGCGGCGATGTCGTCGCCGCGCGTCTTGCGCACCGTGGTCACGACTCCGCCGTCCATCAGCATCTGGGCGAATTGCTTGACCCGCGCATGGGTGGAGCGCTTCAGTCCGGATTGCGGAAAGGGATTGAAGGGGATCAGGTTGAACTTGCAGCGCACCTCGCGCGCAATGTCCAGCAGCTCCCGGGCATGCTGGTCGGTGTCGTTGATGCCGTCCAGCATGATGTATTCGAAAGTGATGAAGTCACGCGGAGCGTGCTCCAGGTAGCGGTTGCAGGCCGCCAGGAGTTCTGCCAGCGGATACTTCTTGTTGAGCGGCACCAGCCGGTCGCGCAGCGCGTCGTTGGGCGCATGCAGCGATACCGCCAGAGCCACGGGGCAATCGCGCGCCAGCCGGTCCATCATGGGCACCACCCCGGAGGTGGAGACCGTGACGCGGCGGCGCGACAAGCCGTAGGCATTGTCGTCCAGCATCAGGCGCAGAGCGCCCAGCACCTGGTCGTAGTTGAGCAGCGGCTCGCCCATGCCCATCATCACCACATTGCTGATGACGCGGGAGTTCTCGCCGGCGCCTTCGCCGATGCGGGCCGTCTCGGGCGCGTCCAGCAGCGCGCGGCGCGCATACCATAACTGGCCGATGATCTCGGCGGTGGTCAGGTTGCGGTTGAAGCCCTGGTAGCCGGTGGAGCAGAACGGGCAGGCCACGGTGCAGCCGGCCTGGCTGGAGATGCACAGGGTGCCGCGGTCGTCCTCGGGAATGAAGACCGCTTCCACGGCGTTGTCGCCGCCGACGTCGAACAGCCACTTGCGCGTGCCGTCGGCGGACAGGTGTTCGTGGGACATGCTGGGCGCGCTGACGACGCAATGCGCCGTCAGCTGTTCGCGGAACTCGCGCGCCAGGTCCGTCATCTGCCCGAAATCGTCCTGCTGGCGCTGGTGTATCCAGCGCTGCAGCTGCCGCGCGCGAAAGGGCTTGCCTCCCCACTGGGCGACGAGATCAATGAGTTGCTCCGGGCCCATGCCCAGGAGATTGATTGGTTCGAGCGATGACATGGCTGAAACTGTTTGAGTAAAACGCGGGCGACCGGATTAACGGCTGTAGACGTTGCACTCGGGGAAGAAGAAGGCGATTTCGACGGCGGCCGTTTCCGGGGCGTCGGAACCGTGCACGGCGTTGGCGTCGATGCTGTCGGCGAAGTCGGCGCGGATGGTGCCGGGTTCGGCCTTCTTGGGGTCGGTTGCGCCCATCAGTTCGCGGTTCTTGGCAATGGCGCCTTCGCCTTCCAGGACCTGCACGAACACGGGGCCGGACACCATGAAGTCCACCAGGTCCTTGAAGAAAGGACGGGCGGCGTGCACGGCATAGAAGCGCTCGGCTTCGCCGCGGGACAGGTGGACCATGCGGCCGGCGATGACCTTCAGGCCGGCGCCTTCGAAGCGGGAGATGATCTGGCCGACCACGTTTTTGGCGACGGCGTCGGGCTTGATGATGGACAGAGTGCGTTCAATAGCCATGTGAAAATCCAAATAAGAACAATATAGTGTAGTCTTTGCTGCGTAAAGCAAAATGCACATCCGACGGGTCGCGCCAATTTCCCGAATGAAAACAAGCACTTTCGTCGTATTTACGGCAACCCGGCATTTTACCACGCCAAAGACGCACGGCTACATCTTAAAATAGTGCGTTTTGAATTCGAATTTTGCCCAAGAAGCAAGCGGCCTACGCACCGCACGCGCGCACAAGACAGACAGCATCACCATGACCAACTCATCCGCAACGACCTCCGACGACCAGTTATCCAAGAGCTTTGAACCCCAGGAAATCGAATCGCGCTGGTATGCGCGCTGGGAGCAAGGCGGCCATTTCAAGGGCGGCCAGCACGTCCAGCCGCAGGCCGGCCGCCAGGCCGAGCCCTTCGTCATCCAGTCGCCGCCGCCCAACGTCACCGGTACGCTGCACATGGGACACGCCTTCAACCAGACCATCATGGATGGTCTGACCCGCTACCACCGCATGAAAGGCGACGATACCGTCTACATCCCCGGCACCGACCACGCCGGCATCGCCACGCAGATCGTGGTCGAGCGCCAGCTGGATGCGCAGAACATCAGCCGCCACGAGCTGGGCCGCGAGAAATTCCTGGAGAAAGTCTGGGAATGGAAGGAGAAGTCGGGCAGCACCATCACCGGCCAGTTCCGCCGCCTGGGCGCCTCCTGCGACTGGGACCGCGAATACTTCACCATGGACGACAATCTGTCGCGCGGCGTGGTGGAAACCTTCGTGCGCCTGTTTGAACAGGGCCTGATCTATCGCGGCAAACGCCTGGTGAACTGGGACCCGGTGCTGGGCACCGCCGTCTCCGACCTGGAAGTGGTCAGCGAGGAAGAAGACGGCCACATGTGGGAGATCCGCTATCCGCTGACCCAGCCCCAGGGCGGGCTGACCCACCTGGTGGTGGCCACCACGCGACCCGAGACCATGCTGGGCGACGTGGCCGTCATGGTGCACCCGGAGGACGAGCGCTACGCCACCCTGATCGGCCAGACCGTCACCCTGCCCCTGGTCAACCGCGAGATCCCCATCATTGCCGACGACTATGTGGACCGCGAATTCGGCACCGGCGTGGTCAAGGTCACACCCGCCCACGACTTCAACGACTATGCCGTGGGCCAGCGCCACCAGCTGGAGATGATCAGCATCCTGACGCTGGACGCCCGCATTGCCGACACCGCCCCCGCCGCCTACCAGGGCATGGAACGCTTCGCCGCCCGCAAGCAGATCGTGGCCGACCTGGACGCCCTGGGCCTGTTGCAGGCCGTCAAGCCGCACAAGCTGATGGTGCCGCGCGGCGACCGCACCAATACCGTCATCGAGCCCATGCTGACCGACCAGTGGTTCGTGGCCATGAGCAAGCCCGCCCCGGCCGACTCGCTGCATCCGGGCAAGAGCATCACCGAAGTGGCGCTGGAGGTGGTCGCCGACGGCCGCGTACGCTTCTATCCCGACAACTGGGCCAACACCTACAACCAGTGGCTCAACAACATCCAGGACTGGTGCATTTCCCGCCAGCTGTGGTGGGGCCACCAGATCCCGGCCTGGTACTCGGAGGACGGCCGCCTCTTCGTGGCCCGCAGCGAGGAAGACGCGCTGGCCCAGGCCCGCGCCGCCGGCGTGCACGGCCCGCTGCGCCGCGACGAGGACGTGCTGGACACCTGGTTCTCCTCGGCCCTGGTGCCCTTCACCGGCCTGGGCTGGCCCGAGCAGACCCCGGACCTGGCCCGCTACCTGCCTTCCAGCGTGCTGGTCACCGGCTTTGACATCATCTTCTTCTGGGTCGCGCGCATGGTCATGATGAGCATGCACCTGACCGGCCAGTTGCCCTTCCGCACCGTGTACGTGCACGGCCTGGTGTGCGACATGGAAGGCAAGAAGATGAGCAAGTCCAAGGGCAACACCATCGACCCCGTGGACCTGATCGACGGCATCAGCCTGGAAGACCTGCTGCACAAGCGCACCTTCGGGCTGATGAACCCCAAGCAGGCCGAAAGCATCGCCAAGCGCACCAGGAAGGACTACCCGGACGGCATCCCCGCCTTCGGCACGGACGCGCTGCGTTTCACCATGGCCGCCTACGCCACCCTGGGCCGCAACATCAACTTCGACATGAAGCGTTGCGAAGGCTACCGCAACTTCTGCAACAAGCTGTGGAACGCCACGCGCTTCGTGCTGATGAATACCGAAGGCCACGACCTGCAGCAGGATGCGCCGGCCGAACTGTCCTTTGCCGACCGCTGGATCGTCAGCCTGCTGCAGCGCCTGGAGCAGGACGCCGAACGCGGCTTTGCCGACTACCGCTTCGACAATATCGCCAACGCCATCTACCACTTCGCGTGGGACGAATACTGCGACTGGTACCTGGAGCTGGCCAAGACCCAGATCCAGCAGGGCACGCCCGCCCAGCAGCTGGGCACGCGCCGTACCCTGATCCGCGTGCTGGAAGTGGTGCTGCGCCTGGCGCACCCCATCATCCCCTTCATCACCGAAGAGCTCTGGCAAAAAGTGTCCGTGGTGGCCGGCAAGCGCGCCGAAGGCGAAACCGCCAGCCTGTCCGTGCAGCCCTACCCCGTGGCCAACGCCGCCGCCATCGATGAACAGGCCGAAGCCCAGGTGGCCGAGCTCAAGGCCCAGGTGGACGCCATTCGCGCCCTGCGGGGCGAGATGAACATCTCGCCCGCCCAGCGCGTGCCGCTGATCGCCCAGGGCGATGCCGCCACCCTGCGCGCCAACAGCCCCTACCTGGCCGCGCTGGGCAAGCTGGAACGCGTGCAGAGCGTGGCCCACCTGCCCGCGGAGGCCGGCGCACCGGGGCAGGTGGAGGGCACGGCCCAGCTGAAGCTGCACGCGGAGATCGACGTGGATGCGGAGCGCGCTCGCCTCACCAAGGAGATCGAACGCCTGCAGGGCGAGATCCGCAAGGCCGAAGGCAAGCTGGGCAACGCCAGCTTCGTGGAACGAGCCCCGGCCGCCGTGGTCGAGCAGGAACGCCAGCGGGTCGCCCAATTCAGCGAAACCCTGTCCAAGGTCCAGCAGCAGTACGCCCGCCTGGGCTGATGCGGCCCTGACAAGGAAAAGGCCCTGCATGATGCAGGGCCTTTTTTATGGCGAGGCCGCGACAAGACAAGAAAACCTTTTCGGAGAGCGGCGAACAGGCATCAGCCGGCGCGAGGTGAAGAAGCTTTTCATAGATGACTTGGGGACAAGACCGGCCCGGCCCGCCTGCGGACGATCAGCGCCCGTTCTGGGAATCCGATTCCGCCAAGGCGGCCAGAAAGCGTTCGTCCGCCTTGCTGAGCTCGCCGCGCAAACGGGCCTGCTCAATAAGATCGGGGCGACGCAGCGCCGTCAGGCGCAGGGACTGTTCGCGCCGCCATGCCTGGATGCGGCCATGATGCCCGGACATCAAGACATCGGGCACGGCCTGTCCCCGATAGACCTCAGGGCGGGTGTAATGCGGACTGTCCAGCAAGCCGCTGTTGGCGGCATGGAAAGAATCCTGGCGCGCGGAGTCGGCATCGTTCAGCACGCCGGGAAGCAGGCGCACCACGCTGTCGATGATGGCCAGGGATGCAATTTCCCCGCCCGAGAGTACAAAATCCCCCAGGGACAGCTCCAGGGTGACGCGCTCGTCGATGAAGCGCTGGTCTATCCCTTCGTAACGGCCGCAGACCAGCACCGCACCCGGCCCCTGGGCCAGTTCCTGCGCGAGGGACTGGTCAAAGCGCCGGCCCGCAGGGCTGAGCAGGATGACCGTGGGAGCATCGCCCCGGTCTGCCAAGGCCTGATCCAGCGCATCATTCAGCGGATCAGCCAGCATGACCATGCCCGGGCCGCCGCCATACGGACGATCATCGACGGTGCGATGCACGTCCGTGGTGTAGTCGCGGGGATTCCCGGTGCGCATCTGCCAGCTGCCCTGCTTGTGGGCGCGCCCGGTCCCTCCGGATTCGCTGACCAGATTAAACATATCCGGAAACAGGGTCAGAGCATCAAAACGCATGGGTCTGGGCCAGAAAAAAACGGGAAGAGCGCAGCCTGCGCCGATCTTACGCAGACCAATGGCTGTGCAGCAGGCGGCCCTGCAGATCCACCGTATGCACGATGGCCTGCACGAAAGGCACCAGCTCTTCGAGAGGCCGGCCCTGGTCGTCCAGATCGGGCGCGAAAACGCCGTCCTGGCTCCAGGAGCCACGATGCACCACCAGAATGGCGTGCGCGCCATTGTCCAGGACCTCGACGACTTCGCCGATGGGCTGGGCCTGCCCGTCCTGCTCGCCCAGGAGTCGGCAGCCGATCAGGTCGACCCAATAGTATTCGTCATCGTCCGCCTTGGGAAAGGCGGCGCGGGAGACCCAGACGGTCTGCCCTTTCATGGCCTGGGCCAGGTCCCGGTCGTCCATGCCCTCGAATTGGGCCACGATGGTGGCGCCGTGCTGGCGCGCAGCCACGACGTTTCGGAACGGCACAGACGCAAAAACGCCCGCCTGGTTTCCAGGCCGGGGCGTTTTCAACCACCAGGTTTTGGCATTGAGCAGCGCCTTGGTCTGCATGGAATGCGGCTGGACCTTGACCCAGCCGCGCACCCCATAAGCGGAAACAATGCGTCCAAGCTCGACGAGATCGTCGGGAGCGGCTGCCTGTTTCACGGACCGGTACGCTGCAAAAAAAACCGGCGATTCAGCTTAGGCTGCCGAAGCGACCTTGGCCGAGTATTCTTTGACCAGGCGAGCCACGGCGGGCGAAACCTGAGCACTGTTGTCGGTGAAGTGCTTAACGCGGTCCAGTTGCAGACGCAGGTTTTCCTGGCCTTCGCCAGCGACGGGGCTGTAGAAACCCAGGCGCTCGATGAAGCGACCATCACGGCGATCACGCGCCTCGGCGGCTACAACGTTGTAAAAAGGACGCTTTTTGGAGCCACCACGGGCCAAGCGAATTACCACCATTGATAATCCCTTTATTGTGTAAGGTAAACGGTAAACAAAAAATTCTAGCACTTTTCCGGCCGCGTGCCAAAAATGGCGCGCCCAAATGCCGGCTTAAGTCCTAAAAACGCAACATACAAAGCACTATTTTAACGCCGCCGGCTCAACGGCGGCGTAAAAAATGCAGAGTTTTTTCGGCGTCCGCCTGTTGGGCCAACAGCTCGTTGCCCGTTTGCCGGCTGAACGCCTGAAAGTGCTGGACGGCGTGCTGGTCGGTCGGGATGACCAGCAGCACGTGTCCGGATTCGATCTGCGCCAAGGCCTTCTTGGCGCGCAATATGGGCAGCGGGCACTTCAACCCCGAGGCGTCCACCTCGAGGTCGAAGGCCGGCAGGCTGGCATTGACTGTCTCGGTCATCACGCGCCCAGCTTTTCCTGCACCCAGCCCTGAACCGAGGCGTTGGCGGCCGGCAGAGCCGCCGCATCCGTGCCTCCGCCCATGGCCATGTCCGGACGGCCGCCGCCCTTGCCGCCGATCTGACCGGCCACGAAGCCCACCAGATCGCCTGCCTTGACCTTGCCGGCCAGGTCGGGCGTGACGCCGCCGACCAGGCTGACCTTGCCGTCGGCCACGACCGACAGCAGCAGCACGGCGGACTTGAGCTTGTCCTTGAGCTGGTCGGCCATGCCGCGCAGCGCCTTGGGATCCACGCCGGTCAGCGTGGCCACGAGCAGGCGGCTGGTGTCGTTCAAGGCCACAGCCTGCGACACGAGATCCTGTCCGGCTGCCGAAGCCAGCTTGGATTGCAATTGTTCGCGTTCGCGCTCCAGCTCCTTGATCTGTCCCTGCAGGGCGGAAATCCGGCCCACCAGCCCGTCAGGCTGGGTGCGCAGGCTGGCGGCCGCCTCGTTCAGCAGGCGCTGCTGGTCCTGGACCCAATGCAGGGCATTGTCGCCGGTGATGGCTTCGACGCGGCGCACGCCGGCGGCCACACCGCCTTCGGACACGATCTTGAACAAGCCGATGTCGCCGGTGCGGGCCACGTGTGTGCCGCCGCACAGCTCGCGCGAAAAGCCGATGTCCAGCACGCGCACCTCGTCGCCGTATTTCTCGCCGAACAAGGCCATGGCGCCGCCGCTGACGGCGTCGTCGAAGGACATGAGGCGCGCCTGCACGTCCTTGTTGGCCAGCACTTCGGCATTGACGATGGCTTCGACCTGGGCGATCTGCTCGGCCGTCATGGCCGAATCATGGGCGAAGTCGAAACGGGTCTTGTCGGCGTCCACCAGCGAACCGCGCTGCTGGACGTGTCCGCCCAGCACTTCGCGCAAGGCCTTGTGCATCAGGTGGGTGGCCGAGTGATTGCGCACGATGCGCGCGCGCCGCGCCGTGTACACCTGCGCCTGGACGGTGTCGCCCACGGACAGCGAGCCGCTGGCAAGCACGCCCTGATGGCCGAACACCTGCCCGGCGATCTTCTGGGTGTCCTGTACTTCGAAGATAGTTCCATCGGCCGACAGCACGCCGGCGTCGCCGACCTGGCCGCCGGATTCAGCGTAGAAGGGCGTGGCGTCCAGAACGACCACGGCCTGCTGGCCCTGGGCGACGGACTGAACGGCCGTGCCGTCCACGTACAGCGCCGTGACGGTACCGCTGCCGGCCAGGGTCTCGTAGCCTTCGAAGCGGGTTTCCACGCCCGAATAGCTCAGGCCTTCTGCCGCCTTGAACTTGCCTGAGGCGCGCGCCATCTTGCGCTGATTCTCCATGGCGGCCTCGAAGCCTTCCAGGTCCACGTCCACGTCGCGCTCACGGCAGATGTCGGCCGTCAGGTCCACCGGGAAACCATAGGTATCGTAAAGGGTGAACAGGGTCTGGCCGTCCAGCCTGCCCTTGGCGGGCAGCGCCGCCAGCGCGCCTTCGAGGATGCGCATGCCGTTTTCCAGCGTTTCGCTGAAGCGCTCTTCTTCCTGGCGCAGCACCTGTTCGATGCGCTCGCGCTGGTTCAGCAGCTCAGGATAGGCCTGCCCCATCTGCTCGCCCAGGTCCTTGACCAGGCGATGGAAGAACAGCCCTTTCTGGCCCAGCTTGTGTCCGTGGCGCAGGGCGCGGCGGATGATGCGGCGCAGCACGTAGCCGCGGCCCTCATTGCTGGGAATGACGCCGTCCAGGATCAGGAAGCTGCAGGCGCGGATGTGGTCGGCGATGACCTTGAGGGAGTTGTTCTCCAGATCCTGGGCGCCGGTCTCGCGGGCGGCGGCCTTGATCAAGGCCTGGAACAGGTCGATCTCGTAGTTGGAGTGCACGTGCTGCAGCACGGCCGAGATGCGCTCCAGCCCCATGCCCGTGTCCACGCAGGGCTTGGGCAGCGGCGTCATGGTGCCGTCCGCGGAGCGGTCGAACTGCATGAACACCAGGTTCCAGATCTCGATGTAGCGGTCGCCGTCTTCCTCGGGCGAACCGGGAGGGCCGCCCCAGACCTCGGGGCCGTGATCGTAGAAGATTTCCGAACAGGGACCGCAAGGGCCTGTGTCGGCCATCTGCCAGAAGTTGTCCGAGTTGTAGCGCACGCCATTCTTGTCGCCGATGCGGATGATGCGCTCGCGCGGCACGCCGACTTCCTTGGCCCAGATGTCGTAGGCTTCGTCGTCTTCCTGATAGACCGTGACCCAGAGCTTTTCGGCGGGCAGGCGGTAGACCGTGGTCAGCAGCTCCCAGGCATAGCGGATGGCGTCCTGCTTGAAGTAGTCGCCGAAGCTGAAGTTGCCCAGCATTTCGAAAAACGTGTGGTGCCGGGCGGTGTAGCCCACGTTTTCCAGGTCATTGTGCTTGCCGCCGGCGCGCACGCAGCGCTGAGAGCTGGTCGCGCGATGGTAGGGACGGGTTTCCTTGCCAGTGAAAACATCCTTGAACTGCACCATGCCGGCGTTCGTGAACAGCAAGGTGGGATCATTGCCTGGGACCAGAGGCGCCGAAGGAACGATGTGATGCCCCTTGGATTCAAAGAACGATAGGAATTTCTGACGGATTTCGGATGTTTTCATTACATGAAACACGATGAAAAAGTAAAGCCTATTATAAAGACGACCGGCCTTGCGGCCCATGCGCGCGGTGCGACCGCACAACACCGACAGGCCCGGCAAGCAGCACAAGCCCTGCGCGGAGCAAGGCCGCGCAAGCGTCAAATAGTACTGTTTTCAGCAGCCATAAACAACAATTCCGGCCCTATGACCGGAATGAAAGGCCCCGGTCGCCAGGCCGGGGCCGTCTTGCCGTCTGCGCCGGGCCTGGAGGCCGGCGCGGCCCGGCGTCTTACTTGGACGGCTGGTAGGGGTGGTGCTCGACCCAGTGGCGGGCGATGTCCACGCGACGGCAGATCCACACGCGCTCGTGCTGCTGGATGTGGTCCAGGAAGCGCTGCAGGGCCTTGAAGCGACCGGGACGGCCGATCAGGCGGCAATGCAGGCCGACGGACAGCATCTTGGGAGCCGTTTCGCCCTCCTCGTACAGCACGTCGAACGCGTCCTTCAGGTAGTTGAAGAAATGGTCGCCGGTGTTGAAGCCCTGGGGAGCGGCAAAGCGCATGTCGTTGGAGTCCAGGGTGTAGGGCACCATCAGCTGCGGCTTGATCGTTCCGTCCTTGAGTTCCACTTCGGTCCAGAAAGGCAGGTCGTCGCCGTAGTAGTCGGAGTCATACAGAAAGCCGCCCTCTTCGGCCACCAGGCGCAGCGTGTTGGGGCTGTCGCGGCCGGTGTACCAGCCTTCGGGATGATGGCCCAGGATCTTGGTCAGCACTTCCACGCACTGGCGCATGTGCTCGCGCTCGACCTCTTCGGAGACGCTCTGGTAGTGGATCCAGCGGTAGCCGTGGCAGGCGATCTCGTGGCCCAGGCGCACGAATTCCTTGGCCAGCTCTGGATGGCGCTCCAGCGCCATGCCGACGCCGAAGATGGTCAGCGGCAGGCCGCGCTTCTCGAATTCGTTCAGGATGCGCCAGACGCCGGCGCGCGAACCGTACTCGTAGATGGATTCCATCGACAGGTGGCGGTCCGGGTAGGCGGCCGCGCCGATGATCTCGGACAGGAACTGCTCCGAACCGGGGTCGCCGTGCAGCACGCAGTTCTCGCCGCCTTCCTCGTAGTTCAGCACGAACTGGACAGCGACGCGCGCCTGGCCGGGCCAGTTGGCGTGAGGCACATTCTTGCCGTAACCGATGAGGTCACGGGGGTAGGACTTGCATAGTGACATTACGTCTCCTGTTAGCGTTTCACGCTGAATGCGAGCCAGGGATCGGCAGGCTTGCCGTCGTTGGCCTCGCTCATGCGGTGTTCACAATCACTCAAGTGGTGTTGCATGGCCCGGAGCGCGCCTTCGGCGTCGCCCTGACTCAATCGGTCGAGAATTTCCTTGTGCTCGTAGAAGGAGCACGCCTTCTCGCCCGGCGTATCGTGGTAGGCGATGATCAGCGTGGTCCGGGCGCACAAGGTGTGCATCAGTTCGGTCAGCTCGTGGTTGCCGGCGCAGCGCGCCAGCACCACGTGAAAGGCATTGGACAGGCGCAGCCAGCTGATGCGGTCGCCCTGCTCGAAGGCCTGCTGTTCGCGCGCGACCATGTCATACAGCCCTTCCAGGTGCGCAGGCAGATCCGGCAGGGCCAGCAGCTTGCGCAGGATCAGCTCCTCCAGGTCGCGCCGCAGCTCGAACACATCCTGCGTTTCCTTGGCGGTGGGCTTCCACACGAACGCGCCGCGGTTGGGCTCGATGACCACGATCTTGTCGTGGGCCAGGGCCGAGAGCGCGGCGCGCACGGTGGCGCGCGAGCAGTCGAAGATGGTGCACAGGGTCGCTTCGGTCAGCTTGGCGCCGGGCAGCAGCCGCCGGTCCACCACGGCATCGAAAATCTGGCTGTATACACGTCCGGTCTCGTTGTCCGCCATGCCGCCTTCCAGCAGAGACGAGGCGCTGGGCGCCTGGACGTCGGACGAATCGCCCTCGTGCCGCCTAATCTGAAGCATAAAAATTCTCGTTATTAACTCTTGACAATTATTCGGCATCCCTACAAAATCGTCAACACAAATTGTCGACAATCCGGAACCTCAACCGGCGCGGCGATTTTGGGGCCTCAACCCAGCGCACTGATCCTTGCACCGCTGGCCCCCGGCCGGTTCTCAAAACTGGGCTCGCTGGACCTTTTTTGATCACCATAAACCGGAGACACTTATGGGAAAGCTCTCTACCCATGTGCTTGACACGACTCAAGGTCGTCCTGCACAAGGCGTGCGCGTCGACCTCTATTCCATCCAGGGCGACCAGCGCACTCTGATCAAGACCACAGCCACCAACAGCGACGGCCGCTGCGACGAACCCCTGCTGCAGGGCGATTCCATGGCGACCGGCGTATTCGAACTGGTGTTCCACGCCGGCGACTACTTCGCAGCCAACGGCAGCACCCTGCCCGAGCCTCGCTTCGTCGACCAGGTCGGCATCCGCTTCGGCATCGCCGACGCCAACGCCAACTACCACGTCCCCCTGGTCGTGACTCCCTGGTCCTGGTCCACGTATCGCGGCAGTTGATCGGTTATCTGAACCGCTTCTTTCGATCTCATAACCAGTCAACAAACGATACGAGACTTCTATGCACGCGTATTTACTTGAATATGGCAACCTGCTGCTGCGCTGGCTACACGTGATTGCCGCTGTCGCCTGGATCGGCGAATCCATCTACTTCGTGATGCTGGACAACAGCCTCAAGCCTCCGAAAGGCGAGGAAAGCAAGAAACGGGGTGTGTTCGGTGAAATGTGGGCCGTCCACGGCGGCGGCTTCTACCACAACCAGAAATACCTGACCAATCCGGCCGAACTGCCCGACGATCTGCACTGGTCGTTCTGGAAGTCCTACACCACCTGGCTGTCGGGCTTCGGCCTGTTCGCCCTGCTGTACCTGACCAAGCCCGAGTTCTACCTGGTCAATCCCAACAGCCCCTGGGAATGGGCAGCCCAGATGACGGGCACCCAGGCCAACGTCGTGGCCATCGCCTTCCTGGTGCTGGGCTGGGTCGTGTACAACGGCCTGTGCCGCATCATCAGCCCCAACATGGAACGCGACGGCATCCTGAGCGTTGCCGTGGCCATCATGATGGTGGCCGTCGCCTACCTTAGCGCGCACATCTTCTCGGGCCGCGCCGCCTTCCTGCTGACCGGCGCCGTCATGGCCACCAGCATGTCGGCCAACGTGTTCTTCTGGATCATTCCCGGCCAGCGCCGCATGGTCAAGGCCCTGAAGGCCGGCCAGGCTCCCAACCCCCTGGACGGCAAGCGCGGCAAGCAGCGTTCAGTGCACAACACCTACTTCACGCTGCCCGTCGTGCTGCTGATGCTGAGCAACCATTATTCGTTCACGTACAACCATCCCAATGCGTGGATCATCATGGTGCTGTTCATCTTCGCCGGCGCCCTGATCCGCCAGTACTTCGTGCTGCTGCACGCAGGCACCAACAACCTGTCCTACCCCGTCGCCGGCGTCATCCTGCTGCTGATCGTGGGCTGGGTGGCTGCTCCTGCCAGCGTGAAGGCCCCGGCCCAGAACGCCGCCGTGTCCGCGGATGACTCGGCTTCCAAGATCAGCCTGGCGCGAGTCCAGGAAATCATGGACGCCCGCTGTATCCAGTGTCACGCCGCCAAGCCAAGCGCACAGTTCGGTTTCCCTTCGGCTCCTGCCGGCATGCTGCTGGACACCAAGGAAAACACATTGCTGCACGCGGCACAGGTCAAGAACGTGGTGGGCTCCCACTACATGCCGCTGGGCAACCTGACCCAGATGACCGACGAAGAACGGGCCGACATCGCCGCCTGGAGCGGCAAGGCCGACTAAACCGTCCTGCACGGCCGCGGCAGCGCAAACGCGCGGCGCCGCACTCGCCAGAACCCGGCATGGGAACCATGCCGGGTTTTTTCTTGCCCGCGCTCAGTCCACGCACAGGTAGGAGCGCGTCACGCCCGAGGCCACCGTGTATTCGGCGATGCGCAAAGGCAGGTAGCCGCTCGGGCAGCTGCACTGCCCCGTCATGGGATTGACCTGCACCTGGGCGTGCTGGGCTGGACAAGGCGTATGGGAATGAGTCATGAACGCCCCGCCTCCAGCGGAAGCCAAGGGCCGCCAATAGCCCTGCCGGCAGGTCAGAAGGCCTGGCGATTCGATGCGCCGCACGATGGCGGCCTCCTGGGAACAGGCGGAATAGGTATACGCGCTTCCCCCCAGGACCAGGGCGCCCTGCGTCTGCAGATTGCCATGCGCCTGCACCTGGCCGCGGGCGCTCAGGTTTGCCTGGAAGTCAGGATCCCGTTCATCACGCAAACGCAGGTAGGAACTCATGTCCTCCCCTGCCAGGCCCGCATCACGGCCTCCAGAAGCCAGCACCGCCATCGTGCCCGCCGGCCGGGGCTGCGTGCCGGACAAGGGGTTGGGCCAATCGCCGGCCGGTCCTTGCAGGCGGGTCGACCGGTCGGGATGGACGACCAGGCCGTAGCCGCGCGTCTCCAGCAGCCATTGTCCGAGCGCGGCAGGCCGATGCGCCCAGTCCTGGCTGGCGAACAGAAGCAGCAAGGCGTCCAGCCGGCACGCGCCGGGGCAGTCTCCTTGGGGCGTCAACTGGATCTGCAATCCGGGCCAATTGAGCGGCATCGACGACAGCCCCCTGGGCAGCCACCCTTGCGCCGCGAGCTCCGCCATGCCGGGTCTCCAGGGATCCGCGTATCCCGGCAAGGCCGCCGCGCCGGCCAGCAGATCGCTTGCATGCGCATCCATATAGCGCTGCACGCCCTGCCTGACCTCCAGCAGCCAGCCGGCCCAGTTCTGCAATTGCTGCTCCCGCAGATGCGCCTGCCATCGCTGCACCGCCCAGACGGAGAGCAGTGCGCTGATGGCCAGCGTCAGCAGCAGTTCCAGCAGGGCCTGTCCGCTCTGGAGCCGCATGTTCAGCGCACCACCAGTACGAAGGTATTGCTGTCCCCGTGCGTGCAATTGGCCTGGGCGGCCAGGGCGTTGTAGGCCAGGGTGGCGGACTTGACCTCCTTGAGAGCGCCGCCGGCCTGTATGCTCATGCCCGCCGCCAGCCGCTGCATCATGGACAGCAATGCCGGGCAGGCGGCGTGATTGACCTTGTCCAGCGTCATGGCGAAGGCCGAGCCCGACTCCCGCGTCTCGAGGCTGACCTGTCCGCCGCTGCCCAGGCCGTGCAGCACCTGCTGGCGATTGGCCGACACCGTCAAGGCGGAACCGGGCTGAATCTGCCGCGCCAGGGCCGCCGTGCTCATGCCCGCATAAGGCGCGCCGCCTTCATAGGGGGCATGGACCTGCGTCTGCACGATGAAGCGGCTGAGCTCCTCCCCCACCTTGGGCACGCGGCTTTCGATCAGGTAGGAACCGATGGCCGGCACAGCCAGAATGGCCACCAGCAAAATGATGGCGGTCACCACCGACACCTCCAGCAAGGAAAAACCGCGTTGGCGCTGAACAGGCATCGAACGAGGATACGAAGACATGGAACCTCCGGAATTCAGGAAAGCAAGGAAGAGGAACTGAAGAACAGCATCAAGGAACGGCGCAACTCGTCCAGCACGGCATAGTGCCAAGCCAGCAACCAGAGTCCGAAGAGGACCGCGGCCAGCAGGCAGAACCAGCGCAGCGCCAAGGCTTGCCGGGGCAGGCTCGAACGCAGGGTATCGCTGGCCTGGCGCGCGCATAGCGACAGGGCGCGTGCCATGCCGTGAGCGCGGGTCATGTCGGAAAGGAACCGGAGCAGCTCTCGAGCCAGCAGCCCGGTGTCGAAAAAGGCCTCGTCCCGATGCCCTGCCGCGATACGGCGCAGCATCAGGTCCAGGTGCCAGCGCATCCAGTCGCCGCTGCCCACGGCCAGGAGCTGGATTGCCGCGCGCAAAGGCAGGCTTGCGCCGGCGCCCGGCTGCAGGAGCACCGCCAGCAAGGACAAGAAGCGCAGGGCCGCCAGACGGCGCAAGACCAGGCCGGGACCCACGCGATCCATCGTGCGCCGCAGTCCGTGACTGCGGTTCTTCAACACGAGCCGAAGGCCCGCCGCCCCCGCCACGGCCTGCACGTCGGCCCATGGCGCCGCCGTGCGCAGGCGCTGCGCCCAGGCGTACAGGCTTGCCGTGCGCGCCCCGAGAAACTCGGACGGCAGATCCATGAAGGCCTGCTGCAGGGCCGGAACTGTCAGCCAGGGAATGCAGGCCAGCAGGAAAACCGCCAGGAGCACCGCCATGACGGCGGGCCATAGCAGTTGCAGAACCTGCCCGCGCGCCCAGCCGACCAGAGACAGGTAGGAACTCAAGGCGGCAAGACCGTCCTGCACCCGGCCTGCAGCCTGTGCGGTGCGCAACACCAGAAGTTCATCCGGCCGCAAGCAACCCGCCCAGACCGCCTGCAATTCCCCGCCGCTGCGCCGGTACACAGCCTGCCAATGCCGGCTCAGGCGGCCGCGATGATGTCTTGCGCCGTAGCGCAGGCTGTCTTGCACAAACAGGGAGTGCAGGGTGCGACGGCCCTGCTCCGCCTGCAGGACCCCGAGCAAGTACTGGAAATAAGCCTCGCGCCGCCGGATGAAACGCCATTGATCGAGCCGGAGGCGGCAGGCGCGCCAGGCCTGGACAAGCCGGCTGCTCGCAAATTCATTCATTGAAGCAGCTCCTGGACCCCGGCCGCGCGATGGCGACGGGCCTTCAGGCGCAAGCGCCAGGTTTCAAAAGCGCCGAAGCGGGCTTCGATGTCGTGCAGGTCCAGCCTGCCCCTGTACGCCTGGCGCAATGCGGAATGGAGCACGGCGGGCAAGCCTGGGCCTGGTGCGCGCAAAGGCAGGCCCCGACGCATGCGCTCGTGCGCTTGAGGCAAGAGGTCCGGCTCCAGCAGCTCCGCCACCACGGTACGGCCCTGATAGCCGTAATGCTCGGGCAGGCGCGATCCCGTGCATTGCGCGCATCCCGCCTTGTTGCGCCAGAGCAGCCCATCCATGGAGCCGGTTTCGCAGCCCCGCAGCGCCTCAAGGCTGGCGTGCGCCGCATCGTTCGGCGGACCGTCCAGCGCGCACCCCGGGCACAGGAGCGGCAGCAGGGCTTGATAGACCAGCAGCTTGAGCATGCCCGGCATGGCCAGAAACTCTCTGGGCACCCCGATGAAGCTCGAGGCCAGACGTTCCGGGATCTGCTCGGCCCCGGCGGCATGTACGGAGCTGTAGACGCTGACGCCCGAGGACGCCAGAGCCATGAAAGCCGGCCCCGTCTCCCGGTCGCGTATCTCCCCCAGCAGGACATCCTGCATGGCTGAACGCTTCAGGGCGCGCAGCTTGCTGGCAAAGACCGAATGCGCGTCCTGGTCCAGACTGCGGCTGAGTGAGCTCTGGATCGCGTTGGGGATCAGGTACTCCACCGGATCTTCGAGGGTGATGATCTTGCGCGTGGCCGGCACGCTGCGCACCAGCGCCGCCAGAGACGTGGATTTGCCCGAACCGACGGTTCCGGCAAACAGGATGGCCCCGCCCTCGCAGGCCATGACGCGATTGAACTGCGCCACCTGTTCGGGCAGATAGCCCAGCTCCTCGAGCACCGGCAGCGGGCTGTCCTGGGGCGTGGACAGGAGCCGCAGACAGCCGGCCGGACCATGCAGGGCCGCCATGGAAGCCCAGCGCAAGGCGACGCTGCGGCCCCCGACCTGCCTGCGCAGGCTGGCCTGCTGCTCCTGGCCCGGATCGAAGACGGCCCCATTGCCGCCCTGCGCATCCATCCAGACCAGTGCCAGCATGTCCGTCAGCAGGCGGGTGTCCAGCGCCTGGAAGGCGTCGGGGCACACCTGGCGGCCCGCCAGGGTGAAGTGCACATCGGAGCATGCGCGATCTTCGCGCAAACGCACATGGATGTCGCTGGCGCCTTGCTCCAGCGCCCAGCGCAACAGGCGCAGAAAAAGCTGCTCGAGCTCATTGCGGTCCGTACGCGCCGGCAGGCTCTGACGAAACCGGACGCCGTCGCGGCGCAATCCGAGCAACAGCGCCTCGCTGACCTTGTACATGGGAGGATCGGCCAGCAGGTAGCCGCGTTCGCGCAGCAAGGCCAGCAATGCCTGCGCCTGGTCCGAGGCCGCCATATCGTCCACGGCCAGGATCACCGCGGCGCCGTCCCCGGTCACGATGGGCGCCAGGCGGGCAGCCAGATGCTCCACGCCCAGCTCCGCCGCCAGGCTGCGCTTGGGCTCACAGGCTTCATGAAGCGCTTCAAGGCTGGACAGGCTGGCAATGGCCTCTGCAAGCCGGGCCGCGCCCGGCCCCCGGTGCGCATCCCCTTTGGCCAAGTCCGCGCCGGGATCGGCCTGTTCGCGCCGGCGCCTGCCGAACGCCCGCCAGGGATGCCGGCCCGCGCCGCGGCCGTGATGTTCAAGGTTCCAGGCAAAGCTCATGCTTTTGGTCTCCTTCCTGAAGTTCGATACAACGGCTGCTCAAGGAATGCAGCCGCATGCTTCGGTCGCGGTGCCGGCCTATGGGCCAGGGCTGGCCTTGCTGGTAAACCAGGGAACGCTCGCCCAGCCGGACCTCGGCCAGCAATTGCTTGTCGCGGCCATAGATGGCTTTGAGTTCGATGCCGCCGTCTACTGATCGCCCCTGGCTGGTCAGGGGCGCATCCCCTGGGCAGGAGCGGGGCGAGACATTCTGCCGGGCGCGCTCGGCGTCCATGCGCAACAGTTCATGGACCGTGATCAGCAGCGCCGTGTCGGACTGAGCCTGGGGAGGCCACAGCATGGGCAGGAGCCAGATCATGGCCGAGCACCTGCGCAGAATCAGAAGACGCCTCGTCGGCCCGCTCATAGACATAGCCCTCCAGGTTCAGGGTCAACACGCTGCTGGCCAGCGAGGCAATCGCCTGCTCCGCCACATGAAGCGTGATTTTTCCCAGCGCAGGACCTGCGCCTGCGGCAATAACAAATACGCCGAGCGCAAGGGCGACTGGCTGCGCCAGGGCCGGCGCTGCACGCCCGGCGAATGTTCCACATGCGCAGCGCCGGGACCAAGGTCCAGCGCCTGCGGCGGCCCTATCGACACCTGCCCGAAGGCGGCCTGCACGGCCTGCAGCGCGCTGAACAGGTCGCGTTCGTTCTGTCGCTGCCCCCGCAGGCGGGCCGAATCCAGAGGCTGGCCATGATGCCTTGCCGCCACGCGCAGGCGGGCGCGGTCCAGGTCCAGGAACTGCAGGTCCGCCCGAGGACCGAGAATCTGCTCCAGACCCTGATTGCTTGCCTGCGGATCGTGACGCGCATACAGCGCCGCGCATTGCCAGGAACCATCGTTCGGCAGGCAATCGGCCTGCTGGAGCCGCCAGCCCGCCGCCTGATAAGGAAGACGCTCCAGAAGCCCCAGCAAAGACTGGAAGCCCACAACGCCCGGCAGCCAGTGCCGTTGCCGAAAGTCCTGCATGAGCCCGCCGAAATCGGCCGCGGCCGTCTGAACGGCAGGCCGTTGCTGCCCCAGAATCCAGCCGGCGACGATCAGTACCAACGCAAGCACCGGCCCCAACAGAACAACGAACCGGCGCGAGCGCGGACCCGCTCCGGCATGCAGGCGACAGGATTCCTGTCTGCCCTGCTCCAGGTGCGCCCGCAGGTCTTCGGGCTGCGGCAGTTCCCGCAGTCCGGAAAAACGCCGCTTCATTTCCGCATGCACGGCATGGGCCTGCGCCGGGTCGTCGAACAGGCAATCGGTGCCGCCGATGACGGCGCCGTCGTGGGCCGCCATCAGCCAGAAACGCCCCTGTTCAAGTCGCCACAGCGCCAGCACGCAGCCGTCCGGATGCTGGCCGGCCACGCAGGCGGCGGCCGAGTAGAACGACACGGCGCGGCGACCGTTTGCGGCCGGGCTGGCCTCGCGCACGGACGCCAGCCCGGCGGAATCACGCAGGCAGGCTTCGTCGGCCAGGCCCGCGGCCAGCAGATCTCCGCCGGCCAGGCAATACCAGGCGCGAGGATGGTTGCGCAACAGGCGCCGCAGGCCCGGGCCCGAGGGTCCATCGACCAGGGCGAACCAATGCAGGCCGAAACAGTAATCGACAAGCGGTTCGTGGCGGGTCATGTCAGCTCCTCCTCCAGATACGCCGTCAGTAGCAGCAGAGTACGCACGGTCTGGCTGCGCACCTGCCGGCTGCCGCCCAGCAGCCAGGGCAGGTCCGGGCCGGCGCGGGTCTGTTCATCCTGGTCCAGGACGCGATCGTGCCCGGCGATCAGCCAGGTCTGGCCCGGCAGCACCGACACCTGCTGCATCAGGCTGTTGCCGTCTATGGTGACCTGCTGCAACTGCAAGGGATGGCTGCGGTCGCCGAAGCTGAGCATGCGCAGCGGCTGGGCGACCGTGCTGTCGTAGGCGATGGTCAGGAGGATGCGCCCGTCGTCCTGGATGTCCGGCACCACGGTGAGCATGGCGCCCACGGCCTCTTCCTTCTGGCTGACGCTGACCGCGGGCAGCGACAATTGGGCTCCGGCGGACAAGGCCGCGGCCTCCACCTTGTCCACGTACGTGAAGCGCGTGCGCAGGGAATGGCTGGCGGGACGCCGGTTCAAGGCAAAGATGGGGAAGCTCTGACGCCGGACCACCCTGGCCTGTTCGGCCAGGGCCTGGAGGAATCCCTCGGTGCCCGCCCAGGCGCCGCGCTCGCTGCGCCCCTGGAGAGTGACGGCGGCGGACAGGGTCTCCCCGGGGCTGCCCAGGCCCCAT
The DNA here is from genome assembly GCF_965112015.1 of Alcaligenes sp. Marseille-Q7550. Taxonomy (NCBI): domain Bacteria; kingdom Pseudomonadati; phylum Pseudomonadota; class Betaproteobacteria; order Burkholderiales; family Alcaligenaceae; genus Alcaligenes; species Alcaligenes sp. Marseille-Q7550. The sequence goes on from NZ_CBCOPU010000002.1 coordinate 111,105, forward strand.
GCCAGCCCGGCCTTCTGAAACAGGAGGTTCCAGTCCAGCGCCATCTGCTGCTGGTCAGACAAGGACAGGCTGATTTCCTCGAATACCAGGCGCACCCGGCGCGCCAGCTGGCGATTCTCCAGGTCCAGATACCGGCCTACCGCGTCCAGCCGTTCGGGCGTATCGGTGACCACCAGCAAAGAGCTAGGGCCGGGCGCCGCCGCAACCGTTCCGGCGCGCGACAGAAAGGCCTCCACCCTCAGCCGCAGGGATTCCATCAGGGAAACGGGCGCGGCGGACAAGCGTGTCTGCCAGGCTTCCCCTGCCTGTCCCGAACCGCCGATGCCGGCCTGGGCATCCAGGTCCTGCTGCAGGATCCGCAATTGGAAATGACGGGTTTCGGTGCGGAAAAACTCGATCCGCCCCTGGCGATAGCGCCAGTTGACGCCAAAGGCCGCGCAGAGATGATCCAGCAGATCCGCCAGCGTGCGCTGTTCCAGATGCAGGCGGCCCCGCTCCGCTTGGGTGCGATCCGCCGCCGGCACGGCGCCGGCCAGACGCGGCAGGAAATCGGCGGCGGGCAGAAGCGCTTCCGGGCTGACGAAGACCGGCAGGCCCGACAAGTGGGCGATGCGCTGGGCCAGCTGATCCAGGCCAGGCAACGGTTCGGCCAGCGCCAAGGTGACCTTGCGGGCGGCGCGCAGTACCGCAGGCAGCGATTTGTCCCGCCCCAGCGGAACGGCGGAACCGGCCACCCAGGGTCTGTCCACCGACTGCCGGCGGCGCCGCTGCTCGGCGTCATTGCCCTCCCGGAAACGCTCCTGGTGCTGCTGAACCTGCTGCTGCGCCGCCTGATGGCGCCGGCCCACCTCCCTGCCTTGCTGCGCCAGGCTGCATCCCGCGAGCAGACCCGCGACGAGTATGAACCAGGGCTTCATGAGCGCTCTCCGGGCGCCAGGCTGCGGTCGCACGCCTGCGACCAGGCCACCACGCGCAGGACCTGATTGGAATAGAAGCACGGCTGCGCCGGATAGGCAGTCAGCTCGGTGCCATGCAGCAACTGCTGCACCGCGGTTTTGAAGTCCCCCTGGAAACGGGCCGGCGCGCTGACCGGCAGATCCACATCCAGGTCCCAGTGCTCCGGCTGGAACACCCAGCCTGCCTGTCCGGCCCAACGCGCCAGCGCCTGGCGCAGCGTCTGGTCCTCCGGGCGGATATCGTAGGACGACGAAAGCGCCGGGGCCGCAGCCGGCACAGCCGGCTGTTCCTGCAATGCAGCAGCGGCCCGGACGACCGGCGGTGCGGCAGGCCGGACCGCAGACCCCGGCGCTGCGGCAGGCGCAGGTGGCGGCGACTCGCCGGCGGGCCGATCCGCGTGCCGGCTGGCCCGCGCCTGGCCGTGGCCGGCGCGAAACAGCAGTTCCGGCCATACGCCCTGGGAAAGGTGAAACTGGCCTACGGGCGTCAGGACCAGCGCCTGCTCCCGCCCCGCGCGCCGCCCGAACACGGCCGGCACGATCTGGCCCGGCGCAAAGTGCAGCCAAGTGCGCACGCCATTGTCGAAGACCTGCAAGGGGCCGACGCGGGGCTCGCCCGACAGGCTCCAGTCGAAATTGAAGGCCTGCGCCGCGGATTCGGGCGCAAATGTGCCCGGGCCCTGTCCGGCCAGACAGGCGGACAGGCCGGGAAGGATCAGGCAGGCACAGGCAGGCCGAAGAAAAGACAGCATGGCGCACATCCAAAGAAAAAGCTCCATACCCCTCGTGGGGCATGGAGCTCATCTTCGGTCAGGCCTGGGCCGGGCGCCAGATCGGCTTGTACGAATGGATGAATCAGCGTCCCTTCTGGGCAACCAGGCGATTGGCTTCGGTGGCGGCCGTGCGCAGCGCCGTCATGGCCGGCTGCTTGCCGTCCAGGGCGCTTTCCAGACTCTGGTTGAACACGGCGCGGATCTGGCGGTAATTACGGAAATTGCCTTTGGCGGTGCCCGAGGAGCCGCTGCCGTAGGCGCCCACCAGGTGCTGCCAGTCGCCCTTGCCGCTGTAGTAGTCGCTACCGGTGGCGTTGAAGGCCTCGCGGCTGACGGGCAGGAAGCCGGTCTGCTGGTACCAGCGTGCGGCGTTCTCGGGCTGAGCCAGCCAGCTGACGAAACGCGCGGCGGCCTGGTTCTGGTCGGCCGGATGCCCCTTGGTCGCCCACAGGGCCGAGCCGGTCACGAAAGGCTTGCCGGGAGTCTGGGTGACTTCAGGGTAGTACGGCAGGCCGGTCACCGCGTACTTCAGGCCGCGGGTGGCGCTGTATTCGCCGATTTGGCCCGAGTTCGAGAACATGACGGCGCACTCGCCCTTGGCGAAACGCTGGGGCGACTGAGGCAGCATGTCGGGCTTGACCATCAGTTCGGACTTGACCCAGCTGACCATCATGGACAGGTGGCGGATGTACAGGACGTCGAAATCGAAGCCCACCTTGCCCTTGACCTTGGGCCCGGGGGCCAGGCCATAGATCTGGTTGTTCACCGCCGCCAGATTCTCCAGGTTGATGGAGACGGACTGGTCGGAGGTCAGGGGGCAGCGGCGCGAGCCGTTGTTGGCCAGCTGCACCAGCTGGCCTTGCAGGTCCAGCCAGACGCGGCTGGGAACGGCCGGTTCCAGCTTGGCTTTCTGGAAGGCGTCCAGGTTGTAGTACATGACGGGGATCTCCGCCATGTAGGGGAAGCCCTGCAACTGGCCGCGGCCGTTGCGCACGAAGGAGTTGGAGGCCAGGAACCAGGACACGTTGCCCAGGTTCTCCTTGGCGAGCAGCGTATGCATGGGCAGGATGTAGGAGCGGTCCGCCACTTCGTCCAGGCCGGACATCTCGCCCAGTTGAACCAGGTTGGGCAGTTGCGCGCCGGATGCGGCCTGCAGGGCCTGGTCCAGGGCGGCATCCGAGTCGTGCGCCTTGACCTCGACCTTGACGTCCTTCTGGCTGCGATTGAAGTCCCTGACCAGTTTCTCGAATTCGGCCTGGTTGTGGGGGTTCAGGGAAGTCCAGACCTGGATGTCCACCGCAGCCGGGGCAGCGGAACCATGCAAAAGCGCGGGGGCGCCGCACGCCGCCGTCGCCAGTGCCTGCACGCACCGCTTCAGCGCTAATCCGCGTAGATTCTTCATAAATCCTTTAGCGTAAAAAAGGAAATTCGGGTTCGGGCTGACGGCCGCCCATCAGGTCGGCCAGGGCCCGGCCGGAGCCGACCCCCATCGTCCATCCCAACGTGCCGTGCCCGGTATTCAGATACAGGTTCGATATACGGGTGCGGCCGATCAGCGGAACATTTGAAGGCGTGGCGGGACGCAGTCCCGACCAGAAATGAACATTATCAAAATCCAGGGCGCTTGGGAACAATTCCGCCACTTGCGCCAGCATGGATGTGCAACGCTTTGTGTTCAAGCTGCGGGAGTAGCCCGAAAGTTCGGCCGTGCCGGCCATGCGCAAGCTGTCGCCCAGGCGCGAATAGACGATCTTCTGGTCCTTGTCGGTCAGGCTGACCGTAGGCACGGCCTCGGGCACGAGTACCGGGATGGTGACCGAATAACCCTTGGCCGGATAGACCGGGCAGGCAATGCCCAGGGGCTCGAGCAACTCGGGGCTGAAACTGCCCATGGCGACCACGAAGGCGTCGGCCTGCAGGGATTCGAAGCTGCCGTCGGGCGCAATGATCTCCACCCCGCTCACCTTGCCCTGCTCGGTCTGCAGCCGGTTGATCTGGGTGGAGAAGCGGAACTGCACGCCCGCCCTTTCGGCCATGGCCGCCAGGCCGCAGGCGAACTGGTTGACGTCCCCGGACTCATCGTCCTTGGTGTAGTCCCCGCCCACGATCAGGTGGCGCGCCGCCGCTAATGCGGGTTCGACCTGCACCAGTTCGTCCACGCTCATCACGCGCCGGTCCACGCCCATGTCGCGCATCAGGTCCGCCATCTGCAGGGAATCGTCCAGGCTGGCGGCGTCGCGGTAGAAGGTGATGATGCCTTTTTCCTGATGGCGATAGTCGAAGTCCAGCGAAGGCCGCATCTGCTTGAGCGTGCGGCGGCTGTACTCGGCCAGCCCCACCAGGGCGCGCACATTGGGCGCCATTCGCGAAGGCAGGCATTCCCGCAGGAACGACAGGCACCAGCGCCACTGGCGCATGTCCAGGCGCGGCCGGAACAACAGCGGCGCATTGTCGTCCAGCAGCCACTTGAGCAGCTTCAGCGGCATCTGCGGATTGGCCCAGGGCTCGGCGTAGGAGACCGATATCTGCCCGCCATTGGCGCGGGACGTTTCCTGGGCCGGCCCGTTGCGCCTGTCCACCACCACGACCTCGTGTCCGTCCTGGCTCAACCACCATGCCGTCGAAATTCCGATGATGCCGCTGCCCAGCACTGCTACTTTCATGTCTGCTGTCCGTTTCTGCGTGGAAGTCGGCGTCGCTTACTTGACGTCGACCAAAGAAGTGAAGGCGTCCGCGAAATAGGCGTCCGGATTCAGGCCGGCCGGCTCGACGAAGTCGCGGCGCGCGCACTCGACCATGGCCGGAGCGCGGCAGGCATACACCTGCCAGCCCGACAGGTCGGGCAGGTCCTGCAGCACGGCCAGGTGCACAAAGCCCGTGCGTCCGGTCCAGCCGTCTTCGGGCCTGGCATCCGACACCACGGGGATGTAGCGCAGGTTGGGCATGTCCGCCGCCCACTGCTCGGCCAGCTCGGACTGATAAAGATCGCCCGGACGACGCCCGCCCCAGTACAATGCGATCTCGCGCCGGCTGCCCGTCTGGCGCAGGCGCTCGATCAGGGCCTTGATGGGGGCGAAGCCGGTGCCGCTGGCCAGGAACACCATGGGCGCATCGCTGTCCTCACGCAGGAAGAAAGAGCCCAGCGGCGCTTCCACGCGCAGGATCTCGCGCTCCTTCATGGCCGTGGCGCCGGCGCCGAACACGTGATCGGTGAACAACCCGCCGGGCATGTGGCGGATGTGCAGCTCAACCTGGTTGTCCTCGCGCGGCGGCGTGGCCATGGAATAGCTGCGGCGGCTGCCGTCCTTCAGTATGAACTCCAGGTACTGGCCGGGGTAATAGCGGAAAGGCTCGGAGGTCGGCATCTGCAGGCGCACGATCATGACGTCCTCGCGCACCTTCTCCAGCCCGGCCACGCGCGAAGGCATCTTGCGGATCTGGATGTCCGATGCCATGCGGATCTCGTGCGATTCGATCACCATGTCCGTGGCCGGCTTGGCCTGGCAGAACAGGGTATAGCCCGCCGCCCGGTCCTCGTCGCTGAGCAGTTGCTCGGGTGCGCGGCCGGCATCGTAGTCGCCCTCCAGCACTTTGCCCTTGCAGGACGAACAGGTGCCGTTGCGGCAGCTGTACGGCAGGACGATGCCCGCGTTCAGGGCGCCATCCAGCACGGATTGCCCGGGCTGGACCTCGAAACTGTGCCCACTGGGCTGTACCGTGATCTTGAAACTCATATCCAATACTCGAAAAAAAGAAGCAAGCCGGCCGGGGCGCACAACCCCGGCTGGCGGCAAAAAAACACCCCCACGCTGCGCCTTCGGCTTGCTGCCCCCCGAGGGGGCGTTTTTGCCTTGGGGCGGCCCGGCGGCAAAAAAACACCCCCACGCTGCGCCTTCGGCTTGCTGCCCCCCCCGAGGGGGCGCTTTTGCCTTGGGTGATGCGGCATTCCGACGGCCCGGCGGCAAAACCTTACTGTACCTGCGGACGGTGCAGCACAGGATCGCTGAGCTTGACGCCCAGCTGCTTGCCTTTGCGGGCCCGCTTGCCCAGGTATTCGGCCAGGGCGTCCAGGTCCATGTGCACGGTGGACTCGCGCTTGCGATAGATGCCCGACACGGCCAGGCCTGCCTCGCCGACGGCCACCCACTGCGCCAGGCTGTCGCCCTCGTCCAGGCCCATCAGGATGGTGCCGCGGCCGCCCTTCTCCAGCACTTTCAGTTCATTGATGTCCACCACCAGGAAGCGGCCCTTGGCGCTGAGCAGGCCCACGTACTGATCGTCCGGCCGCAAGGCGAGCGGCTTGAGCAGCGACTTGCCCGCCTCGACGGTGACGAACTGCTTGCCGGCCCGCTGGCGGGTATTCATGTCCGCGTGGCTGGCGATGAAGCCATAGCCGTCCGAGGCCGCCAGCACGTAGCGCTGGTCGCCGGGCGCGGCCATCATGTGCTCGATCGGCGCCGCCGGGCTGACCTCGATCATGGAGGTGATGGGCTGGCCGTCGCCGCGCGCCGACGGCAGGCTGGAGACCGGCACAGTATAGACCCGGCCGTCGCGCCCCAGGGCCACCAGGTCCGTGGTGCTGCGGCATTCCAGCGCATCGTACAGCCTGTCGCCGGTCTTGAAGGTGAATTGGGAGGCATCGTGCCCATGTCCCTGGCGGCAGCGCAGCCAGCCCTTGTGGGAGATGATGACGGTGACGGGTTCGTCCACCACCTTGGTTTCCAGCACGGCCCGCTCGGCCGCCTCGATCAGGGTGCGGCGCTCGTCGCCGTAGGTCTTGGCGTCGGCTTCGATCTCGCGGATCATCAGGCGCTTGAACGCCTTGGGGTTGTCCAGCAGTTCCTGCAGGCCGGCCTGCTCCTTGCGGCGCTCGTCCAATTCCTTTTCTATCTTGAATCCTTCCAGGCGGGCCAGCTGGCGCAGGCGCATCTCCAGGATGTCGTCCGCCTGGCGCTCGCTCAGCTCGAAGCGCTCCATCAGCGCGGCGCGCGGCTCGTCGGATTCACGTATGGTCTGGATGACCTCGTCCACGTTCAGGTAGACCACCATGCGCCCTTCCAGCACATGGATGCGGTCCGAGACCTTGTCCAGGCGGAAACGCGTGCGGCGCTCCATGGTCAGCCGGCGGAACTCCAGCCAGTTGCCCAGGATCTGGCGCAAGGAGCGCTGGCCGGGCCGGCCGTCCACGTCGATGCACACCAGGTTGATGGACACGCTGCCTTCCAGGCTGGTCTGGGCCAGCAGCGTATTGACGAATTCGTCGCGATCGATCGTGCGCGACTTGGGTTCGAACACCAGGCGCACCGCGGCCTGCTTGCCCGATTCATCGCGCACCGTATCCAGCAGGTTGAGCATCAGGGCCTTGGTCTGCTGCTGTTCGGCCGTCAGCGACTTCTTGCCGTTCTTGACCTTGGGATTGGTGCGCTCTTCGATTTCCTCGAGGATCCTCTGGGCCGAAGTGCCCGGGGGCAGTTCGGTGACCACCAGTTGCCACTGGCCGCGCGCCAGGTCCTCGAAGACCCAGCGGGCGCGCGCCTTGACCGTGCCGCGGCCTTGCGTATAGATGGCCGCGATGTCCGAGGCCGGCGAGATGATCTGGCCGCCCCCGGCGAAGTCGGGTCCCGGCACCAGCTGGTACAGCTCTTCGTCGCTGAGCTTGGGGTCGCGCAGCAGGGCCACGCAGGCCTGGGCGATCTCGCGCAGATTGTGCGGGGGAATCTCGGTGGCCATGCCCACGGCGATGCCCGAGGCGCCGTTCAACAGCATGATGGGCAGTCGTGCGGGCAGCGCCACGGGCTCTTTCTGGCTGCCGTCGTAGTTGGGCACGAAATCCACCGTGCCCTCGTCCAGCTCGTCCAGCAGCAGGCGCGAGAACGGAGTCGGGCGCGCTTCCGTGTAACGCATGGCGGCGGCATTGTCGCCGTCACGCGAGCCGAAGTTGCCCTGGCCGTCCACCAGCGGGTAGCGCAGCACGAAGTCCTGCGCCATGCGCACCATGGCGTCATAGGCGGCCTGGTCGCCGTGCGGGTGGTACTTGCCCAGCACGTCCCCGACCACGCGGGCGGACTTCACGGGCTTGGCGTTCGGACCCAGCCCCATGGCGTCCATGGCGTACAGGATGCGGCGCTGCACGGGCTTTTGCCCGTCGGTCAGGTCGGGCAGCGCGCGGCCGCGCACCACCGATACGGCGTAATCCAGGTAGGCCTGCTCGGCATACGTGGCCAGCGTGATGTGATCGTCCGATCCCGCCGGCTCAAAATCCAATTGATTGCTATCCATAAATGACTCTTTGCCCCGGCTCAAACATCAATTTCGGCCAGATTGCCTTTTTCTTCCAGCCAGGCGCGCCGCTGGGAGGCCTCGCCCTTGCCCATCAGCATGGTGAACATGGCCTGCGTGCCCGGCAGCCCGTCCGCGCCCCAGCTGACCGGCAGCAGGCGGCGGGTGTCCGGATTCATGGTGGTGTCCCAGAGCTGTTCGGCGCTCATCTCGCCCAGGCCCTTGAAGCGGCTGATGCTCAGCGACTCCACGCGGATCGCTTCGTTGCGCAGCTTCTCCAGGGTGGCGTCCAGTTCGCCCTGGTCCAGGCAATAGATCTTGCGGGCGGCGCGCTTGCCGGCCGCGGGCACGTCCACGCGGAACAGCGGCGGACGCGCCACGTAGACGTGGCCGGCCTCGATCAGCTTGGGAAAATGGCGGAAGAACAGGGTCAGCAGCAGCACCTGGATGTGGGAGCCGTCCACGTCGGCATCCGACAGGATGCAGATGCGGCCGTAGCGCAGGCCCGACAGGTCCGGGTCGGAATCCGCATCGTGCGGGTCCACGCCGATCGCGACCGAAATATCGTGAATCTCCTGATTGGCGAACAGGCGGTCGCGCTCCACTTCCCAGGCATTGAGCACCTTGCCGCGCAGCGGCAGGATGGCCTGGAATTCCTTGTCCCGGCCCATCTTGGCCGAGCCGCCGGCCGAATCGCCCTCCACCAGGAAGAGTTCGGAGCGGTCCAGGTCATGCGATTCGCAATCGGTGAGCTTGCCGGGCAGCACCGCCACCCCCGAGCTCTTGCGCTTTTCCACTTTCTGGGCCGAGCGGGTGCGCGCCTGGGCCTGGCGTATGGCCACCTCGGCCAGCTTGCGGCCCTGGTCCACGTGGGCGTGCAAGTGCAGCTCCAGGGCGTTGCGCACATAGCCGCCCACCAGGCGCACCGCATCCCGGCTGTTCAGTTTTTCCTTGATCTGCCCCTGGAACTGAGGATCGAGCACCTTGGCCGACAATACGAAGCTGGCGCGGGCGAACACGTCCTCGGGCAGCAGCTTCACGCCCTTGGGGATCAGGCTGTGCAGTTCGGCGAAGCTGCGCACGGCCTGGTAGAGGCCGTCGCGCAGGCCCGCTTCATGCGTGCCCCCGGCGCTGGTGGGTATCAGGTTGACGTAGGATTCGCGCACGATGTTGCCGTCCAGCGTCCAGGTCACCACCCAGTGCGCCCCCTCGCCCGGCGAGAAATTGTCGTCGTCCTGGGGCGCGTACTGGCGGCCTTCGAACAGGGGCACCAGCAATTCGGTATCGCCCAGCTCCTCCTGCAGGTAGCCGCGCAGGCCGTCCTGGTAGCACCATTGCTGCTGCTGGCCGGTTTTCTGGTTGACCAGCTGCACGGTGACCCCGCCCAGCAGCACCGCCTTGCTGCGCAGGATGTGCGCGAGCTGGCCCATGGGGATCTGTGCGGAATCGAAATACTGGGGATCGGGCCAGAGGCGCACGCGCGTGCCCGATTTGCGCTTGCCCACGGAGCCCACCACGGTCAGGGGCCGTTCGACTTCGCCGCCGGAGAAAATGATTTCATGCGCCTGGGCGTCGCGCCAGACCAGCACCTCCAGACGGCGCGAGAGCGCGTTGGTGACCGACACCCCCACCCCGTGCAGGCCGCCCGAGAAGGCATAGGCGCCGCCGTCGGCCTTGTCGAACTTGCCGCCGGCGTGCAGGCGGGTGAAGACCAGCTCCACCACCGGCGCCTGCTCGTCCGGATGCAGGCCGACCGGAATGCCGCGCCCGTCGTCCTCGACCTCGATGCCGCCATCCTCCAGCACCGTGACCGTCAGGGTCCTGGCGAAACCGGCCAATGCCTCGTCGGCCGCGTTGTCGATGACTTCCTGCAGGATGTGCAGGGGATTGTCGGTTCGGGTGTACATGCCCGGGCGCTGGCGGACCGGTTCCAGCCCCTTGAGCACCCGGATGGAGGATTCGTCGTAGCGTGTGGTAGACAACTTGATTCCCGGAAGATCGATCAGAAAAACGGTATTTTACGGGGGGATGGGCCAGGGGGAAACGCTTTGTCGGCGCACGCCCCGCCGCTGCCGGGCCATTATCGGCAAAGAGCAATGCCATCCTGTCAAAAATTGGCAACAAGAGCGTCGCAATTCACCGTAGAATACATTGTGCTCAGGCCTCGCCACACGTATAGTTTTTGGTCATCCTTTCTTCTTTTTTGTATCTTGCCATGAGCGATTCCATCAAACATGTAACGGACGCCTCCTTCGAGAACGACGTCCTCAAAGCAGAACTGCCCGTTCTGGTCGACTACTGGGCCGCCTGGTGCGGTCCCTGCAAAATGATCGCCCCCCTGCTGGACGACGCTGCCGAACAGTACAAAGGCCGTGTTATCATTGCCAAGCTCAATGTCGATGAAAATCCCGATACCCCCGCAAAATTCGGTATTCGCGGAATTCCCACGCTCATGCTGTTCAAAGACGGCAAAGTGGCCGAAACCAAAGTCGGGGCACTTTCCAAGTCGCAACTCAGCGCGTTTCTCGACAGCTCCCTGTAATCCTTCTGATTAACCGCACGCGGGCCCGCCGCTGGCCCGCGGTCTGCTGCTGAAATCCCTTCCCCTCTCATGCACCTCAACGAATTAAAAGCTCTGCACGTCTCGCAGCTGCTAGAAATGGCTGCCACTCTGGAAATCGACAACGCGAACCGCTTGCGCAAGCAAGAGCTCATGTTTGCCATCATGAAAAAGCACGCCAAGAAAGGCGAGCAGATTTTCGGAGACGGGGTGCTGGAAGTATTGCCGGACGGTTTCGGCTTCCTGCGTTCGCCGGAGACCTCCTACCTGGCCAGCACGGACGACATCTACATCTCCCCGTCGCAGATCCGCCGCTTCAACCTGCACACCGGCGACTCCATCGAAGGCGAGGTGCGCACGCCCAAGGACGGCGAGCGCTACTTCGCGCTGGTCAAGGTGGACAAGGTCAACGGCATGCAGCCCGAGGCCATCAAGCATCGCATCATGTTTGAGAACCTCACGCCGCTGCATCCGGACCAGCCCATGCGCCTGGAGCGCGACATCAAGAGCGAGGAGAACATCACCGGCCGCATCCTGGACATCTTCGCCCCCATCGGCAAGGGCCAGCGCGCCCTGATCGTGGCCAGCCCCAAGTCGGGCAAAACGGTGATGATGCAGCACATGGCCCACGCCATCACCACCAACTACCCCGAGGCCACCATGATCGTCCTGCTGGTGGACGAGCGCCCCGAGGAAGTGACCGAGATGCAGCGCACCGTGCGCGGCGAAGTGGTGGCCTCCACCTTCGACGAGCCGGCCACGCGCCACGTCCAGGTGGCCGAGATGGTCATCGAAAAAGCCAAGCGCCTGGTCGAACTGAAAAAAGACGTGGTAATCCTGCTGGACTCCATCACCCGCCTGGCCCGCGCCTACAACACCGTGGTGCCCGCCTCCGGCAAGGTCCTGACCGGTGGCGTGGACGCCAATGCCCTGCAGCGGCCCAAGCGCTTCTTCGGCGCGGCCCGCAACCTGGAAGAAGGCGGCTCCCTGACCATCATCGGCACCGCGCTGATCGAAACCGGCAGCCGCATGGATGAAGTCATCTACGAAGAATTCAAAGGCACCGGCAACTCCGAAATCCATCTGGAGCGCCGCCTGGCCGAAAAACGCATTTACCCTGCCATCAACCTGAACAAATCAGGCACCCGTCGCGAAGAACTGCTGATCAAGCCGGACCTTCTACAAAAGGTCTGGGTGCTACGCAAATTCATCCACGGCATGGATGAAATCGAAGCCATGGAATTTATCCTGGACAAGATCCGGGCTACAAAGACCAACTCCGAATTCTTCGACATGATGAAGAAGTAAATCGAACATCCGCAAGCCTCTCCATCCGAGAGGCTTGCTTGCGATGGACGTATGACCTTGGTGCATTCCCGTGCACCCTATCTTTCAATCTGCTGAGTTCTAATCCAACCCTCAGTCTTGCAAACAGAGTTCGCTTGCAATGAAACTTATCTCATTAGAACAGTTCCTCGCCAAGGTCCAAGCCCGTGACCCGCATCAGCCTGAATTCATGCAGGCCGTACGCGAAGTCATGACCAGCCTGTGGCCCTTCATCGAGAAGAACCCCCAGTACGCCGATCACGGCCTGCTCGAGCGCCTGGTCGAACCTGAACGCGCCATCCAGTTCCGCATCTCCTGGGTGGACGACCGCGGCCAGGTCCAGGTCAATCGCGGCTTCCGTATCCAGCACAACAACGCCATCGGCCCCTTCAAGGGCGGCATGCGTTTCCACCCCTCGGTGAATCTGTCCATCCTGAAGTTCCTGGCCTTCGAGCAGACCTTCAAGAACGCCCTGACCACCCTGCCCATGGGCGGCGGCAAAGGCGGCTCCGACTTCGATCCCAAGGGCAAGTCCGACGGCGAAGTGATGCGCTTCTGCCAGGCTCTGATCACCGAGCTGTACCGTCACCTGGGTCCTGACACCGACGTGCCCGCGGGCGACATCGGCGTGGGCGCGCGCGAAGTGGGCTTCATGGCCGGCATGATGAAAAAGCTGTCCAACAGCGCTGCCTGCGTGTTCACCGGCAAGGACCTGACCTTCGGCGGCAGCCTGATCCGTCCCGAAGCCACGGGCTACGGCACGGTGTATTTCGCCGAAGAAATGCTCAAGCGCAAGGGCCAGTCCATCGAAGGCCTGACCGTATCCGTTTCCGGCTCCGGCAACGTGGCTCAATACGCCATCGAGAAGTGCATGCACCTGGGCGCCAAGGTCGTGACCGTGTCCGACTCCCATGGCTGCGTGGTGGACCTGGACGGCTTCACGCCTGAAAAACTGGCTGTCCTGATGCACGTCAAGAACGGCCAGCGCGGCCGCGTGAAGGAATACGCCGACCAGCTGGGCCTGCGCTACGAAGAAGGCAAGCGCCCATGGCACGTGCCGGTCGCCGTCGCCCTGCCCTGCGCCACCCAGAACGAACTGGATCGCGCCGACGCCGAGACCCTGATCAAGAACGGCGTGCGCTGCGTGGCCGAAGGCGCCAACATGCCCAGCACCCTCGAGGCGGTGGATGCCTTCATCCATGCCAAGATCCTGTATGCTCCCGGCAAAGCCAGCAATGCCGGCGGCGTAGCCGTCTCCGGCCTGGAAATGAGCCAGAACGCCCAGCGTCTGAACTGGACCCGCGAACAAGGCGACACCAAGCTGCACTCCATTATGCGCGACATCCACGAGAATTGCGTGAACTATGGTCAAGAAAGCGATTTCGTCAACTACGTCAATGGCGCCAATATCGCCGGCTTCGTCAAAGTGGCCACCGCGATGCGTCATCAAGGTGTTTATTAAATTCTGCGCCTTGCTCAGTAGTAAAAAGACCGCCCACGAGGCGGTCTTTTTTTTGCGCCGTCACAAGCATCCGTCAAACGAACCGGCCAATGAAACAAATAGGCTGTTCGACAGCAGAGCGGCTCCTTGTGAACACGCCGTTCAAGGCTTTAGAGGGGCAGCCTGGGCTGACGGCTTGCCCCTCTAAAGCCTTGAACGGCTCACAACGACCGCTGTATCGACCACCCTATATACATGGAACCATTGCATCTCAGAGAGTTGAATCCATGCACGGCCGCTTTAACCAACCAAGTCAGGTCAAGGCCGCAAAATCTCCCCCGGCACGGCGTAATACGGACCCGCCAGCCGGGCCAGGGGCCGGTAGGCCTGCATGTCCACCCGGCCATCGGCATCCAGCAGGGCTTGGTCCACGTGGAAGGCCAGCACCTCCAGGATATGCAGCTGGTTGACGCCCCGGCCCAGGTCGACCACCTGGTCCAGGCGGCACTCCATCTGCACCGCCGCCCCGTCCAGGCGTGGCACGCGCACGTGTTGACCGGGCGACAGGGACAGCCCCAGCTCCAGGGCCTCGCTGTGGCCCGACGGACGCTCGGCGGCGCTGGCGTGCACCGCCGCCAGGTCCGACTGCCGGCATAGCTGCACCACGCATTCGCCATTGGCTTGCAGATTGCGGGCCGTGTCCTTCAGGCCGCCCTGCTCGGTGCGATTGATGTTGATGGCCAGCATGGGCGGACTATGGGCCACGTAGTTGAACGAGCTGAACGGCGCCAGGTTCACGCTGCCCGACGCCTCCAGCGTGCAGACCCAGGCGATGGGGCGCGGCACGACCAGGGACGTCAGCAGGCGGTAGGCCAGGCTGTCGTCCATGTCCGCGCAGGTCAGGCTGCGATAGGAAACCGATGCGTCCATGACAGGCCTAGATGAACAACTGGATGGTGGGCAGGTAGCCATCCACGCTCAGCAGGTCCACGCGCTTTTCCACGATCTCCCAGCCCTGCCCGCGTTCGCGCAGCCGGTACGATGCCGTGGCCGGCAGCACCTCGGTTCTCTGCTTCTGGAACTCCGAATAGATCAGATTGGTTCGGACCGTATAGCAGCCCTGCCCGTCCGGCTGCTCCGACTGGAGCCGGGGAGATTGGATCACGCGCAGGCCCCGCACGCCCGGCTGCAGCGAAAAAGCGCGGTGATGCGACAGCCTGTCGATGCGCAGACGCATCAGCATGCGGTTCTCCAGGGCGATGCACATGCGGCCCTGCGGGCTTTGCTGGCCCGATTCGCCGGGAATCCAATAAAGGCCGTCCGGCGCAAACAGCTCGTACCACTCGTCAAAACGCCCCTGGTCCAGCAAGGCGTTTTCCTGCCACACGAATTCCTGCAGACTGTGCTGCCTGTCCATGCTCATCATTCCTGCTCCTGCCGCGCCATGCCCTGTTGCCAGGCGCGGTACTGGTTGCGTATCACCCGTTCATTGTTGGCGTCGTCGAAGGCGCCGCCTTCCTGCGCCAGCTCCTGCTCGTCGTACTGGCGCAGCAGGTTGACCCAGGGGTTGCCCTGCGCCTTCAGGCTGGCCTGCTGGCTTTCGAACAAATGCACGTCATCGTGCGCCACCACGCTCATGGGCGAATACACCAGACGGCTGTAGGTCAGGCCGCGATCGAGCATCTCGCGCGGCGCGCCCTTGGGCTGGAAGACCCAGACTTCCAGCAAGGTGCGATCCACCGCCAGCGGACGCAGCACGCGGATGATCTGCGGCGAACCCTTGGCGGCCATGCTCGGATAGAACACCACATTCTGCGGATTGAACCCCAGCACGCGCGCGGCTTTCTCCTCGCCCCAGGCCTCGCGCATCATGGCCTCGTAGCCGGGGATGCCGGAATAATCGGTATGAATGCTGAACTTGGTGCCCAGGATGCTGTGGCCGTTGGGAAAGGTCTGCACGCCCAGGCGCGAATAAAAGTCGTAGCCCGAGCCGAACGGCAGCAATTGCTCCAGCGCAGTGGGATCTTCGTCCTTGAAGACTTCGCCCACCTTGGCGGCCGAACTGGAGGCCGACTCATGCGTGGAGATCGGATGGACCGTGTCGTTGATGTTCTCCAGGTACATCTTCCAGTTGCAGTGGATCACGGTGCGGATGGATCCGCCCGCCACCTGCAGCTCGCCCTGGGGCGAACGGTCCGCCATATTGTCCAGCGCCTGGAGCACGTCGCCGAAGTACTCCTTCAGGCTCGGCCCCTGCTCGCTCAGGCGCGCAAAGACAAAGCCGCGGTAGCTGTCCACCGCACCGGGCGTGGATAGACCTTTCGCTGCCGGGCATTGGGCAAAGCCGGTGTTTTCATAGGCGTTCTTCAGCGGCACCGCCAGCAGGGAGCCATCCAGCCGATACGTCCAGGCGTGGTAGGGGCAGCGCAGCATCTTGCCCACATTGCCGCTGGATTCGCTGACCAGGCGCGCGCCTTTGTGCGCACAGCGGTTCATCACCACGCGCACCGAGCCGTCGCCGTGACGCAGCATGATCACCGGGCTCTGGGCCAGCGTCACCGAAATATAGTCGCCGGTGTTGGGCACCTGGCTTTCGTGGCCCACGTACAGCCAGGCGCGGCTGAACAGGCGCTCCATTTCCAGCTGGAACACTTCCTCGTCCAGGTAGGCGTCCCGATGCACCTGATTGGCCTGGGCCAGGCCGGCAAGCGCGGCCTCGTTGTTGGCATACCTCATAGTGATTCCTGTGTAATGCGAGTAAAACGTGATTCAGACCGCCAGGGCGGTCGCCAGGCTCGCGCCGGCCCGATCGGCGTCCGCCTCGGCCGCCTGCGGCGCCGGCCAGGGCCGGCTGGAGTCGTCGGGCGGCACACTGGCCAGCAACAGACGGGTGTAGGGATGCTGAGGGCGGGCGAAGACCTCCGCGGTCGGCCCCTGCTCCACGACTTCGCCGTTCTTCATGACCAGCACGCGCGTGCACAGATAGCGGATCACGGACAGGTCATGGGAGATGAAGACCACCGCCACGCCCAGCTCCTTGTTCAAACGCAGCAGCAGATTCAGGATCAGCGCCTGTACCGATACGTCCAGGCCGGAAACGATCTCGTCGGCCACCAGCAGGCGCGGCTGAACGCACAGGGCCCGGGCGATATTGACGCGCTGCTTCTGTCCGCCCGACAGCTCGGACGGAAACCGCTGGCCCGCATCCTGGGCGATGCCCACCTGGGCCATCAGCTCGTCCGCCTTGCGGCGTCGTTGCTCCGGCGTCATGTCCGGCTGCAGCTCCAGCACCTGGGTCACCAACTGCTGCACGCTGCGGCGCGGGTTCAGAGCCGAATCAGGGTCCTGGAACACCATCTGTATGGTTTGCGACAGCGAGGCGCCCTGCCCCGCCGCGAATTGCTCGCGCGGCCGTCCCTGCACCAGAACCTGCCCGCCGCTGGGCTCCAGCAGCCCCACCATCAGGCGCGCCACCGTGCTCTTGCCGCTGCCGCTCTCGCCCACCACGCCCACCAGTTCGCCCGGACGCACGCTCAGCGACAGGGGACGCAAGGCATGCATCAGGCCGCGGCGCCCTTGGCGCGTCACCCGGTAGCTGCGCTCGACTTCACGAAACTCCACCAGAGGCGCCAGTTCGGGAGCCGGCGGTTCAGGAGAGACATGAAGCTCGGCGCGGGCCGCCGCCTAGCCCGCCAGGCAGGCGCCGGCGCAACTGACGCTGTGCCCCGGACGCACCATCTCCAGTGCGGGCGGACGCTGTTCGCACTGCGCATTGCGGGTCGGGCAGCGCCGCGCGAAGCGGCAACCAGGCAGTTCGCGCATGTCCTTGAGCCCCGGCATGATGTCGGCCAGCGAAGGCAGGGCAAGCAGGGGACCGGTCAAGGCGGGCGTGGCATTCTTCAGCGCCCAGGCGTAGGGGTGCAGCGGCGTGTCCAGCACGTCGGCCGCCGGCCCCTGCTCCACCACGTCGCCGGCGTACAGCACGGCCACTTCGTCGCAGACGTGCGCGGCCATGCGCAGGTCGTGCGTGATCAGGATGACCGCCGTCCGGTGACGCTGCTGCACGTCGCGCAGGATGCGGATGATCTGCGCCTGGGTGATCACGTCCAGGGCCGTGGTCGGCTCGTCGGCGATGATCAGCTCCGGATCGCCCGAAAACGCCATGGCGATCAGAATGCGCTGGCATTGCCCGCCGGACAGCTCGTGAGCATAGCGTCCCAGGATGGACGGCGGATCGGGCAGCCCCACTTCGTGCAGGCGCTCCAGGCAATAGCGTTCACGATCGCGCCGCGCGATGCCCATACGCGCCAGGTGCTCCATCATCTGCTGACGTATGGTCAGCACCGGATTGAGCGAGGACAGCGGCTCCTGCGGCACGAAGGCGATCTTGCGGCCCAGCAGGCGGCGCATCTGCGCCCCCGTCACCGGCGCGCCCTGGAAACAGACCTGCCCCGAGGACAGGCGCAGATTGCTGGGCAGCATGCCGGAGATGACCCGGCCTATCATGCTCTTGCCCGCCCCCGACTCGCCCACCAGGCCCAGCGTGCGGCCCGCCTGCACGGCGAAGGACACCTTGCGCAGCAGCTCCACTGGCTGCCCCTGCACAGGCACGCTGACGCTGACCTGCTTGAATTCAATGACCGGCACGCTCATCAATGCGCTCCCCGTTGCTTGAGCCTGGGATCCAGCGTCGTGCGCAGGCCGTCGCTCGGCAGGTTGAAACCCAGCACCGCGAATACGATGCCCATCACCGGCGCCATCAGGCCCCAGCCCGCCTGGTAGATCTGGTCCCGGCCGTCGGCCAGCATGACGCCCCAGGCCACCACGTCCGAAGGCACGGACAGCCCCACGAAACTCAGGATGGCCTCCACCACGATGGCCACGCCCATCTGCAGGCTGAACAGCGTGACGATCAGCGGCGCCACGCTGGGCAGGACCTCGCGCAGCATGATGCGCAGGTGCGAGAAGCCCAGCAGGTGGGCGGCATAGACATAATCACGCTGGCGGGCCACCAGGACCTCGGCGCGCACCACGCGATAAAAGCGCGTCCAGTCCACCAGCACCACGGCCAGGATGACGTTGAACAAGCCCGTGCCCAGGCCCACCATCAGCATCATGGAAAACACCACGGGCGGAAAGGCCATCCACAGGACCACCAGGGAGCTCACCGTACGGTCGAACCAGCCGCCGATGTAGCCGGCCAGGATGGCCAGCACGGTGCCCAGCACCATGGTGCCCGCGGCGGCGGTGACCGCTACCTGGAAGGCGACCCGGCTGCCGTAGATCAGGCGCGACAGGATGCAGCGGCCCAGGCCGTCGGTGCCCAGCGGATACTGGGCCAGCCCGCCCTCCTGCCAGGATGGCGGCAGCAAGGTCGCCAGCAGGTCCTGGGCATTGGGGTCGTTGGGCGCCAGCCAGGGCGCGAACAGGGCCACCAGGGCGAAGATCAGCACCAGGATGCCGCCCGCCAGGACTTTGGGATGGGCCAGCACCGGCCGCAGCCGGGCCCCCAGGGACGATAGCGAACTCGTGTTCATGCGGACCTCAGACGCGGATTCAGGACGCTGTACAAGCCGTCCACACAGAAATTGACGGCCAGCACCATCAGGCAGAACACCAGGGCCACGCCCTGGATCAGTGGCAGGTCGTGATTCTTGATGGCCTGCACCATCAGGTTGCCGATGCCGGGAAAGGAGAAGATCACTTCGATCAGCAAGGTGCCGCCGAACAGAAAGCCGAACTGCACGCCGATCAGGGTCAGGGTGGGCAAGGCGGCGTTCTTGAGCATATGCACCAGCAGCACCCGCCACTCCGGCACGCCGCGCAGGCGGGCCACGTTCACGTACTGGCTGTTGGCGGTCTCGATCAGGCTGGAGCGCAGCACGCGGATCACGATGGGGCTGAAGGCCAGCGCCAGGGCCAGGGCCGGCAGCAGCAAATGGGAAAAGGCGTCCCACCAGGCCTGCCACTGCCCGCGCACCAGCAGGTCCAGCAGCAAAAAGCCGGTGCCCCCGTCCAGCGCCGGCGTGCCCTCCATGCGGCCCATGAAAGGCAGGACGGGAAACAGCACGCCGAACACCACGATCAGGATGATGCCCCACAGAAAGGACGGCACGGACAGCAGCAGCACCAGCACGAAGTCGGCCACGAACTCGATCTTCTTCTTGTCCAGCAGGTAAAGGACGATGCCGCCCGGAATGGAGATCAGCAAGGCCATCAGCAGACTGATGCAGGCCAGCTCCAGCGTGGGCGGCAAGGCCTGGCCCAGCAAGCCGGTGACGGGTTGGTGAAAGAAGATGGAATTGCCCAGGTCGCCGCGCAGCGCGCCGCTGAACCAGACCTGATACTGGTGCAGCACCGAACCGTCCATGCCCAGCTCGACGCGCAGCGCCTGCGCGTCGGCCTCGGTGGCCGAGGGCGGCAGCATCATGCCCAGCGAGTCGGCGGGGATGACGCGCAGCATGAAGAACACGATCATGGACAGCAGGAACGCCGTCACCAGCACGAAGACGAACTTGCGCGCCAGCAGGAAGCAAACGTTTTTCATGAACAGAACCGCAGGAGGAAAAGCGCCGGACCCGGCCCGGCGGACAGCCCCGCGGCAGGCAGCCGCGGGATGCAATACTCACTTACTGCCAGGAATACTCCTGCGGCAGGATGTAGCCGGTCTGGTAGGTGTTGAGCTTCAGCCCCTTCTTGTAGGCGATGGTGGAAATGGACTGCAGCACCGGCAGGCTCCAGGCCTGCTCGGCCGCCTCGCGGTTCAGGGCCTGGTAGCCCGCCACGCGCTTGCCTTCATCCATCTGGCGATTGAGCTCGTCCAGGGTGCCGGCCAGACGCTCTTCTTTCCAGGTGGAAAAGCGCAGGCGCGGATCCAGGATGCGGCCGGTGAAGATTTCCGGATCGCCCGTGGCGTTGGCCCAGCTATACAGCATCACCCCGGTCAGCTTGGACGAATGGCTCAGCTCCAGGTACTTGGCCACGGTGATCTCCTCCACCGTGGTCTGGATCCCGATCTGGCTCCACATCTGCGCCACGGCGCGGGCCACATCATAGTCCGACGGGAACGTGTTGTTGGTGGAATACAGGGTGATGACCAGGGGCTTTTGCGTGCTGTAGCCGGCCTTGGCCAGTTCCTCCGCGGCGGCTTTCTTGTCGAAGGGGATGTCCAGGTCCGGCACATCGCCCGGCGAGCCTTTGGTGGCCAGCACCGACAGGGGCTGGGCCGCATTCTTGTAGAAGGCGCGCGACAGCCCGGCCTTGTCGATGGCCATGTTCATGGCGCGGCGCACGTGCACGTCCTTGAAGCTGTCCACGTAGCTGGGCATCTGCAGGATGTAGATCTCGCTGTAGGGGTAAACCTTGGCCTCGAGCTTGGGATTCTTTTCCAATCGGGTGATCTCGCGCACCGGGATCTGGACCGACACGTCGGCACGTCCCGACTCCACCGCCGCGACCCGCGCCGAGGAATCCGGCACGATGTCGAACACCACATGCTTCAAGGCCGGCTCGCCCTGCCAGTAATCCTGGAACGCCTCCAGCGTGATGCGCGAGCCGCGCTGGTAATCGCTCAGCTTGCACGGCCCGGCGCCCACGGGGCGCTTCAGGAACTCGGCCTCGCCCACTTTCTCGAAATAGGCCTTGGGCAGGATGTAGGCCGACAGGAAGGCCAGCCCCTTGGGCGCGGTGGGCGTGGGCGAGTTGAAATGGATCACGGCTTCCAGCGGGCCGGTGACCTCCACCGATTTGAGCGTGGGCAGCATGCCGTTGAGCGCCAGCGTCTTCTTGTTGATGGCGCGATCGAAAGTGAACTTCAGGTCTTCGGCGGTCATGGCGCTGCCGTCGTGGAATTTGACGTTGGCGCGCAGCTTGACCTTCAGGGCCTGCCCCTGCTCATCGGCCCATTCCCAGGATTCGATCAGGCGCGGCGCCACCTTCAGGTCGTCGCCGACGAACAGCGGCGAATCGAATACGGCCTTGTAGATGGACTGTCCGGCCGGGAACGTGACCGAGGTCGGGTCCCAGGACGGGATGTCCACCGGAAAGGCGATCTTCAACTCGTCCCCGGCCGCCTGGCTGGCCGTCCCCCAACCCATCATCAACGCGGCCCCCAGGGCCAGTCCCATCACGCTTTTTCGTAACGCTTTCACCTTGTGTCCCCTTTTGTCGTGTGCTTCATGAGGGCGGCAGCCCGCCTTGCAAAAAAGTATATAGTTTATTCTTAAATTAAATGTATAATGGTTTACCCTATAATTTATATTCTTAAAAATCAATATATTATCTTCAAATAAAACAATATACTTTTCTTAAAAATGACTGAATTCAAAGACAGATTGATGTGGGATGCGGAGCGCGGCCAGATCCTGGACGCCGACCGGCGCTACCTCATGCTGCGCGCCGACGTGCTGATGGGATTGTTCCGCCGGCTCGACGAGCCCGCTCGCGGCCAGGCCCTGCACGCCCTGGGCGAAGCCGTGATGGAACAGGGCGGACAATCGGCCTGGGCCTACTGGGAGGCCTGCGGCCGCCGGCCACAGGCTTTGCTGGCCAGCATCGTCGATATCTCCGCCCAACTGGGCTGGGGCGCCTGGCGCATCGAACACCTGCCCGACGCAGGCCTGCGCGTCCAGGTGCGCAACAGCCCCTTCGCCAAGGGGTTCGGCGCGCACGATGAGCCCCTGTGCCGCCCTATCGTTGGTATGCTTACGGCCGTCGGCGCGCTGATCTACGATCAGGAGGTCCGAGTGCAGGAGCGCCACTGCTGCGCACAGGGTTTGCACGCCGACTGCCTGTTCACCGTCATGCCCAGAGCCAATGAATAAAAGCAAGCCCGCCGCCCCGAAACTGAACATACGCCAGCAGGTGTACCGTCACCTGCGCAGCCGGATGCGCAGCGGCGAGATCGCCTACGACGACCGTCTGGTGGATCACGAGATCGCCGCCGAACTCCAGGTCTCGCGCATGCCGGTGCGCGAAGCGCTGCTGCAACTGACCAGCGAGGGCCTGTTGGAAGGCACCTCGCGCGGCTTCGTATTGCGGCGCTTCACGCCGGCCGACATCGCCCAGATCTTCGAGATACGCATGCTGCTGGAGCCCGAGGCGGCCGCGGCCGCCTGCCGGCAGGCCGGGCTGGAAGGCCTGGCGCTGATGAACAAGGCGGCCGCCGCCGCCGAGAAAGCCCATGCCGCCCAGGATCCCCTGCAGTACATGATCGCCAACGACGCATTCCGGGAAAGCTGGATAACGCTATGCCCCAATACGCACCTGAGCACCATGATCATGCGCCTGAGCGACCATGTGGAAGCCGTGCGCCTGGCCACCCTGCGCGAATCGAACTACCGCGAGCTGTCGCTGCAGGCCACCCGCGGCATCCTGCAGGCCTTTCTGGACAAGGACGACGAGCAGGCGCGCGAACAGGTGCGCTCCAACCTGCGCCATGCGTCCATGTGCTATTACGCCACGCTGGATGAAATGCTGGAACGGCAGACCGACTGAATCCTCTGGATGAAGAACACCGGCCCTGGGGCCGGTGCTTGCCCGCCGCGATACCGGTGCGCGTTGCGCGCCGCGTCGCCCCGGCCTTGCCCGGCCCCGCCATGAACGGCGGCGCGTGCGCGACGATCCGCGGTCACGGTTCGATGAAGGTCTGCGTCCGAGGCTTGCGGCGAGGCACGGGCGGCTCCGCCACTTCCTTGAGCTGAGGATCGTCGATGCTGCCGCTGACGGCATAGGTCACCGACAGGCTCTCGCTCAGGGGCGCCTGCATCAGCCATTGGGTGAGGAACGCTCCCACGCCCACAGCCGGGTTGACGGCGAATATGGCGGCTATGGCCGCGCCGCTGACGTCCAGATTGGGAGCCACCACGGCGGTCAGGGCCCGCCTCTCCGCCTGGATGTCCACCTGCCCCTGCAGGCGTATCGTGCCCGCCGGCCCCACGACCCGGTAATTTTCCAGCTCGACCTTGCCTGCGCGCAGCGTCATGCGCCCGGTCAGGCTGTCGAAAGGAAAACCTTCACGGGCCGCGCCGATCAGGTCGACGTCCAATCGGCTCAGGCGCGCGATGGACTGCAGGCTGAGCAGCTCCAGCAGCTTGGCCGAACGCGAATTCACGCTCAGGAAGCGGCCCTTGGCCAGATCCACATTGACCTGGCCGCTGATCCTGGCCTTGTCTACCGACCAGGGAAAGTCCTGCCAGAAGAGCGCGCCCTGCACCGTGCCCGAGCCGTCGCGCAGCACTTCCTTGGGCAGCCCGCTGTTGTCCATGAAGCGTCCCAGATTGCTGATATCGCTCAAGGCGGTCAATTGCAGCCCCCGCTGCTCGCCGCGCAGAACCCACTTGCCCGTGCCTTTCATGACCATGCCTTCGGACTGCAGCGAAAAACTGTCCAGCAGCCACTGGCGCCCCCCGTCCTGGGGACGCCCCCTGGCCTGCATCCGCCCCAGTTCCACGCCGTACATGCGCAAATCGTCCACCTGCAGCAACACCGCCGGCAACTGCAGATTGTCGTCCACCGTCTGGCCCTCGGGTTCAGGCTGCACCCAGTCGGCGCGAGTCTTGTCCACATACAGGCGGGAGAATTTCGCCGTCATCAGGCCCACGTAGCTGCGCTGCTGGCGCTGGACCTCCAGAAGCCCGTCGACCTGCCTGGCCTGGAGCCGCAGGCGCATGCGCCCGGCGGCATCCTGGGTGCTGTCCAGGTCCAGCTCGTCGAGCAGCATGCCGATGAAGAAAGCCTGACCCGCCTTGAGGCGCACCCGCTCCAGTTCCGGAAACAAGGGGCGCTCGCGTGGCGGCGCAGGCTTGCCGTCCGGCGTCTGTTCGAACTCCAGCAACACCCGCTCCCAGGCGTCGATGTCCAGCCTGTCGTACTGCGCATGCACCTGCGTGCCGCGCTCCGGCGAGGCCACCAGGCCGGGCGTTCCCATGGCCACGCCCTGGAAGTAAGGACCGCTGCCCACGCCCTGGCGGCGCAGCATATCGACCAGCAGCGTCTGGCGCCCGGCCAGGCTGAGTTGCAGCAGGTCGGACTTGGCCGCCGGATCCGAGCTCCAGCGCGCCGTCAGGGCCGCCGCCTGGTCCGCCGGCTTGGCCAGGGGCTCCGGGAAATCCAGCGCCAGGCCCTGGAGGTCGGACTCCAGCGTCATGCCGAAGGCTGCCTTGGAATCCAGGGTCAGCAGCAGGCTGTAGCCGGTCCGGCCCTGCAGGCGCTGCGCGCCTTTCAGGTTCAAATAGTGCCCTAGCCCCTGGGAGGTGATTTCCCCGTCGATCCGCAAGCCCGGCTTGCCGGGTTCAAGCACCCCCTTGATGCGCGCCGGGCCGCCCAGCAGTTGCCCGGTCAGGGACTGCGCGCTCACGCCTTTCTCGCTGAAGGCCAGCTCACCTTTCAAAGCCGTCACGGGCGGCGCCTCGGGCATGTACTGGAACGTCCCGCGCTCCATCTGGATGCGGCCCTGCACGCTGGCCTGGTCCACGTCATTCAAGGGGATTTGCAGGCGCAGGGGCACGATCCAGTCTCCCTGCGCCCGGCTCTCGGACAGCACGCCGTCCAGCAAGCGGTCCAGCGGAGACTGCCGCAGCAGCCCCAGGTAGCTGGCGGCAGGCGCTTGCGAGCGGCCTTCCAGCGTCAGCAGAGCGTGGCTTTCCATGCCGTCGATGCGGGTGGCGATGTCCTGCATGACGATGTCGTCCTGCTCCGGGATGCGCATGCGGGCCTGGCGGGCCTCCACCTCCAGATTGTCGTTTCGCATGCGTATCGCGCCCTCGACCTGCTCCAGCCGCGGCCAGGCCGGCCGGTCGGGACGGGCCGGCTGGTAATCGATGATGGCGTCCTGCAATTGACCGCTGATCTCGACCCGCCCGTCCTCGGGCGCCAGGCCATAGGGAAAGGTATCCAGGCCGCCGCTCAGCATCAGCGAGCCCTGGCTGACTTCGCCCTGCACCAGGCCGTCCGCCATCCAGTCGCGTGCGTCTGGATTGACGGTCAGCGGCAGATAATGAACCAGCGCCCCCAGGTTCAGCCTGTCCAGCCGGCCGCTCCAGTCCGCCACGCCGGCCTCGAAACGGCTGTCCTGCCGCCAGCGCCCGCCCAGCGTCGCCTCCAGGTCCCGGTTGCGCACGACGACATCCATGTCCTCCAGCGCCAGGCGCCCCTGTTCATCGCGCCGCATATGCCCCTGGCCGCTGAATTGGGCCAGGTCCAGGCTCCGGGCGAAGACCTGCGGCACGCGCAGGCTCATCTGCGCCAAGGAGACGGACCAGTCCAGCGGGCCGCTGGGCTCGCCCTGCGCCACGCTTCGGATGTCCTCCAGCGTACCGCCCGCTTCCACAGCGGCCTGTCGCAGCAGCAGACGCTCGCCCTGCTCGGTCTGTACGCCCAGGTCGCGCAGCGAAGCCGACGCCTGCACGCGCATGGGCGCCGCTTCGCCGGCCTGCCGCGCCGTCGCCCGCAGATCGGCCCAACCGCGGTAGAGGGCTTGCGGCACGTCCGCCCAGAGACGCAAGCCCGCCACGTCCACGCCCTGCCCCTGCACGACCGCCTCCCAGGGAAGGCTGCGCAGATCCAGTCCGGCGGGCAGGCGGCGCTCGCCGCGCACCCGCGCATCGAGCCGCAAGGACTCGCCCAGGCCCGCCGGCAACTGGGCCTGAAGACCCAGTTCGTGCCAGCCGTCCGCATAACGCATCTGCAATTCGATATCGGGAATGCGCAGCTCGGGCGCACCGCGCAACTCGTCGACCCAGACCAGGGAGGCGCCCGGGATGCGTATGCCCCGCTGCTGCAGGAGCCAGCGCGCGGGCCCCTGCCAGGCATCCGGATCGTCGGGCGCGGAATCGTCGTCGGGATGGAAGGACTGGCCCATCACCCAGAAGTGACCGCGGGCATCGCGCCTTATTGGAATATTCAGGCCCTGCACATCCAGATGCCGCAGTTGCAGCGACGCCTGGAACAACGACTTCCAGCTGATGCTGGCTTCCAGCCTGGGCAGCTCCAGCAGCGGCGGCTGTCCCGCTTCGGCAATCGACAGGCCCTTGAGCAGCAGGCGGGGATTCCAGCCTTGCCAGTCGCCCTGCAGTTCAGCCATGTTCACCTGCAGGCCGCTGCGCTGGCTCAGTTGCTGAATGATGTAGGGGCGGAAATAATCGAGATGGGGGACCAGCAGGTAACGAACCCCGATCAGGCCCAGCATCAGCGCAAAGTAGAGCAGCAGCGCCAGTCGCAAGACCCGTCGTACCACCATGCAGTCAATTCCCGAGTATAGTTAGATTCGGCCATTTCCGGCTTCGCCGGGCCAGGCCGGCGCGCCTGCCCACCATTTCCGAACAGCCTCTTATCGTATGAGCCCGTCCATTATATTGAAGCCGGCAATGCAATGGTCCGGCCCCTTGCGTCGAAAAGTAAACTCCCATCCGCAACTGGGGCAATGGCTGGAGCAGCAAGCCGGCCAGGCCGTCACGCCCGAGCTCATCGGCCAATGGTACCAGGACTTGCTGCCCGCCCCCGGCGACGATCGCCTGGCCGAGGTCCGCCAAGCCCTGCGGCAATTGCGCGAGCGGGTCTTCCTGCTGCTCATGGTGCGCGACATCAACGGCAGCGCGGGCCTGGACGAGGTCATGCGGGCCATGTCCTCCCTGGCCGATCTGGCCGTGGCGCAGGCCTACGAAACCGTCGCGGCCCAACTGGCCGCCGTGCATGGCGTGCCCCGTCACCCCGGAACCGGCCTGCCCCAGGAAATGATCATCCTGGGCATGGGCAAGCTGGGCGGCCGCGAGCTGAATGTCTCCTCCGACATCGACCTGATCATGCTCTACGACGAGGACGGCGAAACCGACGGACGCCGGCCCATCAGCCACCACGAGTTCTACGGCAAGCTGACCCAGCGCATGATGCCCGTGCTCTCCGACAGCGACGCCTACGGGCAGGTCTTTCGCACCGACCTGCGCCTGCGTCCCGACGGCGATGTCGGCCCCCTGGCCTGGAGCATGCAGGCGCTGGAGAACTACCTGGTCAACCAGGGCCGCGAATGGGAGCGCTATGCCTGGATCAAGGCCAGGCCGATCACGGCGCGCGCCTTCCAGGGCAGCCAGTGCCGCGCCGACATACGCCAGTTCGAAGCCCTGCGCACGCCCTTCGTCTATCGCAAATACTTCGACTTCGACGCGCTGTCGGCCCTGCGCGGCCTGCGCGAACGCATCCGCCAGGACTGGAACCGCCGTGTTCTGAACCGCAGCGGCGTGGAAGCCTGGCAGAACGTCAAGCTGGGCGACGGCGGCATCCGCGAAATAGAGTTCGTGGTCCAGTTGAACCAGCTCATCCGCGGCGGCCGTCAGCCCTCTCTGCAGACGCCCAGCCTGCACCTGGCCCTGCAGCGCCAGTGCGCGGCAGGCCTGCTGGAGCAGGACTTCTGCGACCGGCTGCTGGCCGCCTATACCTTTTTGCGCCAGGTGGAGCATCGCCTCCAGTACCGGGAGGACGAACAGACCCACCTGCTGCCCCAGGACGACGAACAGCGCGCCGCCCTGGCCGGTACGCTCGGCTTGTCCCTGGCCGACTTCGACCGGCAACTGGGCGAGCACCGCGCCTTCGTGGCCGACACCTTCCGCAACGCCTTCCGCCTGGCGGGCATGGGCGAGGAATCGGCTGCCGAACCCGCGCCGCAGCCGGCCGCCGCCCCGACGCAGGCGCCAGACCAGGATCTGGAGGAGCGCATCGCGCGGCGGCGCCAGGCCATGCTGGACAGTCACCGCATCCGCAGTCTGCCCAACGTCAGCCTGGACAGGGTGCAGCGGCTGCTGCCGCTGGCCGAGGACTGCGCGCGGCGCTCGGAAGATCCCGAAAGCACGGCCGCCCGCCTCTTCACGCTGATCGAACTCATCGCCCAGCGCAGCGCCTACCTGGCGCTGCTGGCCGAATACCCCGACACTCTCGCCCGCGTGGCCCGCATCGTGGCCGCCAGCCCCTGGGCGGCCCAGTACCTTGCCCAGTACCCCCTGCTGCTGGACAGTCTGATCGAATGGCGCTCCCTGATGGAGATGCCCGACTTCGGCACGCTGTCGGCCCAGATGCGGCGCGACCTGGACGCCTGCCTGCTGCCGGACGGACGCGCCGATGTGGAACAGCAGATGAATCTGATGCGCGACTGGCAGCACCAGATCACCTTCCAGCTGCTGGCCCAGGACCTGGAAGGCGTCCTGACCGTGGAAGCCCTGGCGGACCAGCTCTCCGCCCTGGCCGACATGATGCTGGCCGAGACCGTAAGGCGTACCTGGCCCCTGACCCGGCCCAGGACGATGGAAGAATCGCAGGACGCTCCGCCCCGCTTCGCCGTGATCGCCTATGGCAAGCTGGGCGGCAAGGAAATCGGCTACGCCTCCGACCTGGACCTGGTGTTTCTCTACGACGACCCGGACCAGGATAGCGTGGAACGCTACATCAAGCTGGCAAGGCGCATGACCAGCTGGCTGTCCGCCATGACGTCCTCGGGCCGGCTGTACGAGATCGACCTGCGCCTGCGCCCGGACGGCGACGCGGGCCTGCTGGCCGTCAGCGTGGACGCCTTCGAGCAATACCAGACCCGCAGCGCCTGGTCCTGGGAGCACCAGGCCATCACGCGGGCGCGCTTCGTCACCGGCGACCCCGGCATACAGGAGCGCTTCGACCAGATCCGCCGCACCATCCTGCTGATGGAACGCGACCCGCGCAAGCTGCGCGCCGACATCCTGGACATGCGCGACAAGATCAGCGCCGGCCACCCGAACCGCAGCGATCTCTTCGACCTGAAGCACGACCGCGGCGGCATGGTGGACGTGGAGTTCGTCACCCAGTACCTGGTGCTGTGCCACAGCCGCGCCCACCCGCGCCTGCTGGAGAATCTGGGCAACATCGCGCTGCTGGGCATCGCCGCCCAGGCCGGGCTCATTCCCGCAACGCTGGCGCAGGAAGTGGCCGACGCCTATCGCAGCCTGCGCCGCCGCCAGCACGCGCTGCGGCTGGAAGGCGCCGAAAAGGCCCGCGTGCCGCCCACCGAGCTCATAGCCGAGCGCCAGGCCGTCACGCAGCTCTGGGACCAGGTGCTGGGGTACTGAGTCTACGCTTTTTACCTTGGGTGATGCGGCATTCCGACGGCCCGGCGGTAAAAGAGTGCCCCCACGCTGCGCCTTCGGCTTGCTGCCCCCCAAGGGGGCGCTTTTTACCTTGGAGCGGCCCGGCGGTAAAATAAGCTCATAAGTTCCATGCGCGTCCCAATGCGGGCGCCCTTTTCACGGATTCACGCTCATGTCCACCACGGTAGATCGCAAACCCCTGACCATGCCGGACCAACGGCAAAAGCTGCTGCTGCACTCCTGTTGCGCGCCCTGCTCGGGCGAAGTCATGGAAGCGCTGCACGCGTCGGGCATCCAATACACCATCTTCTTCTACAACCCCAACATCCATCCGGTGCGCGAGTACGAACTGCGCAAGCAGGAGAACATCCGCTTCGCCCAGAAGCACGGCATCGAATTCATCGACGCCGACTACGACGTGGACAACTGGTTCGAGCGGGTGCGCGGCCTGGAACATGCGCCCGAACGGGGAGAACGCTGCACCGTGTGCTTCGACATGCGTTTCGAGCGCACGGCGCTGTATGCCCACGAGCACGGCTTCGACCCCATCTCCAGCGTGCTGGGCATTTCGCGCTGGAAGGACATGAACCAGATCAACGACTGCGGCGAACGCGCCGCCGCCCGGTACCCCGAACTGAAGTACTGGACCTACAACTGGCGCAAGGGCGGCGGCTCGCAACGCATGCTGGAGATCAGCAAGCGCGAGAACTTCTACCAGCAGGAATACTGCGGCTGCGTCTATTCACTGCGCGACACCAACCGCCACCGCCGCGCCAACGGCCGCGAGCGCATCCAGATCGGCGTCAAGTTCTACGGCAAGGACGAACTGGAGCTCAATCCGCCGCCAGCGCCTGCCGGCACGCCTTGATCGTCCCGCCGCTCCCGGCCTGAGACCGGCCAGCCGCCGGCGATAGGCGTAGGCGCTCCACACCTTCTGGGGGCGAACGGACGCTGTACCGAAGAGCGACAAAAAAGCGCCTGGTTTTTTCCAGGCGCTTTTTTTGGGCGGCCGCCGGGAAGGCGCACCTTCCCGGCAAGCGTGTTACTGGATGGTGCGCTCGAACACGAACTGGCCGTCCTTCCAGTCCACCGGCACCACATCCTTGGGACCGAAGCGGCCTTCCAGAATCAGGCGCGCCACCGGATTCTCGATGTGCTGCTGGATGGCCCGCTTCAGGGGCCGGGCGCCGAACCCCGGATCGAAGCCCGCCTTGGCCAATTGCTCCAACGCGGCGTCGCTGACATCCGGATGCATGTCTCGTTGCGCCAGGCGCTCGTCCAGGCGCTGCAACTGGATCCGGGCGATGGACTCGATGTGCTTGGCCTCCAGGCCGTGGAACACCACCACCTCGTCGATCCGGTTCAGGAACTCGGGGCGGAAATGCTGCTTCACTTCTTCCCACACCACTTCCTTGACCACATCGTAGGATTCTCCCGCCAGACGCTGGATGTGCTGCGAACCCAGGTTGGAGGTCATGATGATCACCGTATTGCGGAAATCCACCGTGCGTCCCTGGCCGTCGGTCAGCCGGCCGTCGTCCAGCACCTGCAAAAGGATGTTGAACACGTCCGGATGCGCCTTCTCCACCTCGTCCAGCAGAATGACGGAGTATGGCTTGCGGCGCACGGCCTCGGTCAGGTAGCCGCCCTCTTCATACCCCACATAGCCGGGAGGCGCGCCGATCAGGCGGGCCACCGAATGCTTCTCCATGAACTCGCTCATGTCGATGCGGACCATGTGGTCCTCCGAATCGAACAGGAAGTTGGCCAGCGCCTTGGTCAGCTCGGTCTTGCCCACGCCGGTGGGCCCCAGGAACAGGAAGGAGCCGTAAGGGCGGGACGGATCGGACAGCCCGGCGCGCGAGCGGCGGATGGCGTCGGACACCAGGCGCACGGCCTCGTCCTGGCCCACCACGCGCTTGTGCAGGTAGCCTTCCATCTGCAGCAGCTTCTCGCGCTCGCCCTGCATCATCTTGGCCACCGGAATGCCGGTGGCGCGCGAGACCACCTCGGCGATCTCTTCGGCGCCGACCTGCGTGCGCAGCAGCCGCGGCTTGTCCTGG
The DNA here is from genome assembly GCF_965112015.1 of Alcaligenes sp. Marseille-Q7550. Classification (NCBI taxonomy): domain Bacteria; kingdom Pseudomonadati; phylum Pseudomonadota; class Betaproteobacteria; order Burkholderiales; family Alcaligenaceae; genus Alcaligenes; species Alcaligenes sp. Marseille-Q7550. The sequence continues at coordinate 142,603 of NZ_CBCOPU010000002.1, forward strand.
TCGGCGCTGTCCATGGCCTTCTCGGCCGCCTTCAGGCGCCCCTCCAGCTCGGGCAGCTTGCCGTACTGGAGCTCGGCCAGGTTGTCGAACTGGCCCTTGCGCTGCAGCTCGGCCATCTCGGCGCGCACCTGCTCGATTTCTTCCTTGATGACCTGCGAACCCTGGACCGAGGCTTTCTCGGCCTTCCAGATTTCCTCGTAGTCGTTGTACTCGCGCTGCAGCTTTTCCATCTCGTCATTGATGGCCTGCAGGCGACGCTGCGAGGCTTCGTCCGTGTCCTTGATCACGGCTTCGCGCTCGATCTTCAACTGGATGATGCGCCGGTCCAGCTTGTCCATGACCTCGGGCTTGGAGTCGATCTCCATGCGGATGCGGGCCGCGGCCTCGTCGATCAGGTCGATGGCCTTGTCCGGCAGGAAGCGGTCGGTGATGTAGCGCTGCGAGAGCTCGGCCGCCGCCACGATGGCCGGGTCGGTGATGGCCACGCCGTGGTGCAGCTCATAGCGCTCCTGCAGACCGCGCAGGATGGCGATGGTGGACTCCACGTCGGGCTCGTTGACCAGCACCTTCTGGAAGCGGCGCTCCAGCGCGGCGTCCTTCTCGATGTACTGGCGGTACTCGTTCAAGGTGGTGGCGCCTATGCAGTGCAGTTCGCCGCGCGACAGCGCCGGCTTGAGCATGTTGCCGGCGTCCATGGCGCCTTCGGCCTTGCCCGCGCCCACCATGGTGTGCAGCTCGTCGATGAAGACGATGGTCTTGCCGTCGTCCTTGGACAGCTCCTTGAGCACGGCCTTCAGGCGCTCTTCGAACTCGCCCCGGTACTTGGCGCCGGCCAGCAAGGCCGCCAGGTCCAGCACCAGCAGGCGCTTGCCCTTGAGGGTTTCAGGCACTTCATTGTTGACGATGCGCTGGGCCAGGCCCTCCACGATGGCGGTCTTGCCCACGCCGGGCTCGCCGATCAGTACGGGATTGTTCTTGGTGCGGCGCTGCAGGATCTGTATGGTGCGGCGGATCTCGTCGTCACGGCCGATGACCGGATCCAGCTTGCCCTGGCGGGCGCGCTCGGTCAGGTCGGTGGTGTACTTGTCCAGGGCTTCCCGATTGCTCTCGCCTTCGGGATCGGACACATTGGCCCCGCCTCGCACCGCGTCGATGGCCGCCTCCAGCGTCTTGCGCTGCAAGCCGCTGTCACGCAGGGCGCAGCCGGTCTCGCCCTTGTCGTCGGCAAGCGCCAGCAGGAAGAGTTCGCTGGCGATATAGGTGTCGCCGCGGTTTGCGGCTTCCTTTTCCGTGCGCGCCAGGGCCGCCTGCAGGGCGGAGCTGAGCTGCTGCTGGCCTTCCGCGCCCTGCACCTTGGGCAGGTTGTTGATCAAACGGGTCAGCTCGGTGTCCAGGCGTGGTATGGCCACGCCGGCGCGCGCCAGCAGACTGCCCGTGCCGGACTCGGAGTCGGCCAGCAGGGCCACCAGCACGTGGGCCGGTTCCAGGTAGGGATTGTCTTCGCGAACAGCGAGGCTTTGCGCATCGGCCAGGGCCTGCTGAAACTTCGTTGTCAGTTTATCGATTCGCATGGATCATTCACTTATGAACAAATGCGGAAACCCACTGCCAACAGTTACCGATCACTGCCCGCCCGGGTCTCGCAACAAATAACAGGATGGAATGCAGATAAGGACGAAGGCGCCGAATTCAAGCCCTTCCATCGCTTTTATACAACAAGGAAAAATCAGGCGTCTGGCGGCCGAACGGGGCCGTGAATGCCGCTCACGGCAGGCCCGCGGAATTCAGCGCCTGAACATATTCGGGGATTCAACAGAATAGTCATCAATAAAAAGCTACAATTGATCTTGATTTGACTCAAGGATTCCGCGTTTCGCAGTCCGACTCTATCTTTATGCAAAAACGTATCTCGGTTACCTCTGATTCCATACGCTGCTCCAGTTGTATGCTGAACGAGGTGTGTCTTCCTCTGGGCATGCCCAAGCATGAAATGGAGAGGCTCGACGACCTGGTCAAGGAGCGTATTCGCATCCCCAAGGGCGGCGCCCTGTTCCGCCTGGCCGATCCGGTCGAAGGCATCTATGGCCTGCGTTCGGGGTCGATCAAGATGCAACTGGAGGACTCCACCGGACACATCCAGATCACGGGCTTTCTGCTGCCCGGCGAGATTCTGGGCATGGACAGCCTGGTCGAGAACCGCCATGTCTCGCACGCCATCGCGCTGGAGGACAGCGAAGTCTGCGTGATCCGCCTGGACGACCTGGATCGCCTCTCGGCTCAATTGCCCATCCTGCAGCAGCAGTTCCGCCGCCTGATGAGCAAGGAGATCAACCGCGCCCACCAGTTGATGCTGACTCTGGCGGGCCTGCGTTCCGAACAGCGCCTGGCCGCCTTCCTGCTGAACCTGTCGCAGCGCCTTTCCCTGCTGGGTTACTCCCCTTACGAATTCATCCTGCGCATGAGCCGCGAAGAAATCGGCAACTTCCTGGGCCTGACCCTGGAGACCGTCAGCCGCCTGTTCTCGCGTTTCGCGCGCGAAGGCCTGCTCAAGATATCGCAGCGCGAAGTCCACCTGTTGGATCTGCCCGCCCTGCAGAGCTTGGCCGGCACTGAATGCGAATGAACGCGCGCCGGCAATAGGACCCGCCAGGGTCCCGGTTTGCGCCCGGCGCGCCGCGGTACACAAAAAAAGCACACGCAGCGATGCGTGTGCTTTTTTTTGTGGTTCGGGCGCAGCGCCTCAGTCCAGGCTGTCGGCCGGTTCCGGCAAGTCCGCCTTGCCGCCCGGGGACATGAACAGGCTCAGCGCGCTGGAGCCGGCGGCGGCCAGCCAGAACAGGAAGAAGGATGCGGTATAGACCGACAAGCGATCGGCCTGCAGGTGCCCAAGAAATACGATATCCAAGGGATCCACCAGGGCGAAGACGACGGCGCTGATCGCGCCCGCCGCCAGGAATGAAGGCCACAGTATCCACATCAGAGACCGAATGCTCATTCGTACCCCCTTCTTGAAAGGCCACATGATTCTTTACCCTATCGTAAACCGAGGAAGCTATCTATCGGTTTTTGTCCTGAGCAGGAGCAGGCTTGCTGACGACCAGGCCCTGCTTGACCCCGCCGTCGTTCACATCCTGATCGCTGAAGTTCTGGAAGGCCAGGACGATGGTGATGGCGCAGCCCACGATGGCCAGCGCCGGGCCGGCCATGAGCAGCCAGGGCCAGGGTTCGCGCCACCACGGTTGACTGTCGGTACTTTTGTCCATGACTTGCTCTCCCTGAAAAATCATTGAGGAATGTAGAAACTGCTGCGTTCGTTCACGTAAGTTTTCTGACCGTTCTCGTGCTCGCCCACCGCCTGGATGGAAATATCATACAAGCCCGGCTTGGCGCTGTTGACCGGCACCTGCACCACGACGGGCAGGAGCTTGTTGGCGGCGGCGTCCACATGGATGTGGTCGCTGCCGTTCTCGGTCAAGGTGATGCGCGCTCCCTCCAGCCCGCTGACGGACAACTGCAGCTCCATGGATTCTTCGGACGTGTTGATGACCTGCAGGCGGAAGACATTTTCGATCAGGCCGCCCGGCACCTCGCGCCCCAGCGCGCCGCGGTCGCGGATGACATCGACCCGCATCGGGGTGCGCGTGGCCAGGGTGTAGACGAAGGCGCCGCAGATGACGGCCAGGATCAGGATATAGGAGATGACGCGCGGACGCAGCATGCGCCGGCGCACCTGCGACTGCGTCAGCCTATCCTTGATGGCGCGCTCCGAGGTGTAGCGGATCAGGCCCTTTTCATAGCCCATCTTGTCCATGACCTGGTCGCAGGCGTCCACGCAGGCGCCGCAGCCTATGCACATGTACTGCAGGCCGTCGCGGATATCGATGCCGGTCGGGCAGACCTGCACGCACAGGCTGCAATCCACGCAGTCGCCCATGCCGGCTTCCTTGTGGTCGATCTTGCGGGAACGCCCGCCGCGTTTTTCGCCGCGCACGAAGTCGTAGGTGACCACGAAGGTGTCGCGGTCCACCATGACGCTCTGGAAACGAGCGTAGGGGCACATGTACTTGCACACGGCCTCGCGCATGAAGCCGGCGTTGCCCCAGGTGGCGAAGGCGTAGAACAGCAGCCAGAACCACTGCCAGGGACCCAGCGTCAAGGCGATCAGTTCGCCGCCCAGCTCGCGGATGGGCGCAAAATAGCCGATGAAGGTGTAGCCCGTCCAGAGCGCGATGACGATCCAGAGGAAATGCTTGGTGGCCTTGATGCGCAGCTTCCTGGGCGTCCAGGGCTGTTCGTCCAGGCGGATGCGGGCCAGCCGGTCGCCTTCGACCTTGCGCTCGACCCACATGAAGATTTCGGTGTAGACGGTCTGGGGACAGGCATAGCCGCAGAACAGCCGCCCGGCCATGGCCGTGAACAGGAACAGGGAAAAGGCGGAGATCAGCAGCAGGACGGTCAGGTAGATGACGTCCTGCGGCCAGAGGATCATGCCGAAGATGTAGAACTTGCGTTCCAGCAGATCGAACAGCACGGCCTGACGGCCATGCCATTCGATCCAGGGCAGGCCATAGAAGATGATCTGCGTGAGATACACCATCCAGACCCGCCAGCGGGCGAACACGCCCGTGACGGAGCGGGGATAGATCTTCTTGCGTACATCGACCAGCGCCTTCTCGACCTGCGGCGAGGTGCCTCCCGCTCCTTTGCCGTTGCGTGGCGGCTGCCACTTGGGAACGTTTTCCTGCGCACCGTCGGCGCGGGCTTGGGGAGCTTCACTACTCATTGCAGGTCCTGAAGACGTCAGATCGATTCAAAAACAAATTACTTGGACTGAGCAGGTTCCGCATTGGACAGGCCCCAGACCCAGCCGGCCAGCAGACGGATCTGCTCGGGCGTCAGCGTGCCTTTCTGGGCGGGCATCTGGTTGCTGCGGCCTTGCAGGACGGTCTGGACGATGGTGGCTTCGGAGCTGCCATACAGCCAGTAGTCATCGGTCAGGTCGGGCGCGCCCAGCAGCACATTGCCCTTGCCGTCGGCGCCGTGGCAGGCGAAGCAGGTGCTGTCGAACACGCGCTTGCCGGGAACGATGCGCAGCGGATCCGCAGCCAGGCCCGAGAGCGAGCGCACGTACTGGGCCACATCCGAAGCCTGGGCGGGCGTCAACTGCGACTGCGGCGGCATCATGCCGGTGCGGCCTTCGGTGATGGTGTGCAGGATCTGCTCAGGCTCGCCGCCCCACAGCCAGGCCTTGTTGGCCAGGTTGGGAAAGCTGGGCGCGCCCTTGGCGTCCGAGCCGTGGCACTGGGCGCAGTTGTTCAGGAACAGGCGCTGGCCGATCTCGCGGGCCTCGTGGTCGCGGGCGATATCCTCGATGGGCATCTCGCGGTAGCGGGCGTACACGGGCGCCAGGCGGGCGTTGATCTCTTCCTGCTGCTGCTTGACCTGCTTGCCGGAGGTGAATCCCAGCTCGCCCTTGTAAGCGCCCAGGCCGGGATACAGCACCAGGTAGCCCAGGGCGAAGATGCACAGACCGATGTACATGACGGTCCACCAGCGCGGCACGGGATTGTTCAGCTCGGTCAGGTCACCGTCCCATACGTGGCCGGTCTCCTCGACCTGGACATTCTTGCCCAGGAACGAACGTTGCGTAAACAGCAGCCACAGGCAGAAGACGATGCCGCCCAGGGCGATGGCGGAAATCCAGATGCTCCAGCCATTATTGAAAAAGTCACTCATTCAAACCCCCAAGGTTTTCATCGTTGCGTCCCTCGTCGGGCAAGGCAAAAGGCAGAAGCGCGGCTTCCTGGTTGGCTTGGCGGCGTCCCCGGGAGAACGCCCACCAGCAAATGCCCAGGAAGGTCAGCATCGCCAGAAACGTTACTACGGCGTTGACCATGGCCATTTAATGGGCTCCTTGTTCCACGGCCTTGGCGGCGGCGGCGCGGCTCTTCACGCCCAGACCCTGCAGGTACGCCACCAGGGCGTCTTCCTCGGTCTTGCCTTTGAGCTGCTCGGGCGCCTTGGCAATCTGTTCGTCGGTGTAGGGCACGCCCAGCTTGCGCAGCACCTTCATGCGGTCCTGCACGTTCTCGCCTTCGACGGAGTTGTGCTGCAGCCATGGATAGGCGGGCATGTTGGACTCCTTGACGACGTCGCGCGGATTGCGCAGGTGGATGCGATGCCATTCGTCGCTGTAGCGCTGGCCGACGCGGGCCAGGTCGGGGCCGGTACGCTTGGAGCCCCACAGGAAGGGATAGTCGTACACGGATTCGCCGGCCAGCGAGTAAGGACCGTAGCGCTGCACCTCGGACTGCAGCATGCGGATCTGCTGCGAGTGGCAGCCGACGCAGCCTTCGCGGATGTAGATGTCTCGGCCGATCAGGTTCAGCGGTTCGTAGGGCACCGTGCCTTCGGTAGGCTGGGTGGTCGAGTGCTGGAAGAACAGGGGCACGATCTGCACCAGGCCGGCAAAGGAGATGACCAGGATGCTGAGGATGATCATTAGCCCGATGTTCTTCTCAATGGTTGCGTGAGAAAAGCGCTTGTTGGTTTCGTTAGCCATGGTTTACTCCTTACGCCAGCACGGTGGTTGCACCCACCAGGGCTGGATCGCGGGCGTCTGGATTCTTGAGAGGCACGACGGGGTTGACGCGCGGCTGGCCCTTGATGGTCAGGAAGGTGTTCCATGCCATGATCAGGATGCCGGTCACGAACAGCAGGCCGCCCAGAGCGCGGATGGCGTAGAAGGGATAGGTGGCCTTCACGACTTCCACGAAGCTGTAGGTCAGGGTGCCGTCGGCGCCGGTGGCGCGCCACATCATGCCCTGCATCACGCCGGCGATCCACATGGCGGCGATGTACAGCACCACGCCCAGGGTGGCCAGCCAGAAGTGCAGTTCGATCAGGCGGGGCTTGGCCATGGCGGTGCGACCGTACAGGCGAGGGATCAGGTAGTACAGCGAACCGAAGGTGATCATGGCCACCCAGCCCAGGGCGCCGGAGTGCACGTGGCCGATGGTCCAGTCGGTGTAGTGCGACAGCGCGTTCACCGTGCGGATGGCCATCATGGAGCCTTCGAAGGTGGACATGCCGTAGAAGGACAGGGCCACGACCATGAACTTCAGGATGGGGTCGGTGCGCAGCTTGTGCCATGCGCCGGACAGGGTCATGATGCCGTTGATCATGCCGCCCCAGGATGGAGCCAGCAGAATCAGCGAGAAGGTCATGCCCAGGGACTGGGTCCAGTCGGGCAGCGAGGTGTACAGCAGGTGGTGAGGACCCGCCCACATGTAGGTGAAGGCCAGCGCCCAGAAGTGGACGATGGACAGGCGATAGGAATAGATGGGGCGGTTGGCCTGCTTGGGAATGAAGTAGTACATCATGCCCAGGAAGGAGGTCGTCAGGAAGAAGCCCACGGCGTTATGGCCGTACCACCACTGCACCATGGCGTCCTGCACGCCGGCATAGGCCGAGTAGGACTTCATGAAGCTGACGGGCAGTTCCAGGTTGTTGAAGATGTGCAGGACGGCGATCGTCAGGATGTAGGAGCCGAAGAACCAGTTGGCCACGTAGATGTGGCGCACGCGGCGCTTGACGATGGTGCCGAAGAACACGATGGCATAAGCCACCCAGACCAGGGTGATCAGGATGTCGATGGGCCATTCCAGTTCCGCGTATTCCTTGCTGCTGGTGTAGCCCATGGGCAAAGTGATGACGGCGGCCACCAGGACGGCCTGCCAGCCCCAGAAGGTGAAGGCGGCGAGCTTGTCGCTGAACAGGCGCGCCTGACAGGTGCGCTGCACCACGTAGTAGGACGTGGCGAACAGGCCGGTGCCGCCGAACGCGAAGATCACGGCGTTGGTGTGCAGCGGACGCAGGCGCCCGTAGCTGAGCCATGGAGTATTGAAATTGAGTTCTGGCCAGATCAGCTGCAAGGCAATGAAAAGGCCCATTGCCATGCCTATGACGCCCCAAAATACGGTCATGATGGTGAATTGCCGCACCACTCCGTAATTGAAGACTTCGGCGTTGTTTCCGACCGTATCGGAAGTGCCCATTTGCTTCCCCTAAACAAACATTGTTAATACAAGCGACAACTACCAGCATCATCCTGCAAGTCGATAAACGGCTCCTTGATGTGCATCAAGAAGCCTTGGAAAGCCGCGCAAACGCGCGCGTTCCAGCCCCTTGGACTGCCTGGCGCCAACAGTCCCAGGGGCTTGAAAAAGAATAATCAGTGGGTATCGGGAGGACGCCCCCGCCGAGGCGGGCGGGCGGTCGTGTCGTCATCCTGGAGAATGGAATCGGCCGCGGTGTGGGCGTCTTCGAACTGGCCGGCGAAGATCGCCCACCAGAAAGCCACGCCGATCAGGATGACCAGCATGACGGAAATGGGTATGAGGACCAGCAGGGAGCCGAACATGTCAGGCCTGCCCTGCCGCCGGGCCGGTCCAGCCCGCGGGAACTTCGCGCACCCGGCTGCGATAGATGCGCCAGGAATTGGCGGCGACCGCCAGCGAGGAAACCAGCATGCTGATGGCCGCCAGCCAGGGAGCGACGATACCCACGGCGGCCAGGGGCGTCATGAGCAGGTGCCAGGCGATGGAGCCGTACAGGTTCTGGCGGGCGATGCGGCCCGTCTGCTGGGTGAGCTGCACGACTTCGAATTCGCTGGCGGCCGGACGGGCCGACAGGCCGGCATGGGCCGAGGCCACCGCCGTGGGCACGGACATGGACATGGCACAGGGACAGCTCATGACCAGCAGCGACACCACCACGGGCACGGCGTGCGAAGGGTCGAGCCAGTACCAGACCAGGCCCAGCACGGCGGCCAGCAGCAACTGGATGGTGACGAACCAGAACGCCAGGGTGTCGGCATGACCGCTGACGGAGCGGCGGAACTGCTCGATGACCTCGTGCGAGCCGCCTTGCGCCACCGACTGGCGTGCGCACAGTTCGAGATAGCGGGCGGTGAGCAGGAAGGCCACGAACATGGTGACCGAGTCGTAATAGACTTCGCCCTGATGGGTCCAGGTGCCGACCACGCTGGGCAGGAAGGCGCCGATGATGCCCAGGGCCACCGGCACGTCCATGCCGACGCGGCCTTCGGACAGGCTGGCGACGGCGCCTTTGATGATGGGCCAGGCGCAGTACAGTATGACCGGCATGGTAAGGCTGAGGCTGGCCCAGTTCATGAGCACGATGGCCTGGGAGAGGGATTCGATATTGTCCGGCGAGGTACTGAACGAGCGCATGTAGCCGGGAAAGGCGAACATCATGACCTGCATGGCGGCCAGCCAGGCCAGGCCCAGCCGGGCCAGGGTGTGACGCCTGCGCGAACGCTGTTCGTCCGTCAGGGGCTTGGGCAGGGAAAAAATGGAATATGCGCGCATGGAAGGACTATAAACCACTGATATTTCTTTACTCTTGATCTAAATCAATACGACTTTGCTTGCTTCCTATATCGTTGTCCCTACGCATCTTGTTCAGGCCGTTATCCCCCCAACACGGCATCAACTGTTCAATGCTTTAGGGCTGCCGCTGGCAGCCTCTTTTTTTTTTCGGCCGGCCGCGCCAAAAAAATACCGCCCTTCCAGGGCGGCGGCCATCGACCCGCACGGCTTGATTGTTTTCTCGCCTGCCGCGATTTTATGAACAAACACCCAGAAAATCAGCCAGGCAAATAAATCGTGGTAATTAAGAGACTTATCCAGACAAGACCGTCTGGAGCGGCCCTCTCCTCTTGCCAAAAAGACAGCCCGTCGGCTGGAGCAGGCCGGCGGGCTGTCTGCATCGCGGCGGCGCTCTCAGGGAGCGCCCTCCCCGATCACGCTTCCGAGGTCGCGAACTGCTGGGCCTCGGTGGAACCGGCCAGCGCCGTGGTCGAGGACTTGCCGGCCTCCACGGTCTGGGTCACGGCGTCGAAATAGCCCGTGCCCACTTCACGCTGGTGCTTGACGGCGGTAAAGCCCAGCTCGGCGGCGGCGAACTCTTTTTCCTGCAGTTGCACGAAGGCGCTCATCTGGCGGCGGGCATAGCCGTGCGCCAGTTCGAACATGCCGTAGTTCAGGGCGTGGAAGCCCGCCAGCGTGATGAACTGGAACTTGTAGCCCATGGCGCCCAGCTCGCGCTGGAATTTGGCGATGGTGGCGTCGTCCAGATTCTTCTTCCAGTTGAAGGAAGGCGAGCAGTTGTAGGCCAGCATCTTGCCGGGGAACTGACGGTGGATGGCTTCGGCGAACTGGCGCGCATACTCCAGGTTCGGCGTGGACGTCTCGCACCAGACCAGGTCCGCATACGGCGCGTACGCCAAGCCCCGGGCAATGGCCTGGTCCAGACCGGCGCGGGTGCGATAGAAGCCTTCGACCGTGCGCTCTTCCAGGATGAAGGGGCGGTCGTACTCGTCCACATCACTGGTGATCAGGTCGGCGGCATCGGCGTCGGTACGGGCCACCAGGATGGTGGGCACGTCCAGCACGTCGGCGGCCAGGCGAGCGGCGACCAGCTTGGAGACGGCCTCGCGGGTGGGCACCAGGACCTTGCCGCCCAGGTGGCCGCACTTCTTGGCCGAGGCCAGCTGGTCCTCGAAGTGCACGCCGGCCGCGCCCGCCGCGATCATGGCCTTCATCAGCTCGAATGCATTGAGCACGCCGCCAAAGCCCGCCTCGGCGTCGGCCACGATGGGCGCGAAGTAATCGATATAGCCTTCGTCGCCGGGGTTGACGCCTTCCATCCACTGGATCTGATCACAGCGCGCCAGGGAATTGTTGATGCGGCGCACCACGGATGGCACCGAGTTGACGGGGTACAGGGATTGATCAGGGTACATTTCGCCGGCGGTATTGGCATCGCCCGCCACCTGCCAGCCCGATAGATAGATGGCTTTCAAGCCGGCCTTGACCTGCTGCATGGCCTGGTTGCCGGTCAGGGCGCCCAGCGCGTTGACGAAAGGCTCCTGGTTGATGGATTGCCAGAGCCGCTCTGCGCCGCGCCGCGCCAGCGTGTATTCCTCGACCAGGGAGCCGCGCAGGCGGATCACCTCCTCGGCGCTGTAGCCTCGCTTGACGCCTTGCCAGCGGGAATCTTCCGCCCAGCGTTTTTGCAGGTTCCGGATGTCGGCTTCTCGAGCATTCATGGATGAACTCCTCTATCAGAAATGACGTTGAACAGATGACTACAGTCTATCCAAATGCTGCGCCGCAATGGTGTGTTGTATCTTATATAAGACTAAAAATTTTTTATATTTAAATCAACAGCTTAGTTTATAAATTTCGAGATATGAAATGCAGTGTCTTTTTATGAAACGCCATGATGTGCGTCGCAGCAGCGTTTTTGCATGCTGAGACAGCAGTTTCACCATATGGGATAATGGGGCTCGCCACGCAAGGCCGGCGAGCGCGCCGCGCCTTTTGATTGTCTTGTTCCCGTATTAGCCGCCAATGACGAGCACTTCCCTCCTGAAAGACTCCCCTCTGGGCCACGACGTGGTCTATCCCAGTCGCTACGATCCATCCGTGCTGTTCGGCATCGAACGGGCCCTGAACCGCCGCTCCCTCCAGACGCCCGAACAATGGCACGGCGCCGACATCTGGAACGCCTACGAAATGTCCTGGCTCAACCCCAAAGGCAAGCCGGTCGCGGCCATCGCGCGCTTCGTCATCCCCTGGAACAGCCCGCGCATCATCGAATCGAAATCCTTCAAGCTCTACCTGAATTCCTTCAACGACGAGATCGTGAGCGATACGGACGCGCTGCGCGAACGCATGGCCCGGACCTGGGTTCCGTCGCCGGCGCCCCCGTGGACGTCACGCTGCTGCCGCTCGACGCCCTGGACGGCCAGAACATCGGCACGCTGGACGGATTGTGCATCGACCAGCTGGACATCGAGATCCGCGACTACACGCCCCAGAGCGGGCTGCTGCGCTGCCTGCCCGAGGCCCCCGTCGTCACTGAATCGCTGGTGTCCGACCTGCTCAAGTCCAACTGCCCGGTCACCGGCCAGCCGGACTGGGGCAGCGTGCAGGTGCGCTACACCGGCCCGCAGATCGATCCCGCCTCCCTGCTGCGTTACATCGTCTCCCTGCGCCGCCATACCGAGTTCCACGAACACTGCGTGGAACGGCTCTACAGCGACATCATGCAAAGCTGCCGCCCCGAACGCCTGCTGGTATATGCGCGTTATACGCGCCGCGGCGGCCTGGACATCAACCCCTGGCGCAGCAGTCATCCGGACAGCGTGGACGAACCCCGCCTGGCACGGCAGTAAGGGCCGCGCCGTTATGCAAAAAAACCGCTGCAGTTGCAGCGGTTTTGCTTTTGCCCTTTTCTTCAGTTCCGGGACGCCCGGGTGACAGTGGAAGCCACATAGACGGCCAGGCCGGCGGCGGTCCAGTAGCCGATGGCCGCGCCGTACCAGGGCGCCTGGTTCAGGCCGGCATCCAGCAGCAGCCCGAAGCCCACTGGGGCCAGGGACGAGCCCACATCCATGCCCGAATACACCAGCCCATAGACGGCGCCGGTCGACCCTTTGGGCGTGACGCGGCGGATCAGCATGTCGCGCGAGGGCGAGGCGATGCCCGAGCAGAACCCCGCGGCGCCCACGAAAAACAGGGCCAGCGCCGGCGCCACCCACCCTGCCCCCAGCACCAGCAGCAAGGTGCCGGAGACGATCAGGGACACGAACACGATCAGTTCGGAGCGCGGCGTGCTGGAAGCGATGAAGCCGCCGGCCAGCATGCCCGCCGCCGATGCCAGCATATAGCCGGACAGCGCCGAACCCGCCAGCACCTTGTCGATGCCGTAGGTGTTGTGCAGCATGGGAATGGTGTAGTTCTGCACCACCGCCATGGCGGCCGTGGCAAAGGCGAAGAACAGGAACGCCCCCCATAGCGAGGGCCGGGACAGCAAGGTGGACAGCGTCACCCAGATGGGCTCCTTGTTCTGCGGCCTGGCTCCGTCCGCCTCGCGCGCAACGGACGCGCCGGCCAGCGCCTCGCGGTTGAGCAGCACCAGCGCCAGCACGGCCGCGATCAGGGCGGCGGCGGCCAGCACGGCAACGCGCCAGTTGAAATAAATGGTCAGGGACGTGATGAAGACCGGCGTCAGCGCCCAACCCAGGTTGCCCGTCAGGCCGTGCGTGCTGAAGGCATGGCCCAGGCGCGCCGGACTGACCCGGTGATTGATGATGGAAAAGTCCACCGGGTGGAAGACGGCATTGCCCACCCCGCCGATCAGCGCGGCGGCCAGCAGCATGGCGTAGCCGTTGGCCATGCCGATGAGCAAGGCCGCCACCACGAAGCAGGCCAGCCCCACCTTGAGCACCGGATAGGCGCCCACCCGATCGACCAGGAAGCCCGAAGAGGCCTGCCCCAGGCAGGACACCAGATAAAAAGTGGTGACCAGCCCGCCCAGCGTCAGGAAGTCATAGCCGAACTCCTGGCCCAGGGAAATGTACAGCGTGGGCAGGATCAGCTGGAAGAAGTGCGAACTGGCGTGGGCGATCCCGATGACCCCGATCACCCGCCAGTCGCGCGAGCTGGGGGCGAGCTGCCCGTCCAGCGTGGAGGTTTGCGTATCAGACATGCTCAGTTCTGCTTTTTCTTGATTTCCGGCCAGGCCTTCTGCAAGTAATAGCACATGGACCAGACAGTCAGTACCGCGGCCACGACGATGAGCGCCTGGCCGATGATGCGGGTCGGCAGGCCCATGATGGGGTACCAGTACAGCAGGCAGGGAATGGCCACCATCTGTGCCGCCGTCTTGAACTTGCCGAGCCGGTGAACCGCCACACTACCACTGGCCCCGATTTTGGCCATCCATTCCCGCAATGCGGAAATGGTGATTTCCCGGCCTATGATGATCAGGGCGATGAAGGCGTCCACCCGGTTCAGGTCCAGCAGCACGAGCAGGGCCGCGCTCACCATCAGCTTGTCCGCCACCGGATCCAGGAAGGCGCCGAAGGACGAAGTCTGGTTCCAGCGCCGCGCCAGCCAGCCGTCGAACCAGTCCGTCAGGGCCGCCACGATGAAGACCAGGGCCGCCAACAGATCGCGCGAAGGCTCGGACAGCCAGCTCTCGGGCAGGTAGTAAAGCGCCACGATCAAGGGGATCAGGACGATGCGAAGCCACGTAAGGGCGATGGGCAGATTGAAAGGCATAGCTCGGATACCAACCTAAATGGACGAAGGCTCACGCCTATCGTAAAGCATGATAAATGCGCTCGGCCAGTTCGGTGGATATTCCCTCGACCGAACTGAGCTCGTCGATGCTGGCGTCGGCCACCCCGCTGAAGCCGCCAAAGCGCGCCAGCAGGCGCTGGCGCCGCTTGGCGCCGACCCCTTCGATATCCTCCAGCCGGGACACGTTGCGCGCCTTGGCCCGCTGGGCGCGCATGCCGGTGATGGCGAAACGGTGCGCCTCGTCGCGCACCTGCGCCACCAGCATCAGGGCGGCGGACTCCACGCCCAGCGCCACGGACGGACGGCCGTCGGCAAAGACCAGCGTTTCCAGGCCGACCTTGCGTTTCTCGCCCTTGGCCACCCCGACCAGCACATGGATGTCCAGACCCAGCTCCACGAACACCTGCCGGGCGATCTCCACCTGCCCCTTGCCGCCGTCGATCAGGACGATGTCCGGCAGCTCGGCCAGCCCCTCGGCCACGCGCGCGAAGCGGCGGTTCAGGACCTGGCGCATGGCGGCATAGTCATCGCCCGGCGTGATGCCGGCGATGTTGTAGCGACGATACAGTGAGGGCTGCATGGCGTGCTGCCTGTACACCACGCAGGAAGCCTGCGTGGCCTCCCCGGCCGTATGGCTGATGTCGAAGCATTCGATGTGCAAGGCGTCCAGCTGGGCCTCGTCCAGGTCCAACTGCAGGGCATCGGCCAGCGCCCGGGTGCGCTCGGCGCGCGCCGTGGACTCGCTCAGCACGCGCGCCAGCGCCAGCTCGGCGTTCTTGGCCGCCTGTTCCAGCCAGGTCCTGCGCACGCCCTGCGGGCGCGTCAGCACCCGCGCCTTGACCCCGGTCTGCTCGGCCAGCAGGGGCATCAGGTCCGGATCGGGCAAGGCGTGCGAGCAGACCAGCACCGGCGGCATGCGGCGCTCCAGATAATGCTGGGCGATGAAGGCCGCCAGCACGTCGCCGGGCGTGTCGTCGTTGATCTGCGTCGGGAAGAAAGCCCGGTCGCCCAGATGGCGGCCGCCGCGCACCATGGCCAGGTTGACGCAGAACTTGCCGCCCGCATTGGCCACCACGATGACGTCCACGTCGTCGTTGCCGACCTGCTCCATGCTCTGCTGCTGCAATACGGCGGACAGGGCCTTCATCTGGTCGCGCAGCACGGCGGCCTGCTCGAAGTCCAGGTTTTCGGACGCCTTCATCATGCGGGCCTGCAGATCGTCCAGGATCTCGGAGGTATGGCCATCCAGGAAGCGGATGGCGCGCTGCACGTCCTGCTGGTACTGCTCCGGCGAGACCAGATCCACGCAAGGCGCCGAACAGCGTCCGATCTGATGCAACAGACAGGGGCGGGTCCGGTTGGCGTAGACGCTGTCCTCGCAGGTGCGCAGGCGGAACACCCGCTGCAGGATCTGGATGGTTTCGCGCACGGCCCAGGAATTGGGATAGGGTCCGAAGAAATGGCCCTTGCCGCTGGTGCTGCCGCGGTAGTAGGCGATGCGCGGCGCCTCGTGGGCGCTGATCATCAAATAAGGATAGGACTTGTCGTCCCGGAACAGGATGTTGTAGCGCGGCCGCAGGCGCTTGATCAGGTTGTTTTCCAGCAGCAGGGCCTCGGCCTCGCTGCGGGTGACGGTGACCTCGATGCGCGCCACCCGCGCCACCATGTGGGCGATGCGCGGGCTGCTCAGGTTCTTCTGGAAGTAGGAGCTGACGCGGCGCTTGAGGTCGCGGGCCTTGCCCACGTACAGCACCTCGCCCTGCTCGTCGATATGCCGGTACACGCCCGGCAGATTCGGCAGCTCAGACAGAAAGGATTTTAGATTGAAGTCCGCGGGCATATTGATAGTGCTCGTCCGCCTGCAGGGCATCCCAGTCCAGGGCGGGGGTCGTTGGCATCAGCTTGCGGATGCGGTCTGTGGATTCCGGCGCAGGCGTGAACTCCAGGCGCTCCAGCAGTTCGTCGGCCAGGTCGGGACGGTTGCACACCAGCACCATGTCGCAGCCGGCGCCCAGGGCCGCCTTGGCGCGGTCCAGAATGTCGCCCGCCACCGAGGCGCCTTCCATGGTCAGGTCGTCGGAGAACACCACGCCGTCGTAGGCAAGGGCCTTGCGCAGCACGCGCTGGATCCAGTATGGCGAGAAACCCGCCGGGTTGGGGTCCACCTTGGAATAGATGACGTGGGCCGGCATGACGGAAGGCAGCAGCAAGGTGCCCAGCCAGCCGTAGGGGGCGGCGTCTTCGTCCAGGATCTGCTCCAGCGGGCGGTCGTCCACGGGAATCTCGTGGTGGGAGTCCGCCTGCACGGCGCCATGGCCGGGGAAATGCTTGCCGCAGGCGGACATGCCCGCCTTGTTCAGGCCCCGGATCAGGCCGGCCGCCAGCATGGAGACCGCACGCGGGCTGCGATGGAAGGAGCGGTCGCCGATGACCTTGCTGACTCCCCAGTCCAGGTCCAGCACGGGCGTGAAGCTCATGTCCACGCCGCAGGCGCGCAGCTCGGCGGCCAGCACGTAACCGGTGTCCGCGGCGACCGCCGCCGCCTTGACGGCGTCGCGCGTCCACAGCTCGCCCAGCTGGCTCATGGCCGGCAAGGTGGTGAAGCCGTCTTCCCGGAAGCGCTGCACGCGCCCGCCCTCATGGTCCACGGCGATCAGCAGCGGCTCATCGCGCTCGGCATGGATGGCTTGGCACAAGGCCGTCAACTGTGCGCGGTCCTGGAAGTTGCGGCTGAACAGGATGACGCCGCCCACCAGGGGGTGGCGCAGTCGCAGGCGCTCCTGTTCGGTCAGGGAGGTGCCCTGCACGTCGACCATGACCGGACCGGGAGGCAGTACTGCTTGCGGAGAAGAACTCATTTGGTTTCAGACTCGGATAGGGAGGAATGGCGGCCGGTTTGGGGCTTGCGCTCCAGCACGACAAAGGCCATGGCCATGTCGGACTCGTCCGTCAGGGAAATGTGGGCGGCGCCAAAGCGCGCCTCGAACCAGATCTGCAGCTCCCCGGACAGGCGCACCACGGGCCGGCCGCCGGGCGCGTTCAGGGTCTGCATGCGCGACCAGGCCATGGGCATGTGCATGCCCAGGCCGATGGCCTTGGAAAAAGCCTCCTTGGCGGCAAAGCGGGTCGCCAGGTAGCGCAGCCCGCGCTGCGGATCGCGCGCGGCGCGGCGCGCATAGACGACGCGCGCCTGTTCGCCCAGGATGCGGGTGACGAAGCGCTCGCCGTGACGGGCCAGCGCGCGTTCGATCCGCTCGATGCGGATCAGGTCGGTGCCTATGCCGGCAATGGCGCCGGGAACTGTGTCGGACATGGTCGGCCACGGAAAAAACAGAAAGACGGCTTGCGCCGCCTGCCAGACTGAATGATACCGTGAGACGGGCGAATACAAAAACGGCCCTGCCTGGGCAGGGCCGTCGGGCACCCCGTCGCGACGATCAGAATGTGCGCCGGTCCACCACGCGCTTGGCCTTGCCGGTGATGGTGCGCTCGACCGTGCCGGCCGACTGCACCCGCACGCGCGCGCTCACGCCGATGAAGGTCTTGATGGAGTGGCACAGGCGGCGCGCCAACTGCTCGCGGGCCGCCTCGTCCAGGTGGTTGTGCTCGGCGCGCACCTCGGTCAGCACCTCCAGCTCGTCCAGGTTGCCGCTGCGGCTGAGCACGAGCTGATACTGGGCGCCCAGCTCGGGCATCTTCAGGACCAGTTCCTCGACCTGGGTGGGAAACAGATTGACGCCGCGCACGATCAGCATGTCGTCGCTGCGGCCGGTGATCTTGCCGATGCGGCGCATGCTGCGCGAGGTGGGCTGCAGCAGGCGCGTCAAGTCGCGGGTGCGATAGCGGATGACCGGCATGGCCTCCTTGCTGAGCGAGGTGAACACCAGCTCGCCGCTCTCGCCGTCGGCCACGGGCTCGCCGGTTTCGGGATTGATGATCTCGGGGAAGAAATGATCCTCCCAGACCACCGGACCATCCTTGCTCTCCACGCATTCCATGGCCACGCCCGGCCCCATGACTTCGGACAGGCCGTAGATGTCCACGGCGTCGATGCCGGCGCGCTGCTCGATGTCCAGGCGCATCTGGCTGGTCCAGGGCTCGGCGCCGAAAATGCCGATGCGCAGCGAGGTATCGCGCGGATCTATGCCCTGGCGCTCCATTTCCTCCATGATGTTGCAGAAGTAGGAAGGCGTGACCATGATCACGTCGGGGCGGAAGTCCTGGATCAGCTGCACCTGCTTTTCAGTCTGGCCGCCGGACATGGGAACGACCGTGCAGCCCAGGCGCTCGGCGCCGTAGTGCGCGCCCAGGCCGCCGGTGAACAGGCCGTAGCCGTAGGCCACGTGCGCGATGTCGCCGGGACGCGCGCCGGCCGCCCACATGGAGCGGGCGAACAGGTCGGCCCAGGTGGAGATGTCCTTGGCCGTGTAGCCCACCACCGTGGGCTTGCCGGTGGTGCCGCTGGAGGCGTGCACGCGCACCACCTGCTCGCGGGGCACGGCGAACATATTGAAGGGGTAGCTGTCGCGCAGGTCCTGCTTGGTCGTGAACTGGAACTTGGACAGGTCGGACAACTGCTTCAGATCGTCCGGATGCACGCCCGCCTCGTCGAACTTGCGACGATAATGGGGCACGTTCTCGTAGGCATGCCGCAGCGTCCACTTCAGGCGCTCCAGCTGCAGATTGCGGATTTCGTCGACGCTGGCGTGCTCGATGGCATCGCGGCCGACTTGTTCTTGAATTGCTGTCATGGTGTACTCCTGCCCTGCCACTCGTTTGGTACTACAGACCCCCCCGGGTCCGCAGGGTGTCTCGTCAATAAAACTATTTCTTTTCGATCCCGCCCAGCACCGTGCCGTTCAGACGGTACGAGCGTCCCCGGAACAGGGCGATGCGCCGGCCATTCTGGTTCACCACCTCGATATCGTATACGCCGGTGCGTCCGGCCAGCGACGCTTCCACGCCGCGCGCCGTGAGCACGTCGCCCTCGAAGGCGGGCGCCAGGTAATCGATGGTGCACCCCGAGGCCACCGTGGGAGCGTTGCGCGAATTGCAGGCGAAGGCGAAGGTGCTGTCGGCCAGGGCGAAGATGAATCCGCCATGACAGGTCTTGTGGCCATTGAGCATGTCGGCGCGCACCGTCATGCTCATGTTGGCCTGGCCGGGCGCGACCGCATCCAGGCTCAGGCCCAGCGCCTGGGAGGCCTGGTCATTGCCGTACATATGTTCGCTGACCTGCTCGGCCAGTTGCTGTGCGTCTTCCGGAACAACGACGTTATCCATTACATCCCCTTGAAAACAGGTGCGCGTTTGGCCAGGAAGGCATCGACGCCCTCGCGGTAGTCCTGGCTGGCTCCCAGTTCGCGCATCAGGTCGCGCTCCATGTCCAGCTGCTGGTCCAGCGAGTGCGCGTCGCTGGCGTAGATGGCTTTCTTGGCGTAGGCCAGGCCCTTGGTGGGCGCCTGCGCAAAATGGCGGGCCAGCTCGTCCAGGCGCGCCTCGAAGTCCTCGTCGGCCACGCATTCCCAGATCAGGCCCCACTGCGCGGCCTGCTCGGCCGGCAGCTTGTCGCCCAGCAGCGCCAGGCCCATGGCCCGGGCCGGCCCCACCAGCCGGGGCAGGAAGAAAGTGCCCCCCGTGTCGGGCAGCAGGCCCAACCGGCAGAAAGGCTGGATGAAGCTGGCCGAGCGGCGCGCGATGACGATATCGCCCGCCAGGGCCAGATTGGCGCCGGCGCCGGCCGCCACGCCGTTCACGCCCACCACCACGGGGGCGGCCAGCGCGCGCAGACGGCGCACCAGCGGCGCATAGAACTTCTCGATGGTGGCGCCCAGGTCCACAGGCGCATCGCCCGCGCTCATCTGGCGCTCGGACAGGTCCTGTCCGGCGCAGAAGCCGCGGCCATTGCCGGTCAGCACCAGCACGCGCAGCCCGGGCTGCTGCTCGAGGCGGCTCAGCGCGTCGGCCAGCTCCGCATGCATGTCGGCGGTGAAGCTGTTGAGCTTGTCGGGGCGGTTCAGCGTGATGCGGGCCACGCCGTCCTGCAGTTCAAACTGGATATTCTGGTAAATCATCCGGCCATCGTCCTTTCAGAAATGCCAACGGGTCTGGATTACACGGAAACGGTTGGCCACGTAGGCCGAGTCCGACAGCGAGGCGTTGGCGGCCGGGTTGGCGCCCGTGCCGTGGAAATCGCTGTAGGCCGCCGTCTGGTTGATGAAAACGGCCCCGGTCAGGTTCAGCGACAGGGACACGCCGGCGCGCTCGGCCATGCGCTGGATCTCGGCCGTCACCTGCTCATCGGTGCTGTAGGCCGACAGCGTCAGAGCGCCGTGTTCGACGATGCTGCGGCCGGCCAGCTCGATGCTGTGCCGGGTCGAATCGGTCTGCACCACGAACGCGATGGGGCCGAACCACTCCTTCTGGATCTCGGGCTGGTCGGCGCGCGCCTGCAGCAGCAGGGGCGTGCGCACGCGCGCCCCGGGGAATGCGGGATGCTCCAGCGTCTGGCTGTCAGCCAGGATGGGCATGCCCAGCTGACGGGCGGCGTCGATGCGCTGTGCGCAGGCTTCATTCTGCACGGCGCCGGTGATCTCCACCGCGCGGGCGGGATCGGACACCAGCTTCTGCACAGCCAGCGCCAGGCCCTGGGCGACCTCGTCGAAACTCATGACGCCGTCGGCGGTTCGTATGCCGTCGCGCGGCACGTAGATGTTCTGCGGAGCCGTGCACATCTGGCCCGAGTACAGGGCGAAAGAAAACGCCAGGTTGCGCGCCACGGCCTTGAAGTCCTCGACCGAATCGATGATGACCTGGTTCACGCCGGCCTTCTCGGTGTAGACCTGGGCCTGGCGGGCATTGGCTTCCAGCCAGTTGCCGTTCTGGCTGCTGCCGGTGAAGTCGATCAGCTTGACGGCCGGATGCAGGGCCAGCTGCTGGGCGGTGTCTTCCTGAGGTTCATGGGCGGCCAGCAGCAC
This sequence comes from Alcaligenes sp. Marseille-Q7550, assembly GCF_965112015.1. Lineage (NCBI taxonomy): Bacteria > Pseudomonadati > Pseudomonadota > Betaproteobacteria > Burkholderiales > Alcaligenaceae > Alcaligenes > Alcaligenes sp. Marseille-Q7550. The sequence goes on from NZ_CBCOPU010000002.1 coordinate 163,757, forward strand.
CACATTGGGATTGAAGCCGGCTTCGGCCAGCACCTCGCGCGCCACGGCCACGGTGATGGCCAGGGGCAGGATGGCGCCCGGATGCGGCTTGACGATGACGGTATTGCCGGTCGCCAGGGAGGCGAACAGGCCGGGATAGCCGTTCCAGGTCGGGAAGGTGGAGCAGCCGATGACCAGGCCTATGCCGCGCGGCACGACCTTGAACTGTTTCTTCATCTGGATGGGGTCGTGCTTGCCCTGGGGCTTGACCCAATCCACCAGGCCGGGAATGCGGGCCATTTCCTGCCAGGCATAGGCCACGGCTTCCAGGGCGCGCTCCTGGGCGTGCGGGCCGCCGGCCTGGAAGGCCATCATGAAGCCTTGTCCGGTGGTGTGCTGGACGGCGTTGGCCATCTCGAAGCTGCGCTGGTTCAGGCGGTGCAGGATCTCCAGGCACACGCCCACCCAGGCCTGCGGCCCGGCATCGCGCCAGCTCTCCAGCGCCAGTTGCGACTGGGCGATCAGCTGGTCGACGGGAACCTTGGGATAGCGGATGTCCAGCGCGAAGCCAAACGGCGACTGCTCGTCGCCGGTCTCGCCCTGGGCGCCTTCCAGCGTCAGGGGAAACGGCTTGCCGCGATAGGCCTCGAAAGCTGCCTGGCCCTGCTGGGCGGCGCTCTCCCCGTAAGTGCGGGGGCTGGGGTTCTCGGGGTAGGCGCTCCAGAACGTGCGCTCGTTGATGCTGGCCAGGGCCTGGTCCAGGGTGGCTTGGTGCGTCTTGAAAAAATCGATTGCCATGCAATTTGCTCCTGACTCCGGGCATGGTCCGGACCGGCCGGACCATGCTGTTGTTCCTGAAAAATGCTCCTCGCGCGGCCCAGGCTCTCGCCTGCTTGCTGCCGGAGGGCGCTTTTTACCTTGGGGCGGCCCTGCCTCAGGTTTCCTGGTCGAAATCGATGACCAGGCGGTCGCTGACCGGGAAGCTCTGGCAGCTCAGCACGAAGCCGCGCGCCACCTCGTAGTCTTCCAGCGCGAAATTGGCGTCCATGTCCACTTCGCCCTCCACCACCTTGCAGCGGCAGGCCGAACAGACCCCGCCCTTGCAGGAGTAAGCCAGTTCCAGGCCCTGCTGCAGCGCCGAATCGAGCACGCTGGCGCTGTTCTTGTCTATGGTCAGGCTGCGCGTGACGCCGTCCTGGATGATCGTCAGCTCGCACTGCTCCTTGCCCGGCGCCTTGCGCGCTTCCTCGCCGGTGCGCAGGGCGCGCGGCCCCTTGGGAGCGCCGAACAGCTCGAACTTGATCTGCGACTTCTCCAGCCCGTTTTCCTGCAAGGCGGCAATGACCTGCTCGGTCATGTCCTGCGGACCGCAGACGAAGGCCACGTCCACCGTGGACGGATCGAACCACAGCTTCATCAGCTGGCGCACCTTGTCGCCGTCGAGCCGGCCATTGAACAGGTCGATGTCCTGCGTCTCCCGGCTCATGATATACACGATGTAGAAACGCTCCATATAGGTGTTTTTCAGGTCCTCGATTTCTTCGCGGAACATGATGGCCGAGGAAGCGCGATTGCCGAAGAACAGCGTGAACGAGGAATCCGGCTCGGTGTTCAAGGCCGTCTTCACCAGGGACAGGATGGGCGTGATGCCGCTGCCCACGGCGAAGGCCACGTAGCGGCGCGCCTGAGCGGGGTCGAACTCCACCGTGAAATGCCCGTCCGGCGGCATGACCTCCAGCGTGGCGCCGGCCTCCAGATGGCTGTTGGCCCAGGTGGAGAGGGCGCCGTCGTTGACGCGCTTGATGGCCACGCGCAGCAGGCGGTCGTGGGGAGCCGCGCAGATCGAGTACGAACGGCGCAATTCCTGGCCGTCCAGGTGCGTGCGCAGGGTCAGGTACTGGCCGGGACGGAAATGGAACACGTCCTGCAATTCATCCGGCACGGCAAAGGCCACCACCACCGCATCGCGGGTGCTGCGCGAGACCGAGGCCACCGGGAGGGAATAAAACTGACTCATATTTGGGCCTATATTAATGCGCCTTGAAGTAATCGAAAGGTTCGCCGCAGCTTATGCAGCGATACAGCGCCTTGCAGGGCGTGGAGCCGAACTGGCTGATCACCCGGGTGTGCGTGGAGCCGCACTGGGGACAGGCCACCACAGGCGCGTCGGGCTGGCGCAGCAGCCCGGAGATGTCCACCGACCGCTGGGCGGGCGGCGAGATGCCGTAGCCGCGCAGCGCCTGCCTGCCCTGCTCGCTCATCCAGTCCGTGGTCCAGGCCGGCGACAACTGCGTGTCCACGCGCACCTGATCCAGGCCCTCTTCATGCAGGGCCTCTTCTATCATGCGCGTGATCTCGTACATGGCCGGGCATCCGGAATAGGTCGGCGTGATGGTGACCACGCACAGCTCGCCCTCGCGGCGCACCTCGCGCACGATGCCCAGGTCCAGCAGGGAGATCACCGGGATCTCCGGGTCGGGGATGCGGGCCAGGCGCTGCATGACCTGCTCGGGCGTCCAGGTCGAGGTCATGACGCTCACCAGCGAGCGTCGGGATACATGCGTGGCAGATGCTGCATCTCCGCCAGCAGATACCCCAACGCCTCCGTATGACGCCCCTGCGGGCCGCCGCGATAGGCCTTGTGCTGCGCGTCCTGCTCCGGCGGACGGCGCAGCGTGGCGCGTTCGAGCACCTGGCTGACGTAATCCAGCCACGGCGTCCACAGGCCCGCCATCAGCGGCGCGGCCTGGCGTTCGGCCAGGGACTGCGTCACCTCGTCATCCAGGAACAGCTCGCCCACGAAACGCCAGGCGTCGTCCAGCGACTGCTGCATGCGCGCATGGCTCTCGGGCGTGCCGTCGCCCAGGCGCACGATCAGGTCGCTGGAACGGCGCAGGTGATACATCACTTCCTTGTGCGCCTTCTGGGCGATGGCCCGGATCTGCTCGTCGGACGAGCGCACCAGTTCTTCCAGCAAGAAGAAATGCCAGCTATCGAACAGGAACTGGCGCATCAAGGTGTCACCGTAGTGCCCGTTGTCGCGTTCGACCAGCAGGTAGTTGGTGTACTGGTGGGCGTCGCGGTGATAGGCCAGACGGTCTTCATCGCGGCCCTGCCCTTCCGTCTCGCCGGCCAGCGTCAGCCACATGCGCGCCTGGCCGAGCAGGTCCAGCGCGGTATTCGCGCTGGCCAGCTCTTCTTCCAGGGCCGGGCCGTGGCCGGTCCATTCGCCCAGGCGCTGGGCCAGCACCAGGGTCGAATCGCCCAGTCTCAGGGCATAGGAAAACAGCGCCTTGTCCATGCGGCCTCCTACATATTGATGCCGTCGGGCATCGGGAAGAAGGTGGGATGGCGGTAGACCTTGCTGTTGGACGGTTCGAACAGCGCGCCCTTGTCGTCCGGGCTGGAGGCGGCGATGTCGGCCGCGCGCACGACCCAGATGCTCACGCCTTCGTTGCGGCGGGTGTAGACGTCACGGGCGTTGTTGATCGCCATTTCCGCGTCGGGCGCATGCAGGCTGCCCACATGCTTGTGGGCCAGGCCGTGCTGGCTGCGGATAAAGACCTCCCAGAGAGGCCAATCATGCTTGCTCATACTTCAATTCCTCGCTGTGCAGCGGCGAACACTGGACGCGCGCTGCGTATCGGATCGGGTCGGGAAGCGACGGCGCTCCCCGTGCAAAAACACTCAGGCGACCTTGCGGACCGCTTGCTGCTTCTGGGCATGAGCGTCCAGGGCGTCGCGGAACCAGGCGCCGTCTTCATGGGCCTTGACGCGCGCCTGCAGCCGTTCGCGGTTACAGGGGCCGTTGCCCTTGATGACCGCCCAGAACTCTTCCCAGTCGATTTCACCGAAATCGTAGTGCCCGCGCTCCTCGTTCCAGCGCAGGTCCGGATCGGGAATGGTCAGGCCCAGGTACTCGGCCTGGGGCACGGTCTGGTCCACCATCTTCTGGCGCAGTTCGTCGTTGGAGAACAGCTTGATCTTCCACTGCATGGACTGGGCGCTGTTGGTGGAATCGGCATCAGAAGGGCCGAACATCATCAGGGCAGGCCACCACCAGCGATTGATGGAATCCTGGCACATGGCCTTTTGCTCGGGCGTGCCGTGCAGGCACATCTGGATCAGCAGGTCGTAGCCCTGGCGCTGGTGAAAGGACTCCTCCTTGCAGACGCGCACCATGGCGCGCGCATACGGGCCGTAGGAGCAGCGGCACAGCGGGATCTGGTTGATGATGGCCGAGCCGTCCACCAGCCAGCCTATCATGCCGATATCGGCCCAGTTCAGCGTGGGGTAGTTGAAGATGCTGGAATACTTGGCCTTGCCCGACAGCAGGTCGCCGACCAGTTGTTCGCGGCTGACGCCCAGCGTCTCGGCGGCGCTGTACAGGTACAGGCCATGGCCGGCCTCGTCCTGAACCTTGGCCATCAGGATGGCCTTGCGCTTGAGCGAAGGCGCGCGCGTGATCCAGTTGCCCTCGGGCAGCATGCCCACCACTTCGGAGTGGGCGTGCTGGGAAATCTGACGCACCAGCGTCTTGCGATAGGCCTCGGGCATCCAGTCCTTGGCCTCGATGCGCACGCCGTCGTCGATGCGCTGCTGGAACTGACGCTCCTGCTCGGACATGTCGTCCATGCCTTTGACCTGCTTGACGCCGGTCTCTACGAGTTGTGCATACATGACAAACCCCCGGTAATAGTGCAGACAGCGCCAAAAAACTTTGTTTCAGCGCAAACCATATACGCTTCATTATTTAATACGAAAAATTTGATGTCAATCAAAAAACCGTATCATATGGAAGCGCAAGGGGGGATTTAAGGGTAAATCCCTAGGCCTGAAAAAATGTCCTGTCCGCCGTCTTTGACCCATCCCCAGGCCAGGAGAGCGCGCGCGGCGCAGGAGCGCCAGCCGCCGCATGCAGACGCCGAGGGTCGGCCGCGGACCGCCGCCCGCGGATCGCCGCCCGCGGACCGTCGCGACGGTCTTAGAGCTGGATGAAATGCTCGCGGTAGTGCTTGAGTTCGGCGATGGATTCGTAGATGTCGGCCAGGGCCTCGTGTCGGCTCTGCTTGACGAAACTTTTGACCACTTCGGGCTTCCAACGCAAGGCCAGCTCCTTGAGAGTGCTGACGTCCAGGTTGCGATAATGGAAGAAGGCTTCCAGGCGCGGCATGTAGCGGTACATGAAGCGGCGGTCCTGGCTGATGGTATTGCCGCACAGCGGCGACTTGCCGGCCGGCAGATGCTGCTTCAGGAAATCCAGCAGGATGTCCTCGGCCTGCTCTTCATTCAGGGTGGACGCCTTGACCTTGTCGATCAGGCCGCTGCGGCCGTGCGTGCCCTTGTTCCAGGCGTCCATGGCGTCAAGAAGCTGGTTGCTCTGGTGCACGACCAGGACGGGTCCTTCGGCCACCACGGTCAGATCGGCCTCGGTCACCACCACGGCCACCTCGATGATGCGCTCCTTGTCCGGATCCAGGCCCGTCATTTCCATGTCGAGCCAGACCAGACGCTGTGTTTGAACCGCCATATAATCATTCCTCAAAACGCCTATTTTACATATTGCCCGTGCTCATGCTGACCTTGTTGTTCGTCATCTTCCTGCTGTGCGACGTATTCCTGCGCTTCTGGCTGGGCATGCGCCAGATCCGGCACGTCTACCGGCACCAGAACCAGGTGCCGGCCGAGTTCGCCGGCCGCATCAGCCTGCACAGCCACCAGCGCGCCGCACGCTACACCATTGCGCGCACGCGCCTGGCCCTGGTCGAACGACTGGTGGAAGCCTTCCTGCTGCTGGCCCTGACCTTGATGGGCGGGCTGCAATGGCTGGACGTCGCCCTGGGGAGACTGATCGGCCACGAGCTGCTGCGCCAGCTGATCCTGATCGGCGCGGTGCTGGCCATCATGGGAGCGGCCGGCCTGCCCTTCGCCTGGTACCGCAAATTCGTGCTGGAGGCGCGCTTCGGCTTCAATCGCATGACGCCCGGCCTGTTCGTGGCCGACACGCTCAAGGCGCTGCTGCTGGTGCTGGCGCTGGGCACTCCCCTGTGCGCCGCCCTGCTGGGCTTCATGGAGTGGGCCGGCCCCTCCTGGCCCTGGTATGCCTGGGGATTGTGGGTGGCGTTCAACCTGCTGGTCCTGTGGCTCTATCCACGCGTCATCGCCCCGCTCTTCAACACCTTCAAGCCGCTGGAGGACGCCGAGTTGCGAGAGCGCATCGCCGCCCTGGCGCAGCGCTGCGACTTCCAGGCCGACGGCCTGTACGTCATGGACGGCTCGCGGCGCTCGGCGCACGGCAACGCCTACTTCACGGGCCTGGGACGTCATAAACGCATCGTCTTCTTCGACACCCTGCTCAACAAGCTGCAGCCCGCCGAGATCGAGGCCGTGCTGGCCCACGAGCTGGGCCACTTCAAGCACCGCCACATCCAGCGCCGCCTGCTGATCAGCCTGCTCTCCTCGCTGGTCTTCTTCCTGCTGGCCGGCTGGGCCTGGTCCCAGGTTGGCTTCTATACCAGCCTGGGCGTCATTCCCCAGCTGGGCCGCCCCAATGACGCTCTGGCACTGATCCTGTTCTTTCTGGTCGTGCCCACCTTCACGTTCTGGATGGGGCCGGTAGCCGCCTACTTCTCGCGCCGCGACGAATACCAGGCCGACCGTTTCGCCGCCGGCCACAGCCAGGCCGGCGAACTGATCTCGGCGCTGCTCAAGCTCTACAATGACAATGCGGCCACGCTGACGCCCGACCCCATCCATTCCGCCTTCTACGACAGCCACCCCAACGCCGTCGACCGCGTAAGACACCTCAAAAGCCTGGCATGACAAGCAAAAACACACTCAGCGGCCTGGTGACGGCCGCCCACGGCCGCCACTACTTCGTCGAGCTGCCTGACGGCCAGAGCATCAAGTGCTTTCCGCGCGGCAAGAAAGCCGGCATCGCTGTGGGCGACCAGGTGGACGTGCTGCTGCAGGGCAAGGACGAAGGCGTGATCGAGCGCGTACAGGAACGACGCAACCTGCTGTACCGGTCGGACGACTTCCGCACCAAGCAGTTCGCCGCCAACATCGACCAGTTGCTGATCGTGGTCGCTCCCGAACCCGCCTACTCCGAAGACCTGCTGGGCCGCGCCCTGGTGGCCGCCTGGAGCGCGGACATCGCCCCGGTCATCATCCTGAACAAGGCCGACCTGTCGGCATCCCTGGACAGGGCGCGGGCCAAGCTGGCGCCCACGGCCGCCCTGGGCGTGCCCATCCTGGAAATGGTGGCCCTGGACCCCGCGCAGACGCGCCAGGCCCTGGCTCCCTGGCTGGCCGGCAAGCGCACGCTGCTGCTGGGGCAAAGCGGCATGGGCAAGTCCACTCTGCTCAACGCACTGGTGCCCGAGGCCCGCGCCCTGACCCAGGAACACTCCCAGGCGCTGGGCACCGGCCGGCACACCACCACCAGCACCCGTCTGTATCACCTGCCCGAAGGCGGAGACCTGATCGACAGCCCTGGCTTCCAGGCCTTCGGCCTGTCGCATCTGGAACAAGAGGACATCGTCCATGGTTTCCCGGACTTCCGCCAGGCGGTCGAATCCTGCCGTTTCTACAACTGCAGCCACCGGCACGAACCGGGCTGCGGCGTGCTGGCCGCCATCGAGGCCGGCTCCATACATCCCGACCGTCATGCCCTGTACCAGCGTCTGCTGGCCGAGCACGAGAACAAGCCGCGTTACTGAAGCCCCGGGCCGTGGCCCTGGAGCCTGTTCAAGGTCTTACCGCCGTGCGTCTCCGCCGGCCGACAACTGATTCCATGCCGCGGACAGGTGGTGATACAGATTGCGCACCAGCACGGCCGTGGCGCCCCAGATGAAGTACGGCCCCCAGGGAATGGAAAAATATTGGCGCTGCGTGCCGTCGGGCAGGATGGCGTGATGCAACTGGTGGCGCTGCGGATCGAGCAGCACGGACAGCGGCACCTCGAAGACCTCGGCCACTTCCGCGCTGTCGGGCACGACGGTGAAACCCGCCTGAAGTTCACCGATGATGGGGCGCATGGCGAACTGGGTGCTGGTCACGAAAATCGGATGCTGGCCCAGGTAGCGCACGAAGCGCGGCTCGATGCCGATTTCCTCCTGGGTCTCGCGCAGGGCGGCTTCCACCGGACCGACATCGGAAGGCTCGATGCGCCCCCCGGGGAAGCTGATCTGGCCGGCGTGATTGTGCAGATGAGTGGCGCGCCTGGTGAAGATGATGGACGGGCCGTCCGGGCGCTGAATGACGCCGATGCAGACGGCGGCGCGGATATTGACCGACCCGGGCAGGAAATCCGGATGGAAGGAACTGCGGAACAAGGGCTCGACCTGCCACTGGACGGGCTGGCCGAAAGCGCTGCGCATGAAGTCCAGCTGCAGGGCTTGCGAAGGCAGGTCAGGCAGCGGATCGAGGGCCACCAATGGCTGGCTGCGGGGGTCGAACCCCGGAACTACGACAGGCCTGCGATGAGGCTTGATGATAGGGGCCGGCATCGTTCTCACGTAAAAACAAAGGCACCCGCCTGGGTGCCTTTGCATCGTAGCTCGTCGGGAATCAGTTGCCCGAACGACGAACGAGTTTTTCCTTGATGCGAGCGGCTTTACCCGAGCGATCGCGCAGATAGTACAGTTTAGCACGACGCACAGCGCCACGGCGCTTGACTTCGATGCTGGCGATCTGGGGGGAATACAGCTGGAACGTACGCTCGACGGCTTCGCCGGAAGAAATCTTGCGAACGATGAAGGAGGAATGCAGGCCACGGTTGCGGCGGCCGATAACCACGCCTTCGTAAGCCTGGACGCGCTTGCGCGTGCCTTCGACCACGTTCACGTTGACAACGACGGTGTCACCAGGACCGAACTCGGGAGGCAGCTTGCCACCGGTCAGGCGCTGGATTTCTTCTTGCTCAAGAATAGCGATCAAATCCACGATTGACTCCAAAACCATCGTATCAGCCGCAAAAATTAAAATGAATCGGCGCTGACAGAGGATGAAAAAATGTTAAGCCCATGATTCTACCATTAAAAACATGGGCTCAACAAGACGGGGCCGGCATGTCGTCCGGACGCGATGAACGTTTAACTGCGTTAAGATACGACACAATCCGCGCGGGAGTCCATGGCGCGCGGAATACAACCATCAATCGGAGGCCGTCGTCCCGTTGCACAGAGCGGCCGCATCGAGAGGAAAGAACACCGCATGCATGCCGAATACAAAGTCCCGGGAGGGAAGCTGGTCGTTGTCGATCTGGATGTTGATGACGACGTCATCCGCCAGGCTCGCCTGAGCGGGGACTTCTTCCTGGAGCCGCCCGAAACCCTGGCCCTGATCAACGAAGCCTTGCTGGGCTTGTCCGTGCACAGCAGCGCCGAAGAGATTGCCGCGCAGGTCAGCCGCAATCTGCCCCGGGACACGGAAATGTTCGGCGTGGATCCCCAGGCCATTGGCGTGGTGGTGCGGAGGGCCCTGGCATGACGAGGTGGAGCGAATTGCCATGGCAACTGATCCATACGGAGCCGCAGCCCGCCGCCCTGCACATGGCGCTGGACGAAGTGATCACGCAGGATGTCAGCGATGGCGTGCGCGCGCCCACCCTGCGCATCTGGGAATGGCAGCAGGCCGCCGTGGTGATCGGCCGCTTTCAGTCCCTGCGCAACGAGATCGAACCCGAAGGCGCCGCCCGCCACGGCATCAAGGTGGTGCGCCGCATCAGCGGCGGCGGCGCGATGTTCATCGAACCCGGCAACACCATTACCTATTCCCTGAGCGTGCCGCGGCAATTCGTCGCCGGCATGACCTTTCAAGAGTCCTATGAGTTTCTGGATGCATGGGTGATCGACGCCCTGCGCAGCCTGGGCATCGACGCCTGGTACCAGCCCTTGAACGACATCACCAGCGCCGGCGGCAAGATAGGCGGGGCCGCCCAGGCGCGGCGCGGCAACGCCGTGCTGCACCACGTGACCATGGCCTACGATATCGACGCCGACAAGATGCTGGAAGTGCTGCGCATTGGCAAGGAAAAACTCTCCGACAAAGGCACGACCAGCGCCAAGAAGCGCGTGGACCCCATACGCAGCCAGACCGGCATGAGCCGCGAGGCGGTGATAGAGGCCATGCTGGCCGAATTCAAGCAAAAGGCGCCGCTGGAAAAAGTGGAACTGGACGCCGCCACACTGGCGCGTGCGCGGCAACTGGCGCAGGACCGTTTCCTGACGGCGGAATGGACGAATATCGTTCCTTGACTACATGCCTTTGCGCCGGCCTCAAGGCCGGCGAGCTTGATTCGGAAGGACGGATTCAAAACCCGCCCATGCTGCCCAGCCACAACAGGCCGGGGATGGTGGCGCCCCAGACAGCCACCAGGCACACATCCAGCAGCTTGGCGCGCGTGGACAATTGACCGGAAAAGGGACTGCGCCGCGAGCGCACGGACGAAGAACTTGAACGGATTGGAGTGCGAGCGGCGGGACGGCGGACTGGGCGGGACATGGCGGGCTCCGGTTTACTGTTTTCTTGTACAGTACTGTACTTAACAACAGCATTTCGCGCAAGCGCCTGCCCTGCCCTGTTGCGCGCGGCCCACGCAAAAAAAAAGCCCCGCGCCCATAAAGGGCCGCGGGACTTTGCATGGACGGCAGCGCTGCTTACTTGTTGGGCTGCGGCGTCACGCGCAGGTAGGGGCGGATTTCGGTGTAGCCCTTGGGGAATTTCTGCTTCAGGACTTCAGGATCCTTCAGGCTGGGAACGATGATCACATCGTCGCCATCTTCCCAGTTCACGGGCGTGGCCACGCTGTGGCTGTCGGTGAGCTGCAGCGAATCGATGACGCGCAGGATCTCGTTGAAGTTGCGGCCCGTGCTGGCGGGGTAGGTGATGATCAGGCGCACTTTCTTGGCGGGGTCGATGATGAACACCGACCGCACGGTGGCAGTGGTGCTGGCGTTGGGGTGGATCATGTCGTACAGATCCGCCACCTTGCGGTCATCGTCAGCCAGGATGGGAAAGTTGACCGTAGTCTTCTGGGTGTCGTTGATGTCGTTGATCCACTGGTTGTGGGAGTCGACGTCATCCACGGACACGGCCAGCACTTTCACATTGCGCTTGGCGAATTCATCGGCCAGCTTGGCGGTGTAGCCCAGCTCGGTCGTGCAGACCGGCGTGAAATCGGCGGGGTGCGAGAACAGCACGCCCCAGCTGTCGCCCAGGAACTCATGGAATTTGATGGTGCCAACCGAAGATTTCTGCTCGAAGTCGGGGGCGGTGTCGCCCAGACGTAGTGTTGCCATTGTGTGCTCCCTTGCTGGATAAGCCGGCGTTGGAAAGATCGGCTGATCCGATCATTGATGTTGATGGATAGATTTTGTCAGCATAAGAGGCTCATTTCAAATAGCCATTGCTTATAAGTTTATAGCCACTTGAAGCCAGGCCGGGGAGCGGACCGCGCTCCCCGCCGACGCCTTACAGCAGGTCCGCCGACAGATACGGCGAGAGCTCCAGGCCATCGGAAATGGACAGGGCCAGCGCATCGCCTCGCGGCAGGATATGACTGGCATAGAACACGCTGGTCGCCAGCTTGCGGCGCAGGAAGGCATCCTGGCTGCCCTGGGCCAGCGCCGTTTCGGCGGCCAGCGCGGCGCGCGCCATCTGCCAGCCGGCCAGCACATAACCGGCCAGCATCGGGAAGGGCACGCTGCCCAGGAACACGGCAGGCAGGTTCTGCTGCGCATTCATCAGGGTAAAGGTGGCCGCCAGCTCGACGTTCTGCATGCCGCTCTCGAGCCGGTCGGCGATCAGGTTCAGGGCCGAGGCATGCTCCTCGGACTGGTCGGCGCGTTCGCGCAAGCGGGCGATGGTCTCTTCCAGTTGCGGGGACAGGGCCTGGACGACCGTTCCCGCATCGCGCAGCACCTTGCGGCCGATGAAGTCATTGGCCTGGATGGCCGTGGTGCCTTCGTAGATAGGCAGGATGCGCGCATCACGGTAATGCTGCGCGGCGCCGGTCTCTTCGATGAAGCCCATGCCGCCATGCACCTGCACCCCCAGCGAGGCGACCTCGACCGACATCTCGGTGCAGAAGCCCTTGACCACGGGCACCAGGAACTCGTACAGCGCCTGGTGGCGCTGGCGAACGGACTCATCCGCGCTGCGGCGCGCCTTGTCGTTGATGCCTGCCGCGAAATACGCCAGGGCGCGCGCGCCTTCGGTCAAGGCGCGCATCTGCAGCAGCATGCGCTGCACATCGGGATGGTGGGCGATGGGGACGGCCTGCTTGCCGCCGTTCAAGGGCGCGCCCTGGATGCGCTCCTGCGCATAGGAGCAAGCCTGCTGCAGGGCCCGCTCCGCCACGGCCACGCCCTGCAGGCCGACCGCATAGCGAGCCGCGTTCATCATGATGAACATGTACTGCAGGCCGCGGTTTTCCTCGCCCACCAGGTAGCCGACGGCGCCCTCGCCCGCGTCGCCCTTGCCCGAACCGTACAGCAGCACCGCCGTGGGGCTGCCATGTATGCCCAGCTTGTGCTCCAGGGATGCGCACCAGACATCATTGCGCGCCCCAAGGGTACCGTCCTCCTTGACCAGGAACTTGGGCACGATGAACAGGGAAATGCCCTTGACGCCGGGAGGAGCATCCGGCGTGCGTGCCAGAACCAGATGGACGATGTTCTCGGCCAGGTCGTGCTCGCCGTAGGTGATGAAGATCTTCTGGCCGCTCAGCCGGTAGCTGCCGTCGTCCTGGCGCACCGCGCGAGTGGCCACCTGGGCCAGGTCCGAACCGGCCTGCGGCTCGGTCAGGTTCATGGTGCCGGTCCAGCGGCCTTCCAGCAGGGGCGGCAGAAAGCGCTCCTTCTGCTCGGGCGTGCCGACCAGGGAAAGGGCTTCGATCACGCCGTCCGTCAGCAGCGGACACAAGGAAAAGGCCAGGTTGGCGGCATTGATGTTTTCGCCGGCCACCGCACCGATCAGCTTGGGCAGGCCCTGGCCGCCCAGCTCCGGTTCGTGCTGCAGGCCTTGCCAACCCGCCTTGGCGAACTCATCGAACGCTTTCTTGAAACCCGGCGCGGTCGTCACCTGGCCGTCTTTCCATTGCGCGCCCTGCTCATCCCCGACGCGGTTCAGCGGCGCCACTTCCTGCTCGACGAAGCGGGCGTTCTCATCGAGGATGGCGTCGATCAGCTCGGGCGAGAAATCTTCGTAGCCAGGCAATTCCAGTACGCCGGGCAGATCGGCCAGCTCCTTCAGCACGAAGCGGATGTCTTGGGTGGGAACACGATAAGTCATGAACACTCCTACACAGAAACGACAGGGCCGCTGCCAGTGCCGCGCCCTGCTGGACACGCAATGAAAGAAAAATACCCCGCACGCCGCGCCTTCGGCATGCTGCCCCCAAGGGGGCGCTTTTTTACCTTGGGACGGCCCGGCGATCCGGCGGCCCGGCGATCCGGCGGTCCGGCGCTCCGGCGGTAAAAAAAAGCCTGCCGACGATCTCACCGGCAGGCAGCTGGGAGTTACAGCGCTTTTTCCAGTTCGGGCACCGCCTCGAACAGGTCGGCGACCAGCCCGTAATCGGCCACGCCGAAGATCGGCGCTTCCGGATCCTTGTTGATGGCCACGATGACCTTGGAATCCTTCATGCCGGCCAGGTGCTGGATGGCGCCGGAAATGCCCACGGCCACATACAGTTGCGGGGCGACGATCTTGCCGGTCTGGCCCACCTGCCAGTCGTTGGGCGCATAGCCTGCGTCGACCGCCGCGCGCGAGGCGCCCAGGGCCGCGCCCAACTTGTCGGCCAGGCCGTCGAGCATCTTGAAGTTCTCGGCGCTGCCCAGGCCGCGTCCGCCGGAGACGACCACCGTGGCGCCGGCCAGCTCGGGACGATCGCTCTTGGCCACTTCGCGGCTGACAAAGGCGGAACGGCCCGAATCGGCGACGGCGGCCTGCTCTTCGATGGCGGCGCTGCCGCCCTGGGCGGCAACGGCGTCAAACGAGGTCGTGCGCACGGTGATGACTTTGACGGCATCGCCCGACTGCACCGTGGCGATGGCGTTGCCGGCATAGATGGGCCGCGTGAAGGTGTCGGGCGATTCCACCGAAAGGATGTCGGACACCTGGGCCACGTCCAGCTTGGCGGCCACGCGCGGGGCCACGTTCTTGCCCGAGGCCGTGGCGGGGAACAGGATATGGCCGTAGGACGAAGCCACGGCCAGCACCTGGGCGGCCACGTTTTCGGCCAGGCCGTCGGCCAGGGAGGGGCCGTCGGCCAGCAGCACCTTGGCCACGCCCTGCACCTGGGCGGCCTGCTCGGCCACGGCGCGGGCCTGGTGGCCGGCCACCAGGACATGGACCTCGCCGCCGATCTTCTGCGCAGCGGCGACGGTGTTGAGGGTTGCAGCCTTGAGCTGCTGGTTGTCGTGCTCGGCAATTACAAGAATCGACATTTAGATCACCTTCGCTTCATTCTTCAGTTTTTCCACCAACGTAGCCACATCCGGCACGATGACCCCGGCCGAGCGCGCGGGCGGCTCGCTGACCTTGAGCGTCTTGATGCGCGGCGCAACATCCACGCCCAGCTCTTCGGGTGTCAGGGTTTCCAGCGTCTTCTTCTTGGCCTTCATGATGTTGGGCAGCGTGACATAGCGCGGCTCGTTCAGGCGCAGGTCGGTGGTAATGACGGCAGGCAGCGTAAGCTTGACGGTTTCCAGGCCGCCGTCGACCTCGCGGGTGACCGACACGCTGTCGGCTGAAAGTTCGACGTTGCTGGCGAACGTGGCCTGGGGCCAGTCCAGCAGCGCGGCCAGCATCTGGCCGGTCTGATTGGAGTCGTCGTCGATGGCCTGCTTGCCCAGGATCACCAGTTGGGGCTGCTCCTTGTCCACCACGGCCTTGAGCAGCTTGGCCACGGCCAGGGGCTGCAACTCGGCGTCGGTCTGCACCAGCGTGGCGCGATCCGCGCCGATGGCCAGCGCGGTGCGCAGCGTCTCCTGGCTCTGGGCCACGCCGCAGGACACCGCCACCACCTCGCTGGCCGCGCCGCTTTCCTTCAGGCGGGTAGCTTCTTCGACGGCGATTTCATCGAAAGGATTCATGGACATTTTGACATTGGCGATATCCACCCCGGACTGGTCGGATTTCACGCGCACCTTGACGTTATAGTCAACTACGCGTTTCACGGGTACTAACACCTTCATCTAGTTTTCTCCAAGGCTATCTTGAATAGAAGTAAAGATTTGTCTCCGGAACAGCCCGCTGTCCCGAGCATGCGGCCGCCTATAGTCCGGCCAGGGCCTTCAGGTGGGCCACCACGCTGCGCCCCAGGGACGACGCGTCATAGCCGCCTTCCAGCATGCTGACCAGGCGCTGCCCGGCGCTGGGCGCACAGGCCTTGACCACCAGGGCGGTCAATTCGGCGTAGTCCGCCTCGACCAGGCTGAGCTGTCCCATTTCATCCTCGCGGTGTGCATCGAAGCCGGCCGAAAAGAACACGATTTCGGGTCGGAACGCTTCGATCCGGGGCATGCATTCGTGCTTGAACGCATCCAGGACCTGCGCCGACTTTGTATAGGCCTCAACCGGTATGTTTACCATGTTTTGCGGTGGAGGAACTTGATATGAGCCAGGAAAAAACGGGTACTGGAAGAAACTGCACATCAGCACCCGCTCGTCGCCGGCAAAGATCTGTTCAGTGCCGTTGCCATGGTGCACGTCGAAATCGACGATCAGTACGCGTGTCAGCCCGTAGCGTGCCATGGCATAGGCCGCCGCGACCGCCACATTGTTGAAGAAGCAAAAGCCCATGGCCCGGTTGCGCTCGGCGTGGTGGCCGGGCGGGCGCACCGAACAGAACGCGCCGGCCGCCTTCTCGCCCATGACGCCGTCCACCGCGTCCAGGCCCGCGCCGGCGGCGGCATAGGCCGCCTCCAGCGTGTGGGGGTTCATCAGAGTGTCGGCGTCGATGTTGAAATAGCCCTGACGCGGAAGCTGCTGCCTGAGCTGCTGCAGATAGGCGGCATCGTGCACGCGCAGGATGTCCTCGTCCGTCGCCGGCCGGGCCTTGCGCTGCAGCAGGTAGGATGCCAGGCCGCTGGACAGCAATTGGTCATTGATGGCGTCCAGCCGTTCCGGGCTTTCGGGATGCCATCGTCCCATCTCATGCAGATGACATGCCGGATGGGTAATATATAGTGTCTCCATGAGGATGGATTATGTTCAGACCCACTCGTATTTTGCAAGCGGCGCTGATTGCGCTGACCACGGCCGGCTGCGCCGCCACCCCGCCCAAGGCGGCAAGCCCGCGGGCCGAGGCCGCCGGCCCCGCCTCCTCCATCGCCCCTGAACGCACCGCCGGCGTGGTCGCCATCAAGTCCCTGGCCGAGCCCGCTTCCATCCGCGCGGGCGAGTCGCGCTCGGGCCGCACCCTGTTTTTCACCGCCGCCGGCCAGTTGAGCGAGGATATCGCCGCCTACGCGCGCGACGTCTCCCGCACCCGCCAGGTGCCGCTGGACGTGGTCACGGACCTGCTGCTGCAGGCGCAGTACAACCCCACCGCCGTCAAGCTGATGCGCCCTACGAGCGGACGCATCAAGCGCAGTTGGGTCACCTACCGCCAGCGCAACGTGGATCCGGTACGCATCCGGCGCGGCGTGGCGTTCTGGCAAGAGCACCGCGCCGACCTGGACCGCATCTCGCGGGCCTACGGCGTGCCGCCCTCGGTCATCGTGGCCATCCTGGGCGTGGAGACGGTATATGGACAGATCATGGGTGACTTCAAGGTGCTGGACGCTTTGTTCACCCTGGGCTTCGCCTATCCGGACGACAGCCGCCCCGAGCGCAGCCAGCTGTTCCGCGACCAGCTTGCCGACCTGATCCAGCTGCACCATGAAGGCGAGCTGGACGCCCGCATCGTGCAAGGGTCGTTTGCGGGAGCCATGGGCATGCCCCAGTTCATGCCGGGCAGCCTGATCCGCTATGCCGTGGATGGCAATGGCGACGGGCGCATAGACCTGCGCAACAACCCCGTGGACGCCATGGCTTCGATCGCCAATTTCCTGCGCGCGCACGGCTGGGAGCCCGGGCTGCCGGTGTTTGCGCCGGCGCGCCTGAGCGCCGCCAATCAAGGCATGGTGGATGGCGGCATCTTCCCCAAGCGCACCTGGGCGGAACTGCGCAAGGCGGGCGCGGCGGCGCATGGACAAGCCAGCCACGCGGCCCCCTGGCAGCAGGCCCGGCTGGGCGTGGTGAATCTGGTGGACGAGCCTCGCAACACCACGGAATATCGCCTGGGCACGCCCAATTTCTTCGCCATCACCCACTACAACCGCAGCTACTTCTACGCCAGCTCGGTCGCCGACCTGGCTTCGGAACTGGCCGCGCAGATGGGCTACGGCAACCCCAATTAATTGAAGACGCCGGTGGACAGATAGCGGTCGCCGCGATCGCAGACAATGAAAACGATCGTGGCGTTCTCCACCCGCCGGGCCACGCGCATGGCCGCCACCAGGGCGCCGCCCGAGGATATGCCGGCGCAGATGCCCTCTTCGGCCGCCAGGCGGCGGGTCATGTCCTCGGCCTCCTGCTGGCTGATGGATTCGAATTCGTCGACCTTGGCGGGATCGTAGATCTTGGGCAGATAAGCCTCGGGCCACTTGCGAATGCCCGGGATCTGCGAACCTTCCGCCGGCTGGGCGCCCACCACCACGATCCTGTCGTTCTTGCTGCGCAGATAGCTGCCCACGCCCATGATGGTGCCCGTGGTGCCCATGGCGCTCACGAAATGAGTGACCTGGCCGTCGGTCTGCTGCCAGATCTCGGGCCCCGTGGAACCCACATGGGCGGCGGGATTGTCCTTGTTGGCGAACTGGTCCAGCACCTTGCCCTTGCCTTCGGCCTGCATCTTCATGGCCAGGTCGCGGGCGTATTCCATGCCGCCTTCCTTGGCCGGGGTCAGGATCAGCTGCGCACCGTAGGCCGTCATGGAGGCGCGGCGCTCCACCGACAGGTTGTCGGGCATGATCAGCACCATCTTGTAGCCGCGCACGGCGGCGATCATGGCCAGCGCGATGCCGGTATTGCCGCTGGTGGCCTCGATCAGGGTGTCGCCGGGCTTGATGTCGCCGCGCAGTTCAGCCTGCCGGATCATGGAGCTGGCCGCGCGGTCCTTGACGGAACCGGCCGGATTGTTGCCCTCGATCTTGGCCAGGATGACATTGCCGCGGGCCTGGCCGAATTCGCCCGGAATGCGTTGCAGCCGCACCAAGGGAGTGTGGCCTACGGTATCTTCGATTGTGGGATAGTTTTTCATCAGCGTTCTACCTTGCCTGACGCGCTCGATCCGGCGCAGCACCGCCGCCGGCCAAGGCATGCCGGCAGCGGCGTCCAAACAACAACCTATTAGCTTAAAGCGAGACGCGCCCCAGGGCTACGGCTTTTTTCGCATATCCGCAGCCGGACGGGCGGCCGGCGCGCCGCCCTCCTGCTTGGGGGAGCCGACCGTCAGGCCCGATTGCTGCATGGTGCCGAGCTTCTTGGGGCCTATGCCCTTGACCCGGTCGGCCAGGTCCTGAAGGGAATCAAAGGGCCCGCCGCGCTGTCGCTCCTCCAGGATGAGCTGCGCGGTGCGCGGGCCTATGCCCTTGATCTGCTGCAATTGCTCGGCGCCGGCGGAGTTCAGATCGACCGATGCGGCCAGGCCCGGCGAGAGAGCCAGCAGCAGCGCAGCCGCCAGTCGCCCCGCTCCGGCGCGCCATGCAGGCTGCATGCGGCGGACAGGGACCGGGACGGAACGGGAAAACAGAGAAGAAAACATGATGAAGGCTCCATGAAAAGGAGCCTTTATGGTGCTACGCGGCGCCCCGGGCCGGGGCGTCCGGACGGCCGGATATCCATGCGCGCACTTGCGCATGGACGCAAACAGCCTACTTCAGCGCGCCGCTGCGCAGCAGCCGCCGCACATACTCGGCCACGCCGCTTTGCACGTCGTGGAAGGGCTTGTCGTAGCCAGCGGCGCGCAGTTGAGTCAGGTCCGCTTCGGTATGGCTCTGATAGCGGCCTTTCAGGTCGTCCGGGAAGGCGATGTATTGCAGGACCTGCTGATTGACCAGTTCCTCCAGAGGCAAAGGCTCCAGCCCGTCGTGCTCGCGCAAGGTGTTGACCACGGTCTGGGCCACATCGTTGAACGGCTGCGCACGGCCCGAGCCGCAATTGAACACGCCGGACTGCTGGTCCTGGCCCAGGAAATGCAGGTTGACCGCCACCACGTCGTCGATGAAGACGAAGTCCCGCTGCTGGCCGCCGTCCGCGTAGCCGTCCCAGCCGCCGAACAGGCGCACGTGGCCGTCGCGCCGGTACTGCAGCATATTGTGGTAGGCCACCGAGGCCATGCGGCCCTTGTGCTGTTCCTGGGGACCGTAAACATTGAAATAGCGCAGCCCCACCACGGGCGCGGTCAGCGAGGGCAATTCGCGGCGCAGCACCTGGTCGAACAGGAACTTGGAATAGCCGTAGACGTTCAACGGCGCCTCGTTGGCCAGGTCCTCGGCATAGCGGGGGCCGGCGCCGTAGACGGCCGCCGAGGAAGCGTACAGCAGCGGAATGCGTTTGCGCTGGCAGTACTCGAATATTTCCAGCGTGACGCGGTAATTGTTGTCAATCATGCACTGGCCGTTGCGCTCGGTGGTGTCCGAGCAGGCGCCCTGGTGCAGGATGGCCTCGATATTGTCGAATTCGTCGCGCGCCAGCCGGGCGCGGAAATCGTCCTTGTCCATGTAGTCCGCGATCTGTCCGTGCACAAGATTGACGAACTTGTCGCCGTCGGTCAGGTCGTCCACCACCAGGATGTCCGTCACCCCCTGGCGGTTGAGCCCCAGGACCAGATTGCTGCCGATGAAGCCGGCGCCGCCCGTTACCACGATCATGCCAATTCCTTTGCCGTCACCACGGACGTGCCCAATTTTCCTACCACGATGCCGCCGGCGCGGTTGGCCCAGCGCATCGCATCCAGCCAGCCCAGGCCGGCCGCCCTCATGACGGCCAGCGTCGCCAGCACGGTATCTCCCGCGCCCGAGACGTCGAACACCTCCTGCGCCTGCGCATCCACATGCTCCCTGCCCTGCCCGGTGAACAGCGTCATGCCCTGCTCGGAACGAGTGATGAGCAAGGCTTCCAGGTCCAGTTCGCGGCGCAGCCGCTGCGCGCGCTCCTGCAGATCGTCCTCGTCCGTCCAGGCGCCGACCGCCTCCTGCATTTCGGAACGGTTGGGCGTGAGGATGGTGGCGCCATGATAGCGCTGGTAGGCCCTGCCCTTGGGATCGACCAGTACCGGTATGCCTTTCTCGCGCGCCAGCGCGATCAGGGCCTCCACCTGGGCCAGCGAGCCCTTGGCGTAGTCGGACAGCACCACGACCTGATGCGCCTCCAGCAAGACATCCATCTGCTTGCGCAACTGCTCCAGGGCGCCGACACCCGGGCGATGCTCGAAATCCACCCGCAGCAGCTGCTGCTGGCGGCCCAGCACACGCAGCTTGAGCGAGGTCGGCATGCCGGGGTCCTGCACCCAATGCGCCTGCACGTGGTCATGCAAGGCCAGTTCACGCACCTTGGCGCCGGCCTCGTCCAGGCCCACGACGCCCAGCAGGCTGGCCTGGCCGCCCAGCGCGGCGATGTTGCGGGCTACGTTGGCCGCGCCGCCCAGACGGTCTTCGGTGCGGCCCATCTTGACCACCGGGACCGGGGCTTCGGGCGAGATGCGGTCCACGTCGCCGAACCAGTAGCGGTCCAGCATCACGTCTCCCACCACCAGCACCCGGCTGGCCTGTACGGCCTGTGTCGGAAATACCATTATCTTTGTTCCTCGAGCCGTCGAGGGGCGTAGGTTTCCCAGGAATTGCAGCCTGGGCATTGCCAATAATAATGCCGCGCCTCGAAGCCGCAGACCTTGCAGGAATAGCGGTCCAGGCGCTGGGTGTGTTTGTGGATCAGCGTACGCAGCAGGCTCAGGTCGGCCCCGGCCACGATGTCGG
Organism: Alcaligenes sp. Marseille-Q7550; assembly: GCF_965112015.1. NCBI lineage: Bacteria > Pseudomonadati > Pseudomonadota > Betaproteobacteria > Burkholderiales > Alcaligenaceae > Alcaligenes > Alcaligenes sp. Marseille-Q7550. The sequence goes on from NZ_CBCOPU010000002.1 coordinate 184,765, forward strand.
CCGCCGCGGACAAGCCCGGCTCCTGCTGGGCGCGGGCCTGCGCATGCTGGCTTTCGTCCTGCAGCTCCACTTCCAGCATCTTGTCCAGCCCCAGCAGCGACGGATGCGAGCGCAGGGCTTCGCGGGCGAAGGCCCAGGCCTGCTGGTAACCCTGGCGCTCGCGCAGCACGCGGAACAGCACATTGAAGATGTCCAGGCCGGGGTGATGCTGGTAATGGCTGCGCAGCATGGCCACGCCTTCGTCCTCGCGGCCCAGCCGGCGGTAGCTGTCGAGCAGCTCGGCGGCATACAGCCCCACGTATTCCGGCGCGCTGGCCAGGATGGACACCAGATAGGCGCGCTCCTGCTCCACCTGGTCCTGCATGCGCGCCACGCGGGCGCGCAGGGAAGCCACGCGAGCCTGCGAAGCCTGAGTCGTCTGCTCCGGTCCCAGCTTGCGGATGGCGTTGTCGGCCTCGTCCAGGGCCTTGGAAGCGCGCTCGAAGTCCGGCTGCTTGCCCTGCAGGGCGGTCTCGGCCTGTTCGCATTGGTAATGCACCAATTGCGGGACGGGCTCGTCCACCAGCGCGCGCAGGCGGCGCACGGCCTCGATGGCGCGGGGCCAGTCGTGCTCGGACTCGTAGATCCGGATCAGGGCGCGCATGGCGGGAACGGCGAAGCGGGTTTCTCGCACCGCTTCGAAAGCGGCCTCCGCGCGGTCCAGCATGCCCGCCTTCAGGAAATCCTGGGCGATCTGGAACTGGGCGTTCTCGCGATCGGCCGCCGGCAGGTCGGCGCGCGACAGCAGGCTCTGGTGCACACGGATGGCGCGTTCCATCTCGCCGCGGCGGCGGAACAGGATGCCCAGCGCAAAATGCAGCTCGGTGGTCTCCGGATCCAGCTTGGCCACTTCCACGAAGGCGTCAATGGCGCGGTCCGGTTCTTCATTCAGCAGGAAATTCAGGCCCTTGAAATACGAATCAGGCAGGCTGCGAGTCTCTGACATCATTTGCCGGAAATCCACCCGCGCCGCAACCCAACCAAGAGCGAACAGGATGGGGACGAAGACCAGCCACCAGGTTTCAAAATCCACAGTGTGTTACTCCGGCTGATTACAACGGCGCCAGGGGTGCGACGGTTTCGGGGGCGACCGCAGGGGCGACCGGCGCCTGGCCGGACTGCTCCAGCCGCTCCTGCAGGCGATCGATGTCGCGGCGCAGGCGATTGTTCTCGCGGCGTCGGCGCATGAGCGCGCCCACCATGAGCAGCAGGCCCATGACCAGGCCCAGAATGAAGGCGCCCAGCATGACGACGATGAGGGGAACGTCCTGAATAATGTGCTCGGCAAAGAAATTCACCTGCACGGGCTCGGTGTTCTTGAGGGCGAACAGCAGCACGATCACGAAGACGAGCAAACGCAGTACCCAGACTAGATAGCGCATTATTAAGGCTCCAACAGTGTTTTTATAATGCCTGATTGTACGTGGAAGCGTAGTTTAGCGCACACGCAAAACAGGCCCTGTAAAGGGCCTGTTTCATCAGCTTGCAAGGGTGTCTTTAGCCGTGACGGACCCGCGCATTCAGCTGCTCGAACGCCGACGACTGGTCGTCTGTTTCAGTCTGTTCCTGCTGGAGAAAAACAGAATCCACGCGTTCGCGCAATTCCTTGCCGGCCTTGAAGTGCGGCACCTGCTTGCCAGGCACCAGCACTTTTTCCCCCGACTTGGGATTGCGCCCCACCCGCGGAGAGCGGGTGGAGAGCGAAAAGCTGCCAAATCCGCGGATTTCGATCCGTTGACCGTTGGCCAGGGCCTGGGTCATCGAATCCAGTACCGTTTTCACGGCGAAATCCATGTCGCGCAGGGCCAGCTGCGGATAGCGGCTGGCCAATAGCGCGATCAGCTCAGACTTGGTCACGCTGATTAACCGTCGTCACGTTGCTGCTGGTCCAGCTTGGCACGCAGCAGAGCACCCAGATTGGTCGTGCCGGACGAAGCGCTGGCTTCGGACAGACGAGCCATGGATTGAGCGGTCTCGGCCGAGTCGCGGGCCTTGATCGACAGCTGGATCGAACGGGTCTTGCGGTCCACGCTCAGGATCATGGCTTCGACTTCCTGGCCTTCCTTCAGGACGGTGGTGGCGTCTTCGACGCGGCCCGAGGAGATCTCGGAAGCGCGCAGATAGCCTTCGACGTCCAGCGACAGGGTCACGACGGCGCCCTTGGGCTCAACCGACTTGATCACGCCGTTCACCACGGCACCCTTGTCATAGGTGGCCACGAAGTTGTTGAACGGATCGCCTTCCAGCTGCTTGATGCCCAGGGAGATGCGCTCCTTGTCGGTGTCGATGCCCAGAACCACGGCTTCGACTTCGTCGCCCTTCTTGAAGTTGCGCACGGCTTCTTCGCCGGATTCGGACCAGGACAGGTCGGACAAGTGCACCAGGCCGTCGATGCCGCCAGGCAGACCGACGAACACGCCGAAGTCGGTGATCGACTTGATGGCGCCGCGGACCTTGTCGCCGCGCTTGAAGTTGATGGCGAAGTCTTCCCATGGGTTGGCGCGGCACTGCTTCATGCCCAGCGAGATGCGGCGACGGTCTTCGTCGATCTCCAGAACCATGACTTCGACTTCTTCGCCCAGGGTCACGACCTTGCGTGGGTCGACGTTCTTGTTGGTCCAGTCCATTTCGGACACGTGCACCAGACCTTCGATGCCGTCTTCCACTTCAACGAACGCACCGTAGTCGGTCAGGTTGGTGACCTTGCCGAACAGGCGGGTGTTCTGCGGGTAGCGACGGGCCAGGCCGATCCATGGATCTTCGCCCAGCTGCTTGACGCCCAGGGAGACGCGGCTCTTTTCCTGGTCGAACTTGAGGACCTTGGCTTCGATTTCCTGACCCACCTGCAGAACTTCGGATGGGTGGCGGACACGGCGCCAGGCCATGTCGGTGATGTGCAGCAGGCCGTCGATGCCGCCCAGGTCCACGAACGCACCGTAGTCGGTGATGTTCTTGACGATGCCCTTGACGATGGCGCCTTCGGACAGGGTTTCCAGCAGCTTCTGACGCTCTTCGCCCATGGAGGCTTCCAGCACGGCGCGGCGCGACAGCACGACGTTGTTGCGCTTGCGGTCCAGCTTGATGACCTTGAATTCCAGGGTCTTGCCTTCGTATGGCGTGGTGTCCTTGACGGGACGCAGGTCGACCAGCGAACCGGGCAGGAAGGCGCGGATGCCGTTGGTCATGACGGTCAGGCCGCCCTTGACCTTGCCGGTGATGGTACCGTTGACCAGCTCGCCGGACTCGAGCGCCTGCTCGAGGGACAGCCAGGCCGACAGGCGCTTGGCGCGATCGCGGGACAGAATGGTGTCGCCATAGCCGTTCTCGAAAGCATCGATGGCCACGGACACGAAATCGCCAGCTTGGACTTCCAGCTCGCCCTGGTCGTTCAGGAACTCTTCGAGGGGGATCAGGGCCTCGGACTTCAGACCGGCGTTGACCAGAACATAGTTGTGGTCGATGCGCAGAACTTCGGCGGAGATGACTTCGCCGCTTTTCAGGTCTTGGTTTTTGATGCTTTCTGCAAACAAATCGGCAAAGCTTTCGCCGCCCGTTGCGTCTGTGTGAAGGTTAGTGGACATTAAATCAATCCATCAGCCACAGTGGCTGTTAAAAAACACACCAGGCGAACCCGGTGGAGTGAACAAAACCCGCTCGGCGCAGGATCACGCCGACGGGAACGACACGCCCGACCAGAGGTCGAGCACGATATTTACGGTTTCTTCGATGCTGAGCCGGGACGAATCCACGATGTGGGCGTCCTGCGCAGGCACCAATGGAGCGTGGGCCCGCGTGCGGTCGCGTTCGTCGCGCGCGCGAAGGTCCGCTAAAAGACTCGCTAGATTAGCAGAAATCCCCTTTTCGTTCAACTGTTTACATCTTCTTTCAGCGCGCACTTCGGCGTCGGCCAGCAGGAAGATCTTCAGAGGCGCGTCGGGGACCACGACCGTGCCCATGTCGCGGCCGTCGCCCACCAGTCCCGGGGCGACGCGGAAGTCGCGCTGGCGCTGCAGCAGCGCGCCGCGCACGCCGGGCATGACCGCCACCAGCGAGGCCAGATTGCCTACCTGCTCCTGGCGTATGGCTTCGGTGACGTCCTCGCCCTCCAGGAAAATGCGGGGATGCTGGAAACGGATATCAAGATCGGCCGCCACGCGCTGGACCTCGGATTCGTCCTTGGCGTCCACCTGGCGGCGCAGGCAGGACAGCGCCGTCAGGCGGTACAGGGCGCCGCTGTCCAGCGTGTGCCAGCCCAGGCGCTCGGCCACCTGGTGGGCGATGGTGCCCTTGCCGGAGGCGGTGGGGCCGTCGATCGTGATGACGGGAATGGAAGAAGTTTCGGTCATGCCTGCACCAGCTTCTGGAAAACGGAGAAATAATCAGGAAAAGTCTTGCTGACGCAGCCCGGGTCCAGGATCGTGACCGGCACGGGGCCGAAGCTGGCGAGCGAAAGACACATGGCGATGCGATGGTCGTCGTAGGTGTGGATGCTGGCCGGCCGCCAGTCCGTCTGCGCGATGGGATGCACCGTCAGCCAGTCGGGGCCGGACTGCACCCGGGCGCCCAGCTTGGCCAGTTCCGTGTGCATGGCGTGGATCCGGTCGGTCTCCTTGACGCGCCAGCTGGCGATATTGCGCAGCGTGCAGGGTCCGTCGGCAAACATGGCCATGGCCGCGGCCGTCATGGCCGCGTCGGGGATGCGATTGAAGTCCATGTCGAAGGCCTTGAGCCGCTCGCCGTCCGCCACGCGGGGCCCGCTGACCACCAGCTCCTGCGGGTGGCGTTCGATGTGCGCGCCCATGGCCTGGGCCACGTCGGCGAACTGGATGTCGCCCTGCAAACTGTCCGTGCCCGCGCCGCGTATGCGCACCGGCCCGCCGCCCAGGGCGCCCAGTGCGATGAAATAGGAGGCAGAAGAAGCGTCCCCCTCCACCGGGTACAGGCCGGGACTGGCATAGGCGGCGCCGGCCGGCACCGTGAAGCTGCGCCAGCCGTCGCGGCGTACCGCCACGCCGAATCGGGCCATCATGGCCAGCGTGATCTCGATGTAGGGCTTGGAGATCAGCTCGCCGTCCACGCTTATGCAAAGATCCTGCCCGGTCTGGGCGGTCAGCAGGGGCGCGGCCATGAGCAAGGCCGTCAGGAACTGGCTGGACACCGAACCCTTGACGGAGACGCTGCGCGCGTCCCCTTGCGGGGCCGCGCCTATGGCCAGCGGCGGATAGCCTTCCTTGTCCAGGCAGCGCACGTCCGCGCCCAGGCTGCGCAAAGCGTCCACCAGGTCGCCGATGGGGCGCTCGTGCATGCGGGGAATGCCGCTCAGGGTGAAGCGCCCGCCCATCAGGGCCAGCGCGGCGGTCAGCGAGCGGAAGGCCGTGCCGGCATTGCCCAGGAACAGGTCGGCGTCGCGCAGCGCAAACGGCGCCCCGCCCTCGATCTCCACCGTTCCCTGCCCCAGGTCCTGCACCTCCACGCCCATCTGCCGCAACGCGGCCAGCATGACGCGGGTATCGTCCGAATGCAGCAGCCCCTCCAGGCGGGTGCGCCCCCGCGCCAGCGCCGCCAGCAGCAGCGCACGGTTGGAAATGCTCTTGGACCCGGGCAGCTCGAGCTCGCCGCGGGCCCGGGTGACGGGGTTCAAGACAATACAATCACTCTGGCTCATTGCAAACCGCTCCTGCTCGCCCAAAAACGTCGCGCCAGGGCGGCGCGCTCCAGAAATTCATACAAGGCCTGGCCGTCGCCGTCCTGCAAGGCCTGCTCGGCCTGGCCCAGCGCCAGGTGCGCTTCTTTTAGCTCGGCCAGCACGGCGCTCCGGTTGCTCAGGAAAATGTCCCGCCAGACTTCCGCCGAACCGGCGGCGATGCGGGTGAAATCACGAAAACCCGTGCCGGCCAGGGCGAAACGCTGATCCGAATTCGCACTGGAGGCCACCTGCCACATGAATACCGACGACAGGAAGTGGGGCACGTGGCTGACCGAGGCCAGCACCTGGTCATGGGTGGGCGGGTCCATCAGCATGACGCGCGCGCCGCAACGTTCCCAGACGGCGATCAGCCGTTCACGCGCCGGCGGGCGATTTTCTTCCAGGGGAGTCAGAATGACATTGCGGCCTTCGTACAGGTCGGCGCGCGCGGCATCGGGGCCCAGGGTCTCGGCGCCGGCGATAGGATGACCGGGGATGAACTGGCCGATACGCTCGCCCAGCGCCTCGCGGGCGGTCTGCACCACGTCGACCTTGGTGCTGCCCGCGTCGCTGACCAGGGTGTCGTCGCGCAAATGGGGCCGCAAGGCGCGCAGCACGGCGCCCATGGCGCCGATGGGAGTCGCCAGCATGATCAGGTCGGCCTGCGCGGCCGCCTGCTCCAGGGTCGCGATCTCGTCGATCAGGCCCAGTTCCTGCGCGCGGCGCAGCGTCTTGAGCTGTCGGCCCACGCCCAGCACCCGGCCCACGGCGCCGGCGCGTTTGAGCGCCAGGGCCAGCGAGCCGCCGATCAGCCCTGCCCCCACCACGGCGAGCACCGGAATCAGTGGCGCCGGAGTCACTGACTCTGGCAGTGCCGTCATGGTCAAGCCCGCAAGATGCCGGTCAGAGCCTGCGCGAAGCGCTGGTTCTCTTCCGGCAGGCCGATGGTGATGCGCAGATGCTCGGGCAGGCCGTCGCCGGCCACGGGCCGCACGATGACGCCCTGCTTGAGCAGGGCCAGGTTGATTCCCGCCGCATCGCCCACGCGCACCAGGATGAAGTTGCCGTGACTGGGCACGTACTCCAGGCCCAGGGACTCGAAGAACTGGCCCAGGAACTGCTTGCCGGCCAGGTTCAGTTCGTAGCTGCGCTGCAGAAAGTCCTGATCGGCCAGGGCGGCGCGGGCCGCCTCCAGCGCCACGCTGTTGACGTTGAAAGGCTGGCGCACCCGGTTGAGGATGTCCGTCAGCTCCGCTTGCGCCAAGGCGTAGCCAATGCGCAGGCCGGCCAGACCATAAGCTTTGGAAAAGGTGCGCGTGACGATCAGATTGGGGTAGCGGCGCACCATGTCGGCGCTGTCAAAGCGCAGGTCGGGATCCAGGTATTCGTTGTAGGCCTCGTCCAGCACCACCGTGACCTGGCGGCCATGCCGCTCCCACACCTGGGCGAGGAAGGCCTCGATCTGCTCCCCGGGCAGGAAGGTGCCCGTGGGATTGTTGGGATTGGCGATGAAGAGCAGGCGCGTGTCGGACCGGATGGCCTCGAGCATGGCGTTCAGGTCGTGGCCGTAATCCACCGCCGGCACCATGATGTGGCGCGCGCCGCGCTCCTGGGTGCACAGCTTGTAGACCGTGAAGGCGTGTTCGGCGTACACGCAGGAGACATCGGGACCCAGCAGCACCAGAGAGATCAGCTCCAGCAGATCGTTGGAGCCATTGCCCAGCGTGATCCAGTCGGCCGGCACCTGGTAGCGGCGCGAGAGGTCCTGCTTCAGGTCGAAGCCGTTGGGATCGGGATAGCGGCCCAGCTCCTGCACGGCCCGCGCCACGGCGCTGCGCACGGAATCAGACATGCCCAGCGGATTTTCGTTGGAGGCCAGCTTGACGATACTGCCCTCCTCCAGACCGAAAGTTCGGGCGATCTCGCTGACGGGCTTGCCGGGCTGATAGGGGGCGATGGCCAGGATATGGTCGGCGACGGCCGCCTCCAGTGCTGCACGTGTGCTTGTCATGATCAGAAATCGTTGACGGGGTAGGACCCCAGGATCTTGAAGAAGGCGACCTGTTTCTTCAGTTCGGTCAGGGCGGCCGCCATGGCGGGCTCGTCGCGGTGACCGATCAGGTCGACGTAGAAATAATATTCCCATTGGCCGGTGCGGGCCGGGCGGGACTCCAGGCGCGTCATGGACACGCCGTGCACGGCCAGCGGCGAGAGCATGTCGTAGACGGCGCCGGCCCGGTTGGGCACGGCCAGGATGATGCTGGTCTTGTCGTTGCCGCTGGGCAGGGACTCGATGTTGCCGATGGCCAGGAAACGGGTGCGGTTGTGCGGATCGTCCTGGATGCCCGACTCCACCACGCCCAGGTTCCAGGCGGTGACCGCCGTGTTGCCGGCGATCGCGGCCACGGTGGGATCGTCGGCGGCGATGCGGGCGGCCTCGGCATTGCTGGAGGCCGCTTCGCGCAGCAACTGGGGGTGATGCTTCTGCAGCCAGCTCTGGCATTGCGCCAGGGCCTGCGGATGGGCCATGACGCGGGTGACCCCTTCCATGGTCCCGGACTGGGTCAGCAGATTGTGGTGCACGCGGATGGAGCGCTCGCCCAGCACGCGCAGCGGCGAATTGAGCAGCAGGTCCAGGGTGCGGTTCACCGCGCCTTCGGTGGAGTTCTCCACCGGCACCATGCCCACGTCCGCCTGGCCGACTTCCACGCTGCGAAAGACTTCGTCGAAGGAATCGCATTGCAGGCCGTCCAGGGCATGGCCGAAATGCTCATAGGCCGCCTGTTCGGAGAACGAGCCCTGCGGGCCCAGGTAGGCCACGCGCAGCACGCTTTCCAGTCCGCGACAGGCCGAGATGATCTGCCCCCACACCGCCTCGACGGCGGCCGGCGTGAAGGGCCCCCTGTTCTCCGACTGCAGCCGGCGCACGATGCGCGCCTCGCGTTCGGGCTTGAGGATGACCTCGTCCGCATTGAAGTCCTGCTTGATCTTGCCGACTTCCAGCGCCGCGCGGGCGCGCTCGTTCAGCAATTCCAGAATCTGGCGATCCAGCTCGTCGATGCGGTTGCGCCAGGGCAGCAGGCGTTCAGTTAAGGTATTAGCCATTCCGTCGTTCAAAGTCGTTCATGAATTCGATAAGCGCCTGCACGCCCTCCAGCGGCATGGCGTTGTAGATCGAGGCGCGCATGCCGCCCACGCTCTTGTGCCCTTTCAGGGAAGTCAGGCCGGCGGCCTGCGCCTGCTCCAGGAAGGCGCCGTTCAGGGACTCGTCGCGCAGCAGGAACGGCACGTTCATGCGGGAGCGGTACGCAGGATGCACCTTGTTGGAGTAGAACTCCGAGGCGTCCAGGTAGCCGTACAGGGCCTGCGCCTTGGCGGCGTTGCGCTCCTGGATGGCGGCCACCCCGCCCTGGCGCAGCAGCCACTTGAACACCAGGCCGGCCATGTAGATGGAATAGGTGGGCGGCGTGTTGAACATGGACTGCTGTGCAGCGATGTTGGCGTAGTTGAAGGCCGAGGGACAGACGTCCATGGCATGACCCAGCAGGTCCTTGCGGATGATCATCAGGGCAATGCCGGACATGCCTGCGTTCTTCTGGGCGCCGGCGTAGGCCAGCGACACGCGCGAGAAGTCGATGGGGCGCGACAGGATGTTGGAGGAAACGTCGGCCACCAGCGGCACGTCCAGGCTGGGCATGTCGTTGAATTCGACCCCGCCTATGGTCTCGTTGGTGCACACGTGCACGTAGGCGGCGTCCGGGCGCACCTTCCATTGCGCAGGTTCCTGGAACCATGTCCAGGGCGACCAGGTACGGCCCAGGTCCTGCCATTCGTGTCCGCTGGTGCCGGCCACCTGGATGTCGCCGTAGCGCTTGGCCTCTTCGTAGGATTTGACCGACCAGCTGCCCGAAAGCACGTAGTCGGCCTTGCCGCTGCCGTTGCGCTGGATCAGGTTCAGGGGAATGAGACCGTTCTGGCCTTGCGCCCCGCCCTGCACGAACAGCACCGCGAAATCATCGGGCACGGCCAGCAGGGCGCGCAGGTCGGCTTCGGCCTCGTCGCGCACGCCCATGTAGTCCTTGCCGCGATGGCTCATTTCCATGATGGACATGCCCGTGCCGCGCCAATCCGTCATTTCGGCGGCGGCCTGCTCCAGCACTTCCAGAGGCAGCATCGACGGGCCTGCCGAAAAATTCCATACGCGCATCACACGTCTTCCTTGCCTGTAGTATTCGCCTGTCCATCGGCGGAGCCGGACTGATCGTCCTGGGTCCGGTCGTCCTCGACCCGGCCCTCTTCGGCCAGGCTTGCCTCGACCTCGTCGTCGGTCTCGACCACGCGGTACACGCCCGAGAGCTGGCTGTCGTCGTCCACGCTGATGAGGGTGACGCCCTGCGTGGCGCGCCCCATCTCGCGGATCTCCGCAACGCGGGTGCGCACCAGCACGCCGCCGGTGGTGATCAGCATGATCTCGTCGGTATCGCGCACCAGCACGGCGCCCACGACCTTGCCGTTGCGGGCCGAGGTCTGGATGGCGATCATGCCCTTGGTGCCGCGGCCATGGCGGGTGTATTCGGCAATGGGGGTGCGCTTGCCGTAGCCGTTCTCGGTGGCGGTCAGCACGGACTGGCTTTCATCTTCGGCCACCAGCAGGGCGATGACGGACTGGCCGTCCTCCAGCATCATGCCGCGCACGCCGCGCGCCGCACGGCCCATGGGGCGCACGTCGCCTTCGTCAAAGCGCACGGCCTTGCCGGCGTCCGAGAACAGCATGACGTCGTGCACGCCGTCGGTCAGTTGCGCACCGATCAGGTAGTCGCCCTCGTCCAGGCCCACGGCGATGATGCCGGCCTTGCGGGGATTGGAGAAATCCGACAGCGGGGTCTTCTTGACCGTGCCGCGCGAGGTGGCCATGAACACGAACTGGTCCTCGCTGAATTCCTTGACCGACAGCACCACCGTGATCTTCTCGCCGTCCTCCAGCGGGAACATGTTGACGATGGGGCGGCCGCGCGAGTTGCGCGAGCCTTGCGGCACCTCCCAGACCTTGAGCCAGTAGACCCGGCCGCGGTTGGAGAAGCACAACAGGTAGTCGTGCGTATTGGCGATGAAGAGCTGGTCGATCCAGTCGTCTTCCTTCATGGCGGTGGCCTGCTTGCCGCGGCCGCCGCGGCGCTGGGCGCGGTATTCAGACAGCGGCTGGCTCTTGATGTAGCCGCTGTGCGAGAGCGTCACCACCATGTCCATGGGGGTGATCAAGTCCTCGGTGTCCAGCTCGGTGGCGTTGTGCTCGATCTGGGAGCGGCGCAGGTCCTTGCCGGTGGCGGAGAATTCGTCGCGCAGGGCGATCAGCTCGTCGCCGATGATGGCCGAGACGCGCGCGGGGCTGGCCAGGATGTCCAGCAGGTCGGCGATCTTGTCCATGACTTCGCGGTATTCCTGGACGATCTTGTCCTGCTCCAGGCCGGTCAGGCGCTGCAGGCGCATGTTCAGGATTTCCTGGGCCTGCACTTCGCTCAGGCGGTACAGGCCGTCCTGTCCCATTCCGAACTCGGCGCCCAGATCGTCGGGGCGATAGGCCTGGCGGCCGCCCACGATGGCGCTGGGGCCGGCGCGCGCGAGCATCTCGCGCACCAGGCTGGAGTCCCAGGAGCGTGCCATCAGGTCCTGGCGGGCCACCGGCGGCGTGGGCGCGGCCTTGATGATCTCGATGAAGTCGTCGATATTGGCCAGCGCCACGGCCAGGCCTTCCAGCACGTGGCCGCGTTCGCGCGCCTTGCGCAACTGGAACACGGTGCGGCGCGTGACCACTTCGCGGCGGTGGCTCAGGAAATACTCACCCAGTTGCTTCAGGTTCAGCAGGCGGGGCTGGCCGTCGACCAGGGCCACCATGTTCATGCCGAAGGTTTCCTGCAGCTGGGTGTTCTTGTACAGGTTGTTCAGCACCACTTCGGGCACTTCGCCGCGCTTGAGCTCGATCACCAGGCGCATGCCGTCCTTGTCGGATTCGTCGCGGATGTCCGAGATGCCCTCGATGCGCTTCTCGTTGACCAGCTCGGCGATGCGCTCCTGCAGGGACTTCTTGTTGACCTGGTAGGGAATGGCGTCGACCACGATGGCCTGGCGGTTGCCCTTCTCCATGTCTTCGAAGTGCGTGCTGGCGCGCATGATGACGCGGCCGCGGCCTGTGCGGTAGCCCTCGCGCCCGCCGGACATGCCGTAGATGATGCCGCCGGTCGGGAAGTCGGGCGCAGGGATGTGCTCGATCAGCTCATCGACCGAACACTCCGGATTGCGCAGGCAATACAGGCAGCCGTTGACCACTTCGGCCAGGTTGTGCGGCGGAATGTTGGTGGCCATGCCCACCGCGATGCCCGAGCTGCCGTTGACCAGCAGGTTGGGCAGGCGCGATGGCAGCAGGGCCGGCTCTTTTTCGCTGCCGTCGTAGTTGGGCACGAAGTCCACGGTTTCCTGGTCGATGTCGGCCAGCAGCTCGTGCGCGATCTTGGCCAGGCGGATTTCGGTATAGCGCATGGCGGCGGCATTGTCGCCGTCGATGGAGCCGAAGTTGCCTTGTCCGTCCACCAGCGTGTAGCGCATGGAGAAATCCTGCGCCAGGCGCACGATGGTGTCGTAAACGGCGGAATCACCATGCGGGTGGTATTTACCGATGACGTCGCCGACGATACGGGCCGATTTCTTGTAGGCACGATTCCAATCGTTGTTGAGTTCGTGCATGGCAAACAAGACACGGCGATGCACAGGCTTCAAACCATCTCGCACGTCGGGAAGAGCACGGCCAACGATCACGCTCATGGCGTAATCGAGGTAGCTGCGGCGCATCTCCTCTTCAAGTGAAACGGGAAGCGTCTCCTTGGCAAAGGAATCCATAGGTTAATTCTTTATAGATATGGGTTAAGCAGTAAGCCAGCCGTAAACGGGACAAGAGGAAATTCTAGCACTTTCACATAGAGGGACGCAGCGGACGATTCAGGCGCGCCCGCCCCGTCCGGATGCGGGGGGCGGGCGTGAAAAAGAAGTGTGCCGGCCGGTCATGCCCGCCCGTCCGTAGCCTCCCGCTCCCGCTTCACGCCTTGTTGCCTAAAACCAACAATAACGGGAAAGAACGGGGTTAATTCCGTTTATCTGGCCGAATCGTTCCCCGTCAACCTAACGCATGGGACCGAAATGTCTTAAGATTCGAGCTAACACGCATGAAACCCAGCGCAATTCTTTGATCCGTTCAGGGCATTGCTATACTGGTTCCGTAAATCGGCGGCAGGGGTTCGCTGCGGTCACTTAACAGCATCAGCTCAACGAGGAGAAATATGAACAAACCCTCCAAAATCGCACTTGTACTCGCCATTGCCGCTGTATCGGCCTCCGGTGCAGTTTCCGCACAGGAATCCGGCGAGATCAACAACTGGCGCAATCCGTTTGGCGACGTTTGGAAGAACGGCACCAACGAACTGTGCTGGCGTAACAACTTCTGGACTCCCGCCACGGGCATTCCAGGTTGTGACGGTGTGCCCGTTGCTCAGGCTCCCGAAGCTCCCGTCGTAGCTCCCACCGTCACCAAAGTGACCCTGAACGCCGACACGTTCTTCGACTTCGACAAGGCAACGCTGAAGCCAGAAGGCCGCCAGGTCCTGGATCAAGTGGCTGAAACCGTTCAGTCCATCAATCTGGAAACCCTGATCGCCACCGGTCACACCGACTCCATCGGTACCGAAGCTTACAACCAGAAGCTGTCCGAGCGTCGCGCCAACACCGTCAAGCAGTACCTGATCAGCAAAGGCGTTCCTGCTGACCGCATCTACGCTGAAGGCAAGGGCGAAAGCCAACCCGTGGCGTCCAACAAGACCCGCGAAGGCCGCGCTCAGAACCGTCGCGTGGAAATCGAAATCGTCGGCAACCGCAAGTAATTCCTGCTGCGCCACGCATTTCCGTAGCTAAGGCTACAATTAAGGCTCCGCTTTCGCGGGGCCTTAATTTTTTGGGTGAACCATGACAGTCTCCACACCTACTGCCGCGACCGCCAACGTCGATCAGGCAGAAATCGACAAGTTCAGCGCGCTGGCCTCCCGCTGGTGGGATCCGACCAGCGAATTCAAGCCGCTGCACGCCATCAACCCGCTGCGCCTGGACTGGATTCTTTCACACACCGGTCCGCTGCAGGGCAAGCGGGTGCTGGACGTGGGTTGCGGCGGCGGGATCCTGTCCGAAAGCCTGGCGCAGGCCGGCGGCGAAGTCACCGGCATAGACCTGGCCGAACGCTCCCTGAAGATCGCGCGGCTGCACAGCCTGGAATCGGGCGTACCCGTGCAGTACGAGACCGTCAGCGCCGAGGACATGGCCGAACGGCACCCGGCGCGCTTCGACGTGGTGACCTGCATGGAGATGCTCGAGCACGTGCCGGACCCTGGCTCCATCATCCGCGCCTGCTCGAGCCTGGTCAAACCGGGCGGCTGGGTGTTCTTCTCCACCCTGAACCGCAATCCCAAGTCCTTTCTGTTCGCCATCGTGGGCGCGGAATACGTGCTGCGCCTGATCCCCAAGGGAACGCACAGCTACGAAGGCTTCATCAAGCCCAGCGAACTGATCCAGACAGCGCGCCACTGCGGACTGGAGGCCGAAGAGCTGAGAGGCCTGGAGTACAACCCCATCACCGATCACTATCGCCTGTCCGGCGACACCTCCGTCAACTACCTGGTGGCCACCCGCCGGCAAGACTGACCCCATGTCCATGAAGAAACTCGTCCTGTTCGATTTCGACGGCACCCTGGCCGACTCCGCTCCCGACCTGGCCGCCGCCGCCAACCGGCTGCGCCTGCAGCGCGGCCTGGCCGCCCTGCCCTACGAGACCTTGCGCCCCCACGCTTCGCATGGGGCCCGCGGCCTGCTCAAGGCGGCCCTGGACATGAACCCGGACCATCCCGAATACGCCCAGCTGCGCGCGCAGTTCCTGCAGGACTACGAGGCCAACATGACTTCGCTCACCCATCTGTTCGAGGGCGTGGCCGAGATGCTGCAGCGGCTGGAGCACAACCAGTACACCTGGGGCATCGTCACCGGCAAGCTGGAATACCTGGCGCTGCCCCTGATACGCCACCTGGGCCTGGAGCAGGCTTGCGCCGTCACCGTGGGCGGAGACACCACCGGCCATGCCAAGCCGCATCCCGCCCCCCTGCTCTACGCCGCCGAAAAAGCCGGCTTCCAGCCGCAGCACTGCCTTTACGTGGGCGACGACCAGCGCGACATACAGGCCGGCCAGGCCGCCGGCATGGCCACCATGGTGGCGGCCTACGGATATTGCGCGCAGGACCCGGCCATACCCAGCTGGAAGGCGGACCTGATCGCCCACGATGTCGCCGAAATCTGGGAGGGCGTGCAACGCTGGGCCCAGGGCGGGCACCAGGCCGCCTCCCCCTGGCCTGCTGATTCTCCTCAGGGCAGCAGCGCCGGCAGGCGTTGCTGCATCCGCAGAACGGCCGGCGGCAAGGCCTCGCCCTGCCGCCACAGCATGCGCACCGCCAGAGGCGGCAGGACCATCTCCTTGCAATGCAGCTGCCGCAGCTTGGCGCGCAGGTTCTCGTATTCGGCGATGTTCAGGGGCAGGATGGCCCAGCCCAGGCCATCGGCCACCATGTCCGCGATCACGTAGAAGCTGTCCGAACGCCAGACGCTGGGGCTGATAACGGCCTGCTCCGCGCCTTCGATGTGCATCAGCAGTTGGCGATGGCCGGCCAGATCCCTGCGGCTGACCTGCCCCTGGCGCGCCAGGCTGTGCGTGCGCGCCACGCAGATGGCTTGCGGCACGGTGCCTATGTAGCGCTGCGCGAACTGCGCCGCAGCGGGGCCGCGGTCGAACTGGAAAGCGATCCGGGAGCGTCCCTCGGCCACGTAGGCCATCACTTCCGAGGCCGTGCCGTTGAGCACCGTCAGCTCCAGCGCCGGCCAGCGGGCCGCCAGCTCCTTGAGCAGCAGCGACACCGGCTCCAGGGGCAGGGCTTCGTCCAGGGCGATCTCCAGGCGTGCGGGCTGCCCCTGGGACAACTCCAGGGCGCGCCGCTCCAGGACATCGGCCTGGCGCAACAAGGCATGCGCCTCCAGCAACATGACCTCGCCGGCCGCCGTCAGCCTCAGCGCGCGCCGGGAACGATCGAACAATTCCAGATTCAGGTCCGCTTCCAGCAAACCTATGGATGTGCTCAGCGCCGACTGCACCTTGCCCAGGTTCCGGGCGGCCTGAGTCATGGAGCCGGCCTCGGCCACGGCCACGAAGTGCCTCATTCTTTCCAGGGTCCAATCCATGCTATCAAATTTATAGATGCTATTTAACTTTGTACGCAGATATTATTGATGGATCATAAACGCTTCGCAACAACGACGCTTTCCCATGTCCTTCACCACGACGCCCAACCAAGCCCAGACCCATCCGACCACAAGCCGGCGCTGGCTGGTCCTGGCCATTGTCTCGGCGGCGCTGCTGCTCATCGTCATCGACATGACAGTGCTCTATACCGCCCTTCCCCGCCTGACCCACGATCTGCACGCCTCGGCCTCGCAAAAGCTATGGATCGTCAACATCTACGCCCTGGTCGTATCCGGCCTGCTGCTGGGCATGGGCACCTTGGGCGACCGTCTCGGCCACAAACGCCTGTTCCTGTCCGGCCTGGCCCTGTTCGGCCTGGCTTCGCTGGCCGCCGCCTACTCCCCCACCCCTGCGGCCCTCATCGCCGCCCGGGCCTTCCTGGGCGTGGCCGCGGCCATGATGATGCCGGCCACCTTGTCGCTGATCCGCATCACCTTCGCGGACGAGCGCGAGCGCGCCGTCGCCATCGGCATCTGGGCTGCAGTCGCCTCGGGCGGCGCCGCCTTCGGACCGGTGGTCGGCGGCCTGCTTCTGGAGCATTTCTGGTGGGGCTCGGTGTTCCTGATCAACGTACCCATCGTATTGCTCGCCCTGCCGCTGGGAATGCTGCTTGTGCCGCGTTCGCGCCCCGATACCTCGCGTCCTTGGGATCTGAAAGGGTCCCTGATCATCATGGTGGGACTGGTGGCCTGCACCTTCGCCATCAAGGAAGCCGGCAAGCAAACGCCCGCCTGGCCGCTGGCTGCCGCCGCGCTGGCCGCCGGCGTGCTGTTCCTGACCCTGTTCGCACGCCAGCAGCGCCGCAGCCCGCATCCGCTGATCGATTTTTCGCTGTTTCGCAATGCCGCCTTCACAACCTCGGTCGTGGCGGCCCTGACCGCCTCCGCCGCCCTGATCGGCATGGAGCTGGTTTTCAGTCAACGCCTGCAACTGGTACTGGGCTTCTCGCCGCTGGAAGCCGGCCTGGCCATCGTCCCGCTGCCTCTGGCGGCTTTTCTGGCCGGTCCGCTGGCCGGCAAGCTGCTGCCCCGCATCGGCAGCGCGCGCCTGCTGACCGGCTCCCTGACGCTGTCGGGTCTGGGCATGGGCGCCTATCTGCTCTGGCACAATGCGCCCCAGGCCCTGCAGGCTGTCAGCCTGGCGCTCTTGGGGCTGGGCATAGGCGCGGCCATGACGGCCGCCTCCAGCACCATCATGCAAAGCGCGCCAGCCTCGCGCGCAGGGATGGCGGCGTCCGTGGAGGAAATGTCCTATGAACTGGGCGGCGCGCTGGGCGTGACCCTGATGGGCAGCCTGCTTTCCGCGGTGTACAGCGCTACTCTGCTGTTGCCGGCAGGTACGAACCTGCCCTTCGCCGTACGCGACAGCCTGGACGAAGCCCTGCTGGCGGCCGAATCCCTGCCCCGGGACCAGGCGCTGCTGGTGGGCGAACTGGCCCGCAACGCCTTCGATGGCGGCTACGTAGCCGTGCTGGCCGCGTGCACGGCACTGCTGCTGACCGCCGCCCTGGCCGTCTGGCGCTTCCAGCGTCGGCCCGGCTGACCAGAATGGGGCTGCATCGATCTAGGGCCGCTGCAGCAGGCCGAGCTTGCCGCTGCGTCCCGCCCAGTACTCGTGCTCCGGCAAAGGCGCTTTCTGTCGAGTGATCCGCACCCAGCCGGGAGCCTGGCTCAACTCCCGGTTAAGGTCGGCATAGACGGCCTGCTCCGGCTTCAAGTCCTGTTCGCTGACGATGGCGCCCACCGGGCATTCGGCCACGCAGATCGAACAATCTATGCACTCGTCCGGATGGATCACCAGGAAATTCGGGCCTTCGAAGAAACAGTCCATGGGGCACACCGACACGCAATCGGTGTATTTGCACTGGATGCACGCATCCGTCACAACATAAGGCATGGTTATTACGCTTTACTGAAAGGTCCTACTGTAAACCGTTCAGATGACAATTGCCCGTCGCGCAGTCAACCCGGCGATTGCGGCGTGCGCCGGACCTTGGCGATATCGAAGCCCTGAGACGCCGCATAATCCAGCAGGGACTGGATGCGCGCCTCGTCCGCCTGCGGCTTGCGGCTCAGCACCCACAGGTATTCCCGGTCCGGCGTGCCGACCAGAGCATAGTCGTAATCGCCGTCCACCCGCAGGATCCAGTAGTCCCCCCAGACCCAGGGCAGCCAGGACATCCACTGGGGTGCGAAACGCACCTGCAGGCGGGCTGGGTCTTCGGTATCGGGGGCCAGGCGCCCGAACGCCTTGGCCTCGTCGAACTGCCCGGACGCCGTGCGGCAGCGGTTGGTCACCCGCAAGCCCTGCTCCACCAACTCGTACATGGCCTGCACGTCGCCCACGCACTGATCCTGAAAACGGTTGGGCAGGCGAGCCTGTTCGTACCAGAGCCCCACGTAGCGCGCCAGATCCACATTCTTCTGCGTGCCCAGCAGCGCCTTGCCCGCGGGACCGCTGCTGCATCCGGCAAGAAGCACCAGGGCGGCGGCGGCCAGCCCTGCCGCCCAAGGGCGTGATGAAACGGATTTCATGGCATTCCTCCTTGTGAAGGACCCAGCCTCGCGACTGGCGTGAAGGCGCGTCGTCAGCGCGCATTACATGGCAAAGCATAATCCAGCCAGGACCGCTCTGGAATTCACATCGAAAAAACGCAACACTCCTTCTCCAGCCTTCGACAGGCGGATGCGCCCGAAGCACCGGCCTTGCCATGGACGGCAAGGCCGACGCAACGGCGCACGGTCAGATGCCCAGGAACCGGAACGGCTCAGCCGGCTTGAACTGATCCAGGGCGTCGCCCGAATAGACGTTGGTCTGGTTCGGTCCCAGGTCCAGTTTGAGCACCTTGCCGGTCTCGGCCGAAAAGTCCACCCGCCGCGTATCCACCCAGAAGGTATTGGGCGTCAGGGCGGATTCGAAGAAATACAAGCCGCGCTTGTGATCGAAGACCGTGCGCCAGCGCGTGGAGGAAATATTGGGCTCGCTTTCGGTCGTGATGCCGTAAGGCACGGACGCATTGCGTATGACGCTGAAAGCGCTGGCCAGGGCCTCGTTGGGCGGGGCGGCCTGGGGCACCGCATTGATGTAGAAGGAAGCGCGCGCAAAGCGGTCGGCCGCCCGGTTCGTACCCGGCAGCATGACAGTGCCGCCGATCTGCTTCCAATATTCGTTCAAGGCCAATTGCTGGTCGAAGGTCGGCGAATTGGTCATGACCTGATACTGGCGCCCATGATGGATGACCTGCTTGCCGTCGATGTACTCGACGATGGCGCTGTCGCCTGAGGAGTCGGACATGGACAGATGCAAGGTCGCCAGGCGCTGCTCGCCGGGCACCTGGTCCGTCACGATGACGAAAGGCTCCTTCTCCAGGGCGGCGACCGCCTCGGCCACGCTTGCGAAATTGTCCAGCACATACTGCGCCCATAGGGAAATGCTGAGCGTTTTATCCCCCTTGACGGGCGCGGGATACGAGGACTCCACCAGCCACAGCAGGTTGGCATTGAGCCCTTTTTCATTGACGCCGTCCGTCGTGGAGATGTCATAGCCGGATGCAATCACGCTGCCATACCTCGACGTCCACTCGATGGAGTCCGGTCCTGCCTGACCCGTACGCTGCGCTCCCCTGGGAAAGACCCAGAGATTGGTCATGACATCCGTCTTCCAGTCCATGGACCGCGTGGTGATGATCTGGCCGTTCTCTCCCAGATACACCGCCCGCGTGCACGCCTGCAAGGCAGGCGAAAACAATGACAGCCCAAGGGCGCACGCCAGCAGCCCATGACAAAACCGTTGTTGCGACATAGCTTTTTTCTCCGACAGCGGTATCTGCGCGCGGCCTCCAGGTAAAAGGCCCGGCATGATGCCAGGTCTGGGGCCGGCCTCCGGGACCGGCCGCCCGGCCATCATACCGCAGGGTGCGCACGCCCCGCGCATCCCTGCCCGTCTTCCCTTTCCGACGGCTGACGGCGAGCTTAAAGGCAGAATTCTTCTGCGCCGTCAAGGCTGGAGCTCGAGCGTTGCAATGAGTCCACAGAACAAAAAAAAGAATGGCCAGGAGTTTACAAAAGAAATATTTTAATAATAAGAATAATTCTTGTTATCGTTTATTTTATTATTTAATTTGATATCCAGCCCATGTCGTCTTCATTCAAACTCTTCCCTACCGCACGCGTGCTGACCATCCTGACCGGCTCCGCCTTTCCTCTTTCCAGCGCCCTGGCCCAACAGGACGTGAAGCAGTTGGACAATATCGTGGTCACCGCGTCGGGATTCGAGCAGGCCGTGGAGGACGCGCCCGCTTCCATCAGCGTCATTCCGCGTGCAGAACTGGAGAAAAAGGCTTATCGCGACGTGACCGATGCGCTCAAGGACGTGCCCGGCGTGGTGATCACCGGCGGGGCGAGCAGCAGCGACATCAGCATACGCGGCATGTCGTCCGCCTATACCCTGATCCTGGTGGACGGCAAACGGCAGAACTCGCGTGAAACCCGTCCCAACAGCGACAATGCCGGCATCGAGCAGGGGTGGCTGCCTCCCATGCAGGCCATCGAGCGCATCGAAGTCATCCGGGGCCCCATGTCCTCCCTGTATGGCTCCGAAGCCATGGGCGGGGTGATCAACATCATCACCCGCAAAGTCAACAAGGAATGGACAGGCTCTCTGCGTACCGAAGGCACGTTCCAGGAAGACTCCAAGTCCGGCAATATCTACCAGGGCAACTTCTACCTGGCCGGCCCCATCAAGGAAGACCTGCTGGGCCTGCAGATCTACGGTCAGGAGTCGCGCCGCAACGAGGACGAGATCCTGAACGGCTTCAACAAGCAGAACACCTCCTCGGGCACGGTCAAGCTGACCCTGACGCCCAACGCCGATCACGACCTGACGGCCGAATTCTCGCGCACCTTGCAGGAGCGCACCTCCACGCCCGGCAAGAGCATGGCCGTCGAGAGCTGCAGCCGCGGCAAGTGCACGCCCAATGAACTGTCCCAGAGCAAGTACGACCGCAATGTCTATTCGCTCACCCACAACGGCCGCTGGGGCAAGGCGGTCTCCTCCACCTATGTTCAGCGCGAAGAGATCGACAATCCCGGCCGCAACATGTTCCTGAAGAACACGGAGTTCAATACGCAGTGGAGCATGCCGCTGGGCAACCACATGCTGACCTCGGGCTTTCAGTTCCTGCGAGAAGAGCTGCGCGACATGGGCAACCAGTACAAGCCGGACGTCAACAATCTGAGCCGCGACCAATGGTCCGTGTTTGCGGAAGATGAATGGAGCATGACGGACAACTTCGCCCTGACCGGCGGCCTGCGCATGACCCATGACGAGAATTACGGCGACCACTGGACCCCGCGCCTGTATGGCGTCTGGCACGCCACCGAGCAATTGAGCATCAAGGGCGGCGTGTCGTCCGGCTTCAAGGCGCCGGCGCTGCGCTCGGCGGTGGCCGACTGGGGCCAGATCACAGGCGGAGGCGGCGGCGTGCCCGCCGTGATCGTGGGCAATCCCAACCTGAAGCCGGAAAAGAGCCTGAGCCAGGAACTGGGCCTGATCTGGGACAACCGCAACGGCCTGGTCAACAGCCTGACCTTCTTCAACACCGACTTCAAGGACAAGATCTCCGAGACTCGCCGCTGCACGGATCCCGACGGACTGCCCAACTGCCACGTGTTCCCCGGCGACCAGGGCTACAAATTCATCAGCGATCGCGTGAACGTGGACAAGGCCGTGATGCGCGGCGTGGAAGCCTCGACCACCTGGTCGATCACGGACGACCTGCGCCTGGCAGCCAACTACACCTACACCTATTCCAAGCAGAAAAGCGGCGAATTCGCCGGTCGCCCCTTGAACAAGATGCCCAAACACATGTTCAACGCCACGCTGGACTGGGACGTCAACGAACAGTTGGGCCTGTGGAGCCGGGTCAATTACCGCGGACGCACTTCCGACTACCTGAGCCGCACGTCCATGAGCGACGGCACCCCGTCCTTCACCTTTGTGGACGCGGGCCTGTCCTACAAGATCAACAAGAACACCCGCGTTGGTTTCGGCATCTACAACATCCTGGACAAGCGCGTCACGGATGAAACCTTCGATGCCGTGTATGACGGCCGCCGCTACTGGGCCCAGCTGACGGTCGGCTTCTGATCGTCTTGCGTCCCAGCTGCACGCCGGCCCCGTTCAGGGGCCGGTTTTTTTCTTTCCCGCTTCAGAACTCCAGGTGCTTGAAGAAAAGCGGCAATTGCGTATAGCTGCCCATCAGTTGGTCGATCAGGTAGGACGTGTCCCGGGTTTCCAGCTCCAGCACCTTTTCCCGATAGTCCTCGTCCGCCAGTCCCGCCTCGTAACGGTCGGGGGCGATGCGCGCGCCGGCCAGCAGTTCAGAGAGCTTGGGGTCTTCCAGCGCCTCCAGCGCTGCGCGCAGGTTCAATTCCTGCGGCGTGAAGCCGACTTCGCGCCTTGGCCCGGCCTCCATCGCCAGCCGCACCAGACGCGCCAGACTGTCAACCTCTTCCCTGCACAGATAGAACAGATGCATATCGACCTCCTGTAAAGTGGTTGGACAATACATGCAGCATACCGAAGGTCGGCGCCCGCGCGCCAGCGCGGACTACACGGGCAGCTTCACCCCCGGCACCAGGCACAGCAACACGACATGGGCATGGCGCCGGTCCGGAATGCGGCCTGTAAAAAAACCGCCTGCTCGGGCAGGCGGCTTCGCGTGTGCCGCAAATATATATCCGGGCTCAATCGTCGAACTCGTCGCGCTGCACCACGTAAATCAGCACCAGCAAAATGGTGATGAAAAAACGGAAGGCATCCGGCACGCCGTTCCAGGTCTTGGACATCCACATGCCGAACCATTCGCCGCCCACGGACATGAACGCCACCTGCCAGGTCAGAAACCCCAAAGTAAGTCCGGCCACGGCCACGCGCTTGGATTTATTGAAATCCAGGCCATGCCGGTTCTTGAACATGATCCAGGCGCCCGCCAGGCACAGAATGGCCGTCAGGCTTTCCAGCGCGATGATGCCGATATAGCCCGCATGATGGATCCAGGGCGTATCGATGGCCCGATACTTGATGGCGGCATCCGGAAAGATGGTGTCCATCAGGAAGACGTGCTGCACGAAAGCGAAATTGGTGCCGTAATCCGTGATGTTGCCGAAGGCGACCAGAAATGCAAAAAAGCCAATGGCCGCCACCAGCAATGTCTTGGACAGACGAATCATGATCATTCCCCCTTTTTTGTTGATGATGCGCGATTGTAATCAAAGAGCCCGACCTGCATGGCAATACCGGAACCCGGCAGGTTCCCGTGCTACATTGAGGCCCATTCGAATCCTAGCCCGCCGTTATCTTGCCGGCCTGCGAACGTCGGCAGATGGAAGACGCCCCATGACTCTTTCCCGCATGCTCAAACACGGCCCGTGGCTGATGCTGCTGGGCCTTGCGCCCCTGGCGGCCATGGCCGGGCCGGATCGGACAGCGGGGCCCGGCGCCGCGCACGCACTGCAGCTCACTCCTTATCTCTGGGTGACGGGCTTGAAAGGCGATGTCTCTCCCTTCAAGCGCGGCCCCACGATCGGTATTGAAAAATCCTTTAACGATGTCTGGCGGGACCTGAACGCGGGCGGATTCGTCAACCTCTGGGCGCGCCGCGCTCGCTATGTATTGTCGGGCGACCTGCTCTATGTGGACAGCAGCGAAAGCAGAATCGTTGACGGCCTGCCCCTGCCGGGCGCCCTGGAAGGCAAGGTGGACAATCGCCTGTTCATGACCTCGCTGCAAGGCGGCTATCGGATCCTGCAGTCGGAACAGGCAAGCCTGGATGTGCTGGCCGGAGCCTCCTTCTGGGACGTGAGCACGCGCGCTCGCCTGCAGGCTGGACCGCTTTCCACCTCCTACAGGGAAAGTTTCAACTGGGTGGACCCCATGATCGGCCTGCGCGCATTCTACCGTCTCGACGAGCGCTTCTCCGTGCAGGCCCAGGCCGGCCTGGGGGGGTTCGGCGCCGGCTCGCGCCGCAGCCGCCAGGCTGTGCTGACTTTGAACTACGATCTGTCCGAACGCTTCAGCGTGGCCGCCGGCTACAAGATTCTGGAGGTGGACTCGCGCCGCGCGGGTCATGTCTTCGACGCCCGTCTGTCGGGACCGGTTCTCGGACTGAGCTGGCGCTTCTGACCCGCACGGAAACGGGGGCGGTTCCGCCCCCACCCGTCACGCCGTGCCGTTGATCTGGTGACGGCGTTCCCAGAAGCGCGTCGCCACCTTGCCCACCAGATCACCGCCCGTCTTGATGACGAACACGCCCTTGTCGGTGGACACTCCGGCCCGCTCCAGCAGGGGCTTGGCCCCGCCGTCATGGCCCAGGGCCTTCAGGTGTCCATAGGCATCCGACACGAAATCCACCGCGGCCTTGCAATTGCACAGCTTGCCGGCTTCGCTCTCGTTCATGAGCAAGGCCACGGCGTCGAACAGCACCGACGGCGCCCCGTCTATCTTCTCGTCGGCCGGCAGGCGCCTGCCGGAGGCCAGTGTCACCCCGCCCACGCGCGGGGCCACGATCTTGACCGCAACCCCGGCCTGCTCCGCCGTCTTGCGCAGCAGGCCGACCAGGGCGTCGTCGGCTCCGTCCGTCACCAGGATCCCCAGGCAGCGGCCGGCGGCAGGCGGCTTGTGCGCCAGGATGGACAGGGCGGCCGACGGAGGCATGTCGCGCGGCGGCACGACAGGCACGGCCGGCTCGGGCAGCTCCAGCCCCAGGCCCTGGGCGGCCCGCTGGGCCAGGCCCTCGTCGATCACTCGCATATGGGACAGCACGCGCAGGCGCACATGGTTGAGCTGCACCTTGGACAGTTCGAACACCAGGCCGGCGATCAGATGCTCCTGCTCGATCTCGGACTGGGAGCGGTAGAACAGCCGCGCCTGGGTGTAATGGTCCGCGAAGGATTCGGCGCGCACCCGCAGCTTGGCCGCGTCCTGCGGCGCGCTGCCCACCGTGCGAAAGCCATGCTCCTGCTCGCGCGGCCCTGTCGGCTCGCCAACTTCGCCCAGGCTGTTGGGCTCATACGTGGCCCGGCCCTTGAAGACCTGGGTCTGCATCATGCCGTCGCGCTGGAAGTTGTGGAACGGACAGCGCGGCGCGTTCACCGGAATCTGGTGGAAGTTGGTGGTGCCCAGGCGCGACTTCTGCGTGTCCATGTAGGAAAACAGCCTCCCCTGCAGCAGGGGATCATCGGAAAAATCGATACCGGGCACAACGTTGGACGGCAGGAACGCGACCTGTTCGGTTTCTGCGAAGAAATTGTCCGGATAGCGGTCCAGCACCAGCCGGCCAATGATCTTTACCGGCAGGGCCTCCTCCGGTATCAGCTTGGTGGGATCCAGCACATCGTAATCCTGCTGGCTGGCCCACTGTTGGTCGAACACCTGTATGCCCAGTTCCCACTCCGGAAATGCGCCGCTCTGAATTGCTTCATACAGGTCGCGGCGCAGATAGTCCGGGTCGGCTCCGGAGATCTTGACGGCTTCGTCCCACAAGGTCGACTGCATGCCCTGCTTGGGCTTCCAGTGGAACTTCACGAAATGCGCCTGCCCCTGTTCGTTGACCAACTGGAAGGTATGCACGCCAAAACCCTCCATCATGCGGAACGAACGCGGCAGGGCCCGATCGGACATCAGCCACAACACCATATGCATGGATTCCGGCATCAGCGAGACGAAATCCCAGAAGGTATCGTGCGCCGAGGCCGCCTGCGGAAAGCCGCGATCCGCCTCGGGTTTGACGGCATGGATCAGGTCCGGAAACTTGATGGCGTCCTGGATGAAGAACACGGGCATATTGTTGCCCACCAGGTCCCAGTTGCCCTCGTCCGTGTAGAACTTGACGGCAAAGCCGCGCACGTCGCGGGGCGTATCCTTGGACCCCTTGGAGCCGGCCACCGTGGAAAAACGGCAGAAGACCGGCACGCGCGCGCCCGCCTTCTGGAACAGGGAAGCGCGCGTCAACTCCGGTATGGGATGCAGGCATTCGAAGAACCCGTGCGCGCCGGTGCCGCGAGCGTGCACGATGCGTTCAGGGATGCGTTCATGATCGAAGTGGAAGATCTTCTCGCGCAAGACGAAATCTTCCAGCAAGGTCGGGCCGCGCGCACCCGCGCGCAGCGAATTCTGGTTATCCGATATGGGCATGCCATGGTTGGTGGTCAGGCCCTGGTAGCCGCTCTGGTGCGGCTCGCCTCCTTGGCCGTGACGGGTCTGTACGGGTGCTGTCGGCTGTTTCTTGGCCACGATGCGGTCCTCCTTTGCAAGACAAAAAAACAGGCCCCGCCTGGGAACGGGGCCTGATCGGCTATGGGCGGCTTATTGGCCGTACTTGGTCTTGGCCTCGGCCAGGCAGGCGTCCTTGGCATCGCCCGACATGGCGTCGCATTTCTCCTTGGCCACTTTGTACTGGGCGTCACGCTTGTCCTCGACGGCCTCCTGATGCGCCTCGGCGCTTTCCTTGGCCTCTTTGGCGTCCGCCTTGGCGCTTTCGCGCTGGGCCTTGGCTTCTTTCTCGCAGACGTCCTTTTCATTGCCCTTGAGGGCGTCGCAGCGCTTCATGGCCTGGTCATACTGGGCCTTGATAGCACTGTCGTCCTGGGCGGCCGAGGCCGGCGCGGCTCCAAGGCCCAGGGTCATGACGGATGCGGCAAACACGCTTTGGAGTACAAGGGAAACGGATTTCATCTGACTCTCCTTCTCGGTTTGAAAAAAATATCGCCAATGGCCGGATTCAAGTTTTGGTCGCCTTGCGGACGGCGTCCTTGGTCTCGCCCACCTTGCGCTCCAGGGCGCCGGCGGTCTTTTCCGCCTTGCCTTTCAGCTCCACCGATCTGTTGCCGGTGACTTTGCCCACGGTTTCCTTGATCGCGCCTTTGACTTCATGGGCGACGCCCTTGATACGGTCCTTGTCCATGACGGTGTGCTCCTTGAAAAAACGAGGCTTGCGACAACCTGCCTGCAAAAGCCTCATGCCAGGCGGGTTCGTGAAGAAAAGCCTAGGTTTTTTTCCGGGCCCGAGTGCGAACGGGCGTCTCAAGTCGTGAGCAACTATGACCGCCCCGCCCCTGCTTTTGCCTTGTAGAATCATCCAGTTACCGGACGGGAACAAAAAAGCAGGCCGCCAGGCCTTATACTTGCCCCTCGGCCGCTTCCCGGCCTCTTTCTGGATTCCTGTCGTGTTCCAAGCTGTCGCCATCCTGCTCGCCCTGTACGTATCCTGGCGCATCGTGCTCCTTCTGCCTCTGCGGCCCTGGCTGAAAGGCGTTCTGGCCGCCCTCGTCCTGGCGGCGTCGCTGCACCACCGCATCGTGGCCAGCTTCTGGGGCACGCGGGCCTCGCCGGAGATTCCGGGCGAGCTCATCATGGTGCTGGGCTGGGCATTCGGCGGCATTCTGCTGGCGGCCTGCCTGCTCTTGCTGCTGGACCTGGCCAGTCTTGCGATCTGGGCCGTGAACCGCCCTGCCGGCCGGCGCTGGCTGGGCGCCCGAACGGCACGCACCGCCGTCGGCGCAGCCGCGCTGGCCTTGTCCGCCCTGGGAGTCTGGCAAGCAGTGCATGTTCCAGACGTCAAGGCATTGGAAGTGAACCTGAAGGGCCTGCCGGCCGAACTGGACGGCTTCAGGCTGGCGCAGTTGACCGACCTGCACGCCAGCCGTCTGCTGCAGAGGGGCTGGATCCGCGCCGTGGTGAACAAGACCAATGCGCTCGAGCCCGACCTGATCGTCATCACGGGCGACCTGGTAGACGGCAGTGTCGCCGCCCGCCTGGCCGACGTTGCTCCCTTGCAGGATCTGGCGGCACCGCAGGGTGTCTTCGCGGTCGTTGGCAACCACGAGTACTACGCCAACTACATTCAGTGGATTGCGCATTTCAAGGCCCTGGGCTTGCGTCTGCTGCTCAACGAGCACGCGCTGATCACACGCAACGGCGCTGCTTTCGCCCTGGCGGGAATCACCGACGCCACCGCCGCCCAGCGCGGGCAGCCGCATCCCGACGTACGCGCAGCCATGGCCGGCATTCCCGCCGGCACGCCTGTCATTCTGCTGAGCCACCGCCCTGCCGGCGCAGCCGTGAACGCTGCGGCCGGCGCCGACCTGCAATTGTCGGGCCATACCCACGGAGGCCAGATCGTCGGTCTGCACAAGATCGTGCAAATGGCCAATGAAGGCTTTGTATCCGGCGTCTACCAGGTCGGCGACATGCAGCTGTACGTCAGCAACGGCACGGGCTTGTGGGCCGGCTTGCCATTGCGCATCGGCAGGCCTTCGGAGATCACGCTGATCACCTTGCGCCGCGCCCCCTGATCGGCCGCCATTCCTGCTAGGGCGTCAGGCTCCTGAGCGCGCGCCGGCAGATACGCTGCGTCGCCTCGTCCTGTGCAGCCTGCGCCTGCCATTGGGCGCACACGCTGCGCACCCAGTCCGCCTGGTCCTTGGCGGCGTCGTTCAGCCAGTTAGCCACGGAATCCTGGACGTAGACGCTGTCATCCGCGCTCAAGGCGGACAATATGGGCAGCATGCGCCCAGGCTCGCGCTTGAGCACGGCAATGTGCGCGCACCAGACGCCGCGAGGACGCAAGGCTTCGCAAGAAAAGCGGCGCAGATAAGCGGACGGCGAGAGAGACCAGGCGCCCAGCAGCTCGACGGCCCGATCCAGGTCGGCGGCCAGATGCGGCCGCAGCGCCATCCAGGCCCATTCACGAACGCCGAAATGCGCATCATTCGCCAGGGACTCCATCTTCTCCAGCCGTTGCGCCAGACTCAAGTCCGGTTCGGCGCCCACCATGAAGCGGGACCAGCCCCGCACCGTATCGGAACCATGATCACGGCAACGTTCCCAAGCCTGCCGCCCCCCGAACTGCAGCGGCCATGCGCCCACGCCCATCATGCGCTTGAGTATGCCCAGTTGGCAGAGCGTATCGAGCTCTTCCCATTGAGCCTCGGTCAACTCCGGGAACACGGCGCCGAGCAGCATGCGCTGATCGATGGCCAAGGATTCGGACAAGGTCGCGCTGGCCATCTCGCCACGCGACAAGGTCGACAGGACATCGGCCGGAATATCGGCCGCGCGGGCATACCCTTTGCGAGCTGTTTCTTTCATGATGCACGCTCCTGTTCCGCCGGGGCGCGTCCTTGCGCCGCCTTGTTCAGCAAGTCCGACAATTGGCTGCGTTCCTGCCCGGACAGATGCCCGAACAGGCCGCCTATCCACTGCGCATGAGCGGCCACCATCTCCCGCGCCACGGCCCTGCCCTTGCTTGTCAAATGCACGGTCAGGGCGCGCCGGTCCTTCGCATCCGCCCTGCGCTCGGCCAGACCCGCGCGCTGCAGTCCCTCCAGCAAGGCGGTGACCGTGGCGCGCGTCACGCCCGCCCGTTCGGCCAGCACATGGGGAGCCAGGCCGTCAGGCGCCACGTCCAACAGAAAGAGCAGCACGAAACGCCCTTCGGTCAGCCCCTGCGCAAACAGCAGGGCCGCGCAGTCCCTGTCTATACCCGCAGCTAACGACAGAATCTGGAAACACAGCTGCATGCCCCCCAGATCCGCGCCACCCCGCTGCCGGGCGTCTTCCAGCAGGGCCATGTATTTTCGTTCCAATTGCATAGCTTGACATCATATAGTTAGATATCGAATTATATAACTGAAACGCCAGCTCCCCGTATTCGAATCCCGCCGCTGTTGCGCAAATGTTGCGATGCAATCAACCAGCAATCGCTCTCGAGCTCTGAGGCCTGATAGCATGGAAATGAACGAAACCTGGAGCCAGGAAGGTGCGACAATAGGCTGCACTGGCCAGGCAATATGTTGCGGCGCATGCATCCTGCCCTGCCCTGGCAATGATCCTCAGTCGCGGAAACGGAATCCGATTCACAAGCACCATGAAAACCATCAAGAAATCGAGCAAGCTGGCGAATGTCCTGTACGACATTCGCGGCCCCATCATGGATAGGGCCAAACAAATGGAAGATGAGGGCCAGAAACTCATCAAGCTGAACATCGGCAACCTGGCGGTGTTCGGTTTCGACGCCCCCGAGGAAATCCAGCTCGACATGATCCGCAATCTGCCCAACTCGGCCGGATACTCGGACAGCAAAGGCATTTTTGCTGCGCGCAAGGCCGTCATGCACTACACCCAGGAACAGGGGATCGAAGGCGTCACGCTGGAAGACATCTACCTGGGCAACGGCGCTTCGGAACTGATCGCCATGGCGACCAATGCGCTGCTCGATGACGGCGACGAACTGCTGCTGCCCATGCCCGACTACCCGCTCTGGACGGCGGTGACCAGCCTGTCGGGCGGCACCCCCGTGCACTACCTGTGCGACGAGGCCAACGGCTGGATCCCCGATCTGGAGGACATCCGTTCCAAGATCACGCCGCGCACCAAGGGCATCGTCGTGATCAATCCCAACAATCCCACCGGCGTGCTCTATCCGGACTCAGTGCTCCAGGCTCTGGTCGATATCGCCCGCGAGCATGGCCTGGTGCTGCTGGCCGACGAAGTCTACGACAAGGTGCTGTTCGACGACCTCAAGCACACCGCCCTGGCCAGCCTGTCCACCGATGTGCTGACGCTGACCTTCAATTCGCTGTCCAAGAGCTACAGGGCCTGCGGCTACCGCGCGGGCTGGCTGGTCATTTCGGGCGACAAGAGCGCCGCGGCCGACTACATCGAAGGCCTGAGCATGCTCGCCAACATGAAACTCTGCGCCAACGTGCCGGGCCAATGGGCTATACAGACCGCCCTGGGCGGCTACCAGAGCATCAAGGACCTGGTGTGCGAAGGCGGTCGCCTGCGCCGCCAGCGCGACCTGGCCTACGAACTGATCACCGCCATTCCAGGCGTGACCTGCGTCATGCCGCACGCCGCCCTGTACATGTTCCCGCGGCTGGACCCCGAGGTCTACCCCATCAAGGACGACCGCCTGTTCTTCCTGCAACTGCTCGAAGCCACGCGCGTCATGCTGGTGCAGGGCACGGGATTCAACTGGCCCCACCCCGACCACTTCCGCATGGTCTTCCTGCCCCACGAACCGGACCTGCGCGAAGCCATCAGCCGCATGGCCAAATTCCTCAAGGACTACCGCATCAAGCACGGAACGGAGCGAGCGGAATTTTCGGATGCGCCCAATCAGGCCGTGAAGACCGCCGAGGCGACGTAGGCGCCTGGCAAGGCTGCCTGGGGCGGACCAAAGGCCCCGGAATGAAAAAAGCCAAGGACCGCCAAGTCCTTGGCCTTTGGAGAGACTTGCTGGAGTCGGGGGCAGCTTCAACCCTCGTCCGCAAGCAGATCTCCATGTGCAGTCGACCGATGCCGTCGCCTTCGTAATGGCGCCAGGATACGCGTCGTCAATCGAGGGCTCCGGTTGCCATAAGTGAAGACTACTATTACAAGTGATTTCGACACTCGCCACCGACTGTTATGCAAAGAGTATCGCCATGTAATTGATACACCTCTTCAAGCTTGCTGTCTACAGCCGGTTTATTGCTTTGATACGTTTCGTAATCTTCATTAAATAAATTCAAATAACTAGAATTCTTTAACATAATATCTTCTTTTTCCTGATCAAATTTCGCAGCCATCTCATCTGCATTTACATATTGCCCCAGCAGATACGAGATCGTAGGATGAACCATTCGAAACTCGACAGATTCCATTATGGGATTATATTGATAACCAACCTTATGAAATAATGTATGAGGCTTGCCATTTCCCATATTCAAGCATTTCAGCTCGTCCAATGAACCATTGATTTCGTCGCCTTTCCACTCCACATTTGAGCTCAATGGCTTTTCCGCGGGCCTGTACAGAGCATTCAAATCGTCCCTTATTTCCTTTCTTACAGCTTCTCTGCGTGCGCCGACCATAAGTTTTTGAGCATCAACAATTGTCCTGTCTTTCTCCTTGACAACATCCAATGTTTTAAGAAACAGTTTTTTTTCATCAGTTGTCATGGGACGCATTGACACGTCGTCGTTGATGTAGAGTGCCTCCTTGACAGAGCAAGTAGTGACAAGGTCTTTATCGATGAGCAGCGAAATTTTTTCATCGTCATCGATTTGCTTGGTAAACCGATCCTGGGATGTTTGTCCGGCGCAGGACTTCAACGTATCAAAGGCCTCAAGCTTGTCCGTCGCCGTATTCCCATGGATCGCATCATGCATGGCATTCAATGCATCCTGCTTTTTATCTGTCGAAAACAAGTCTTTGAACTTATCCCACAAGCCCATATACGTCGCCTTGCTCTTATCCGGATCTTTCATGCTCTGCAGACGCGCTTCAGTGATTTTATGGGTGCTGAAATAATTACTGAACCTGTTAGACAAAATAGAGTTTGCCATTTCCGTCCTTTTTTCAATTAAAGTTACACGAATAAGTGCTGGCTACGACACAAAAGTTCCATTCCTCCGATCAGAATGGCGTTGGACATGTGCCCGGGCGACACGCACGGCAGAAGTCCAAGCGGGCCACATGGTTCAGGTCACCCGCAACAAGGCTGAACTAGACCAGGTCAATGGGGAGCGATATGCAGTTTGGCGAATTGCCGCAGACTCCGTGACCATTGTGCTCAACGGCCGGGCCGTCGCCTTGGCAGCCCATCTGCACCTGGACCATGCCTGTGCCACAACTGCGCAACAAGAGAGTCACGTGCTACCCGAACCCAATTTTCATGATTCTCTACTCAGTATGGGCATAGCCCAGCGAACCTGAGTTCTGATTGACAGGTCTTGGTCAGCTTATTTGACTGGCTCATAATGGTTTTTCGGCAACCGTTGATCAAGACGGACGAATTACTACTAACGCGCTCGTGTTGGTTGGAGCAATCTCTGAGATTCAGCAAAGTTTCATAGGAAAGGGCGAACATGGCAGGCACATCGAACAAGCTGCGTATCGGCGTATTGTATGGAGGGCGTTCAGCGGAGCATGATGTTTCGGTGCTTTCGGCCACCAACGTTATGAGCGCACTGGCATCCGAAAAATACGATGCCGTCCCGATTTTCGTGACTCTAGAGGGTCGATGGCTGCTAAGCACCTTTGAGAAGGGGTCGCTTGCCCAGCCGTCAAGCGGTACCGAAGTCTGCTTCACGCCGGGGGGATACGGACGAGCTATAGCGCTTCCCTCAGACGGAGCTCCCTATGAACTGCCGAAGATCGACATAGTCTTTCCAGTTCTACACGGTCCTCATGGCGAAGACGGTACAGTGCAAGGGGTGTTCGAAGTGGCCCGCGTGCCGTTTGCGGGATGCGGCCTGCCCGGCTCGGCCAACGCGCTTGATAAAGATATTGCCAAGCGGCTGTTCAATGAGGCCGGTGTGCCTGCAGCACGATCAGTTGCAATCCATAGGGATTTCGTTCCATCCTTCGACCACCGCAAAGGCGTGCTCGGCGTTCCGATCTTCATCAAGCCAGCCCGCCAGGGCTCGTCTGCTGGAGTCAGCAAAGTCTCGCCCGTAGCAGACTACGAGGCAGCTCTGACAGGAGGATTCCGCTACGACCGTAAACTGCTTGCCGAAGAGTTCATTCGCGGGCGCGAAATCGAATGCGCTATTTTGGAGGATGACAAGGGCGACCTGTTCGTGTCGCGGACGGGCGAAATTCTCCCGGCGAAAAGCCACGGTTTCTACACCTATTCTGCCAAATACATCGATAAGGACGGAGCAGCTCTAACGGTGCCGGCCGATTTGCCTGCCGTGCTTGAGGATGAAATCCGGACCATGGCGTTGAAGGCCTTTCGAGCTCTCGGTTGTGACGGCATGGCTCGAGCGGATTTCTTTGTTACCTCGGACATGAGAATTCTCGTCAACGAACTCAATACCATTCCGGGCTTCACCGACATCAGCATGTATTCCAAGGTTATGGCGGCAAGCGGTGTCAGCTATCCAGAGCTGATCGACCGTTTGGTCAAGCATGGCCTGTCGCGAGCAAACCGAACTGTTTAGCGCGGTAAACCCGCATACGCTGGACTGTACCACTGATTTCAGACTGCATCTGTCAGTGCATTTCACGAGAAGGCGCAAGCCGCCTATGGCCACAAAATGCCACGGGCAGGCAACACCCGGCTTTCTGGAGCGGACCGAAGGCCACGGAATAAACGCCAAGAACCGTCAAGTCCTTGGCGTTTGGAGAAACTTTGTAGAGTCGGGGGAAATCGAAGCCACGTCCGCAAGCGGGTCTACATGTGCAATCGATTGATGCAGCCGCCTTCGTGGTGGCGGCAGGCGTCAAAATACGCGTCGTCAACCGGAGACTTAAGCTTTCTCAAATACAGTCAAACGGTTTCGGCTACCGCTCTCGGTTCCTATGCAAAGCGTACCGTTGTGTAATTCATAAATATCATTAAGCGTTTTATCTATAGCCGGTTTTTTTTCTTGATAATTAACATAGTCCCCATTTATCACATTCAGAAAATCAGAGCCGCTTTTCATAATCAGATTCTTATCCAAACCCATTTCCCTGGCAGTTTCTTCTACGTTTGAATATGTTCCCAACAGAAATGAAATAGCAGGATGAACCATTTTGAACTCCACTACTTCCATTATGGAATTATATTGATAGCCAATTCTATTAAATTGCGTAAAAGGATCAAACTCCCCTGAGTTCAACCACTTCAAATCATCTATCTCCCACCCAGCCCCATCCCCTTTCCACTCCACAGTTGCACGCGCTGGATCTTCTGATGGCCTATACACAGCATAAAGATCACCCAGTATTTCCTCGCAGATCGCATCTCTGCGTTTCCCTATTACAGCCTCACCGCTAATAGACCTGTCTTTCTCTTTGGCAATATCCAGAATTTTAAGAAACAACCCTTTTTCATCAGCCGTCATGGGGAGTAGTGCTACGTCATCATTGATGTAGAGCGCCTCCTTGACAGAGCAAGTCGTGACAAGGTCTTCATCAATGAGGAGCGAAATTATACCCTCGTCATCAATTTGCTTGGTAAACCGATCCTGGTATGCCTGTCCAGCACACGACTTCAAGGTCTCAAAAGCTTCCAGCTTGCCTGTCGCCGAGCTCCCATGGATCGCATCATGCAAAGCATTCAATGCATCTTGCTTTTTATTCGTCAAAAATAGATCTTTGAACTTATCCCATAAGCCCAAATGCGTCGCCTTGGCCTTGTCCGGGTCTTTCAGGCGTTCCAGGCGCGATTCACTTATCTGATGGGTGCTGTAATAGTTACTGAACTTATCGGACAATATGGAGTTGGCCATTTCTTTCCCCTTAACAATAAAAATTGTACAAATAAGTACCAGTTACGCCGCAAAGGTTCCATTCATGCAACCAGCATGGCGTCTTGCATCAGCCTGACCAGCAGCACCTGGAAATCTTCCCCAAGTCCTCCCGGGAACATCAGGGGCAAGCTCAAACGCGAAGCGCTGCGGCGGGCCAAGCAGTCCCGCTGAAATGACGCTAGATATGTGCCCGGGCTGCTCCGTCGGCGGGGGCTGTGAATGGGGTGTTCAGCAATCCATGCGAGAAACACAGGACATGTCGTTCAGTGGGCTTGCGCGACTGAAATGGATAGGAGCACCAAGGTCGCCCACGCGCTGACGTGGGCGCTGGCGGCAAAACGGAGCTGAAAGCCATTGGATTCGCGGTTCGCGCTGATGCTGAATCGCCAATGCCCTGCGCCGGATTGAAGTGATTGTGTGCAACGCCCCGGCGCGCGACAAGCCCTTCCGTTCAGGGCGGGACAAGATAGCGCGGACGGCGTGGCCGTCCTTGTGCTTCAGCGGACCCAACGGCCAGATCGAGAGACGCATCATGAGAGGCAGGATCATAGTCGGTAGCGGAGAGGCTCAGGTGCAAGCAGTCAAAGAAGGCTACGGCATCTCCCAACTGGCGACTGATACGCGATGAACTACAACGCGGCGATCTAGTGGAAATCATGCCTCACCTATCGACTCCGGGCTTACCAATTCATCTTATCTGGCCTCGTAGTCGACAGTTGCTACCCAAGGTCGACATCATGCTCCGTTTGATCGCTCAACATTTATTGACGTTCGGGTTCATTCTTCATGGCAGCTCGGTTATGCAGATCGTGATCAGACTGACCGCCGGCATTCTTCCCGGGCATTTCGCGCCTGGAGCCGCCC
Organism: Alcaligenes sp. Marseille-Q7550; assembly: GCF_965112015.1. NCBI lineage: Bacteria > Pseudomonadati > Pseudomonadota > Betaproteobacteria > Burkholderiales > Alcaligenaceae > Alcaligenes > Alcaligenes sp. Marseille-Q7550. The sequence goes on from NZ_CBCOPU010000002.1 coordinate 221,015, forward strand.
ACGCCATTTCTTTGTCGGACCAGCTTTTCGTCTCCGCCCTGAGCCGGCGGCGCCCGTCCCGGTTTTCATGCTGGTGTGTCCTCCATCGCCAACCGCAAAGCCCGGCCCGGCCGCCATGCATGCGCTAGAGGACGCCTCCCTTCCCCTTGATCAGGCGTCGTCTTCGTCATGGCGGCAGACGCCGGAATACGCGCCGTCAGCTAGGAGTTTTCGGTCATGCCAGGCATGCACAAATAGTTTCGGCCGCTCCCGTTTAATTGTATGCAAAGAGTCTTGTCGTGTAATTCATAAATCGCACTAAACTGCTTGTCTATTTCATTTTTTTTATTCAAATACGATTCGTAATCGCTATTATGCTCTTTCAGCAAAAAACTATTCTGAAATACCCAGTCCTCTTTTATATAACCTCGACTTCCATCAAAATCATCCGCGTTCACATACGCGCCCATCATATAAGATATCACAGGATGAACCATTTTAAATTCGAGAGCTTCCATCATTGGATCATATTGATAGCCAATTTTGTAGAATTGAGTCGGCAGATCAAAACTATTCGCATTCAAACATTTCAAATTTTCCGCCAACTCATCAATATTGCCGCCTTTCCAGTCCGCAGGTAAACGCGTCGATTTTTCATCGGGCCTGTATACCGCATAAAGAGCTTCTCTTATGCTCTCTCTCACAGCATTTCTGCGCGCCGTCTCTGCACCGTCGGATACGCCAATCAAACGCTCTTGCTCCTTGGTAACATCCAATATTCTAATGAAAAGCCCTTTCTCCTCATTCGTCATGGGGTGCAGTGACACGTCGTCGTCGATGTAGAGGGCCTCCTTGACGGAGCAAGTGGTGACCAGGTCTTTATCAATGAGCAGCGAAATCTTTCCAGCGTCGTCGATTTGCTTGGTAAACCGATCCTGGTATGCCTGCCCAGCACACGACTTCAAGGTTCCAAAAGCCTCCAGCTTGCTTGATGCCGAATCTCCATGGATCGCATCATGCAAAGCATTCAATGCATCTTGCTTTTTATTCGTCAAAAACAGATCTTTGAACTTATCCCACAAACCCAAATGCGTCGCCTTGTTCTTGTCCGGATCTTTCAGGCGTTCCAGGCGCGATTCGCTTATCCGGTGAGTTCTGTAATAATTACTGAACTTATCGGACAATATGGAGCTGGCCATTTCTTTCCCCTTGACAATAAAATTTGTACAAATAAGTACCAGTTACGCTACAAAGGTTCCATTCCTTCAATCAAAATGGCGTCTTGCAACAGCCTGACCAGCATCGCCTGCAAATATTCCCCAAATCCTCCCGGGAACATCAGGGGCAAGCTCAAACGCGAAGCGCTGCGGCGGGCCAAGCAGCCCCACAGCAGGACAGCGGAAATGACGCTAGACATGTGCCCGGGCGGCTCCGACGGCGCAGAGCGGTGAATGAGGTGTTCAGAAAGCCATGCGGGGAGTACAGGACGTATCGCTCAGCGGGCTTGCACGACTGGTCCGCCAAGGTCGCCCACGCGCTGACACTGCATCGTCGATGAGCAAGACGGTCTGATGAGCAGGCCCAAAGCGTGCCGAAGCAGGCCTGGAAAAGAAAAAACCAAGGACCGCTAAGTCCTTGGCTTTTAGAGAAACTTGGTGGAGTCGGGGGAATTGAACCCCCGTCCGCAAGTCGTCCGCAGGCAGTTCTACATGTGTAGTCGATTGATTTTAGAGTTTAACCTTGGACTGTGCCAACCGACAGGCCTTTCCTTGGCGAGCCACTAGGATTTAGAACCGGACTGCGTGGCCCAGGCCGATTCGATTCTTTGTAAGTGACGCTGCTGTAGGTTGCCCTACCTAACCCAAAGACAAATTAGTGCAGCGGCTCAGCCTTAAGCGGCGAGAGCGAAACGCTCGTCGTTGGCGTTTGTAGTTTTCCAGTGGATTTACGAGCGTACTGGTGCTCGACACGCCCTGCTCTGTTTCTTGACCCACGTCGAAGCCATGTCGGCCCCTGTGGATTAGAAAGCGTACCATAAGCGCCCATAAATGTACATACCAAAGTGCTAGAATAAACGTTTTCCCAGAGCTGGCCGGGCTCGTCCACAAGGCGCGCCCGGCCAGCTCTGCTTCCAGCCAATACCATACCTTGTTTGGAGTCGCCTTCTCATGGCTCAAACCGCAGCACAAGCCAGGGGCCCGCTCGGGTTCATTCTTCATGGCAGCCTGGTCACGCAGATCGTGATCGGCCTGATCGCCGGCATTCTCCTGGGGCATTTCGCGCCCGGCGCCGCCCACTCCATTTCCTTGCTGGGCCAGCTTTTCGTCTCCGCCCTGAAGTCGGTGGCGCCCGTCCTGGTCTTCGTGCTGGTGATGTCCTCCATCGCCAACCAGAAAGCTCAGTCCGGCACTCGCATGGGCCCGGTATTGCTGCTGTACCTGCTGGGCACCTTCCTGGCGGCGCTGATCGCCGTGATCGCCAGCTTCGCCTTTCCGGTCACGCTGAAGCTGGACCTGGCCAATTCCACGCTGAATCCGCCCGGCGACATTGCCGAGGTGCTGCTGGGCCTGCTGGCCAGCATCGTCGTCAATCCCGTGCAGGCGCTGCAGGACGCCAATTACATGGGCATCCTGGCCTGGGCCATCGCCCTGGGCGTGGCGCTCAAGCACGGCACGCAAGGCACGCGCGATTTCCTCACCGACATGGCCGGCGCAGTGTCCTCGCTGGTGCGGCTGGTGATCCGCTTCGCGCCGCTGGGGATATTCGGCCTGGTCGCCGCCACCATCGCCGAATCCGGTTTCGAGGCCCTGCGCCAGTACGCCCTGCTGCTCATAGTGCTGGTAGGCTGCATGCTGCTGGTGGCCCTGGTCATCAACCCGCTGATCGTCTTTGCCAAGCTGCGCCGCAACCCCTACCCGCTGGTCTTCACCTGCCTGCGCGAAAGCGGCATCACCGCCTTCTTCACCCGCAGCTCGGCCGCCAACATCCCGGTCAACCTGGCCCTGTGCGAGCGCCTGGGCCTGCACAAAGACACCTACTCGGTCTCCATCCCCCTGGGCGCCACCATCAATATGGCCGGCGCAGCCGTCACCATCACCGTGCTGACCCTGGCCGCCGTGCATACGCTGGAGATCACGCCCGACCTGCCCACCGCCCTGCTGCTGAGCCTGGTGGCCACGGTCGCCGCCTGCGGCGCTTCGGGCGTGGCCGGCGGCTCCCTACTGCTCATTCCGCTGGCCTGCAGCATGTTCGGCATCTCCAATGATGTCGCCATGCAGGTCGTGGGCGTGGGCTTCGTGATCGGCGTGGTCCAGGATTCCGTGGAAACCGCCCTGAACTCCTCCACCGACGTGCTGTTCACCGCCGCCGCCACCCTGGAACCGGGCCGGGCCTGATCATAGGCCCCTTCGCAAAAAAAGAAGCTCCGCCGTCCCGGTCAGCCCGATAAAATATCCCATGGCCTGAAGCTGGCCGTGCCGCAGGCGCCGGGTCCTCACGACCCGGACGCCACAGGCGGCGTACAAGGGAGACTGCCCCATGAAACGGATTTACCTGGCTGGCCCGGATGTGTTTTTCAGCGACGCCCTGGAGCGGGCCGCCCTGCACAAGCAGATGGTCCGCGAATTCGGCTTCGAGCCCCTGCATCCCGTGGACCAGGAAAAGAATGATCCGGCGTCCATCTACCACCTCAACATCCGCCTGCTGAATGAAGCCGACGCGGTCGTCGCCAACATCATCCCCTTTCGCGGCGCGGAAATGGACACCGGCACCGCGTTCGAGATCGGCTATGCCGTGGCGCAGGGCCTGCCGGTATTCACCTACCGCCAATACGAAGGCACCGTGCTGGAAACCGTTCGCGAGCACTACGGGCCGCTGGTGCTGGATTCGGCCAGCCAGCTCTGGCGCGACCGCAACGGCGCCCTGGTGGAAGATTTCGACCTGCCCTGCAACCTGATGGTGGCCGTCAGCACCCAGTTCGTCCAGGGCTCGCTGGTCCACGCCCTGAACGAACTGCGCCGGCACTTCGAGGTCCTGGAAGGACGCTGACAAGGCATTCAGCCCAGGCGCCGCCCCACCCACTGGCGGGCGCGCCACCCCGTCCAGATGCCGGCCAGGCAAGCCGCGGCGAAGAGCCAGCCGGACGCCGCGCCGGCCATGACGCCCGACAGCAGCGTGCCCACCGTACAGCCCAGGGCCAGCATGCTGCCCCAGCCCAACAATATGCCGCCGACAAAGTTGCGCGCCACATCGCGCCCGCTCGGACGCACGGGCTTGAACTCGCCCGCCGCCAGGGCGCTGGCCCAGGAGGCCAGCACCAGGCCGATCACGAACACGCCATTGGGCGAAAACAAGGTCTCTTTCAGCACCGTGGCGCAACCGGCGAAACCATCCAGGCCTTCCAGCCTGCTCGGAATCCAGCCCAGCCCAGAACCCGCCGTGCGCGCCAGGCTGCCCAGTTCCGCGGTGACGCCCAGCGGCGCATAGCGAAAATAGGACATGACGCCCAGAAAGCCGATCAGCAGGCCGCCCACCCATACCGGCCAGCGGCCCAGCAAGGGATGGGCTTCCGCAGAACGTGCCAGCGTCCCCGCCGGAGCGACATGTCGGCGCCACAAAAGCAGCGCGAGCACGCCCAGCAGGCCCAGTTGCAGCAGCAGGGACAGACCATAGCTTCCGGTCCAGGCGGGAATCCAGGCGATCGGCGCGGCCTGTATGGCATCCAGATACAGAACATTCCAGCACAGAAAGCCCAGGCCGAACCCCAGGAGGGCGCCCAGCAGGGCGAAAGGCGAAGCCAGCGCGCCCTCGCCCAGGCGGTAGAGATGCGCGCTGATGCAGGAGCCCGAAATCGCCATGCCCAGGCCGAACACGAAGGCGGCCACCGCCAGCACATAACTGACCGGTCCGATATGAGCGCCCGGCGGCAGCCGGCCGGCCGCCGGCACAGGCAGGAAGACGCTGAACAGGACGTGGTAGCCCAGCATCCCGACGGCCAGCGCCGCCACGATGCCCAGCAAGCCGCGGGCGTCGCGCCTGTCCAGGAAGTCGCGCGTCACGCAGAAGAAACAGAAGCGCGAGCGCTGCAGCGCGAGCCCGAACAGGCCGCCGGCCAGGACGGCGAAAGCCAGGACGCGGCCTTCGCCCGGTATGCCGGAAAGGTGGAAACTGAAGAGGATCAAGGCCAGCACGAGCAAAACGGCCAGCACCCGGGCTGGCCGTCCGCCGCGTGCAGGCTCGAAAGTGCCTGCCGTCATTCACGCGCTCCGTATCAGGTCTGGCCCCAGACCGTGCCGGCCGGATTGTCGATCGGCACGCCCACGGAGTTGCCGTATTCCGTCCAGGAGCCGTCGTAGTTGCGCACCTCGAAGCCCAGCAGCTTCTTCAGGGCGAACCAGGAGTGGCTGGAGCGCTCGCCGATGCGGCAATAGGTGATGACAGGCTTGCTGCCGTCCACGCCCGCGTCCGCGTAGATCTTCTTGAGCTCCTCCACGGACTTGAAGGTGCCGTCCTCGGCCACCAGCTTGCTCCAGGTCACGTTGACCGCGCCGGGAATATGGCCGGCGCGCACGGCCAGCTCCGGCACGCCGTTGGGCGCGAAGATCTTGCCGTTGTATTCATCGGCCGAACGGATGTCCACCAGCACGGCGTCTTTTTCCTTCTTGGCCACGGCCAATACATCGCTCAGGCGGGCGCGCAGGTCTTCATTGGCCGCCTGCACGGTGATGTTGCCGGGCTTGCGTTCAGGCACGGCCGGGCTCAGGGCCCGCCCCTCGGCTTCCCATTTCTTGCGGCCGCCATCGAGCAGCTTCACATTGGGCACGCCGTAGATGTCGAACACCCAGGCGCCCCAGGCGGCAAACCAGTTATTGCTGTCGCCGTACAGGACCGTGACCGAGTCCTGGTTGACCCCGGCCTGGCGCAACAGGTTCTGGAACTGGTCCTTGCCGACGATGTCGCGCCGCACCGTGTCGACCAGGTCGGTATGCCAGCGGAAATTGGCCGCGCCGCGGATGTGGCCGCGTTCGTACAGTCCGGGGTTGACGCTGACTTCGATCACGCGGACCTTGGGATCGTCCAGGTTCTTTTCCAGCCATTCTGTGCTGACCAGCACGTCGGAGGCCGCTGCCTGGGCGGCCAGCGGGGCCATGAGGCCGGCGGCCAGCGCGCTGGCGGACAGTAGGCCGGCAAAATGTTTGAGCAATGACATGACTTCTCCTTTCATCAATTTGTAAGGAAAAGATATCAATCCTCCTCACGCCGAAGAACGAAGCAATGCCTATTTGCTCATGCCCGGCGCGCGCAGAAGCTTATGCCTGAAATGTATTGGCTTAATTTGTCCTGTTTCGGCGCGGCCGGTATCGAATCGGAAATTTTGATACAGTTGAGTCAGCCACGGATAAAATCCCGAATACATCACAAGCAGAACCCGAAATGCCCATGCCCGATACCGCCCCCAAATCGTTTGTTGGACGCATACGCGAGATTCTCAACGATCTTTCTCCTTCTGAACGACGCCTGGCGGAATTCGCCCTGGACTTTCCCGGCGATCTGGCCGGCTATACGGCATCGGAACTGGCGTCCCTGGCGCATGTTTCCAACGCCACGGTCACCCGTTTCATCCGCCGGCTGGGCTACACCAACTACGAAGCCGCCCGCAAGCAGGTGCGTTCCGAAAAGAATGCCGGCTCCCCCTGCTGCTGGCCGCCACCGAGACCGAGACGGGCCGCTCGCTGGCCAACCACCTGCAGCAAAGCCAGAGCAATCTGGCCTCCACCTATCGCCGCATCCCCGAATCCCTGCTCGATGAGATCGCCCATGCCATCATAGGCGCCCGCAAGGTATGGGTGCTGGGCTTCCGGTCCAGCCACGCGCTGGCCAGCTACTTTCGCTGGCAGCTCCTGCAGATCGTGCCCGACGCGCAGTTGATCCCCGGCCCTGGGGAGACCATGGGCGAGCACCTGGCGGGCATACGCGAGCAGGATGTGGTCGTGGTGTTCGCCTTGCGCCGCCGCGTGCGCGGCATGGGCCTGCTGATCGAGCAACTGGCCCATAACTGCCCCAATGTCCTGCACATCACCGATCAGCTCAGCGCCGAAAAGAGCCCCTGTCGCTGGACAGTGCGTTGCGACGTGCAATCGCCCGGCGTCCTGGACAACCACGTGGCCGTGATCGGCTTGTGCCACCTCATCCTGAGCCAGATCATGGACAATGCGGGCCCGACAGGACGCCGGCACCTGGGCATGGTGGAAGCCTTCCACGACTGCTTCCAGGAACTGTAAGCGTCATCAGAAAAGCAAATAATCATCATGCGGATATAGTTATATCCGAGATTATTTAAATTTCCATTACGTATCAACAACTTGCAGGCTCCAAACGAGAGTCCTGCAAAGATCTTTCTCGTTTACCCTAGTTTTGCAAAAATTTTTTCATATCAATAATCACTGAAAAAATTTTGTATGGAGGCGGGCGCGCCACACGCGTCCTTGAACGAGGAGACTATCATGCAAACCACAAGCCAAGCCCTGCCCGGGGACGCCGCGCGCCCCGACGCGGCCGCCCCTTCGGCCGGCGGCGCCACAGTCCAGCACCAGCTGGAGCATTCGCTGGAGACCATCGGCGTCACCAACTCGCATCGCAAGGTGCTGGCCCTGATCCTGCTGGGCGTCTTGTTCGATGTGCTGGAGCAGAACGCCGTCGGCCTGGTCGGCCCCCTGCTGCAGGAGTACTGGGGCATCAGCACCCGCGACGTAGGCTTTCTGAACACGCTGACCTTCGCCGCAGCGGCCCTGGGACGCCTGCTCTCGGGCTACATCGCCGACCACTACGGCCGGCGCGTCATGCTGACCATCAACCTGGGCCTGTTCACCCTGGGCGCGCTGATCTGCGCGCTGGCGCCCAGCTACTGGGTCCTGGGCCTGGGCCGCGTCATCGTGGGTTTCGGGCTGGGCGGCGAGATCTCGATCGCGGTCACCATGCTGGCCGAGTTCTGCTCCTCGCGTTTTCGCGGCACGGCCGTGGGCACCATCAACGTGGCCGGCGGCGGCCTGGGCAATATGCTCGCCCCCGCCTTCGGCCTGCTGGTGTTCACCCTGTTCCCCGGCCCCGAAAGCTGGCGCTGGCTGTTCGGCCTGCTGGTGATGCCGGCGTTCATGGTGTTGTTCTACCGCCGCTACATTCCTGAAACGCCGCGCTTCCTGGTCTCCCAGGGACGCATCGAGGAAGCCAACAAGGTGCTCAACATCCTGGCCTCGGGCAAGCTGGGACGCAACGTAGCCAATCCCTACCCCTACCTGCAAAGCGGCCCTCAAGCCCGGAAGGCCGAGGGCGTACGCCTGGGAGAGATCTTCCAGGGGCCGCTCGCCTTGCGCACGCTGGTCACCGGCATTGCCGTGTGCATGACCTACGGCGCCCAGTTGACCGTGCTGACCTTGATGCCCACCTTGCTGGTGGAACAGGGCCATTCTCTGGTCAAGAGCTACACCTTCACCATCCTGATGCAGTCCGGCAGCCTGCTGGGCGCGCTGACCGCCTCCTACCTGGGTTCGCGCATGCCCCGCAAGCGCGTGTTCACCGTCGGCGCCCTGCTGGCCTGCGCTTCGGGCCTGGCCTTCGGCTTTCTCAGCCACAACATCGCGCTGGTGCTGCTGTTCGGCGCCGCCTTCCAGTTCTGCGTGCTGCTGCTCAACACGACGATCTGGATCTTCGCTCCCGAACTCTATCCCACCCGCGTGCGGGCATTCGGCACCGCCTTCATCCTGGCCCTGGGAACGCTGGCCGGCGCCTTCGTGCCGACCCTGAGCGGCTGGGTGCTGGAAGTCTACGGCGTAGGCGGCATGTTCACCCTGATGGCCGGCATGTACGTCACCTTCGCCGCCGTCCTGCAACTGGCGCCCGAGACCTTCGGCCGCCCCCTGGATACCTGATTTCAATCTGACCGGCCGGGCTCGCCCCGGCCATTGCGCATACCTTTATGTCCCATACCGTATTGCTCATCAATCCCAACACCTCCCGCCAGACCACGGACATGATGGTCGCCATCGCGCAGGCCTGCTTTGACCGGCTGGAGCGGCGCGACATCCTCGTACGGGGCCTGACCGCCCCGCAAGGCCCCGGCATGCTGACCGAGATGGAGGAACTGGCGCAGGCCGCCTCCATCGCCGAACATCCCCTGGTGCTGGAGCAGGCTCGCCACGCGGACGGCGTGATCGTGGGCGCCTTCGGCGATCCGGGCCTGGCGGCACTGGCCGAAGAGGTGGAACCGCCTGTGATCGGCATCGGCCAGGCCTCCATGCTGCAGGCCGCCCGGGCCGGCTCGCCCTTCGGCATCGCGACCACCACGCCTGGGCTGGAACAATCCATTCTGGAACGGGTGCGGCGCTGGGGGTGGCGCGGCCAGTTCGCCGGCCTGCGCCTGCCGCCCCCCCCGCCGCTGGACCTGGCCCGATCGCCCAAGCGCCAGAACCAGGAACTGGAGGACAGCGTGCGCGCCTGCATCGAACAGGACGGCGCCCGCGCCGTCATCATCGGCGGCGGCCCACTGGCGCAAAGCGTGCAGGGCCTGCAGGACAAGCTGGCCGTGCCCGTGGTCAACCCCATCGTCGCCGCCTGTGAACTGATGGCCGAAAAGCTGCCCCTGCGCATCAACTGAATACGCTGCAACCATACCGAAGAGGAGAAGCAAGCATGACAACGACGACCCTGAGCGGGGACCGGGCATCGCCGGCCAGCCAGCAGGAGCTGGACCGGATCTACAAGAAGGTGATGTGGCGCATCCTGCCCTTCATCTTCCTGCTGTGGATGCTGGCCTGGATAGACCGCCTGAACATCGGCTTCGCCAAGCTGCAGATGCAGCCCGAGCTGGGCTTTTCCGAAACCGTGTACGGCATCGGCGCCGGCATCTTCTTTCTGGGCTACTTCTTTTTCGAAGTGCCCAGCAACTGGCTGCTGCTGCGCATCGGCGCACGCAAGACCCTGGCGCGCATCGCCTTTGGCTGGGGCCTGATCTGCGTGCTGATGATGTTCACCAAGACGCCGGCCTACTTCTATGTGATGCGTTTCCTGCTGGGCGCCTTCGAGGCGGGCTTCCAGCCCGGCGTGCTCCTGTTCCTGACCTTCTGGTTCCCCGCCCATCGCCGCGCCAAGGCGTTCGCCGTATTCATCTCGGCCTCGGCCGTGGCCTCGGTCGTCGGCGCGCCGCTGGCCGGCCTGATCATGACCAACCTGCACGGCGTCAACGACTGGTCGGGCTGGCAGTGGCTGTTCCTGCTGGAAGGCCTGCCCACCATCTTCGCCGGCATCCTGGCGGTCATGTTCATCGTGGACAGTCCCGAGAAGGCGAGCTGGCTCAGCCAGCGCGAGAAAGACCTGATCAAGGAGGAGCTGCTGCTGGACGCCAAGGCGGCCGGCCCGCGCGAGCACAGCTTCAAGAAGGCCCTGGGCAACCGCGACCTGTGGACCCTGACCCTGATGTTCTTCGGCATCGTGGCCGCCAACTCCACCCTGGCCTTCTTTGCGCCCACGCTGGTGCGCTCGCTGGGCCCCACCGATCCGCTGCACGTGGGCCTGCTGGTCGGACTGGTCTATGTCTTTGGCGCCATCTTCCAGCTGGCCTTGGGCTTCAGCGCCGACCGCCGCCGCGAAGCGCGCCTGCACACGGGCATCCCGGTCATCATCGGCGCCCTCGGACTGGCCGGGGTAGGCCTGTTCCTGGGCAACAACACCATCCTGGCCTTCATCAGCCTGGCCATCGCCGTCTCGGGCACCATGGGCTGCATTCCGGTCTACTGGCAGTTGCCCAATGCCGTGCTGGCCGGTTCGGCGGCCGCCATCGGCGTGGCCTTCATCAATTCGGTGGCCAACCTGGCCGGCTTCGGCGCGCCCTTCATGCTGGGCGCGCTGAAGGACTCCACAGGCAGCTTCCAGAGCGGCCTGTGGATCATCGCCGCGCTGGAGCTGCTGGTGGGCATCTGGATCCTGTCCTTCCGCACCCGTCGAAACGCTCCCAACTGATCCCGCCAAACAAGAAGCCCCCCGCGCCATCCTGGCCCGGGGGGCTTTTTTTTATGGTTGCTATGGTGCGGACCCGTTCAGCAGACCTCTTCCAGGCAGGATTGCGGCGCAGGCAGCAGGCGACGGTAGAAGGTGGGCAGGGCGAACAGCGCGCCATGCAGCTCGGCATTGTAGAACTGCAGGGAATCCTGCTGACCGGAGGTGAAGCGCTGCGCCAGGCGCTTCTGCACCTGCGCACCGGACAGCGTCCGCGGATCCAGTTCGTCCGAGGCGATGGCCAGGCCCCAATAGGAACCATACAGGGGGATGTGCAGGCCATAGCCGTGCACCTGCGCGAACACCTTGGCCAGATCGGCGCCGAGCGCAGCGACCTGGTCGGGTTCATGAAACGGCGAACCCAGGTGCAGGACCAGGGCGCCCCCGGCTTGAGCGCCTGCCGGCAGCATTCGAAGAACGCCGGCGTGTACAGGGGGCCGGCCGGGGTTTCCGGATCGGTCAGGTCCAGGTAGATCAGGTCGAAGCGATCCTGCGTGCGAGCCAGGAAGTCGGCGCCGTCGCCTACGCGGATGTCCGCGCGCGGGTCGTCAAATGCGTCCTTGTGGATGGACTGCAGGTGCTGGCGGGCCACCTCGATGACCTCGCCGTCCAGGTCCACCAGCGTAACCCGCTCCAGGCTGTTGTGCTTGAGCAATTCTTCCAAGGCGCCGCCGTCGCCGCCGCCCACGATGAGCGCATGGCGCGGATCCGGATGCGCCACTGCCGCCGGATGGATCAGACCCTCGTGATAGAAGAATTCGTCCGCTTCGGAGGTCATCAGACAGCCATCCAGGCGCAGCGTCTTGCCCAGGGTGGCGGAGCGCAGCAATTCCAGCCGCTGAAAAGCCGTATCGCGCTCCAGCAGCCGCTCCGTGAAGCGAAAGCCGTACAGGGCGTCGTCGTTCAGGTTCTCGGTGAGCACTTCGCCGCCTTGCGCCGGGCCGTCCGCATCGCCCCGCCAGATGCGGTTGCGCTGCGACTGCCCAGGTTTGAAGGCGGCCTCCAGACCGTCGATCAGGGCTTGAGCCTTGCCGGAATTGTCCTGCATGAAATTGCAGACATAGACGTCCAGCGTGACGCCGTCCCGCTCCGGCCAGGTGTGGATGGCCAGATGCGACTCGGCCAGCAGCAACATGCCCGTCACCCCGCCGGGCTGGCCCTCGAATTCAGGAAATGCCTGCCATTCTTCGCCGACGATGGTCAGCCCCGCATCCAGCGTCTGCTGGCGGCAGAAGTCCGCCAGCTCCTTGGCATCGATGAGCAGCTTGGGGCTGCAGGCACATTGGTAGAGATCTGCGGTCAGGTGCAGGCCTTGCATGATTGCGCGCTCCTTGAAAAGGACTCTGCAGCTCCTGCAACAGGTAAGCTACAAAAAAACCCGAAGCGAGACGCACCCTGGCGGCAAGCCCCCGCTCCGCATATAAACGAGGGATTGTACCTTATATCCGTCCACAATATAAGAAGATGGTCGCAAATGAAGGCGGATCAGCGAATATAAGAAGCTGAAGACAGCAAAGTGAGCTCCATGACCAGATGCGTGCCTTGCCTGGCGCAGGGGTGGAAATACACCCGCCCGCCGTGATTGGCGATAATGGACTTCAGTATGGCCAGGCCCAGGCCCGTGCCCTGGACTTTCTGGCCGGGCACGCGAAAGAACTTGTCGAAGACCCGGTCGTGGAAGACACGAGCGATCCCCGGCCCCTGGTCGATGATCTCGATGCTCGCCCAGCCGCTGCTGATCTGCCGCAGGCGCAGCACCACGGTCGTAAGCTCGCCGGAATACTTCAAGGCATTCTCCAGCGCGTTGCGCACCGCCACCAGCAACTGCATCGCATCGACACTGGCGCGCAGCGCCCGCGGCGGCACCTCCAGCTGGATGCGTTGACGCGATTCGTAGAACGCGCGCAGGCTCAGGCGCAACAAGGCCCGCAAGTCCAGCTCGCGCCAGTCCTGCCGCCAGTCGCCGGCATGCTCGATGCGGTTCAGGCGCGCCAGGTTCTCCAGCAACGCCGTCATGTCGCGCACTTTCTCGCGCACCTGGGCGTAGACCTTGGACTGGCGCTCCGGAGCCACCAGCCCCAGCTCCAGCAGCTCCACGTAGCCGGCCACCGAGGCCAGCGGCGAGCGCAGCTCATGCGCAGCCAGCGACAGAAATTCGGACCGCATCCGGTCCAGCTCCACCTGCAGCGTGACATCCCGTATCACGACCAGAGTGGCATCGTCCGGCTCGCTGGCCGCATAGGCGCGCAGCTCCAGCATCCGGGCCGGATCGCTGCCCGCCTGGACCTGCATGCAGCGAAACTCCCTCTGCACGCGCTCGATCACGCCGCTCAGCCCGCAGGCCAGCGCTGATGAGCCGCTGCCGTCGGCGGCGCCGCGCTCGCGGGCCTGCAGCAAACGCACGAAGTCTGCCATGCAGCGGGGACGCGCCTGGTCGTCCAGGCCGCCAAGCAGGCGCCGCATGGCGGAATTGACCCCCTCGACCCTGGCTTGGGCATCGAACATGATCACGGCATCCGGCAAGGTTTCGAAGATGCGCTCGAACACCCGCGTGCCCTCCCTATCCTGCCCCCCGCTTCGCGCGGCTGCCGGACCGCATGGCGATCCCGTCGCTGCCAATCCCAGCGCAACAGCAGGAACGACGCCAGCAACAGGACCGCCAGCGCAGCCCATCGCTTCCAATGCACCAGAAACCCCGGATGCAGCGCCATGCTCTCGGACACCAGCAATAAGGGCCAGGGTTCCATGCTGGAGATACTGAGCTCATGGCGCTTGTGTCCGGTGAAATAAGCCAGGGAACTCGAGCGCCCTCCCTGCTTGGAATGGTGACGCAAGGCGCGCTGCACATCCTGCGCGCGCCAGCGCGCCGGCATGTTCGGATAGGCATCAAGAACCTGATGGCTGTCCGCATCCATCAGGAGCAGCAGCCAGGGCTCATCGCCCACGACCAGATGCAGCATCTGATGAAAGTAACCCAAGTTGACGCGATACTTGACGATATAGCCGCCAGACCGCCCGTCCATGCCGCCCGTGCTGACCAGCGTCAGCGGCGGTTCGGACGGGACCACATAGGGCGAGCGGTGAGCCGCCGCGAGGTCTGCGGAGGACAGATTCACATTGAGATGGCCGGCGGACATGAGCAGGCGCTTGTCATGGTCGTATATGGCAATGCCGGAAATAAGACTGGACAATTTTGCTTCTTCCAGAACTGAGTCAAGCCAGCTATGATCATGGTCTTGGATGCTGGCTTGCCCGACCAGACGCCAAACGAGGCGATCCGCCTCGGCCAGAATCTGCTTGGTGTGCATGGCCAGGGTTTCGGACACGGCCTGCTGTGACCGCAAGCCTCCCCCCTGATCCGCGCCTTCATCCCCCATGACCCAGGACAGCAATATTGTCCAGCTTAAAATAAGCACGGCGGCAACTCTCCAGCGGCCTTGCAACTTCTTGAGCAGTTCCGTAACGGCATACGGAAACTTGAAATTTCGGGGTTTAGAAAACATGCTTTTATGGTTTTCCGATCGCCCAGCACCCTGAAACAATCGTTTACCGTTACCATTATTGTCAACAAAGTAGCAAATGATACCGTCTAGAAACTATGCAATCCTATGCAAGCAGAAGCCCGTTACACTGTGAAGCTTCTGTCTCTCGCCGCTCCCCTGCCCAAGAACCCATGAGCTCCACTGTCTATTCCACGCGTCAGGCCGCTGATTTGCTGGGGGTTTCAGTACGTACCGTGCAGCTATGGGTGGAAGCCGGCACGCTCAAGGCCTGGAAGACGCAAGGCGGACACCGCCGTATCGACCACCAGTCCGTGCAGGCGATTTTGCAACAACGCAGACAGGCCGCCGCTGCGCCGCCTGCCTCGTTTGCCGCGCCCGTCTGCGCCTCGCAAGCTCGGCGGCACGGGGACGAAGCCTGCCTGCGCGTGCTGGTGGTCGAGGACGATGAAGACCTGGTGGCGGTGTACCGCATGGCGATGGAAAACCTGCCATTTCCCATAGAGCTGCGCTGCGAGCAGGACGGGCTCAAAGGCCTGATCACGGCCGGCAACTTTCATCCCGACGTGCTGCTCGTCGACCTGAATCTGCCCGAGCTCGACGGTTTCGCCATGCTCAAGGCCTTGTCCGACGCGCCCGAGACGCAACGCACCCGCATCTACGTCATTTCAGCCCTCAGCGCCGCCGACATCCATTCGCGCGGCGGCCTGCCGCCCAATTCCACGGCCCTGGCCAAACCCATTCCCATCGCATTGCTGTTGCAATTGCTCAGCGAAGCATTCCAGGCCCAATGCCTGGCTCCCTGACCTCCATCCGCGTGCCCGATCTTGGCGACCCTCCCTGGTCGTCGGTCTCTGCACGCTTGTTCAATTCAATTGTTGCGCTTTTTTATTATCATTTTTTTAATTTTTAACACAAAAATAAATCAAAGTGATACGATTCCCGAAAAAACATAAAGAACGGCATTGAATGTCGTTTTGGGCTGGTTGCGGACCCGCAAACATAGGGGAAAAGCTATGCGCAAGAATCTGCCCGTGACGGGAGTTGAAACTGAACTGCTGGATGATCAATATCTGATCTCCAAAACCGACTTGAAAGGCCGCATCGTCTACGCCAATCCGGCTTTTGTGGATGTCAGCGGCTTCAGCCGGGAAGAGCTGATAGGCCAGCCGCACAATATCGTGCGCCATCCCGACATGCCCCCAGCCGTATTCGCCGATCTGTGGCACACCCTCAAGCATGGGCGTTCGTGGGTGGGCGTGGTCAAGAACCGCCGC
The DNA here is from genome assembly GCF_965112015.1 of Alcaligenes sp. Marseille-Q7550. Taxonomy (NCBI): domain Bacteria; kingdom Pseudomonadati; phylum Pseudomonadota; class Betaproteobacteria; order Burkholderiales; family Alcaligenaceae; genus Alcaligenes; species Alcaligenes sp. Marseille-Q7550. The sequence goes on from NZ_CBCOPU010000002.1 coordinate 236,817, forward strand.
AAGGACGGAGGCTTCTACTGGGTGCTGGCCAATGCCAGCCCCATCATGGAAAACGGTGAACTGACAGGCTTTGCCTCTGTGCGGGTACGCGCCGACGCGCGGCAGATACAGGAGGCCGAGCAGTTCTATCAGGAACTGCGCGAAGGCCGGGCGCGGGGGCGTACCGTGCGCGAAGGCCGCATCGTGGCCCACAGCTGGCGGCGACCCTGGACAGCCCTGTCGTTCCTGGCGGGGCCGACGCTGCTGGCCGCCTTCCTGCGCAAGGGGCTGCTGAACATTGGCGTCACGGGCGGCGTCATCGCGATGATCCTGAACACGGAAATGCCGGCGCAAAGCATGGCCGTCCTGGCCACGGCGCTGGGTGCGGGCACGCTGCTGATCCTGAGCTGTCAGGCTGTCTTGATGCGCCGGGTGCTGGGCTCCTTCCGGACCGCCACGCATGTGGCGCAACAGATCGCCGCCGGCAATCTGACCGTGGACACCCGCAGCGCCGCCGTACAGAAACTGGAAAAGCTGGGACTGAGCCTGGACCTGATGCGCAAGAGCCTGGTGAGCATCAGCACCGATGTGGACCACAGCAGCCGCGACAGTCAGATCGTGGCCCAGGAACTGTCCGAGAACAGCGCGCTGCTGGAAGCGCGCACGCACGAACAGGCGGCCTCCATGCAGCAGACCACGGCCAGCATGAGCTCTTTTGGCCAGACCGTACTGCAGACGGCGGAAAACGCCAAGGCCAGCCACAGCCTGGCCAGCCGCAGCGCCGACATCGCGGCGCGCGGCAATGATGCCGTGCAGCAGGTGACCGCTTCCATGCAGCGCATCCTGGAGAGCTCGCGGCGCATCGGCAACATCGTGACCCTGATCGACAATATCGCCTTCCAGACCAACATCCTGTCCATCAACGCCTCCATCGAGTCCGCCCGCGCGGGAGAAGCCGGCAAAGGATTTGCGGTGGTGGCCTCGGCCGTGCGCTCCCTGGCCCAGCAGGCCGCCGCCGCGGCCGACGAGATCAAGCAACTGATCCAGGACACCAGCGCGCTGACCGCCGAGGGCGCGGCGCACGCCGAGCATGCCGGGCAGACCATGGAAGAAATCCTGAAATCAGTATCGGAAGTGTCGTTGCTGATGGGCGAGATATCCGCCGCCACCAGCGAACAAAGCGTCGGGCTGAGCCAATTGACGCAGGCGCTCGGCCAGGTGGATCAGATCACGACCAACAATGCCGCGCTGGTGCACGACCTGAGCGAAACAGCGCAGCGCCTGAGCCGCAACGGCGAACACCTGCAGGAAGCCATCAACGTGCTCAATCACGGCGAAGCCGCCAGCGGCGCCCGACCCGGTCGCGAGCCGCCGGCCCTGGCGCCCATGGACCCGGTCCGCAGGCCCCCGGCCCGGCAGCGCGCGCTGCGCCATCAGGCCTCCAGCGCCTGAAGGATCAGAAGCCCAGACGTTCCATCCCGCCCAGCAAGGCCAGCACGCCCAGCACCGCGAAAATACAGGCGGCGATGCGATGCACCAGTCGGGTGGGCAGGCGTTGGGCGATGCGCTCGCCGAACAGCACCGCAGGCACGTTGGCCAGCATCATGCCCAGCGTGGTGCCGACCACTACCCACCAGAACTCGTGGTACTTGGCCGCCAGCGCCACCGTGGCCACCTGGGTCTTGTCGCCCATTTCCGCCAGGAAGAACGTGACCGCAGTCGTGCCGAACACACCGAAACGAGTGCGCGCGGCCTCGGCGTCGTCGATCTTGTCGGGAATGAGAATCCAGACGGCCATGGCCAGGAAAGACAGGCCCAGCACCCAGCGCAGGACTTCGGGATCGAGCAGGGAAGGAACCCAGACGCCAATGGCGCCGGCCAGGCCGTGGTTGACCAGGGTGGCCAGCAGGATGGCGATGATGATGGGCCAGGGACGCTTGTAGCGCGCCGCCAGGATAAAGGCCAGCAATTGGGTCTTGTCGCCGATTTCGGCCAGTGCGACCACGCCGGTAGAGACAAAGAGAGCTTCCATGTAAACTCCTGGCCGGTAACAGACGAATGACCACAAACCTCCCCGGCCCAACGCGAAGGTTCATGGTCAAAGGTCTTGCCAGGCTGTTGCTGCCAGCGCCATGGCCCCTTGTCGGCCAAGTGTGTTGACGCTGACCTCCGGCGGACCGGAGCGGCTACTCCCCAATGACGCAGGCGATAGTAGCCCAGATTGCAGCCCCTGTCGAGTCGGCACTGCCAGCCGCCACGCAAAGGCGATACACTTGCCTTTTCCTGTTTCGCAGATGACGAGCATGCACGCCCGACCCCACCCTCTTGCCATACGCCGCAACCTGGGCAGCCAGGTAATCCTGTATCTTTTGTTCATGGTCGTGCTGTGGACCGTGCTGACAGGACTCAGCCACAAGGCGCCCGACCTGGACGGCATGGAAGAACTGGTCTGGGCAGCCAGCTTCGAGCTGGGCTATCCGAAGCATCCCCCTTTCCCGTCCTGGATCATGGCCGCGCTCACCAAAGTATTCGGGCGTCCGATATGGCTGACCTTCGCCGCCGGCATGACGGCTTCGGCGCTCGGGCTGTGGTTCATCTGGAAGCTGGCCTGCGAATTCCTGAACCAGCGGCGCGCCTTCATCGTGCTGCTGATCAGCTCGGTCAGCATCTATTTTTCATTGCGCGGCACCATCTTCAATCACAATACGGCGCAATTGTGGTCCGTGACGGCCGCGATCTGGCTGTTCTACCGCGCCACCCGTCTCCAGCGGCTCTCCAGCTGGTTCTGGCTGGGCGCCGTGGCCGCCCTGTCCACCATGACCAAATACAGCGCCGTCATCCTGTTCGCGGCCTTCTTCCTGTACCTGCTGCGCAGCGGGGCCTTCGCGCGCCGCCAGACCTGGCAGGGGCTGGGACTGGCGCTGGTCGCCTACGCGGCCGTGCTCTCTCCCCACCTGTACTGGCTGGTCGCGCATGATTTCGCGCCCTTTCGCTACATGGACGGCTCGCTGGAGACCTCCACCCGCTGGCAGGCCTACAAGGAACTGCTGAGCTTCGTGCTGGACCAGCTTGCCCGCCTCAGCCCCATGATCGTCGCCCTGGCCGCCTTGAAGATCTGGAACCGGCGCAGCAGCCATAGGGTGAACTATGACCCAGGCGCGGACGTGCGCCAGGCCCGGCGCTACGCCAACGCCCTGGATCCGGCCGATCGCCAGTTCCTGTTGTGGGTCGGCCTGACGCCCTTCTTGAGCACCGTACTGGTTTCCGCCGTGCTGGGCACCCGACTGGTGGCCTCCTGGGCCACGACCTTCTTCGTCCTGTACGGTTTCTTCGCCCTGTGGATCATCCACGGCCGCGAACGCGTCCAATTGCGGCGTCTTGCCGTCATCGTGATCGTGCTGCAGGTCCTGATGGCCGCCGGCTACGCGCTGGCGCGCGGGCCGCTAGCCTGGCATGCGGGGCGGGACTCGCGCTCCACCTTTCCCGGCCCTGAAGTTTCCGCGCAGATGCAGCAGGTCTGGAACGAACACATGCCGGGCAAGCCCTTGCGCGTGGTGATCTCGGACACGTGGCTGGGCGGCAATATCGCCGTGCATGCGGGGCCGCAAACACAGGTCTTCATCGACGCCGATGCGGCCTCGTCCCCTTGGCTGGTCCTGCCCAGGGACCTGGACTGCGGGGCGCTGATCGTCTATAGCCTGGAGACGCGCGGACCGCCCCAGCCCGCCCTGGCCGCCCTGTACGAGCAGGCGCCCATCAAGGGCCTGCGCGAACAGCGCTGGTCCTCGGAGCGCAGCCCCATGATCGATCTGCATTGGGCCATCCTGCCCGAGCGCGCGGCCTGCGATGCGAAGGCCGGACAGCAATAGCCGCAATCAGATGCGAGGATGATGGACGGGCAACTGCTCGGCCAGGAAATCCAGGAAGCGGCGCACCGCCGGGGCCATGCCCCGGCGTGACGCGAACACGGCATGGATGATGCCCGGCAGGGGCGCCCATTGCGGCAGTACCCGCACAAGCCGCCCGGCCTGCAGCGATTCGCAGCACATATAGTCGGGCAGAATCCCCACGCCTACCCCCAGTTCCACGCCTTGCTGCAGGGTCAGCAGGTCCGTGGCCACGTAGCGCGGCCGGTGCGTCACGGCCATGGATGCGCCGCCGGGGCCGTGAAGCTGCCATTCGGCCTGCCCCTGCCGGGCCGACATCCCCACAGTGGGCAGGCGTGCCAGATCGGCGGGTCCGCGCACGGGGTCGAATCGGGCCAGCAGGGCTGGATGCGCCACCAGGATGGAGCTGCTCTCGCCCAGGCGCTTGACGATGTAGCTGGCGCTGTCGCTGAGCGTGCTGCGCACGCGCAGGGCCACATCCATGCCGTCGGCCACCGGGTCCACAACACGATTGGTGACCTCCACTTCCAGGTCCACCTGGGGGTAGCGCAGCAGATATTGCGCGAACACCTGGTGCAGCACGGTCTGCGCCAGCGTCACCGGACAACTGACCCGCAACAGGCCGCGCGGCTCCTGCTGAACTTGCGCGACCGCCGCATGCGCGGCTTCCGCCTCGTCGCGCATGGCCTGGCAGTGACGCAGGAACACTTCGCCCGCCGGCGTCAGCGAAAGGCTGCGAGTCGTGCGCTGCAGCAGGCGCACGCCCAGCTCCGTCTCCAGGCGATTGATGCGCCGCGACAGCCGCGACGGCGGCATGCCCAGATGCCGCGCGGCCGCGCTGAATCCTCCTCGCTGCACCACTTCGGTGAACAGCACCATATCGTTCAAGTCATGCATCGCCGCAACATTACCAACAAAAGTGGAATAATCTTTCTCAAAATAGCCAGCTTATCACCAGCAATGAGTTCAAACATAATAACAACCATTCAATGAACCACTTGGACACCCGACATCATGAAATTGCTGCACATTGACTCCAGTATCACCGGCTCCGCTTCCGCATCGCGCATGCTGACCCACTATGTGGTCGAACAGATCTGCCAGCAGAATGACGACGTGCAAGTCGAGTACCTGGACCTGGCCGACAATCCTCCTCCTTACTTCTCGGCCGACTCCCTGGGCCTGCGCCTTGGCCTGGACGATGCCAGCCTGAGCGATCGCCAGCGCGCCGAGAACGTGATCTCCGAACAACTGGTCAGCCAGTTCCTGGCCGCCGACACGCTGGTGATCGGCGCCCCCTTCTACAACTTCACCATCCCCAGCCAGCTCAAATCGTGGCTGGACCGCATCGCCCAGGCCGGCCGCACCTTCCGCTACACCGCCAACGGCCCCGAAGGCCTGGCCGGCGGCAAGACGGTCTACATCGTGATCAGCCGCGGCGGCGTCTATTCCGGCTCCGAGCAGGGCCAGGCCCTGGAGCACCAGGAGAGCTACCTGCGCGTGATGTTCGGCTTCATGGGCGTGACCGACCTGCGCTTCATCTACGCCGAAGGCATGGCCCAGGCTCCCGAGCAGCGCCAGGCCATCCTGGACAAGGCCAAGGCCAGCGTCGCCTCCCTGCTGGAGCAAGCCACCGTCTGAACCAGTGCGCAACACCCGCAAAAAAAACCGCCGGCCCCGTAGAGCTGGCGGTTTTTTTTATGCGGGTCAGACCCAGATGCAATGATGCGCTTTGCGCAACGCCTGCCTGGCGTTGCGCAAGCCCGTGCTACTGGTCCGTATCCAGCCAATGCCCCAGGCGCAGGCGCTTGGTGTTCAGATAATTCTTGTTATAGGGATTGCCTTCGATCTGGTGCGGAACGCGCTCCACGACGTCGATGCCGATGTCCTGCAAGGTCTTGACCTTGCGGGGATTGTTGGTCATGAGGCGGATCTGGCGTATGCCCACGTGATCCAGCATGCTTTTGCAGATGTCGTAACGGCGCATGTCGGCGGGAAAGCCCAGCCGTTCGTTGGCTTCGACCGTATCAGCTCCCTGGTCCTGGAGCTGATAGGCGCGGATCTTGTTGACCAGGCCTATGCCGCGCCCTTCCTGGCGCAGATACATCAGGGCTCCCCGCCCCTGCTTGGCGATGCGCTCCAGCGCCAGTTGCAGCTGGGGGCCGCAATCACAGCGCAGGCTGAACAAGGCGTCGCCCGTCAGGCATTCGGAGTGCACGCGCGCCAGGACGGGCTCGCCGCCCGCGACATTGCCCAGGGTCAGGAGCACGTGCTCCTTCTGCGTGCTGCGCTCGACGAAGACGTGGATCTTGAAGACCGCCCATGGGGTAGGAAGTTGGCTGGCGCTGATGTAGTCCAGCAGTGGAGCCTGGCCAGCCTCGCTTGCGGGGCTTGGAGTTCCCGCTTCAGGCGCCAGTGAGGAATCCGGCGTGGATTGCATAAATGAAGAGTCTCGGCTGCAACGAAAAAATGCGGCTTGCCCCCGGCGGGAGCCAACCTGTCAATCATAGCGCAAAACACCCCTGCCTCATTCTTACCCACATGCATAAGCCCTCAGCCCAGTGGGTATATCGTCGCCATTTCCACTCACGCAACCGCCATTATTGCATCATGTTATGCAATAATGACATACGTAACCGAACTTACACTCGATATCAACATAACTGACAAGCAACATAAAATGTCATAGAATTTACAAACAGAGGAAATTCTGCGCGGTACTCACTCAGCCCAGTTCTGCTCCTTTCAGACTTGATTCGCCATGCGTCTTTCCAAAGCTTGTTTATGCGGCCTGGCATCCGGGCTTGCCATCCTGCTCCACCCCTTGTCCTCGAGCGGCGCCGCCCCGCTGGCCTGGCCGCAGCCGCCATCCCAGCTCAGTCTGGAAACCCCCTATGGCAAGCTGCAGGTCAGCCAGAGCGAATACGTCTACGAAGCCCAGTTGCTGCTGGGCGCCACCGTCATTGCTCCTGAACTCAAGGGCATGCTCAATATTCCCTACGCCTTCAAACAGCAAAAAGGCCAGACGGCGCTGATCTCCGTCGACACGGGCTTGGGCAGTTGCCCCATCAGCTACCACTGGATCACCGTGGCCGCCAGCGGCTACACGCTGTCGCCGGCCTTCGGCTACTGCAGCGCCCAGATACGCGTGCGCCACCAGGGCCAGACGCTGATCATGGAAACGCCCAACCGGGAAGACCCCACCAAGATCGACGAATACCGCTACGACGGGCGCAAAGTCAGCCTGCGCAAGCGCCGTCAGGCCATGCGCTAAGCGGAACTTCGCCCCCGCCGGGGCTGACCAATAGGACAAGGCTTATAATCGATTGTTCTATCTCACCCCGGATTTCATCATGAACTCTGCTCATGCTTCCCGCCGCCTGCGCGTCTGGGACCTGCCCACCCGTTTGTTTCACTGGCTTCTGGTGCTGAGCGTCGTCGGCAGCTTCGTCACGGTCAAGGCAGGCGGCCTGTGGATGGACTGGCATGTGCGCTTTGGCCTGTTTGCACTGGGCTTGCTGGCGTTCCGTCTGGTCTGGGGCCTGATCGGCGGCTACTATTCGCGCTTTGCGCGCTTCCTGCCCAATCCGGCCCGCAGCCTGAACTATCTGCGCGAAAGGCCCGCCTTCTACCCCGGCCACAACCCCATCGGCGCCTGGTCGGTCTGGGCCATGCTGATCGTCTTCGGCTTCCAGGCCGTCTCGGGCCTGTTCGCCAACGATGACATCTTCACGGCCGGGCCGCTGGCCTACCTGAGCAGCGACTGGTCCAAGACCCTGACCGGCCTGCACAAGGCCAATGAATGGATCATGCTGGCGCTCATTACCATGCACGTGCTGGCCATCTTCCTGTACCGCGTCCTGGGTGGTCAGAAATTGACCAGCGCCATGATCAGCGGCGACGCCCAGGTTCCGGCCGAACCCGCCCTACCCGCCAGCACCGACACCTGGAAGACGCGGCTTATCGCCCTTGTGCTGGCCATCCTCATCGGCTGGGGCGTCTACGCCTTGACCGGACTGGCGCCCGCCGGTGGAATGGATGACTTCATGTAGACCCGACTTATCCCCAGAAACTGTGCACAAACCTGGGGATAACGCGGGGATTGTTTTGCCTGAGCCGCATTCCTGCTGACTGTCTTTTAAAGTGGACGGCGACTATCCGTCCTAGGCCGGGCAGCCTAGAGCCAGACGTCATCCAGAACGACAGGAGCATCCGGCTGACGACCCGCCCTAGTGCTTTGACGAGGCGGCGGGAAAGAAAACATGCACGCGCAGCCCAGGCTGCGCATTCTCCCAGAGAATCTCGCCGCCATGCAGCCGTATGGTGGCCAGCACGCTGCTCAGCCCCAGGCCGTGCCCGGAATATCGCTCGTCGGCGCGGAAGAAATGCCGTCCGAGCAAGGGCAGGCTCTCGGCGCGCCGCCCGGGGCGCGGCGTCCTGCAGGGACATCCGGACCCAGCCGCGGCCGTCAGTGCCGGTACTGATCCATACCCTGGAGTCCGCGTACTTGATGGCATTGTCCAGCAGATTGGCCACCGCGCTGGCCAGCAGATCGGCATCGCCCATCAGTCGGGGCGTGGCCCCCAGCGTACAGGAGACTGACACGGCGCACTCTTCGGCCAGCGCGTCGTACATATCCAGCACATCCCGGCAAATCTCCCTCAAGTCGCAGGAAAGGAAGCGCTGGCGCTGCATGCCGGCCTCAATCTCGGCGATCTGGAGCATCTTGCCGAACAACTGGTTGAGCAGGTCGATCTCGGCCAGCGCAGCCTGCTGGGCGGCACGCATTTCCGCCACGCCGGCGCCTGGCTGCTGCGCCGCCTGCAGGCGGCCGCGCAGGCGGGTCAAGGGGGTACGCAGATTGTGGGCTATGGTATCCGATACATGGCGCACGCCCTGCATCAGATCCTCGATCTGGTCCAACATGGAATTGATGTCCTGCGCCAACTGGGAAAACTCGTCGGTATGGCCCAGCAGCGGGACCCGCTCGCGCAAGCGTCCGGCCCGGATCTCCTGGGTGATCCGGCGGATGCCGGCCACCCGGTAGCCCAGTTCGGAGTAGAAAATGTAGGTGCCCGCTGCAATCAGCAAGCCGGCCACCAGCACGGCCACCAGGCTGGCCTGCCCGATCAGCGACTTGATCTCGTTAAGCTCCTGCAGATCGTACCCAACCACCAGGACCGAACCGTCGTCCAGTCCCTGCACGCGCAGCCGCCCCTGCGTCAGCACGCCTTCGCGGTGCACGGCCACCTCGGACATGTCCGTGCGCCGCAGCAAGGCCGGTTCGAGCTCGTCCAGATTGCCCACGATCTTGTGGCCGTTTTCATCGAGCAGCAGATAGATCTCACGTTCCGAATCCACGCGATCCGACAAGGCCAGCTCCAGGGCGCGGACCAGTCCCGGCCGCCCTCCGTCCTCATACTCCAGCAGCAGGCGCTGCGCCGTCACGGACACATGGCGGAAGAACTGGGTATGCAGGACGCTGATGACCTGTATATAGATGAACGCCAGCAGAGTCAGCGTCGTGAGCGTGGCCAGGGCCCCGTAGTTCAGTGTCAGGCGAAACGAGATCGAACGCCACCATGCCGGCAGACGGCCGGCCCTCACGGCAAGTCCGCCAAGGGGTCGGGAGCGGCGGCGCTCATGGTGTAGCCTACGCCTCGCAAGGTGTGGATCAAGGGCGCGCCGCCGGCCGCATCGAGCTTGCGGCGCAGGCGGCTGATCTGCACGTCGATCAGATTGGTCTGGGGATCGAAGCGGTAATCCCACACCGCCTCCAGCAGCATGGTGCGGGTGACGACCTGGCCTTCGTTCTGCATCAGATAGGCCAGCAAGCGGAATTCCCTGGGCTGCAAGGCGACGGCTTGGCCGGCGCGGGTCACGCGTCCCGAGGCCAGGTCGGCCGTCAGATCCAGTATCTGCAACACAGGCTGGTCGCTGCGCCGGCTGCGACGCGCCAGCGCTTCCAGCCGCGCATACAGCTCGGAGAAGGCGAAAGGCTTGGTCAGGTAGTCGTCCCCGCCGGCTTTCAGGCCGCGCACCCGCTCGTCCAGCGCGTTGAGCGCGCTCAGCACCAGTACCGGCGTCTCCTTGCCCAGGCCGCGCAACGTGGACAGGATGGATAGGCCGTCGACCTGGCTGGGCAGCATGCGGTCCAGGATGATCAAGTCCCAATCCTGCTCCATGGAGCGCGTCAACGCTTCCACGCCGTCGCGGCAGATCACCGTCGCATGCCCTTGCTGTCCCAGCCCGTCCGCAATGTAACGCGCGGTCTCGGCATCGTCCTCGACGATCAAACAGCGCCACTTGCCCTGCATGACTCTCCTTCCTTTGCTTGAAAAGCTCGCATCTTCGTTCGAAACGACGCCCAAGGCAAATGCAATATTACCGCCGGCGCCAGAATCCCCACAGGACCAGCACCAGCCCCACGAGCGCCGCCAGAAGCCCCGCCCAGCCGAATATCGTCAAGCCCAGCCAGGCCGGCCCCCGCGTCAGCAGGGCTGGTCCCAACACAAGGACGAAGGCCGCCGTGACGATGGCAATGGCCAGGCGCGTGGCGGCCTTCTGCAGCGAAGCGCCCAGGCGCTGCATGCCTTGGATTTCGATGCGCGCCTGCACCTTGCCCTGCCGCACCCGGTGCATCAGCAGGCGCAGCAACTGAGGGGCGTCCATGGCGATCTGGCGCGATTCCAGCAGGCTGCGCTGCAGGTCCGCATACAGGCGCCGCGGCGAATAGTGCCGGCGCATCAGGTCGGCGATCATGGGCTGGGCCACGGCGATCACGTCGAACTGCGGGTCCAGGCGCTTGAGTACGCCGTCGGCCGTGATGAAGGCCTTGAACAGCAGCGCCAGGTCCGGAGGGAGCATCAGCCGGTTCTCGCGCGCCAGCGCCATGAAGTCCAGCAGCGCGGCCGATATCGACAGCAGGCCGCTGCCTTGTCTGGCGACGTAGCGCTGGGCGCTCTCCTCCAGACGGGCCCAGTCGAAATCATCGGCGCCCGACCAGTCCAGCAAAGTCGTGGCCACCCCCTCAGCCTGTCCGTCAACGATGGCCCGCAGCAGGATCAGCAGCTGCTGGCGCCGCCGCGCGGTCAGCCGGCCCACCAGCCCGAAGTCGATGAAGGCCACCCGATTGCCGGGCAGGGCCAGCACATTGCCCGGATGGGGGTCGGCGTGGAACAGGCCGTCCTCCAGCACCATGTGCAGGAAAGCCAAGGCGCCCCGGCGGGCCAGTATTTCCCGGTCCGCCTCGATCGCATCCAGGGCCGCCGCATTGACGGGCGAAGCGCCCTGCACGTAGTCCTGCACCATCACGGCAGGGCTGGTCCAGGCCTCGTGCACGCGCGGCACGACAAGGTAATCGAACTCGCGCAGGTTCTCCCGCACGGCCATGCCGTTGGCCGCCTCGCGCGTGAAATCCAGCTCGTCGGCAATGGCCTGCGCCAGGGCGCGCACGATATCGTGCGGCCGGTACTCCGGCAGCAGGCCTTGTTGCTGGACCAGGCGCGCGATCTGCGAGAGCAGCCTCAGGTCGGCTTGTATCAAGGGCTTCAGGCCGGGACGCTGCACCTTGACCACGACCTGCGCGCCATCGTGCAGGCGGGCACGGTAGACCTGAGCCATGGACGCCGCGGCCAGCACATCGGTATCGAACCAGGCGAAGGCCTGCTCCAGGCTCTGGCCCAGCGCCCGCTCCAGCTCGGGCTTCATGACGGACCAGGGCACGGGCGCGGCCTGCCCTTGCAGCTTTTCCAGCTCCTGCGTCCATTCCTGGGGCAGCAAGTCGTTGCGCGTGGCCAGGATCTGGCCCAGCTTGATGAAGGTGGGTCCCAGTTCCTCCAGGGCGCGGCGCAGGCGCACGGGCGCCGCCTGTTCGCGCAAGCCGGCCTGAGCCTTGCTCGACGTCCTCGGCCACAGTTCGGCCAAGCCCAGGCGCTGAATCACGTCCTCGATGCCGTACCGCGCCACGACCGCGCCGATGGCGCGCACCCGCGCATGATCGCGCAAGGACAACAAAGTACCAGCCAACATTCATCGCCTCCTGCCTGCCATGCTCAATCCGGACAGCATACACCGGCCCGCAGCGCAGCCGGCTTATCCACAATCCCGGTGGACAAAAATGGGAACAGCCTCTGGAAAAACCTGATTTCCATTTTGGCATCAAGCACTTATATTTCCAGGTCAGCAAACGTCCAGCCAATGGAGCCGCAGCGGCCGCCTGCCGAGCGCACCGGCAAGCGCCGATTCGGAGTACATTGACGCTTTTCAGAGCAAGGAGAACGTGATGCGCCTGGATCGATCCCGCTCCAGCCAGAACGTCGAGGACCGCCGCTCGGCCGGCCCGCGCATCGGGCGCGGCAAGATAGGCCTGGGCACCGTCGTGCTGGCACTGGTCGCCATGTACTTTGGCATAGACCCGAACATGGTGCTGAACCTGGCCGAAGGCCCCGTCACCCAGCCTCCGGCGCAGTCCGTGCCCGCCAACGATGCGCAGGGCCAGTACATCGCCAAAGTGCTGGGCGAAACCGAAGACGTCTGGCGCGACATCTTCCGCCAGCAGACCAACGGCCAGTACCGCGACCCCGTCCTGGTGCTGTATCGCGGCGCCACCCCCACCGCCTGCGGCACCGGCCAGTCGGCCATGGGCCCCTTCTACTGTCCCGGGGACGAAAAGCTCTACATAGACCTGGGCTTTTTCGATGAAATGGAGCGCGGCATGGGCGTCAAGGGGGACTTCGCCCCCGCCTACGTCATCGCCCACGAAGTAGGCCACCACGTCCAGAACCAGCTGGGCGCCATGCGCGCCGTGGAGCAGGCCCGCCGCAGCGGTTCCCAGACGCGCGCCAACCAGGCTTCCGTGCGCCTGGAACTGCAGGCCGACTGCTACGCCGGCATCTGGGCGCACCATGCCGACGCGCAGCGCCAGATAGTGGAACCGGGCGACATCCAGGAAGCCATGGCCGCCGCGCAGGCCGTGGGCGACGACACCTTGCAGAAACAGGCCCAGGGCTATGTGTTGCCCGACTCCTTCACGCATGGCAGCGCCAGGCAGCGCATGGCCTGGTTCCAGGAAGGCTATCGCAGCGGCCAATTGCGCAGCTGCGACACCTTCACCCTGGCCGACCCGCGTTGAAACAGCCCGCCGGCCGGCGGGCTGAATGATTCAAGCCTGTACTATCGCCCGCCACATTACCGTTCGTTAAGGCATTTGTAATCCCCCGGGGCCTGCCGTGTCCCTACCATGGAGTCGCGCAATTGTGCGTCCACGGGAGACACAATAATGAAACTGCACGGCAGACAGAATCTGGTCGCGGGCGGCACCATGGTGGTGCTGGGGGCCGCGACCGCCATCACCTCGCTCGGCTACAACGTCGGCACCCTGCAGCGCATGGGACCGGGCTATTTCCCATTGATGCTGGGCATCCTGCTGGCCCTGCTCGGGCTGGCCATCGCCCTGACCGGCCGGTCGGCCGGCACCCAGGAGGAGGAACCGGTCGCCCCGCCCCAATGGCGCGGCTGGGCCTGCATCACGGCCGGCATCCTGGCCTTCATGTTCTTCGGCAAATGGGGCGGCCTGGCCCCGGCGACTTTCGCCCTGGTATTCATCTCGGCAATGGGCGACCGCCAGCACACCATCAAGACCGCCGGCCTGCTGGCCGCCTTCATGACGGTCGCCGGCTCGCTGATCTTCTACTGGGGGCTGAATCTGCAGTTCCCGCTGCTGCGCTGGGGCTGATCCATGGACACCGTACTGAATCTGCTTCACGGCTTCCAGGTGGCCCTGCAATGGGACAACCTGATCTGGGCCATCTTCGGCGTGTTCATGGGCAACCTGATCGGCGTGCTGCCCGGCATGGGCGTGCTGGCCGCGATCTCCATCCTGCTGCCCCTGACCTACACCATGACGCCCACGGCCGCGCTCATCATGCTGGCGGGCATCTACTATGGCTCGCAATACGGCGGCGGCATCACCTCCATCATGCTGAACCTGCCCGGCACCGCCTCGCACGCCGTGGCCTGCCTGGACGGCAATCCCATGGCGCGCAACGGCAAGGCGGGCTCGGCCCTGTTCATGCTGATGTGCTCGTCCTTCTTCGGCGCGACCATCGGCATCCTGGCCATGATGCTGTTCTCCCCTGTCCTGGTGGACGTGGCCTTTCTCTTCGGGCCGGCGGAATACTTCGCCATGATGACGCTGGGCCTGCTGGCCGGCGCCACCCTGGCCCGAGGCTCGGCGCTCAAGGGCGTAGCCATGGTGGTGCTGGGGCTGCTCATGGGCGTGATCGGCACCGACGTCAACAGCGGCGTCATGCGCTTTACCTTCGACATCATGGAGCTGAGCGACGGCCTGCAGATCGTGGCGCTGGCCATGGGGCTGTTCGGCGTGGCCGACTTCCTGAAGAACATCAACCAGATCACGCCGGAAAACAGCGTGGTGAGCAGCAAGGTCACGCTCAAGTCGCTGCGCCCGCAAAAAGGCGACCTGCGCCAGTCGCGCGGCGCGCTGGTCCGCGGCACCTCCATCGGCGCGGCTTTCGGCATCCTGCCCGGCACCGGCCCCACGATCGCCTCCTTCATTGCCTACGCCACGGAAAAGAAGATGGCCAAGGAACCCTCGCGCTTCGGGCGCGGCGCCATCGAAGGCATCGCCTCCCCCGAGGCCGCCACCAGCGCATCCACGCAGACCAGCTTCATCCCCACGCTGAGCCTGGGCATCCCGGGCGATCCGGTCATGGCCCTGATGCTGGGCGCCCTGATCATCCACGGCATACAGCCCGGCCCGCAGATGATGCTGGAGCATGCCGACATGTTCTGGGGCCTGATCGCCAGCTTCTGGGTCGGCAACCTGATCCTGCTGCTGCTCAACCTGCCCCTGATCGGCATGTGGATACGCATGCTGACCGTGCCCTTCAAGTACTTGTTCCCGGCCGCGCTGTTCTTTGTGTGCGTGGGCGTCTACAGCACCAACAACAACCTGTTCGACGTGGGCATGGTGCTGTTCTTCGGCATCGTGGGCTACCTGTTCATGCGCCTGGAGTTCGAACCGGCGCCGCTGCTGCTGGGCTTCGTGCTGGGTCCCATGGTGGAGGAAAACTTCCGCCGCGCCCTGCTGCTGTCGCGCGGGGACATGGCGGTCTTCATCGAGCGGCCCATCAGCGCGGGCTTCATGCTGGCCAGCGCGCTGCTGATCCTGGGCCTGCTGTACTCGACGCTGGCCAAGAAGCGCCGCGCCCGCCAGGCCCTGGCCATGGCGAACTGAGTTCCCTTGGGCGGCCGCGCCTTACCGGATTCTCCGCGGCCGCCGCTTTTTTGTCGGGCCATCGGGCAGGAGTAAAATGTAAAAATATGTAAACTGGTATTGTCCGCCGAGGAATTCGATCTATAATTATTTTCTTCGCAGGAAACACGGGTCGTTAGCTCAGTTGGTAGAGCACTGGACTCTTAATCCATTGGTCGTGCGTTCGAGTCGCACACGACCCACCAGAAATCCTGCGAAGCATAGCAGAATCAGGCCGCGAAAGCGGCCTTTTTCTTTGCCTGCTTGCTGCGCGCGCTGGCTACACTTTTGTTGCAAAGTTAAGACTATTCAAAAAAAAAGTGGCGGCCGACGCTCACTTGTTGCGCTGCAGCATATATTATTTTTCCATAGTCTTTGTTCCTGCGGCGGTGAGATCCGCGGAAACAGGCGTCACAGAGCGCTGCCGTCACCTCACTGCCCACCGACTAGGCAAGATCGGGGTCACGTGCCAAGCTAGCTTACTCGCCTTGCCGGAATTGTGTTGCTCTTCAACCTACAACACAGGTCCGCTTGCCTACATCTTGTGCTCGCGCTGCCGCCCTCGAGGCGCCGCAGCCAGGGATCAACTCAAGCCGGCTTTGCCCGGCTTCAAGCCAGCCGCCAGGATCACGAGTCCCGGCAGGCCCTCCCCCACCCGCCGCCATCCCCACGGTGTTCCTGCCCTGCCACGACGGCGAGCGGACCTGCGTTCATTTCAGGAACACCTATGAAACTCATTACCGCCATCGTCAAGCCGTTCAAGGTCGACGAAATACGGGAAGCGCTCTTCGAGCTTGGCATACAGGGGATGACGCTGACCGAAGTCAAAGGTTTCGGACGCCAGAAAGGCCATACCGAACTGTATCGCGGCGCGGAATACGCCGTGGACTTCCTGCCCAAGATACGCATCGAACTGGCCATCCCGGACGCCCTGCTCGAGACCGTGCTGGAAGCCATACAGACCAGCGCCCGCACGGGCCGCATCGGCGACGGCAAGATCTTCGTGCAGTCCCTGGACCATGTGGTCCGCATCCGCACCGGCGAGTGCGACGAAAACGCATTGTGACTTCGGGAGACCTCATCATGAACAACGCTGACCTATCGTGGATGCTGGTGTCCACCCTCCTGGTGCTGATGATGGCCGCCCCCGGCCTGGCCCTGTTCTACTCGGGCATGGTGCGCCGCAAAAACGCCCTGTCCATGCTGTCCCAGACGCTGCTCGTATTCTCGCTGGGCGTGGTGCTGTGGTTCATCTACGGCTATTCGCTGGCCTTCACGGCGGGCAATCCCTTCATCGGAGGCCTGGACAAAGCCTTCCTGAACGGGCTGTTCACGCCCGGCGACCAACGGTTCGCGCTGTCGGGCTCTTTGCCCGAGCTGCTCTTCGCCGCCTTCCAGGCCACTTTCGCCGGACTGACCTGCGCACTGGTGGTCGGCAGCCTGGCCGAACGCGCCCGCCTGTCCTCCATTCTGGTGTTCACCGTCATCTGGTTCACCCTGGCCTATCTGCCGATCTGCCACATGGTATGGTTTGCCGACGCCGAGAACGGGGGACTGCTCAATCAGCGCGGCGCGCTGGACTTCGCCGGCGGCACCGTGGTGCACATCAACGCCGGCATGGCCGGACTGGTGGGCGCCTGGCTGGTCGGTCCGCGCCTGAACTACCGGCGCGAAGCCATGCCGCCGCACAATCTGCCGCTGACCTTCATCGGCGCGGCCCTGCTCTGGGTGGGCTGGTTCGGCTTCAACGCGGGCTCCGCCCTGTCCGCCAACGAGAACGCCGCCTTGGCCTTCTTCAACACCATGCTGGCGGCGGCCATCGGGGTGGTGGCCTGGACGCTGGGCGAATGGCTCATCAAGGGCCACCCTTCCCTGCTGGGCGCCTGCTCGGGCGCCATCGCCGGACTGGTGGGCATCACGCCCGCAGCCGGTTTCGTGGCTCCGTCAGGGGCGCTGGCCATCGGCCTGATCACCTCGCTGGCCTGCCTGTGGGGCGTCAACGGATTGAAGCGCCTGCTGCGCGCCGACGATACGCTGGACGTCTTCGGCATCCACGGCCTGGGCGGCATCGTAGGCGCCCTGCTCACCGGCCTGTTCAATGCGCCGTCGTGGGGCGGCCCGGGCACGGCGGCAGGCAACGGCGTGTGGATGCAGCTCTGGATCCAGCTGGAAGGCGTGCTGTTGACGCTGGCCTGGTCTGGCCTCGCCGCGCTGATCGCCTTCAAGCTGGCGCAATGGATTTGCGGCGGGCTGCGCGTCAGTCCCGAGCACGAGCGCGAAGGCCTGGACATCCGCACGCACGGCGAATCCGGATACCAGAGCTGAGACCAGCCATGACGCTCAACCCGCCCTGTCCCGACCGCCTGCCGGCTCCTGCACCACCGGCTCGACCCAGACGTAAAAAAGCCCTCTTTCGAGGGCTTTTTTTCAGGCTGCCGCCAGCGATCACTTTTCCTTGCGATAGGAATCGTGACAGGACTTGCAGGATTTTCCCACATTGCCGAAAGCCACACGGAACGCATCGAAATCGCCCGACGCGGAAGCCGTCTTCAGCTTGTCCATGGCCGACAGGAAGTCGTCCTCGGCCTGTTTGAAGCCTTTGGCATCGCTCCAGACTTCCGGCTTGGCATCGCCGCCTTCGGCGCCGGGGGCAAAGCCGGCCCAGGGCAAGGCAGCCAGCACCGACAGCACTTCCACGTTCTTGGCGATGGCGTCGGCGTCGAACGGCGCCTCTTTCTTGGCCACGGGCGCCATGCGACCGAAATGCGAACCGATCAGTGTCATGCCGGCCTGACGGTACTTGATGGCCTGTTCAGGCTTGGCGAACTGCGCCGTGGCCGGGGCGGCGATGGCGGCGCACACCGCCGCGGCGGCTGCCAGGAAAGCGAACTTCTTCATACGGACTCCTGTTTAGTGATACTTGAAACGCCCCTTGCGAGGCTTGCAGGTCATGCCGGGCCGCTTGGCGCGCCGCTTCCCCACGACGCGCGCGAGGCGGCTCTTAAATCGCGTTGGCCAGCTCGACCGCCACGCCCAGATAACTGCGCGGGGTCAGGTTGAGCAGGTAATTCTTGGCATCGGCCGGCAGGTCCAGACCGCCGATGAATTCGCGCAATGCGCTTTCGGTGATTCCTTTGCCGCGAGTCAGAGCCTTGAGCTGCTCGTAGGGCTGAGGCAGGCCGTAGCGGCGCATCACCGTCTGGACGGGCTCGGCCAGGATTTCCCAGCAGGCGTCGATGTCGGCATCCACGGCGGCGGCGTTCAGCTCCAGCTTGCCCAGGCCGCGCAGGCAGGCGTCATACGCCACCACGCTGTAGCCCAGCGCCACGCCCAGGTTGCGCAAGACGGTGGAATCGGTCAGGTCGCGCTGCCAGCGCGACACGGGCAGCTTCTCGGACAGGTGGCGCAGCACGGCATTGGCCAGGCCCAGGTTGCCTTCGGAATTTTCGAAGTCGATGGGGTTGACCTTGTGCGGCATGGTGGACGAGCCGATCTCGCCTTCCTTCAGGCGCTGCTTGAAGTAGCCCAGGGAGATGTAGCCCCAGACGTCGCGGTTGAAGTCCAGCAGGATGGTGTTGGCGCGGGCGATGGCGTCGAACAGCGCAGCCATCCAGTCATGCGGCTCGATCTGGATGGTGTAGACGTTCTGGGTCAGGCCCAGGCCGGCCAGCACGTTCTTGCTGAAGGCAGGCCAGTCGATTTCAGGGTAGGCCGAGAAATGGGCGTTGTAGTTGCCGGTGGCGCCATTGAGCTTGGCCAAGGGCTGGACGGCGACGATGGCGGCGATGGCGTTCTGCAGGCGCGCAGCCACGTTGGCGAATTCCTTGCCCATGGTGCTGGGGCTGGCCGGCTGGCCGTGGGTGCGCGAGAGCAGCGGCTGGGCGGCGTGCAGGCGCGCCTGGGCCTTGATGGCGTCGCACACGGCCTGCAGCTGCGGCACGATGACCTGTTCGCGCGCGCGGCTCAGCATCAGCGCATGCGAGGTGTTGTTGATGTCCTCGGACGTGCAGGCGAAGTGGATGAATTCGGCCGCCTTGGCCAGCTCGGCATGATCCGCAACTTTTTCCTTGAGCCAGTATTCCACGGCCTTCACGTCGTGGTTGGTGGTGCGCTCGATGGCCTTGATGCGGGCCGCGTCGTCTTCGGAGAACTGTTCGACCAGGCTCTTGAGCTTCTGGCGCGCCTCGGCCGAGAACGCGGGCAGCTCCGGCAGGCCGGCGTCGGACAGGCCGATCAGCCAGGCCACTTCGACCTCCACGCGATGCCACATGAAGGCGGCTTCGGACAACAGTCCACGCAGGGAGCCCGTACGGCTGCCATAACGCCCGTCCAGGGGAGACAGGGCATTGAGAGTGCTCAGAGTATCGGCTATTTGCATCGTTCTACAGGAAAAAGGGGGAAAAATTCAGCCAGCATTCTAACATTGCCGGCCGGCGCCCGCGCAGCGCCTCGCCCGGCCGGGCCAAGAATCCGGCCCTCGTCCGCCTGATTGACGAATAAACCACAATTTATAGCCATTACCGCATCCTCGCCCCTTGCGCCGGGTGGCCGGAGCGTTCGCCCATGGGTTCCTGCTATACTTTTTTGGCCTGTAACTTTTGATAGCTTCCTATGAAAATCCTTGCTTCCCTCACAAGCCCTTACGCGCGCAAGGTGCGTGTCGTCATGGCGGAAAAAAAGCTCGACTACGAGCTGATTCTGGAAGATGTGTGGGCCGACGACAGCAATATCATGAAGTACAACCCGCTGGGCAAGGTTCCCTGCCTGATCATGGACGATCAGAGCAGCCTGTTCGATTCCCGCGTGATCGTCGAATATCTGGACACCCTCTCGCCCGTCGGTCGCCTGATACCCCAGGCGGGCCGCGACCGGGCCGCGGTCAAATGCTGGGAAGCCATCGCCGACGGCGTGCTGGACGCCGCCGTGGCCATCGTGGTGGAAAACCGCCGCCCCGAGGCGCTGCGCCATCAGCCCTGGATCGAACGCCAGCAAGGCAAGATCGCCGCCGCGCTGCAATCCATGAACAGCAGCCTGGGCGAACAGGCCTTCTGCACGGGCACGACCTTCAGCCTGGCCGACGTCGCCGTGGGCTGTGCCCTGGGCTACCTGGACCTTCGTTTTCCGGACCTGGCCTGGCGCTCGCAATATGGCAACCTGCAGCGGCTGGACGAAAAGCTCCAGACCCGCCCCTCGTTCGCCAGCACCATCCCTGTGATTTGACCGCAACATCCGGCAAGACAGGGCCCATTCAGCAGAATGGGCTTTTTTTATGCCAGCCGCTTTCGCGGCGGGTCGGGCCTGGACAGGGCCCGCATGCGCTCGAACGACTGCGGGAAGCAGTGGCATGGGCCGGAGGCGCCGGCGCCTTCGAAGGCATCCGGGAAACGGAACTGGACGCGCTGGCCGCCCCCGGCATGCGGCCAGCGCCGGGGACATTCAGGCGTGAACGATGGCCTGTCCGATCATGTAGATGGCCAGCATGGTCAGCATGGCCGCGAAGATGCGCTTGAGAGCGAGCTGCGAGATCTTGTGCGCCAGGCTCGCGCCCACGGGCGCGGTGCAGATGCTCATGGCCGAGACGATCAGCAGGGCCGGCCAGTAGATGTAGCCTATCATGCCCGGCTGGCCGCCATTGACGGCCTCCCCGGACCAGATGTAGCCCACGCTGTTGGCCAGGGAAATGAAGAAGCCCAGCGCAGCCGAGGTGGCCACGGCCTGGCGCACCGGCACATTGCCGCGCAGCATGAAGGGTACGGACAGAAAGGCCCCGCCCGCTCCCAGCAGGCCGGACACGAAGCCGATCAAAGCGCCCATGGCGACGATGGCGGCCTGCCCGGGCAGCGCCCGGCCCTGCGGCACGGGCGTGTTGCGGCCCATCTTGTAGGCCGAATACAGCACGAACACGCCAAAGACGATGGCCAGCGCCGTGCCGTCGATCACGGCGAACACCGCGCCGCCCGACAGCATGCCGCCCAGGATCAGCCCCGGCACCATGGCCCGCACCACATCCCAGCGTATGGCGCCGCGCTTGTGGTGCGCCCGCACGCTGGAGAGCGACGTGAACAGAATGGTGGCCATGGCCGTCGCAATCGAGGCGTGCACGGCCAGTTCCTGGGACACGCCGAAGCGCGGCAGCAGAAAGGTCAGGAAGGGCACGAGTATCATGCCCCCGCCTATGCCCAGCAGGCCGGCGGCCACGCCCACGCCGGCGCCCAGCGCCAGCAGGCTGGCAATCAGGATGGGATCCATGCTCGCCCCTATTGGATGATGCCGCCGCCCAGGCAGACGTCGCCGTCATACAGCACGGCCGACTGCCCCGGCGTGACGGCCCACTGGGCCTGATCGAATGCCAGCGTAAAGGTGTCGCCCTGGGCCTGGAGCAGGCGGCAGGCGGCGTCGGCCTGGCGATAGCGGGTCTTGGCGCCCAGCGTTTCCAGTTCGGGAGGATGACCGGCCACCCAGCTGGCATCGGCCGCGCGCAGCTCGGACTGCAGCAGCCAGGGGTGGTCATGCCCCTGCACCACATACAGCGTGTTGGTCTTCAGGTCCTTGCGGGCGGCATACCAGGCGTCGGCCGTGCCGTCGTCGCGCTGCTTGCCCTTGACCCCGCCTATGCCCAGGCCCTTGCGCTGCCCGTAGGTGTAGAAGGACAGGCCCACGTGCTGGCCCACGACCACGCCTTCCGGCGTCTTGATGGGGCCGGGCTGGGTAGGCAGATAGCGGTTCAGGAACTCGCGGAACGGCCGCTCGCCGATGAAGCAGATGCCGGTGGAATCCTTCTTGGCTGCGTTGGGCAATCGCAACTCCTGCGCGATGCGGCGCACTTCCTGCTTGTTGATCTCGCCCAGGGGAAACAGGCTGCGCGAAAGCTGGGCCTGGTTCAGCCTATGCAGGAAGTAGCTCTGGTCCTTGGAGGCGTCCAGCCCCTTGAGCAACTGGTATTGCGTACGCCCGCCGGCCTGCACCGCGCGCACCCGTGCGTAGTGACCGGTGGCGATCCAGTCAGCGCCCAAAGTCATGGCATGGTCCAGGAAGGCCTTGAACTTGATCTCGGCATTGCACAGCACATCAGGATTGGGCGTTCGGCCAGCGGAATACTCGCGCAGGAACTCGGCAAAGACCCGATCCTTGTATTCGGCGGCGAAATTCACGGCCTCGATGTCCACGCCCACCACGTCCGCCACGCTGGCGGCGTCCAGCCAGTCCTGGCGCGAGGAGCAGTATTCGGAATCGTCGTCGTCTTCCCAGTTCTTCATGAACAGGCCGACGACCTCATAGCCCTGCTGCTTGAGCAGCCAGGCCGACACGGAGGAATCGACGCCGCCGGACATGCCGATCACGACGCGACCTTTCTTGGTGGAAGTAGTCATTGCGGTGGTGGTGAGGCGCGCCGCGAGGGGCGCGCTGTAACGCGGAAGGCCCGCCCCGGCGGGCCGCAAAAACGCATTGTACGCCTGCCGGGGCGAATCCACACGCAAGCCCCTTCGGGCCGCGTCTCAGTCCAGCGGGCGGGGCGGGATCATCCTGTCCGGATTCAGGATGTTGTGCGGATCCAGCGCCTGCTTGATGCTGCTCATCAAGTCCAGGGAATCCTGGCCGTGCTCGGCCAGCATGAACTCCATCTTGTGCAGGCCAACGCCGTGTTCGCCCGTGCAGGTGCCCTGCATGGCGATGGCGCGCTGCACCAGGCGGCGGTTCAGGACTTCGGACTCCTGCCATTCCTCCTGGCTGTCCGGAGCGAGCAGCATCAGGACGTGGAAGTTGCCGTCGCCCACGTGGCCCACGATGGTGTAGGGGAAGGAGGCCTGGTCCATGTCGGCCGCGGTCTGCGCCACGCAGTCGGCCAGGGCGGAGATCGGCACGCATACGTCCGTGGTGCTGGCCCTGCAGCCGGGGCGCAGCTGCAGCCCGGCGAAATAGGCGTTGTGGCGCGCCGTCCACAGCCGCGACCGGTCCTCGGGCTTGTTGGCCCATTCGAAATCCATGCCGCCGTTCTCGCGCGTGATCTCCTGCACCACCTGGGCCTGCTCCTGCACGCCGGTGGGGCTGCCGTGGAATTCGAACAGCAGCAGCGGCGTCTCTTTCAACGCGAGCTTGCTGTAGGCATTGGTGGCGCGCACGGCTGCGGCGTCCATGAACTCCACGCGCGCGATGGCGATGCCCATCTGGATGACCTCGATCACGCTCTGGACAGCCGAGCGCAAGTCGGGAAAGTTGCAGATGGCGGCGGAAATGGCCTCGGGCTGCGGGTACAGGCGCACCGTGACTTCCGTGATGATGCCCAGCGTGCCCTCGCTGCCGATGAACAGGCGAGTCAGGTCATAGCCTGCGGAGGACTTCTTGGCGCGGTTGGCCGTCTCGATGACGCGGCCGTCGGCAGTGACCACCTTCAGGGTCAGCACGTTCTCGCGCATGGTGCCGTAGCGCACCGCGTTGGTGCCCGAAGCCCGCGTGGCCGCCATGCCGCCCAGGCTGGCGTCGGCGCCCGGATCGATTGGAAAGAACAGGCCGGTATCGCGCAGATGTTCGTTCAGGGCCAGGCGCGTGACGCCGGCCTGCACCGTGGCGGTGAAGTCTTCGGGATTGATGGCCACGATCTGATCCATGCCCGACAGGTCCAGGCTGACCCCGCCCTGCACGGCCAGCAGGTGGCCCTCCAGGGAAGAGCCGACCCCGTAGGGAATCAGCGGGACGTGATGCTCATGGCAATGCCGCGCCACCCAGGCGACTTCTTCGGTCGTGCGGGCGAAGACCACGGCATCAGGCAGCATGGGCGGGAACGGCGATTCGTCCCTGCCATGGTGCTCGCGCACGGCGTGCGCAAGCGAACAGCGTTCATTGAACTGGGCCTGCAGGGCTTGCAGAAAGCCCTCCGGTATGGGACGCCGCACGGCGGCGGCATGGCCAGGAGCATTCATAGCGATTCCTAGAAACGAGCAAAACGCTATTATGAGTGGCTCAGCGCCGCCTCTTCAAGCTTCACCCGCGCCTGGCGGCGGTCCTTGACCGCCTGGGCCAGTTGCTCCAGCACGGCGACGGTGTCATCCCAGCATATGCAGCCGTCGGTAATGCTCTGGCCGTAGGTCAGGGCGCAGCCGTTGACCAGATCCTGGCGGCCGCCCACCAGGTGGCTTTCGATCATCACGCCGAAGATGCGCGCATCGCCCTTGGCGATCTGGCCCGCCACGTCGGCCAGGACTTCAGGCTGGCGACGGTAGTCCTTGTTGCTGTTGGCATGGCTGGCGTCGATCATCACGCGCGGAATCATGCCGGCCTTGACCATGGCCTGGCTGGTCGCCTCCACGTTTTCGGCATCGTAGTTGGGCGTCTTGCCGCCGCGCAGGATCACATGGCAGTCGGTGTTGCCCACCGTGGACACGATGGCCGAATGGCCGCCCTTGGTCACGGACAGGAAATGATGCGGCTGGGAAGCCGCCTTGATGGCATCCAGCGCGATGCGGATGTTGCCGTCGGTGCCGTTCTTGAAGCCGACCGGGCAGGACAGCCCCGACGACAGCTCACGGTGGACCTGGCTTTCCGTGGTGCGCGCGCCGATGGCGCCCCAGGACACCAGGTCGGCGATGTACTGCGGCGTGATCATGTCCAGGAATTCGCAGCCGGCGGGCAGGTCCAGCTGATTCACCGCCAGCAGCAGCTCGCGCGCGGTGCGCAGGCCCTGGTTGATGTTGAAGCTGCCATCCAGGTGCGGATCGTTGATCAGGCCCTTCCAGCCCACGGTGGTGCGAGGCTTCTCGAAGTAGACGCGCATCACGATTTCCAGTTCGGAAGCAAAGCGCTTGCGTTCGACCGTCAGGCGGCGGGCGTAGTCCAGCGCGGCCTCGGTATCGTGGATGGAACACGGGCCGACGATGACGACCAGGCGATCGTCCTGCTCGTGCAGGACCTTGTGAATGCTGCGGCGCGCATTGTGGACCGTGGCCGATACTTCGGACGTGCAAGGGAACTCGCGCATGACGTGCGATGGGGGCGAGAGCTCCTTGATTTCACGGATCCGTAAATCATCAGTATTGTGCGACACGACGTTACTCCAGTAGTTTTGCCAGGGCCGGGGCAGGCGAAAAAAAAGCCGCCCGGACGATGCTGGCGGCTTTTTTCAGGATTTTGGGCTTACTTTCGTTTGGTGCAACCCGTCCTTTCCTCCACCAGCGGCATTGGAAAAGCGTAAAAGTAAAAGTAGAAGAATGGGGTTGCTTGCTTCATGGGAAAAATCCTAACACAGTTTTCCGGGCCCTGCCAAGGATTTCAGCAAGAACGGCATGAAAATATGGCGACTGACAGAATATTCATATCGAATTTACTGTATAAATTGCCCAATAACGAAATGAATATTTCGTTTTGGTTTTTTTAAAAGCCCTTTTGTTTCGAGTTTTCAGGAAAATCAAGGAGAATCCATCTCATTGCGATTGTCCTGTTGTTTTTACCGCAACACCCGCCCGGCGGGCGGGTGTTGCAGTGCATCCGGCTAGCGCCGTTGCTGCAGGCCGGCCCGATCCTCAGCAGCAGCCGATGCGCCCTCGCCCGCCGTAGCGGGCCTGCTGACGCTCCCGGAAGAACGTCGGGTAATCCATGGGCGTCTGCTCCGGATGGTTGCGGCGCATGTGCTCAAGATAGGTGTCGTAGTCCGGCACGCCCA
The DNA here is from genome assembly GCF_965112015.1 of Alcaligenes sp. Marseille-Q7550. Taxonomy (NCBI): domain Bacteria; kingdom Pseudomonadati; phylum Pseudomonadota; class Betaproteobacteria; order Burkholderiales; family Alcaligenaceae; genus Alcaligenes; species Alcaligenes sp. Marseille-Q7550. Next base: position 262,615 of record NZ_CBCOPU010000002.1, read on the forward strand.
CCATCAGCCGCAGCGTCGTGGCCAGATAGCGTCCGGTGTCGCGCCCCGCCTGGGCGCTGCGCGCCAGGGCGCCGGTGAACAGTCCTTTCATGTCAGGCTCCCGCCGCCGCCTGCTGGGGCAGCGGCTCGTAGGGGGTTTCGGCCGTGTGCGGCGCGGCGTCCCGGCGAGCCCGCAACACGCAGCGTATGCCAAAGAACACCATGCTCAACACCACAAAGATGAACAGCCCGCACAAGGAGGCGTTGACATAATCGTTGAAGATCACCTGGCTCATCTGCTCCAGCGACTTGGCCGGCGCCATCACCATCTGTTCGGCCAGGCCCTTCTGGTACACCTTGGCATGGGCCAGGAAGCCGATCTTGGGATCGGGATGGAACATCTTCTGCAGGCCCGCGGTCAGGGTGCAGATCAGCAGCCAGAGCGTGGGCAGCACGGTGACCCAGGCGTAGCGGTCTTTCTTCATCTTGAAGAGCACCACGGTGCCCAGCACCAGCGCCACCGCGGCCAGCATCTGGTTGGCAATGCCGAACAGCGGCCAGAGCGTATTGATGCCGCCCAGCGGATCGACCACGCCCTGATACAGGAAGTAGCCCCAGGCCGCCACGCACAGGGAGGTGGCGATCAGGTTTGCCACCAGGGATTCGGTCTGGCGCAGGCTGGGCACGAAGGTGCCCAGCAGGTCCTGGAGCATGAAACGCCCGGCCCGCGTGCCGGCGTCCACCGCCGTCAGGATGAACAAGGCCTCGAACAGGATGGCGAAGTGATACCAGAAGCTCATCATGGCGGGTCCGCCGATGACGTTGTGCAGGATGTAAGCCATGCCCACAGCCAGCGTGGGCGCGCCGCCCGCGCGCGAGATGATGCTGCTCTCGCCCACATTGCTGGCCATCTGGGTCAGGTCGGCCGGCGTCACCAGAAAGCCCCAGCTCGAGACCACCTGCGCCGCCTGCTCGGGCGTGGTGCCGATGAGGGCCGCGGGACTGTTCATGGCGTAGTAGATGCCGGGTTCGATGACGCAGGCGGCCACCAGGGCCATGATGGCCACGAAGGATTCCATCAGCATGCCGCCGTAGCCGATGTAGCGCGCCTGGGTTTCGTTCTCGATCATCTTGGGCGTGGTGCCCGAGGAGATCAGGGCGTGAAAGCCCGACACCGCGCCGCAGGCGATGGTGATGAACAGGAAGGGAAACAGGCTGCCCGACCAGACCGGCCCGGAGCCGTCGATGAACTGCGTGGTGGAAGGCATCTTCATGTGCGGCGCGACGATCAGGATGCCGATCGCCAGGCCCACGATGGTGCCCACCTTGAGGAAGGTGGACAGGTAGTCGCGCGGCGCCAGCAGCAGCCACACCGGCAGCACGGCGGCGATGAAGCCGTAGATGATCAGGGCCCAGGTCAGTTCCACGCCGTCCAGCGTGAAGAACGGCCCCCAGGTTGGATGGGCGGCCACGTCCTGGCCGTAGACGATGGCGCCCAGCAGGAAGACCAGGCCGATGACGGACACTTCGCCGATGCGGCCGGGCCGCAGGTAGCGCAGGTAGATGCCCATGAAGATGGCCAGCGGGATGGTCGCCACGACCGTGAAGGTGCCCCAGGGTGAACCGATCAGGGCCTTGACCACGATCAGGGCCAGCACCGCCAGGATGATCACCATGATCATGAAGGCGCCGAACAGCGCGATGACGCCGGGCACGCTGCCCAGTTCGGCCTTGATCAGGTCGCCCAGCGAACGCCCGTCGCGGCGCATGGAAATGAACAGGACGGTGAAATCCTGGACCGCGCCGGCGAACACCACTCCGGCCAGGATCCAGAGCATGCCGGGCAGATACCCCATCTGCGCCGCCAGCACCGGCCCGACCAGCGGCCCCGCCCCGGCGATCGCCGCGAAGTGATGCCCGAAAAGGACATGCTTGTTGGTGGGCACGTAGTCCAGGCCGTCGTTGTGGCGCCAGGCCGGCGTCAGGCGCGTGGCGTCCAGCTCGAACACCTTGCGCGCGATGAAGCGGCTGTAGTACCGGTAGGCGACCAGGTAGACGCAGACCGCCGCCACCACGATCCACAGGGCGTTGATGGTCTCGCCCCTGTGCAAGGCCACGGTCCCCAGGGCAAACGCCCCCAACAAAGCGATCAGCACCCAGATCAGATGCCGTTTGATGAAACCGCCCTCTTCTCTGCTCATAGAGCCTCCACGATTTAGCGTTAGTAGAGCTGCCGCCTGCCGGTCCGCGCCCGTTTCCACGGGAGTCGGACGTCATGCCGAACCGATGCCGCGGCCGCCGCTCTATACGGCTCGCGCCTCGTGGTCTCCCCGGCCCGGATGGGGCCGGATCCGACCCTGGTCGGCATGTTGCTTGCGGCGCGCATTCGCGCGCCGCAAAAAACGGTGCAGCCGCCTGCAAGCGGCGCTAATCACTGAAACGATCTGGATGCTGCCGAGCCCGGGCGACGCAGGAGCGTCCACGCCAGACTCTGCAGCAAAGCATAGCAAAAACAGCGACCCTGGGCACGGCAGCGGAGCCGCAAGGCGCGCATCAGGTTCATTGATGATTTCTAGGCAGAGCATGAGAACGATAGTTTCTATTAAATTAATTTGAGTACAAATGTTTTTATGAAGTATGATTTCTCGGTAAATCTTTTGTAATGCAAATCATTTTTTTGAAGAATGATTTGCACCAGAAAAGGAAATGCTCATGAAAACAAGGTTCAAACCGCTTTCTGTTCTGGCCGGAACCCTGGCCGGCTGCCTGGGTATCATGGCCGGCGCACACGCCATCTCGCTGGCCGACGTGCAAAAACGCGGGTCCATCCGCATCGCGGTCGCCAACGAGATCCCCTATGGCTATATGGATATGTCCGGCCAGGCCAAGGGCGCCGGGCCCGATGTGGCCAAGGCCGTCATGGAACGCCTGGGAATCAAGAACATCACCTGGGAGACGGCCAATTTCGGTTCGCTGATCCCCGGCCTGCAGGCCAAGCGCTTCGACATGGTGGCCGCAGAGATGGCGATCCTGCCGCAGCGCTGCCAGCAAATTCTGTTCTCCGAACCCAATAGCTCCTACGGCGAAGGCTTGCTGGTGGCCAAGGGCAATCCCAAGAACATCCATTCCTACGAGGATTTCGCCAAGACGGAGCACAAGATCGCCATCATGGCCGGCGCCGACCAGCTGGAGATGATGCAGGCGCTGGGCGTGCCCGACAGCCGCATGGTCACCATCTCCAACAACGCGGACGCCATCTCCACCGTGGCCACGGGCCGCGCCGACGCCTATGCCGCCACCGGCCTGACCGTCAACGACCTGGCCTCCAAGAGCGGCGGCAAGACCGAGCTGGCCGCGGAGTTCAAGGACCCCATCATCAACGGCAACCCGGTGCGCAGCTGGGGCGGGTTCGCCTTCGCCTCGGATTCGCAGGACCTGCGCGACGCGGTCAACAAGGAACTGGCCGAATTCAAGAAGACCGACGAATGGAAGGCCATCCTGGCGAACTATGGCTTCACCGACGAAGATGCCAAGCACTCCTTCGAGAAGAGCACCGAGCAGCTCTGCAAGGGCTAAGCATCCACCGCTGCGCGGAGCCGCCCGGCTCCGCCGACTCTCTTTCTCCCGCCATCCGGACGGGCGGCGCGCCGCCGGCGCGCTCCCCGGCCTTCTCTGGGTTCCCCTATGGATTGGTTAAGCTATAGCACTCCCCTGCTGGAAGGCGCGTGGGTCACCGTCAAGCTGACGGCCTACTCCACGGTGCTGGGCGGCCTCTTGTCCTTTGCCTTCGGCATCGGCAAGCTGTCGCGCAACATCGGCCTGCGCGCCCTGTCCATCGCCTTCATCGAAGTCTTTCGCGGCACCTCCCTGCTGGTGCAGCTGTTCTGGCTCTACTTCGCCCTGCCCATCCTGGGCGAAGCCGTCGGCCTGGACCTGCGCCTGCACCCGGTGGTGGCCGGCACGCTGGCCCTGAGCCTGAACATCGGCGCCTACGGGGCCGAGGTCGTGCGCGGCGCCATCCAGGCGGTGCCGCATTCGCAACTGGAGGCCGCCAAGGCGCTGGACTTTACGGAACGCCAGACCCTCTGGCGCATCAGCCTGCCGCAGGCCGTTCCCGAAATGATGCCCAGCTTCGGCAACCTGGCCGTGCAGAACCTGAAGGACACCGCCCTGGTGTCGCTGATCAGCCTGAGCGACCTGGCATTCCGGGCCGAGCAGATACGCAACTTCACCCAGGACAGCACCACCATCTACACCCTGCTCCTGCTGATGTACTTCGGCATGGCGCTGGTGCTGACCGCCCTGATGAAACTGCTCGAGCGCTCCACCGGACGGTGGCGCGCCGGAAGGAGCTGACCATGTTGTTCGGCATTGAATGGGACACCAGCAGCAACTGGGCCTTCGCCGTGTCCATCCTGCCCATCCTGCTCAAGGGCCTGTGGGTGACGGTGCAGGCCACTGTCCTGGGCTTTCTGGTGGCCGCCGTGCTGGGCCTGGCGCTGGCCGGGCTCAAGAGCGTGCGCCTGCGCCTCATTTCCTGGCCGGCCTACGTCTTCACCGAGTTCCTGCGCGACACGCCCCTGCTGGTGCAGTTGTTCTTTCTGTACTACGTGCTGCCGGACTACGGCATCGTGCTGCCCGCCTTCCTGACCGGAGCGCTGGCCCTGGGCGTGCAGTACAGCGCCTATCTGTCCGAGGTCTACCGCGCCGGCCTGGAGTCCGTCACCCATGGCCAGACCGAGGCGGCCCGCGCCCTGGACCTGTCGCCGCTGCGCACCTTTGCGGTGATCATCCTGCCCCAGGCCATCCCGCGCATCATACCGGCCATGGGCAATTACCTGGTCTCCATCATGAAGGACGTGCCCGTGCTGTCGGTCGTCTCGGTGCTGGAGATGCTGAACGTGGCCAAGATCATCGGCGATCGCACGTTCAACTACATCATCCCCCTGTCCATGGTGGGCGGCCTGTACCTGATCATGACGCTGCTGGCCTCGGCCGGCGTGCGCGCCCTGGATACCCGCCTGCCCAAACAAGGAATCCCGCTACGAGGAATAACCCGAACGAATCCCCCATCATCCAGTTCGACCAGGTCACCAAGAAATTCGGCGACGTGACCGTGCTCGACTCCCTGAACTTCGAGGTGCGACGCGGCGAGAAGGTCACCATCATCGGCCCGTCCGGCTCTGGCAAGTCCACGGTGCTGCGCATCCTGATGACGCTGGAGAACATCGACGACGGCGTCATCACCGTAGCCGGGCGGCCGCTGTGGCACGAACAGGTCAACGGCAACCTGGTGCCCGCCGGCGAAGCCCACCTGCGCGAGATGCGCAAGGAAATGGGCATGGTATTCCAGCAGTTCAATCTGTTTCCCCACATGTCGGTGATGCGCAATGTGACCGAGGCCCCCACTCATGTGCTGGGCCTGTCCAGGCAGGAGGCCCGCGAGCGCGCCGAGGAGTACCTGGAGCTGGTGGGATTGATCGACCATGCCGACAAGTTCCCCAGCCAGCTCTCCGGCGGCCAGCAGCAGCGCGTGGGCATCGCCCGCGCGCTGGCCATGCGGCCCAACATCATGCTGTTCGACGAGCCTACCTCCGCCCTGGACCCCGAGCTGGTCGGCGAAGTGCTGGGCGTCATCCAGAAACTGGCCGAAGAACATGACCTGACCATTCTCCTGGTCACGCATGAAATGCAGTTCGCCAAGGAAGTCTCGGACCGCGTCTGCTTCTTCGACAAAGGCGTCATCGTGGAGTCCGGCCCGCCCGAGGAACTGTTCACGCATCCGCGGCAAGCGCGCACGCAGGAGTTCCTGGGCAACTTCATCAAGCCTTCGTGAGCGTCTTGCGGGCAACGGGCCGGGATGTGCGCGCCCTCGCGCAGCCGGATGGCTCCGCACGCCATGTCTTCCGAAGCCAGCCCGCAGCCAGACAGGTCGCCTGCGAATCCATGGGGCCGGTGTCCCTGGGCGGCACGGTCGCCGCTTACGCGGCCTATCGCCACGGTCGGCGCCAGTTGACATCCGGAAAGACACCGCCCACGCCCCCCCCTGCCGCCTGGTCGATGCACAAGGCCGGGAGCTGTCGCCGCGGCTGTCCTTTCCATTCAGTTGCTGACATAAGAAACGCCCCTTGGGAGAAAACTCCCAAGGGGCGCCGCATTCAACGCTCCAGCCTAGCCTTGCCCGTCCAGCAAGCGGCCTTGCAGCGGCTCCAGCACGGGAAAGCGCCCGCGCGTGGCGACGTGTTCGGGCCGGGGATCCAGGCCGTACTTGGGATCCTGCACGCAGTTTTCCATGCTGTTGTACACCGTGAACACGTTGGCGCGCGGCCAGGGCGAGATATTGCTGGCCGATCCGTGCATGGTGTTGCAGTCAAAGAAGATCACCGAGCCGGCCTTGGCCGTGATGGCCTCGATGCCGCCCTTGTCCACCAGCAGGCGCAGGCTGATGGGGTCGGGCACGCCGTACTCCTGCTTGCGCAAGGACTCCTTGTAGTGGTTGTCGGGCGTCACCCCTTCGCAGGAGACGAACTGGCGGTGCGAGCCGGGCACCAGCATCAGCGGCCCGTTGCAGGCATTGTTGTCCGTCAGCAGCACCGAGCAGCTCAGGGCCCGCATCTGCGGCATGCCGTCTTCCACGTGCCAGGTCTCGAAGTCCGAATGCCAGTAGAACTCCTTGCCCTTGAAGCCGGGCTTGAGGTTGGCGCGCGATTGGTGCACATAGACCTCGGAGCCCAGTATCTGGCGCGCCACGTCCAGCACGCGCGGATCACGCACCAGGCGGGCGATCAGGGGGCTCAGTTCGTGAACCCGGAAGATCGAACGCACGGCCTTGCTGCCCTTTTCCACAACCGCTTCCTCACGCGCCAGAATGGCCGGGTCGACGCTCATGGCTTCGACCTCGGCCAGCAGGGCCTGGACCTCCTGCGCGGAAAACAGGTCCGGCAGCAGCAGGAAGCCGTTCTCCTCGTATTCCTGCAACTGGCCGGCAGCCAGCGGGCAACTGCCCACCGGCGTGTCATACACCACGGGCTCCTGGCGGCTGACGATGGCCGCGCCCCGTTCGGTGCGCGATGCATACGGATCCGTCATTGTCACTGTCATGATGACCTCCTACTTGCTTACGTGGCGTCCGACACCAAGGGGTAGACGCCCTCGGCATCGTGCACCTCCTGCCCGGTCAGGGGCGGATTGAAGACGCAGATCACGCGCAGCGGCTTCTCGCCGCCACGCAGCCAATGTTCGTCATGCTGGTCCAGCGCGTAGACCACGCCCGGGCCCAGGGCATACTTCTTGCCGTCGGCGATGGTCTCGATCTCGCCGTCGCCCTCCACGCACCAGACCGCCTCCAGGTGGTTCTGGTAGTGGATATGCGTTTCGGTGCCGGGGAAGATGACGGTCTCATGGAAGGAAAAACCCATGCCGTCCTTCTTGAGCAGCACGCGGCGGCTGACCCAGTTGTCGGTGCGAACTTCGTCGCTCGTTCCAATCACATCCTGTACGTTCTTGACCAGCATCAGCGTGCTCCTCCCATTTTCAGTACTCGTGCCTTGGCGCCGCGCCGCGACAGGCATTGCGCGACGCTGCGTTCAATGATGTTCAGCCCTTGTGCGAGCTCCTCGCCGCTGATGGTCAGGGCCGGCAGCAGCTTGAGCACTTCGTCGTGGGCTCCGGACGTCTCGACGACCAGTCCGTGCTCGAAAGCCTGGGCGGCGATCTTGTTGGCCAGGCCCTCGCCTGCCGGCGTGACCAGGCCCTGGATCAGCCCGCGTCCGCGCACGCTCAAGCCCGTGTCGGGGTAGCTGTGCACCAGGTTCTCCAGCCAGTCGCGCACCTGGCGCTCCTTGGCCTGGACTTCGGCCTCGAAGGCGTCGTCCGCCCAGTAGGTCTCCAACGCCTGGGCCGCCGTGACGAAAGCCAGGTTGTTGCCGCGGAAGGTGCCGTTGTGCGCGCCGGGCTTCCAGATGTCCAGCTCGGGGCGCAGCAGCACCAGCGACATGGGCAGGCCGAAGCCCGACAGCGACTTGGACAGCGTGATGATGTCGGGGCTGATGCCGGCCTGCTCGAAGCTGAAGAAGCGGCCCGTACGCCCGCAGCCGACCTGGATGTCGTCCACGATGAGCAGCATGTCGTGTTCGCGGCACAGGCGCTGCAGTTCGCGCAGCCAGCGCTGCGTGGCCACGTTCACGCCTCCTTCACCCTGCACGGTTTCCACGATGACAGCCGCTGGATGGTCCAGGCCGCTGCTGGGATCTTCCAGCATGCGCTCGAGGTAGGCCATGGTGTTGACGTCCGGTCCGAGGTAACCGTCGTAGGGCATGAAGGTGGTGTTGCCCAGCGCGACGCCGGCCGCGCGACGGAACTTGGAATTGGCGGTCGCCGCCAGGGAACCCGTGCTGACGCCGTGGAAACCATGCGTGAAGGAAATGATGTTCTGCCGCCCCTTGACCTGGAGGGCCAGCTTGAGCGCCGCCTCGACGGCATTGGTGCCCGTGGGGCCGGTGAACTGCAGCCGGTAGTTCCAGCCGCGCGGCTTGAGCAGCACCCGGTCCACCGTCTCCAGGAAGTACTTCTTGGCGCTGGTGGCCATGTCCAGGCCGTGCACGACGCCGTCGGTGTTCAGGTACTCGATCAGCTTTTCTTTCAGGTGGGGGTTGTTGTGGCCATAATTGAGCGTGCCGGCGCCACTGAAAAAATCGATGTACTGCCTGCCGCTCTCATCTTCCAGCAAGGAGCCTCGCGCCTTGTTGAAGATGACCGGGAAGGACCGGACGTAGCCTCTGACTTCGGACTCCATCCGGTCGAATATTTTTAAGTCAGTCATGTTTCCTCTCCTGGTTGTAGGACGCCCCTCCTCGAGCCGGCTGCTCGCGCAGCGCAGGCTTGAACGTCCTGTTGCGTAGGGACCCCTTCAGGCTGCGCCGAAGGGACCGATTCGTAACAGAGGTTCAGCGTCGTGGGCCTGCCGGCCGAACAACGTTGATTGAAAGAAATCCTGCTCCTGCAACGGCGCCTGCCAGCGCCGCGCCATGGCCTTGAACAAGCCGCGCGAAGCCTGGTTGTCCGGGCTGACCGTGGTCTCCAGGAAACGGATCCGGTCACTGGCCAGACGCTGTTTCAGATGATCCAGCATGGCCTGGGCAAGACGCTGGCCGCGGGCGCGTTCGTGTACGGCGACTTGCCAGACGAACAGCACATCGGGCTGCTCGGGCAGGAAATAGGCGGAAATGAAGCCGTCCACCCGGCCGCCTCGCTCCGCGACCACACAGGTCCGGCGGAAATGCTCGCAAAGCAACAGGTAGACATAGACGGAATTGAGATCCAGAGGCGGGCACTCTGCGGTCAATTGGTGGATGGCGGCGGCATCCTGTGCTTGGGGAGCCCGCAGCATCGGGCCTGCGCCCGGAGCGGCGGTTCCCCCCCGGGGCGCTCCGGCTGGGGGGGATGATTCGGCGTATGCAGTCAAACCACTAGCCCGGATTCAGGGGGCACGTCTCCCTCCGGGACCTCCAGTATCGGCGACACGGGATCCCCCGCCTCCATGGGCGATTCCGGGTCTGAGTCAATCAAGCGGACGATGCGCTCCAGCGACAAGGTCATGGTGGCCTGCTCCAGCTCGGGCAGCTCCTTCAAGGCATCGGCCAGTTTCTTTTGCAGAGGCGAAGGCGTGTCTCGCGCCAGTTCCAGGCCTTCGGGAGTGGCGCTGACGAATACGATGCGACGATCCTCGCGACCGCGCTCGCGCAGCACCAGTTTCTTGTCTTCCAGGCGGTCCAGGATGCCGACCACCGTGCTGGGGCTGACATGCATCTCGCGGCTGATGGCGGTGGCGGTCAGCGGACCTTTTTCGATGATCGTGCGCAGGCAGATCAGCTGCGGCGCCGTGATGTTGCTGTAGGCGGCCAGCTGACGGGAATGCAGGGCGATCGAGCGGGTAATACGGCGCAAGGCCCGCAGGATGCGCAGGTCGTATTGTTGATCAGTAGTCATTTAATTAGCCAAACAAAATAATTCAGCACGATTCATTCGTGTTGAAATCATAAGATCAGTAAAGGTGTAAGTCAAACGAGTTTGGTCGGCAGGATACACCTGGAAACAGATTGGCGCATGCGCTAGCACAGCCATTCCGGACGCCAACGCGCCAGCGGCTGCGCACGGACAAAAAAACCTGCCCGAAGGCAGGTTCTTTTCCGATCTGCGCCACCTTGGCCTCAGGCGGTCCCGCCGACGGTCAGGTTCTCCATGCGGACCGTGGGTATGCCCACGCCCACGGGCACGCTCTGCCCTTCCTTGCCGCAGGTGCCCACGCCGGGATCGAGCTGCATGTCGTTGCCTATCATGCTGACCTGGTTCATGGCGTCCGGTCCGTTGCCGATCAGGGTGGCGCCCTTGACGGGATACATCAGCTTGCCGTTCTCGATGACCCAGGCTTCCGAAGCCGAGAACACGAACTTGCCGCTGGTGATGTCCACCTGGCCGCCGCCAAAATCCACGGCATACAGGCCCTTCTTGACCGAGGCGATGATCTCCTGCGGATCCTTGTCGCCGCCGAGCATGAAGGTGTTGGTCATGCGCGGCATGGGCAGGCTGGAATAGGATTCGCGCCGGCCGTTGCCGGTGACGGCGGCGCCCATCAGGCACGCATTGTGCGTGTCCTGCAGATAGCCCTTCAGGATGCCGTCTTCGATCAGGACGGTGCGCTGGCTCTGGTTGCCTTCGTCGTCGATATTGAGCGAGCCGCGGCGATTGGCCAGGGTGCCGTCATCGACCACGGTGACGCCTTTGGAGGCCACCCGCTCGCCGATGCGGCCCGAGAACAGGCTGCTGCCGCGCCGATTGAAGTCGCCCTCCAGACCGTGGCCCACGGCTTCGTGCAGCATCACGCCCGGCCAGCCGGGGCCCAGCACCACGGTCATCCGGCCCGCGGGCGCGGGGCGCGCTTCCAGATTGGTCATGGCCGAGCGCACCGCCTTGTCCACATAGCTGCGCAGCAGCTCGTCCGAGAAATAGGACAGGTCCACGCGTCCGCCGCCCGAGGCCGAGCCGCGCTCGCGGCGCCCGTTCTGCTCGACGATGATGGACAGGGACAGATGCACCAGCGGGCGCACGTCGGCAGCCAGGCGGCCGTCGCTGCTGGCCACCAGCACCACGTCGTACTCGGCGCCCAGGCTGGCCATCACCTGGATCACGCGCGGGTCGGCCGCGCGCGCCAGCGCCTCCAGCCGACCCAGCAGGGCGACCTTGTCCGGCGCCGACAGACTGCTGATGGGATCGGCGCCGGTATACAGGGCGGGCCGCGTCAGCTTGGAGGGCACCAGCACGCCGCTCTTGCCATTGCCGCCCTGGCGCGCGATGGACCGCACCACGCGGGCCGAAGACAGCAGCGCGTCCTGGCTGATGGAATCCGAATAGGCAAAGGCGGTCTTCTCGCCGCTGAGCGCGCGCACGCCCACGCCCTGTTCGATGGAAAAGCTGCCGCTCTTGACGATGCCCTCGTCCAGGCTCCAGCCTTCGCTGCGGGTGTACTGGAAATACAGGTCGGCATAGTCCGCCTGATGGGTCAGGATTTCGCCCAGCGCGCTGGACAGATGGGTTTCATTCAGGCCCCAGGGCTCCAGCAACAGTCCGCGGGCGCACGCCAAGGCATCGATGGCGGGATCAACAAGCTTCATTATGTATTCCTACTGGCAAACCCGTTGCAGCGGTCATGCGCAAGGGTTGAATCATTTCCGCCGGACCGACGCGATGGGCTCCGTCCGGACTGTGTCCACCACTGCATTAAAACAGAATGCGTCGCTGCGCGCGATGGCCCATGGCCGCGCCCGCGCCCCGCGCAGGCCAGCGTCCCGATTGGCGGGCGCATCCCGGTGAAACACCGGCTACGACATTTTGTGATTATGAATGCAGAGCGTATCGTATTGAGACATTAATACTCTATATGGCTATACCGTTTTTATATAAACCCATTCAAAAATATGATAGCCCCCGATCAGGATAATTAATCGCCCCGCCAAAGTAATTATGCAAACTGACAGTTCGATTACAAAGCACAATCCAGCCGTGAATTACGGCTTAATTTTTTTACATCGAGCCCTTATATTTTTCAAAAAATCAAAGTACACTGTTTTCGCATGATAAACATGAGCCGGCAAAGGCAGCGTTTATCAGATAACTACAATCACCAAACAGGAATCCCATATGTCCGTCGAAACTTACAGCTCTGCCAAGCAGAAGATAGAAAAAGAGATTCTGCGGTTGCAAAAGCAGATGAAGTCCCTGAAGGTCAAACAACGCCGTCCTGTCATCGCTTCCATCGTGAAGTCCATGCAGGACAACGAGATCACCCTCGAAGAAGTGGCTGAAGCGCTGGAAAAAACCTCCAAGCGCGGTTCCTCCGCCGGCTCCAACGAACCCAAGGCCAGCCTGCCTCCCAAGTACCGCCATCCCGGCACCCAGGACACCTGGACCGGCCGCGGCCGCCCTCCGCGCTGGATCATCGACGCCGAAGCCCAGGGCCAAAGCCGCGACGACTTCCTGATCAAGTAAGTCGGGCCGCCTCACTCGAAAAAGGGACAGCTTCCATATGCTGTCCCTTTTTCGTTTATTCAAGACGCTGCGCTAAAGCAGACGCTTTTTTCTCCTCAGCGTTTGGGAAGTTGATACTCGATATCGATAACCTGACCGTTATTGCCCGGGAAGCCGTCAAATATGGCCTGGGACAAAAATGGCATCTGCACGGCCAGATTGTCGGATTGGCTATAGCTGACCGCCGTTGCGCGATAGACTTCGGCCTGCTGCTGGCGATTATCCCTGATCACCACATTCAGGTAATTGCGATAGAGAGTGACCGGGACATTGACCACGGGCGGAGAATAAAAGAATCCCCCTGCCCAGCCGTCATTGGGCGCAAAGTAGCCGCGCCCCATGCCCCAGCCCATGGGGCCGTAAAAACTATCCGCATATTGGGGCACCCAGCTCTGTTCCTGCGGATTGCCGTAATCGATTTCCACCACGAAGCGGGCCGGCGTACCGGCCTGGGCCTCCACCAGTCCGGTCACGCCTATGGCGGAGCGCACCGAATCGGCGAAAGACTGGTATTGCAGATTGCCGCGCTGCGCATCGGTGGACATCAATCGATACGTTTCGCCATTGGTCTGGGCAGGCCATTGCTGGTAGCGCGTCAACTTGGCGGACCAGCTCGGCGCGGCGCAGCCGGTCGCCAGCGCCACCAGCCCCAGCGCCGCCAGGCGGGCGACACGCATGGAAAATGCTGTGGAAAGAATAGTCATGACATTTGCCCTTGAAATTTCGCCGGCCCTGCCCGGAGCGCAAGTCCGCCCTTGCTTGGACAGGGAGGCGGTTATTGAGTTTACCGCCGCGCCGCCCGCCCGGCTCTTCAAACAACATTACAATAGACAAATCTTTTTTGATTGTCGGACCAGGATGACATGCGCACAGATACCCTACCCACGATCTCCCGCCAGGATTACCAGCCCTACCCGTACCGCATCGAACAGGTCCGGCTGGAATTCGACCTGGCGGCCGAACAGACCGAGGTCAGCCTCCAGTTCCGCGCCAGCAGCCTGAACGGCCAGGCGCTTCCCCTGATCCTGGACGGCGATGACATAGAACTGCTCGGCGTGAGTCTTGATGGCGTTGCCCTGGCGCCACAGGACTATCAACTGACCGATCAGACTCTGACGCTGCACCCCGGCAAGCCGGAAGTGGACGTGGCGCTGACAAGCCGTTGCCGCCCCAAGGACAATACATCCCTGATGGGCCTGTACGTATCGGGCCAGCATCTGTTCACCCAATGCGAAGCCCAGGGTTTTCGCCGCATCACCTTCTTCCCGGACCGCCCCGATGTCATGGCGCGCTACGAAGTGGTGCTGCGCGCCGACCCTGGCCGCTACCCCACTCTGTTGTCCAACGGCAATCTGCTCCACACCGTGGAGCTGGAGGACGGCCGGCGCCAGGCGACCTGGCAGGATCCATTCCCCAAGCCGTCCTACCTTTTTGCCCTGGTCGCCGGGGATTTCGACCTGCGCGAGCGCAAGATCTCCAAGGCCGACGGCAGCCCCGCCCTTCTCCAGGTCTATTGCGACCGCGGCGACGGCGACAAGGCCGAATGGGCCATCCAGTGCCTGGAGAATTCCGTGCGCTGGGATGAACAGCGCTTCGGGCTGGACCTGGACCTGGACCGCTTCATGATCGTCGCCGCGCGCGACTTCAACATGGGCGCCATGGAAAACAAGGGCCTGAACATCTTCAACGCCGCCTATGTGCTCGCGGACCCGCAAAGCACCACGGATGCGTCGTTCCGCGCCGTGGAGGCGGTCATCGGCCACGAGTACTTCCATAACTGGACCGGCAACCGCGTCACCTGCCGCGATTGGTTCCAGTTGTCCCTGAAGGAAGGGTTGACCGTGTTCCGCGACCAGGAATTCTCCGGCGACATGCTGGCGCACGGCCTGGACGGCGCGCAGGCGGCCAGCGCCCGCGCCGTCAAGCGCATCGACGACGTCAGCGTGCTGCGCTCCGCCCAGTTTCCCGAGCACGCGGGCCCCAGCGCCCACCCCCTCCGTCCCGAGCGCTACCAGTAGATCAGCAATTTCTACACGGCCACCGTGTACGAAAAAGGCGCCGAGGTCATCCGCATGCAGCATACCTTGCTGGGCGAGGACGGCTTCCAGGCCGGCATGCGCGAATACTTCCGCCGCCACGACGGCCAGGCCGTCACCTGCGACGACTTCGTGGACGCCATGGACAGCGTCTACCGCGAGCGCCATCCAGGACGGGACCTGACGCAGTTCCGCCGCTGGTACGAGCAGGCCGGCACGCCGCGCGTGAGTGTCAGCCTGCAGCATGACCCGGCCTCCCAGACCTGCACGCTGACCCTGCGCCAGAGCAACCCGCCTGTCGGCATCGAGCCCAAGTCCGCGGTCAAGCCCCCGCTGCACATCCCGTTCGCGCTGGGCATGCTGGACCAGGAAGGCCGCCCCTTGACCCTGCATCTGGACGGACGCAGCGATCACACGCTGGTGCTGGACTTCACCGAGCAGGAACAAAGCTGGACCTTCGCCCAAGTGCCCCAGACTCCGGTGCTCTCGCTGCTGCGCAATTTCTCGGCGCCGGTGCGCATCGAGTATTACCGCCCCGACGCGGAACTGGCCCTGCTGGCGCGCCACGACCCGGACCCCTTCGCCCGCTGGGAAGCCGCTCAATTGCTGGCCACCCGCCTGATCCTGGCGCGCGCCGCCGGCCGCGCGCCCTCCCCGGCCCAATCGGCCACGCTGGTCCAGACCTGGCACGCCCTGCTGCAGGACGCAGCCCTGAGCCCGGCCTACAAGGCTCGCATCCTGGCCCTGCCCAGCGAGCGCGAGCTGCTGGAACAGACGCAGCCCATGACCCCGCGCGCCATCGTGCAGGCGCGCCTGCATGTACAAAAGGAGCTGGGGCTGGCCCTGACGCCTTACTGGCAGGAGCTCTACCAGTACCTGAGCCTGGACCAGCCCGACTACAGTCCCGACGCCATGCAAGCGGGCGCGCGCTCGCTGCGCAACCTGGCGCTGGCCTACCTGATGGCGGCCGGCGTGAGCGCCGGCGCGCAACTGGCCCGCAACCAGTACGACAAGGCCACCAACATGACCGACCGCATGGGCGCGCTCAGCGTGCTGGTCAACTACGGCAGCGCCGAAGATCGCCAGGACGGACTGGAGGACTTCTTCCAGCGCTGGCAGCACAATCCGCTGGTGCTGGACCGCTGGTTCACCCTGCAGGCCACGGCGCCCAGCACGGGGGTCGCGCAGGCGCGCGCCCTGATGCTGCACCCGGCCTTTTCGCTGCGCAACCCCAATCGCGCCCGTTCGCTGATCTTCCAGTTCTGCATCAACAATCTGCAAGGCGTGCACAGTCCCGAAGGCTACGATTTCTGGGCCGAGCAGGTCATCGCGCTGGACAAGCTCAACCCCGAGATCTCCGCCCGCCTGGCCCGTGTCTTCGACAACTGGGCCCGCTTCGAGCCCGAGGCCCGCGACGGTCTCAAGGCGGCGCTCGAACGCATCCAGGCCGAGCCCGGCCTGTCGGGCAACGTGGGCGAAATCGTGCACAAGGCATTAACTCTTTGATCACCCGGAGTCTCTCTTGAAGAAAAACCTCACTCAGTACCTGGTCGAGCAACAGCGCCAGAAACAGACGGTCACCGCCGACGTGCGCCTGCTGCTGGAAACCGTGGCGCGCGCCTGCAAGGCCATCGGCCACGCCGTCAGCAAGGGCGCCCTGGGCGGCGTGCTGGGCAGCCTGGGCACCGAGAACGTGCAAGGCGAGGTCCAGAAGAAGCTGGACGTGCTGTCCAACGAAATCCTGCTGGAGGCCAACGAATGGGGCGGCAACCTGGCGGCCATGGCCTCCGAGGAAATGGACACCCTGCACCGCATCCCCGACTACTACCCCAAGGGCGAGAACCTGCTGCTGTTCGATCCCCTGGACGGCTCCTCCAACATCGACGTCAACGGGTCCATCGGCACGATCTTCTCGGTGCTGAGCGTGCCGCAGGAAGCCCGTGAACGCCTCATCCAGGAACAGGACTTCCTGCAGCCCGGCGTGCGCCAGGTCGCCGCCGGCTACGCCATCTACGGCCCCCAGACCATGCTGGTGCTGTCCGTGGGCGACGGCGTGGCGGCCTTCACGCTGGACAAGGAAATGGGCTCCTGGGTGCTGACCACCGAACGCGTCACCATTCCCGAAGACACCGCCGAGTTCGCCATCAACATGTCCAATATGCGTCACTGGGAAGCGCCCGTGAAGCGCTATATCGACGACTGCCTGGCCGGTACGGAAGGCCCGCTGGGCAAGAACTACAACATGCGCTGGATCGCCTCCATGGTCGCCGACGTGCACCGCATCCTGACGCGAGGCGGCGTCTTCATGTATCCGCGCGATGCGCGCGAGTCCGGCCGCAAGGGCAAGCTGCGCCTGATGTACGAAGCCAATCCCATGAGTTTCCTGGTCGAGCAGGCCGGCGGCCTGTCCATCGACGGCAGCCAGCGCATCCTGGACGTGCAGCCGTCCGAACTGCACCAGCGCATCGGCGTCATCCTGGGCTCGCGCAACGAAGTCGAGCGCATCCGCCAGTATCACCTGCAGGGCTGACCCTGCAAAAAAACAACGGCCGCCAGATCAGGCGGCCGTTTTTTCATTCCCGATCCACCCTCTTCCAGCGTCAGCACCGTGGAGCCGGTGGTGCGGCGGGCGGCCAGGGCCTCGTGAGCCTGGGCGACCTGTTCCAGGGGAAAGCGCTGGCCGATCAGCACCTTGATCTTGCCTTGCACCACCAGGTCGAACAATTCATCGGCGGCTTCCTGCATGGCCTGCTGGGTGGGCACGTAGGCGCCCAGCACGGGACGCGTGACATAGAGCGAACCCTTGGAGGCCAGGATGCCCAGATTCACGCCGGTGACCGGGCCGGAGGCGTTGCCGAAGCTGACCATCAGGCCGCGCGGCTGCAGGCAATCCAGAGAACGCTCCCAGGTGTCCTTGCCCACGCCGTCATAGACCACCGGCACCTTGTGGCCGCCCGTCAGCTCCAGGACGCGCTGCACCACGTCTTCGCGGGAATAATCGATGACCTCCCAGGCGCCGTGCTCCTTGGCCAGTTTCGCCTTCTCGGGACTGGAGACCGTGCCGATCAGCTTGACGCCCAGGGCGCGCGCCCACTGGCAGGCGTACAGGCCCACGCCGCCTGCGGCGGCATGAAACAGAATGGTCTGGCCTTCGTGCACGCGATAGGTCTGGCGCAGCAGGTACCAGCAGGTCAGACCCTTGAGCATCAGCGCGGCGGCCTGCTCGAACGAGACCGCGTCGGGGATGCGCGCCGCGCGGTCGGCCGGCACGTTGCGCGCCTGCGCGTAGGCGCCCAGCGGGCTCTGGCCATAGGCCACGCGATCGCCCACCTTCAGGTGCGTGACGGCGCTTCCCACGGCCTCCACCACGCCCGCCGCCTCGAAGCCCAGGCCGTGCGGCAGGGGGTGGCTGTACAGGCCGTTGCGGAAATAGATATCGATGAAGTTCAGGCCCACCGCCTTCTGGCGTATGGTGACTTCCTTGTCCTGGGGGGCGGGCAGATCGACCTGCACCCATTGCAGCACTTCAGGTCCGCCGTTCTTTTCGATACGTATCGCCTTGACTGTCTGACTCACTGTTTTGCTCCTTCGATGATAGCGACGTGCGGCAAGTTGGTTAGAATGACGCCGTGCACCCGCGCCGCATCGGCGCCGGCCGTGCCGCTCCCTGGTCCAAAACACCAGAATAGCCTACTTTGATCCTCTTTTTGTCGGACTGTTTCACATGACCCAGCGGCGCGCCCTGGCTGCCATCCACCTGGCGGCCGTCCTTTTCGGACTGACCGGCATTTTCGGCGAACTGATCCAGGCGGGGGCCATGCTGATCACGGCGGGCCGGGCCAGCTTCGCCGTCCTGGCCCTGTTCATCAGCGTGCGCTCCCAGGGCCGGCGCCTGCGCCAGGGCATGGGTCGGCGCGACCTGGGCATCCTGCTGTCGGCAGCCGTCATGCTGGCCATCCACTGGGCGACCTTCTTCGTGGCGGTCAAGGTGGGCGGCGTGGCCATCGCCACGCTGGGCTTCGCCAGCTTCCCCGCCTTCATCACCTTGTGCGAATGGGGCGTGCTGCGCGAACGCGTCACGCTGTCGGAGTGGATCATCCTGGCGCTGGTCACCTTCGGCCTGCTGCTGGTGACGCCTTCCTTCGATTTCCAGGACCAGTCCACCATAGGCTTGGCCTGGGCGGTGGCCTCGGGTTTCACCTTCGCCATGTTCACCATCATCAACCGGCGCGCGGCCAAGCATCTGTCGGCCCAGCAGGTGGCCTGGTGGGAAAATCTGTTCGTGGCGCTGATGTGCTGGCCATTCGCGCTGCCCCTGCTGGGGCAGCCATCCTTGCTGGACTGGTTCTGGATCGCCCTGCTGGGCGTGTTCTGCACGGCGCTGTCGCACTATCTGCTGGTGTCGGCGCTGACCGTGCTCAACGCCCGCAGCGCAGGCATCGTGATCGCGCTGGAGCCGGTCTACGCCATCGCCTTCGCGGCTCTGCTGTTTGCGCAGTACCCCAGCGCGCGGGCCCTGCTGGGCGGCGCCATCATGATAGGCGCCATCACCTGGGCGGGCCTGCGGCCGCCCAGGCCGAAACCATCGGACTGATCAGGCCATGTCCTGAAGCACGCGGGCGACGGCCTCGCCCACCTCGCGGGTGCCGGCCTGCCCGCCCAGGTCCGGCGTGCGCGGTCCCTGGGACAGGACCTGCTCGATGGCCCGCACCACCTCGGAAGCGGCCTGGGGATGGCCCAGGAAGTCCAGCATGAGCGCCCCGCTCCAGATCTGGCCCACCGGATTGGCGATGCCCTTGCCGTAGATGTCCGGCGCCGAGCCGTGCACGGGCTCGAACAGCGACGGGAAACGGCGTTCCGGATTCAGGTTGGCCGAGGGAGCAATGCCGATGGTGCCGGTGCAGGCCGGGCCCAGGTCCGACAGGATGTCGCCGAACAGATTGGAGGCCACCACCACGTCGAACCAGTCCGGATGCTGCACGAAATGCGCGCACAGGATGTCGATGTGGTACTTGTCCCATTTGACGTCCGGATACTGCTTGCCCATCTCGGCCAGGCGCGCGTCCCACCAGGGCATGGAAATGGAAATGCCGTTGGACTTGGTGGCGCTGGTGACGTGCTTGCCGCGCTTGCGGGCCAGCTCGAAGGCGAATTTCAACACACGATCCGTGCCGGTGCGGGTGAATACGCTTTCCTGGATCACGACTTCGCGCTCCGTGCCTTCAAACAGAATGCCGCCGCTGTTGGAGTATTCGCCTTCGGTGTTCTCGCGGACGATGAAGAAATCGATATCGCCCGGCTCGCGGCCGGCCAGGGGCGAGCGCACGCCCGGCATCAGGCGAACCGGCCGCAGATTGATGTACTGGTCGAATTCGCGCCGGAACTTGAACAGCGACTCCCACAGCGACACGTGATCGGGAACCAGTTCGGGCCAGCCCATGGCGCCGAAATAGATGGCTTCCACGTCCGCCAGCTGGGCCTTCCAGTCCTCGGGCATCATCCGGCCGTGCTTCTGGTAATACTCGGAACTCCAGTCCAGCTCCTTCCAGTCGAAGCGGATGCCGTGGCGGCGGGCCGCCACCTCCATGACCCGCAGTCCTTCGGGCATGACTTCCTTGCCGATCCCGTCTCCGGCGATCACGGCAATGCGATGTACTGTGCTCATTCAACTTCCTTGTGGTTTTGCAATGTAATTGTTGTGAAAAGCGCCGGCTGGACGGCCGGCGCTTCTGTTGCCGCGATTCAGTAGCCCAGGGCGGCGTTCACTCGCCCGCCGGCTTCACGGCCCTGGTGCAGCAGGGCGATTCTGGAGCCGATCTGCTCCAGCGCCTGCTCGCGCAAAGTGATGCCCGAGATGTGGGGAGTGACCATGACGCCGGGGTGGCCCCAGAAGGGGTGATCCTGCGGCAGGGGTTCCTGCGTGAACGCGTCCAGCAGCGCGCCGGCCAGCTGGCCGCTGTCCAGGGCCTCGAGCACGTCCTCGTCCACGACGTGCGCGCCCCGCGCCAGATTGATCAGGTAGGCGCCCGGCAGCAGGCGCGCCAGCGTGTCCCGATTGATCAGACCCTGGGTCTGCGGCGTCAGCGGCAAGGCGTTGACCAGGATGCGGCTGGACGCCAGGCATTCCTGCAGCCCCTGCTCGCCTGCGTAGCAGGGAAAGCCCGCCTGGCGCAAAGTGCGCGACCAGCCGCGCACCGGATAGCCCAGGCTGGCGATGAGATCGGCCACCTTGCGCCCGATGACGCCCAGGCCCAGCACGGCCACCGGCCATTGACGCCGATCGACGGGGCGGTGGGCCTTCCAGCGCCCCTCCCTGGCCTGCTCTTCATAGGGACGGAAACGCCCCGTGGCCTGCAGGACGCCATACAAGGCATACTCGGCCATCTGCTCGGCCATGCCGGCGTCCTCCAGCCGGTACAAAGGCATGCCCGCCGGGATGGAGGCGGCCATGGCGTCCACGCCCGCTCCCAGGTTGAACACGGCGCGCAGCCCCGGCTCCTGGCTGAACAGGTATGCATCGGGCTTCCAGACCACGGCGTAATGGGCGCCGGTGGCGGTGCGGCCGGGTACGAATTCATCGACGCGCCACTGCGGATAGGCGTCGCGGAAATGCTGCGCCCAACGCTGCGTTTCGCTGTCCCTGGGCGTGGCGACGATCAGGTGAGGCTGTCCGGCCGACATCAGCGCTTGCCTCCCAGCAGCGAGCCCAGCACGCCGCGCAACAGCTTGGTGGCCGCGCGCCTGGCCTCGGTCTTGACCATGCTCTGCACCAGGCCGTCTTTCTTGCCGCCGCGCGGACCCGTGGTGCCGAACAGGAAATCGTTCACGGCTCCCATCAGGCCGTCGTCCCGCTTGGCGGGCGCGCCCTGCTCGCCGGCCGGCCCTGCAGCCGGGGCGCCGGCGGCGCGCCTGGCGAGCTCCTCATAGGCCGATTCGCGATCCACGGCCTGGTCGTACTTCAGGCCCAGCAAGGAAGCCTGGCGCACGGCCTGGCGCTCGGCGTCCGTGGCCGGGCCGATGCGGCTGCCCGGCGCCACCAGCCAGGCCCGCTCGGTGGGATTGGGCCGGCCCTTTTCGTCCAGCAGCGACACCAGGGCCTCGCCTACCCCCAGTTCCGTGATGGCGGCCTCGATGTCCAGTCCCGGATTGGGACGCATGGTCTGGGCCGCCGTCTTGACCGCCTTCTGATCGCGGGGCGTGAAGGCCCGCAAGGCGTGCTGGACGCGGTTGCCCAACTGCCCCAGCACGGTATCGGGAATGTCCAGCGGGTTCTGGGTGACGAAATAAATGCCCACGCCCTTGGAACGGATCAGGCGCACCACCTGCTCCACTTTCTCCAGCAGCGCCTTGGGCGCGCCGGTGAACAGCAGGTGGGCCTCGTCGAAGAAGAAGACCAGGCGCGGCTTGTCCAGGTCGCCGACCTCCGGCAGGCGCTCGTACAGGTCGGCCAGCATCCACAAGAGAAAGACCGCGTACAGGCGCGGCGATTGCATCAGCTTGTCGGCGGCCAGCACGTTGATCATGCCGCGCCCCGACGAGTCGGTGCGTATCCAGTCCATGACATCGAGCGCCGGCTCGCCGAAGAAGCGGTCCGCGCCTTCTGTTTCCAGGCGCAGCAGCGCGCGCTGGATGGCGCCCACGCTGGCGGCCGACACATTGCCATATTGCGCGCGCAACTGCGCGGCGCGATCGGACACGTTCTGCAGCATGGCGCGCAGATCCTTCAGGTCCAGCACCAGCTGGCCTTCATCGTCCGCGACCCGGAACACGATGTTCAGCACGCCTTCCTGGGTGTCGTTCAGTTCCAGGATGCGTCCCAGCAGCAGCGGGCCCATGTCCGAGACCGTGGCGCGCACCGGATGGCCCTGCTCGCCGAAGATATCCCAGAAGGTGACGGGATTGGCGCCCCAGGCGGGTTCGGGCAGCCCCAGCTTCTGCAGGCGCTCCTGCAGCTTGGGGTTGGGCTGGGCCGCCTGGGAGATGCCGCTCAGGTCGCCCTTGGCATCAGCCAGGAACACGGGAGTGCCCTGACGCGAAAAGGCTTCGGCCAGCACTTGCAGCGTGACCGTCTTGCCGGTCCCCGTGGCGCCGGTGATACAGCCGTGGCGATTGGCCAGGGCGGGCAGCAGGTAAATCGGCGTGTCGCCGTTCTGGGCAAGCAGGATGGGATCGGCCATGATCGTTCTTCACCTTCCGGATAGAATGCCAAATGAATGAATTCTAGCGACTTTCGCAAGAGCCCGGGCGTCATGAAAAAAGTGCGGACAGGCTCTTGCTTCACAGACAGGTTAAAATAGTTCCACTTTTCTTGAACGCAGACTACTGAATTGGTAATACTTTATGGCCGGACATAGTAAATGGGCGAACATCCAGCACCGCAAGGGTCGCCAGGACGCCAAGCGGGGCAAGCTCTGGACGAAGATCATTCGTGAAATCACCGTGGCCGCGCGCGCCGGTGGCCCGGACCCCGACGCCAACCCGCGCCTGCGCCTGGCCTGGGACAAGGCCACTGCCGCCAATATGCCCAAGGACAACATCATGCGCGCCATCCAGCGCGGCTCGGGCGGCGCGGACGATGCCAACTACGAAGAAATCCGCTATGAAGGCTACGGCATCAACGGCGCGGCCGTGATCGTGGACTGCATGACCGACAACCGCCAGCGCACCGTCTCGGACGTGCGCCACGCCTTCACCAAGAACGGCGGCAACCTGGGCCTGGACGGCTCGGTGGTATTCCAGTTCCGCCATTGCGGCCAGTTCCTGTTCGCTCCCGGCACCTCGGAGGACACCGTCATGGAAGTCGCCCTGGAGGCCGGCGCCGACGACGTGCTCACCGACGAGGAAGGCCTGATCGAAGTGCTGTGCCCGCCCTCGGAATACGCCGCGGTCAAGGCCGCCTTCGAAGCCGCCGGCCTGGCGCCCGAAGTCGAGGGCATCGTCATGAAGGCCCTGAACGAAACCGAGCTCAGCGGCGATGACGCCGCCAAGATGCAGAAGCTCCTGGACGCGCTGGAAGGCCTGGACGACGTCCAGGAGGTCTACACCACCGCCGTCATGGACGAAGCCGAATAACACTGGTTCCTGAAACTCCTCTTTGCGGGCCCTGCCCGAATTCACCACTATGAAGCTACTTGTTGTCGGCAGCGGCGGCCGTGAACACGCCCTGGCCTGGCGCCTGGCCCAGTCCCCCCGGGTGCAGACCGTCTACGTCGCCCCGGGCAATGGCGGCACGGCCCGCGCCGAACGCATCAAGAACCTGGACATCACCGATATCCAGGAACTGATCGCCTTCGTGCAGCAGGAAAAAATCGCCTTTACGATCGTGGGCCCCGAGGCTCCGCTGGCCGCCGGCATCGTGGACGCGTTCCGCAGCGCCGGACTGAAGATCTTCGGCCCCACCCAGGCGGCCGCCCAGCTGGAAAGCTCCAAGGATTACGCCAAGGCCTTCATGGTCCGCCACAAGATCCCCACGGCGGCCTACCAGACCTTCACCGATCCCGAAGCGGCCAAGGACTACATCCGCCAGCAGGGCGCCCCCATCGTGGTCAAGGCCGACGGGCTGGCCGCCGGCAAGGGCGTCATCGTGGCCACGACCCTGGAAGAAGCCCTGGGCGCCATCGACGACATCCTGGGCGACGGGCGCTTTGGCGCGGCTGGCGCGCGCGTGGTCGTGGAGGAATGCCTGACCGGCGAGGAAGCCAGCTTCATCGTCATGTGCGACGGCAAGAACGTGCTGCCCATGGCCACCAGCCAGGACCACAAGCGCCTGAAGGACGGCGACCAGGGCCCCAACACCGGCGGCATGGGCGCCTACTCGCCCGCCCCCATCGTCAGCCCCACGCTGCACAACCGCATCATGCGCGAAGTGATCCTGCCGACCATGCAGGGCATGGCCAAGGAAGGACTGCCCTACACGGGCTTTCTGTACGCCGGCGTCATGATCGGCGACGGCCCCGACGCCACCCGCCCCATCAAGGTGCTGGAATTCAACTGCCGCATGGGCGACCCTGAAACCCAGCCCATCATGATGCGCATCAAGAGCGACCTGACCGAGACCTTCGAGCTGGCCCTGGCCGGCAAGCTGGACGAAGCCACCATCGAATGGGACCGGCGCACCGCCATCGGGGTGGTCATGGCCGCCGCCAACTATCCCGACACCCCGCGCACGGGCGATCCCATCATCCAGTTCGCTCCCGACACCGATACCTGCGTGACCTTCCACGCCGGCACGCGCCTGGATGGCGAGACCATCGTGACCACGGGCGGACGCGTGCTGTGCGTCACTGCGCTGTCGGATTCCATCCGCCGCGCCCAGGAAGCCGCCTACCAGGCCATTTCCCAGACGCACTTCGACGGCAAGCAGTTCCGCACCGACATCGGCTGGCGCGCCCTGCCCGCCAACGAATCCTGATCCCCGCAGCAAGGTCTTCCCATGTCTTTACCCGTTGATTCCGCCCAGGCCTATTTCCGCCAGTTGCAAAGCCACATCGTGGACACGCTGCAGGAACTGGACGGCTCGCGTTTCGAGGCGGACGAATGGAAGCGCCAGGAAGGCGGCGGCGGACTGTCGCGCTTCCTGGAAGACGGCCCCGTGTTCGAGCGCGCGGCCGTGCTGTTCAGCCACGTCAAGGGCCACGCCCTGCCGCCTTCGGCCAGCGCCCATCGCCCCGAACTGGCGGGCCGTCCCTGGGAGGCCATGGGCGTATCGCTGGTCATCCATCCGCGCAATCCTTACGTGCCGACCACGCACATGAACGTGCGCATGTTCGTCGCGCAGGCGCAGGAACACGGCCAGAAGGACGTGTTCTGGTTCGGCGGCGGGCTGGACCTGACCCCGTACTACCTGCACGAGGATGATGCGCGCCACTTCCACCAGGTCTGCCACGACGCGCTGGCGCCGCATGGTTCGGAATACTATCCCCGCTACAAGCGCTGGTGCGACGAGTATTTCTACCTGAAGCACCGCAACGAAACGCGCGGCATCGGCGGCATCTTCTACGACGACCTGAACGAGCCCGGCTTCGAAGCCAGCTTCGCTCTGACCCGCTCCGTGGGCGATTGCTTCACGCAGGCCTATGCCCCCATCGTGCGCGCCCGCATGGATAGGCCCTACACCGACGCCCAGCGCGAATTCCAGGCGATACGGCGCGGCCGCTACGTCGAATTCAACCTGGTCTTTGACCGCGGCACCTTGTTCGGCCTGCAATCGGGCGGGCGCACGGAATCCATCCTGCTGTCCATGCCGCCCCAGGCCAAGTGGCGCTACAACTGGTCGCCCGAGCACGGCACCCCGGAGGCCGCGCTGGCGCAGTACCTGGTGCCGCGCGAATGGATCTAGTCCGCATCGGTCTGCTGGGCGGCAGCTTCGACCCCGTCCATCGGGCCCACCTGGCCCTGGCCCTGACGGCCCGCCGGCAACTGGAACTGGACCAAGTGCAGTTGCTGCCCGCGGCCCAGCCCTGGCAGCGCCCCGCCCTGGGCGCCAGCGCACAGGACAGGCTCGCCATGACCGCGCTGGCCGTGCGCCCCTATCCGGAGCTCAGCGTCAACGCGGAAGAGATCCGCCGCGGCGGGCCGACCTATACGGTCGAAACCCTGCGCGCCCTGCCCGCCGGGCCGCATTACTACTGGATACTGGGCAGCGACCAGTTGCTCAACTTCTGCAACTGGCATGCCTGGGAAGAAATCGCCGAGCGCGTCGAGCTGGCCGTGGCCCAGCGCCCCGGCGCCGCCCCGCTGGCGCCGGCCCCGCTGGCGGCGCGCCTGGAACAACTGGGCCGGCGCCTGCATCGCATCGCCTTCACGCCCATGGACGTGTCGGCCGCGGACATCCGCGACCGAGTGCGGCGCGGCGACAACATCGCCGGCCTGGTCCCGGAGGAAGTCGCCGACTACATCCGCAAAAACGGACTCTATCTTTCCCACTGACAGGCACGCCCTGTATAGTTCTTTTTATGAATATCGAAAAACTCCAACGCATCGTCATTGATGCCCTCGAAGACGTCAAGGCCCAGGACATCAAGGTCTTCAGCACCACCCACATGACCGGGCTGTTCGACCGCGTGGTCATCGCCAGCGGCACGTCCAACCGCCAGACCCGCGCGCTGGCCAACAGCGTCATCGACAAGGCTCGCGAGAACAAGGTCGAAATCCTGGCTCACGAAGGCGACGACACCGGCGAATGGGTGCTGATCGACCTGGGCGACGTCGTCGTGCACTGCATGCAGCCGGCCATCCGCCAGTACTACAACCTGGAGGATCTCTGGGGCGAGCGTCCGGTGGACGTGGAACTGCTGCCGCAGTCGCGCCAGATCCCGCAGCCGGGCTTCTACGACGGCCCGGACGACGAACAGTAAGCCCAGCCCGCCGATCCCGGCGGCGCGCAGGCCGCACTTGCAAGGCGGCCTTTTTTTTTCTCCACCATAAGCCATGAAACTGATTGTCATCGCCGTTGGCCAGCGCATGCCGGACTGGGTCGAACAGGGCTGGCAGGAATACGCACGCCGCATGCCGGCCGATTGCGCCCTGGAACTGCGCGAGATCAAGGCCGAACCGCGCAGCGGCGGCAAGACGCCGGCGCAGATGATGCAGGCCGAAGCCAAGCGCATCGAGGCCGCCATCCCCGCCCAGGCCCTGCGCATTGCGCTGGACGAGCGCGGCAAGGATATGACCACGGTCAAGCTCGCCCAGGAACTGGAGCGCTGGCGTGGCGAGGGGCGGGACATCGCCATTCTGGTCGGGGGGCCGGACGGCCTGGACGCCGCCCTCAAGCAAAGTTGTCACGGCATGCTGCGCCTGTCCTCCCTGACCTTGCCCCATCCGCTGGTGCACATCCTGCTGGCCGAACAGTTGTACCGCGCCTGGTCCGTGATGACCGGCCACCCTTACCACCGCGCCTAGAATCCCACTTCCAGTCAAGCATCATGCAATTCGTACCGATCTATCTCGCCTCCGCCAGTCCCCGACGCCACGATCTGCTGGTCAGCATGCAAGTGCCCCACGAGGTGCTGGCCGTCCCCAGCCCGCCCGGCGAGGACGAGCCGCGGCTGGCCGATGAACGCGCCCTGGATTATGTCCGGCGCACCGCGCGCGACAAGCTGCTGCGCGCCCTGCAATGGCGCGCAACGCAACCGGGCCTGGATCCCCAGCGCGCCATCCTGGCCGCCGACACCACCGTCTGCCTGGACGAGGAGATCTTCGGCAAGCCCGCCGACCAGGATGACGCCCGGCGCATCCTGCGCGCCCTCTCGGGTCGCACCCATAAGGTCATGACCGCGCTGTGCCTGGGCGCGCGCGGCAACGAATACGACAGCATCAGCATCAGCGAAGTCAGCTTCAAGACGCTCAGCGAACGCGAGATCGAACGCTACTGCGCCAGCGGCGAACCCATGGGCAAGGCCGGCGCCTACGGCATACAGGGCCTGGGCGGCATGTTCGTGCGGCATATCAGCGGCAGCTACACGGGCATCATGGGCCTGCCCGTGCACGAAACCTACCATCTGCTGCAGCTGGCCGACCTGGTGGCGGTCCAGACGGCCTGACGCAGCCTGTCATGCGGGCAGCCGGCATGACAGGAATCGGGAACTCCGCGCCGACTGCGCAGTCCCACTCTTCATTCCGTTTATTTATTTATATATTTTTAATGGATATATAAAACCATGCCGTCCCATTTCGCACGAATCGCCTTGAAGCAAGCCTCCTCCCTGTCCCTGCGCGCAGCCCTGGCGGGCCTGATTTGCGCAGCTTCCCCGGCTCAGGCCTCCGATCGCCCCCCTGCCCTGCAGTTGCTGGAAGAACAAGGTTTCTCGGTGGTGGGCCAGTTCGATGCGCCCGGCGGCCTGAAGGCCTGGGGCGCCTACAACGGCAATCGCCCCCTGGCCATCTATGTCCTGCCCGACGGCCAGCATATGCTGGTCGGGACGCTGATCGACGCCAAGGGAGAGGAAGTGCACCCTGCCGGCCTGGACGCACTGGTCCAGCCGGCCATCGCCAAAGACATGCAGGGCAAGCTGGAGAAGTCGCGCTGGATCGCCGACGGCAAGGATGACGCCAAGCGCATCGTGTATGTCTTCACCGACCCCAACTGCCCCTACTGCATGCAGCTCTGGCAGATGGCCCGCCCCTGGGTGGATTCGGGCAGGGTGCAGTTGCGCCACATCCTCGTGGGCATACTCACGCCCACCAGCGGCCCCAAGGCGGCCGCCATCCTGGCGTCCAAGGACCCGGCCGCCGCCCTGCACGAGCACTCCGCCGCCATGCTCAAGGACCGCAGCGGGGGCGTCAAGGGCCTGGCCGACATTCCCGCCGACATCGACGCCCAGTTGACGGCCAACGAGGACCTGATGGTAGGCTGGGACCTGCGCGCCACGCCCGCCATGGTCTGGCGGGATGAGCAAGGCCGTATGCAGATGCAGACCGGCGCCTCTCCCGAGGCGGCCGAGCGCGTTTTCGGCCCGCGCTGACTTTTGCCCGGAGACCAAACCATGACGACCCAGGTTCTGCTTCACGCCCCCACGCCCGACGCCCTGCAGCGCGCCCGCAACAACGCCCGCAACCTGCTCAAGGACATGCCCGACGCCCAGGTGCGCATCATCGCCAATGCGCAGGCCGTGACGGCCTGCGTCCAGGGCGAAGCCCACGAGTGCGACGCCTATACCTATCTGTGCCCCAACACCTTGCGCAACCTGGACTTGAACGCGCCCAAGCGCCTGCGCGTCCTGGAGCAGGGCGCGGTCACCGCCCTGGTACGGCTGCAGCAGGACGGCTGGGCCTACATCCGGTCCTGAATTCCTTGTGGGCTAAGGACAACATACCATACCGTTCGGTCATGATTTGACACCCCGGCCGGCAAACCTTGTTACGATAGTTACGCCCGCCGCAAAGGCGGGCATATTTTGTATCCGTTCCACAAGGAGTGCCCATGTCTGCCCGTTCCCGTACCGTCTTTCGCCCCAGCCTGCTGCTGATCCTGCTCGCCATGGGAGCCAGCCAGGCCGTCGCCCAGCAGACGACGATAGGCGTGGGCGTGGGCTTCATGCCCAAGTACGAAGGCGCGGACAGCTACGGCGCCCGTCCCTATCCCCTGCTCTCGCACCGCAACGGCCATTTCTTCCTGGCGCCCAAGGCCGGCCTGCCCGCCGTGGGCCTGCAGACCAATCTGACTGAAAACTGGACCGTAGGCACCTACGCTTCTCTGGCGCGTTCGCGCAAGGCCGACGACGCCGATCGCCTGTACGGCACGGACGACATCAGCCGCCACGGCAACCTGGGGGTATTCACGGCGCTTCGCCTGGGCCCCGCCAAGATGGAGGCCAGCTACTATCAGGCCCTCAAGAGCGGCTACGGCGCCAACGCCGTGATCGACCTGAGCTACCGCCTCTGGAACGACCACGACAGCAGCTTCTCCCTGGGCACGGAGTTCAAGTGGTCCAACGAGAAGGCCATGCGCACCTATTTCGGCGTGAAAAGCCATGAGGCCGCCGCCAGCAACGGCCAGTTGCACGCCTACCGGCCCGACGCCGGCCTGCGTTCCTACTCCCTGTACGGCCAATACACCCACAAGCTGAGCCAGAGCTGGTCCCTGCAGGGCGTGCTGGGCGTGAACACCCTGGGCGAAGAAGCCAAGGACAGCCCGCTGGTGGAAAAGAAGAGCAGCGTGTTCGGCGGCGTGGGGCTGGGCTACAGCTTCTGATCCCGCTCGTCTCAGGGCCTGCCGGCGCGCTTGACCGTCAGGCCCCGCTGCTCCAGGCGCGCCTGCACCACGGCGCGATGGTCGCCCTGAATCTCCAGCACGCCGTCCTTGAGCGTGCCGCCCGCCCCGCAAGCGTTCTTCAGTTCCTTCACCAGCGCCTTCAAATCCGGCTCGTCCATGACGAGCCCCCCCACCACCGTCACTCCTTTTCCCTTGCGCCCTTTGGTCTCCAGCGTCAGGCGCACCGGCCCCTGAGGCCGCGACAGACGTTCCTGGCGGCGCTCCTGCTCACAGCAGCACTGCGCCCGGGGCTGCCCGCAGCCGGGGCACATCCTGCCCTGTTCCGTGCTATACACCAGCCTGGACAACTGATCCGACAAACTTGCCATGTGCTCGTCCCTTCAAAAAAAACCCCCACGCCACTGGAGCTGCGCCCGCACGCTGCCCCCGAGGGGGCGCTTTTTTCCTTGGGCGGCCCGCCGAAAAAAAGCCCACCTATGATAGGCGGGCTTGATCGGCAAGGCCAGGGCCGATTTACATCATGCTCATCAGCACCAGACCCATCAGGTCGTCAGTGGTGAAATGTTGGCCGTTGATGTCAAAGCCTTGATCGGCGCCCAGGTATTTGACTTCCGTGGAGATGGAATTGTCATCCTGCTTGAGCAGCTTGGACTCGACGTAAGGCTGTACGGCGGCCTCGAGCATCATGTCCAGCATGGCGGTGGAGCCTTCCTCGGGCGAGACGCCTTCGGCTTTGTCCAGCTGGGTGGCCACGCCGCGCAGCATGGGCTTGGAGACCAGCAGGTTCAGCTGGGCCGACGGAATGGCCTGCAGCCAAAGTTGAGGGCTGTCTTCCAGTTCTTGCAAGGTGGCGGCGGGCTTTTGCAGGTCCACGCGCAGCGTGGCCTTGGTCTCGCCCTGCTCGTTGTACCAGCGCAGCGGCTCGATGCTCAGCACGGGCTTGCGCTCCAGAGCGACCAGCACCTGCTCCAGCAGCAGCTTGGCGGTCTGCGGATCTTCGCTGTCGATCCTGTCCTGGAAGCCCGGATCCGAGACCAGCTTGCTTACCGCCGTGATGGCAGGCATGTACATGCTGTCCATGTTCATGGCCAGTTCGACCGAGCCCAGGCTCAGCTTGTCTTCGAACACCATGTCGGTGAACACATAGCGCACCTTCGCGTTGCCGACCGAATCCTTGGTGACGCCGTCGGTATCCAGCAGGATCTGCTTGAACTTCAGGCCTTCGCTCTCGGGAGTCTGGAACTGGATGTCGTCCACGCTGATCTTGCCGGTCTGCGTGCCGTTCACGTTGATGTCGCCGGTCTGCTTGAAGTCCACCGCGAAATTGGCGGCCTGCAGCTTGAGCGGATCTTCACCGATGTCATCGACCAGCAGATTGGGGAAATTGCCGCTGAC
The DNA here is from genome assembly GCF_965112015.1 of Alcaligenes sp. Marseille-Q7550. Lineage (NCBI taxonomy): Bacteria > Pseudomonadati > Pseudomonadota > Betaproteobacteria > Burkholderiales > Alcaligenaceae > Alcaligenes > Alcaligenes sp. Marseille-Q7550. Next base: position 294,319 of record NZ_CBCOPU010000002.1, read on the forward strand.
CAGGATGTCGTCGCTCTTGCCGCCAGCCTTGGCGCGCAGTTGGCCGCCGCTGAATTCGACCTTGACGGTGTCGCCCTGGTGCTTGATGGCCTCGAAATGCGCGGTGGAATCGACGGCGCCGTCAAAACCGACCAGGCTGTCGGCCCACAGCGGCGTCTTGTCGCCGGTCAGCTTGAACCAGCCTTCCGTATCCTTGGTCTTGACCAGCGTGCTGTGCGTCAGGGCCGCGACGGGCGTGAAGTTGCCCAGCTTCAGGGCGGACAGGGGCAGCGGCCCGTGGCTGATCTTGTCATCGAAGGTCAGTTCCAGCGGCTCGTCCTGCTTGTCGTTCGAGGCCAGCGTGACGGTGTAACGGGCGTCGGACGAGAACACGCCGCGCTTGTACTCCACCACGTTCATGGTCACGGTGCCGTCGATGCCGGACTGCGCGAGCTTTTCGGCCGAAGCCGTGTTGAACTCGGCCACCTTCTGGCGCACCAGCTCTTCGGTCTTCTGACCCATGTACCATGTGGAACCACCATAAACAGCCGCCAGCGCCACGACCAGTGCGACAACCCCTGTGCTTTTCTTCATTTACTTCCCTTTTGTCGGACCAGAAGTCCTAAATTAAATTTGCCGACATGATACCGAAACTGGATTTTGGCATCGTGGTTTATTTATTGGAATTGTAACCGAGCACCTGGACGATCTCGGCGACGTCCCGCCCCCTATCCCCATGCGGTGACCCGCCCGGTAGGTCTGCTGGGCGGCATGCGCCACCGGCATGGTGGTATGGCTGGCGCGGGCCAGGTCGGCCACCGTGTTCAGGTCCTTCAACATGGTGTCGATAGAGGCTTTGGTCTGGTCCGTGCCCTGCGTCATGCGCGGGACGAACAGTTGCAGCAGGACCGAATCGGCCCACCCGCCGCCCAGCGCCTCGCTGATCAGAGAGGCGTCCACGCCATTGTCATTGGCCAGGCTCAGGGCCTCCGCAATGGCCGTCAAAGTTGTTGCCACGATGGTCTGATTGCATAATTTTGTTACCTGTCCGGCCCCGTTGCCGCCCATCAGGGTGACGCGCTGGGAATAGGCGGCCAGCACGGGGCGCACTTCGTCGAGCACATCCGCCTGGCCGCCCGCCATGATGGCCAGCGTGCCCTGCTCCGCGCCGCCCACCCCGCCCGAGACAGGGGCGTCCAGCCATTGCGCGCCGCAACGCCGGCGCAATTGCTCGGCCATGTCGCGCGTGGCCTGCGGCGGAATCGAGGAATGGTCGACCACCACGCGCAGAACGCCGTGCGCGTCCGCCAGCCCCTGCTCGCCCAGCACCACGTCATGGACGGCCTGGGCGTCGAACACGCACAGCAGCACGATTTCACATTCCCGCGCCATGACGGCCGGGCTGTCGCACCAGACTGCCCCGGCCTGCAGCACGCCGCCGGCCTTGTCCACCGAACGGTTCCAGACCAGGACCTCGTGCCCGGCCTGCAGCAGACGATGCACCATGGGCTGGCCCATCAGGCCCAAACCGCAAAAACCGATCTTCATTGTCCGTCATTCCTTAAAAGAAACTTCCTGCCCTGGGCAAGAAAAACCCGCCATGGCGGCGGGCGCACGAAGGGCACGCCCTTCGCGGGATTGAAACAGGCGCGCTAGGCGGCGTCCGCCTGGCGCTCGGGCGCCGCTTCCTGGAAAGCCGACAGTTCCAGGCATTTTTCCTCGATTGCCAGCAGGGTCGGGTACGGCGCCAGGTCGCATTCCAGCCGGCGGGCATTGAAAAGCTGCGGGATCAGACAGGCTTCGGCCATGCCGGGCTGGTCGCCGAAAATGAAATGGCGCCCGTCGCGGTGCCGCCGCACCAGCGTCTCCAGGCCTTGCAGGCCAGCCGCCACCCAGTGCCTGTACCAGATGTTGCGGGCCTCTTCCTCGACCTGCAGTTCGCGCTTGAGGTATTGCAGCACGCGCAGATTGTTCAAGGGATGGATGTCGCAGGCCACCGCCAGGGCCATGGACCGGGCCCAGGCGCGCTGCATGGCGTCCTGCGGCAACAGGGGCGCCTGCGGATAGCGTTCTTCCAAATACTCCAGAATCGCCGGCTGGTCCCAGACGTAAGGAGTCGTCGGCAGCGTCCGGTGTGTATAAGAGACAGGGTGGGCCCCAGGTCGGCCGGATTCAGCTGCGCATAGTCCGGCTGGTGCTGCTGGCCGCCGTCCTTGAGCAGATGCACCGGCTCGATGGCGTAGTCCAGACCCTTCAGGTTCAGTCCGATGCGCACCCGATAGGCAGCCGAGCTGCGAAAATAGCTGTACAGAATCATCGCGTCTCCTGTCCCCCCGCCAATGGCGGCGCGGGCTTTACTTGTTCAGGTTTTCGATCTTGCGCGAGAGCTCGCGCGGCAGCGGAAAGGCAATGTTCTCTTCCACGCCGTCCAGGGCCCGCACCCGTCCCACGCCCAGTTCGCGCAGGCTCTCGATGACCTGATTGACCAGCACCTCGGGAGCCGACGCGCCGGCGGTCACGCCCACCCGCTTCTTGCCGACCAGCCAGGCTGGATCGATCATCTCGGGCTTGTCCAGCAGATAGGCTTCGGCGCCCTTGCGCTCGGCCACCTCGCGCAGGCGGTTGGAGTTGGAGCTGTTGGTGCTGCCCACCACCAGGACCAGGTCGCACTGGGGCGCCATGATCTTGACCGCGTCCTGGCGATTCTGCGTGGCGTAGCAGATATCGCTTTTCTTGGGTTCGACGATATTCGGGAACCGCGCGCGCAGCGCATCGGCCACCACCTGGGCGTCGTCCACCGACAGCGTGGTCTGGGTGACGAAGGCCAGCTTGTCGGGATCGGCCACCTGCAGGCGCGCGACGTCCTCGGGCGTTTCCACCAGGTACATGCCGCCCTCGGCCTGGCCCAGCGTTCCTTCGACCTCGGGGTGGCCCACATGGCCGATCATGATGATTTCACGGCCTTCGGCGCGCATGCGCGAGACTTCGATATGCACCTTGGTGACCAGCGGGCAGGTGGCGTCGAAGACCTTCAGGCCGCGCTGCTCGGCATCGGCGCGCACCTGGCGCGAGACGCCGTGCGCCGAGAAGATGACGATGGAACCCGCGGGCGCCTCGTCCAGCTCCTTGATGAAGATGGCGCCCTTGCCGCGCAGATCCTCCACCACATAACGATTGTGCACGATCTCGTGGCGCACGTAGATGGGCGCGCCATGCAGTTCCAGGGCGCGCTCGACGATATCGATGGCGCGATCGACCCCGGCACAGAACCCCCGGGGTTGGGCCAGGACGACTTCGGCGTCCTGGGCGGCAGCAAGCTGGCTCATTACAGAATTCCCAGAATATGGACATCCAGGCGCAGCGCGACGCCGGCCAGGGGATGATTGAAATCGAACAGGGCGGTCTCGTCGTCGATCTCCTTGAGCACGCCCGAATAACGGCTGCCGTCCGGCGCGGCGAATTCCACCATGTCGCCCGGCTCGAATTGCGCGCCCTCGGCGGCATGGGCGGCCAGCATGCCGCGCGTGACGCGCTGCAGCAGTTCCGGATTGCGCTCGCCGTAGGCCTCGCCGGCAGGGATGTCGACCTGGAAGCGCTCGCCTTCGCGATGCTCCAGCAGGCGCGCCTCCATGCCCGGCGCCCATTGTCCGTTGCCCAGCTGCAAAGTGGCCGGACGGCCCGTGTACGTGTCGGCAAAAACGGAACCCGCCGCCGGGCCGCTGGCCAGCTCTATGCGGTAATGCAGCGTCAGGTAGGAATCCGGACGGACAATTCCAGCCTCGGAACTAGCAGTGTTACTCACGATCGATCACCATGGAAAATCATTCAATTACCGCATTTTAGCGTTTCTTATGGCCACACCCACACTACGCGTCCAAGGACCTCGAGAACGCATGCTGGCGCACGGCCCGGCCTGCCTGACCACTCCCGAACTGCTGGGCATCGTGCTGCGCACGGGCACGCGCGAGCGCAACGCCGTGCAGCTCGGCCAGGCGCTGCTGGAGCATTTTAACGGACTCACGGGATTATTATCGGCCGAGGCCTCCGCGCTGCGGCAGGTCGACGGCATAGGCCCGGCCAAATGCGCCGAGCTGCTGGTCATCCGCGAACTGCAGCGCCGCTGCGCCCTGGAGGCGCTGGTCGGCCAGCCTCTGCTGGACCAGGCTGACAAGGTGCGCGACTACTGCGTCTCGCACATCGGCCACCTGCCGGTGGAGCACTGCCTGGCCCTGTTCCTGGACAACCAGTTGCGCCTGATCTGCGCCGAGGAAATCAGCCGCGGCACCATCAACCAGGCTTCGGTCTATCCGCGCGAGATCGTGCGCGCCGCATTGCGCCACCACAGCTCGGCCATCATCCTGGCGCACAACCATCCGTCCGGCGCCGCCTATCCGAGCGACGCCGACATCCGCCTGACGCGCCACATACGCCAGGCCCTGGCCCTGGTGGAGGTCCGCCTGCTGGACCACATCATCGTCACGCCCACCCAGGCCGTCTCCATGGCCGAACGAGGCGACCTCTGAACCCACACTGCTTCAGTACCAAATCATCTACACTGCGAGCATTACCGACCAAATTCCGATTTCGCCATGCGCACCATCTGGGACATTTCTCCGCCGGTCAGCAGCCGTTCCCCCGTCTTTCCGGGCGATACGCCCTACCGCCAGAGCTGGCGTTGGACACTGTCGGGCGCCTGCCCCGTCAACGTATCCGAAATCACGCTTTCGCCCCATGTGGGCGCCCACGCCGACGCGCCCCTGCACTACGATCCGCTGGGCGCGGCCGCCGGCGCGCTGGCGCTGGAGCCCTTCATCGGCCCGTGCCGCGTCATTCATGCGCGCCACGGCAAGGCCTTGATCGAACCGGCCGACCTGCTGCCGCACCTGGAGGGCTGCCCGCCGCGCATCCTGGTCAGCACCACCGCCCAGGCGCCGCAACAGGCCTGGACGGACCACTTCGCGGCCTACTCGCCGGCCAGCCTGCAATTGCTGGCCGAACGCGGCGTACGGCTGGTGGGCATAGACACCCCCAGCGTCGACCCGGCCAGCAGCAAGACTCTGGACAGCCACCAGATCCTGCGCCGCCACGATATGCGCGTGCTGGAGAACCTGGTGCTGGACCACATCGCCCCCGGCGACTATGAACTGATCGCCCTGCCCCTGGCGCTCGTCGAGGCTGACGCCAGCCCCGTTCGCGCCATTCTTCGTTCTCTAGCCTGACATCATGACCCATACCGATCCCACGCCCGGCGAACGCATTGTCGCTGAAGAACATGCCAAGCTCGATTTTTCCCGCGACATGAGCTATGGCGATTACCTCTGCCTGGACCAGCTGCTCAGCGCCCAGCACCCGCTCTCGCCCGAACACAACGAATTGCTGTTCATCATCCAGCACCAGACCAGCGAGCTGTGGATGAAGCTGCTGCTGCACGAACTGCGCGCCGCCATCGGCTGCCTGCGCGAGGACAGGCTGCAGGAAACGCAGAAGATGCTGGCCCGAGTCAGCAAGATCATGGCCGCGCTGGTCAATGCCTGGGACGTGCTCAGCACCATGACGCCGCCGGAATACTCCGCCCTGCGTCCCTATCTGGGCCAGTCCAGCGGCTTCCAGAGCTTCCAGTACCGCGAGATCGAATTCTCCCTCGGCAACAAGAACGCGGCCATGCTCAAGCCCCACCAGCACAACCCCGAACGCCTGGCCGGCGTCCTCCAGGCCTACGAAGCGCCCTCGCTCTACGACGAGGCGCTGCGCTGCCTGGACCGGCACGGCGTACCGGTGCCGGCCGACTACCTGGAGCGCGACTGGCGCCAGCCCTACAAGGCCAGCCCGGATGTGGAACAGGCCTGGCTGCAGGTGTACCGCGACGCGCCCCGCTACTGGGAACTGTACGAACTGGCCGAGAAGCTGACGGACCTGGAGGACGCCTTCCGGCTCTGGCGCTTTCGCCACGTGACGACAGTCGAGCGCATCATCGGCTTCAAGCGCGGCACGGGCGGCACCTCCGGCGTGTCCTACCTGCGCAAGATGCTCGATACGGTGCTGTTCCCCGAACTCTGGAGCCTGCGCACCAATCTGTAGGAACCGGTCTGTTGCGCTCTTGCACGGAGCTTGGCGGGTTTTTCTTTGAAAAGCCCCGGCTCGATGTTAGAATTTCAGGCTTTACCGGATACGTGGCAAAAGCCCAATTAGCTTTTTGGCGCTGTAAGGCAAATAAACAGCGGGTGGCACCAGCAACACAGCGGCAGGCAATGCCCTGTTCCTTGTATGCGCTTCCCGCCCATGCTTGCCAAGTGCCTGCTGGCGGTCCTTACTTGTCAAAACAGGAATCATCATGAAAGAAGGCATTCACCCAGAATACCGCGACGTGGTGTTTCTGGACCTGCAAACGGGCAATTCCTTTATCACCCGTTCCACCGTCCAGACTCGCGAAACCATCGAAAAAGACGGCCAGACCTATCCGCTGTTCAAGTGTGACGTGACGTCCGAGTCGCACCCCTTCTACACGGGCGCCCAGACGCGCATCGTGGAAACCGGCCGCGTCGAGAAGTTCCGCGCCCTTTTCGCCCGCACCGCCGGTACCGTCAAGAAAGGCGAATAAGCCCTCTTTGCCAGTACCCGCGTTCAGCGCAAGAAAAGGCAGCTTCGGCTGCCTTTTTTTACCGCTGATGCCCCTCTCGGGGAACAGCAGGCCGTCCTCGGCCTGCGCGGCGTGGGAGTATTTTCACGGCCACAGCGCGGCCCTTTGATTTAACATAGGGCGAATCCACAGACTGTTTCATCCGTACGTGTCTTCCAGCCTCATACCCAACTCCACGCCCGCCCGGCTCACCGCCACCGCGGCCGTCAAGCTGCCCCGACTGGTGCTGATCGTCGTGGGCACCATCTACATTCTTGCCGGCCTGTTCTTCCGCGATCCCTGGAAAACCGATGACGTGATCGGGCTGGCCACCATGATGACCGCCCTGGGCGATTCCAGCGGCCAGGCGTTGCTGTTGCCGCAGGTCGGCAATCTGGCGCATGCGCAGGACGGCCCGTTGGCCACCTGGCTGGGCGTGCTGTGCATCACCCTGTTCGCGCCGCTGCTCAAGCTGTTCACCTCCGACCTGAACGCCACCATCGCCGCCTCGCGGCTGCCCAATCTGCTATGGTTCGGCATGCTGGCCGGTTCGGTCTGGCATTGCGCCTATCTGCTGGCCCGACGCCCCGAAGCCCAGCCGCTGCGCCTGCCCTTCGGCGGCGAACCCTCGCCCGCCGACTACGGCCGCATGATCGCCGACGCCGCCCTGCTGCTCACTGTGGCTACCGTGGGCATCATCTGGCGCATGCACGAAACCTCCGAAGTGCCGGCCATGATCGCCCTGCAGGCCCTGGCGCTCTACAGCCTGGTGCGCATGTTCGACCGGCCCGCCTCGGGCGCGATCCTGCTGGGCCTGTCGCTGGGCGCCTGCTTCCTGGCGCGCGGCTGGCTGGGCGCCCTGCCCGTGATGGTCGCCACCGCGCTGTGCTTCCTGCCGCGCGGGCCGCTGCGCTCGCACATTCAGTGGCTGGCCCTGACCATCGCCCTGACCGTGGCCATCATCATGGCCTGGTGGATACCGGCCAAGCGGGTCAGCGTCTACTGGACCGATCAATGGCGCCTGTGGCATCTGGCCGCCTGGGGCTGGAGCGGCCTGAAGGAGCAGCTCAACAACCTGCGCGACCTGGCCTGGTTCCTGTGGCCCACCTGGCCGCTGACCCTGCTGGCGCTGTGGCAGTGGCGCAGCTGGCTGCGTGCCCCGCACATCTACGTGCCGGCCATCAGCTTCCTGATTCCCGCCCTGAGCCTGCTGCTGGTGCGCGACGCCTTCGAGCCCGAGTACGCCCTGCTGGTGGTGCCCTGCGCCGTGCTGGCCGCCTTCTCGCTGCCCACGCTGCGCCGCGGCGTGGTCAACACGCTGGACTGGTTCGCCATCATGTGCTTTTCGCTGACCGCCGCCACGGTCTGGCTGGGCTGGATCGCCCAGCAGACCGGCTGGCCCAGCCAGATCGCACGCAACATTGCCCGCCAGACCCAGGGCTACGACACCTTCGTCTCCTGGCCCGTCATGATCATCGCCGCGCTGGGCACCCTGGCCTGGATCGCCCTGGTGCGCTGGCGCCTGTCCACGCATCCGCCCGGCCTGCTGCGCGGCACGGTGCTCGCGGCCGGGGGCCTCATCACCACCTGGCTGCTGCTGGTCACGCTGTGGATGCCTTCGCTGGACTATGTGCGCAGCTACCGCGACGTGTCGGGCGAGCTGGCCGCGGCCCTGAAAGAAAACCGCCGTCCCGGCGAATGCCTGCGCTCCTGGGGCGTGGGCTCGGGGCAGCGCGCCTCCTTCCTGGTTTTCGACGACATCAACATCAATTTCGACAACCGCTGCACGCTGGTGCTCGAGCAGTTCTCGCTGCGCGATCTGCGCGACAACAACGAGCCCATTCCGCCCAATGCCGTCGAACTCTGGCAGGGCAAGCGCGGACCGGACCGTCACGAAGCCTTCCGCCTGCTGCGCATCCAGAACCCTTGAGGTCGACAGGCCCCAGCCTCCACCATGCCCACCCTGTTCCATCACAACTGGAAAAGCCAGGCCGGCCTGATCCTGCGTCAGGCCTGGCCGGTGCTGGTCGGCTCCTGGGCGGGCATCGTCTTCGGCGTGCTGGACACCGTCATGGTGGGCCACAGCAGCGCCATCGACCTGCAGGCCATGGGCCTGGGCGTGTCCATCTATATCTCCGTCTTCATCGGCCTGATGGGCGTGATCCACGCCCTGATTCCCATCACTGCGCAAAGCTTCGGGGCCCGCAAGCTGACCGATGTGGGCCGCTGGTGGGGCCAGGGTGTCTGGCTGGCCTTGCTGCTGACCCTGATCGGCACGCTGGGGCTGGCCCTGCCCGATCTCTGGCTGCGCTGGTCGGGCGACCTGGACCCGCTGGTGCACGAGCGCGTCACCTGGTACTTGCGCAGCCTGATCCTGGCCCTGCCCGCCGCGCTGGTGTTCCGCACCATCTACTGCCTGGGCACGGCCGTCTCCCGGCCCAAGGTCGTGATGACGATCAATCTGCTCAGCGTGCTCTTCAAGGCCCTGTTCAACTGGCTGTTCATCTTCGGCAAGGCCGGCCTGCCCGCCATGGGCGCGGTGGGCTCGGGTCTGTCCACCGCCCTGGTGTCCTGGCTGATGCTGCTGGCCGGCCTGTGGGTGCTGCGCACCGATCCTTTCTACCAGCCTTTCCGCTTGCGCCTGGGCCTGCCCGACTGGCGCTCGCAAAAAGAGCTGCTGCGCCTGGGCCTGCCCATGGGCGGTTCCTACCTGATCGAGATCTGCGCCTTCAGCTTCATGGCGCTGCTGGTGGCGCGCGAAGGCGTGTTCGTGTCCGGCGCACACCAGATCATGGCCAACCTGGCCGCCGTCTGCTTCATGGTTCCCATGGCCGTGGGCGTGGCCTCGGCCTCGGTCAGCGCCCAGGCCATCGGCGCCGGCCAGTTCCACCGCGCCCGCCACATCGGCATGCTCGGTTTGGCCCTGGTGCTGGCCGGCGTGCTCGTGATCGTCAGCCTGCTCGTGCTGCTGCGTCCCACGCTGGCGCACGCCTACACCGACGATCCGGAAGTCGCTCTGCTGGCCCTGCTCCTGCTGCAGCTGCTGCCGTACTTTCACTTCTGCGACGCCTTCCAGTGCGTCATCTCCTATCTGCTGCGCGCCTACAAAGTGGCCTTCGTGCCCATGCTGCTGCAGTTCCTGGCCCTGAGCGTACTGGGTCTGGGCGGAGGCTGGTGGCTGGGCTTCGGTCCCGCGGCCGGCTCCCTGGGCGGCCTCCTCCAGCGGCTGGCGCCCGGCGCGCCGACCGGCGCCGCCAGCCTGTGGCTGATGGCCAGTCTGGGCCTGGGCGCCTCCGCCTTCCTGCTCCTGCTGTGGTATGCGCGCATCCTGCGCATCCATAATCCCGCCCGGCGCGCGCGCCCAAGCTGAAGACACGACAAGAAACGGGGCGTTTCCGCCCCGTTTCTTGACGCCGTCCTGCATTCAGGCTGCGTTGGCTCCGCCGGCCGCAGGGACGGGCGGCTCCTCTTGCGCAGGCGCATCCGGCGCGGCCGCATTGTCCATCAGCGGCGTCACCAGATCCACGACCTTGCTGCGTGAAAGCAGTCCCAGGAACTCGTCGTTCTCTCCCGTGACGGCCATGGGCTCGTTGCTGCGCAGCATGTGTCCCAGGACCTCGTCCAGGCCGGTGGTCGCCGGCACGGACGTCATCTCGTCCACATAGCCCGAGACGTCGCGCGCTCCCGCGCGCACGGCCTCCTCGGCACGGATGCGCATCAGCACGCCCGCCAGCCGCTTGCCGTCCAGCACGGGCGCATAGCGCACGCCGCGCTCGCTCATGCGCTCCAGGGCATGCGCGGCCCGCGTGCGCATGGTCAACGTGAGGGTCTTGCTGGATTCGCGCACCGCATGGGTGGCGTTGAGCACCTTGCTGCGATTGACGTCCTGCAGGAAGGCCTGGACGTAGTCGGTCGCCGGCGACAGCAGGATGTCTTCGGGCGAGCCCTCCTGGATCAGTTCGCCGTCCTTGAGGATGGCGATCCGGTTGCCCAGGCGCAGCGCCTCGTCCAGATCATGGGTGATGAAGACGATGGTCTTGTTCAGGCGGGCCTGCAGCTCCAGCAACTGGTCCTGCATCTCGCGGCGGATCAGGGGATCCAGGGCCGAGAAAGCCTCATCCATCAGGATGATGTCGGCATCGGTGGCCAGCGCGCGGGCCAGACCCACGCGCTGCTGCATGCCGCCGGACAACTGGTGCGGAAACTGTTTCTCGAACCCTTGCAGCCCCACCTGCTCCAGCCAGTACAAGGCTTTTTCCTCGCGCTGGGCCCGCGCCACGCCCTGCACCTGCAGGCCGTAGGCGGCGTTCTCCAGCACCGTGCGATGCGGAAACAGGCCAAAACGCTGGAACACCATGCTGATCTTCTGCTGGCGGAACCTGGCCAGGGCGCGCGCGTCCAGGGTCATCACGTCCACATCGTCCACCAGTATCTGGCCGGCGGTCGGCTCGATCAGGCGATTGAAGTGGCGGATCAGCGTGGATTTGCCCGAACCGGACAAGCCCATGATCACATAGATGCTGCCATGCTCGATGGACAGGCTGATGTCGCGCAGGCCCAGCGTGTGGCCGCTTTCGGCCAGCAGCTCGTCCTTGCGCACGCCCTGGCGGGCACGCTCCAGCCAGCGCTCCGGATGAGGGCCGAAGATCTTGTAGATATTGCGGACTTCAATCTTGCTCATGCGGCCTCCCGGGTCTGGAAACGGCGGCCGAACTCCTGGGTGATCCGGTCGAACAGGATGGCCAGCAGCACGATGCCCAGGCCGGCCATCAGGCCGCGGCCCACCTGCAGGCGGTTGATGCCCTGCAATACCTCATAGCCCAACCCGCGCACCCCGATCATGGAGGCGATCACCACCATGGCCAGGGCCATCATGGTCGTCTGGTTGATGCCGGCCATGATGTTGGGCATGGCCAGCGGCAGCTGCACGCCGTAGAGCTGCTGCCAGCGGTTGGAGCCAAAAGAGCGCGAGGCCTCCAGCACTTCGCTGTCCACCAGGCGTATGCCCAGGTCCGTCAGACGGATCACCGGCGCGATGGCGTAGATCACGGTGGCGATCAGGGCGGCGATCTTGCCCAGGTTGAACAGCATCACCACGGGAATCAGATAGACGAAGCTGGGCATGGTCTGCATCACGTCCAGCACCGGCAGCATGATGCGCCGCAACCAGTTGAAGCTGGCCATCAAGAGACCCAGGGGAATACCGATCAGCACCGACAGGAACACGGCCACGACCATCAGGGCCAGCGTCTGCATGGCGGCATCCCACAGGCCTATCAGCCCGATGGCGAACAACATCAGGGCCATGGCGGCGGCGAACAGCACGCGCCGGCTGGCCAGCCAGGCCAGGCCGAACGCCACCAGCACCACCGCCCACCAGGGGCTGCTGCGCAGCATGGTTTCCATGAAGACAAGCATGTCCAGCAAGGGCTGCGTCATGGCGCGCAGCACGCTGGAATAATTGGCGACCAGCTCGCCCACGAACTGGTCGATGGGCAGGCGCAGGGCGCGCGGATCAATCAGGTCTGGAAACATAAAAAACACTCCGTAGAACTCGTGCGGACGGCCAGGCGCGAACCTGTCCAAAACGCCGGCCCGCCCGAAGGGGCAAGCCGGCCAGGGGCGCTCGACCCTCGGACGTTCCCGGCAAAGGGAACTGCCCGCGGACCGGTGCGCCCCGCGAAAGGCACGAGTACTAAAGAGCGGTCTTTACGCGTTCCGCCACGTCGGCGGGCACCCACTGGGTCCAGACGTCGCCGTGCTCCTTCAGGAACCACTGCGCCACGTCCTCGGGCTCGCCTTCGGTTTTTTCCATGTGCGCCATGGTCTGGTTCATCAGTTCCAGGGGCACGCTGACTTTGGCCAGGAAGGCCGTCAGCTTGGGCGCTTTTTCGGAGAAGTCGGTGTTCACGGCCGTGAAGACCGGATTGTCCGGATAGGCCGTGGCTTGCGGGTCCGCGCAGTTCGGATCGGTCAGGCAGGCGTGCTTGCCCTTGTCATAGGCGGGCAGCTCCAGCTTGACCAGGTCCATGGAACCGACCAGGGGCGTGGGGTACCAGTAGTAGAAGACGATGTTTTCCTTGCGCTGGTAGGCGGAGGTCAGCGCCGCTTTCTGCGTGGCGCCGGTGCCCGGCGAGAACAAGGTGAAGGTGTCGCCCAGCTTCAGGGCGTTGAACAGGTTGCCGCTCACCACCTCGCATCCCCAGCCGGCCGGGCAGCCATAGAAGCGGCCCTTGCCGGGCTCTTCCGGATCCTTGAACTCGTCCTTGAACTTGGGCAGGTCCTGAGCCGACTTCAGCTCGGGCAGGCGCTCGGCCGTGTAGCGCGGAATGAACCAGGCCTCGCCGCCCATGTAGATGTCGCCGATGCGCTTGACGCGGCCGCTGGCCTCGGCTTTCTGCCAAGGCTCGAAGGTGCTGTTCAGCCAGATCTCGCTGTTCACGTCCAGGTCGCCGCGCTCCAGGGCGGCCAGCGCCGGAAGCGTCTCGACCGAGACGACCTCGGTCTTGCAGCCGTAACCCTTGTCGGCGATGAAGCGCTCGACCTCGGTCAGGACCAGATTGGATTCCCAGTTCATGCCGCCAAAACGCACGCTGCGGTCCAGCTCGCAGGCCGGCGCATCCGCCGCCTGGGCCAGGCCGGAAGCGGCGGACAGGCCCAGCAGCACGCTGGCCAGAAGGGAACGTTGGAAAAGAGGGGATCGGTGCGAGCGCGACTCGGCACCGGCGCGAGGGAAGTATGAAGACATGATGCTCCTCCTTGAGTTACTGTGGACGCGTCCTGCATGATCAGTCGGCGCCAAGGCTAAAGGGGTGTGCGGAAGACGATTCACAATCGCCAATACATACCTGCGTAGCGAGTGCAACGCACTCGTGGAGCCACCGGAGGCGGCAGGGCGGGACTCCTTGCGGGATCCGTCATCCTGGCCGACACCTTTCCCGGCCGGCTGGCCGGAAAGTGGCTGGGGGACACCGTGCGAACACGGTGAATTCTGCGGTGACGACAGGCTGTGGAAGCCGGACTCACCAGGTTGATGCGTCAAAGAACGGAGGCCATTCTACGAGTCTTTGCCATCAAAAACAATTTTTTACCGCATTTAATTCCGATAAACATGCGATAAGTCAACTGCAAAAACGCAACAAAGCCTTTGCCACACGCGGTTTTCAGGAGTTTTTGAATTTTTTTTTGTAACTTTTCTTGGGCGCCGCCTTTTCTCCGACTGAAGCCCAAGGAATCGCGCATCAAAAAGGCAAGGCCGCAGCCTTGCCTTTCCCCAACAGGACGGATTTCCTCAACGCTGGTACATGTAGTCGCGTCGCCACGGATAAGCCAGATCCGCCGGGTAGTCCAGCTCATCGGCGCGCCCGCCTCCCTGGGGGTGCGCCAGCACCTGGTGCAGGGCGATCCAGCCGTGCTCGAAACCCATGGCGCAGCCGGCCAGGTAGATCCGGTAGGCGCGCAGGGATTTGCGTCCCTGCTCGGAATCCAGGGTGGCGGCCGCCTTGTCCAACTGCGCTTCCAGCGCATCGCTCCAGGCCCAGAGCGTGCGGGCATAGTGGGGGCGCAGATTCTCCACGTCCAGCCCCTCCAGGCCGCCTTCGGCCAGGTGGCGCATCACATGGCTGATGTGGGTCAGCTCGCCGCCGGGGAAGATGTATTTTTCGATGAAATCCCCCATGCCCGCGCCCAACTGGCTGTTGTCCAGCCCGCCGGCGGTGATGCCATGGTTCAGGATCAGGCCGCCCGGCTTGACCAGGCGGCGCAGCTTGTCGAAGTAGGCGCTGAGCTGTGCCCGGCCCACATGCTCGAACATGCCCACGGAGGCCAGCTTGTCATACGGCTTGAGTTCATCGAGCTCGCGATAGTCCAGCAGCATCATGCGCGCCCGCCCGGCCAGGCCTTTCTGCTCGATCAGGCCATTGACGTAGGCATGCTGGTTGCGCGAGAGGGTGATGCCGGTGACGTCCACGTCATAGTTTTCAGCCGCCCACATCAGCAGGCCGCCCCAGCCGGCGCCCACGTCCAGGAAACGCTCGCCCGGCTGCAGGCGCAGCTTGCGGCAGATGTGATCCAGCTTGGCCTCCTGCGCCTGGGCCAGCGTCATGCCCGGCTCGCGGTAGTAGGCGCAGGAATAGACCCGGCGCGGATCCAGCCACAGGGCGTAGAAATCATCCGACAGGTCGTAATGGAACTGGATCTGCTTGGCGTCGCGCTCCAGCGAATGGCGCCAGACGGAGGTCAGGTGCTTGATGATGGAAGTCAGCCAGCCGGCCTGCGCGGCGTCCACCGGAGAGCCGGGCAGGATCTCGGCCGCCAGATGCATCAGGTCGCGCATGGAGCCCTCGAAATCCATCCGCCCTTCCACGTAGGCCTCCCCCAGCAGCCCCGACTGCCCGGCGGCCAACTGCGCCAGCGTGGCGTTGTCCTTGATGGTCAGGTGCATGCGGGCATTCGCAGGTCCCACCTGCTCGCCGCCTGGCAAGGTCAGTCGCACCGGCACGCTCAGTTGCGCCAGCTTGGCCTCTACCGCTGATGAAATAGAACTCAACTCCGCCTCCCTGTATGTGAAACAAACAAAGATGGCGATGCGCCGCCTCTTTCAGCACATCGCCCGTAACCTGCCGGCCGCGCCCGAAACGAAGTGGCGGTCGGCAAGAGCGGCCCGCATGCCGGAAGCCGTCCAGATACTTTAGACCTGAAACAGAATTCCGCGGACCGCCCGTACTGCGTGCTAAACTCGACTCTTCTGCCGTGCGAATAATTTATCATTGAAAGCGGCGCCCAGGGTGCAGCGTCCCGCCAGGCGGCATGGACATCGCCCACAGCAACAAGAAGCCGGATGACAAGCAACTCCACCCCCGCCTTTCCCCGCTGGTTGATCCTGATGGGCCTGCTGACCGCCCTCGGACCCCTGGCCATCGACATGTACCTGCCGGCCTTTCCGGCCATGGCGCACGGCTTGCAGACCCCGCCGGCGATGGCGGAGCGCACGCTGGCCCGCTACCTGCCGGGCGCGGGCCTGCCGCAGCTGGTGTACGGCCCCATGGCCGACCGCTTCGGGCGCAAGCCGCCCCTGCTGATGGGCCTGCTCATCTTCACCACGGCCTCGTTCTTCTGCGCCATCGCCGACGACATCGAGCACCTGACGCTCTGGCGCATCGTGCAGGCCTTCGGCGGGGCGGCCGGCATGGCCATCCCGCGCGCGGTCATCCGCGACCGCTTCGAGACCCGCGAAGCCGCCAAGGCCCTGTCCCTGCTGATGCTCATCATGGGCGTCATGCCCATCCTGGCCCCCCTGATCGGCGGACAGATCCTGATCTTCAGCGACTGGCGCGGCATCTTCGACTTCATGGCCGGCTGCGGCGTGCTGCTGGGCCTGTTCACCCTGTTCACCATGAAGGAGTCGCTGCCCGCCGAGCGGGCCGTGCCCCTGCGGCCGGGCATCATCGCGCGCAACTACGCCGGCCTGCTGCGCCATCGGGAATTCATGTTCTACTCGCTGGCGGGAGGCTTGAGCTCGGCCGGCATGTTCGCCTACATTTCGGGCTCGCCCCGGGTGTTCATCGAGTTGTTCAATGTGGAGCCCCGGCATTTCGGTTTCTACTTCGGAGCCAATGCGGCCTCGCTGATCGTGTTCTCCCAGGTCAGCGCCCGCCTGCTGAACACCTACAGGCCGCAGACGCTGCTGCGCATCGCCCAGAACCTGCAGGCGCTGATCACGGTGGCCGGCGCCGTGCTGGCGGCCCTGGGCCTGCTGACCCTGCCGCTGCTGATGGCCACCCTGATGGGCTTCATGGCCTGCCAGGGCTTCGTGAATCCGAACTCGGCGGCGCTTGCGCTGTCGGACCAGGGGCGGCGCCTGGGCACCGCCTCGGCGCTGATGGGTGCCATGCAGATGATGTGCGGCGCCCTGGCCGGTCTGGCCGTCAGTTCGTGGGCCGACGTCAGCGCCCTGCCGCTGACCGCGGTGCTGGCCGCCTGCGCGGTTCTATCGTGGCTGTTTGGCCGCAACGCCCGCGCAAATGCACGGTAAAACTTGATCTAACCGTTTTTTCCATATTAGAATAAACTGCATTAGGCCCCATGTCGGGGTTAACACGATCCTAATTTTACAATCGCCCGCGGCTTTTTACGTTTGAGCGGAGGCCGATTTAGATATCAAGGGGTATGACCATGGCACGCGTATGCCAAGTGACCGGAAAAGGCCCAATGTCGGGCAACAATGTTTCGCACGCCAACAATAAGACCAAGCGTCGCTTCCTGCCAAACCTGCAGTCCCGTCGTTTCTGGGTCGAGAGCGAAAACCGCTGGGCGCGCCTGCGCGTATCCGCCAACGCCATCCGCACCATCGACAAGAACGGCATCGACGCCGTTCTGGCCGAAATGCGCTCCCGCGGCGAAAACGTCTAAGCCGCGCTTCATAAACATCTCACCAGGAGCTCAACATGGCTAAAGGTATACGCGAGAAAATCAAACTCGAATCGTCCGCAGGCACCGGTCACTTCTACACCACCACCAAGAACAAGCGCAACACGCCTGAAAAAATGGTGATCAAGAAATTCGACCCCGTTGCCCGCAAGCACGTCGAATACAAGGAAACCAAGCTGCGCTAAGCAGCCCGCCCGCCGCAAGGCACCCCGGCTCCAGACAAAAAACCGTGCCCGGCAGGGTTTTTTTTCGCCCATGCCGCCGGGACGCCCGAACCGCCTTGGCGCACCTGGACCGCACAGTCGGGGCCTGGCGCCTTCCCAGTCGGGGTCATATCGATGTTTGCCGCGTATAATGGCGGATACTTCATCCATTTTGTCTAAAACGGTATTGCCACTCATGCAGGAACGTTACAACCCCCGCGAGGTTGAACAACTCGCGCAGCAGAACTGGTCCGATCGCGACGCCTATCGTGCCACCGAAAACGCCACCACGCCCGACGGCTCGCTCAAGCCCAAGTTCTATGCGTGCTCCATGCTGCCCTACCCCAGCGGCAAGCTGCACATGGGCCATGTGCGCAACTACACCATCAACGACATGATGGCGCGCCAATTGCGCATGCGCGGGTACAACGTTCCGATGCCCATGGGCTGGGACGCCTTCGGCATGCCTGCCGAAAACGCCGCCATCAAGTCCCAGGTGCCGCCGGCCAAGTGGACCTACGACAACATCGCCTACATGAAGAAGCAGATGCAGGCGATGGGGCTGGCCATCGACTGGTCGCGCGAAATGTGCGCCTGCGATCCCAGCTACTACAAGTGGAACCAGTGGCTGTTCCTGAAGATGCTGGACAAGGGCATCGCCTACCGCAAGACCCAGACCGTCAATTGGGACCCCGTGGACCAGACCGTGCTGGCCAACGAACAGGTCATCGACGGCCGCGGCTGGCGCTCGGGCGCACTGGTGGAAAAGCGCGAGATCCCCGGCTACTACCTGCGCATCACCGACTATGCCGAAGAACTGCTGGACACGGTCAAGAACGGCCTGCCCGGCTGGCCCGAGCGCGTACGCCTGATGCAGGAAAACTGGATCGGCAAGAGCCAGGGCGTGCGCTTCGCCTTTCC
This sequence comes from Alcaligenes sp. Marseille-Q7550, assembly GCF_965112015.1. Lineage (NCBI taxonomy): Bacteria > Pseudomonadati > Pseudomonadota > Betaproteobacteria > Burkholderiales > Alcaligenaceae > Alcaligenes > Alcaligenes sp. Marseille-Q7550. The sequence goes on from NZ_CBCOPU010000002.1 coordinate 312,466, forward strand.
CCACGAGATCCGCGACGAGCAGGGCGAACTCATCCAGGACGGCCGCCTGTACGTCTTCACCACGCGCGCCGACACCATCATGGGCGTCACCTTCTGCGCCGTGGCCCCTGAACACCCGCTGGCGCGTCATGCGGCGCGCGACAACGCCGCCCTGGCCGCCTTCATCGAAGAGTGCAAGAAAGGCGGCACCACGGAAGCGGACCTGGCCACGCGCGAAAAAGAAGGCCTGCCCACCGGCCTGACGGTCAAGCATCCCATCACCGGTGCGGACGTGCCCGTCTGGGTGGGCAACTACGTGCTCATGAGCTACGGCGACGGCGCCGTAATGGGCGTGCCCGCCCACGACGAGCGCGACTTCGCCTTCGCCCTCAAGTACCAGTTGCCCATACGCCAGGTCATTGCCGTCGAAGGCAAGGACTACGACGCCACCCAATGGCAGGACTGGTACGGCGACAAGCAGCAGGGCCGGACCATCGCATCGGGCAAGTACGACGGCCTGAACCACGAACAGGCCGTGGACGCCATCGCCGCCGACCTGGCCGCCGCCGGCCTGGGCGAGAAACAGACCACCTTCCGCCTGCGCGACTGGGGCATTTCGCGCCAGCGCTACTGGGGCACGCCCATCCCCATCATCCATTGCGAAGACTGCGGCCCGGTCCCCGTCCCCGAAAAGGACCTGCCCGTGGTCCTGCCCGAAGAACTGATCCCCGACGGCAGCGGCAACCCGCTGAACAAGCACGAAGCCGGCGTGAAGGGCGACTGGCCGGCCTGCGGCAAGCCCGCCCGCCGGGAAACCGACACCATGGACACCTTCGTGGACTCGTCCTGGTATTTCCTGCGCTACACGGCGCCGGACAGCCTTGACGCCATGGTCGATGAACGCACCGATTACTGGATGCCCATGGACCAGTACATCGGCGGCATCGAGCACGCCGTGCTGCACCTGCTGTACGCCCGCTTCTGGACCAAGGTCATGCGCGACATGGGCCTGGTCAAGGTGGACGAGCCCTTCACGCGCCTGCTCTGCCAGGGCATGGTGCTCAACCACATCTACTCGCGCCGCACGCCCCAGGGCGGGATCGAATACTTCTGGCCCGAGGACGTCGAGAACGTCTACGACGACAAGGGCGCCATCGTGGGCGCGCGCCTGAAGAGCGACGGCTCGGAGATCCAGTACGGCGGCATCGGCACCATGTCCAAGTCCAAGAACAACGGCGTGGACCCGCAGTCCCTGATCGATTCGATGGGCGCCGACACGGCCCGCCTGTTCGTCATGTTCGCCAGCCCGCCCGAGCAGACCCTGGAATGGTCCGATTCCGGCGTGGAGGGCGCCAACCGCTTCCTGCGCCGTCTCTGGGCCTTCTGCCACAACCACGCCGACGCCCTGCGCACCGGCAATGCGCAAGGCCGGGACTGGTCCGACCTGGACGCCGAATCCAAGCGCGTGCGCCTGGAGATCCACTCGCTGCTCAAGCAGGCGGACTACGACTACCAGCGCATCCAGTACAACACCGTGGTGTCGTCCTGCATGAAGATGCTCAACACCCTGGAGCAGGCCAAGTGGGCCGACACGCCGGCCGCCCAGCGCGCCCTGGCCGAAACCACCTCCATCCTGCTGCGCGTGCTGTATCCCGTGGTGCCGCACATCACCTGGCAACTGTGGCGCGAGCTGGGCTGGGCCGATACACTGGGCGACATGCTGGACGTCGCCTGGCCCCAGGTGGACGAACAGGCGCTGATCGCCGACGAGATCGAACTGATGCTGCAGGTCAACGGCAAGCTGCGCGGTTCGGTCGTGGTGCCTCATGGCTCGGACAAGGCCGTCATCGAACAGGCCGCCGCCGGCCACGAGGCCGTGGCCAAGCACCTGGAAGGTCGCCCCGCCAAGCGCATCATCGTGGTGCCCGGCAAACTCGTGAACGTCGTAGGATAAATCCATGCACATTGCCCGTCCCCCGCTGTCCGCCCGCCTGTCCGCGTTCCAACCACGGCAGTGGGGGCTGGCGGGCGTGCTGATCCTGCTGAGCCTGTTCCTGACGGCCTGCGGCTTTCACCTCAAAGGGGTGGCGCCGCTGCCGTTCGATACGCTCTACACCAACATCTCCGACAACACCGCCTTCGGCGCCAACCTGCGCCGCAACCTGACGGCCAGCTCGCCCAACACGCGTTTCGTGGATCGCCAGCAGGACGCCGAAGCCGTTCTTCTGGAACTGGAACACAGCCGCAGCCAGCGCGAGATCTCCATCAACGCCAAGGGCCAGGTGGAAGAATACGAGCTGCAGCTGAACTTCGTCTTCCAACTGAACGACGCCAAGGGCCGCGTCATCCTGCCGCCCACCACGCTCAGCGCCATCCGCGAAGTGCCGTACGACGCCGAAGCCGTGCAGGCCAAGGACAGCGAAATCGCCATGATCTTCCGCGACATGGAACAATCGCTGATCAACCGCATCGCGCGCCGCCTCAGCTCGCCGGATGTCGCCAACGCATTCCGCTACGCCGCCAGCCAGCCCGACCTGCCCTCTCTCGAGGAAAGCGAGCGCCTGCCCCGCAACGAGGCGCGCTTCTGACCATGGGCCGCAAAGTCGACCACGACACCCTGCTGCGTGAGCTGAGCACGCCGTCCACGGCCTTCCAGCCCCTGTATGTGTTGTGCGGCGACGAGCCCCTGCTGCTGGTGGAGGCCGCCGACGCCGTGCGCGCCCGCGCGCGCCAGGACGGCTTCACCGAACGCAGCAGCTTCACCTTCGATGCCCGTTCGGACTGGTCGCCGCTGTTTGCCGCGGCCCAGAACATCTCCCTGTTCGGCGATCGCAAGCTGGTGGACCTGAACATCCCCAGCGGCAAGCCGGGCAAGCCGGGCGCGGACGCCCTGCAGCGCCTGTGCCAGCTGGTCGCCAACGGCCAGATGGACGGCACCGCCGTCCTGATCCAGCTGCCGCGCCTGGACAAGGCCACCCGCAGCGCCAAATGGTGCCAGGCGCTGGAGCAGGCCGCCTGCTGGGTGGACATCCAGCCTGTCGGCCGATCCGCCCTGCCGGGCTGGATCGCGCAGCGCCTCAAGCGCCAGGACCAGAGCCTGGAGCGCGAAAGCCTGGAATGGATGGCCGACAAAGTCGAAGGCAATCTGCTGGCCGCCTTCCAGGAGATCCAGAAACTCGCCCTGATCTACCCGCCCGGCGCGCTCAGCCAGCAGGAGCTGGAAAACGCCGTGCTGAACGTCGCGCGCTACAGCGTGTTCGACCTGCGCGATGCCATGCTGGCCGGACAGAGCCGCCGCGCCCTGACCGTGCTGGACGGCCTGCAGGCCGAGGGCGAGGCCCTGCCTCTGGTGCTGTGGGCCGTGGGCGACGAAGTGCGCACGCTGGCTCGCCTGGCCCGCGCCCGCCAGCAGGGCCAGGACATCGCTTCCCTGTTCCGTCAGCACCGCATCTTCGGGCCGCGCGAAAAACTCGTGCGCCAGGCCCTGGAGCGCATCCCGGACGCCGCCTGGCCGGCCGCCGTGCTGCACGCCCACGACATAGACAGGCTCATCAAGGGCCTGCGCCCGGCCGGCCGCCAGAACGATCCCTGGGAAGAAATGCGTCGCCTGACCTTGCGTATCGCCGTGGCGACACGACCGGCCCGCGCCTGACTTCCCAACGCCCCGAACCCTTTATTTGTTGCGATAATGCTCTCTTGAACCGGAGAGTTTCACGGCTATGAACGACATCACCCATACCTCCGCCGCCCAGCAAGCCGGCGACCTGCCCACCCTCATGCGCGACCTGGGCGTGCGCGCCCAGGCCGCTGCGCGCCGCATGCGCGCCGCCAGCGGCAAGGCCAAGGCCGACGCCCTGCGCCACATGGCCGACGCCCTGATGGAGCAGAAGGTCCAGTTGCAGGCCGCCAACGAGCTGGACCTGCAGGCCGCGCGCGAGCGTCAGATCGCGCCGGCCATGATCGAGCGCCTGGCCCTGTCGGACAAGGCCCTGCACATCATGACCACGGGCCTGCGCCAGATCGCGGACATGGACGATCCGGTCGGGCAGATCAGCGCCTCGCGCACCCGCCCTAACGGCATGCGCGTGGCGCAGATGCGCGTGCCCCTGGGCGTGATCGGCATCATCTACGAATCCCGGCCCAACGTCACCATCGACGCGGCCGCCCTGTGCCTGAAGTCGGGCAATGCCACCATCCTGCGCGGCGGCAGCGAGGCCTTCCATTCCAACCAGGCGCTGGCGCGCATCATCGCCGACGGCCTGGAGCGCGCCGGACTGCCCAAGGAAGCCGTTCAGGTCGTGCCCACCACCGACCGCGACGCCGTGGGCCTGCTGGTCACCATGAATGATTTCGTGGACGTCATCGTGCCGCGCGGCGGCAAGAGCCTGATCCAGCGCCTGAGCGACGAAGCCACCGTGCCCCTGATCAAGCACCTGGACGGCAACTGCCACGTCTATGTGGACGAATTCGCCGACCTGGAGAAGGCGGCGCGCATCGTGTTCAATGCCAAGACCTACCGCTACGGCATCTGCGGCACCATGGAAACCCTGCTGGTGCATCGCAATATCGCCCCCGCCTTCCTGCCCGGCGCCGCCCGTCAGTTGCAGGAAAAGGGCGTGGAGCTGCGCGGCTGCGAACAGACCCGCGCCCTGGTCTCGAACGTGACACCGGCCACCGAATCCGACTGGGAAACCGAATTCGCCGCGCCCATCCTGGCAGTGCGCATCGTCGACTCCATGGAGCAGGCCATGGATCATATCGCCCGCTACAGCTCCGAGCACACGGAATCCATCGTCACGGAGAACCTGAGCAACGCCGAACGCTTCCAGCGCGAGGTGGACTCCAGCTCCGTCATGGTGAACCTGCCGACCTGTTTCGCCGACGGCTTCGAGTACGGCCTGGGCGCCGAAATCGGCATCTCCACCAATCGCCTGCACGCCCGCGGCCCCGTCGGTCTGGAAGGACTGACGACCTATAAATGGGTGCTGCACGGCGACGGCCAGTTGCGCGGTTAGACCATGCTCTGGCTCAAGGCTTTCCACATTCTGTTCGTCACGTCCTGGTTCGCGGGCCTGTTCTACCTGCCGCGCATCTACGTCAACCTGGCCCAGGACCACGACGCTGCAAGCCGCGAAACGCTGCTGGGCATGGCCCGGCGGCTGTATCGCTTCATGACGCCCCTGGCCATCCTGACGCTGCTCACCGGCCTGGGGCTGTTTTTGTACTACGGCATAGGCAAGGGACAAGGCTGGATGCATGCCAAGCTGGCTCTGGTCCTGACGCTGTTTGCCTTCCATGGCGTGTGCGGACGCTTCCTGCGGAAGTTCCAGCAGGGGCTGAACACCCGCTCGCACATCTTCTTCCGCTGGTTCAATGAATTTCCGGTCATCGTTCTGCTGCTGGTCCTCATCCTGGTGGTTGTAAAACCCTTTTAATGCACTCTTCATGTCAGACCAACCCGAACGCAAGACACTAAGCCTGGTGTCAGGCAACAAAAAGAAAAGCGCCAGCACCGAACCACGCACGCGCTCCGGCGCGCGCGCGCGCGTCGTCAGCCAGCAGGAACGCCAGCAAGGCGCTCCCAAACGCGAACCCCGACCTTACGCCGGCAAGCGCGAGCAGGAACGTCCCGCCTTCAACCGCGACCAGGACCGCCGCCCCCCATCCGGTGAACGGCGCGAGTTTTCCGGCGAGCGCCGCGAGCGACCCGCCTTCAATCGCGACCAGGACCGCCGACCCCAGTCCGGCGAACGGCGCGAATTCTCCGGCGAGCGCCGTGAACGCCCCGCCTTCAATCGCGACCAGGACCGTCGCCCCCCATCCGGTGAACGGCGCGAATTCTCCGGCGAGCGCCGCGAGCGACCCGCCTTCAATCGCGACCAGGACCGCCGTCCCCCATCCGGGGAACGGCGCGAGTTCTCCGGCGAGCGCCGCGAGCGCCCCCCTTCAATCGCGACCAGGACCGCCGTCCCCCATCCGGGGAACGGCGCGAGTTCTCCGGTGAGCGCCGCGAGCGACCCGCCTTCAATCGCGACCAGGACCGCCGTCCCTCATCCGGGGAACGGCGCGAGTTCTCCGGCGAGCGCCGTGAGCGCCCCGCCTTCAGCCGCGACCAGGACCGCCGTCCCCAATCCGGTGAACGGCGCGAGTTCTCCGGCGAGCGCCGTGAGCGACCCGCCTTCAACCGCGACCAGGAACGCCGTCCCCAGTCCGGTGAGCGGCGCGAGTTCTCCGGTGAGCGCCGCGAATCGGCCAGTCGCAGCAGCAGCCTATTCAGTCCGGCCAAGAACGGCGACGCCTTTCCACAGTACGATTCGCCCATCAAGAAAGTGGACAGCCCGCAGGCGCCCCGTCCGGGCCAACGCCTGCACGACGCCAGCATCCAGCAGACTGAGCGAGTGCAGATCAAGGCCGCCCAGACCGAACAGTACCGCCTGTTCGCTCCTTGCCCGCAGGGTCTGGAAGAAGCCCTGGCGGCCGAGCTCCAGGCCCTGGGCTACGATCACGTCCAGGCCGGCCGCGCCGGCTGCCATTTCGTTGCCGACTGGATCGGCGTCATGCGCGCCAACCTGTCCTCGCGTCTGGCCACCCGCATCCTGCTGGAACTCTCGCACGCGCCAGTCGGCAACGAAGACGATATCCTGGCCCTGGCCCGCCTGACGCCCTGGGAACGCTGGTTCGGCCCCGAGCAGACCCTGCGCGTGGACACCTCGGCCGTGCGCAGCCCCATGCAGAGCCTGCAATACTGCAATCTGCGCGCCAAGGACGGCATCTGCGACCGCCTGCGCGAACTGGAAGGCGCGCGCCCGTCCATCGACACCGTACGGCCCGACGCCCGCGTGCACCTGTTCCTGGACGAGACCACCGCTACTTTCTACCTGGACACCAGCGGCGAATCCCTGTTCAAGCGGGGCTGGCGCCACGACAAGGGCGACGCGCCCTTGCGCGAGAACCTGGCCGCCGGCCTGCTGGCCCTGTCGGGCTGGGATCCCTCCAAACCGCTGCTCGATCCGTTCTGCGGCAGCGGCACCATCCTGATCGAAGCGGCCTGGATGGCGCTGGGCGCGCCGCCCGGCATCTGGCGGCCTTTCCACTTCGAACGCCTGCGCTGCCACGATTTCCGCCTGTGGCGCGACATCAAGGACGAGGCCCGCTCACGCATCGCGCCCCGTCTGGACACGCCGCTGATAGGCTATGACATCAATCCCGTCGTGCTGGAAGCGGCCCGCGCCAATCTGGACCGTTCGCACCTGACCCAGGACACCATCCGCTTCGAACATGGCAATGCGCTGGAGATCCAGCCCTCCACCGAACCCGGCTGGATCGTGACCAACCCGCCTTACGGCGAACGCCTGGAGCATCAGGACGACGATTTCTGGCGTGACTGGTCCAGCAACCTGAAGCAGAACTTCGCCGGCTGGAGCGTGAACATGATCAGCAGCGACCTGGAGTTGCCGCGCCACATGCGCCTCAAGCCCAAGCGCCGCTACCCGCTGTACAACGGCCCCCTGGACTGCCGCCTGTTCTGCTTCGACATGGTGCAGGCAAGCTACCGTCAGGACGACGACGCCGGCATGGAGTCGTAATAGAACGACATAAGTACACGGAAACCTGCTGGTTCAGTTGCCAAATATAAGGGTTAACCCTAAAATCAGGGTTAACCCTTATCAATGAACGGAACGGCAAAATGAACTACCGCAACGACTTGCGTCTGACCGACGAAATCGAACGCCAGCTCCTTACCCATGCGCTGGAAGAGCAGTATCGCCTGCGCCCTTTCAAGGCGCTCAAGAACCTCTTCATGCGCCTGTTCGGCCAACAGCGTCGCATCAACGCCTGATCCGCCAGAACCGGACGGCTCAAGCCGCCCGCGCAGCCCAAGCCACCGGATGCGGTGGCTTTTTTTTGCCTCCCGGGCGCGCATGGCAAGCGCATCGTTCCGCTGGCTGCCGATATACGCGATAATGCAGTCTTGTATGCCTCCGCTCGCACCATGACACCCTCTTTCTCCACGCCCGGACGCTGGCGACGCTTCGCCTGCATGATGTATGAATCCATCCTGCTTTTTGGCGTCATCTTCACGACCAGCTACCTCTTCGACACCCTGACGCAAAGCCGCAGCGGACTGGACCTGCGCCACGGACGCCAGGTCGTGCTGTTCCTGGCACTGGGCGTCTACTTCGTGCTGTGCTGGCGACGGCTCGGCCAGACCCTGCCCATGAAGACCTGTCACATCCGTCTGGTCGATGAGCAGGGTCGTATTCCCGCCTTGCGCACGCTGCTGCTGCGTTATATTCTGATCTGGCCCCTGCCGCTGCTGGGAGCACTGCTGGTCAAGCAGATATCGGCCTATACAGGCTATGCGTCCACGGACCTGTTCATCGTGTTCACGCCGTTCCTGAACTTCATCTGGACCTGGTTCGACAAAGACCAGCAATTCCTGCACGACCGCCTGTCCAAGACTCGCCTGATCGATGCCCGCCCGGCCCGTGCCGCCGTTCCCGCAGCCTGAACGGAACGGCCTGCAGACCATTTTTTTAGTAGTTCACCAAAGTCATGACTGACATCCTCAAAAAATACCTGTTTGCCGACCAGAGCACCCGCGCCCAGGTCGTTCACCTGGAGCAGGCCTGGCAGACCGGTCTCGAACATCAGCACTACCCCGACTGCATACGCAACCTGCTGGGCGAGCTGGTGGCCGCTTCCGTGCTGCTGGCCGGCAACCTCAAGTTCGACGGTTCCCTGATCCTGCAGATCCAGGGCGACGGTCCCATCGCCCTGCTGGTGGTGGAATGCACATCGGACATGGACATACGCGCCACCGTCTCCCTGCGCGAGAACCAGCCCATTCCGCACAGCGGCACCTTGCAAAGCCTGCTGAACACGCAGGGCGAAGGCCGCTTCACCGTGGTGCTCGCTCCCAGGCAGAGCAGTTCGGATTTCCGCCCTTACCAGGGCGTGGTGCCGCTGGAAGGCGATACCGTGGCCGAAGTCCTGCAGACCTACATGCATGGCTCCGAACAGCTCGATACGCGCCTGTGGCTGGCTGCGGACGGCCAGCACTGCGCCGGCCTGCTGCTGCAGCGCCTGCCCGCCCAAGGCGGACAAAGCATCGTGCAAAGCCTGGAGACCTGGGAACGCGCCCTGGCGCTGGCGTCCACCGTGCAGCCCCAGGAGCTGCTGCAGGTGGACTGCGACACGCTGATCCATCGCCTGTTCTGGGAAGAAGACCTGCTGGCCTTCGACCCCCAATCCGTGCGCTGGCACTGCCCTTGTTCACGTCAGCGCGTCAGCAACATGCTGCGCATGCTGGGTCGACAGGAAGTCGAACAATTGCTGGCCGAACGCAGCACCATCCATGTCTCGTGCAACTTCTGCGGCAAGCCCTACGAATTCGACGCCATCGACTGCGCCTCGCTCTTCGTGGACAACAGCGACAGCCTGCCCGGCGACAGCACCCTGCATTAAAAGCCCTGCGCACGGATTTGTACGCCAGTACAAGTCCGTCTGCCCCTGCTCCAGCCAAGCAGGCATGATGAACGCACCATGCCTGCTCTCCGCCCCCCTCTTCTGTCTCAATCCGGCCTGGCCGGCGCACCGGCGATAGCGGCCTTGCTGGCCGTACTCCTGCTTTCGCTGCTGGCTCTGGACGTGCTCACGCTCTATTCCCTGCGCGTGCGCCTGCATCATGCCCTGCTGCATGCTGCGCGCCAGGCCAGCATCCACCAGGGCAGCCCGGAATACATCGCCCGCAGCTTCTCCCAAGGCCTGGCCGCAGCCAGAGCGCCACGCAGGGATCGCTGGCAGATCCGCATCCTGTCGCCTTCCGCCGCCGCCTTCGCCCTGCACGGCCGTCCTTCCCGCCAGCACGCCATGAGGCCCGCCATCCGTCAAGGCTGGCAGGCCCGGCAGCATGCGCACCGGCCGGACAGCCGTCCCACCATCTTCCAGGCCAATACCCTGCATCTGCAGCTGCGCTACGCCCATCAGCCCGGCCCGCTGTCCTTGTCGCGGCTGCTGCCCATCCTGGCCGCCAGCCTGAACACGACGGCCGGCCCGCGCGCGCTTTTGATGCGGCTGGACATCCGGCATCCCATGCAGTCCGATGCCGTTCAATGGGATGACCTGGCGGACGGACGCGTCGTCTACGGAGCGGACCATGCGGCGGACCTGCCGGCACCTGGAGCAGGTTCACCCGCCCCAGGACGGCCACATGGCCCTCCTTCGCCCGCACCGCCTCTTCCGCCATTCCCGGGCCCCGGCGAACCCTCGACGCCCGGCCTGCCGCAGTCGCCGCCCGCCACGTCGGGCGAAGCAAATCAGCCGCCCGCGGATCCCCCACTGCCCGAGTCCTGCGACTGAATACAAAGCCGCAAGACTCCATGACGCGCGCACACGGCAGCTCCGCCCGCATGGGCTGTTGAATGTGGCCAAGGGAAGAAAAAGAAATGCAGCAGCGCCTGCGCGCTGTGAATCAAGGATGCCGGGTCTGTGCGGCCGAGCCGCCTGGAGGAACGATCTGCACGAAGATCTCGCCTTCGCGCATCATGCCGAACTCGCTGCGGGCGCGCTCTTCCACGGCATGCGTGCCGGAGCGCAGGTCCTGGACTTCAGCCAGCAAGGCGTTGTTGCGGGCGGTCAGGGCCTCGTTGGTTTCCTTCTGGGCCGCCAGATTGGTCTGCATCTGTCGCACATCCAGCCAGCCGCCCTTGCCCCACCACAGGGCGTAATGAGTGGCCAGGGTCAGGCAGAACAGCAAAAGGGCAAGAAGGCGCATGGCGGCGTATGGGCCGGGTCTTGCGACCCGGCCGTCTGAACTGAATTAGCGCAGATTATAGAACGCATCGCGACCTGGGAAGGTAGCGACTTCAGCCAGTTCTTCTTCGATACGCAGCAACTGGTTGTACTTGGCCATGCGGTCGGAGCGGGACAGCGAACCCGTCTTGATCTGCATGGCGTTGGTGGCCACGGCGATGTCGGCAATGGTGGAGTCTTCGGTTTCGCCCGAACGGTGCGAGATCACGGCCGTGTAGCCGGCGCGCTTGGCCATTTCGATGGCGGCGAAGGTTTCGGTCAGGGTGCCGATCTGGTTGATCTTGATCAGGATCGAGTTGGCGATGCCCATCTCGATGCCCTTCTTCAGAATCTTGGTGTTGGTGACGAACAGATCGTCACCCACCAGCTGGATCTTGTCGCCCAGCTGCTGGCTCAGGATGCGCCAGCCATCCCAGTCATCTTCGGCCATGCCGTCTTCGATGGAGATGATGGGGTACTTGTCGCACCAGTTGGCCAGCAGGTTGGCGAAGTCCTGGGAGCTCAGGGACACGCCGCCTTCACCGGCCAGGTGGTATTTGCCGTCGCGGTAGAACTCGGAAGCGGCGCAATCCAGGGCAAGGGCGATCTGCGAACCGGGCTCGTAGCCGGCGTTCTCGATGGCGCGCAGGATCAGTTCGATGGCCGCTTCGTGATTGGCCACATTGGGCGCGAAGCCGCCTTCGTCACCCACGGCGGTGGACATGCCCTGGCCGTGGATCAGGGACTTCAGGGAATGGAATACCTCGGCGCCCATGCGCAGGGACTCGCGGAAGCTCTTAGCGCCCACGGGCATGATCATGAATTCCTGCAGGTCCAGGGTGTTGTTGGCATGCGCGCCGCCATTGATGACGTTCATCATGGGCACGGGCATGGCCATGGCGCCGCTGCCGCCGAAATAGCGGTACAGGGACAGGCCGGAGTCGTCGGCGGCGGCGCGGGCCACGGCCATGCTGGCGGCCAGCAGGGCGTTCGCGCCCAGGCGGCTCTTGTCTTCGGTGCCGTCCAGCTCGATCAGGGTGCGATCGATGAAGGTCTGTTCCTGGGCGTCCAGGCCCATCAAGGCTTCGGAAATTTCGGTATTGACGTTCTCGACGGCGCGCAGCACGCCCTTGCCCAGGTAACGGCTCTTGTCGCCATCGCGCAGTTCCAGCGCTTCACGGGCGCCGGTCGATGCACCGGACGGAACGGCCGCGCGGCCCATGGCGCCCGACTCGAGCAACACATCACACTCAACAGTCGGATTACCGCGGGAATCCAGAATCTCGCGTCCGATAATATCTACGATTGCACTCATGATTTTGACAGTCCTGCCTGAAGTAGCATTTAGCTAGATAAGTTAAACAATCCTGTAGCCTGGCCTGCAGCCCAGGGCGGGCCTTGCGGTCAGCCTGGTCTCCGGCGCGCTGCATGCAGGATGGCTTCTGCGCCGTCCCGTCAGCTCTCCGGACGAGGCTGCCATGCCATCCTCCACTGAACTGGGATTGTACCTGCCCATGACACAGCCGTGCCATGTCTGGCCCCAAAAGCCGCCAAAAAAGCCTGGCTGGCGGCCAGGCGGCTTGGCTCCGGCGGGGCCTGGACCTGTTTATTATCACAAGAAAGTCCGAGACTGCGCGTTGTATCAGTAAATACGAAAAGTACCGATAAGTCTCAGGATGGGTCCGCGTCCACCGCGCGCGACAAGGAACGCTCCCAGGTGGTCAACAAGGCGATGAGCTGTTCCAGGTCCTGATCGGAGAAGTCCTGCAGCATGGTCTCGACCAGACGGCGGCGGCGCGGCAGCGTGGCCTCGACCAGTTCGCGGCCCGCGGCGCTCAGGCGCACATTGGTCAGCCGGTTGTCCTGCTCGTCGGTGAAGCGTTCGATCAATCCCAGCGATTCGATGCTCTTGAGCTGGCGCGTGACCGCGGCCGGATCGATGCGCAGGTGGCGCACCAGTTGCTTCTGCGAGACGCAGCCGTCCTGATACAGGCAGATCAGGATGCGCCAGCGCGGCATGGGCATGCCCAGTTGCTGGTCGAAGGCGGCCATCAGGCTGCGATAGGTGCGGCCCAGTTGCTGAACGGCCTGCAGTTGTGGAAATTCATTCATTGCGAGGACTCCGCTTTACGGACGAACCGGATCGGCGGCACTTTGCGAACCCAATAAAAACACCAGACGATCAGCAGCAGCGTGACCGCCATTCCTATATTGACGGCATGGGCCAGCGAATCGCGCGCCACGCCCAGCCACATCTGGCCGGCCTGGCCCTGCCGGCCGGCCAGCTCCAGGAACTGCGCCTGCTGGGCGGAGCTCATGAGCAGTTGCGGATCCTTCAGGGAAGCGGCCAGATCGGCCGGCAAGCCGGCCACCCGGCTGCTCAAGCCCTCGCCGTACTGGTAGGTGACCAATGTGCCCACGATGGCCGTGCCCAGCATGCCGCCGACCATGCGCATGGACTGTAGCATGGCCGTGGCAATGCCCAGCATGGAACGTTCGGCGATTTCCTGCGAGAACACCGTCAGGTTGGGCATGATAAAGCCAATTCCCGTGCCGCCGGCGATCGCATACAGCACGAACTGCCAATGCGGGACGGTTTTATCCATGAAGACCATGCCGATGCAGGCGATGGTCAGCAGCGCCAGGCCCAGGTACAGCATGATGTTGGGCCGTGACAGCCGCGTCACCACGCGCCCATTGATGATGCTGCCCACGGTGATGAACACCACCAGCGGCGTGATGAGCAGGCCGGCGGTCTGCGGACGCAGGCCGAAGCCGCCCTGCAGCAGCAGCGGACCGTAGAACAACAGGGAAAAGAGGATGAAGCCCAGGCCCACGGACAGGACGAACAAGGCTAGCTGAGCCGGATTGCTGAACAGGGCGGCCGGCAGCAGCGGCTCGGCCGCGCGGCGCTCCCAATGCACCAGCAGGCCAAAGGCCGCCAGGCTGGCCACGCCCAGCAGAACCATGAAGGAGCTGGCGCCATGCTGGGGCAGCAGCTCGACCAGCAGCTGGATGCAGCCCAGGCCCAGCATCAGCAGGATGGCGCCCTGCCAGTCCAGGCGCACGCCGCCCTGCCGGAAATGCCGGATCAGCGGCAGGTAGCGATAGACAAAATACAGGCTGAGCAAGCCTATGGGCAGGTTCACGTAGAAGACCGAGCGCCAGCCATATTGCTCGGTCAGGAAACCGCCCAGGAACGGACCTATGCCGTTGGCGATCCCGAAGGCGGCGCTCATCATCACCTGCCAGCGCAGGCGTACGCGCGGATCGGGAAACAGGTCGGGAATACAGGCGAAGGCCGTTCCCACCAGCATGCCGCCGGCCACCCCCTGCAGGGCGCGCGCCAGCACAAGCTGCATCATGCTCTGGGCCATGCCGCACAGGACCGAGGCCACGGTGAACAGCACGATGGATACCACCACAAAGCGCCGGCGGCCGTAGAAGTCGCCCAGCCGGCCGAAGATGGGCACGGTGATGACCGAAGTCAGCAGATAGGCCGTGGCCACCCAGGCATAAAGCTCGAAGCCATTGAGTTCAGCCACGATATTGGGCATGGCCGTGCCCACCACGGTCTGGTCGATGGCCACCAGCATGACGACGAAACACAGCCCCATCATCGCCAGGATGGATTGCGTGACGGATAACATGCGCCCCTGGGCCAGTTGGGACGGATCGGGAATGCTTGCCATTTTTCATTGACCATACAATTGTTGACTTATCAATAATTTTACGAAATCCCTAAAAACCTGACAAGACAAAGGTGATTGCGGCCCCTGACCGTGTTGCGCATCCGACAATGGCGTCAGCAAGCAGGACGCCAGGTTCGCCCTGCCATCGACCGCGGATCAGGAATACAGACAATTGTCCGACGCCAGCTTCGTGCGGGAACTGATACTGCCCGCATTGAAGGATTCCCGTTTCTGACTGGGCCTGACCCGCCAGCTCAGGCGGCGCGGTGCGGTACGCCGACCAATAAGAAAGGGAGCGTGCAACACGCTCCCTTTTGCATTCAGGCGCCCGGACGGCGCCTGTCCAGAAGGATCAAAGGCCTTCCACCACGTACATGGTCATGTTGGCGGCGCCGTCGCGAGCTTGGCGGGCGCGGCGATACTCCTGGGAATCATAGAAGGCCTGGGCCTGCTCCAGGGTGTCGAACTCCATGACGACCGTGCGCAGGGGCGCATTGCCTTCCAGGGCCAGGGTCTTGCCGCCGCGCACGCGCACTTTCACGTTGTGCGTCTGCATGGCGATGGTGGAAAACTCCTGGTATTGCTTGTACTGCTCGGGATTGGTCACTTCAACATTGGCAATCAGAAATGCGGACATGGCGTCTCCAAAAACAACTCAATAGCCGTGCTGCAAGGCACCGCTGCTCTTCACGATGGAATCAATCTGTTGCAGGGTCCGGAGCAGATCGGGCATCTGCGCCAAGGGCACCGCATTGGGGCCGTCGGACAGGGCCTTGTCCGGATCCGGATGGGTTTCCATGAACACGCCGGCCACGCCCGCCGCCACGGCGGCGCGCGCCAGCACAGGCACGAACTCGCGCTGCCCGCCGGACGAAGTGCCCTGCCCGCCGGGCAGTTGCACCGAATGGGTGGCGTCGAACACGACGGGGCAGTCGGTCTCGCGCATGATGGCCAGGGAACGCATGTCCGAGACCAGGTTGTTGTAGCCGAAGGAAGCGCCGCGCTCGCACACCATGATGGTGGAGCCGTCGCCGCCGGCATCCAGCGCTGCCGCGCGCGCCTTTTCCACGACCTGCACCATGTCGTGCGGGGCCAGGAACTGTCCTTTCTTGATGTTCACGGGCTTGAGCGTGGCCGCGCAGGCCTGGATGAAATCGGTCTGGCGGCACAGAAAGGCCGGCGTCTGCAGCACATCGACCACGGCGGCGACGTCATCGACCTGGTCCTTGTCGTGCACGTCGGTCAGCACCGGCACCTTGTAGTGCGAGCGCACGTCCGCCAGGATCTGCAGTCCTTCCGCCATGCCCGGTCCGCGATAGGACTTGCCCGAGCTGCGGTTGGCCTTGTCGAAGGAGCTTTTGTAGATGAAGGGGATGCCCAGCGCAGAGGTGATCTCGGCCAATTGGCCCGCCGTATCGAAGGCCATCTGGCGCGATTCGATCACACAAGGGCCGGCAATCAGGAAAAAGGGCCGATCCAGCCCCACTTCATAGCCGCATAAATCCATAATTGACCTCGTTTCAGTATTGCCGCATTTTCCCACATTCCCGCGGACGTGGACACTGCGTGGAGACAGTCCCCAGCCAGATGTTCCGATATCTCGGTCCGATTCAAGTCCGGAGCGCGCACACAGAATCAATCACATCGTAAGCAGGAATCTCCTTTCCAAAAGGAAAAAGCCCCCGCACATTGAACTGACCCCCGAAAGTTGGACATTGATCCAACCTTCGGGGGTTTTACATGGCGAAATATGATGTGGACTTCAAGCTGGAAGTGGCACGGGACTATTGGTCCGGGTCGCTAGGGGCCCGGGCATTGGCCGGGCGATATGGGCTCGATCATGGGACGGTGCGCCGCTGGGCCGCGCAGTACCGAGAGCATGGCGAGGCGGGATTGCACAAGAAGCACAGCGGTCACTACGGCGCCGAGTTCAAGCTGTCCGTGTTGAGTCGGATGTGGCAAGAGGGCTTGTCTTGCCGCCAAGCCGCGGCGCGGTTCGACGTGCGCGGCGGCCATGGCGTCGTGAGGCGGTGGGAACGCGAGTATCATGAAGGGGGCCTTCGCGCCCTGACCCCCAACCCTCGCCCAGGCCGCTCCCCGACGATGAAATCCCCCAAACCCCCAACCCTTACGCCTTCGCCCTGCGAGGACACGCGCACGCTGGAGCAGTTGCGCCAAGAGAACGAATATCTGCGCGCGGAGAATGCGTACTTAAAAAAATTGAGGGCCTTGCGTCAGGAAAAAGCGCTGGCCGCGCAGAAAAAGCGCGGGTCGTGCTCGAATTGAGGCAAGGCCACACCTTGGCCGTGCTGCTGAAGGTGGCCGGGCTGTCGCGCAGCACGTTCTACTACCAGGCCAAGGCACTGAGCGCGGCCGATCCCTGCGTCGGGCTGAAGGCGCGCATCCGCGCACTGTACGACCAGCACAGGGGCCGCTATGGCTACCGGCGCATCACGGCAGCGCTGCGCCGGGCCGGTGAGCTCATCAACCACAAGGCCGTCCAGCGCGTGATGCAGACGCTTGGACTGAAGTCCTTGGTGCGCCCGAAGAAATACCGTTCGTACCGAGACGAGCAGGGCCGCGCGGCGCCGAACCTGCTGGCGCGCCAGTTCCAGGCCGACAGGCCCAATCAGAAGTGGGTGACGGATGTGACCGAGTTCAAGGTCGGCGCCGATAAGCTTTACCTCTCGCCCGTGATGGACCTGTACAACGGCGAGATCGTGGCCTACGAGACCAGCCTGCGCCCCGTGTTCAAGCTCGTGGGCAGCATGCTCAAGAAAGCGCTGGCACGGCTCAAACCCACGGATCGCCCGCTGCTGCACTCCGATCAGGGCTGGCAGTACCAGCAGCCCCAGTACCGGCGTCGGCTCGCTGAGCAAGGCGTGATTCAGAGCATGTCGCGCAAGGGAAACTGCCTGGACAATGCCGCCATGGAAAGCTTCTTCGGCACGCTCAAGGCCGAGTTCTTCCACCTGAACCGCTTCGAGAGCATCGAGCAGCTCCAGGCCGGCATCGGCCAGTACATCCACTACTACAATCACGAACGCATCAAGCTCAAGCTAAAAGGCCTGAGCCCGGTGCAGTACCGAGCTCAGGCCTTCGGGCTTTAGGCTCTGACCGTCCAACTTTTGGGGGTCAGTTCAGCATGCGGGCTTTTTCATTCATGCCGGGAAATCAGGCCGATTTCTTCTGGTGCTCCAGAGCGGCCTTGATATAGCTGGTGAACAGCGGGTGGCCATCGCGGGGCGTGGAGGTGAACTCGGGGTGGAACTGTACGCCCATGAACCAGGGGTGGTTGGGCAGCTCCATGATTTCGGGCAGGTTTTCCGTCGGCGTGCGGGCGCTGATGACCATGCCCACTTCTTCCAGGCGCGGCACGTACAGCGTGTTGACCTCGAAGCGGTGGCGGTGGCGCTCGTTGACGTCCGCACCGTAGATGGCGGCGGCGCGGGTGCCGGGCTTGACGGGGCAGCGCTGCGCGCCCTTGCGCATGGTGCCTCCCAGATCGGAGGAGCCGTCGCGGCGCTCGATCTTGCCTTCGCGGTCCGCCCACTCGGGGATCAGGGCCACCACGGGATGCACGGCGGAGGGATCGAACTCGGTGGAGTTCGCCCCCACCAGATTGCCCACGTGGCGGGCGTACTCGACCACGGCCAGTTGCATGCCCAGGCAGATGCCCAGGAAGGGCACGCCGTTTTCACGGGCGTACTGGATGGCGCGGATCTTGCCTTCGGTGCCGCGCTTGCCGAAGCCTCCGGGAACCAGGATGGCGTCCAGACCCTTCAGGCACTCGGTGCCTTCGTTCTCGATGACTTCGGAATCCAGGTACTCGATGTTGATGCGCGTACGGGTATGGATGCCGGCATGCACCAGGGCTTCGCTGAGCGACTTGTAGGATTCGGTCAGGTCGACGTACTTGCCCACCATGCCGATGCGCACTTCGTGCTCGGGATTCTCCAGCGCTTCCACCAGGCGGTCCCACATGGACAGGTCGGCGGGAGGCGGCGAGAGGGCCAGCGCATCGCACACCAGGCTGTCCAGGCCCTGCTGATGCAGCATGGCCGGAATCTTGTAGATGGAATCGGCGTCCCAGACGGAGATGACGGCGTCCATGGGCACGTTCGAGAACAGCGAGATCTTGGCGCGCTCGTCGTCGGGGATGACGCGGTCGGCGCGGCACAGCAGGGCGTGCGGGTGGATGCCGATCTCGCGCAGCTTCTGGACCGAATGCTGCGTAGGCTTGGTCTTGAGCTCGCCGGCCGAGGCGATGAACGGCACCAGCGTCAGGTGCACGAAGGCGGTGTTGTTGCGGCCCAGGCGCAGGCTCATCTGGCGCGCGGCTTCCAGGAACGGCAGGGATTCGATGTCGCCCACGGTGCCGCCGATTTCCACGATGGCCACGTCGGCCGCGCCGTCATAGGCGGCCTTGGCGCCGCGCATGACGAAGTCCTGGATCTCGTTGGTGATGTGCGGGATCACCTGCACGGTCTTGCCCAGATAATCGCCGCGGCGCTCCTTGCGCAGCACGGATTCGTAGATCTGGCCGGTGGTGAAGTTGTTGACCTTGTGCATGCGGGCGGAGATGAACCGCTCGTAGTGGCCCAGGTCCAGGTCGGTTTCCGCGCCGTCCTCGGTAACGAACACTTCACCATGCTGGAAGGGGCTCATGGTGACCGGATCCACGTTGATGTAGGGGTCGAGCTTGAGCATGGTCACGCGCAAGCCTCGGGACTCCAGAATGGCAGCCAGGGATGCGGCCGCAATACCTTTGCCCAGGGAGGACACGACGCCTCCCGTCACGAATACGTATTTGGTGGTCATTATAAAAACGCGCCTGACGGCAAGTCAGGCGATAGCGGGAAATTTGGATTATAACGGGAAGCGCCCGTCCTTGGGGACTTCGCAAGAAGGCCGCGCAAGCGGCGCATGCCTCTTGCGCACGGCGTCTTGACAGCGGCGCCGGCCCGGCTCAGATGGCCTGGGTCCTTTGTTCAAGCCAATTGCGCGCCGCTCCCTGCACCCGGGGCAGGAGGCGCTCGCGCACCTGCGCATGGTATTCGTTGAGCCAGAGGCGTTCGGCCTGGGTCAACAATGATGCATCAATACAACGCGTGTCGATCGGGCACAGGGTCAGGGTCTCGAAGCGCAGGAACTGTCCGTATTCGGTACGCATGGCGGGCACGGCCGCCACCAGGTTCTCGATGCGTATCCCCCACCGGCCCGGCCGGTACAGGCCCGGTTCGTTGGAGGTGATCATGCCCGCCTTCATGCCCGAGTGCGGGCCGATGCGCCCCCTCCAGGAAATGGATTGCGGTCCTTCGTGCACGTTCATGAAGTAGCCCACGCCGTGCCCTGTGCCATGCCCGAAGTCCAGCCCCTGCTCCCACAGCGGCTGGCGCGCCAGCACGTCGATCTGCTGGCCGGCGACGCCTTCCGGAAACACCAGCCGGGACAGCGAGATCATGCCCTTGAGCACCAGGGTGAAGTCGCGGATCTGCTCAAGCGAGGCCTGCCCGACCGGCACCACCCGGGTGATGTCCGTGGTGCCGCCCAGGTACTGGCCCCCGGAGTCGATCAGCAGCAGGCCATCGCCCTCGATGCGCGCATGAGATTGCTCGGTAGCGTGATAATGCGGCATGGCCCCGTTGGCCTGATAGGCCGCGATCGTGCCGAAGCTGGGGCTGACGAACCCCTCCTGGCGCGCCCGCGCCGCGGTGATCTGCTCGTCCACGTCCAGCTCGGTGAGGCCGCCGCCCTGCTGCTCGAACCAGGCGAAGAACTCGCACAGCGCGGCGCCGTCCTTTTCCATCGTCTCGCGCACGTGCTGCAGTTCCGCATCCGTCTTGCAGGACTTGAACAGATGGGCGGGATTGATGTGCTCGACCACCGTCAGATGCGCGGCCAGTTGCGCCGCCCAGGCCGTGGTGCGCGCCGGATCCAGCAGCACGGTCAGGGATGCCGGCAGAGCCCGCATGAACTCCGGCAGGAAGGCATAGTCCTGGACCTCGACGCCGGCCTCGCCCAAGGATGCGCGCACGCCGGGCGAGAGTTTCCCGGCGTCCACGAACAGATGCGCCTGGTCGGGCCCGATCAGCAGGTAGGACAGGAACACCGGGTTGTAGGGCACGTCTTCGCCGCGCAGGTTCAGTGTCCAGGCAATATCGTCCAGCGCGCTGATCAGATGCCAGTGCGCGCCCTGCTCCTGCATGGATTGGCGCGTGCGCGCCAGATTCTCCTGGCGACTGCGGCAGGCGTGCGGCGGCAGGTACTCGACGACCTTGCCGCAAGGCGCGGCCGGACGGTCGGTCCAGATGGGACCGAGCAGGTCGGCGTTCAGCGCCCAGTCGTATTTCTGCTCGCGCGCCGCATCCTGCCAGGCGGCCAGGCCCTGCATGGAGATGGACTGGCTGTCCAGCGCCACGCGCGACTGCGCCGGAAGATGACCGGCCAGCCAGGCGGCCGGCTCGGGCACATCGGGTTCGCCGGCCCGCATCAGCACGATGCCGCTGCCTTCCAGCTCCTTGGCGGCCCGCCCCCAGTAGCGGCTGGCTGTCCCCAGGCCCGCCCAGTCCCTCCCCACGACCCCCAGGACCGCCGAGCCGCTGAAGCCGCTGAGCCACGCCCGGCTCTGCCAGCGGTCCGGCAGGTATTCGGACAGATGCGGATCGGAGGTGGGCCAGATGCTGGCCTGCAGGGCCTGGAATGTCATTTGTTCGCGCAGCGCCTGCAGGCGCGCGGCGATAGAGGTATGGTCCATGCCGACTTCCTTTGTAAAACGTCTTTCACGCACCGGGCATTCAAAAAAAAAGCTTCGGCCCGGGCCGAAGCTTTTTTCGCGTCATGGAAGGAGGAATCAGGCCACGGCGCTGACGTCCAGTTCGACGCCCGTCTTGGCCTGAATGTCCTGGACGCTGACTTCAGGTGCCAACTCCAACAACTTTAAACCATTTTCCGTGACTTCGATGACGCCAAGATCGGTGATGATGAGATCCACCACGCCCACGCCCGTCAGGGGCAAGGTGCATTGCGGCAGGATCTTCAGATCCTCGGTGCCGTCCTTCTTGCGGGCCACGTGCTCCATCAGCACCACGACGCGCCCGACGCCGGCCACCAGGTCCATGGCGCCCCCCATGCCCTTGACCATCTTGCCGGGGATCATCCAGTTGGCCAGATCGCCCTTCTCGGACACCTGCATGGCGCCCAGGATGGCGATGTTGATCTTGCCGCCGCGTATCATGGCGAATGAATCGGCCGAGGAGAAGATCGCCGAGCCAGGCAGGGTCGTGATGGTCTGCTTGCCGGCGTTGATCAGGTCGGCGTCGATCTGCTCTTCGGTGGGAAAGGGGCCGATGCCCAGCAGGCCGTTCTCGGACTGCAGCCAGACTTCGATGCCCTCGGGCACGTGGTTGGCCACCAGGGTGGGCAAGCCTATGCCCAGGTTCACGTAGAAGCCGTCCTGCAGCTCCCGGGCGGCGCGCGCCGCCATTTGGTCTCTGTTCCAAGCCATTTTTATCTGCCTCGCTAATCAGGAAGGTCGAACGGTGCGCTGTTCAATGCGCTTCTCGGGATTGGCATTGAGCACGATGCGGTGCACGTAGATGCCGGGCAGATGGACCTGGTCCGGGTCCAGCGTGCCGGTCTCGACGATTTCCTCGACCTCGACGATGGTGATCTTGCCGGCCATGGCCACGTTGGGATTGAAGTTGCGCGCCGTCTTGCGGAACACCAGGTTGCCGCTGCGGTCGGCGATGTGCGCCTTGACCAGCGAAACGTCCGGCACCAGGGAGTGTTCCAGCACATATTGCTGGCCGTTGAACTCGCGGATCTCCTTGCCGTCGGCCACGATGGTGCCCACGCCGGTGGCCGTGAAGAAGGCGGGAATGCCCGCGCCGCCGGCGCGCAGCTTTTCCGCCAGCGTGCCCTGGGGGGTGAACTCCAGCTCCAGCTCGCCGGCCAGGTATTGGCGCTCGAACTCCTTGTTCTCGCCCACATAGGACGAGATCATCTTGCGCACCTGACGGGTGGTCAGCAACTGGCCCAGGCCGAAGCCGTCCACGCCGGCATTGTTACTGATGCAGGTCAGGTTCTTGACCGCGCTGTCCCGCAAGGCGGCGATCAGCGCCTCGGGGATCCCGCACAGGCCGAACCCGCCCACTGCAATCGTCTGCCCGTCGGCGACGACTCCCTGCAACGCCTCCCGGGCGCTTGGATAGACCTTGTTCAATTCACTCTCCAATGACTCAAAAAGTATCCTGCACAGCAACTCTTAGAATAATGCAAAGATGTCCTGGAACATACCATCGGGCCTTTTACGACTTGATGAAAGTCAGGCTTTACATTTACGGCAAGCCGCCTAGGCGCCGAAGGCCTGGCGGATCCGGACGACTTCCTCTTCGCTCCAGGGCTGCGAGCGTCCTTCCGGACTGATGGACACCAGCACGTTGCGCCCGCGCGCATAGACCACCTCGGGCTGGTCCGCGTCGCGCACGCTCACCTCCACCTCGAGGCTGCTGCGCCCCATGCGCACCAGGTGGTGCACCACCCGGACCGTGGCCGGATACAGGACGGGGCGCACGAAATCCAGGCTGGCGTGCGCCAGCACGCCCGTGCGCGTCGAAGGCGGCAGCATGCCCAGCTTCAGCATCAGCTGCACGCGCGCCTCCTCGACATAGCGGAAGTACACGGTATTGTTGACGTGGTTCATGGCATCCAGATCGCCCCAGCGCACCGGGATGTCAAAGACAAAACCAGGCTCGGCGCGTACGGTTTCCGGCATCTCTTATTCTCCTTGCTGAATCATGCCGGGGCGCCGGACCCGATCCGGCGCCCCACGGCAGGAGTCTAAACTTAAAACAAGCCAGGCAGACTGCAATACAATCGACCGTACGCACTGTGCACGAATTTCACCGCCGAACAATCAAGAACAGAACGGTTACCCCTACAGGAGATCGACAGCAATGTCAGAACGCGAATCGATGGAATACGACGTAGTGATCGTGGGAGCGGGGCCTGCAGGGCTGGCCACGGCCATCCGCCTCAAGCAGCTGGCTCAGCAGAATGAACAGGAGCTGAGCGTCTGTGTCCTCGAGAAAGGGGCCGAGCTGGGCGCCCACATCCTGTCCGGCGCCGTCATGGACACGCGCGCCCTGGACGAGCTGATCCCCGACTGGAAAGCCAAGGGCGCCCCTATCTCCGTGGCAGTCACCGAAGACAAGTTCCTGTTCCTGACCGAAAAAGGCGCCCGCTCCACGCCGGAATGGCTGCTGCCCGACTGCTTCAAGAACCACGGCAATTACATTGTGCGCCTGGGCAATGTGGTGCAATGGCTGGGCGAACAGGCCGAAGCCCTGGGCGTGGAGATCTTCCCCGGCTTTGCCGCCGCCCACGTGCTCTACGACGACTCGGGCGCCGTGCGCGGCGTGGTCACCGGCGACATGGGGGTGGCGCGCGACGGCACCCATACGTCCCACTACCAGCCCGGCATGGAACTGCTGGCGCGCTACACCATTTTCGCGGAAGGCTCGCGCGGCCACCTGGGCCGTGAGCTGATCGCGCGCTACAAGCTGGACGAAGGCCGCAATGCGCAAAGCTATGGCATCGGCATCAAGGAGCTGTGGGAAGTGGACCCTTCCCAGGCCCGCCCCGGCCTGGTGATGCACACTGCCGGCTGGCCCCTGGACTCCGACACCTACGGCGGCTCCTTCCTCTACCACCTGGACAACAACCTGGTCATGGTCGGCTTGGTGGTCGGTCTGGACTACGCCAACCCCTGGCTGTCGCCCTTCGACGAATTCCAGCGCTACAAGACCCACCCTGCCATCCGCCCCACCTTCGAAGGCGGCAAGCGCATCGCCTACGGCGCCCGCTCGCTCACGGCCGGCGGCCTGCTGGCCCTGCCCAAGCTCAGCTTTCCGGGCGGCGTCCTGGTGGGCTGCGAAGCCGGCTTTCTGAATGCTTCGCGCATCAAGGGCAGCCATGCCGCCATCAAGTCGGGCGCATTGGCCGCCGAGGCCGCGTTCGAGGCCCTGCAGGCCGGCCGCCAGCACGACGAACTGACCCAGTACGCCCAGCGCTTCGAACAATCCTGGCTGCACGAAGAACTGAACAAGGCGCGCAATTTCAAGCAATGGTTCAAGAAAGGCCGCTCCATCGCATCGGTCATGACCTTTGTGGAACAGGGCCTGCTCAAGGGCAAGATGCCCTGGACGCTGCGCAACCACAAACCCGATCACGCCTGTCTGCAGCCGGCCGCCGAATGCGCCCGCATCGATTACCCCAAGCCGGACGGCAAGATCACCTTCGACCGCCTCAGCTCGGTGTTCATCTCCAACACCAACCACGAGGAGGACGAGCCCGTCCACCTGACCCTGAAGGATCCCAAGGTGCCGGTGGCGGTCAATCTGGCGCGCTACGGCGGGCCGGAAGCGCGCTTCTGCCCTGCCGGGGTCTATGAATTCGTCAAGACCGAAACCGGCGACGACAGGCTGCAGATCAACGCGCAGAACTGCGTGCACTGCAAGACCTGCGATATCAAGGACCCCACCCAGAACATCGTCTGGGTGCCGCCTCAAGGCGGCGAAGGCCCCGTCTACAACGGCATGTAGGAAACAGGCCGCCTGCGCAGCTTGCCGGCCCGCGGGCGGCCGGTCCGTCACGCCGATCGGCGCGCCGGCCAGTTCACGATCAACAGCCCCAGCAGGATCAGGGCCGTGCCCGCCAGTTCCAGGCGCGTGGGCAGCTCGCCCAGCATCAGCCAGGCCAGCAGCACGGTCAGGGCCGGCACGCCCAGGCTGGACATGCCGGCCACGGCCGCACTCACGCGGCTCATCACCGCCATCCACAGCAGCCAGCCCACGCCGGTGGCGATGACGCCCAGGAACAGCACGCCCGCCACCATGGGCCATTCCATGGACGGCTCGCGCTGGGGCACCAGCCAGGCCAGCGGCGCCACGATCAGCATGCCCAGGAAGCACTGCCACACCGTGGCGTTGAGCAGTTCCACCCTATGGCGCTGGAAAAGCATTTTGGAAAATACAGCGCCCAGGCCCCAGCTGACGCCGCTGAGCAGGGCAAGCAGCGAACCGAGCACTCCCCCCATGCCCTGCCACGGGGCTATGATCAACAGCAGGCCGCTCAGCGCAGCGGCCATGCCCAGCATATGCCGTCGTTGAGGTCTTTCCTTGAGCAAAGGCCAGGAAAACACCACGATCCAGAACGGCATGGTGTAAGCCAGAGCCACCATCTTGCCGGCGCCGCCCGCCTGCAGTGAAAACTGGCTGAGAAGCTGGAAGCCCACCGTCTGGAACACGGCCACGCCCAGGCTCAGCTTCCAGGGCGTGGCGTGCAGGCGCAGCCCTTTCAGGCGCATGAAGCCCCACAGGAATACGAAGGCCAGCGCATAGCGCACCGCGATCAGATCCACCGGCCCGATATGCGTGGTCATGGCCTTCATGACCACCCAGCTCATCCCCCAGGCCAACACCACCAGGCCCATCAGGACCAATGCCACCTTGTCCTGCGTCTGCCCCTTGGTCAAGCTCATCCCCTTTTTTTACAGCGTAGACGCTTCATTGAAACAGGCCCTATGCTACGCCAAAGGGGCAGGCAAGGAAACGGCGGCGGTTGACGGAGCATCCGGCTGGCCGGACCTGTCCGACGCCATGGCCGCCCCATTAAAAAAACCCTGGTTCGAATGAAGAACCAGGGCCAAACAGGAACTACCAAAAAAGAAGACGCGGCGTTTTCAGTGGGCTTCGGAGAGCTGGTCCAGGATGGCGGGATTCTCCAGCGTGGACACGTCCTGCGTGATGGGCTCATTGTTGGCCACGAAGCGCAGCAGGCGCCGCATGATCTTGCCCGAGCGGGTCTTGGGCAGGTTTTCGCCGAAGCGGATTTCACGCGGCTTGGCGATAGGCCCGATCTCCTTGCCCACCCAGGCGCGCAGTTCGGCGGCGATCTTGTCCGCCTGCTCGCCCGAGGGCAGGTCGCCGTTCAGCACCACGAAGGCCACGATGGCCTCGCCCGTGGTCGAGTCCGGTTTGCCGACCACGGCGGCCTCGGCCACCAGCTCGTGCGCCACCAGGGCCGATTCCACTTCCATGGTGCCCAGGCGGTGGCCCGAGACATTCAGCACGTCGTCGATGCGGCCCATGACCCAGAAGTAGCCGTCGGCGTCGCGCTGCGCGCCGTCGCCGGCCAGGTAATAGCCTTTGAGCTCGGGCGGGAAATAGCTTTTGACGAAGCGGTCGGGATCGCCCCAGATGGTGCGGATCATGTTGGGCCAGGGCTTGCGGATCACCAGGAAGCCGCCGTTGCCGCGTTCGGCCTCTTCGCCCACCTCGTCCACGATGGCCACGTCCATGCCGGGGAACGGCATGCCGCAGGAACCCGGCTTCAGGGGCGTGGCGCCCGGCAGCGGCGTGATGACATGGCCGCCGGTCTCGGTCTGCCACCAGGTGTCCACGATGGGGCAGCGCTCGCGGCCCACGTTCTTGTAGTACCACATCCAGGCTTCGGGGTTGATGGGTTCGCCCACCGAGCCGATGATGCGCAGGGAGTCCAGGTTGTATTGCTTGGGATGCACGGCCTCGTTGGCCTCCGCCGCCTTGGTCAGGGAACGGATGGCGGTGGGCGCCGTGTAGAAAATGGTGACGCCATGGCGCTGGATCATGTCCCAGAAGCGGCCGGCGTCCGGATAGGTGGGCACGCCTTCGAACACGACCTGCGTCAGGCCGGCGGCCAGCGGGCCGTAGGTGATGAAGGTGTGGCCGGTGACCCAGCCTATGTCCGCGGTACACCAGAACACGTCGCTGTCCTGGGCGTCGAAAGTCCACTGCACGCTCAGCAGCGCGCCCAGCAGGTAGCCGGCGGAGGAGTGCTGCACGCCCTTGGGCTTGCCGGTGGAACCGGAGGTGTACAGGACGAACAGAGGATGTTCGGCATTGACGGGCACGGGCGCGCATTCCGCGGCCTGCCCCTTGACGACATCGTCCCACCACAGATCGCGGCCCTCGTGCCAGACCACGGTGCCGCCGGTGCGCTTGTACACGATGACATGTCGCACGGCTTCGCAGCCGCCGCCTTCCAGGGCTTCATCCACGGCGTTCTTCAGGGGAATGGCGCGGCCGCCCCGGCGCTGCTCGTCGGCCGTGATGACCAGCGTGGCGCCCACGTCCACGGCGCGCTCATGCAGGCTCTTGGCGGAAAAGCCGCCGAATACGACGGAATGCGTGATGCCCAGTCGCGCGCAGGCCTGCATGGCCACGATGGACTGGACCGACATGGGCATGTAGATCAGGGCCCGCTCGCCGGTCTTGTAGCCCAGCGCCTTCAGGCCGTTGGCGAACTGGCAGACCTGTTCGTACAGTTCGCGGAACGTGACTTTGGTGACCGCGCCGTCGTCGGCCTCGAAGATCAGGGCCGTCTTGTGCTCGACGGGAGTGCCCAGGTGCTTGTCCAGGCAGTTGGCCGACACGTTCAGTTCGCCATCGTGGAACCACTTGTAGAACGGCGGCTTGCTGTCGTCGAGCACCTGCGTGAAGGGCTTGGTCCAGACCAGCCGGTCGCGGGCCAGGCCGGCCCAGTAGCCCGGATAGTCCTGCTCGGCCTGCATGCACAGGTCCTGGTAGGCTTGCATGCCGGCGATGCGCGCATGGCGCTCCAGGTCCGGGAAGACCGGGAACACACGGCTTTCCGACAGCACGGATTCAATAGAGGTAGAACCGCTCATTTTTTGGCTCCTTTCTTCCAGATTTGGTGTTTTGGACGACCGGCTTCAAAGCCTGCCGTCTTGATTTTTTGTAAACGTAACGCGCCAGACTTACTCAAGCCTGACAGCCTGCGGCATCCCTGCCCCGTCGCGCGCCTGCACGCCGCGCTCGAAGTTCATCCGTGACAATATCAGCAGACCAGCCAGGAAGAACAGCCCCGTGCAGGCCAGCGCCAGCCTGTGGTTGCCTCCGCTCAGCCAGGTCACCAGGCCATAGGAGATGGGGCCGCACACCGCCGCCAGTTGGACGGCAAACGTCCACAAGGCGAAGAATTCGGCCAGGCGACGCCTGGGCGCCAGCAGGCCCACCATCGCCCGCCCCGCACTCTGGCTGCTGCCTATGCACAATCCGGCCACGGCGGCGGCGACCCAGAAGCTGGCCAGGGAACGCGAGCTGACGGGGATGCCAACCATCACCAGCCAGCCGCACAGCGTCAGCGTCAGCGCGCGACGATGGCCGATCCGGTCCTGCACGTGCCCGAAGGCCAGCGCCCCGACCGCGGCGGCGATGTTCACCGTGAAGATCAGCTGCATGATCTGGGCCATGGTGAAGCCCATGGCTTCGGTGGCATACACCGACGAAAGGGTGATGACGACGGCGATGCCGGCCTGGTAGGCGGCGCCGCACAGCAGCAAGGTGCGAAAGTCCGGAAAGTGGCGGTTGACGTCCCGCCAGGAAACGGCCAGGCGGCTCAGCATGCCTGGCTCTTCGACGCCCGACGGCGCACTGCGCTCGCGCAACAGCAGAAAGGACGGCAAGGCCGACAGCGCGAAAAGCACCGCCGTGATGACCACGATTCCCGGCACGTAGCGCTCGGCCGGCCAGCCCCGCGCCGACGCCCAGGTCAGGAAAGCCAGGGACAGCCCCAGGGCCAGCATGCCGCCGAAGTAGCCAAATCCCCAACCCCAGCCCGACACCCGTCCCAGCGCCTGCGGCCGGGCGATTTCGGGCAGGAAAGCGCCCACCACCGATTCACCGATGCAATAGCAGTAATTGGACAAGGCAATGAACACCAATACCCAGAGGATGTCGCCCTTTCCGGCCCAGAACAGCAGCAAGGTGAACGACACGCAGCCCACGGTGCTGCTGAACAGCAGCCGGCGCTTGCCGCGGCGCGCATCCGCGCGCGCGCCCAGAGCCGGCATCGTGAACATGATGCTCAAATAAGAAAGCGACAGCGCCAGCGTCCATGCCAGCGTCGCCCAGCTGCGTCCGTCCGCCACCACGCCAACGAAGTATGCACTGTACACGCTGGTCAATATGACCGTGGTGTAGCCGGAGTTTGCAAAATCGTACATGGCCCAGGCCCAGAGCTCACGCAGCCTGACATCATCATTAAGGGCTTTCCCTAGGCGTTCACCAAGCCGTCGCACCATGCAAACCACCTCTAAATTTCGTTAAAAAACATTAAGAACAGCTCATTTTTCGCAAACCAGATGCCAACAGCATGACAGCTCCGCTTCCCCTCGCCATCCGGCCTATATACATACTGTGAAACAGTATGAATCAATGGCGAATTTGGGCTTTGCAAAGCTTTACGGTGTGATTTTCATCCGGTACACTGCCAAACTATTCGAAGTACAGCAACGTCCGGCAAGGTATGCGCTTTTAGCCATACTTACAGCCCTGATACCCATCAATTGCTGCCAAGTTCAGCAAAAATAGGCATCAAGGTTGTGCTGCTACCCACCAAGCCCCTAAAAAAGCCCCGGTCATGCCGCCACATTACCTCACTCCGCCTGCGCTTCTGCAATCCGGTTATCGTAGCGTCAAATACCTGTTGATTGCAGCCGCGCTGACCCTGACCGGCTGCGCCACCACCGGCACGCAGCAAAGCAGCAAACAGGATCAGTTCGCCCAGCTCGACGACGATTATTTCGCCAACTACGATCTCCAGACCGAATCCGATCCCCTGGGCGCCTACCTGGCCAACCGCGCCCGCAACGACATCAATATCGCCTACAGCAGCGAACGGCGCCAGAACCGCGGCGAGACGCGCGACTCCAGCCGCACAGGCAAGTCCCACTCCCCCGGCATGGCCTCCACCGCCCTCTCTTTCCTGGGCGTCAAGTACAGCTTCGGCGGCGACGCCCCCAGCACGGGCTTCGACTGCAGCGGCCTGGTTTCCTACGCCGCGGAAAAGTCCCTGGGCCTGAAGCTGCCCCGCCAGTCCAAGGATATCGCCAAGGAAGGCGTATCGGTCAACCGCAACGAATTGCGCAAGGGCGACCTGGTCTTCTTCAACACCCGCGGCTCGCGCTTCTCCCACGTGGGCATCTATCTGGGTGAAGACAAATTCGTCCACGCTCCCCGCACCGGCGCCGTGGTGCGCGTGGAAAGCATGCAGACCGCCTACTGGAAAAAGCGCTACAATGGCGCCCGCCGTCTGGCGGCCGCGCAGCCCGACACCGGCACGCGCCTGCGCAGCGCCAGATAAGCTCTGGCTTGCAGCCTTGTCGAACAGCGCCCTTTTGGGCGCTGTTTTGTTTTGTCGCCCGCCTCCCTGACGCCAAAGGCGGGCCATCACGAAAGAAGGCCGTTGCACGACATGCAACGGCCTTGTCTTTTTCAGCGCCTGAAGAGATTCCCTGCCATGCCGCGACACTGGGAACGCGGCCAGCAATGGGCTAATGGGTGTTGGATTTGTTCAGGGGGCAGGATTCGCAATAACCGCACTGCGCCAGGGCCTGCTTCATGCTGCAAACCGAGCGACGGCAGGCGACGACCTGCACGCCCGACTTCTGGGCGGCGGATCGGAATGTCTTCATGACATTGTGTCCCAGGAAATCGGTCAGCAGGATCAGCAGTTCGGTGCCCGAGGGCAACTGCAAGGTCTTCTTCTGATGGGCGGGATCGCGCCCGCTGATATGGTGCTTGATGGCGATGTTATGGATCTAGAGCAGGTCCGGAATGTTGCCTAGGCGGTCCGCGCCGACCGCGACTGCACTGACGAATTGCGACATGGGAACTCCATCGGGGTGTGAAAGTTAGTTAATGATAATCATTCTTATTATCACAGTCAATTGCACTGATAGCCTGTTTCAATTTCGGACGCAGACTGCTCAGACCGCCTTCACGAGCGGCGACATCGAAGGAGAACGTTGGGAAAGCAGTAAAAAGAAAAGATGCCCGGCAGGCAGGCGGCGCGGGAGGCGCGAACGGCCTCCCGACAGAGAACAAAGGCAGGTTCAGGGCGCCACGGACTGGCTTTCATCGAGCGCATTCTGCACCACGTCGCGAGTCAGGGCCGGCGCCAGCATCTCCAGCAGCACGAAGATGTAGTCGCGCAGGAAGGAGCCCGCCTTGACCGCCACGCGGGTATGGTGTGTGCCGAACAGATGCCCGGCCGACAGGCCCACCAGTCCCTTGTCGCGGCGCGGGTCGAACGCCACGCCGGCAATGATGCCTATGCCCAGGCCCACGTCCACGTAGGTCTTGATCACGTCGGCGTCGATGGCCTCCAGCACGATGTCCGGCGTGATGCCTTCGGCCGCGAAGGCCTCGTCGATGGAGCGCCGTCCTGAAAAGGCGTGGTCGTATGTCACGATGGGATACTGCGAGAGGGTCTCGATGGACAGTTGCTTGTTGGACGGCAGGTCGGCCAAGGGGTGATCTGGACGCACCACGACAGTGTGCTCCCAGGAATACACGGGCAGGGCCACCAGTCCGGGCGTCAGCGCCAGGCTTTCCGTGGCGATGGCGACATCCGCCTGTTCGTGCAGCACCATCTGGGCCAGTGCGGGCGGATTGCCTTCGGCCAGGGACATGTGCACCTTGGGAAAGCGCCGACGGAACTCGGGGATGACCTTGGGCAGGAGATAGCGCGCCTGGGCGTGGGTGCACGCGATGACCAGCGCGCCTTCGTCGCGGCGGGCGAAGTCATCGCTGACGCGCTTGAGATTGTCCACTTCGCGCATGATGCGGTCGATGACCTCGGCCACGGCTTCGCCGGGACGGGTCAGGCCCTTGATGCGCTTGCCGTGGCGCTCGAAGATCTTGATGCCCAGCTCGTCTTCGAATTCGATGATGGCCTTGGAAACGCCAGGCTGGGACGTATAGAGCGAACGGGCCGCTTCAGTCAGATTGAAGTTGCGCCGTATGGTTTCACGCACAAATCGGAATTGCTGTAGATTCATATAATAGCCCCATGTACGAGGCTATTATATGTAATAAGGCAAGCTCTACTTATTATATTAAGTTATAAGCTTACACCCACAACTTACTTCATGACTATCGTGGTATTGACCGTGTTGGCATGCGCCTGCCAGCGCGCCGTCACTGTCTTGGTCTGCGTCCAGAAGTGCACCGCCTGCTTGCCGTTGGGCCCCAGGTCGCCCAGCTTGGAGGCGCGCGAACCTGTGAAGCTGAACCAGGCGACAGGCACGGGAAGGGGGATATTGATGCCGACCTGCCCCACGTCGATCATGTTCTGGAAGTAGCGGGCATGGCCGCCGTCCTGAGTGAAGATGGACACGCCGTTGCCATTGGGGTTGCGGTTGATGAACTGCACCGCCTCTTCCAGCGTGTCCACCCGCACCACGCACAGTACGGGGCCGAAGATCTCTTCCTGATAGATGCGCATTTGCGGCTGCACGTCCCGGAAGATGGTCGGCCCCACGAAGTTGCCTTTCTCGTAGCCGGCCACCTGCACGCCACGGCCGTCCAGCAACAGGGCGGCGCCCTCCTGCACGCCCGCCTCGATAAGCGACTCCACGCGCTGGCGCGCACGCGGCGATACCAGCGGGCCCAGGTCCGCCTGGCGGTCCGTGCCCACATTGACCTTCAAGGCGGCCGCCCGCCGCGCCAGCTCATCGATCCATTCGCCCGCGGCGCCCACCATGACGGCTACGGAGATCGCCATGCAACGCTGGCCGGCTGCGCCGAACGCTGCGCCCAGCAACTGATTCAAGGCAACGTCGCGGTCGGCGTCCGGCATGACGATGCAATGATTCTTGGCGCCCATCATGGCCTGGCAGCGCTTGCCCGCCTCGGTCGCGCGGCGATGGATTTCAGTGCCCACGGCCGTGGAGCCGATGAAGGACACCGCCTTGACGTCCGGATGCGTCACCAGGGCGTTGGCGATGTCCGCGCCCCCATGGACCACGTTCAGCACGCCGGGCGGCAAGCCCGCTTCCAGCGCCAGCTCCGCCAGCATCAGGCTGGAGGTCGGATCCTGCTCGGACGGCTTGAGCACGAAGGTATTGCCGCAGGCCACCGCCAGCGGAAACATGAAGCAAGGCAGCATCACCGGGAAGTTGAACGCCGTCACGCCCGCGCACACGCCCAGCGGCTGTATCAAGGTGTAGACGTCGATGCCGCTGGCCGCATTCTCGGCATATTCGCCCAGTTGCAGCGACACGATGGAGCAGGCGTGCTCGATCACCTCCAGCCCCCGCCCGACTTCTCCTTCCGCATCGGGCAGGGTCTTGCCGTGCTCGCGCGAAATGGCCTGCGCCAGTTCGGCGCTGCGTTCGCGCACCAGGCGCTGCAGATTCAACATGACGCGCATGCGCGTGCCCTGGCTGGAATGCCGCCAGCTCTCGAACGCCTTGGCGGCGCTGGCCACGGCCATGTCCAGTTCGGCTTGAGTCGCAAAGGGTACGCGCGCCACCACCTCCTGGGTGGCGGGATCGAGCACATCCTCCCAGTGGGCGCTGCTCGATTGCACGCGCTGACCATCGATCAGCAAAGGTACGCGGACGGCTTCTGTCATCTCCTGTCTCCTGTGAAGAACTCAGGCCTTGCCGCCGCGGCGGCGTGGCCTTTTGTATAGGGTTCTCATCGAGTGTAGAAGGCCGGGCCGCCGTTTACCATGATGAAAAATGCACAGGAGCTGGGCATTCATGCACAAGGTCGTTTTCCCGAGGGCACAGGGCCATGGACTGGGATAATCTGCGCTATTTCCTGGAAGTCGCCCGCTGCCAGCGCATCAGCCTGGCCGCGCAGCGACTGGGCGTGCAGCACAGCACCGTGGCGCGCCGCGTCCAGGCTCTGGAGCAGGAGCTGGGCGTGCGGCTGTTCCACAAGTCCACCGTCAGCGGTTACAGCCTGACCGGCGAAGGCCTGAACCTGCAGCAGCGCCTGGAGCCCGTGGAGAGCCGGCTTCTGGCCGCGCGCGACGCCGTCGCGGGCAAGGCCAGGCCCTTGTCGGGCACGCTGCGCCTGGGCTGCACGGAAGCATTCGGAAGCTACGTGCTGACCCCCTGCTCAACCAGTTCCAGGCCCGCTACCCGGACCTGACGCTGGAGCTGCTGCCCGTGCCCCGCCCCATCAGCCTGTCGCGCCGGGACGCCGACCTGGCCATCGCGCTGGAACGCCCCCAGCGCGGCCCCTACTGGTGCACCCGCCTGGCCGACTACAGTCTGCGCCTGTACGCCCATGTCGACTACCTGAACACCCGCCCGCCCATCGCGAACATACAGGACCTGCCCCGCCACCGCTTCATCGCCTATGTGGATGACCTGCTCTTCAGCGACAGCCTGCGTTACCTGGACGAGATCGTGCATTCGGCGCCGGTCCGCTTTCGCAGCACCAGCGTGATCGCACAATACCAGGCCGCCCTCCAGGGACAGGGACTGGCCGTGCTGCCCTGCTTTCTGGCGCAGACCGATCCGCGGCTGCGCTGCGTGCTGCCCGGGCAGGTGGAGCTGCGGCGCCGCTTCTGGATGTTCTGTCATGAAGAACAACGCCACAACCCCAGCCTGACCAGCCTGTGGCATTTCCTGAAACAGGCCGTACAGGAACGCCAGGCCCTGCTGGACGGGGTCTGAACAGTCAGGTCCGGGCCCTGGAGCGCACTCGGAACAAAAAAGGGGCCTCAAGGCCCCTTGCTGTTCTTCAGGCCGTTGCGGCCGGCGGTTTGGGCGCCTTGACGCGCAGCTTGCGCCACATCATGAAGACCATCACGCCCAGGAACAGCGCGTGCACCAGCCACAGCCCCAGCTCGAAGCTGAGCTGGCCGTGACCGATCCAGCCGCGCGACAGATTGATCAGATTCATGTAGAGCAGGCCCACCAGGCCCGCCATCAGGATATTGCCCGAACGCCCCATGCGCGGATTGACCGCCCCCAGGGGAATGGCCAGCAGGGCCAGGTTCAGGGCCGCCAGAGGCAGCGCGAAGCGCCACATGATCTGCGACAGGGCTTCGTCATTGCCGTCGCCGAACAGCAGGCTGGTCTGACGCGCCTTGATCTGCTGCTCGGCGCGCGCCCGTATGGTTTCGGCGGTATTGCCGCTGTCGCGGCTCTCCAGGCGTATGCCGTATTTGTCGAAGTCCACCATGCGCAATTCGGGCTGGCCGGGCTTCAAGTCGTAGCGATGCCCGCGGGTCAGCACCAGGAAGCGATCGCCATTGGGCTCGTCCTGCAGGCGCGCGCTCTCGGCTGTCACCACGCTGAGCCACTCCGGATCGATGACCCGGGCGATGACGTTGCCCAGTTCGTCGCCCTCCTGCTGGGGAGAATCCGCGTAGAACACCCGCGCCCCGTCGTCCGATTCGATGAACTGGCCGGCCGTGACCTTGCTCAGGTCCGAGCGCTGCTCAAAGCGCTGGCGGTACTCCGCGATCTGCCGATACGCCCAGGGCGAGGCCTCCAGCGTGAGCAAGGCGATCAGCACGGCCACCGGCACGGCGCAGCGCAGCACCGGAACGACCCAGTCCTTGAGCGACAGGCCGCTGGCGAACCACACCACCATCTCCGATTCGCGGAAGCTGCGTGTGACGGTGGTGAGCACCGCGATGAACAGGGAGACCGCCAGAATGATGGGCAGCGCCGTGATGCTGGAAAACGCGGCCAGGCCCAGCACCACGTCCGGCCCGATGGTGCCGTTGGCCGCCTCGCCCAGCAAACGCACCAGCAGCACGCTCAGCCAGACGATCAGCAAAGTGGACAGGACCACGCCGCCATGGCTTAGGATTTCGGAGACCGCGGAACGTTTGAATAGAGACATGTGAGAATTTGCGGGATAATCAGAATCGAATCAGCACTGAGATCCGGAGGACAGTTCAATGGAATTTAGCACACAGACATCCACTTCCTTACACCAGATAAAGACCGCCGCGCTGGGCGTGGGCGTCTTTGCCGAGGGCATCCTGAGCCCCGCCGCGGAATTGATAGACCGCGCCAGCAACGGCGCCGTGAGTGCCGCCGTCAAGGCCGAGTTCAAAGGCAAGCCCAAGACCCGCCTAGTGCTGCGCAACCTGCCCGGCGTCAAGGCCGAACGGGTCATTTTAATCGGCTTGGGCGCCCAGGACGAGTATAAAGCCGCCACGCACTCCGACGCCCAGGCCTGCCTGGCCGACTATTGCGCTCAGGCCGAACTGCCCGAAGCCGTTTCGGCCCTGGCCAGCGTGGACTGCAAGGGGACGACGCTGCGCAGCCGCGCGCAGGACGCCGCCCTGTCCGTGACCCGCGCCCTGTACCGCTACACCGCCACGCTCAGCAAGCCCGAGCCCGCCCCCAGGCTCAAGAAATTTCAGCTCTGGACCGCCCGCACGCAGGCCGGCGAAGCCAAGGCCGGCCTGGAGCAAGGCCATGCGGTGGGCAATGGCGTCACTCTGGCCCGACTGCTGGCCGATCTGCCCGGCAATATCTGCACCCCCACCTACCTGGCCCAGACCGCCAAGCAACTTGCCAAGGAATTCAAGTCGCTGAAGGTCGAGGTGCTGGAGCGCAAGCAGATCGAAGCGCTGAAAATGGGCTCCTTCCTGTCGGTGGCGCGCGGCTCGGACGAACCGCCGGCCTTCATCGTGCTGCGCCACACTCCCAGCGCCAAGCCGGTGAGCGAGGACGGCCCCATCGTCCTGGTCGGCAAGGGCCTGACCTTCGACTCCGGCGGCATCTCCATCAAGCCGGCCCTCAACATGGACGAGATGAAGTACGACATGGGCGAGGCCGCCAGCGTGCTGGGCACCCTGCGCGCCGTGGCCGAACTGAACCTGGACCGTGAAGTCATCGGCGTGGTGGCCAGTTGCGAGAACATGCCCAGCGGCCGCGCCAACAAGCCCGGCGACGTGGTCACCAGCATGTCCGGCCAGACCATCGAGATCCTGAATACCGACGCCGAAGGCCGCCTGGTGCTGTGCGACGCCCTGACCTACGTGGAGCGTTTCAAGCCTGCCGCCGTCATCGACATGGCCACCCTGACCGGCGCGTGCGTGATCGCCCTGGGCCACGTCAACAGCGGCCTGTACTCGCCCGACGACGAACTGGCCGACCAGCTCCTGCAGGCCGGCCGGCAGGCGGGCGACACCGCCTGGCGCATGCCGCTGGAGGACGCCTACCAGGAACAGTTGCGCTCGAACTTCGCCGACATGGCCAATATCGGCGGCCCGCCCGCCGGCTCGGTCACGGCCGCCTGCTTCCTGGCGCGCTTCACCAAGGCGTACCGCTGGGCCCACCTGGACATCGCCGGCACCGCCTGGCGCAGCGGCAAGGAAAAAGGCGCCACCGGCCGTCCCGTCCCGCTGCTGGTCCAGTACCTGCTGAATCAGGGCCGCTAGGCATGAGCCGCGTCGATTTCGCCTTCGGCGCGCCGGACCGCTTGCGCATGGCCTGCGAGGTCGTGCGCAAGCATTACCAGGCGGGCCGGCAGGGGGTGGTCTATCGGTCGGACCCCCGCCAGCTCGCCCGCGTCGACCGCCTGCTGTGGGGCTTCGAATCCACCGCCTTCGTGCCCCACGTCGGCGTGGATGATCCCCTGGCGCCGGACACCCCCGTGGTGCTGACCTCGGCCGCGCCCGTGCCCCCGGCCGAACAGGCCTGGCTGCTCAACCTGGACGCGCAGTGCCCGCCCGGGTTCGAACAGTTCCAGCGCGTGCTGGAAATCGTCTCCGAACGCGAATCCGACCGGCTGCAGGCGCGCGAACGCTGGCGCCTGTATCAGGCCCAGGGTTGCGAGCTGCACGCCCACAAGCTGGATCGTCACTGAAGCCGGCGACGACTCTCTTGATTATTCAGGTATTTGTCAGTTATTCTTTGCCCTTGATCCCACCTGTATTCTAAGGAATCACCATGAGCGAATTTCGTCAATCCAGCCTGCCTGAGCACAACGGCTCCCTGGGCGCACAGTCGCTGATTGCTCGCAATCGCGTCCTGCGCAACACGTACTGGCTGCTGGCCCTGTCCATGGTGCCCACCGTGCTGGGCGCCCTGCTGGGCCTGTCCTCCGGCATCAACCGGGTCATGGGCGCCAGCCCCGGCCTGAGCGCCATCGTATTCCTGGTCGGCGCCTTCGGCCTGATGTTCCTGATCGAACGCAACAAGAACAGCTCGCTGGGCGTGGCCCTGCTGATGGCCTTCACCTTCTTCATGGGCGTCATGCTGTCGCGCCTGCTGGGCTTCGTACTGGGCATGGGCAATGGCGCGCAACTGATCATGCTGGCCTTCGGCGGCACCGCGGCCGTGTTCGCCACCATGGCAACCGTGGCCAGCACCACCAAGCGCGACTTCACGCACCTGCAGAAGTTCCTGTTCATCGGCGCGGTCATCATCCTGGTCGCCGCCCTGGCCAACATCTTCCTGCAACTGCCCGCCCTGATGCTGACCATTTCCGTGATGGCCATCGGCATCTTTTCGGCATTCCTGCTGGTGGACCTGCAGCGCGTCATCAACGGCGGCGAAACCAACTACGTCTCGGCCACGCTGGCCATCTACCTGGACGTGTACAACATCTTCAGCAACCTGCTGATGCTGCTGGGCATCCTCGGCGGCGACCGCGACTGAGTTTTTCTTCCTCTCGATATTTCAGCCCCTTCCCAGGGGGCTTTTTTTTGGTTCTTTGAGGAATTCCGGGAGTCAATTTGCCAGGTCGATGCCGAACTGTTTCTTTGAAGACGCCATTCAAGGCGCAGCGGATGTGAGGTTGACGCCTCATACGGCTTGCGCGGACGTCCCGCCGTTTGGGCCAATACAGCGGCGCCGTTCTCGCGAGGCGGGCCGGGGCGGGCCAGCGGGCGAGTCAGGGCCTTCGCCGCAGGCGGGATGCGGGGGCGGGAGGCAAGGGGCGTGCTGCTCGAGCAGGGCGCTTGTGATTCGTCCAGTGGACGAATCACCCTGCGAGGTTCTATGGTTTGGGTCAAGTCGTTTTAGGCAATAACTTGGATGGATCGAAGGCTTGTCCGCTTTTCCATACCGCATAGGCGATGCGCAACAGCTTGCGCGCCAGAATCACAATCGACTCTGTGCCCGCCAGGCCTCGAGCTCGATACGCCTCATACAGCGGTTTACATGCCGTACTACGGCACGCCGACATCGCTGCCAAGTACAGTTGTCGGCGCAGCAGGGCTGGCCCACGCTTGCTGATACGGCGACGTCCTCGTTTGGCCCCGGAGTCATTGGGTCGGGGATCCAATCCGCTATACGCCACCAAGGCATCCGCGTTGGCGAAGGGGATACGATTGAGCAGCTCCGTTAACACGGACGCTGTCTGCTGGCCAATGCCCGTGACGCTGCGCAAGCGTTGATACCCCTGTTCGAGCTGTGGATCGCCGGCAATCAAGCGCTGTATTTGCCGATCCATTGAAGCCAGAACAGCCTCAAACCCCTGCTGCAACGCGTGGATATCCACACCCGATACATCCACATCCGCAAACGCCTGACGTAAGGCGCCCTGGTGAGCGATGACTTGAGCGCGACGAGACAGCAGCTGGCGTAGCTGTTGCTGTTGGATGCTGAGCGGTTGCCAGGCCTGCAAGCTGGATTGATGCTCTTGCAGGTAGCGGGCAATCACCTCGGCATCAAGGCTGTCGGTCTTGCCCCGGCTGCCCAAGGCCCGCGCATAGTAAAAGACGTCGCGAGCGTTCAGAATAAACACCGTCAGGCCATGAAGATGAGCCAACTGAGCCAGCAAGGCGTGATAACGGCCCGTTGACTCCATCGCAATTTGAGCCTGTTCGGGCACCGTCTTTAACCAGCGCGTAATACCAGCCGCCGTGTTGGCAATGGTGCAGGGCCGTTCGCCCGCTACGCTGATGACCACGTCAGCCTTGGCGACATCGGCGCCGATATAAAGCCTAGTCGTTTGCATGGGAGCACCTCCTGAGCGCATTATGAACAATGTCGGGGTGTACGCCATCGGGCTCGTTAACTTGCGTTCAGATCGGCGGTCGCGGTTCAAGGAACAGCGCCGCTCAGTTCCTTATCGACGATGATGGGTGGGGCAGGAGAGTTCTCGCAGTGTCGGTCCGGCGATGGCCGATAGTTCACAGTGTCCCTCCACCCCGACACCTTAACCATACAAGTTTACGCTCCGCCCGCCCCAGTATCCTGACCAGGGAACCCGCGCGCAGCGCGGGCGAAGGACCCAGCCAAGCCGGCCCGCCCCGGCCCGCCTCGCGAGAACCCGAGCTTCTTTCTGCTTGGCCCAAACAGCTCGCCAGACACGGAGGAACCCCCGGAATTCCTCGAAGAACCGTTTTTTTGCCTCCGGCCGTCTCGCGCCCAGCCGCAACCATTCGCCCCGATCCGCAAGCTGGTTTTTCATGTGGCAGGTGAAGCTCAAGGGTATAGTAAAACCTGTAAAAAACTTCCGATCCGGAGATAGCAGGTGGCCGTATTCGAAACCCAACACATCGTGGACAATCTGCGCGGCGCGCGCGAGGACTGGCGGCATGCGCAGCAGCGCCTGAAGGAGCCCGACGGACAGGAATTCCCCTCCGTGCAGGCCCTGACCCGCGTGACAGAGCAGCTCAAGGGCGTACTGTTTCCCATGCGCCTGGGCAGCCCCGACCTGCGCCGCGAACACGAAGACCACTATGTGGGCTACACCCTGGGCCAGGCTCTGAACGCCTTGCTGGAGCAGGCGCGCATCGAACTGCGCCGCTCCGCCCTGGCGTTGCGGCTGAACATGGACCGCGAAGCCATCGAACGGCATGCCCAGGCCGCCATCCAGTCTTTTGCCGACTCCCTGCCCGACATGCGCCGCACCCTGGACCTGGACGTGGTGGCCGCCTACCAGGGCGACCCCGCCGCGCAGAACGTGGATGAAGTGCTGCTGTGCTACCCCGGCGTGCTGGCCATGATCCACCATCGCATCGCCCATGCGCTGCACATCCTGGACCTGCCGCTGATCGCCCGCATCATCGCCGAGCTGGCCCATGGGCAGACCGGCATCGACATCCACCCCGGCGCGCGCATCGATCAGGCCTGCTTCATCGACCACGGCACGGGCGTGGTCATCGGCGAGACGGCCATCATCGGCAAGCGCGTGCGCATCTACCAGGCCGTCACCCTGGGCGCCAAGCGCTTCAGCAAGGACGAAAAAGGCTTTCTGCTCAAAGGCCAGCCGCGCCACCCCATCGTGGAGGACGACGTGGTCATCTACGCCGGGGCGACGATTCTCGGCCGCGTCACCCTGGGCAAGGGCTGCACCATAGGCGGCAACGTGTGGATCACCGACGACGTGCCGGCCGGCGTATCCGTGACCCAGGCCAGCCTGCTGCGCGGCCAATAGGCGCGCGGCACGGGCAGGCCGGTCCACCGCTGGAAGCAGGCATGGCCACGGCGGCGCAGTCAAGGGCGGCTGGCTGCCCCTATTGCGCCGGGTGAGGTCCTGTCCGCTTCGTGTGCAGGCCCGCCGGGGAACTGCATGGCAGCAACGGCGGACTGCACCGTCTGCTCCGACCAGCCTCCGCCCAGGGCCTTGTAGAGATCGATCAGATTGCTCACACGCGCCAGGCGCGTGCGCACCAGAGTCTGCTGCGCGCCATAGAGCGTGCGTTGCGCATCCAGCAGGCTCAGATTGTCATCCACGCCGGCCATGAAGCGCTGCCGGGCCAGTTCATAAGCTTCTTGGCTGGCGGCCGCCAATTGCCGCCCGTACCGGATCTGATCATCCAGCGTGCGCTTGCCGGCCAGGCCATCGGCCACCTCCCTGAAGGCCGTCTGAATGGCTTTTTCGTAGGCAGCGATCTGGATGCGCTTGCGCACTGTCGCCACGTCCAGCTTGGCTTTCAGCGCACCGCCGCTGAAGATCGGCAGCATGATCCGAGGCATGAAGCTCCAGGTGCGCGAACCTGCCTCGAACAAGCCGTCCAGGCTCGCGCTGGCCGTGCCGGCTGCCCCCGTCAGGCTGATCGCGGGCAGGAAGGCCGCCCGTGCGGCGCCGATGCTGGCATTGGCGCCGCGCAACTGATGTTCGGCAGCCCGTACATCAGGCCGGCGTACCAGCAGATCGGACGGCATGCCGGCCGGCAGGTCCGCGGGCACCAGGCCGTCGGGCAGCGTCACGGCCTCATCCAGCAGGCGGGACAGGTCCGGAGTCAATGGCTGCCCCAGGAGCAGCACCAGGGCATTGCGATCACGCGCAGCCTGCCGGGTGTACATCGCCAGGTTTGCCTGTGCGCTGCGCAGCGACATCTCGGCGCGGCGCAGATCGATCTGGCTGGCGCCGCCGGCTTCGACCAACTGCGCGGTCAGATCGAAAGAGCGCTGTTGTGCGTTCAGTGTTTCTTGAGTCAGGCCCAGCAGTTCCTGGTCGGCCCGCAATGTCAGATAGGTGTTCGCCACTTCGGCGACCAGGCTCAACTGGGCCGCCGTACGAGTTTCATCAAGCGCCAGATAGGACGCCAGAGCCTGTTCGCCCAGGTTGCGAATGCGTCCCCACAGATCAATTTCCCAGGACACAATGCCCGAAACCTGGTAGCTGCGGTCTATCGTGGCGTCTGCGGCCGGGCCGAGGTCTGCCGGCACTCGCCGGGCCGCGCCATCCGCACCCGCTCCAAGATGGGGCAGCAGCTCGGCACGCTTTATACGATACTGCGCCCGGGCGGCTTCCACGTTCAGCGCCGCCTTGCGCAGGTCAGGGTTATTGGACAGGGAAATGGCGATCAACTGCTGCAATAGCGGATCGCGAAAGAAGTCACGCCAGCCTATGTCGGCGGCGCTCACCTCGCCGGAGCTCCCGAACGCTGCCTGAACATAAGCCGCGCCGGATGGATAGGCCGGATCGACAGGCGCGGCCGGGCGCTGATACGTCGGCGTCAGGGAACATCCGGCCAGTACGGCCGTCGCGGCAAGCAGCGTCGGCATCCTGGTTCTTTGGGTCAGAGCAAAAAATGTTTTCATGTCGATATGTCCTCCCGGCTGTCATGCACTCTGATTGTTCAGCTCCGCGACGACGCCACGGGCTGCGCGACGCAGAGCCAGACGGCGCACCACCATGTAGAACACGGGCGTCAGCAGCAAGCCGAACAACGTCACGCCCAGCATGCCGGCGAACACCGCGATCCCCATGGCATGCCGCATTTCGGCGCCGGCGCCGGTGGCCAGCACCAGCGGAACGACACCGGCGATGAAGGCCAGCGAAGTCATCAGGATGGGGCGCAGGCGCAGACGCGCCGCCTCGAGCACGGCGCTCAGCGGGTCGGCGCCCTCGTCTTCCTTGGCGCGAGCGAACTCCACGATCAGGATGGCGTTTTTGGCCGCCAGGCCGACCAGCACCACGAAGCCGATCTGCGTGAAGATATTATTGTCGCCCCCTGAGATCCAGACTCCTGCGATTGCCGACAGCAGCGCCATGGGCGCGATCAGCAGCACCGCGAATGGCAGCGACCAGCTGTTGTACTGGGCCGCCAGTATCAGGAAGGCGAGCAGCACCGCCAGCGGAAAAATGAACAGCGCCGAGTTGCCGGCCTGCTTCTCCTGGAAGGTCAGGTCCGTCCACTCGTACACCATGCCGGCCGGAAGCGTTTCGCGGACGATTCTCTCGATGGCATCGGTGGCCTGGCCCGAGGAATAGCCGGGAGCCGGGCCGCCGCTGATGTCCGCCGAGGGAAAGCCGTTGTAGTGCATCACCCGGTCCGGGCCGGTGCTGCGCGTGATCGTCGCCAGGGCGGAGAGCGGAATCATCTCCCCTGCCGCATTGCGCACCTTGAGCAGGCCAATGTCTTGCGCTTGCATGCGATAGGGCGCATCGGCCTGGGCCATGACCCGATAGGTGCGGCCGAACCGGTTGAAGTCGTTGACGTACAGCGAGCCCAGGTTCACCTGCAAGGGGTCGAACACCTCGGTCAGCGATACGCCCTGGGACTTGGCCTTCACCCGGTCAATGTCCACCTGCAGTTGCGGCGCATTGGTTTGAAAGCTCGCCAGCATGTTCGCCAGCTCCGGCGCCTGCATGGCCTTGCCCATGATCTGGCTCTGCGCCCGCGCCAGGGCCTCGACGCCCAGCTCCGCCCTGTCCTCGATCTGGAGCTTGAAGCCGCCCATCGCCCCCAGGCCCGGCACGGGCGGCGGTGGAAAGATGCCGACGAAGCCATCCGGGATCTGGCTGAACTTGCCCATCAGCCTGCCTGCGATGGCATTGGCCGACAAGGACGGATCCTTGCGCTCGCCGAACGGCTTGAGCATGGCGAACATCAGGGCGGAGTTCGGCACATTCACCGGGCCATTGACCGACAGGCCGGGGAAAGCCACCACGCTCTCGACGCCGGGCTCGGCCAGCGCAATCCTGGACATCTCCTTGACGACCGCCTCGGTGCGATCGAGGGACGCGCCGCTTGGAAGCTGGGCGATGCCCACCAGGTAGTATTTGTCCTGCGCGGGCACGAAGCCGGCCGGCGTCTTGTGGAACCCCAGCCAGGTCAGGGCCAGGAAGCCGGCATAGAGCAGCAGCACGATGGCGCTGCCGCGCACCGCGCGGCGCACCGTTCCCACATAGCCGTCCGAAGCCTTGTCGA
Source organism: Alcaligenes sp. Marseille-Q7550 (assembly GCF_965112015.1). Lineage (NCBI taxonomy): Bacteria > Pseudomonadati > Pseudomonadota > Betaproteobacteria > Burkholderiales > Alcaligenaceae > Alcaligenes > Alcaligenes sp. Marseille-Q7550. The sequence continues at coordinate 357,378 of NZ_CBCOPU010000002.1, forward strand.
AGAAGCGGTTGAAGCGGCGGAAGAATCCGCCGAACACGCTGTCGATGACGCGCGTCAGGCGGTCGGGCCTGCCCCCTGCATGGTGCGGCTTGAGCAGCACGGCCGCGAGCGCCGGCGACAAGGTGAGCGAATTGATGGCCGACAGAATGGTGGAAATGGCGATGGTCAGCGCGAACTGGCGATAGAATTCGCCCTGCAGGCCCGACAGGAAGGCCGAAGGGATGAAGACCGCCGCCAGCACCGAGGTGATGGCCAGGATGGGGCCTGTAACCTCGTCCATGGCCTTGCGCGCCGCTTCCTTGGGCGACTGGCCCAGGGCGATGTGGCGCTCCACGTTCTCGACCACCACGATGGCGTCGTCCACCACGATGCCGATCGACAGCACCAGGCCGAACAGCGACAGCGTGTTCAAGGAAAAGCCGAACAGGTGCATGAGCGCAAAGGTGCCGACCAGCGAAATCGGCACGGCGACCAGCGGTATGATCGAGGCGCGCCAGGTTTGCAGGAAGAGCACGACGACGATGACCACCAGCAAGGTGGCTTCCAGCAAGGTCATGGCGACGGACTCGAGCGAGGCGCGCACGAAGACCGTGGGGTCGTAGGCGATCCGGTACTCGATGTCCTGCGGGAAGTCCTGCTGCAGTTTCTTCATCGTGGCGTGCACGGCGCTGGAAACATCGAGCGCGTTGGCGCCGGGGCTCTGGATGATCTGCATCGCCAGCGCCGGTTCGCCATTGAGCAGGCTGCGCAGGGAGTAGGAGTCCGCGCCCATCGAGACGCGAGCGACGTCTCGCAGGCGGGTCACTTGCCCCTCGGCGCCCGTCTTCACGACGATGTCGCCGAACTGTTCTTCGCTCGTCAGGCGGCCGAGGGTATTGACGGTGACCTGGAAGGCGGCCGAGGCGTCCGGCTGCTGCCCCACCGACCCGGCGGCGACCTGGACGTTCTGCTCGCGGATGGCGGCGACCACATCGCTCGCGGTCAGCCCGCGTGCGGCGACCCTGGCCGGGTCGAGCCAGACCCGCATGGAATATTCCCCCGCCCCCCAGACCAGGACATCGCCCACGCCGGGCAGGCGCGCGAGTTCATCGCGAACCTGCCGGATGGCGAAGTTCGAAAGATAGAGCGGATCATAGCGTTTGCCCGGCGAGACCAGGTGCACGACCATGAGCACGTCGGGGGAGGTTTTCTGCGTGACCACCCCGATGCGCTGGACTTCCTGCGGCAGCCGGGGCAAGGCGCGCGAGACGCGGTTCTGCACCTGGATTTGCGCCATGTCGGGATCCGTTCCCTGCTTGAACGAAATCGTGAGCACCATGCGGCCGTCGGTCGCCATCTGGGAGTTCATGTAGAGCATCCCCTCCACGCCGTTGACCGCCTGCTCCAGGGGAGAGGCAACCGTGTCGGCGATCACCTGGGGGTTGGCGCCCGGATAGCTTGCCGTGACCTGTACCGTGGGCGGGGTGACCGAAGGATACTCGCTCAGCGGCAGCTGGAGGAAAGCCACCGCGCCGGCGATCAGCATCAGCACCGACAGCACGATGGCGAAGATCGGCCGATTGATGAAAAAGCGGGGAAAGTTCATTGGCCGGCCTCCTGCGCACCGGCCTGGCCGTTCGGCCCGGCAAGCGCCGGCGCCGCCTGCTGCATGGGTACGATGCGGGGCGTGACGGTCATGCCGGGACGGACCAGGCCCTTGATGATGATCTTCTCGCCGGCCTGCAAGCCGCCATGGACGACGCGCAAGCCGCCCACCATCGGTCCGGGTTCTATCGGCCGGTACTGGGCTTGACTGTCCGGACTGACGACCAGCACATAGCTGCGTCCCTGGTCGGCGCCCACGGCCTGGTCATCGATGAGGATGGTCTGGCGCGCGACGCCGGTGGACAGTCTGACGCGGGCGAACAGGCCCGGCGCCAGTTGGCCATCGGGGTTCGGCACGACGGCACGCGCGCGTATCGTGCCCGTGCTGCGATCGATCTGGTTGCCCACGAAGTCGAGCACTCCCTTGTAGGGAAAGCCCTTGTCGGTAGCCAGGCCCACCTCGACCGTCATCGCCGGCGCGTTTGCCTTGGCATCAGGCCGGGCCTCTCTCACGGCGGCAAGATAAGTGGCCTCGTCGATATCGAAATAGACGTGCAAGGGATCGATCGACACGATCGTGGTCAGCAGCGTGGCCGCGCCTGCCGCGCCGCCGCTGACCAGATTCCCCTCGGTCACCAGCACCCGGTCCACGCGTCCGGAGATCGGCGCGGTGATGCGTGCATAGGAGAGGTCGAGCCGTGCCGCAGCAACAGCCGCCCGGGCCGATTGCACCTGGGCCTGCCGCGCCCGGCGCGCGAAGGCGGCATCGTCATAGGCTTTGCGCGAGACCGCGCCGGTGGCCACCAGCCGTTCGGCACGGTCGAAATCAGCCTGGGCCTGGCTGGCCAGCACTTCGGCCTGGCGCAAGTTTGCCGTGGCAGTGTCCAGCGCGACCTGGAACGGGCGCGGATCGATCTGGAACAGCAACTGCCCCTTGCGCACGAGCCCGCCTTCGGGGACGCTGACCGCCTCGACGGCGCCGCCCACTCGTGAACGCAATTCGACGGTCCTGGGAGCGGCAAGAAAGCCCGTGAATTCGATGGCGGGCGCAATCGAGCGTGTGATGACCTCGGCCACGGGCACCTGCGGCGTCATCGGCGCGCCTGCGGGCGCTTCCTTTGGAGGCGCCGCGGCCTTGCCTTCGTCCTTGGCGGCGTCGCGGGCAGCGAACGCCGTCCCCCCGAGGGCCGCGATGATGCCCGCCGCCACAGCGAATTTGAATTTTTGACGCATGAACATGCCCCTTTACATGCAGCAGGGCTTCGGCCCTTCCGAAGCGTCTCTGCAGGAATTTGAGGCAAGGCTGAGCGTTACAACGACGGGAAGGTCAAGCCTTCCTTCTGCTGAAAATTTCTCCTTCGCATAGTCACACGACGCGCCGCTGCACAGGCAGGCCGGGCGCGCCTGCCGTCCGGCTCATGAGCACCGGGCATCGGGCAGCCCAGCGCTGAAAACAACAAGCCGGGTTCCGCCGGCCAGGGACAGGACTTGACCTTCCTATCATGGCAAGCCCCACTCTGTGCCATGTCGAATCGCAAGCATGGCCGGCAGCCACAAGCTCGCCAAGCGCCACCGACATCCACCGCTGCGCACTGAGAAAGGAGAAAATTCATGAACATCGGCGATGCGTCCAAGGCTTCCGGAATCTCTGCCAAGATGATCCGTTACTACGAGGAGATCGGCCTGATTCCCCCCGCCGGCCGGGCCGACTCAGGCTACCGTACCTACGGCCCGGCCGACATCCACCGGCTGCACTTCATTCGCCGCGCCCGCGACCTCGGATTCTCGGTGGCCGAGATCGGCAATCTGTTGAATCTGTGGAACGACCAGTCGCGCCAGAGCGCGGACGTCAAGCGCCTGGCCGAGCAGCACATCGCCGAGTTGAACCGGCGCATAGGAAACATGCGGCAGATGGCGCAATCGCTGAAGGCGCTGATCGACTCCTGCGCGGGCGACCACCGGTCCGACTGCCCGATTCTGAACGAATTGCAGCAGCCCGACCCTGGCCTCCAGGATCGGGAAGCACGTACCGGCGCCGTTGAGCGCCGCGCCCGCGGCCATATCGCCCTGGCTGAGGAAAAATGCCAATGCGCAGGCCAGCACTGAACGTCTGACGGACGGCGCGCCAGCCGGCGCCGTTCCGCCCCCGTCTTGCCGAACCGACGTGAAGGCGCCCCCACTGCCGGCCGCATCAGGGCGCGCGTCTGCTTTCCGGGGAATGGGCCTATCCGCGCGCCGCGGCGCGCTCAGTGCGCCACCAGCGGATTCCGCCCTCCAGCGCGACCAGCAGCACCGCAATCCAGATGGGAATGTAGGTCCACCACTGGTCGGGGCTCATAGGCTCGCCCAGCAGCAGGAAAGCCACCCAGAACAGCAATATCGGCTCCACATAGCCCAGGATGCCGAACAACGCCAGCGGAAGCTTGCGACTGGCCGACAGATAGCTGACCAGCGCCACGGAACTGATCAGCCCCAGCACCGGCACTTGCCAGAACAGGCGCGCATGCTGGATGAATTCTCCCCACATGCCGTCATTCTGCACGAACAGAAGCCAGCAGGCGGGCGGAAACAGGAAGCTCAGATCGAACCACAGGGAGGCGAGCGAACCCAGGCGCAGATAGCGGCGCAGCATGAAATACGGTGGGTAGCCGAGCACGACCACGGCCGTGGCCCACGATACGCTGCCCACGCGCCAGAGCTCGTGCAGCACGCCGACCGCCGCCAGGGCCACCGCCAGCCACTGCAGCCGCGTCAGGGTATCCTTGTAGAACAGGCGGCCCACCAGCACCATCATCAGCGGCAGCAGAAAATAGCCCAGCGACACGTCCAGCGCCATCTGGTGCAGCGGCGCCCAGACGAAGATCCACAGTTGCACGCCAACCAGGGCCGCGGCCAGGCCCAGCAGGGCGAAGTAGCGCCAGTTGCCCGGCCAATGCCGCAGCACCCAGCGCACTTCCCGCCAGCGGCGCGCCCGGGTGATGACCAGGGCCAGGGCCGGCAGACCCAGCACGATGCGCCAGGCGAATATCTGCTCGCCGCTGAGCGGCTGCAGCACCGTCGCATAAAAATACAGCAGCGCAAACAGCGACGAGGCGAAAACGGACAGCAATACGCCCTGCTTCATGGCTGCGCCCCTGTCGACGACATCTGGAGATGGAGCTGGCCCAGGCGGAACAGGCGATCGCGCTTGAGCAAGGTCGCGGTGTCCAGGGCCTGGGCCTCGGGCGTGACCATCAGCCCCGGCAAGCCTTCCAGGAGGCGCCGCATCAGCTCGGTCTGCCGTTCCATGCACAGGGACAGGAACTGGTCCGGCTCCCAGAGCGTCAAGCCCAGGCGGCGCAGTTCGGAGCGATTGAAATCCTTGATGTTGCGCGTCAGTATGCCCACCCCCTGGCCTGGATGACGCTGCCGGGCGGCGCGCGCCGTGGCGATCACGTGCCAGTCCTTGGCGTCCGAATGACGCAGTCCGTCTTTGAACGGCGCCGTATCGCCCAGGTCGGCCTGCGGGTAGGCCTGCTGCATCTGCTCCCACTGCTCCTCGATGGACACGGGCATGACCTTCCACAAGCGCGCCGCGTTGCGGCGCCACTCATCGCCGATGACCGGACTCCAGACCGGCTGGAACACGCCGGCGTCGGCCATGGCCAGCAACAGGCGGCGCAGCACGTTGGAAATCAGCACGCAGGTATCGAGCACCAGCACGGAAGGAAGAGCGGCGGCCATATCAGTAGCGTTGCAATTGCATGAGCACGGTGCGCGTGTGCAAGGGGCGGCCCAACAGGCTGTTGAGCCGCTCGCGCAGGCGGATGCGCAGTTCGGGTTCGCGCTGGGGATCGTCGAAATCAGGCATCTCGTCCTCGAAGCCGTAGCCGGTCTCGGTCAGCAGCACCCATTCGAAACGCCGCAAGGCGCCGGCGACCGGCGGCCGGGGCTGTTGCGCCAGATGAGCCAGGGCGGCCTCGTAGGCGTCGTACAACACCGGATGCGGATCCTCGCGCGGCAGCAGGCGGATCAGGAGCTCGTTCATGTACCAGGCCGACATCAGCGCCCTGCCCTTCAGGGGCCGGATGCCTGCGCAGTCGGCCCGGGTCAGGGTCTTGACCTCGTTCTGGCCCGTCCAGCTCAGCAACAGGGGCTGGAAGACCGACAGGGCGGGCCGCAGGACGGAATGCGGTCGCTTGGCCCCCTTGGCGACCAGCGGCACAAGACCGTGGTTGCGCGTGAAGGCCTGGCAGATCAGGGACGTTTCGCGCCAGGCGCTGGTGTGCAGTATGTAGCCGGGCTCGTCCTGAAAACGCTGCCGGCGACTATTCATACCCCAGTTCGCGCAAGGCCGCTTCACGATCGGACCAGCCCTTGCGCACCTTGATGTACACATCCAGGTAGACGGGCTTGTCGATCAGCTTGGCGATGTCCTGACGGGCTTCGGTGGCGATGCGCTTCATGTGCATGCCGCCGGCGCCCAGCAGGATGGGGCGATGACTCTCGCGCTCCACCACCACGCAGGCGGAAATGCGCGCGCCATGGTCGTTCTCTTCCCATTGTTCGATGACGACCGTGCAGCCGTAAGGCAGTTCGTCGCCCACCAGGCGGAAGATCTTCTCGCGCAGCAGCTCCGAAGTGATGAAGCGCACCGAACGGTCGGTGATGGTCTCGGCATCGAACATGGCTTCGCCTTCGGGCAGGCGCTGGGCGATCTCGTCCAGGAGCTGGTCCAGCTGCACGCGCTTGGCGGCGCTCACGGGGATGACCGCGCCGTACTCGAATTCCTGTGAAAGGCGGGCGATGAAGGGCAGCAGCTCGTTCTTGCTCTTCAAGGCGTCCACCTTGTTGACCACCAGGATGGTCTTGCCGCCCTTGGGCAGCATGGGCAGCAGCTCGGCGTCGGCGGCCGACCATTTGCCGGCCTCGACCACGTGCACGACCACGTCCACGTCGGCCAGCGCCTGGTTGACGACGCGGTTCATCATGCGGTTCATGGCCCCGCCATGCCGGGTCTGGAAGCCGGGCGTGTCCACGAAGACGATCTGATCGTGCTCGCGCGTCAGCACGCTGTTGATGCGGTGCCGGGTCGTCTGGGCCTTGCGCGAGACGATGGAGATCTTGCTGCCGATCAGGGCGTTTGCCAGGGTGGACTTGCCCACATTGGGGCGTCCGACGATGGCGACGAACCCGCAGCGAAAAGCTTGGTCTGTCATGAATTCTCCTGGGACACCGCCACAGGCAGAGTCAATTGGGACGGGCGGCGATGACGCGAAGCGCGCGTGGTCTTGGCCGGCAGCTGGGCCTGCAGCAAGGCGATGGCCTGGGTGGCGGCGGCCTGCTCGGCCGCCCGGCGGCTGCTGCCGCTGGCCTGGACGTGGATGTTCAGCTTGGCGATGGTGCATTCAATGTCGAACATCTGGTCGTGGGCCGCGCCATGAGTGGCCACCACGGTGTACACCGGCAGGTCCAGCTTGCGGCCCTGCAACAGTTCCTGCAGCAAGGTCTTGGGATCCTTGCCCAGGGTCTTGGGGTCCACATCCACCAGCATGGGTTCGTACAACCGGGTGATGACGGCTTCGGCCTGGGCGAAGCCGGCGTCCAGGAACACCGCGCCGAAGATGGCCTCCACGGCGTCGGCCAGGATGGACGGGCGGCGAAAGCCGCCGCTCTTGAGCTCCCCTTCCCCCAGGCGCAGGTACTCGGACAGGTCCAGCTCGTTGGCGATCTGCGCCAGCGCGGCCTGCTTGACCAGATTGGCGCGCAGACGGGACAGGTCGCCCTCGTCGATGCGCTCGAAGCGGCGGTACAGCAGGGCCGCCACGGTGAAGTTCAGGACCGGGTCGCCCAGGAACTCCAGGCGCTCGTTGTGGCGGGCGCTGTGACTGCGATGCGTCAGCGCCTGCTCCAGCAGCGCGATGTCCTTGAAAGAGTGGCCGATGGCGGCCTCAAGCAAAGATAAACGTTTCATTAGTGGAAGCGGCCGATGCGCCCCGGTTCGCGGAAATTCATCCAGATGAAGAAAGCGCGCCCGACCACGTTCTCGTCGGGCACGAAGCCCCAGTAACGGCTGTCCAGGCTGTTGTCGCGATTATCCCCCATCACGAAGTAATTGCCCTCCGGAACCACGCAGGACACGCCGTCGACGAAGTATTCGCAGGAATCGCGATGCGGAAAAGCCACGATGGGCATCAGGCCTTGCGGCAATGTCTTGTTGAGCAGGATGTTGTGCTGGGTCTTGCCCAGTTCCTCCAGGTAGCGGCCGATGTAGACCGTGCGGTCCGGCTCGTAGTAGTCGCCATTGCGCACCTGGGTCACGGGCTCGCCATTGATGGACAGCACCTTGTCGCGGTAGTCCACGCGATCGCCCGGCAGGCCCACCACCCGCTTGATGTAGTCCACATCGGTGTCCACGGGATAGCGGAACACGATGACGTCGCCGCGTTCGGGCTGGCCCATGGGGATCACCTTGGTGCCGGTGACCGGCAGGCGGATGCCGTACTCGAACTTGTTGACCAGGATCAGGTCGCCGCTCTTGAGCGTGGGCAGCATGGAGCCCGAGGGAATGCGGAAGGGCTCGAAAATGAAGGAGCGCAGCACGAACACGAACAGGATCACGGGAAAGAAGCTGACGCCGTACTCGATCCACCAGGGCATGCGGTTTTCACGGTCGTAGGCTTCCTGGCGCAGGCGCTGGTTGTCCTCCGGGTCCATGCCGGCCGCGACGGGCACGGCGTCCATGGCCGCCTGGGCGCGGGCCAGCCGGCGCGGGCGCAGGGAGAAACGGTCCAGAAACCAGATCACGCCGGTCACCACCAGCAGCACGAACAAAATCAGAGCGAAATCCCAGCTCATCGGTTTCCTTTAAAGAAGTTAATCCAGCCCTGCGCGCGGGGCCGGGCTTGCACCGGCCCGGTGCGCCAGGATCACTTGTCCTCGACCTGCAGGATGGCCAGGAAGGCTTCCTGCGGGATCTCGACGTTGCCCACCTGCTTCATGCGCTTCTTGCCGGCCTTCTGTTTTTCGAGCAGCTTCTTCTTGCGCGAGATGTCGCCGCCGTAGCACTTGGCCAGCACGTTCTTGCGCAGCGCCTTGACGTTCTCGCGAGCAATGACTTCGGCGCCGATGGCCGCCTGGATGGCGATATCGAACATCTGACGAGGGATCAGGGTGCGCATCTTGGCCACGACCTCGCGGCCGCGGTAGCGGGCGTTGCTGCGGTGCACGATCATGGACAAGGCATCGACGCGATCGCCGTTGATCAGGACATCGACCTTGACCACATCGGCGGAGCGGTATTCCTTGAACTCGTAATCCATGGAGGCGTAGCCGCGGGACACCGACTTGAGGCGATCGAAGAAATCAAGCACGATCTCGGCCAGCGGCATTTCGTAGGTCAGGTTAACTTGACGACCGTGATAGGTCATATTTAACTGCAAACCGCGCTTGGCTGTACACAGCGTCATGACCGGGCCCACGTATTCCTGGGGCATTAGCAGCGAAACCACCACAATGGGCTCGCGCACATCCTCGATATGGGCCACCTCCGGCATGCGGGACGGGCTCTCGATCATCAGCACTTCGCCGTCGCGCTTCTCGACCTCGTACACCACCGATGGCGCGGTGGTGATGATGTCCATGTCGAATTCGCGCTCCAGGCGCTCCTGCACGATCTCCATGTGCAGCAGCCCCAGGAAGCCGCAGCGAAAGCCAAAGCCCAGGGCCTGGGAGACCTCCGGCTCGAACATCAGCGAAGCGTCGTTCAGCTTGAGTTTTTCCAGGGAGTCGCGCAATTGGTCGTATTCGCTGCTTTCCACGGGATACAGGCCCGCGAACACCTGCGGCTGGACTTCCTTGAAACCGGGTAAGGCGGCCTGGGCCGGCTTGCCGGCCAGGGTGATGGTGTCGCCCACCTTGGCGTGCTCCAGCTCCTTGATGCCCGCGATGACGAAGCCCACTTCGCCGGCCGAGAGCTGCTGGCGATTTTCGGACTTGGGCGTGAATACGCCGATGTGCTCGACCAGGTGCGTGGCCCGCGTGGCCATCAGCAGCACCTTGTCCTTGGGACGCAGCACGCCGTTGACGATGCGCACCAGCATCACCACGCCCACGTAATTGTCGAACCAGGAATCGATGATGAGCGCCTGCAGGGGCTCGTCCGGGCTGCCCACGGGCGCGGGCACGCGCGCCACGATGGTCTCCAGGATGTCGTCGATGCCCATGCCGGTCTTGGCGCTGGCGGCGATGGCGTCGCTGGCGTCGATGCCGATCACATCCTCGACTTCCTGGCGGGCGGCGTCCGGATCGGCCTGGGGCAGGTCCATCTTGTTGAGCACGGGAATGACTTCCACGCCCTGCTCGATGGCGGTGTAGCAGTTGGCCACGGTCTGGGCTTCCACGCCCTGGGAGGCGTCGACCACCAGCAGCGCGCCTTCGCAGGCCGACAGCGAACGGCTGACCTCGTAGGAAAAGTCCACGTGGCCGGGGGTGTCGATCAGGTTGAGGTTGTAGATCTTGCCGTTCCGGGCCTTGTACTGCAGGGCCGCCGTCTGGGCCGTGATGGTGATGCCCCGCTCTTTCTCGATGTCCATCGAATCCAGAACCTGGGTCGACATTTCGCGGTCGGCCAGGCCTCCACAACGTTGGATCAGGCGATCAGCCAGGGTGGATTTGCCGTGATCGATGTGGGCAATGATGGAGAAATTACGGATGTGATCCATAGACCGTTAAGAATAAACAATAAGTTGTGGCTCGATGCCAGGAAAACGCCACGAAAAAGGGGCGTCCAGGGCGCCCCCTTCTGACTGACGGCTATTTTAGCCGTTTTGCAGGATTTATTTCGATGGCGTGATCAGAACCCATTGAGATTGGCCCGAACGCAATACCAGCAAGGCGGCCGCTTTGGATTTGTCCAATGAGGACACCAGCTTAGCGTATTGTTCGGGAGTTCCCACGTCTTTGTCGTTCACGCGCAGGAGCAGGTCGCCGGGCTGCAGCCCCGCCTCGCTGGCGGGAGCGCCGGCTTCGGTCACCTGCACGGCGCTGTCCAGACCCAGGCGCTTGAGATCGGCCTCGGGCACCGCGGTCACTTTCAGGCCGAAGGCGTCGGCGCTGGTGGCCGGGGCCTTCTCGGGCGCATTGTTCGGCGCCGAAGACGACGAGGGCACTTCTGTCACTTCGACCTTGACGGTTTGCAGCTTGCCTTTGCGCCAGATCTCCACGGTGGAGCTCTCGCCCGGCTTGGTGCCGCCCACGAAGCGTTGCAGATCAGTCACCTGATTGATCGTGCGCCCGTTGAACTTCAGGATCACATCGCCGGAGCGGATGCCGGCCTTGGCGGCCGGACCGCCCTCTTCCACGCTGCTGACCAGCGCGCCCTTGCTGTCGGACAGGCCCAGCGCCTTGGCCACGTCATCGGCCACCGGCGTGATCTGCACGCCGATGCGCCCGCGCGTCACTTTGCCATGCGCCTTGAGCTGCTCGACGACCTGCATGGCTTCGTCGATCGGAATGGCCAGGGAGATGCCCATGAAGCCGCCGCTGCGCGAGATGATCTGGGAGTTGACCCCCACGACTTCGCCGTTCAGGTTGATCAGCGGACCGCCCGAGTTGCCGGGATTCACCGCCACGTCCGTCTGGATGAAAGGCAGGTAGTCGCCCGTGTCGCGATTGATGGCGCTCACGATGCCGGAAGTCACGGTGGACTCCAGGCCGAAGGGCGAGCCGATGGCCAGCACCCACTGCCCTTTCTTGAGCTTGGCGGAATCGCCTATGGTCATCGGCTTGAGATCCTTGGCCTCGATCTTGATCAAGGCCACGTCGGTGCGCTCGTCGGTGCCGATGATCTTGGCCGGATACTCCTTGCCGTTGCTGAGCGTGACGAAGATGCCGTTGGAGTCGGCGACCACATGGTTGTTGGTCAGGATGTAGCCGTCATTGGAAATGATGAAGCCCGAGCCCACGCCGCGCGGCACGGTACGCTCCTGGGGCTGCGGCTGGTTGCCGCCGCGCGGGCGTTGCGGCGCCATGCCCGGCGGCACGAAGTCCGGGCCGAAGAACCAGCGGAACATGTCGTAGGGATCCGAACCCGGGCCCATGGCCGGCGAACGCACCTGCACGGCCTCGGTGGTGCGGATGTTCACCACCCCATCCTCGGTCTTGGCCACGACATCGGTGAAGTCGGGCAGCCCGGCCACGCTGGCCTGGGCGACCGGCGCGCTCTGCGCCTGGGCATGGACGGCCGTCAAAGGCGCGGCTGCAGCCAGCAGCGCCGTGGCAGTCAGGGCCGACAGGACATTGAAACGCATTTTATGACTCGATTTTTCCATTGAAAAACTCCTGGTGGACGATAGTCAATGTGTCCGGGATGGGGAAACGAACTGCGTACTTTCGGCCAGCGAGCGCAAGGTCTGCATGGGGACTTCGCCCGTGGTCGTCACGACATGATCATTGATGCGGGCGCGGAACATGTTCATGGAGCCGCGATGATAGGCGCCCAGGCTGTTCTCCTCGGCTTCGGGCGTGCCGATGCGTTCCAGGAACACGGAAATGGCCGCCAGGCCGTCGGCCATGACCAGATGCGTGACCTGCCGGCCGGCGCGCATGGGCCGGAGCATTTCCGAGCGCATCGTGAATCCGGGCGGCATGGCGAACTGCCAGCCCTGCTGGCTGGAGTCGAGCTTGCGCACCTCGGGCTCGACGACTTCCCATTGGCTGGGATTCCAACTGGTGCGCAAGTCCTGCAGCGCGACCTGGTCGCCGAAAGCCACCGAGACAAAGGCGATCTGGTCCACGATGGCCTGGCGGGCGTCCAGCGTCTGCATCTTGAGCAGCAGGCGGTGATCGGTATCGGCGCACAGGCGATAACCGTAGCGCTGGTCGTCCTTGGGCACCAGCTCGACCACGTCGCAGGGGCGGCCGGCCACGCGTTCGGCTTCGGGCAGGCGGCGCATGTCGTAATGCTGGGGCAACTGGCTGACATCGCCCACCAGAAAGCTGGGGAAGCGTTCATTCTGGCGGCGCTCGATGACCACCATCTTTTTTTCTGGCATCAGGCACTGGGTGACGTCGTTCTGGCGCAGGTATTCGCGCGGCAGTCCGTCCAGTATCTCCAGCCGTTCGCGCTCGCCGGTGCCGTCGACTACGTGCACCAGCTTCATGGACTGGCTGGATTCGCTCTGGGTATAGATGATGACTCCGGAATAGTCCAGGTCGCGGGCGGCTTTGTGCACCTGCTGCAGCCAGGGCAGGTCCAGAGGCTGGACGGGACGCTGCTCCTGGGCCAGCGCCGGGGCCGCCAGCAAGGCTAGCAGCGAGGCGGCAAGGCCCTTGCGCATGCGGGCCGCCGTCGTACGCGACGGCAAGGGTACAAGCGTCATTGGCCCAGCGCTCCGCTTTCAAAGGACACATGGCGCACCGGACCGGCTCCGACGAAGTCGCGGTGCAGGTCGGCATAGTCGTTCCCGAGCTGTTCATCCTGGGCGCTGGCGACCAGGGAGCCGCCTTGCGGAGCGTCGGTCACGCCCAGGTAAGGCAGGCCCATCCAGACCGCCGCCGCCACCGCGGCCAGCGCCGCCAGGCCGGGCACGGCATAGCGCTGCGCCAACGATTTCTTGAGCGCATGCGGAGCAAGAATGGTGGGTTCTTCATCGATCGCCTTGGACAGGCGCGCATAGAAGCGGTCCGACGTTCGGATGGCCAGCGCCTCGGTGCGCATGACATCGCCGATCAGGTGATACGTATCCCAGACCTGGCGCCCGTAGGGCGAATCCAGTTCTTCGGGGCGCATCTCGGCCTCGCCGTCCACCCAGGAGGATACGGACGCTTCCCAGGCGTTCAGCTGTTCTTCATCGGAATGGGATTTCAGGGCTTGCATCATCAATCCTTACCACCGTCGTTCACTATCTTCACCATCAAGTATGGGACGCAATTGCGCGGCAATGGCGTCGCGGGCCCGGAAGATGCGCGAGCGCACCGTTCCTATCGGGCAATCCATGGTCTGAGCGATGTCTTCGTAGCTCATGCCTTCGATTTCACGCAGCACGATGGCAGTCCGCAATTCTTCGGGCAGGGCCTGGATCGCACTATTTACGGTTTCGGCAATCTGGCGGCTGACCATCACGGACTCAGGCGTGCTTATGTCAGTTAGGTTGTCGATTTGATCAAAAGTTTCACCTTCTTCATTTTCGATTGCCTGCAGCGCGCTGGGCCGGCGTCCGGCCGACGCCTGCCAGTTGCGCGCGGTGTTGATTGCAATGCGGTACAGCCAGGTATAAAAGGCGCTTTCGCCCCGGAACTGGGGGAGCGCCCGATAGGCTTTGATGAAGGTTTCCTGCGCCACGTCCTCGATCTCGGACGGGTCGCGTATCATGCGGCTGAGCAGACGCATGATCTTGCGCTGGTATTTCAGCACCAGCAAGTCAAAGGCGCGCTTGTCCCCACGCTGAACACGTGCAATCAGTTCGGCATCGGTATCGCGTTCACTCATTGAGTATCCTTATTCTGAACACGGACCTGCTGTGGCAGTCTGTTTGCACACAGACGCAAGGCCCGCCAGGCCTGCGGGGGCTGGCCGAAGCGCCACACCGTGACCTGGCTGCGCAGCGCGTCCGGGCCGCCGGCGGCCAGCTGGAGCGTCAACCACCATGGCGAGCGCCAGACCTGCCTGAGCTGCACGGGCTCGAACCCGGCTCCGTTGCGCTGCAACCAGTATAGCCCCGCCCTATGGCTTAGGATAGCGGAATCCCCCAGCGCGCGCCGGGCGCCAAGACCGAGAAATATCGCCAGCAGCACGCCCAACGCCAGGCAGATCGGCCAGGGCTGCCGCCAGGAATGCAGCACCCAGGCGGCGCCGGCCGCGGCAAGCACAGAAGCAGCGACGCCCAGCCTGCGGACCGGAGCGGGAGCGCCGGTTCGCCAGGACTGGGCGTGACGAGCGGAGTGGGCCGTATTAGCGAAGACGGCTGACCACCATGGAGCCGTTGGTGCCGCCAAAGCCGAAGGAATTGGACAGCGCCACGTCGATCTTCATTTCGCGCGCCTGGTTGGCGCAGTAGTCCAGATCGCAGGCCGGATCCTGGTTGAAGATGTTGATGGTGGGCGGCGAGACCTGATGGTACACCGCCAGCGTGGTGAATACGGCCTCGATGCCGCCGGCCGCGCCCAGCAGGTGGCCGGTCATGGACTTGGTCGAATTGATGACCAGCTTGCGGGCATGGTCGCCGAACGCCAGCTTCAGGGCCTCGGATTCATTGACGTCGCCCAGCGGCGTGGACGTGCCGTGCGCGTTCACGTAGTCGACCTGGTCGGGATTGATGCCGCCGTTGCGCAGCGCATTGAGCACGCCGCGGCGCGGACCGTCGCGGTCGGGCGAGGTGATGTGATGCGCATCCGAGCTCATGCCGTAGCCCGAGAACTCGCCATAGATGCGAGCGCCGCGCTTCTTGGCATGCTCGTATTCTTCCAGCACCAGCACGCCGGCGCCCTCGCCCAGCACGAAGCCGTCGCGGTCCACGTCCCAGGGACGCGAGGCGGTCTGGGGATCGTCGTTGCGGGTGGACAGCGCACGCATCGCCGCAAAGCCGCCGATGCCCAGCGGCGAGACGGTGGATTCGGCGCCGCCGGCGATCATGATGTCGGCATCGCCGTATTCGATCAGGCGGGCGGCGTCGCCGATGGAATGCAGGCCCGTCGTGCAAGCCGAGACCACGGCGTAGCTGGGGCCCTTCAGGCCCAGGTTGATGGACAGATGGCCCGAGATCAGGTTGACCAGGGAACCGGGAACGAAGAACGGGGAAATGCGGCGCGGGCCCCGTTCAAGATAATCTTTCTGGGTCTCTTCGATGCGGGGCAAGCCGCCGATGCCGGACCCGACGATGACGCCCACGCGCTCGGCGTTGGCTTCGGTGATTTCCAGGCCGGAATCCTTCCAGGCCTGCATGCCGGCCGCCACGCCATAATGGATGAAGGTATCCATCTGCTTGGCTTCTTTGGCCGAGATGTACTGCGTGATATCGAAATCCTTGACCTCACCCGCAATCTGGGCACTCAGGGCCGACGGATCGAAACGGGTGATACGCCCGATGCCCGAACGTCCATTGACGATGTTATCCCACGCGGTGGGGATATCGTTGCCGACCGGGGAAACAATGCCCAGACCGGTAATCACGACACGTCGCTTCACGGATGACTCCTAAACACAAAAAAAGCGGTTCGAGGGGAATGACTGCGTCTTGCCAGCCAAAGCTGCAGGGCGCGAGCCATTCTCTGGAAACCGCCTTGGAGCGGGGGCATGCAGGAACGCAGGCCCACACCCTGGATTGAACTTACTGCTTGCTGTGAGAATTGATGTAGTCCACAGCTTGCTGGACCGTCGTGATCTTCTCAGCTTCTTCGTCTGGGATTTCGGTTTCGAATTCGTCTTCGAGCGCCATCACGAGCTCGACCATGTCGAGCGAGTCGGCACCGAGGTCGTCGAGAAAAGAAGATTCGTTTTTGATCTCGGCTTCGTTGACGCCAAGTTGTTCAGCGACGATCTTCTTGACGCGCTGTTCGATGCTTTCCATGCAGATTCTCCAAGTTGGGGAAAAATTCCCGCGAATTATAGCCAATCCAAACTGCTAAAAGATGTAGGCTATGACAAAAAACGGCGTTCTTGTATGAGGCCCAGCGTTACCCGTGCAACGCCGGCTCAAGCAATAGGCCCCAAATAATCCCGCAATTTTACCTCAGCCGGGCGCGATGCCAAGCCCTTACATGTGCATGCCGCCATTCACATGAATGGTGCTGCCAGTAATGTATTGCGCCTGCGGGCCGGCCAGAAAGGCCACCGCGTTGGCGATATCTTCGGCCGAACCCAGGCGGCCCAAGGGAATTTGAGACAGGATGGCGGCCGACTGTTCAGGCGTCAATGAACGCGTCATGTCGGTGTCGATGAAGCCGGGCGCCACGCAGTTGACCGTGATGTTGCGGCTGCCCAGCTCGCGCGCCAGCGCGCGGCTCATGCCGGCCACGCCGGCCTTGGCGGCGGCGTAGTTGGCCTGGCCCGGATTGCCGCTCTCGCCCACCACGGAAGTGATGCTGATGATGCGGCCCCAGCGGGCCTTCATCATGGGGCGCACCACGGCGCGGGCCAGGCGGAACACGGCGCTCAGGTTGGTCTGGATGACCGCGTCCCAGTCCTCGTCCTTCATGCGCATGGCCAGGTTGTCGCGGGTGATGCCGGCATTGTTGACCAGGATGTGCGGGCCGCCGTCGTCCTTGCTCAGCTCCTGGATCAGGGCCTCGCAAGCCTGGGCGTCGTCCACGTTCACCACCACGCCGCGGCTGCCGTTCTGGTCCAGCGCGGCGCTGATGGCCTGTGCGCCGGATTCGGAGGTGGCCGTGCCGATGACCTTGGCGCCGCGCGCCATCAATTCTTTTGCAATGGCCTGGCCGATGCCGCGCGATGCGCCGGTGACCAGGGCGGTCTTGCCGCTGAGATTGAAATCTTGCATTTACGCTACCTTCAGGGATTCCAGGGTCGCCTGCAGCGAGGCGGGATCGGTGATGGACAGGGCGACCAGGTCGCGGTCGATGCGCTTGACCAGGCCGCTGAGCACCTTGCCGGGGCCGCATTCGACCACGTGCGTGACGCCCTGGGCCTTCATGGCCTGAATGGTCTCGACCCAGCGCACCGGATGCCAGGCCTGGCGCACCAGCGCGTCCTTGATCCCGGCCGGATCGGCCGGCGATTGCACGTCCACGTTGTTGATGACGGGCACGGACGGCGCCTGCAGGTCGATGCCGGCCAAGGCCTGTTGCAGCACGGCGGCGGCCGGCTCCAGCAGACTGGAGTGGAACGGCGCGGACACGGGCAGGACCAGCGCGCGCTTGGCGCCGGCTTCCTTGGCCAGCGTGCAGGCGCGCTCCACGGCCTCGACGTGGCCGGCGATCACGACCTGGGCGGGCGCATTGTAGTTGACGGCTTCGACCACCTGGCCCTGGGCGGCGCGGGCGCAGACCTCGCGCACCTGCTCGTCGTCCAGTCCCAGCACCGCGGCCATGGTCCCCAGCCCCACAGGCACGGCGGCCTGCATGGCGTCCGCGCGCACCCGCACCAGCGGCACGGCCTGCTCCAGCGTCAGCGCGCCGGCGGCGGTCAGCGCGGAATACTCGCCCAGGCTGTGCCCGGCCATCAGATCGGGAGCCTGACCGCCCGCCTCGATCCAGGCGCGGTACATGGCGACGGCGCTGGCCAGCATGACGGGCTGCGTGTTGGTGGTCAGGTTCAGGTCTTCGGCCGGTCCTTGCGCCATCAGCGCAGCCAGGTCCTGACCCAGTGCGGCGCTGGCCTGCTCGATGACCTGACGCACGACGCTCGATTCAGCCCAGGCATCCAGCATGCCGACGGACTGCGAACCTTGCCCGGGAAAGACAAACGCAATTTTCATGGTAGAGAGACTCGAAGGAAGTGGACGGACGCGCGGCGCGGCAGGCTTAGCAGCGAACCAGCACCGAGCCCCAGGTGAAGCCGCCGCCCACGCCTTGCAGCAAGGCCAGGTCGCCCGCGCGGATGCGGCCATCGCGACGCGCCGCGTTCAGCGCAAGAGGCACGCTGGCGGCGGAGGTGTTGGCATGCTGGTCCACCGTGACGATGACTTTCTCGGACGGGATGCCCAGCTTGCGGCCCAGGAAATTGATGATGCGGATATTGGCCTGGTGGGGTACCAGCCAATTGATGTCGGAGAGCTGCACGCCGGCCTGTTCGCAGACCTGGTGCGCAGAGGCCGCCAGCGATGTGACGGCCAGCTTGAAGACGGCCTGGCCGTCCATGCGCAGGAAGGGATCGCCCACAACCTGGCCATGGGACACATTGCCCGCGGCGCACAGGATGCCCATCTGGCTGCCGTCGGCATTGAGCTGCGCGGCCAGTATGCCGGGCTCCTCGCTGGCCTTGAGCACCACGGCGCCGGCGCCGTCGCCGAACAGCACGCAGGTGCGGCGGTCGTTCCAGTCCAGGATGCCCGAGAAGACCTCGGCGCCGATGACCAGGGCGTGGCGCGCGCGACCGGCGCGGATCATGGCCTCGGCCGTGGTCAGGGCGTACACGAAACCGCTGCAGACCGCCTGCACGTCGTAGGCGGCGGCGCCCTTGTTGCCCAATTCGGCCTGCACCAGGCAGGCGGTGCTGGGAAAGACGTAGTCGGGCGTGGAGGTGGCCACGACGATCAGGTCCAGGTCCTGGGCCTGGACGCCTGCGTCCTCCAGGGCCTGGCGCGCGGCGTGCGTGGCCAACTGGCTGGTGCGCACGCCGGGGTCGGCCAGATGACGCTGCCGTATGCCGGTGCGCTCGACAATCCACTCGTCGGAGGTCTCGATGCCCTTTTGCGCCAGTTCGGCGGCCAGGTCATCGTTTGACACGACCCGAGGTGGCAGATAGCCGCCCGTACCGATAATTTTGGCAAATATCGTCATAGTTTTCTTCCCAGTCGAGCCCGGTTCAATGGGATGAGGGCTCTGAAGTATGGAGTGGATCCGGTTCGCCGGGCTGGGCGTCGAGCGAATTCAGGCTTTGCCTGATACGCTCCACCGCCTGGCTGGTGCCGTCGAGCAGGCCATTGAGCACCGCGCCGCGAGCCCGCTGCAAAGCATACCCGAAAGAGTAGGCGTCGGCCGAGCCATGGCTCTTGATGACGATACCGCGCAATCCGAGCAGCGCCGCGCCGTTGTGACGACGATTATCCACCCTGTCGCGGAAACGGTTCAAGACGGGCCGGGCGACCAGGGCGGACGCCTTGCTCAGGGTGTCGCGCGTGAACTCCTCGCGCAGCATGCTGCCCACCATCTTGGCCAGGCCTTCGATGGACTTGAGCACCACGTTGCCGACGAAGCCGTCGCAGACCACCAAATTGACGGTGCCCTTGCAGATGTCGTCGCCTTCGACGTTGCCGTAGAAATTCAGGCCGCTGGAGCGCAGCAGTTCCGCCGCCCGCTTGACGACTTCATTGCCCTTGATGACTTCTTCGCCGATGTTGAGCAGGCCCACGGTGGGACGCTCGTGGCCATCGACGATGCTGGCCAGCGACGTGCCCATGATGGCGAACTGCAGCAGGTGTTCGGCCGTGCAGTCGACATTGGCGCCCAGGTCCAGCATGGTGGTGGCGCCGCCCTTCTGGTTGGGAATGGACGTGGCGATGGCCGGCCGGTCTATGCCGTCCAGCGTCTTGAGCACATAGCGGGTGATCGCCATCCAGGCGCCGGTGTTGCCGGCGGAGACGCACGCGTCGGCCAGCCCGTCCTTGACGGCCTGGGCGGCCACACGCATGGAAGAATCTTTTTTGCGGCGCAGGGCCACCTCGACCGAATCGGCCATGGTGACGACTTCAGAAGCGTGAAGAATGTCGTACCAGGAGGCATCGACATTGCCTTGCGCTCGCAGTGTTTGCTCGATGGCCTGGGTATCGCCCACCAATAAGCAGTGCACATCCGGGAACCGCTTCGCAAAAAGCAGAGCCGCAGGGACGGTGACCGGCAAACCGACATCGCCGCCCATGCAGTCGATGGCAATACGTATTTTTTTGTTAGACATCAAGCATGCAACCTATGTTGCTTGCAGAGACAAAGAGACTGATTACTCGTCGTTCTTTGTTTTCAGCACTTTGCGGCCACGGTAGATGCCGTTGGGGCTGATGTGGTGGCGCAGGTGCAGTTCGCCGGTCGTGGGCTCGATGGCCGTCGAAGGACCGGTAAGTGCGTCGTGCGAACGACGCATGTTGCGCCGGGACGGGCTCTTTTTATTCTGCTGAACAGCCATGATGACTCCTGTAGATGGACCGCCCCGAATGGGGTCAGCCCGAAAAATTAACGAATTAGCAACAAACAATCAAGGTTTCTTGAGCGAACCCAGCACGGCAAACGGAGATTCCCGCTTGGGCGCCGGCTCGTCTTCAGGAGCCGGTTCCGCATCCGCCGCCTGGCTGCCGGGGCAGACATCGTGGCGCGGCACGTACGGCACGCTGAGGATCAATTCGTCCTCGACCAGACCCAGGGCATCCAGACGGCCTTCGCAAAAAATGCGATCCGGGCCTTCGACGTCGTCGTCATCCAGCTCAAGCTCGGCTTCTGTTGCCACAACTTCCACTTCGTTGGAAATATCGATGGGCCATTCGAAGGGCTTCATGCAGCGCTGGCATTCCAGCATGACGCCGCCCTTGGCCTGGACGTGCACGAAGCGCCGTCCCGCCGAATCAGCCCGGCCCGCCACGCTCCAGGCCACCGACAGGTCGCCTTGCGCGGGCAGATCCGACACCAGGCGAGACAGATCCGCAACAAGAGCCTGGCCTGCCAGATTCTGGGGACCGCGGCTCAAAGCTTGGGTATCTATATATTGTTTCGCCATGTGTTTTGCCATGCGGGCAAAAGATCCGGCCCAAGCAGTCAAAAAACCGCCCGGAAAGACCCTTGCCCAACCATTTCAATAACGAAGAAAACATTAGATAATACCGTGCTTGAAGCAAGACAGTCAAACCTAAGCACAGCAAGAACACACCATGCGTATCATCCTTGCATCAAGCTCGGTCTATCGCCGCGACATGTTAGCGCGTTTGGGCCTGCCTTTCACCTGCCAGTCGCCGGACATCGATGAAACCCCGCAGCCGGGCGAGCATCCCGCCGACCTGAGCCTGCGGCTGGCGCGCGAAAAGGCCGCCCGGATCAGCAGCCTGAACCCGGGCGCCATCGTGATCGGCTCCGACCAGGTCGCCACCCAGGGCGCTGACGCCATCGGCAAGGCCGGCGTTCATGCGGGCGCCCTGCGGCAGTTGCGCTCCTTGAGCGGTCGCAGCGTGGATTTCCACAGCGCCCTGTGCGTGACCGACGGGCATGAGTTCCTGTGCAGCGATATCATAACGAACTGCCGCTTCCGCACCCTGACCGATGCGGAAATCGAACACTATCTGGCAGTGGAGCAGCCCTACGACACGGCCGGCAGCGCCAAGGCCGAAAGCCTGGGCATCGCCCTCATGCAGAGCATGCGCTCGGACGATCCCACCGCCATCATCGGCCTGCCCCTGATCGAGCTGTGCTCCATGCTGCGCCATTTCGGCCTCAATCCCTTGCAGCCCGGCCTGCTGACCAATCCAGACTAGGAAACCCCGCCCCATGCCCCAAGCCGCCTCCCTGCACCTGATTCCCGTCGGACTGGGCGAGAGCCCGACCAGCGGCTGGCTGCCCGCCGACGTCCAGGCCCTGACGCGCGAACTGACCATCTTCATCGCCGAGAACGCCAAGACGGCACGCGCCTTCCTGAAGCTGGTGGGCACCGCCGCCCCCTTGCAGGAGATCACCATCCACACCCTGGACAAGCGCGGCAACAAGCCCGGCGAACTGCGCGACTGGCTCAAGCCGGCCCTGGCGGGCCAGGACATCGGCCTGGTGTCGGAAGCGGGCTGCCCTGCCGTCGCCGACCCCGGCGCAACCGTCGTTGCCATGGCGCACGACATGGGCATTATCGTCCGGCCCCATGTAGGCCCCTCGTCCATCCTGCTGAGCCTGATGGCCAGCGGTCTGGACGGGCAGCAGTTCGCCTTCCACGGCTACGCGCCGGTGGACGGCGCCGCCCGGGCCAAGCAGCTCAAGCAATGGGAAAGCGTCTCGCAGTCGCTGAAGCAGACCCAGATCCTGATCGAAACCCCCTACCGCAATGCAGCCATGTTCGCCACGCTCCTGCAAACGCTCAAGCCCGGCACGCGCCTGTGCGTGGCGCGCGGGCTGACGACCTCCCAGGAATGGGTGCGCACCGCCACCATCGAGCAATGGCGCGAGCGCCGGGCTCCGGACCTGGACAAGATCCCCTGCATATTCCTGTTCCTGGCCGGCCGCTAGGAACCTGCTCAAGGAAAGATCATGACTCTGGCTTCCTCCCTGCTGCGACGCGGCGCCCGGGCCGGCATTCTGTCGCTGGCCGCCCTGCTGGCCGCCTGCGGCGGCAGCGGCCCCCTGAAGATCGACGACAGCTACAAGGCCAAAGGCCAGAACAGCCGCGTGCGCTATCTGGTCGTACACTACACGGCCCTGAACAACATGACGTCGCTGAAAGTGCTGACCCAGCGCGATGTCAGCGCCCATTACCTGATCACCGACGAACGCCGTCCCACCGTCTACCGCCTGGTCGACGAGAACCGGCGCGCCTGGCACGCCGGACTGGGTTCCTGGTACGGTTTCACGGACCTGAACACCGGATCCATAGGCATCGAAATCGTCAATCTGGGGCGCCTGGACGACGGCCGCTGGGTGCCGTACACGCCGGAACAGATCAAGACGCTGACCATCCTGCTGCAGGACCTGGCGCAGCGTCATGGCGTCGCCCCGCGCAACATCATCGGCCACAGCGACCTGGCTCCGCAGCGCAAGCAGGATCCAGGCCCCTTGTTTCCCTGGAAGGAACTGGCCCAGGCCGGCATAGGCCGCTGGTACAACGAGGCGCAGGCGCGCCAGCTGCAGGCGCAGTACGCCGCCCTGCCCTTGCCGCAGGCCGCCGAGGTGCAGGCCCTGCTGCGCAAGGCGGGCTACGAGACGCCGGAGACCGGCATCTTCGACAAGGCCACGCAGAATGTGATCGCCGCCTTCCAGATGCACTACCGGCCCTCGCGCTTTGACGGCGTGCTGGACGCGGAAACCCTGGCCATACTGAAGAGTCTGAACTGAGCGCCGGCGCTTGTCCGGCGGGCCAGGGCCGCATCCATGAAGCCGCGATGCGCCGCAGGCGCCGGACCAGGCGCTTCTTAAACTAGGCCGACTGGCGGTCGGCGCCCGGCCATTTGCGCAGCAGCATCAGCCCCAGGAACACCGCGCCATATACGAAGACGTCCAGCACATCGTTCTTGCCCGCCCTGACCAGATAGAAGTGCACCACCGACAAGATGGCCACGGCATAGACGCTGCGATGCAGGCTGGACCAGCGGCGGCCCAGCCGGCGCTGCCAACCATGGGTGGAGGTTGCTGCCAGCACCAGCATCAGCACGGTCGCCACGGCCCCGAGCGTGATGAAGGGGCGCTGAAGGATGTCGTGCCACATGGAGAGCCAGTCGCCGGAACGGTCCCACCAGGCCCAGGCGGCAGTATGCAGCGCGGCATAGAAGAAAGCGAACAGGCCCAGCATGCGTCGCACTCGCACCAGGGCCGGCTGCCCCAGCAGGCGCCGCGACGGCGTGACCGCCAGGGTCAGGAGCAGGAACACCCAGGCCCACAGGCCGCTGGAGCGCGTCAGGAATTCCGGGGGATTGGCGGTCAGGCCGCCCATGAAGCCCAGCCAGATCCAGCGCAACAAAGGATACAGGCCCAGCAGGAATACCAGCGGCTTGAACCGGCCGACTTGCGCAGCCTTCCAGGTCGCCATCAGTAGTTCCGCTTCAGGTCCATGCCCGCATACAGGCCGGCCACGTCCTCGGCGTAGCCGTTGAACGGCAAGGTCGGCTTCTTGGCGGCGAAGAAACCCGAGCCGATGACGCGCTCGGTCGCCTGACTCCAGCGAGGATGGGGCACGGCCGGATTCACGTTGGCGTAGAAGCCGTACTCGTGCGGGGCGACCTGCATCCAGCTGGACACCGGCATGGAATCGGTCAGGGTGATGCGCACCAGGGACTTGGCGGACTTGAAGCCGTACTTCCAGGGCACGATCAGGCGCACGGGCGCGCCGTTCTGCTTGGGAAGGGACTTGCCATACAGGCCGGTGGCCAATAAGGTCAGCGGATGCATGGCCTCGTCCAGGCGCAGCCCCTCGGCGTAGGGCCAGTCCAGGATGCCGGAACGCAGCCCGGGCATGGCGCCCTCGTCGCGCACCGTCTCGAAGCGCACGAAGCGGGCGTCGCCCAGAGGTTCGGCGCGCTTGATCAGTTCGGACAGGGAATAGCCCACCCAGGGCACCACCATGGACCAGGCCTCCACGCAGCGCAAGCGATAGACGCGTTCCTCCAGGGGCGCCAGCTTGAGGATCTGGTCCATGTCCAGCTTCAGGGGCTTGCCCACCAGACCGTCGACGACCAGCGTCCAGGGCTCTGTCTTCAGGGCGCCGGCGTAACGGGAAGGGTCTTCCTTGCCGGTGCCGAATTCATAGTAATTGTTATAGGAGGTGATGTCGGATTCGCGGGTGGGCTCCTCCTGGACGGCCCAGCGCGTCGAGCGGGAAAAATCCAAAGGTTCGCCCGCAGCCAGGGCATGCGCCCTGCCCGGCAGGGCCGCGGCCAGCGCCAGGGCGCCGGGGGCCTGCAGCAGCAGACGGCGGCGGGAGCGCCAGATGGATTCATCCGTGATTTCCGAAGGACGCACAGGCACGGAGCGCGACTTGAACATGAAAATCTCCTGTCGGGTTGCCAGCATGAGACCGGCCGCCGGGCGCAAAGTTCCTGCAAAGGCCTAGAACCTGCTCGTGATGCGCGGCAGGACCCAGTCGCGCATCTGCGCCACGCTGTCCACCATGACGGTGGGCCGGGCCTGGGCCAGCGTGTGCGGATCATGGGCCCCGTAGGTGACGGCCACGCTGTCCATGCCCGCATTGGCGGCCATGTGGATGTCGTGCACCGTATCGCCCACCATCAGCACCTGCGAGGGCTCCAGCATCAGTTCGTCCAGCAGCTGGTGCAGCATCTCGGGATCGGGCTTGCCGCGGGTTTCGTCGGCGCAGCGGGTCGCGTCGAAGAAAGCGCCGAGGCTGGCCTGCTGCAGCACCCGGTCCAGCCCCTGGCGGCTCTTGCCCGTGGCCACGCCCAGCGCCACCCGGCGGCCGCGCAGCTCGCCCAGGAACGGCAGGATGCCGTCGAACAGCTTGATGTGCGGATCACGCTGCAGGAAATGAAAGCGGTAACGCTCCAGGAACTGCGGCATCTGCTCGGCGCTCAGGTCCGGCACCGCCCGGTACAGCGCGCTTTCCAGCGACAGCCCGATCACCCAGCTGGCCTGCTGGATGGAAGGCACGGGCAATTCCAGGTCGGCGCAGGCCTGCTGGATGGAGCTGGCGATGGAGTAGGTCGAGTCCATGACGGTCCCGTCCCAGTCGAATACAACGGCGGCATAGCGCTTCATGCCTGCTTCTCCAGCATGTCGAGAACAGCCCGGCACTCCGGCGGCAGCGGCGCCTCCAGCGCCAGCGGCTGCCCGGTGACGGGGTGATCGAACTCCAGGCGGCCCGAATGCAGGAACATGCGCTTGAAGCCCTGGCGGGCGAATTGCTCGCGCAGGGCGTCGTCGCCGTACTTCTCGTCGCCGATGATTGGGAACCCCGAATGGGCCAGATGCACCCGGATCTGGTGCGTGCGCCCGGTTTTCAGTTCCGCCTGCAGCAGGCTGAATCGGCCGAAACGGCGCTGCAGGGTGATGATGGTGTGGGCCGGCTTGCCTGCCTCGCCCCCCCGCCCCCGCCGCTCGCCGTTGGCGGTCAGCCAGCGCAGCAGCGGAAAGCGGATGTGCTGGCGATCGTTCGCCCAGTCGCCCTGCACCAGGGCCAGGTAGAACTTGCGCGCCCGGATCTCGCGGAACATGTCGTGCAATCCGACCAACGCGGCGCGGCGCTTGGCAATGATCAGCAGGCCGGAGGTCTCGCGGTCCAGGCGGTGCGCCAGCTCCAGGAAGCGTTCCTGCGGGCGCGCGGCGCGCAGTTGCTCGATGACGCCGAAGGATACGCCGCTGCCGCCGTCCACGGCCACGCCGCCCGGCTTGTCGATGACCATCAGGTGCTCGTCCTCGAAGACCACCGGAAACACCGCGGGCGGCGCCCGGCGAGGCTCGTCGCGCTCGGGCAGGCGCAGCGGCGGTACGCGCACCAGATCGCCGTCCTCCAGGCGGTAGTCGCTGCTGATGCGGCCCTTGTTGACCCGCACCTCGCCGCCGCGGATGGCTTTGTAGATGTGGCTTTTGGGCACCCCCTTGCATTCACGCAGCAGGAAGTTGTCGATGCGCTGACCCGCCCGGCTTTCGTCGATGCGTATCATCCGCACCTGGGGGGATGGTCTTTGTGAATCGTGAGGATTGCACATAACAAAAAGGGGCATATAATCGCTTCAGCCCAAGGGAGCTGAGACTAGGTCCGGCGTAGAGATGCAAAGGGTGCGTCTCCGTTGGATGGACAAGGTCTTATAATTGTATCCTTGAGTTCCAGCTTCCGGGTCACAAGGTCGCCGGGGTGAGCCCGAAATATAGAAAGTCGAGTCGCGATACGCCCGCTTTCCAGTAGATGCTTCCCTCCCGCGTGCGGCGCTGAATTCCTGCACAGATTGTCCCGCTCTTTTGCACCAGGCGCGTCATCAACGCGACTGCCGTTCCCAGCAACTTTGTATCCGTCAACCACACACGTGAACCTGACCCCCCTGCTGACTGAACTTCGCACTTTCGTGCGATTCGTGCCTCCCAGACTATAAGCCGGCAGGCCGTATACGCCTGCCTGCCCCGTACTGCTGCAGCAATTGCGCTACACACCGAGTGACCCGAGGTCGTGCGCCGATGAACGGTGCGCCATGACAACGGAGATCCTCACTCATGAAACGCATGTTGTTCAATGCGACGCATCAAGAAGAATTACGCGTCGCCATTGTCGACGGTCAGAAGCTCATTGACCTCGACATCGAAACAGCCGGGCGCGAACAGCGCAAAGGCAATATCTACAAAGGGGTCATCACCCGCATCGAGCCCGGCCTGGAAGCCTGCTTCGTCAGCTACGGCGAAGAGCGTCACGGCTTCCTGCCCTTCAAGGAAGTGGCCCGCAGCTACTTCAAGGAAGGCGTGGACGTGCGCACCGCCCGCATCCAGGACGCCCTGACCGAAGGCCAGGAGCTGATCATCCAGGTCGAAAAAGAAGAACGCGGCAACAAGGGCGCCGCCCTGACCACCTTCATCTCACTCGCCGGCCGCTACCTGGTGCTGATGCCCAACAATCCCCGCGGGGGCGGGGCTTCGCGTCGCGTCGAAGGCGAGGACCGCCAGGAACTGCGCGAAGCCATGGACCAGCTGGACATTCCCCAGGGCATGAGCATCATCGCGCGCACGGCCGGCATCGGCCGCAGCGTCGAAGAGCTGCAATGGGACCTGAATTACCTGCTGCAGCTGTGGACCGCCATCGACGGCGCCGCCCGCGACAACTCCGCGCCCATCCTGATCTACCTGGAATCCAGCCTGGTCATCCGCGCGATCCGCGACTACTTCTCGCCCGAGATCGGCGAGATCCTGATCGATACCGATGAAATCCACGAGCAGGCCGCCGCCTTCATGAGCGTGGTCATGCCGGACAATCTACACCGGGTCAAAATGTACCGCGACGACATCCCCCTGTTCTCGCGCTTCCAGATCGAACACCAGATCGAGACCGCCTATTCACGCACCGTGCAGCTGCCTTCGGGCGGCGCCGTGGTCATCGACCACACCGAGGCGCTGGTGGCCATCGACGTGAACTCGGCCCGCTCCACCCGCGGCGCCGACATCGAGGAAACCGCCCTGCGCACCAACCTGGAAGCCGCCGACGAAGTGGCCCGCCAGCTGCGCCTGCGCGACCTGGGCGGCCTGATCGTCATCGACTTCATCGACATGGAAGACAGCAAGAACCAGCGCGCCGTGGAACAGCGCCTGCGCGATGCCTTGCACTTTGACCGCGCCCGCGTGCAGATGGGCAAGATCTCGCGTTTCGGCCTGATGGAACTGTCCCGCCAGCGCCTGCGTCCCGCCCTGAATGAAGGCTCGCACGTCACCTGCCCGCGCTGCACCGGCACCGGCGTCATCCGCGATGCCGAGTCCAGCGCCCTGCACGTGCTGCGCCTGCTGCAGGAAGAAGCCATGAAGGAAGGCACGGCGGCCCTGCACGCGCAGGTGCCCGTGGACGTGGCCACCTTCCTGCTGAACGAAAAGCGCAGCGACATCACCAAGATCGAGTCGCGACTGAACATCGCCCTGGTCCTGATTCCCAACAAGAATCTGGAAACGCCGCACCACGTCATCGAGCGCCTGCGCCACGACGACCCCCGCCTGGACGAACTGCGCAGCAGCTACGAGCTGGTGCAGCAGCCCGAACAGCAGGACAGCCTGGTGCCGCACCGCAGCCACGAGGTCAAGCCGCGCCCCGAAGCACTGGTCAAGGGCATCACCCCGGCCCAGCCCGCCCCGATCAGCAAGCCCGCCCCTGCCGCCGCTGCTCCCGCGCCGGCGGCCGGCTCGCCCGGTCTGCTCAAGCGCCTGATCGGCTGGCTGACCGGCAGCCCTGCCGAGCCGGCCGCCGAAACCGCCAAGACGGAAACCGCCAAGGCCGCTCCCGCGCGCCGCCAGGGCCGCAACGGCCAGTCCAGCGGCAGCCGCAGCCAGGGCGAACGCACGCGCGGTCGCCGCCAAGGCAACCGTCCCGAATCCGCCACGGAAGACAAGCCCGCTGCTGACGCGGCCGCCAGCGGACGCGGCCGCCGCCGTTCTGCATCGGCCGCCTCCGAAGCCGTCCTGGAAACCCGCCAGAGCCCTCCAGCCGCGCCTGCCGCAACGGCTGCTGCCGAGGAAAGCGGCGCCAGCGGCAGCCGCGGCACGCGCAACCGCCGCGGCCGGGGTCGCCAGCGCCGTGAAGAAGGCAGCGTGGACACGCCCGAGTTGAACAAGGACCTCGCCGTCGAGGAACAGCAGGATCAGACGTCGGCTCCAGCCGCCGCCGCTGCTGCCGCCACGGCCGCCACGGTGGCCGGCATCGCCGCCGCCAGCCAGGCCGCTGACGCCCGCGCCGAAGCCGTCGAGGAAAGCGAAGTCGCCGAAACCGAAAGCGAAGAAGCCGCGGACGCCGGCGCGCTGGATCCCGAGCGCAAGCGCCGCCGTCGCCGCAGCCGTCGCGGCCGTCGCAGCCCGGACGCCGCCGCCGCGACTGAAAGCGAAGACAGCGCCGAAGAAGGCGCTGCCATCGCCTACGTGGCCCACGAAACCCCCGGCTTCAACCCCGCCGCCCTGGAAGCCCAGGACCAGGCAGGCGCCGCTTCCGGTGACGAGACGGCTCCAGCCGCCCTGGAACCTGCAGTGGCGGCCGCCCCTGTAGCCGTGGAGTCGCCCGTCGAACAGGAGCCCGCTCCTGCCGCCGAGCCCGAGCAGGCCGCTCCTGTTTCGGAAGCCGAACCCGTTTCCGCCGAGGCAACGCCTGCCGAACTGGTCCAGGAACAGTCCGCCGAACCCGTCCAATCCCAGGAGCCTGTTGCGGCCCAGCCTGAAGCGCCCGCCCAGGAAGTGGCCGAAGAGCCCGTGCAGGAAGCTGCCGAACAGGCCGCCTCCGAGCAGGCCGAGCCCGCCGTCGCCCCGATCGCTGAAGAACCAGCGCAGGAAGAAGCCGCAGCTCAAGCCGAGCAGCCTGTTCAGGAAGAAGCGGCTCAGGAAGCGCCCAAGGCCTCTCCGGCCCAGGAAGTGACCCAGCAAGCCGTGGAAACGGCGCAGGAAGCGGCTCCCGCTGCCGCCCAGCCCCAGGTGAACGGCACTGCCGGCGCAACTCAGCCCGCCGAGCTGAACGCCGTATTGGAAGCCGCCGGCATCGAACTGGTCGAAACCTCCCGTTCCGCGGTGCAGGATGACTACCAGCCCGCTCCGGTGCGCATGGGCCGTCCGCGCAAGCGCGTGGTGCAGGCTGAAAGCAGCGAACCGCTGCAGCAAGTCGAAACGCACTAAGCGCCAGACAGAAACGCCGCCCTTCGGGGCGGCGTTTTTGCATGGGCGCACGAAAAATCGCAAGAATAAAAAACGCCGCCTGATACACAGGCGGCGCTCTTCACGCCCTTGCGGGCCAGGCACGGGGTCAGGCCTGACGGGCGACGGCCTCGGCAGGCTGGCGGGTCAGCAGGGCCAGCAGTTCGGCCAGCTCGCGCTGCATCTCGCGACGGTCCACCACCATGTCGATGGCGCCCTTCTCCAGCAGGAACTCGGCGCGCTGGAAGCCTTCGGGCAGCTTTTCGCGCACGGTCTGCTCAATCACGCGCGGGCCGGCGAAACCGATCAGGGCATTGGGCTCGGCAATGACCACATCACCCATGAAGGCAAAGCTGGCGGACACGCCGCCCATGGTGGGATCGGTCAGGATGCTGACGAAAGGCAGGCCGGCTTCGGCCAGTTCGGCCAGGATGGCCGTGGTCTTGGCCATCTGCATCAGCGAAAACAGGCTCTCCTGCATGCGCGCGCCGCCCGAGGCAGCCACGCACACGAAGGGACTGCGATTGGCAATGGCCGCCTGCACGCCGCGCGTGAAACGCTCGCCCACCACCGACCCCTTGGTGCCGCCCATGTATTCGAATTCAAAGCAGGCCACCACGGCGGGCACCGACAGGATCGTGCCGCTGACCACGACCATGGCTTCGGTCTCGCCGGTCTGCTTGGTGGCTTCCGCAACGCGCTCGGTGTACTTGCGGGAATCGCGGAATTTCAAGGGGTCCATGGGACGGGTGTTGGCACCGATCTCCACCTGGCCTTCGGCATCGAGCAGCGCCTTGATGCGCGCACGCGCGCCGATGCGCATGTGATGGCTGCACTTGGGGCAGACATTCAGCGTGGCCTGCAGATCTTCCTTGTAGAGCACTGACTCGCACGATGGGCATTTCACCCACAGGCCTTCGGGCACGCGACGGCTGCTCTCGGGATTGCGGTTGATTCGTGGCGGCAGTATTTTCTCGATCCAGCTCATTGTGAGATCCTGTGTTCGGTCAGCCGGCCCGTGGCCGCTGCCCTCTTATTCTGAAAAAAAGCGCCTGTTCACGCGGAACAGGCACATGATTCTAAACGCTAAAAGCGCTTTTGGGCTAATTATCCAGCGCCTGGCGTATCTGTCCCAGCCACTGGCCCGCGGCCGCGATGGCGGCGGCGTCCACGTCCTTCTGGTCCTTGCCTGCATGGGCCTGCACAGCCTCTTCCATGGTCTCGATCAGCTTGGAACCGATCACCACGGCATCCGCATTGCGCGAGATGGCCTTGGCGCTCTGGGCGTCGCGGATGCCGAAGCCCACGCCCACCGGAATCTTGACATGCTTGCGGATGCGCTGCAGGTGGTGCTCGACATCAGCCACGTCGATCTGGCCCGAACCGGTCACGCCCTTGAGCGACACATAGTACACATAGCCTTGGGCCAGGGCGGCCACCTTGGCGATGCGCTCGTCCGTGGACGTGGGCGAGAGCAGGAAGATGGTGTCCACGCCCTGCTCGGTGAGCAGGGCGGTGAACTCCTGGGATTCCTCCGGCGGATAATCCACCGTCAGCACGCCGTCCACGCCGGACTGCCCGGCCAGCCGGGCGAACTCGGCCTGACCGATGCACTCGATGGGATTGGCGTAGCCCATCAGCACCACGGGCGTTTCGTCGTCCAGCTGACGGAACTGGCGCACGATGTCCAGCACCTTGCGCAAGCCCACGCCGCGGCTAATGGCGCGCTCGGCGGCCCGCTGGATGACCGGACCGTCGGCGGTCGGGTCGGAGAACGGCACGCCCAGCTCGATCACGTCCGCGCCCGCCTGGCGCAGGGCGTGCATCAGGGCGACGGTGGACGGCACGGAGGGGTCGCCGGCCGTGACATACGGTACAAGGGCGCAGCGCCCGTTCAAACGCTCAAACGCCGCTTTCAGGCGTACGTTACTCGACATAATGGCTTCCCGATTGATTACAGTGTCAGGCCGCCGTATTCGGCGACCGTGTGCATGTCCTTGTCGCCGCGACCGGACAAGCTGACCAGGATGATCTTGTCCTTGCCCAGCGAGGGCGCCATGCGGGCGGCGTGCGCCAGCGCGTGCGAGGACTCCAGGGCCGGCAGGATGCCTTCGATGCGGCAGCAGTCGTGGAAAGCCTGCAAGGCCTCCTGGTCCGTGATCGTGGCGTATTGGGCGCGGCCGCTGTCCTTGAGCCAGGCGTGCTCGGGCCCCACGCCCGGGTAGTCCAGGCCGGCCGACACCGAATGCGTGGGCATCACGTTGCCGTTCTCGTCCTGCAGCACATAGGTGCGGTTGCCGTGCAGCACGCCCACCCGCCCTTTGTACAGGGAAGCGGAGTGTTCCAGCGTGTCCAGGCCGCGACCGGCCGCCTCCACGCCCACCAGGGCGACGCCGTCCTGCTCGATGTAGGGGTAGAAGATGCCCATGGCATTGGAGCCGCCGCCCACCGAAGCGACCACGTAGTCGGGCTGGCGCCCGACCTCGGCCGGCATCTGCTCCAGGCATTCCTGGCCGATGACGGACTGGAAATCGCGCACCAGCATGGGATAGGGATGCGGACCGGCCACGGTGCCGATGATGTAGAACGTGTTCTCGATGTTGGTGACCCAGTCGCGCATGGCTTCGTTCAGCGCGTCCTTCAGGGTGCGCGAGCCGGACTCCACCGGCACGACGGTGGCGCCCAGCAGCTTCATGCGATAGACGTTGGACGCCTGGCGGCGCACGTCTTCGCTGCCCATGTACACCACGCATTCCAGGCCGTAGCGGGCCGCCACCGTGGCCGTGGCCACGCCGTGCTGGCCGGCGCCGGTCTCGGCGATGATGCGCGGCTTGCCCATGCGTCGCGCCAGCAGGATCTGGCCTATGCAATTGTTGATCTTGTGCGCGCCGGTATGGTTGAGGTCTTCGCGTTTGAACCAGATCTGAGCGCCGCCCAGTTGCTCCGACCATCGGCGTGCATGGTACACAGGGCTGGGACGGCCGACGAAGTGCTTGAGCTCGTAGTTGAACTCACGCAGAAAGTCAGGATCGTTCCGATACCGTTCGTAGGCGGCTTTCAGCTCGTCCAGGGCATGAACGAGAGTCTCGGCCACAAACGAACCACCAAACTGACCAAAATGTCCATCCGGGTCGGGCAAGGTATAGGTTTTCAAAGCTAGCTCTCTTGGTTGACAAGAACAATCGCGGGCACGGCGCCCGCGACGTTCGGATTCCACGATTTTACCAGTTCAAGACGAGTAACGGCGGGCGCTCACGCCCGGCAGCTCGTTCAAGGCGGTCAAGGCCTTCTGGATCTGCTCGCCGTCGCGCACTTCGATGGTGAAGACCATCTGGGTCAGCGAACGGCGGCTGTGGGGGTTGATGCCGGTGACATTCAGGCGCAGCCGTGCGAAGACCTCGGAGAGATCGCGCAGCAGGTTCGGATGCTCCTGGGCGTCGATGGCCAGGTCCACGGGATACAGGGAGTCACCGGTATTGCCCCAGTCCACGCTGATGGCCCGCTCGGGATGGCGCAGGCTCAGCTCGTGGTAGGACTTGCAGTCGGCGCGATGGATGGATACGCCCCGCCCCCGGGTCACGAAGCCCGCGATCAGGTCCGGCGGCGCGGGCCGGCAGCAGCGAGCCAGCTGGGTCATGAGCGAATCCACGCCCACCACCAGGACCCCGCTCTTGCCCGTCTTGGCCACGCTGTCGTTGGCGGCGTCGAACACCCGCCGCACAGGCTCTTCTTCCTGGGGGGCGCCGCGGAACAGCGCGTCCACCTGGCGCAGGCTGAATTCATCCTTGGCCACCGCCACATACAGGTCGTCGGCCCGGGCAAAACCCAGTTGCTGGGCCATCTGCTCCAGGTTCACGGCCGTGCGGCCCAGGCGCTGCAACTCTTTCTCGACCATGGCCTGGCCCTGGGAGATGCGCTGCTGCAGTTCGATGGCATTGAACCAGGCCCGCACCTTGGAGCGCGAACGGGGGCTGGCCAGGAAACCCAGCTGGGTGTTGAGCCAGTCGCGCGACGGACCGCCCGACTTGGCGGCCACGATCTCCACCGTCTGACCCGTGGCCAGGCGCGTGGACAAGGGCACCATCTGCCCATCCACGCGCGCGCCCCGGCAGCGATGGCCCAGGTCCGTGTGCAGGTAGTAGGCGAAGTCCACCGGCGTGGCGCCCACAGGCAGCTCGATCACGCGCGCCTGGGGAGTCAGCACATAGATATGGTCTTCTTCCTGCGCCTTCAGGGGACGGGGCGAGGCGGGCGCGGCCGGCGCCTGAGCCGCGGCTGCGGGTTCGCCGAGCACCGCGTTGGAGGCGGCCGCATCCCGGTCCCAGGCCAGCAGTTGGCGCATCCAGGCGATCTTGCGGTCGTCCTCGCCATCGGCGGCCACCTGTCCGCCCTGCGGGCCGGCTTCCTTGTAGCGCCAGTGCGCGGCCATCCCGAATTCCGCATACTGGTGCATTTCGCGAGTGCGGATCTGGATCTCGAAGGTGCGGCCCTGCGCGTCGGCCACCACGGTATGCAGGGACCGGTAGCCATTGGGCTTGGGGCGCGAGATGTAGTCGTCGAACTCGGCCGGCACCGGCGTCCACAGCGAATGCACGACAGCCAGCGTGTTGTAGCAGCTGCGCTCGTCCTCGACGATGACCCGCAGCGCGCGCAGATCGAACAACTGGCCGAAGTCCAGGTGCTTGTTGCGCATCTTGTTCCAGATGCTGTAGATATGCTTGGGCCGCCCCGACACTTCGGCGTCGATGTGCTCGCGCTTGAGCGCCGCCAGCAGTTGGTCGCGCACCTGAGCGATCAGGGTTTCGCGTTCGACGCGCTTGTCATCCAGTTGGCGGGCGATGTCCTTGTAGACGTCCGGATTCAGGAAACGGAAGGCCAGATCTTCCATTTCCCACTTGACCTGCCAGATGCCCAGCCGATTGGCCAGCGGCGTATACAGCTCCAGGGTTTCGCGCGCGAAGGCAACGGGGCACGGCGCCTTGGACTGGCGGAACCAGCGCAGCGACTGCAGGCGCGAGGCCAGCCGCATCAGCACGATGCGCAGGTCGGCGGCCATGGCCAGCAGCATCTTGCGCTTCATCTCCTTCGGGTCCCCGGCGCCCGGCTGCTCCTTGGCCTGGCCGGTCAGCGAACCCAGCCGGTACAGGGCGCGCGAACCGCGCACCAGGGTCATGACTTCGGCGCCGAAGGCTTTCTGGACGGGATCCTGCTTGACGTCCCGATCCGGCGCAGGCATGACGGCCAGCAAGGCGCTGGCGCGCGTCTGGGCGTCGGCCCCCAGGCCGGCCAGGATCACCGCCACTTGCGCGCAATGCTGGTCCAGCGGCTCGCCCGTGCTGCCCGCCAGCTCGCGCAGAGCCGGCTCGGCCCACTCGGCCGCGCGCTGCAGGAGCTCGCGCCCCGGTTCGTCCAGCCCGGCGCCGGCCTGCGCCAGCCACTGCGGGCTGAAGGCCGATTCGGCAAGAGGGGGGGATACTGTCTGATTCATGTCGTTTACTTCGGTATGGCGGCCGTTCCGGCGGCGGCTCTCTATACTATAAGTCGTAGTCTATCACCGCGAGTATTAGCATATGAGCCTTATGCCTTCGCCCGAGCATCGCCGCCTGCTGATCGTCTGGCATTCGCGCACCGGCGCCTCCCGCCAGTTGGCCGAGCAGGCCGGCGAAGGCGCGCGCCAGGTCCTGGAGGAACTGCAGGAGCGCGAACGCATCCAGGTCCGCCTGCTGGGCTGTGAACAGGCCGGCGCCGAAGACCTGCTGCAGGCCCAGGCCTATCTGTTCTGCGCGCCCGAGAACCTGGGCAGCCTGAGCGGGGCCATGAAGGAATTCTTCGACCGGTTCTACTATGCGGTGCTCGACCAGCTCAACGGCCGGCCCTACGGCGCCCTGATCAGCGCCGGCAGCGACGGCCGCGGAGCCCTGGCCCAATTGGAGCGCATCTGCACGGGCTGGCGCCTGGAGGCGGCCTGGCCCGGCCGCATCTTCAACTTCCAGGCGCAGACGCCCGAAGCCATTCTCGCGCCCAAGCACCTGAGCGCGGAACAGAAGCAGGAAGCGCGGCAGGCCGGCGCCCACCTGGCCGCCCTGCTCTGCCTGTCATGATCACGCCGGCGGCAGCTGGAAGACCTGGCGCAGGTACGCTAGGTAGGCCGGATCGTCGCACATGGTCTTTTCCGGCGCGTCCGACACCTTGGCCACGGGCTGGCCGTTGCAGCGCACCATCTTCATGACGATCTGCAGCGGTTCATGACCCAGGTCGTTGGTCAGATTGGTGCCTATGCCGAACGACACCTTGCAGCGGCCGGCAAAACGCTGCGCCAGCTCGATGGCCTTGGGGATGGTCAGACCGTCGGAGAACACCAGCGTCTTGGTGCGCGGATCGGTACGGTTAGCGATGTAATGGGCCAGCAGTCGTTCCCCCCAGATGAAGGGGTCGCCCGAATCGTGCCGCGCGCCGTCGAACAGTTTGCAGAAGTACATGTCGAAGTCGCGCAGGAAGGCGTCCATGCCGTAGACGTCCGACAGGGCGATGCCCAGGTCGCCCCGGTACTCCTTGGCCCAGACTTCCAGCGCGAAGATCTGCGAATCGCGCAGACGCGGCCCCAGGGCCTGGCAGGCCTGCAGGTATTCATGGCCCATGGTGCCCAGGGGGGTGACGCCGTGCTTCATGGCCAGCCAGACGTTGCTGGTGCCGGCGAAATGCGGCTGCATCTGCTGGATCATGGTGGTGACCACCTCCTCGTGCCACTTCTTGGAGAAGCGGCGGCGCGTGCCGTAGTCGGCCACCCGGAAATCGGCCAGAGCCGGATCGTCCACCACCAGGCGCATCTTGGACTGCAGCCGCTCGCGCCCCTCCTCCCAGGGAGGATTGGGACGTTCGTTGCGGAAATACACTTCGTTCACGATGGCCAGCACCGGTATCTCGAACAGGATGGTGTGCAGCCAGGGCCCCTTGACCAGGATCTCGATCTCGCCGGGCGCGGCGCCCGCCTCCACGCTGATGCAGCGCTCGGGCAGATGGAACAGTCCCAGAAAGTCGACGAAGTCGCTCTTGATGAAGCGCAGGGAACCAAGATAGGCCAGCTCCTCGTCCGAGAAGCGCAGCTGGCACAGGCTGTGGATCTCGGCGCGGATCTCGTCCAGATACTGGCTCAGGTTGATGTTG
The DNA here is from genome assembly GCF_965112015.1 of Alcaligenes sp. Marseille-Q7550. NCBI lineage: Bacteria > Pseudomonadati > Pseudomonadota > Betaproteobacteria > Burkholderiales > Alcaligenaceae > Alcaligenes > Alcaligenes sp. Marseille-Q7550. The sequence continues at coordinate 394,764 of NZ_CBCOPU010000002.1, forward strand.
GGGGTCCGGCATTTGTAGCGGTACTCCACCTGCGCCGCCGGGAAATGATGCAGCACGACCTGCATCATGGAAAATTTATAAAGGTCCGTATCGAGAAGAGAAGTGATGATCATCGCGGGCATACCGGTTTCGTTTGCGCAACCATAGCACGCCCGCCCCGCCTCGCGCACCTGGCGCAAGGGAGGGCCGGCGCGGCGGACTTGCGCCAACTCAATAAGCAGGAACCCGAATATTCGTTAAAATTGATGGATTGAATCCAGTTTCTGTCGCCCCGCCCTGTGCACCCGCCCACAGTCCGCCCCCTTGGTCCGACAGCCTTACCGATCCCGCAGGAGCTTTACTGAAATGACCCATGTCGTCACCGAAAACTGTATCAAGTGCAAATTCACCGATTGCGTGGATGTGTGCCCCGTGGACTGTTTTCGTGAAGGCCCGAATTTTCTGGTGATTGATCCGGACGAGTGCATCGATTGCGCCGTCTGTATTCCCGAATGCCCGGCCAACGCCATTTTCGCCGAGGAAGACGTTCCACAGGACCAGGTCCAGTTCATCGAGCTGAACGCCGAGCTCTCCCCGGTGTTCACCAGCATCAACCGCTCCAAGAAACCGCTGGAAGACGCCGACAACTGGAACGGTGTGGAAAACAAACTACAGTATCTGGAACGCTGATCCGCGCCCGCGCCCTCTGAGCGCCGGCGCCGCGCCTGCCTTTCTTCCCTGCCGCGCTTGCGTCGGCCGCCGCACTTTTGATACAAGAAACATTGCTGCAATGCAGCAACGGGATAATCCCAAGTCAAAAGCGGCGGCAAAAGCCGTATTGTTTCAAGTAGCAAATAAGCTTATGCATTTATTTGCATAAGGAATCAGGCAACACCAAGGCGCAACCACCTATGCTCTACGATCTGCACGAACTCCAGCGCTCCTTCCTGGCGCCGCTGGCAGCCTTCGGGCACCAGCTCGCAGCTGTTCTCCCATCCCTACAGCCCGCTGGCCTACACCCCCGTGTCCCGGCAACTGGCGGCGGCGTACGAACTCGTGCATCGCCTGGGCAAGGACTACGAGAAACCGGCCTGGGGACTGAACCAGACGGAAATCCAGGGACGCACGGTCGCGGTCACCGAGCGTGTGCAGATTGCCAAGCCCTTCTGCAACCTGATCCATTTCAGCCGCGACTTTCCCGAAGCCGACCAGGCCCCCAAGGTCCTGCTGGTGGCACCCCTGTCGGGCCACCACGCCACCTTGCTGCGCGAAACCGTGCGCGCCCTGCTGCCGGACCACTCGATCTACGTCACCGACTGGGTGGATGCACGCATGGTGCCCCAGTCTGCCGGTCCCTTCCATCTGGACGACTACGTGCTGTACATCCAGGAATTCATCCGCGCGCTGGGACCCGACGTGCACGTGATGTCCGTGTGCCAGCCCACCGTGCCGGTGCTGGCCGCCGTGTCGCTCATGGCCAGCCGCAAGGATCCCAAGATGCCGCGCAGCCTGATCATGATGGGCGGCCCCATCGACACGCGCCAGTCGCCCACCCAGGTCAACCGCCTGGCCACCACCAAGCCCTATGCCTGGTTCGAGAACAACCTGATCCACCGGGTCCCGTCCAAGTACCCGGGCGCGGGCCGGCGCGTCTACCCCGGATTTCTGCAGCACGCCGGCTTCATTGCCATGAATCCGGACCGGCACATGCATTCGCACTACGACTTCTACCAGCACCTGATCAAGGGCGACGAGGACGACGCCGAAGCGCACCGCCGCTTCTACGACGAATACAACGCCGTGCTGGACATGCCCGCCGAGTTCTACCTGGACACCATACGCGTGGTGTTCCAGGAGCAGCAGCTGCCCAAGGGACACTGGCATGTACGCGGCGAACAGGTGCGCCCGCAGGACATCCAGGGCGTGGCGCTCTTCACCATCGAAGGCGAACTGGACGACATCTCCGGCCTGGGGCAGACGCATGCCGCCCAGGGCTTGTGCTCGGGCATCGCCCCGGAACTCAAGCAGCAGTTCACGGCGCCGCGTTGCGGCCACTACGGGATTTTCTCGGGAAGTCGCTGGCGCACGCTGATCTGTCCTAAAATCAAGGATTTCATCCGTCAGCACGCCTGATTTCGCCCACCGCGCATCTCCACGGGGCCGGTCGGCCCCGTTTTTGCATTCATGTCCGACTCACTGATACGGCGCATCGACGCCCTGCTTCCTCAAACCCAGTGCACGCGCTGCGGCTACGACGCCTGTCTGCCCTACGCCCAGGCCATCGCCCTGGAGGGCGAGGCCATCAACCGCTGCCCGCCCGGCGGCCAGGAAGGCGTGCGCGCCCTGGCCGCCCTGCTGGGGCGAGAGGAAACGCCCCTGGACCCGGAGTGCGGGGAATTCGCCGGCCCGAGCCGCGCCGTCATCATCGAGGAACACTGCATAGGCTGCACGCTGTGCATCCAGGCCTGCCCGGTCGATGCCATCGTCGGCGCCAACAAGCTCATGCACACCGCGCTGGCCGATCGCTGCACCGGCTGCGAACTGTGCCTGCCGCCCTGTCCGGTGGATTGCATCACCATGGTGCCCACCGATGACTGGACGCCATCGCAGGCCGAGCAGGCCAGGCGCGATACCGAACAGCGTCGCCTGCGCCTGCTGGCCCGCCACGCCGAGAGCTCGGAGCTGGCGGCGCGCACGCTGGCCAACAAGCCCGTGCTGGCCAACGACGCCGACCAGGCCGACAAGCGCCAGGCTTCCATTGCCGCCGCCCTGGCCCGCGCCCGCGCCCGCCGCGCGGGCCAGGCCGGCAACTGAATCACGCCATGAACGCCGCCAAACGCCACGAAATCTTCAGCCGCTTCCAGGCCGCCAACCCCAAGCCCACCACGGAACTGGAATACGACAGCACCTTCCAGTTGCTGATCGCCGTCATCCTGTCCGCGCAGGCCACCGACAAATCGGTCAACCTGGCCACGCGCCGCTTCTTCCCGGAGCACGGCACGCCCCAGGGCATCCTGGCCATGGGCGAGGACGGATTGCGCGAAGCCATCAAGACCATAGGCCTGTACAAGACCAAGGCCGCCAACGTCATCAAGACCTGCCAGATCCTGCTGGAGCGGCACCAGGGCCAGGTGCCCTGCGACCGGGCCGCGCTGGAGGCTCTGCCCGGCGTGGGCCGCAAGACGGCCAACGTGGTGCTGAACACCGCCTTCGGCCTGCCCACCATCGCCGTGGACACGCACATCTTCCGCGTGGCCAATCGCACCGGCATCGCCCCCGGCAAGAACGTGGTGGAAGTGGAAAAGAAGCTGGAGCGCGTCATTCCCAAGGAGTTCCTGCTGGACGCCCACCACTGGCTCATCCTGCACGGCCGCTACATCTGCGTCGCCCGCACGCCCAAATGCCCCCAGTGCGGCATTGCCGACCTGTGCGAGTTCAAGTCCAAGACGGTCGGCAAGTAGATCGGATCCCGCCGGCGGCTCCTTCAGGGCGCCGCCTTCCCGTCCGCCACCGGAGTTTCCCTATCCTATGACAAACCCGCATGGTTTTCGCCCATGCGGGCTTCCATACTGAAACTCGACGTTAACTTCGCACAAGGGCTGGCAGGCGATGACAGAGTACATTCTGCGCACCGAGAACCTGGTGAAGGAATTCCTGGGGTTCGTGGCTGTCGACAAGGTCAATCTACAGGTGAGGCGCGGGGACATACACGCGCTGATCGGTCCCAATGGAGCAGGCAAGACGACCTGCTTCAATCTGCTCACCAAGTTCATCGCTCCCACCTCCGGCCGGATCTACTTCAACGATACCGAAATCACCCGGGAGCGCCCGGCGCAGATCGCCCGGCGCGGCATCATCCGCTCTTTCCAGATCTCGGCGGTGTTTCCGCAGCTGACCGTGCTGGAGAACGTGCGTATCGGCCTGCAGCGCCGCACCGGCGCCTCCTTTCAATTCTGGCGCAGCGAGCGCTGCCTGGACGGCCTGAACGAGCGCGCCATGGATCTGCTGGAACAGGTGGACCTGGCCGGCTTCGCCCGGGACCTGACCGTCAACCTCCCCTATGGGCGCAAGCGCGCCCTGGAGATCGCCACCACGCTGGCCATGGAGCCCGAACTGATGCTGCTGGACGAACCGACCCAGGGCATGGGCCACGAGGACGTGGAGCGGATCACCGAGCTGATCCGCAAGGTCAGCGCCGGGCGCAGCATCCTGATGGTCGAACACAATATGAACGTGGTCTCCTCCATTGCCGACCGCATCACGGTACTGGCGCGCGGCGCCGTCCTGGCCGAAGGCCCCTACGAGGACGTGTCCCGCAATCCGGCCGTCATGCAGGCCTACATGGGGACCACCGCAACCGAACTGCAAGGAGCGCATCCATGAGCAAGGCCGCCCTGGAAATCGAGGATCTGCATGCCTGGTACGGGGAGTCCCACATCCTGCACGGAGTCAACCTGAACGTGGCGCAGGGCGAGGTCGTCACGCTGCTGGGGCGCAACGGCGCCGGCCGCACCAGCACGCTGCGCGCCATCCTGGGCCTGACGGACACGCGCCGCGGCTCCATCCGCATCCAGGGTGCCGAGTCCATCCATCTGCCCACCTATCGGGTGGCCCACCTGGGCGTGGGCTATTGCCCCGAAGAGCGCGGCATCTTCGCCGGTCTGACCTGCGAGGAGAACCTGCTGCTGCCGCCGGCCATCGGCTCCACGCCGGGAGGCGGCATGTCGCTGGCCGAGATCTACGAAATGTTCCCCAACCTGGAGGAGCGCCGCCACTCTCCCGGCACGCGCCTGTCCGGGGGCGAGCAGCAGATGCTGGCCGTGGCCCGCATCCTGCGCACCGGCGCCAACCTGCTGCTGCTCGATGAAATCTCCGAAGGCCTGGCACCCGTCATCGTGCAGGCGCTGGCCCGCATGATCGCCACCCTGAAGGCCAAAGGCTACACCATCGTCATGGTGGAGCAGAATTTCCACTTCGCCGCTCCCCTGGCCGACCACTTCTACGTCATGGAGCACGGCCAGGTGGTCGAGAGCTTCGCGGCCAGCGAGCTTGCCCACAAGCACGAGACACTCAACACCTTGCTCGGGGTCTGATCCCTTCCCGCCGGCAAGGCCAGACACGCCACTCAACACCACGAGGAGACAGCCCATGAAGCTTGCAACGATCAGCGCCGCCCTGACGACGGCCGGACTACTACTGGCCCAACCGGCAGTTGCGGCCATCTCCGATGATGTGATCCGCATCGGGTTCATCACGGACATGTCGGGAGTCTATTCCGACATCGACGGCAAGGCCGGCGGCGACGCCATCCGCATGGCCATCGCCGATGCGGGCGGCGAGATCAACGGCAAGAAGATCGAACTGCTGGTGGCCGACCACCAGAACAAGGCCGACATCGCGTCGGCCCGGGCCCGCGAATGGTTCGACAGCCAGAAGCTGGACGTGCTGATCGGCGGCACCAATTCGGCCACCTCGCTGGCCATGGCCGCGGTGGCGGCGGAGAAGAAGAAGCCCTTCATCGCGGTGGGCGCAGGCTCCTCCAACCTGACCAACTCCCAGTGCACGCCCTACACCGTGCACTACGCCTACGACACTATCGCCCTGGCGCGCGGCACGGGCGCCGCCGTGGTCAAGGACGGCGGCAAGAGCTGGTATTTCCTGACGGCGGACTACGCCTTCGGCCACTCGCTGGAACGCGACACGGCCGAGGTCGTGAAGAAAGCCGGCGGCGAGGTCAAGGGGCAGGTGCGCGTGCCGTTGGGCGCCTCGGACTTCTCCTCCTTCCTGCTGCAGGCGCAGTCCTCCGGGGCCAAGATCCTGGGCCTGGCCAACGCCGGCGGCGACTTCATCAATTCGGTCAAGGCCGCCAATGAGTTCGGCATCACCGCCACCATGCATCTGGCCGGACTGCTGGTATTCATCAACGACGTGCATGCCCTGGGCCTGGAAGCCACCCAGAACCTGTACCTGACCACCGCCTGGTACTGGGACCAGAGCGACGCTTCGAGGGAATGGGCGCAGCGCTTCTTCAAGGAACAGAACCGCATGCCGTCCTTTCTGCAGGCGGGCGACTACTCCAGCGCCGCCTTCTACCTGAAGGGCGTCAAGGAAACCGGCACGGACGATGCCGACACCCTCATGAAATGGATGAAGTCCAACCCCATCAAGGACATGTTCACCGACCACGGCGTCGTGCGCGAAGACGGCCGCATGGTGCACGACATGTACCTGATGCAGGTGAAAAAGCCCGGCGAATCCAAGCAGCCCTGGGACTACTACAAACTGGTCGAGACCCTGCCGGGAGACAAGGTCTACGCCTCGCTGCAAGAATCCACCTGCTCGCTGGTGAAGAAATAAGAACCCGCCGGCCGGCCGCTTCCGCGGCCGGTCCATGCCTGACGACTGACTACATGCACGGGTCGCGCGTACTATGACGGATATTTTCGGTATTCCCCTGCAGGCTCTGCTGGGCCAGCTGCTGCTGGGCCTGGTGAATGGTTCCTTCTATGCTGTGCTGTCCCTGGGGCTGGCGATCATCTTCGGCCTGCTCAACATCATCAACTTCGCCCATGGGGCCCTGTACATGCTGGGCGCATTCCTGGCCTGGATGGGCATGCAATACCTGGGCCTGAACTACTGGGTCATGCTGGCGCTCGCGCCGTTGGGCGTGGCCCTGTTCGGCATAGTCCTGGAACGCCTGTTCCTGCGCCACCTCTACCGGCTGGACCACCTCTACGGCCTGCTGCTGACCTTCGGCCTGACTCTGCTGCTCGAAGGCGTGTTCCGCAGCATCTACGGCGTGTCCGGCCAGCCCTACCCCACGCCCAAGCTGCTGCAGGGCGGCTACAACCTGGGCTTCATGTTCCTGCCCATCTATCGCGCCTGGGTCGTGGCGGCCTCCGTCGTGGTGTGCCTGGCGACCTGGTTCATGATCGAGAAGACCCGGCTGGGCGCCCTGCTGCGGGCCGCCACCGAGAATCCCAAGCTGGTCGAGGCCTTCGGCGTCAACGTGCCCTTGATGATCACCCTCACCTACGCCTTCGGCGTCGGCCTGGCGGGCTTTGCCGGCGTGCTGGCCGCCCCCATCCTGCAAGTCTCCCCCTGATGGGCAGCAACCTGATCATCGTGGTCTTCGCCGTGGTGGTCATCGGCGGCATGGGCTCCATCCTGGGCTCCATCCTGACCGGCCTTGGCCTGGGCGTCATCGAGGGCCTCACCAAGGTGTTCTGGCCCGAAGCCTCCAACACCGTCGTGTTCATCATCATGGTCATCGTCCTGCTGCTGCGTCCGGCGGGCCTGTTCGGGAAAGTCAAATGAAACGAGAGATCCCTGTCTTCATCGTTCTGCTCCTGATCGTCGCGCTGCTGCCGGCCATGGGCGCCTATCCCATCTTCATCATGAAGGTCATGTGCTATGCGCTGTTCGCCTGCGCCTTCAACCTGCTGCTGGGCTACACGGGGCTGCTGTCCTTCGGGCACGCCGCCTTCCTGGGCGGCGCGGCCTACGCCGCCGGCCAGTCGCTGGCGGTCTGGGGCTGGCCCACGGCGGCCGGGCTGCTCTTCGGCACGGCCTGCGCCGGCGCGCTGGGCCTGGTGATGGGCGCGCTGTCCATCCGGCGCAGCGGCATCTACTTCGCCATGATCACCCTGGCGCTGGCGCAAATGCTGTTCTTCTTCTTCCTGCAGGCGCCCTTCACGGGCGGCGAGGACGGCCTGCAGGGCATTCCGCGCGGCAGCATCCTGGGCTGGGACCTGTCCCGGGACCTGAACCTGTACTACCTGGTGCTGGGCATCTTCACCTTCGGCTTCCTGCTGATCTGGCGCTGCGTGCACTCGCCCTTCGGCCAGGTCCTCAAGGCCATACGCGAGAACGAGCCGCGCGCCATCTCGCTGGGCTACGACGTGGATCGCTTCAAGCTGCTGGCCTTCGTGCTGTCGGCCGCTCTGTCGGGACTGGCGGGCGCCACCAAGTCGCTGGTGTTCGTGTCGGCCACGCTGACCGACGCGACCTGGCAGATGTCGGGCCTGGTCATCCTGATGACGCTGATCGGCGGACTGGGCACCCTGGCCGGCCCCGTGATCGGCGCCATCATCGTGGTCGTGCTGGAGAACAAGGTCGGCGAATGGGGCGCGCTGCTCGCCCAATGGACAGGCTGGAACGGATTCCGCACCCTGGGCGAATCCGTCACCATCGTCATCGGCCTGATCTTCATCCTGTGCGTGATGGCGTTCCGGCGCGGCATCGTGGGCGAACTGGCCTGGCGGCTGCGCCGTCGCGAGGCGTAAGGCGGACGCGCTTTATCGGACTTGTTTGATCTGGAACAAGTCCCGGCGGGCGCCTGTATCAAGATGTTGCTCTGGGTCAAATCAGGCGCCCTGGCGCTCGGGCATTCTGTAGGTCTGAATCAACCCTACGGAGTCCCCATGAAAACCCGCCACCTGTTTCCAGCCCTGCACCTGTCCCTGCTCGCCATCGGCGCGGCCGCCGTCCTCTACACGCCGGCCGGCCAGGCCCATGAAGCGGGCGACTTCCTGGTCAAAGGCGGCGTCACCCTGGTCAGCCCCAAGTCCAACAACGGCACGGTCGCGGACGGCACCGTCAAGCTGGACGTGGGCAACAATGTGCGCCCCAGCTTCTCGCTGACCTACATGGCCACCCGCAACATCGGCGTGGAACTGCTGGGCGCCTTCCCCTTCAAGCACAACATCGACAGCAACCTGGGACGCATCGGCAGCACCAAGCACCTGCCTCCCACCCTCAGCCTGCAGTACCACTTCCTGCCGGACAGCGACTTTCAGCCCTACGTGGGCGTGGGCCTGAACTACACCATGTTCTTCGACACCAAGTCGCAGGGCGCCCTGGAAGGCGCGGACCTGAAGCTGAAGAACACCTGGGGCTTCGCCGCCCAGGTCGGCGTGGACTACAAGCTGGACAAGAACTGGTTCCTGAACGCCGACGTGCGCTACATCAGCATCCGTCCCGACGTGAAGCTGAGCGGCCAGTCCATCGGCAAGGCCAAGCTGGACCCCGTGGTCGCGACCATAGGCGTGGGCTACCGCTTCTAAGGCGCCGAAATGCAGAACGGGCCGCCCATGGGCGGCCCGTTCTGCATTCAAGGACGCGGCGTCTACGCCGTCTCGGCCTCTCGCTTGCCCAGTCCCAGGTAGCTTTCGATCACCCGGGGATTGTCGGCCAGCTCGCGCGCGGGGCCTTCCAGCACCACGTCGCCCGTCTCCAGCACATAGCCGTAGTCGGCCACCTGCAAGGCGGCGCGCGCATTCTGCTCCACCAGCAAGATGGCCACGCCGGTGCTGCGCAAGCGGGCGATGATCATGAAGATCTCGCGCACGATGCGCGGCGCCAGGCCCAGGCTGGGCTCGTCCAGCATCCGCACCTTGGGCTGCGCCATCAGGGCGCGCCCCACCGCCAGCATCTGGCGCTCACCCCCGGACAGGGTGCCGGCCAACTGGCCGTGGCGCTCCTTCAGGCGCGGAAACAAGGCATACACCTGGTCCAGCGTATCGCGCCAGCCGGCCTGCCGGGCCCGGTACAGCCGGAAGCCGCCCAGCAGCAGATTGTCCTCCACCGTCATGCTGCCGAACAGCTCGCGCCGCTCGGGCACCAGCGAAATGCCGCCGGCCACGCGCCGCTCCACCTCCCAGTGGCTGATCTCCTCGCCCTGGTACCGGACCGATCCGGTGCTGCGGCCCACGCTGGGCAGCGCGCCCATCATGGCATTGAGCAGGGTGGACTTGCCGGCGCCGTTGGCGCCGATCACGGTAACGATGCTGCCGGCGCGCACATCCAGGCTGGCGCCCATGACGGCGCTGACCTTGCCGTATTGCGCGGCCAGATTGGTGACTTTCAGGATCACATCCTGGGGTGTTGCCTGACTCATGCGGATGCTCCTGCGTGCGAGGTTGTTGCGGGTTCGTCCAGCTCCAGATCGTCGTCGATGCCGCCCAGATAGGCTTCCAGCACCGCGGGATTTTCCTGGATCTCCTTGGGCAGGCCTTCGGCGAGCTTGGTGCCGAAATCCATGACCACCAGCTTGTCCGTCAGGTTCATGACGAAGTCCATGTCGTGCTCGACCAGCAGGATGCTCATGCCTTCGCGGCGGAGCTGGTCCAGCACCTTGGCCAGTTCCTGCTTTTCCTTGTAGCGCAGGCCGGCGGCGGGCTCGTCCAGCAGCAGCAGGACGGGGTCGGAGGCCAGGGCGCGGGCGATCTCCAGGATGCGCTGCTGGCCCAGAGCCAGGTTGCCGGCCTGTTCATACAGATAATCTCCCAGACCCACGCGCTGCAGCTGGATCGCCGCCTCATGCAGCAGCTCGGCTTCGCTGCGGCGTTCGGCATGCAGCACGGCGGGCACCACGCCGACCTTGCGGCGCAGGTGCGCGCCCAGCGCCACGTTCTCCAGCACTGTCATGGTCGGCAGCAACTGCACGTGCTGGAAGGTGCGGCCCACGCCCAGGCGGGAGATCTCGCGCGCCGGCAGTTTGTCGATGCGCTGGCCCAGGAAGCTGACCTGGCCGCTGGTGGCCGACAGCACGCCGGTGATCAGGTTGAAGGTCGTGCTCTTGCCTGCGCCGTTCGGCCCGATCAGGCCCATGATCTGGCCGGCGTCGAGGGTGAAGCTGATGTCGTTGACCGCCACCAGGCCGCCGAATTCCTTGCGGATCTTGTCCACCTGCAGCACCAGCGAACCGGCCTGCGGACGGGCGCGCTGCGGCAGGGCCTGCGCCTGCGGCGGCGGCGCCTGGCGGCGCGTCTGCACGCCGAACACGCGCTCCCAGCCCTTTTGCAGGATGGGCCAGATGCCGTCGCGGGCGTATTGCAGGATCAGCACCATCAGGATGCCGAACACGATCAGTTCGAAGTTGATGTCGGTGCTGAGCAGCTTGGGCAGCCAGTTCTGCAACTGGTCCTTGAGGGTCAGCACCAGGGCCGAACCCAGCACCGCGCCCCAGACGCTGCCGGCCCCGCCCAGCCCGGCCATGAACAGGTATTCGATGCCGTAGTTCAGGCCGAAGGGGCTGGGGGAAACGGCGCGCTGATAGTGCGCGTACAGCCAGCCCGACAGGCAGGCCAGCAAGGCGGCGTAGACGAAGATGATGACCTTGTAGGCCGCCATGTTCACGCCGAAGGATTCGGCCATGCCGCTGCCGTGCTTGAGTGCGCGGATGGCGCGCCCCGGACGCGAATCGAGCAGGTTGCGCGTGCCCCACATGGCCAGCAGCGCCACGACCCAGATCAGGTAATAGATGTCCCTGCCCGAGGCCAGCGACAGCCCGAAGATGTCCAGCGGCGCAATGCCCGAGATGCCATCGTACTGGCCCAGGAACTGCAGGTTGCCGAACAGGTAGTACAGCGCCAGGCCCCAGGCCAGCGTGCACAGCGGCAGGAAGTGACCGGACAGGCGCAGCGTGATGGCGCCCAGGATGTAGGACACCAGCATGGTCAGGCCCAGGCCGATCAGCAGGTTGAGCCAGGGCGACCAGCCCAGGCGGGCCGTCAGGTAGGCGGTGGTGTAGGCGCCCAGGCCCACGAAGGCGGCCTGGCCGAAGGACGTCAGCCCGCCCACGCCGGTCAGCAGCACCAGGCCCAGCACGACCAGGCTGGTCAGGCCGATGTAGTTCAACTGGGTGATCCAGAACTCGGGCGTGGCGCCCAGTTGCGGCAGCACGAACAGGACGGCGATGAACAATATCGTCAGCAAGCGTTTCATGTGTGTTTACTCCTCGTCGTCCACGTGCTTGCTACCAAAGGAGCGCCACAACAAAACCGGAATGACCATGGTGAATACGATGACCTCTTTATAGGCGCTGGCCCAGAAGGACGAGAAAGCCTCCAGCACGCCGATGAACAGCGCGCCCAGCAAAGCGACCGGGTAGCTGACCAGCCCGCCGAAGATGGCGGCCACGAAGCCCTTCAGGCCGATCAGGAAGCCGGTGTCGTAGTAGATGGTGGTGACCGGCGCGATCAGCATGCCCGAGAAGGCGCCGATGGCGGCGGCCAGGGTGAAGGTCAGCGAGCCGGACATATTGGTGCTGATGCCCACCAGGCGCGCGCCGCGCCGGTTGACGGCGGTGGCGCGCAAGGCGCGGCCGTACAGCGTCTTGCCGAAGAAGGCCCACAACCCCAGGATCAAGGCCACGCAGGCGCCCATCACGAAGAAGGTCTGGGCGGACCAGCTGACCGCGCCCAGGGACACCTCGCCCTGCATGAAGGGCGGCGTACGCCAACCTTCGGGCCCGAAGAACACCAGGCCCAGGCCGGTCAGCGCGAAGTGCACCGCCACCGACGTGATCAGCAGCACCAGCACGCTGGCTTCGGCAATGGGCTGGTAGGCCAGGCGGTAGACCATGGGCCCCAGCGGGATGACCACGGCCAGCGAGAACAGCACGTCCATCCACAGCGGCAGATCGGCGGCCACGATATGGGGCGCAGCGAAGTACACCGCCACGGGAATCAGGATATTGACGAGAAACTTGCGCGGCAGGCCGGCGGCGCTGCGGCTGCGCAAGGCGGCCAGCAGCTCCAGCAGGAACACCAGCGAGCCGGCGATCAACAGCAGGATGACCGTGCCGGGCATGCGGCCGTTCACCACGAAGGCCAGGGTCAAGGCGCCGAAGGTGACGAATTCGCCTTGCGGGATGAAGATGACCCGGGTGACGAGAAAGACGAGGACCAGGGCGAGTCCGAGCAGAGCATAGATGGCGCCGTTCAATATGCCATCCTGCAATAAGATTAAAGCGATGGTGGTATCCATGTCGGACAACATCCTGTACAACAAAAAATGGGCAAGGGGCTTACTGTAACGCAAACCAGTCGCGGGGACGGGCCCGGCCCGTGCCGGGTCCCGCCTTCAGAAAAAACCGGCTGGGAAGCCGGTTTTCGCCTGTGGGAGATTACAGGTCAGGCTGATAAGTCCATTTGCCGTCCACCACCTTCACGATGACGCGGGCGCGCTGGTCCAGGCCGGCGTGGTCCTTGTCGGACATGGTGAACACGCCCTGGGAGGCCGGCAGATCCTTGATCTGCTCGATGGAATCGCGCAGTGCGGCGCGGAACTCGGGCGTGCCGGGCTTGGCGCCGGTCTTCAGCGCGCCGGGAATGGCCTCGGCCACCAGCAGGCCGGCGTCCCACATGTGCCCGCCGAAGGTATTGATGGAGCCTTCCCCGAACTTGGCCTCGTACTTTGTCTTGTAGTCCATGGCCGTCTTCTTGACGGGGTTGCTATCGGGCAGTTGCTCGGCCACCAGCAGCGGGCCGGCCGGCAGGATCATGTCGTTGCAGTCCTTGCCGCAGACGCGCAGCACGTCGCTGTTGGCGGCGCCGTGCGTCTGGTAGATGATGCCGGCGTAGCCGCGCCCCTTGAGCTCGCGCTGCGGCAGGGCCACGGGCGTGCCCGAGCCGGCGATCAGCACGGCGTCGGGCTTGGCGCCCAGCAGCTTCAGGGTCTGGCCCGTGACGCTGGTGTCGTTGCGGCCGTAGCGCTCGGCGGCGACCACATTGATGCCCTTGGCCTTGGCGGCTTCGGTCATGACGTTCAGCCAGCCGTCGCCATAGGCGTCGTTGTAGCCAATGAAGCCCAGCGTCTTGACGTTCTGCTTGACCATGGCGTCGGCCAGCGCGCCGGCCATCAGCTGGTCGTTCTGCGGCGTCTTGAACACCCAGGTGCGGGCGCCTTCCACGGGCTCGACGATCTTGGCGTTGGCCGCCACGCTGATCATGGGCGTCTTGGTCTCGCCGGCCACGTCCACCATGGCCAGCGAGCCGGGCGTGACCGAGGTGCCGATGACCACGTCCACCTTGTCGTCGGTGATCAGCTTGCGCATGTTGCGCACGGCCACCGTGGTGTCGGTCGCATCATCCAGCACGATGTATTCGACTTTCTGGCCGCCGACCTCGGTAGGCAGCAGGCTGACGGTGTTGCGCTCGGGAATGCCCAGCGAGGCGGCCGGCCCGGTCGCGGCAATGGTCACGCCCACTTTCACCTGAGCGGATACGGCCAGCGGCGCGCACAGCGCCAGGGCGGCCGCCAGCGTGGTCAGGCGCACGGTTGGAAAGCAGTTCATTCTTATCTCCCAGATCTGTTCATTGTTGTTGGCCGTTTCGGCGGCCGGAAAATCGTAATACAGATAATCATCAGCACATACCGGAACCGTATCAAGTCATGCTGAAACAAGGTATTGGTGTTTACCTTAAATATTAAAAATTTGAATACTGCACTAAATGCGCCGCGGTCAAATCGAGCGGGGTAAGACACCGCCGCTATCATAGGGCCAACCGGTCCGCCGTGGTGCATCGCGGAACCTTGGAACGCAAATTGGCTCTAATTCGCGTTCAACAGGTGGTGTTGCGCCTGCCGGAAAGTGTTCATGCAGGCGTCCATCCCGTTTTTCAAAAGGCAGCTCTCGTGGAAAAAGTACGGAAGACCGAGGCCGAATGGCGCGCCCTGCTCAGTCCTGAAGAATTCATCGTGACCCGGAAAAAAGGCACGGAACGCGCCTTCACCGGCCGCTACTGGAACACCACCACGCCAGGCATCTACCGCTGCGTGGGTTGCGGCACACCGCTGTTCGCCTCGGACACCAAGTTCGACGCCGGCTGCGGCTGGCCCAGCTACTTCGAGCCCCTGAATCCGGACAATGTCCGCGAGGAGGCCGACTTCAGCCACGGTATGACCCGCACCGAAGTCCTGTGCAATGTGTGCGACTCCCACCTGGGCCATGTCTTTCCGGACGGCCCGCCGCCCACCGGCCTGCGCTACTGCATCAACTCCCTGTCGCTGAAGTTCGAACCCGAAGCATGAAGAAACTCCTGTTCGACCTGTTCCCGCTGGTCCTGTTCTTCCTGGTCTTTCGCTTCTCCGACATCTACATGGCCACCGGCGTGGCCATGCTCGCCTCGGTGCTGCAGATCGTCTGGCTCAAACTGACCGGCAAGGCCATCGAGGCCTCGCACTGGATCAACCTGGCCGTCATCGTGGTGTTCGGCGGTGCGACCCTGATCTTCCACAACGACGTATTCATACGCTGGAAGCCCACCGTGCTGTACTGGATCTTCGCCGCGATCCTGCTGGGCGCGCGCTACCTGATGCGCCGCAACCTGATGCAAAAGCTCATGGGCGGCCAACTGGTCCTGCCCGAAGGCGTCTGGGACAAGCTGAACCTGGCCTGGTCGCTGTTCTTTGCGGCCGCGGGCGTCGTCAATCTGTACGTGGCCTTTTCCGGACATTTCACCGAATCCCAATGGGTGAACTTCAAGGCCTTCGGACTGCTGGGCATGATGCTGGTCTTCGTGATCGCCCAGTCCCTCTGGCTGGGCCGCTATCTGGAAGACCATTCCGACAAATCCAATCCACCCAAATCCTGACGCAATCATGACCGACTCTCTCGAACAGGTGCTGCGCGAGCGTCTCCAGGCGCTGGAGCCGGCCGAACTCGACATCATCAACGAATCCCACCTGCACGCCGGCCACGCCGGGGCGCAAGGAGGCGCCATCCACTTCCGCGTGATTATCGCCTCGAAACAATTTGATGGAATTTCAACACTGGCAAGGCACAGACTTGTGTATGATCGCGTCCACGATCTCATGCCTTACCCGATTCACGCACTGGCTATCCAAGCCAAAACCATAGCTTAAGGATGCACATGAAACGTTTTGCCGCCCTCGCCCTGACCTGCGCCCTGGCCGCGCCTGCCTACGCCCAGACGGTTGCCACCGTCAATGGCAAGGCCATCACCCAGAAAGACATGGACCAGTTCGTCGCCCTGCTGGTCGAGCAAGGCGCAAAGGACTCGCCCGAACTGCGCGAGCAGGTCAAGCAGGAGATGGTCAACCGCATGGCTGTCGTGCAGGCCGCTGAAAAAGCCGGCCTGGACAAGAAAGCCGACGTCCAGCAGGAAATCGAACTGGCTCGCCAGGGCATCCTGGTGCGCGCCCTGATGGCCGACTACCTGAAGAAGAACCCCGTCTCCGAAGCCGACATCAGCAAGGAATACAACACCATCAAGGGCATGGAAGAAGGCAAGCAGGAATACAAGGTGCGCCACATCCTGGTCAAGGATGAAAAGGCCGCCAAGGATCTGCTGGCCCAGATCAAGTCCAAGAAGATCAGCTTCGCCGACGCCGCCAAGAAGAACTCCATCGACACCGGCAGCGGCCAGCAAGGCGGCGACCTGGGCTGGGCGCCCAGCTCCACCTACGTGCCCGAGTTCGCCCAGGCCGTTGAAAAGCTGAAGAAAGGCGAACTGGCCGCCGCTCCCGTGCAGTCCCAGTTCGGCTGGCACATCATCCAGGTGGAAGACGCCCGTCCCGTGACCTTCCCCGCCCTGAACGACGTCAAGCCTCAGTTGGAAGAAATGCTGCGCCAGCGCAAGCTGGCCGAGTACCAGCAGAAGATCCTGAAAGACGCCGACATCAAGTAAGGCGCCCCCGCCCGGCCGGGCGGAAAAGGCACGATCGAACCGGCGCCCTTTTTGGGGCGCCGGTTTTTTTATGCTTGCAATGGATTTGCGAGCGAGCTGCGGCGATGCATCGCTAACCGGCCAGCATGGACATAAACTGCTCTTCGTCCAGCACGGTCACGCCCAGCTCCTGGGCCTTGGTCAGCTTGGAGCCCGCCTCGGCGCCCGCCAGCACGAAAGCGGTCTTCCTGGACACCGAACCGCTGACCTTGCCGCCGGCCTCCAGCACGCGGCGCGTCGCCTCGTCCCGGCTCATGCTGGGCAAGGTGCCCGTGATCACGAAGGTCTTGCCCGCCAGGGGCAAGGCGCCGCTGTTGGCGCGCGCCTGGGCCTGCCGGGGCGTCACCCCGGCCGCCAGCAAGGCGTCCAGCACCTGCCGGTTATGCGGCTCCTGGAAGAAGTGCCGTACCGAGGCCGCGACCACGGGCCCCACGTCATTGACCTGCAGCAGGGACTCCTCGTCGGCCTGCTCCAGCGCCTGCAGAGAACCGAAATGCTGCGCCAGGTCGCGCGCCGTGGTCTCGCCCACGTGCCGTATCCCCAGCGCATACACAAAACGATTCAAAGGCGGCTGGCGCACCTTGTCGATAGCTTCGATCAGGTTCTCCGCCGACTTGCGCCCCATGCGCTCCAGCAGCACCAGGTTCTCAACCTTGAGCTTGAACACATCCGCCAGCGTCTTGACCAGGCCCGTATCCACCAGCTGGTCCACCAGCTTCTCGCCCAGCCCTTCGATGTCCAGCGCCTTGCGGCTGGCGGCATGGATCAGCGTCTGCTTGCGCTGGGCGGGACAGATCAATCCGCCGGTGCAGCGCCAGGCCGCCTCGCCTTCCAGCCGCTCCAGAGCCGATCCGCAGGCCGGGCAGGCGCTGGCCATGACGAAAGGCAGGCTGCCTTCGGGCCGATGTTGCAGCACGACCGCCACCACTTCGGGGATGACGTCGCCGGCGCGGCGCACCGTCACCATGTCGCCTTCGCGCACGTCCTTGCGGCGGACCTCGTCTTCATTGTGCAGGGTGGCATTGGTGACTGTGACGCCGCCGACGAAGACCGGCTTCAGGCGCGCCACCGGGGTCACCACGCCGGTGCGTCCGACCTGGAACTCGATGCGTTCGACGCGCGTCATCTCTTCCTGGGCCGGAAACTTGTGCGCCACGGCAAAGCGCGGCGCGCGGGCCACATAGCCCAGCACGCGCTGCGCCGTCAGCGCGTTTACCTTGTACACCACCCCGTCAATCTCGAAGGGCAGGCTCACTCGCCGCTCCTGCGTCCGGGCGTAGAAATCCAGCAGGCCCTGGGCGCCCTGCACGACGCGCCGGTCGCGGCTGACGGGCAGGCCCAGGCCTTCCAGCCAGTCCATCATGCCGGCCTGCGTGTCGCGCGGCAATGCATCGGGCAACGGCTCTTCGAACAAGCCGCCCTGCCCCACCGTCACCATGGGCACGCCGCTGATTTCGCCCCAGCCATAGGCAAAAAAGCGCAGCGGGCGCTGCGCCGTGATGCGCGGATCCAGTTGCCTCAGGCTGCCGGCCGCCGCATTGCGGGGGTTCACGAAGACTTTCTCGCCGCGGCGCGCCTGGCTTTCGTTCAGGCGCTCGAAGTCGGCGCGGTTCATGAGCACCTCGCCGCGCACTTCCAGCACGGCCGGCAGGTCGGCGGCGGCGCCGCGCAAGCGCAGGGGGATGGACTTGATGGTGCGGATATTGCTGGTCACGTCCTCGCCGGTCGCGCCGTCGCCGCGCGTGGCGGCCTGTACCAGCCGGCCTTGCTCGTAACGCAGGCTGATGGCCAGGCCGTCGAACTTGTATTCGGCGACGTAGTCCACGCGCCGGTCCAGCCCTGCCAGGCCCGCCTCCACCAGGGTGTCGGCCACGCGCTTGTCAAAAGCCAGCACGTCCTCGTCCTCGAAGGCATTGCCCAGGGACAGCATGGGAACGGCGTGCTGCACGGACTCGAAACCGGCCAGCGGCGCCGCCCCCACCCTCTGGGTGGGCGAATCCGGCGTGATCCATTCCGGATGCTCGGCCTCCAGGGCCAGCAGCTCGTTCATCAGCGCGTCATACTGCGCGTCCGAAATCGTGGGCGCATCCTGAACGTAATAGGCCCAGTTGTGCTGGGCCAATTCCTGATGCAGTTCCTGTACTCGTTTCAATGTCACGAAAAAACCCTGCCAGTCCGTTCCTGGCCGGCGGTAAAGCCCGCCTCGTCCAGGCGACGGTATAGATTGCTCAATTGCTCATCGATGTTCTGGTCCGCGCTTTCGGGCAGCGGACGGCCCTGGTCGTCCAGCACCACGCCCTCCAGACGGCCGGCCAGATCGCGCGCCACCGTGGCCATGCGGCTGAAGGCGTGGTCGTCGGCGGGACTGTTGGGCAAGTCGAGCAGCAGGTCGATGCGCTCGATGCTGGCGGACTGGATGTCATTCGGGTTGGCGCTGTCGAACATGGCGGTAAAACGGGGCTGACCCGAATCGGCCAGCCAGGCCAGTTGCTGGCCATAGGGCAGAAAGCCGGAATCCCTGACCGCCTGGATCACCTTGGCGGCCGGCAACGGCCCGGGCAGGCGCACCGAAATGCCGACCAGCGCGTCCAGGTCGGCGCAGGCATTGTCCAGCGCGGCGGCACGACGCAGCACGTCATTCTGCTCTGGCCCTTCGACCGAGGCGTCGAACTGCTGCGCCAGGGACTGGGCCGCCGTCCACAATTGCGACCATTCGATGGCCGACAGGGGACCGCTGCGGTTGGCCAGCAGCACGGCCAGTTGCATGCTGGAATAGGATTCGCCGGCGCGCAGCCGGGCGCGATGCCCGCCGCCCTCGCATTCGGCGAAATAGCGCACGGGCTTGCCGCCCACGCGCTGCACGCCCTGCAAGGCCTGGGCCAGCGCCTGCGCCTGCACAGGCTGGCTGAAGCTGATATCGATGACCGCTTCGGTCGTGCAGTCCACCTCCGCAGCGTCGTGCTCGCCGTCGGCGCTCGCCGGTTCGCCGCGTCCCATGCTGGGTTCGCGCCGCTCGGCCTCGGACAGTTGGCTCATCAAGGGATCCGTATCGCCGTCCGGGAATTGGCTCTGCATCTGCTGGCGTATGCGGCGGTCCTGCCACCAATTGAACACCACCACGAGCAAGATGAGCAAAATGCCCAATAAAATCAGTGCGATTTGCAAATCACTCATTGTCAGTTCCGTCGTATCAACGCTGTAACGGTTAAAAAAAAGCCTCTACGCCGCGCAGCCTCAAGCGTCGGCCATCTGCATGGCGGCGTCCACATCGACCGCCACGATACGGGAGACGCCCTGTTCCTGCATGGTGACCCCAACCAGCTGCTTGGCCATCTGCATGGCAATTTTATTGTGGGAAATGAACAAAAACTGCGTCTGATCACTCATGCTGGCCACCAGATTGGCATAACGTTCCGTATTGGCGTCGTCCAGCGGCGCATCCACCTCGTCCAGCAGGCAGAACGGCGCCGGATTCAGCTTGAAGAAGGCAAACACCAGAGCCGTCGCCGTCAGCGCCTTGGCGCCGCCCGACAACAGGTGGATGGTGCTGTTGCGCTTGCCCGGCGGCTGCGCCATGACCTGTACGCCAGCCTCGAGCACTTCCTCGCCCACCATGGTCAGTTTAGCCTCTCCGCCGCCGAACAGACGCGGAAAAAGCTCGCCGAAACGTTGATTAACAATGTTGAACGTTTCCATCAGCAACTGGCGCGTCTCGCGATCGATCTTGCGGATCGCGTCTTCCAGCGTCTCGATGGCGTCGCTCAAATCCTTGTGCTGGGCGTCCAGGTAAGTCTTGCCTGCCTGCGCCGTGGTCAGCTCTTCGAGCGCCGCCAGGTTCACCGGACCCAATGCCTCGATCTGGCGGGAAATGCGCTGGACTTCGGACTGCAGCCAGCCCACGCGCTGCCATTCGGGTGTCTTTTCCTGTAACAAGGCCCACAACTGGGCGCGGTTCACCTGGCGCGCATCCAGCTGCTCGGCGAACTGTTCGACGGCCAGGCGCGAAGCCTGCTCCTGCAGTTGCAGCTCGGTCACCTGCTCGCGCAGAGGCTGCAGGTTCTTTTCGATCTCGACCCTGGCCTGTTCGTTCTCGCGCAGTTGCGCCGCCAGCGTGTCCAGGTTGATCTTGGCCAGCCGCACGTTCTCCTCGCGCTCGGCGCGCAGCTCCAGGGCTTCCTGCAAGCCCGCCTGGGCGGCGGAGGCGTCCAGCTCCAGCAATTCGCCCTGCAGGCCCTGCAGCTCGCCGATGGCGCGCTGCGCCTGTTCCTGGGCCAGCGTCAGGTTGCGTTGCAGTTCGGCCATGCGCTGCACCAGGGCGCGCTCGGCGAACTGGGCGTCCTGCACGGCGCGTTCGCGCTCGCGCAGGGCGTTGCGGGCGCGCTCGGCCTGCTCGGCCAGCGTCTCGCCCGCCATCTGGGCGTCGGCAAAGCGCGTCTGATGCTCGGCCAGTTCCTCGTCCAGGGCCTCGAAGCGCGCCTCGGCCTCCTCCCGGCCAGCCTGCAGTTCCTCGCGCTGCAGGCGCAGCTCGTCCAATTCTTCGCGGATGCGTCCGGCGCGCTCCTCCGACTGCTGGGCCTGCTGGGCCAGCCGGGAATGCTCCAGTTGCACATCGTGCATGCGGCGCGTGAGCTCCCCCACGCGCGCGCGCGCCGGCGCCAGGCCGGCGCTGACCTGCTGCAAGGCGGACTCGGCCCGGGCGCTGAAGCCCGCCAGCTCGTCCACGATCAATTGCGCGGCCTTGAGCTCGCGCTCCAGGTGGGCGATCTCCTGCTGGCGCGCCAGCATGCCCGCCTGTTCGGAATCGGGTGCGTAGAAGCGGATGCTGTGGCGATCCACCACGTGTCCGTCGCGCACCACGATCAGCGCCTGATCGGATAACTGCTCCCGCAGGCTGAGCGCCTGCTTCAGGTCCTGACAGGCATAGACTTCCCGCAGCCAGGCGTCCATCAAGGTGCGCAGCTCCGGTTGATGCAGGCGCAGCACCGAAACCAGCAAGGGCAATTCAAAGCCGCTGGCCGGCTGAGGGGCCGCCGTCGGCAATTGGTAGAACGCCAGCCGCGCCGGCGGCGCGTCGGAAGCGAAAGCGGCCGACATGTCCAGACGACGCAGCTCCAGCGCCGTCATGCGCTCGCGCAGCACCGACTCCAGCGCCGTCTCCCAGCCTTTCTCCACATCCAGGCTCTGCCAGAGGCGCTTCATGCCATCCAGCCCGTGCTTGGCCAGCCAGGGTTCCAGCGTGCCCTTGCGCGCCACATCTTCCTGCAGCCGGCTCAAGGCCAGCAGCCGCGCTTCCAGCCGGGCCAGCTCCTGCCCGCCCTGCAAGGCCTGTTGCTGCGCCTGCTTGCGCTCCGCCTCCAGCCGCGGCAACTGGCCTTCCAGTTGCTGCATGTGTTCCTGAGCCTGGGCGAGCTGAGTCTGCAGCATGTTCAATTCGCCCTGCAGGCGCTGCGGATTGTCCGGATCGGGCGCATTGAGCAGGCGCAGCTCCTGGGTCAGGCGCTCATGCCTGACGTCCAGGCCCTGTATCTGCCGGTCGGCGTCGCGCTGCGACTGGGCCGCCAGCGCCAGATTCTGCTCCACGCGCGCCAGGGCCATGCGCATTTCGTCGCGCCGCCGGGCTTCTTCACGCACGCGCAGCTCCAGTTCGGGCAGGCTGCCCTGGGCCTCTTCGGCCAGCATCTGCAATTCCTCGACCCGGACCGCCGCTTCTTCGCGCTGCTCTTCGCTGACGGCCAGCTCTTCCTGGCAATGCTCCTGCTGCTCCTGCCAGTCGCGCTGCTGCTGCTCCAATTGTTCACGACGCTGCTGCATGCGATTGCGCGAGTCCAGCACGTGGCGGATCTCCGCCTCCAGGCTGGAGACCTGCGAGCCGGCTTCGTAAAGCTGGGCCTGCGCGGCGTGCAGGGCATCGCCCGCCTGCAGATGGGCCTGGCGCTGGGATTCCAGCGACGATTCCGTATGGCGCAGGCCGGCGATGGCCTCTTCCAGCCTGGTCTGGGCCTGCTCGATGGCCAGAAAGCGCGACTTCTGGTCGCTCTGGGCATTGTATTCCTTCACCAGCCACAGCAGATTCTGCTTCAGCTCGCCTTCCTGCTGCAGGTCGCGGTACTGGCGGGCCACCTCGGCCTGGGCCTGCGGCTTCTCGAGCTGGGTCTCCAGCTCGCGCTGGATGTCCTCGACGCGCAGCAGGTTCTCGCGCGTGTCCTTCAGCCGGTTTTCGGTCTCGCGGCGGCGTTCCTTGTAGCGCGACACGCCCGCGGCCTCCTCCAGGAAGACGCGCAGCTCTTCGGGCTTGGCCTCGATCAGGCGATTGATCATGCCCTGGCCGATGATGGCGTAGCCGCGCGCGCCCAGGCCCGTACCCAGGAAGATGTCGTGGATGTCGCGGCGGCGTACCGCCTGGTTGTTAATGAAATAGCTGCTGGCGCCATCGCGCGTCAGCACGCGGCGCACGGAAATTTCGGCGTAGGTGCTCCATTGGCCGGAGGCGCGGCCCTCGGAATTGTCGAACACCAGCTCCACGGACGCGCGGCCCGCCGGCTTGCGCTGGCCCGAGCCGTTGAAGATCACGTCCTGCATGGATTCGCCGCGCAGTTCGGACGCCTTGCTTTCGCCCAGCACCCAGCGCACCGCATCGATGATGTTGGATTTGCCGCAGCCGTTGGGCCCGACCACGCCCACCAGCTGACTGGGTGTGGGAATGGAGGTCGGGTCCACGAACGACTTGAAGCCGGCGAGTTTGATCTGGGTTAAGCGCACAGGTGGGAATCAGCTAGATATGGTCCGGTTCGAACAGGCGCGAGCCTCGGGCGGCACGACCCGGCATCGCGCCACGTATGATACCGCAGCACCTGCTCTGCGCAGCCAGGAAGGGCAAAAAACAATTGAGCGGCAATTATTGGTCAGCCTGGGCAATCAGGCGGTAAACTCTTGTGGAATTCAATCTTCAAACAACCCACTTTGGTCCGTGTCTCGCAATCGTCGCCATCGCCTGGCCAGAGGGGACACACGCATTCGAGACGCATTTTGAATAAAGGATTCTATCTGGTCATGGCCGCGCAGGCCTTGTCGTCAGTCGCCGACAACGCCCTGCTGATCGCCGCCATTGCCCTGATCGCCGACCTTCAGGGGCCCGCCTGGATGGCCCCCATGATGAAATGGTGGTTCGCGCTGTCCTACGTGGTTCTGGCCGCTTTCGTCGGCGCCTTCGCGGATTCCTTCCCCAAGGGCCGCGTCATGTTCGCCACCAACGCCGTCAAGCTGATCGGCTGCCTGATGATGTTCTGCCACCAGTATTTCGGCATGACCGACTCGCAGCAGCTCATCCTGGTCTTTGCCTCCTATACGCTGGTGGGCGTGGGCGCCGCCGCCTACTCGCCGGCCAAGTACGGCATCGTCACGGAGATGCTCAAGCCCGAACTGCTGGTCAAGGGCAATAGCTGGATCGAAGGGCTGACCGTGCTGTCCATCATTGTCGGGACCGTGCTGGGCGGCGTGCTCATCAGCCCTCACGTCGCCGCCGCGCTGGCCGAGCACTCGCTCATCGCTCCCCTGGCCCAGACGCGCGCCGAAGTGGCCATCCTGCTGATCTCGCTGGTCTATCTGATGGCGGCGCTGTGCAATCTGCTGATTCCCCGCACCAATATCCACTACCCGCCGCAACAGAAGCATCCGGTCAAGCTGCTCAAGGAATTCCGCAACTATGTCCAGATCCTGTGGCGGGACAAGCTGGGCCAGATCTCGCTGGCCGTCACCACGCTCTTCTGGGGCGCCGGCGCCACCTTGCAGTTCATCGTGATCGAATGGGGGGCCCAGCACCTGGGCTACCGCCTGGACCAGGCTTCCATCCTGATGGGGGTGGCCGCGCTGGGCACCGTGTTCGGCGCCATCTTCGCGGCCCGCGTCCCCTTGAAGAAGTCGCTGCAGGTCCTGCCGGTCGGCGTGCTGATGGGGCTGATCGTGCTGCTGATGCCCTTCGTGTATGAAAAATGGGCGGTCTACACCCTGCTGATGAGCATAGGCGGGCTGTCGGGATTCTTCGTGGTGCCCATGAACGCGCTGCTGCAGCATCGCGGCCACGTCCTGCTGTCGGCCGGCCATTCCATCGCCGTGCA
This sequence comes from Alcaligenes sp. Marseille-Q7550, assembly GCF_965112015.1. Lineage (NCBI taxonomy): Bacteria > Pseudomonadati > Pseudomonadota > Betaproteobacteria > Burkholderiales > Alcaligenaceae > Alcaligenes > Alcaligenes sp. Marseille-Q7550. The sequence goes on from NZ_CBCOPU010000002.1 coordinate 419,332, forward strand.
GAACTTCAACGAGCAGCTCAACATTCTGTTCATGCTGGCCTTCTACAGCCTGCTGCTCTGGCTGGGCCTGCCCATCAATTACATCATCGTGCTGTTCGGCGTGCTGGTGGCCTGCCTGATGACGGTCTTCATCATGTGGAAGAATGCCAATCTGCGCGCCCAGCCGCAGCTGGAGGCCAGCATCGGCCAGGAAGGCCACGGCCAGGCGCTGGCCTCGCATTGATCAGAGTCTGGTGATCAGTCGCCGGACTGCATCCGGCGCAGCAGCAACAGATCGCGCCAGGCATTGGCCTTGTGCTGCGGACGAAGCAGCAGCGAGGCGGGATGGTAGGTGACCGCCAGCGGCAGCTGGCGCCCCAGCGCATCCGTATAAGACAGGACCTGGCCGCGCAGGGTTTCCAGATCTTCATTGCGGCCGCTGAGCGCCGCCGCCGCCAGATTCCCCACCGCCAGCAGACGACGCGGCTGAACCAGCCGTATCTGGGCATCGAGAAAGGCCCGGCAGGCCGCCATTTCTTCCTGGGTGGGCGGCCGATTGCCCAGGGGCCGGCACTTGACCAGGTGCGCCATGTATACCGACGCCTGCGGCAGCGCGCTGGCCAGCATGGCCTGCAGCAGCACGCCCGCCTTGCCGTCGAAAGGCTGGCCGCTGCGATCGTCGCTGGTGCCCGGCGCCTCGCCGATGATCATCCAGTCCGGTTGCGGCGAGACGCCCGCGCCGAACACGGCCAGGGAGCGCCCCGTATACAGGCCGCATTCCTGGCAGGCTTCGATCTGCTCCTGCAAGGCCTGCAGATCGGCGGCCTGCTCAGGCTGGATCAGCACAGCGGGCTGGACGGCGGCCGCCTCCTCGGGCGCCGGCGCCGCGGCGGGCTGGCGGCCCGGCTTGCGCAGCAAGGCCAGGGCCTGGTCGCGCGCAGCGCGGGAGGAATCATTCGCGCGGACCGTCGGAATGGCGGACTCGGCCTGATCAGGGGCGTCGGCAACTCCTTGAGGGACAGGCCGGGCGCCATCCTGCTGCGGGACCGGCGCGGGCGCAGCTTCGCCGGCCTGCGGCAGGCGCGCCAGGAACGCACGTTCCAGCCCCAGTTCCAGCAGCCAGGCCCGCTGCAGCAGCGACAAAGGCTCGAACGCGCTCATGCCGCCGCCTTGTCGGCCAGGACCAGACTCATCAGCACGGCATCCTCGCGCTGGCCATGGTCGGTCGGATAATAATTCTTGCGCACGCCATCCATCTGGAAACCCTGGCCGCGATAGAAGGCGATGGCCTGCGCATTGGAGGCGCGCACTTCGAGTACCACCCTGTCCAGCCCCTGACTGCGCGTCCAGGCCAGGCCGTCTTCCAGCAATTGACGACCCAGTCCGCGACGCTGAAACTGGGGATCCACGCCGATCAGCAGCAACTGCATGACATCCGGCGCGGCCAGCCAGACGGCAAAGCCTTGCACCCGGCCCTGCTGGTGGGCGACGCGCGCGTAATAGCCGGCGCCCGCCAGGCTGTCGGCGAAATTGCCCTTTGTCCAGGGATGGCTCTGGACGCCGCGTTCGATATCCAGAACAGCTTCCAGGTGGCCGGCGCGCATGGTCTCGATGGACACGGGCTGGTCCTGGGCCGCCGGGTTGCCGCCCTGCCCCTGTTCCCGTTCAGTAATGGTATAGGCAACCTTGTCGCGCACGTACAGCGGCATGGCCAGTTCCGGAGCCACGCCCAGACCCTTGTCCAGATCCTGAAGCGCAAGCTGCGCCACGCTGCGGGCGCCGGCGCGCCAAGGCTCGCCGACCTGCCAGCCCTTGGCGCGCACCTGCAGAGCCAAGGCGGGGAACTGACGGACCGCATCGCCCAGCACCTGAATGCGCGCCCGCGGCATGCCCGCAGTCCAGGAGCCGTGCAGGCGCTCCACCCAGTCCACGAACTGCGCGACATCCAGCAGCACGGGGCTTTGCAGCACCTGCCAGCCCTCTTGCCCGCTCCAGGCGAACACGCCGGCATAGAGCTCTTCCATGCGCGCATCCTGAGCCACCACGTACACGGTGTCGGGCTGCCCGGGCGCACGCGCGGCGGCGGCCAGCAGGGACGAGACCGGCAGCACGGGCAGGTCCAGGGCGAAGGCCATGCCCTGAGCCACGCCGCAAGCCACGCGCAATCCCGTGAAGCCGCCCGGCCCCTGGCCGAAGGCGACGGCCGTCAGGGCGCGCCGCTCCAGGCCGGCCTGCGCGAGCAGTTGATCGGCCATGGGCAACAGGCGCTCGGCATGATCGCCCGTGCCTTCGTGGGCTATCTCGAGCACGCGCAGGCCCGCGCTCGTGCGCGACAGCAGGGCCAGCTCGCAAAGGCTGGAGGAACTTTCCAGGGCAAGAATATGTGCATCCATCGCGCTATTTTAGTTTAAGCACGGGCAAATGGGCGGCAGGTTCCTCTCCTGCTCCCGGGGCGAGGCGGACCATTTCAACGCGCATGTCCCGCAACGCTGTTTTTGCCGCTAAACTTGCTCTGCCGAACAGCGCCGAAGACCCCTTCGGCCCCCTTTCATGGAGGCTGTAAAATGGCTGAAAGGCGCGCAAGTCGTACAAAACGCTTAATGTGTAATATTTTTCTACGGCCCCCTGTACGCGCTTTCTGATGCCTGTTACATTTTCGCTATGAACACGCAGACCCCCCCCCTCGCCCGCAAAATCCTTGTCGTCGACGACGATCCACGACTGCGCGACCTCCTGCGTCGCTATCTGTCCGAACAAGGATTCAACGTCTTCGTCGCCGAAGACGGAAAGGAAATGTCCAAGCTCTGGCAACGCGAGCATTTCGATCTGCTGGTACTGGATCTGATGCTGCCCGGCGAAGATGGCCTGTCCATCTGTCGCCGACTGCGTGGCGGACACGACAACACTCCCATCATCATGCTGACGGCCAAGGCCGAGGAAATCGACCGCATCGTCGGCCTGGAGATGGGCGCTGACGATTACCTCATCAAGCCGTTCAACCCGCGCGAGCTGCTGGCCCGCGCCAATGCCATCCTGCGGCGCCGAGGCACCGAGGAACACCCCGGCGCGCCCAGCCAGGAAAACGAATCCATCGAGTTCGGCCCCTATGTGCTGAACCTGTCCACCCGCACCCTGACGCGCAACAACGAGGTCGTGCCCATCACCACGGGCGAATTCTCGGTACTTAAGGTCTTCGCCCGCCATCCCAAGATCCCGCTGTCGCGCGACAAGCTCATGGAACTGGCGCGCGGCCGCGAATACGAAGCCTTCGATCGCAGTCTGGACGTGCAGATCTCGCGTCTGCGCAAGCTGATCGAGCCCAACGACTCCAAACCCGTGTTCATCCAGACGGTCTGGGGCCTGGGCTACGTCTTTGTGCCCGACGGCGGTAACTGATTTTGTCCACCGGACAGACAGCAGGGCGGCCCCCCGCGGCCGCCAAGCGCCGCTCCCCCAAGAGATCGAGCATCCGGCTGGGCTTGTTCAGCCGGTCTTTTTTATTGCTGGCCGCCCTGATGCTGGTCAGCCTGGGAGCGTGGCTGCAAGTGTTCTTCAGCGTGGAGGAGGGTCCGCGCGCCGCCCTGATGGCCCAGCGCGTGGCCTCTGTGGTCAGCATCACGCGCTCCGCGCTGGTCTATGCGCCGCCGGCCGTGCGTCCCGCCCTGCTGCTGGACCTGGCCACCAAGGAAAGCCTGCGCGTCCAGCCCCGCGAGACCACGGACGAACTGGAGCCCCTGCCGCGCTCCAACTACTGGCAGCACGTATCCACCGAAGTGCGCGGCGCCCTGGGCAGCCAGACGCTGGTCATGTGGTCCGTCAACAACGCCCCCGGCGTATGGGTGTCTTTCGACATCAACGACGACCAGTACTGGCTGGTGTTCGACCGCGAGCAGCTCAGCCTGACGGCGGGGGTCGAATGGCTGGGCTGGGGCCCCACCGCCCTGCTGCTGGCGCTGATCGGCGCGGCCGTCAGCGTGCGCTTCGTCAACCGTCCGCTGGCCCAGCTGGCCAAGGTCGCCCAGCAGCTTGCGCGCGGCGAAACGCCCAATACCCTGCCTGAAAAGGGCCCGGCGGAAATCCGCGACATGAATATCGCCTTCAACCGCATGGCGCGCGACATACGCCAGACGGAAGCCGACCGGGAAATCATGCTGGCGGGCATCTCGCACGACTTGCGCACGCCGCTGGCGCGCATGCGCCTGGAGATCGAGCTGAGCCAGGTCTCGGACGAGACGCGCGCCGCCATCGACGAGGACCTGGCCCAGATCGACCACAGCATCGGCCAGTTGATGGAATACGCCCGGCCCGCCACCGCGGTGCCCGAACACGGCATCGACGTGTCCGCCGTGCTGAACGATGTGTACGAGCGCGAGCGCACCCATACCGAGACCCTGGGCGGGATCCTGACCGCATCCATCGAACCCAATCTGTACGCCCGCATCAGCGCCCACGACCTCAAGCGCATCGTCTCCAACCTGATCGAAAATGCGCGCCGCTACGGCCGCAGCCCCGAAGACGATCGCGCGCGCATCGAACTGTCCGCCCACCAGCATGGGAATATCCTGGAGATCGCCGTCAAGGACCAGGGCGTGGGCATCGCCCAGAACGACATCCAGCGCCTGCTGCGTCCGTTTTCCCGCGGCGTCTCGGCCCGCACCGGGGTCAGCGGCGCGGGCCTCGGGCTGGCCATCGTGGAGCGCCTGCTGGGCCAGGTCGGCGGCCACTTCGAGCTGATCAGCGCGCCATCCAACGGGCTGACCGCCCGTATCCAGCTGCCGCGCATCCGCGCCGGCCGGAACGCTCCTGCCCCGCTGGCGGACAAGGAAGGCTGAAGGCGCGGCGCAGGCGGGCACCAGCAAGGCCACGGCCGTCACGGCGATGCCTTCCTGGCGCCCCACGAAGCCGATGGCCTCGTTGGTCTTGCCCTTGATGTTCACGCAACCCGGCTCCAATTCGAGATCCGCCTGGATGTTGGCCGCCATGGCGGGCGCATGCGGAGCGATCTTGGGCTTCTGGGCGTGAATGGTGGCGTCCACATTGCCTACCTTCCAGCCCGCCGCCTTCACCTGCCCGAAGGCGTGCCGCAACAGCACCCGGCTGTCGGCGCCTTTATAGCGTGGATCGGTATCGGGAAAATGCCGGCCTATGTCGCCCAGGCCCGCCGCGCCGAGAATGGCGTCGGTGATGGCGTGCAGCAGCGCATCGGCGTCCGAATGCCCCATCAGGCCATGCGTATGCGGGATCGTGACGCCGCCCAGGATCAGCGGCCGGCCTTCGCACAACACATGTACATCGAACCCCTGCCCCACACGAAACGGTATTGTCATAGCCATTTTTCCATCAATTCAAAATCGTCCGGCCAGGTCACTTTAAAATTGCGCGCCGACCCCAATATCAACAAAGGCTTGTCGCCCGCCAGTTCCATGGCGCTGGCCTCGTCCGTGACGGGCCGCCCCTGCACAGCGGCCTGTTCCAGGGCCTGCCGCAAGCCTTGCGCGGAAAACATCTGCGGCGTCTGCGCCAGCCATAGCCCTTCCCTGTCCACCGTGGCCTGCACGGCGGGAACGTCGCCCGCCGCGCTGCGCTTGACCGTGTCCGGCACCGGCTGGGCCAGCAGGCCGCCGCGCCCCGCCCGCAGGCAGGCGTCGATCAGGCGCGCCAGCGCGTGGGCGGGCAGGCCCGGCCGGGCCGCATCATGCACCAGCACCCACTGGTCCGGGTCAGGCTCCAGGCTGCGCAGGGCATTGAGCACCGTGTCGGCCCGGGTGGGACCGCCGCAGGGCAGGCAGACCGTGCGCGGCAGGCCCCGCAGCGCATCGGCCGCCCAGACATCGCCGGGCGCCACCGCCACGCGCACCTGCGTCACGCGCTCGTCGGCCAGCAGCGCCTGCACGGAGCGGCGCAGCATGGGCTCTCCGCCCAGCAGGCGGTACTGCTTGGGCAGGCCCTGCGCCTTCGTGGCAGAATCCAGGGCGCGCAAGCCTATGCCGGCGGCCGGAACAATCGCAATCAACGTAGGGTTCAGAGGTGGGGGAGTTTATAATGACAATCCTGATGGAAACCGAAAAACAGCACTCCCTGTCCCTGCCCAGCACTCACGAGGTGCTGGCTGCCTTGCGCCCCGGCCAGCGCTACGTTCAACCCATGCCGCCCGGTTCGGGCGATGCCTGCCTGATGGCCGACCTGGCGCGCCGGCGCGGGGCGCCCCTGATCGTGCTGTGCGCCGATCCCCTGTCCGCGCAGCGCCCGGCCGAAGAAGTGCCGCTGTTCGCGCCGGAGCTGCGCGTCCCCCAGCTGCCCGACTGGGCAACGCTGCCCTACGACAGCTTCTCGCCGCACCAGGACCTGATCTCCGAACGCCTGCGCACCCTGCACGCCCTGATGATGCAGGAGGTGGACGTGCTCACGGTGCCCGTCACCACCGCGCTCTACCGGCTGGCGCCGCCGTCCTTCCTGGCCGCCTACACCTTCTCCTTCCGCCAGGGCGACGCCCTGGACGAAGCCAGCCTGCGCGCCCAACTGACGCTGGCCAACTACACCCACATGACCCAGGTGAGCGCACCGGGTGAATTCAGCATCCGCGGCGGCCTGATAGACCTGTTTCCCATGGGCTCGGCCCTGCCTTACCGCCTGGACCTGTTCGACGACGAAATCGAGACCATACGCAGCTTCGACATCGACACCCAGCGCAGCCTGTACCCGGTCAAGGAGATCCAGTTGCTGCCGGGACGCGAGTTCCCGATGGACGAAGAGGCGCGCAACAACTTCCGGGCGCGCTTTCGCGAACAGTTCGAAGGAGATCCTTCGCGCGCCCTGCCCTACAAGGACGTGGGCAACGGGATCGCCTTCGCAGGCATCGAGTATTATCTGCCGCTGTTCTTCGAACAGACGGCCACCCTGATGGACTACGTGCCGCAAGGCAGCCTGGTGGTCACGCACGGCGACGCCCAGACGGCCATCCAGCGCTTCCAGAACGACACGCACAGCCGCTACGCGTTTCTGAAGAACGACCGCGAGCGCCCCATCCTGCCGCCCGCCAGCCTGTTCCTGTCGGACGAACAGTTCTTCGGCGAGATCAAGCCCTTCGCCCGGCTCAGCCTGGGCGGCGCGGCGGCGCCTGGCACGCCTAAACCCGACATGGCGGCCTCCGATGCACCGGAGGCCGCCCCGCTTTCACACCCGGACTTCGAGCCTCTGCCGGCCGTGGCCGTGAACCGCCGCGCCGAGGACCCGCTTGCCCTGCTGCGTCGCGAGGTCCACGACCAGCGCCGCCGCACCGTACTATGCGCCGATTCGCCCGGGCGTCGCGAGACGCTGCTGCAAATGCTGCTGGAGTATGACTTGCGGCCCGCGCCCGCCTGCCAGAACCTGGCCGACTTCCTGGACTCGGACGCGCCCTTCGCCCTGATCGTGGCGCCGCTGTTCCATGGCTTCGCCCTGGTGCACGGCGGCCTGAGCCTGCTGACGGAGAACGACCTCTACCCGACCCAGGCGCGCACCCAGCGCGGCCGCCGCCGCAACGAGCGCAGCAGCGACGTGGAAGCCATGGTGCGCGACCTGTCGGAACTGCGCGAAGGCGATCCGGTGGTGCACGCCGAGCACGGCATAGGCCGCTACTGCGGCCTGAAGGAAATGGATCTGGGCGAAGGCCCGGTGGAGTTCCTGCACCTGGAGTACGCCAAAGGCAGCACCCTGTATGTGCCCGTGGCGCAGTTGCACGTCATCGCTCGCTACAGCGGCTCCGCACCCGAGCCTGTGCCGCTGCACCAGCTAGGTTCGGGCCCGTGGGACAAGGCGCGCCGGCGCGCGGCCAAACAGGCGCGCGACAGCGCCGCCGAACTGCTCGCCTTGTACGCCCAGCGCGCCGCCCGCCAGGGCTACCAGTTCAAGCTGCCGCTGAACGATTACCAGGCTTTCGCCGAGGGCTTCGGATTCGAGGAAACGCCCGACCAGGCGGCCGCCATCGAGGCCGTCGTCCAGGACATGACTTCGGGCCGACCCATGGATCGCCTGGTCTGCGGCGACGTGGGCTTCGGCAAGACCGAGGTCGCGCTGCGCGCCGCCTTCCTGGCCGTGGCCAACGGCAAGCAGGTGGCGCTGTTGTGCCCCACCACGCTGCTGGCCGAACAGCACGCCCAGACCTTCGCGGACCGCTTCGCCGACTGGCCGGTACGCGTGGCCGAACTGTCGCGTTTCCGTTCCAGCAAGGACACCCAGGCGGCCATAGCCGGCCTGCGCGAAGGCAGCGTGGACATCGTCATCGGCACGCACAAGATCCTGTCCTCCGACGTGCGCTTCAAGCAGTTGGGCCTGGTCATCATCGACGAAGAACACCGCTTCGGCGTTCGCCAGAAAGAAGCCTTGAAGGCGCTGCGTGCCGAGGTGGACGTCCTGACCCTCACCGCCACCCCCATCCCGCGCACGCTGGGCATGTCGCTGGAAGGCATACGCGACTTCTCCGTGATCGCCACCGCGCCGCAGAAGCGCCTGGCCATCAAGACCTTTGTGCGCCGTGAAGACGGCAGCACCATACGCGAGGCCCTGCTGCGCGAATTGAAGCGCGGCGGCCAGGTCTACTTCCTGCACAACGAAGTCGAGACCATCCACAACCGCCGCGCCCGTCTGGAGGAGCTCGTGCCCGAAGCCAGCATCGCCGTGGCCCACGGCCAGATGCCCGAACGCGAGCTGGAAGCCGTCATGAAGGGCTTCTATCAGAAGCGCTACAACGTGCTGCTGTGCACGACCATCATCGAGACCGGCATCGACGTGCCCAGCGCCAACACCATCGTGATCCACCGCGCCGACCGCCTGGGCCTGGCCCAGCTGCACCAGTTGCGCGGCCGGGTCGGGCGCTCGCACCACCAGGCCTACGCCTACCTGCTGACGCCGGGCGAGGACGCCATCACCAGCAATGCCAAGAAGCGGCTGGAGGCCATCCAGGCCATGGAAGAGCTGGGGGCCGGCTTCTTCCTGGCCATGCATGACCTGGAGATCCGGGGCGCCGGCGAAGTGCTGGGCGAATCGCAGTCGGGCGATATCCAGGAAGTGGGTTTCTCCATGTACTCGGACATGCTCAATGCGGCGGTGAAAGCGCTCAAGGCCGGCGAAGAACCCGACCTGGATTCGCCCTTCGCCCTGCAATGCGAAGTCAATCTGCGCACCTCCGCCCTGCTGCCCTCCAGCTACTGTCCGGACGTCAATGCCCGCCTGGGACACTACAAGGCGCTCTCGCACGCGCGCAACGAAGAAGACCTGTTCAGCATCCAGGAAGAGCTCATCGACCGCTACGGGCCGCTGCCCGAGCCCGGCGAGCATCTGCTGGCCGTGCATCGCCTGCGCATCCAGGCCGAGCCGCTGGGCATCGTCAAGATCGACGCCAGCGAAGCACAGGCCACCGTGCAGTTCTCGACCAAGCCCAATGTGGACCCGGTCAGCATCATCGAACTGGCGCAGAAGAACAAGCAGGTGCGCCTGGCCGGTCCGGACAAGCTACGCATCGAGATCCGCGACGGGGAAGTCGTCAAGAACCGTGTCCAGGCCGTGCGCAGCGTGCTGGCGAGCCTGAAGAAAGAAAATGGCAAGCCAGCCTGAGATCAGCTGCTGACGGGGCGCACCGCCGCCCGTCTTGCAGACTTTTCGCGCCGGACCGGCCGCTCATGAAAAAATCCCCGTAGACCTGCGGTTTACGGGGATTTTGTCTGCCTGGGCCGGCGTGAACGCCTTACACGTCCAGCCTGAACCAGTTCAGCACCGCGTCCAGCGGCGAATGATTCAGGGCGAAGCGGGCCTGCTCCTGGACCACGGGCTTGGCCCGGTATGCAACGGCATACTTGGCCTTGGCCAGCATCAGCAGATCATTGGCGCCATCGCCCATGGCGATGCACTGCTCGGGGCCCGCGCCCAGCTCGGCGGCAAGCTCCTGCAGGAAACGCGCCTTGGCCTGTCCGTCCACGATATCGCCCAGCACCTTGCCGGTCAGCACGCCATCGACGACTTCCAGCGTATTGGAATAGGCATAGCTCAGGCTCAGGCGGTCCTTCATGCGTTCCGTGAAGAAGGTGAAGCCGCCGGATACCAGCAGCGTCTTGACGCCGTGCGCATGCGCCGTGGCCACCAGCCGCTCGGCGCCGGGGTTGGGCTGCAGGCGCTCTTCATAGACGCGCGCCAGATCGTTCACCGTCACGCCTTCCAGAAACGCCACCCGGCGGATCAGGCTCTCCGAGAAATCCTTGATCTCCCCGCGCATGGCGGCTTCGGTAATGGTGGCGACCTGTTCCTTGCGGCCCGCCATGTCGGCGATCTCATCGATGCACTCGATATTGATCAGCGTGGAGTCCATGTCCATCGCCAGCACGCGCATCTCCTTCAGCCGGTCGATCTGGTCCAGGAAAGCAAAGTCCATGCGGGCCTCCTGGCACAGGGCCTGGACCTGCGGCTTCTGCTGCGCATCGGCGCCCAGCAGGCGCACGGCCGTCGGCCCCAGTTCCTGGACGCCGTCCGCCTGCACCAGCGCGGCGATTTTTTCGATGATGGCGCCATCCAGGCGCGGCCCCTGAAGAATGAGATGAGACATCAATACGTCCACGAAACAAATAAACGGGGCGCGCGCGGCGAGCCCAAAAAAGCCCCCACGCTGCGCCTTCGGCTTGCTGCCCCCCGAGGGGGCGCTTTTTGCCTTGGGGCGGCCCGGCGGCAAAAAAAGCCCCCACGCTGCGCCTTTGGCTTGCTGCCCCCCGAGGGGGCGCTTTTCGCCTTGGGGCGGCCCGGCGGCAAAAAAGCCCCCACGCTGCACCTTCGGCTTGCTGCCCCCGAGGGGGCGCTTTTCGCCTTGGGGCGGCCCGGCGGCAAAAAATTGCTATTGTATCGCGTCGGCAGAGGGAAACGACACCCGGCCGGAGCGACTTCCCGCAGGGCGGCTTCCCGCAGGGCGGCTTTCCGCAGGGCGGCTTCCCGCGGCGTAGGCGCCGGTTTTCAGCCCGGACTCATCCTGCTACGATGAAGCACACAGGAAAACAAGGACTCTTCTATGTACGTCTGGCCCAACAATACTTTGCTGGATCTGCTGAACATCGAACATCCCATCGTCCAGGCTCCCATGGCCGGCGCCCAGGACAGCGCTCTGGCCATCGCCGTGGCACGTGCAGGCGGACTGGGCTCCCTGCCCTGCGCCATGCTCAGCGTGGACCAGATACGCGAACAGGTAAGCCTGTTCCGCCAGGCCACGGATCGCCCCTTGAACCTGAACTTCTTCTGCCACCAGGACCAGCGCCTGGAACCCGAAGCGCTGCAGGAATGGCGGCTGCGCCTGATGCCTTACTATCAAGAGTACGGACTGGACCCGAACCAGGAGCTGCCCAAGGCCTCGCGCGCACCATTCTCGCCGGCGCATGCGGATCTGCTGGAAGAACTTCGTCCTGAAGCCGTCAGCTTTCATTTCGGCCTGCCCTCCCCGATCTGCTCGAGCGCGTCAAGCAGGCGGGCGCACTCACGATGGCCAGCGCCACCACCGTGGCCGAAGCCCTCTGGCTGCAGGAACACGGCGCCGACGTCATCATTGCCCAAGGCTCGGAGGCCGGCGGCCATCGCGGCCTGTTCCTGGGCGAGAATGTCTCCACCCAGGTCGGCAGCCTGGCTCTGCTGCCGCAGATTGCGGATGCCGTGGACAAGCCCGTCATCGCGGCAGGCGGCATTGCGGATGGACGCGGCATCGCCGCCGCGTTCGCGCTGGGCGCCTGCGCCGCCCAGATCGGTACGGCCTACCTGTTCTGTCCTGAATCCAAGATCAGCGAATTGCACCGCAAGGCGCTGAACAACAGTACCTCGGACGGCACCGCCATCACCAATCTGTTCTCCGGCCGCCCGGCGCGCAGCATACGCACCCGGCTGATGGATGAAATCGGCCCTCTGGACGCCAGCGCGCCCGTTTTTCCGCACGCCGGCTCCGCACTCAGTCCTTTGCGCATCGAAGCCGAAAAGCAAGGACGCAGCGACTTCACCTCGCTCTGGAGCGGACAAGCCGCCTCGCTCGGGCGGCGCCTTCCCGCCGAGCAGCTGACACTGGTGCTGGCCCAGGAAGCCCAGGGCGTCTGCAAGCGCATGGGCGTGGCCGGGGCGCCCCATGCTCCGCTGGGCGGCCGATGAACCCACCCGGACATAAAAAAACCCGCAACGCTGAACTGACCCCCGAAAGTTGGACATTGAACCAACCTTCGGGGGTTTTACATGGCGAAATATGATGTGGACTTCAAGCTGGAAGTGGCACGGGACTATTGGTCCGGGTCGCTAGGGGCCCGGGCATTGGCCGGGCGATATGGGCTCGATCATGGGACGGTGCGCCGCTGGGCCGCGCAGTACCGAGAGCATGGCGAGGCGGGATTGCACAAGAAGCACAGCGGTCACTACGGCGCCGAGTTCAAGCTGTCCGTGTTGAGTCGGATGTGGCAAGAGGGCTTGTCTTGCCGCCAAGCCGCGGCGCGGTTCGACGTGCGCGGCGGCCATGGCGTCGTGAGGCGGTGGGAACGCGAGTATCATGAAGGGGGCCTTCGCGCCCTGACCCCCAACCCTCGCCCAGGCCGCTCCCCGACGATGAAATCCCCCAAACCTCCAACCCTTACGCCTTCGCCCTGCGAGGACACGCGCACGCTGGAGCAGTTGCGCCAAGAGAACGAATATCTGCGCGCGGAGAATGCGTACTTAAAAAAATTGAGGGCCTTGCGTCAGGAAAAAGCGCTGGCCGCGCAGAAAAAGCGCGGGTCGTGCTCGAATTGAGGCAAGGCCACACCTTGGCCGTGCTGCTGAAGGTGGCCGGGCTGTCGCGCAGCACGTTCTACTACCAGGCCAAGGCACTGGGCGCGGCCGATCCCTGCGCCGGACTGAAGGCGCGCATCCGCGCGCTGTACGACCAGCACCAGGGCCGCTATGGCTACCGGCGCATCACGGCGGCGCTGCGCCGAGCCGGTGAGCTCATCAACCACAAGGCCGTCCAGCGCGTGATGCAGACGCTGGGACTGAAGTCCTTGGTGCGCCCGAAGAAATACCGTTCGTACCGAGGCGAGCAGGGCCGTGTGGCGCCGAACCTGCCGACGCGCCAGTTCCAGGCCGACAGGCCCAACCAGAAGTGGGTGACGGATGTGACCGAGTTCAAGGTCGGCGCCGACAAGCTGTACCTCTCGCCGGTGATGGACCTGTACAACGGCGAGATCGTGGCCTACGAGACCAGCCTGCGCCCCGTGTTCCAGCTCGTGGGCAGCATGCTCCAGAAAGCGCTGGCCCGGCTCGCACCCACGGATCGCCCGCTGCTGCACTCCGATCAGGGCTGGCAGTACCAGCAGCCCCAGTACCGGCGTCGGCTCGCTGAGCAAGGCGTGATTCAGAGCATGTCGCGCAAGGGAAACTGCCTGGACAATGCCGCCATGGAGAGCTTCTTCGGCACGCTCAAGGCCGAGTTCTTCCACCTGAACCGCTTCGAGAGCATCGAGCAGCTCCAGGCCGGCATCGGCCAGTACATCCACTACTACAATCACGAACGCATCAAGCTCAAGCTAAAAGGCCTGAGCCCGGTGCAGTACCGAGCTCAGGCCTTCGGGCTTTAGGCTCTGACCGTCCAACTTTCGGGGGTCAGTTCACGCATGCGGGTTTTTTTATGGCGGTTCAGCCGGCCTATTCGAACTTGCCCTTGGGGTGGCGCATCAGGTAGCGATACACATAGCCTGGATAGGCCAGCACCAGGAACAAGGCGAAGGTGATGGTGTAGAACACCCAGGTCTGGCTGAAGGGATTGCCGATGCTGGCTTCGAAGGCGAAGCCCAGGGCGCCGACGATGCCGTAGAACGCACAGACTTCCAGCAAGCGGAAAAAAAGCTCTTGTGGACGTTCTGGCCTCTTGCGCGCCAGGCCGGAAAGTAGAACACTGCCGCGGCCACAGCCAGCGCCAGCGCCACCTTGCCCAGCATGGCGGGCGTGGAGCTCAGGCCCGAGCTGCGGCCGATCAGGCTGTAGATGCCCAGGCCCAGCGCCGTCACCACGGCCAGGAACACCACGCCGCTGAACAACTGCAGCCAGGCGGGACGCGGCGTTTCTCCCCGCGCGGACCAAGGCAGAACCAGCAAGGGTTTCTCCACGAAGAACGGCAGATTGGCCGTGATCAGCGAAAGAACGATCAGCACCCAGATGGAAAGGCTTTGGTCCATGTCGTCACCTCGATCAGAATTGCAGGGATGCCTGGATCACGCGGATGCAGGTGTCCATCAGGCCGCCGGGCAGCAGGCCCAGGCCGATGATCAACACGCCGTTCACCAGCATGACGGCCTTGGTGAACACGCCTGTCGCCAAAGGATGCGCTTCGCCTTCAGGCTCGTCGAAGTAGGCAACCTTGACCACGCGCAGGTAGTAGAACGCGCCGATCAGGGACATGACCACGGCGAAGACGGCCAGCCAGATGTAGCCTGCGCCGACCACGGCCTGCAACACGCTCAGCTTGGCGCCGAAGCCGGCCAGCGGGGGATGCCGGCCAGCGAGAACATGGACAGCAGCCACACCAGGGCCAGGCCGGGATTGCGGCGGTTCAGGCCCTTCAGGTCGTCGATGTTCTCGCACTCGAAGCCGCGGCGGCTCAGCAACAGGATCAGGCCGAAGGTGCTCAGCGTGGTCAGCACGTAGATCACGACGTAGAACAAAGAGGCGCCGTAGGCCTGGGCGCTGGTCTGGCCGTCGAAGACGCCGGCCAGCAGGCCCAGCAGGATGAAGCCCATGTGCGAGATGGTGGAGTAAGCCAGCATCCGCTTGAGGTTCTTCTGCACGATGGCGGTCAGGTTGCCCAGCGCCAGCGACACCACGGCCAGCACCAGCAGCATGGGCTGCCAGTCCACGGCGATGCCGTGCAGGCCTTCGACCAGGAAACGCAGGGTCACGGCGAAGGCCGCCAGCTTGGGAGCCGCGCCGATGATCAGGGTGACCGTGGTGGGCGCGCCCTGGTAGACGTCAGGCGTCCACATATGGAAGGGAGCGGCGGTCAGCTTGAAGGCCAGGCCCGAGACCACGAACACCACGCCGAACACCAGAGCCAGGCGCTCGGCCTTGCCCGAGCCGATGACTTCGGCGATGCGGGTCAGTTCCAGATGGCCGGTGGCGCCGTAGATCATGGACATGCCGTACAGCAGCACGCCGGAAGCCAGCGCGCCCAGCACGAAGTACTTCATGGCGGCTTCGATGGACTGGCGATGCTCGCGGCGCAGGGCCACCAGGGCGTACAAGGCGAAGGACATCAGCTCGACGCCCAGGTAGACCGTCAGCATGCTGTTGGCCGAGATCATGATCATCTGGCCCAGCAGCGCCATCAGCGACAGGGTGTACAGCTCGCCGCCGCGATCCAGCATGTCGCGCTGCTCGGCGTAGTCACGACCGTAGATCAGGGTGACGGCCACGGCCGCGCAGGACAGCAGCTTCAGGAAGTGGGACAGCTCGTCCACCACGAACAGACCGCCGAACGTGGTGCCGGTCATGCCCTGCGACCACTGCCAGGCGACGCCCAGCGCGACCACCACCAGCGTGCCCAGGCTGAGCACGAAGGTATTGTGGCGCTGCTTGTGCGCGCTGAAGGAGTCGAAAATCAGCACACACGAGGCCAGAACCAGGAGCAGAATCTCAGGCAGGGCCAGAGAAAAGTTGAAGGTAGTTTCCATAGTGTTTCGGCCTACAGTTTCGAGATGGAGACGTGTTGCAGCAGCGCTTCAACCGAAACGTGCATGACATCGGTGAATGGTTTTGGATAGACACCCATACCCAACACAGCAATCGCCATTACGCCAAGAACGAAGAACTCGCGGCTGCTCAGATCGCTCATGCCGGCAACGTTCTCGTTGCCCACGGGGCCGAAGGCCACGCGCTTGAGCATCCACAGCGAATAGGCCGCGCCGGTGATCAGGGCCGTGGCCGTCAGCAGGCCGATCCAGAAATTGTGTTCGACCGCGCCCATGATGACGGTGAATTCGCCGATGAATCCGCTGGTGCCGGGCAGGCCGCTGTTGGCCATGGAGAACAGCACGAAGAACGTCACGAAACGGGGCATCACGTTGACCACGCCGCCGTAGTCGGCGATGCGGCGGGTGTGCAGGCGGTCGTACAGCACGCCGATGCACAGGAACATCGCGCCGGAGACGAAGCCGTGCGAGATCATCTGCATGATCGCGCCTTCCATGCCGGTCGTGTTGAACACGAAGAAGCCCAGGGTAACGAAGCCCATGTGCGCCACGGACGAATACGCCACCAGCTTCTTCATGTCGTCCTGGACGATGGCGACCAGGCCGATATAGATCACGGCCACCAGGGACAGCGCGATGATGATGCCGGCCAGGCCCTGGGACGCATCGGGGGCGATGGGCAGGGAGAAGCGCAGGAAGCCGTAGGCGCCCAGCTTCAACATGATGGCGGCCAGCACCACGGAACCGCCGGTGGGCGCTTCCACGTGGGCGTCGGGCAGCCAGGTGTGCACGGGCCACATGGGCACCTTCACGGCGAAAGCCATGAACAGGGCCACGAAGATCAGCACCTGGGCGGTATAGCCCAGCTTGGTATCGTGCCAGGTCAGGATGTCGAAGGTGCCGCCGGACACGTTCCACAGGTAGATGAACGCGATCAGCGTCAGCAGCGAACCCAGCAGCGTGTACAGGAAGAACTTGATTGCGGCATACACGCGGTTCGGACCGCCCCACACGCCGATGATCAGGTACATCGGAATCAGGGTAGCTTCGAAGAACACGTAGAACAGCAGGCCGTCCAGGGCCGCGAACACGCCGACCATCAATCCCGACAGGATCAGGAAGGCGCCCATGTACTGGGCCACGCGGCTGGTGATCACCTGCCAGCCGGCCAGCACCACGATGACCGTGATGAAGGCCGTCAGCAGCACGAACCACATGGAGATGCCGTCCACGCCCAGGTGGTAGTTGACCTTGAAGGCATCGATCCAGGGAGCCAGCTCGACGAACTGCATGTCGGCCGTGCCCGGATTGAAGCCGGTGTACAGGGGAATGGTGACAATCAGGCCGGCAATCGAACCCAGCAGGGCCAGCCAGCGGGTGAACTCGGGACGGTCGTCGCGTCCCAGAGCCAGCACCAGCAGGCCGGCGACGATGGGTACGAAAATCGCCAGCGTTAACCAAGGAAGAGTAGAAGACGCCATATCGCTAGCCATTTACCGAACCGTCAGTACAAAAAAGGTTAAGAGCGCCATGATGCCGATGATCATGGCGAAGGCGTAATGGTAGACGTAGCCGGATTGCAAGTGACGGCTGATCGCAGCCACCCAGCCCACCACGCGGGCGCTACCATTGACCAGCAGGCCGTCGATCAGGCCGCGGTCGGCGCCTTTCCACAGTCCCGTACCCAGGCAGCGGGCGCCGCGAGCCAGCACCTGCTCGTTGAACCAGTCAACGTAGTACTTGTTCTCCAGGATACGGTAGATGAAGGAGCAGTTCTTCTTGATGGCGGCAGGCAGCGCTGGGTTGACCAGGTACAGGTACCAGGCCACGACGGCGCCGGCCACGACCAGCCAGAACGGCACGGTGGCAAAGCCATGCAGGGCGTAGGCCATCCAGTCGGTCCAGTGATGGGCCAGAGTCGCCATGGCGGGATGATCGGGCAGAACAGTGATCACGCCGTCGAAGAACGAGCCGAACAGCAGCGGATCCACGAACCAGATGCCGGCGAAGATCGACGGAATGGCCAGCAGGACCAGCGGCAGCGTGACGACCCAGGGGGATTCGTGCGGATCGCCGCCGTGCGCGTGATGATCGTCATGACCGTGGTGGTCGTCGTGCTTGACGTCGCGGAAACGCTCCTTGCCGTGGAAGACCAGGAAGTACAGGCGGAAGGAATACAGCGAGGTGACGAACACGCCGATCAGCGTGGCGTAGTAGGCATAGGTGGAACCCCAGATGCCGGCTTCGCGGGCGGCCTCGATGACGTGCTCCTTGGAATAGAAGCCCGAGAAGAACGGCGTGCCGACCAGGGCCAGGGTGCCGATCAGGAACGTCAGCCAGGTGATGGGCATGTACTTGCGCAGGCCGCCCATGTTGCGGATGTCCTGGTCATGGTGCATGCCGATGATGACCGAGCCGGCGCCCAGGAACAGCAGGGCCTTGAAGAAAGCGTGCGTCATCAGGTGGAAGACCGCGGCCGAGTAGGCGGAGGCGCCCAGGGCGACGGTCATGTAGCCCAGCTGCGACAGCGTGGAATAGGCCACGACGCGCTTGACGTCGTTCTGGATGATGCCCAGCAGGCCCAGGAACAGCGCGCCGGTGGCGCCGATCACGATGATGAAGGACAGCGCGGTGGTCGACTGTTCGAACACGGGCGAGAAGCGGGCGACCATGAAGATGCCGGCCGTCACCATGGTGGCGGCGTGGATCAGCGCGGAGATCGGGGTGGGACCTTCCATGGAGTCAGGCAGCCAGCTGTGCAGCGGGACCTGGGCGGATTTGCCCATGGCGCCCACGAACAGGGCCAGAGCCGCCACGGTCAGCAGCTGCCAGTCCGTGCCGGGGAAGGTCATGGCGCTCAGCTCCTGGACCTTGGCGAACACATCCGAGTAGTTCATGGAGCCGGTGTAGGCGTACAGCAGGCCGATGCCCAGGGCGAAGCCGAAGTCGCCGACGCGGTTGACCAGGAACGCCTTCATGTTGGCGAAGATCGCGGTCTTGCGCTCGTACCAGAAACCGATCAGCAGGTAGGAGACCAGGCCCACGGCTTCCCAGCCGAAGAACAGCTGGAGCATGTTGTTGGACATGACCAGCATCAGCATGGAGAAGGTGAACAGCGAGATGTAGGAGAAGAAGCGCTGGTAGCCCGGATCGTCCTTCATGTAGCCGATGGTGTAGATGTGCACCATCAGCGACACGGAAGTCACCACCACCATCATCAGGGCGGTCAGCTGGTCGATCAGAAAGCCGATGTCCCACTTGATGCTGCCTATGGTGATCCAGGTGTAGACGGAGCCGTTGAAGGTCTGGCCGTCGAGCACCTGGAACAGCACGGTGACCGAGCCGATGAAGGAGATCAGCACGCCGGCAATGGTGATCAGGTGGGCGCCGGTCTTGCCGATGATCCGCCCCAGAAAGCCGGTGCCAAACAGGCCGGCCAGCGCAGCTCCCGCCAGGGGAGCAAGCGCAATCGTCAGATAAAGATTTATGGAGTTCATTGTTGTGCTATCCCATCAACCCTTGAGCTGGTCGAGATCCTCGACATTGATCGAATTCAGATTGCGGAACAGCAATACGAGAATCGCGAGACCAATCGCCGCCTCGGCCGCAGCGACCGTCAGGACGAAGAAGACGAACACCTGCCCGGCCGCGTCCCCCATCCAGGTGGAGAAGGCGACGAAGTTCATGTTGGCGGACAGAAGGATCAGTTCCACCGACATCAGCAGGATGATCAGGTTGCGGCGGTTGAGGGAGAAGCCGAACAGTCCGATCGTGAACAGCACGGCGCTCAGGACGAGATAGTGCGCAAGCGACAGCGTCATCATCATTTGTCTCCTGGAACGACGGCGTCAGCCGAACTGGATACCGACGGCTTTTCGGTTTGGGCGGGCATGGACACCAGGCGCACGCGATCTTGTGCGCGCACCTTGACCTGCTGGCCGGGGACGGTGCGTTTCACGCCGTCGCGCTTGCGCAACGTGAGGGCAATGGCCGAAATCATGCCGACCAGCAGCACGATGCCGCCGATCAGGACGGCCAGGACGTACTGCGAATACATCAGTTCGCCGATGACGCGGGTATTGTTGTAGTCCTCCGGCATGACGGCGGCCGGACCGGCCTTGAGCCACAACTGGGTCAGGACGAAGCCCATCTCCAGGATCATGACGGCGCCGATCAACAGGCCCAGGGGGATGTAGGCCTTGAACTTGGACGCCACGGACTCCTGGCGCACGTCCAGCATCATGATGACGAACAGGAACATGACCATCACGGCGCCCACGTACACCACCACCAGCAGCAGCGACAGGAACTCGGCGCCCATCAGCATCCACAGCATGGCGGCCGTGAAGAAGGCCAGGATCAGGTGCAGCACGGCGGTCACCGGGTTGCTGGCCGAGATCACGCGGAACGCGGCCACCACCAGCACCAGCGCCAGCACATAGAACAGAACAGTAGTAAATAACATGTGTGTAGAGCTCCGGCCTTAGCGATAAGGTGCGTCTGCGGCGCGACGACGAGCGATCTCGTCCTCGTAGCGGTCGCCAATGGCCAGCAGCATGTCCTTGGTGTAGTACAGGTCGCCGCGCTTTTCACCGTGGTATTCGTGAATGTGTGTTTCCACGATCGAGTCGACCGGGCAGCTTTCTTCACAGAAACCACAGAAAATGCACTTGGCCAGATCGATGTCGTAGCGCGTGGTGCGGCGCGTGCCGTCCTCGCGTTCGGCCGACTCGATGGAGATGGCCAAGGCCGGGCACACGGCTTCGCACAGCTTGCACGCAATGCAGCGCTCTTCGCCGTTGGCGTAGCGACGCAAGGCGTGCAGGCCGCGGAAACGCGGCGAGGTCGGCGTCTTTTCCAGCGGGTAGCGCAGGGTCACCTTGCGCTTGAAGAAATACTTGCCGGTCAGGCGCATGCCCTTGAGCATTTCGGACAGCATCAGGCTGCCAAAGAAATCTTTGATTGCTTCCATAATCTTGCCCCTTAGCCTTACTGCCAGATGTTCCATGGCGTCTGCATCCAGATCGCCACGATCAACAGCCACACACCCGTCAGAGGGATGAACACTTTCCAGCCCAGACGCATGATCTGGTCATAGCGGTAACGGGGGAACGTTGCGCGGAACCAGATGAACATGGAGACCACGACGAAGGTCTTCAGACCCAGCCACAGCCAGCCCGGGATCCAGGTGAAGGGAGCGAACGCGACGATGGGAGTCCAGCCGGCCGGGAACATGGTGGAGGCCAGGGCCGACAACAGAATCATGTTGGCGTATTCGCCCAGGAAGAACAGGGCAAAGCCCATGCCCGAATATTCCACCATGGGACCGGCCACGATTTCCGACTCGCCCTCCACCACGTCGAAGGGGTGGCGGTTGGTCTCGGCCACGGACGAGATCACGTAGATCACGAACAGCGGCAGCAGCGGCAGCCAGTTCCAGGACAGGAAGTTCAGGCCCTTGTCCGCGAAGTAGCCCTGGGTCTGGCCGGTCACGATGCCCGACAGGTTCAGCGTGCCCGACACCAGCAGCACGGTCACCAGCACGAAGCCGATGGCCAGCTCGTAGGACAGCACCTGGGCCGCGGCGCGCAGGCCGCCCAGCAAGGCGTACTTGGAGTTGGAGGCCCAGCCGGCCACGATCACGCCATACACGCCCAGCGAGGAAATGGCCAGGATGTACAGCAGGCCGGCGTTCACGTTGGCCAGCACGGACTCGGGACCGAAGGGAATCACGGCCCAGGCCGCCAGGGCGGGCATCAGCGTGACCACGGGAGCCAGGATGTACAGCGTCTTGTTGGACTTGGCCGGAACGATCAGTTCCTTGGTCAGCAGCTTGAACACGTCGGCGAACGGCTGCAGCAGGCCGCGGTAACCCACGCGGGTGGGCCCCAGGCGCACGTGCATGAAGCCGATCATCTTGCGTTCCCAGTAGGTCAGGTACGCCACGCACAGGATGATGGGCACGGCGATGACCACGATCTTGATCAGCGTCCAGACCACGTACCAGGCGGTGGGACCGAGCAGTTCGGTGCCGAAGTTGTTGATGACAGAGAGAAATTCCATGTTATGCACGCTCCACTGTCAGTTGACCGAATGCGCTGCCCAGTGCGGCGGTTTCAGGGAAAGCCGTGGCCACGCGCACCGACGATGGCGCAACGGTGTCGTCCAGCTGGACTGGCAGGGTGACTTCGCCTTGCGAGGAGCGGACGCGCACCAGATCGCCGTCGGCCAGGCCCAGCCGGGCCAGGGTGGCGGCGGCCATGCGGGCGCGCGGCGCGGCCGAAGCCGGCGTGGCCTGCAAGGGCGCCGAACGGCGCACCAGGGCGTCGCTGCGGTAGATGGGCACGTCGGCGACGCGCTCCAGGCCGCTGGCGGCTGCCACGACCGAAGGGGCCAGCTTGATCTGGTTGGACAGGCGCGATTCCACGCCGGCGGCCATGACGGAGTCACGCACCGATTCGGAGGTCTCGTCATCGAAGCCGTCGAGCTGGAACAGATTGCCCAGCACGCGCAGCACCTTCCAGCCCGGACGGGTGTCGCCCAGGGGAGCGGCGGCGCCCTTGAAGCTCTGCACGCGGCCTTCGGCGTTCACGAAGGTGCCGGAGGTTTCGGTGAAGGGAGAAACCGGCAGCATGACGTCGGCCCAGGCCTCGGCGGCCGAGCGGTAGGACGTCAGGGCCACGGAGAACGTGGCGGACTTCAGGGTTTCCACGGCGCGCTCGCCCAGATCGCTGTCCAGGGCGGGTTCGACGTTCAGCACCAGGTAGGCGCGCAGGGATTGCGCCAGCATCTGTTCGGCGGTCAGGCCGCCCTTGCCCGGCACGGCATTGGCCAGATAGCCGCCCACGGTGTTGCCGCCGGCGGTCAGAAAGCCCAGCTTGCCGCCGCTGGCCTGTGCGATGGCGGAGGCATTGGCGGCAATGACGCTGGCCTGGTCCGAATTGACGGCCATATTGCCCAGCAGCACGGCCACGCGCTCGCCCGAGGCAAGGCTGTCGGCGATCTGTTGGGCCTGGGCGGAAACCTGCACGCCTTCCAGCCCGGCAGGCACGGCGCTTTCCTTGGCCTTGGACACGGCCACCAGGACTTCGGCCAGGGCGTTGGCCAACTGGCTGGGAGCCACGGTGAGACGGCCTGCAATGGCCTGGAACAGCGGATTGTCGGCGGCGGAATCGATGAAGGACACCTGGGCGCCGCGTTTGACGGCCTGGCGCAGGCGCTGGGCCATCAGAGGATGGTCCTTGCGCAGGAAGGAGCCCACGACCAGGACGCGATCCAGATTGTTCAGTTCGGTCAGGGGCAGACCCAGCCAGGGCACGCCGGCCAGGGCGCCGTCCAGGCGCGCGTCGGTCTGGCGCAGGCGGAAGTCCACGTTCTCGGTGCCCAGGGCGCGGCCCAGGCGGGCCAGCAGCGCCAGTTCTTCCGTGGTGGAGGTGGCCGAGCCGATGCAGCCCAGCTGGTCGGCGCCGAACTTCTCGCGCACGGCATTCATGCCGGCGACCACGGTCTGCAGGGCGTCGTTCCAGGACGCCTCGCGCCACTGGCCGTCATCGCCGCGCACCATGGGGTGAGTCAGGCGGTCTTCGGTATACAGGCCTTCGTAGGAAAAACGGTCGCGGTCGCTGATCCAGCACTCGTTGACCTCTTCGTTTTCGAAGGGCACCACGCGCAGCACCTTGTCCATCTTGGCCTGGATCACCAGGTTGGCGCCCACGCTGTCGTGGGGGCTGACGCTGCGACGGCGGGCCAGTTCCCATGTACGGGCGTTGAAGCGGAACGGCTTGGAGAGCAGCGCGCCCACGGGACAGACGTCGATCATGTTGCCCGACAGTTCGGATTCGACGGCCTTGCCCACGAAGGTGGTGATTTCAGAGTGTTCGCCACGGTTGAGCATGCCCACTTCCTGCACGCCGGCGATTTCCTCGCCCGTGCGCACGCAGCGGGTGCAGTGGATGCAGCGCTGCATGGCGTCGGTGGAAATCAGCGGTCCCATGGACTTGGGGGCCACCACGCGCTTTTCTTCCTTGTAGCGCGACTCGGAGCCGCCGTAGCCCACGGCCAGGTCCTGCAGCTGGCATTCGCCGCCCTGGTCGCACACGGGGCAATCCAGGGGGTGGTTGATCAGCAGGAACTCCATGACGCTTTTCTGGGCGGCAATGGCTTTTTCCGAACGAGTACGCACGACCATGCCGTTGGTCACGGGCGTGGCGCAGGCCGGCAGCGGCTTGGGCGCTTTTTCCACGTCCACCAGACACATGCGGCAGTTGGCGGCAATACTCAGTTTTTTGTGATAACAGAAGTGCGGCACATAGACCCCGGCGTCATGGGCAGCCTGAATGACCATGCTGCCTTCCGGGGCGTCAACTTTAATGCCATCGATGGTGAGTTCTACCATTACGTTGTCCTGGCCTACAGATATTGAGGCACCACACAGCTCTTGTGCTCGATGTGGTGTGCGAACTCGTCGCGGAAATGCTTAACGAAACTGCGCACCGGCATGGCGGCGGCGTCACCCAGGGCGCAGATCGTGCGGCCCATGATGTTGTGTGCGATGTCGTCGAGCATGTCCAGGTCTTCCTTGCGACCCTGGCCGTTCTCGATGCGATGCACCATGCGCCACAACCAGCCCGTGCCTTCGCGGCAGGGCGTGCACTGGCCGCAGCTTTCGTGGTAGTAGAAGTACGACAGGCGCAGCAGCGACTTGACCATGCAGCGCGTCTCGTCCATGACGATGACCGCGCCCGAGCCCAGCATGGAGCCGGCCTTGGCGATGGAGTCGTAATCCAGGTTGGTGGCCATCATGATGTCGGCCGGCAGCACGGGAGCGCTCGAGCCGCCGGGAATGACGGCCTTGAGCTTGCGGCCGCCGCGCATGCCGCCCGCCAGCTCCAGCAGCTTGGCGAAAGGCGTGCCCAGGGGCACTTCATAGTTGCCGGGACGCTCCGCGACGCCCGTGATCGAGAAGATCTTGGTGCCGCCGGCGTTGGGAATGCCCACTTCCAGGTACTGCTGGCCGCCGTTGCGGATGATCCAGGGCACCGCGGCGAAGGTCTCGGTGTTGTTGATGGTGGTGGGCTTGCCGTACAGGCCGAAGCTGGCGGGGAACGGCGGCTTGAAGCGCGGCTGGCCTTTCTTGCCTTCCAGCGATTCCAGCAGCGCGGTTTCCTCGCCGCAGATGTAGGCGCCGTAGCCATGGAAGGCGTGCAACTGGAAGTTGAAGCCCGAACCCAGGATGTTGTCGCCCAGGAAACCGGCGGCGCGCGCCTGCTCCAGCGCCTCTTCGAAGCGCTGGTAGATCTCGAACACTTCGCCGTGGATGTAGTTGTAGCCCACGCTGATGCCCATGGCATAGGCGGCGATGGCCATGCCCTCGATCACGATGTGCGGGTTGAAGCGCAGGATGTCGCGATCCTTGAAGGTGCCGGGCTCGCCCTCGTCCGAGTTGCACACCAGGTATTTCTGGCCGGGGATGGCGCGCGGCATGAAGCTCCACTTCAAGCCGGTTGGAAAGCCCGCGCCGCCGCGGCCGCGCAGGGCCGAGGTCTTGACTTCGGCGATGACGTCCTCGGGCTTCATGCCGCTGGTCAGCACCTTGCGCAGGGCCTCGTAGCCGCCGCGCTTGACGTATTCTTCCAGACCCCAGTTGTCGCCGTTCAGGCCGGCCAGGATCTGGGGCTCGATGTGGCGATCATGAAAAATCATGCTGCGCGACAGGTCGGCCCCGGGATTGGGCTCCAGCCCCTGGGCGAGCTTGCGCAGAATGTCCGGTGCACTCATGCCGACTCTCCGTGTTTCTTCAGTTCTTCGAGCATGGCGTCGATGCGCTCGGCTTCCATGCGCACGCACATGTGCTGATTGTTCAGCAGCATGACGGGCGAGTCGCCGCACGAACCCATGCACTCTCCCATGATCAGGGAGAACTGGCCGTCGGCGGTGGTTTCACCGTAATCGATGCCCAGCTTTTCCTTCAGGTATTCGCCTGCCTTGACGCCGTCGCGCAGCGCACAGGGCAGGTTGGTGCAGACCGAGATGGTCACGCGGCCCACGGGCTTGGTGTGGAACATGTTGTAGAAGGTGGCGACCTCCTGCACGGCAATGGGTTCCACACCGATGTAGCGGGCCACGTCGGCGATGATCTCGGGCGAGACCCAGCCTTTTTCCTGCTGGGCGATGGCCAGCGATGCCATGATGGCGGAACGACGCTGGTCGGCCGGGAACTTGCCCAGTTCCCGATCTATCTGTTGGTAGGCTTTTTCGGAAAGCAACATAATTCGGTTCCGTATTTCCAGGCGCGACCTAGCGGTCGATCTCGCCAAACACAATGTCCTGCGTCCCGATGATGGTGACGGCGTCGGCGATCATGTGGCCGCGGCACATTTCATCCAGGGCCTGCAGGTGCACGAAGCCCGGGGCGCGGATCTTCAGGCGGTAGGGCTTGTTGCCGCCGTCGGACACCAGGTAGATGCCGAATTCGCCCTTGGGATGCTCCACGCCGGCGTACACTTCGCTGGTCGGCACGTGCATGCCTTCGGAGAACAGCTTGAAGTGGTGGATCAGGTCTTCCATGCCGGACTTCATGCGTTCGCGCGACGGCGGTGCGACCTTGTGGTTGTCGGTGATGACGGGACCGGGATTGTTGCGCAGCCACTGCACGCATTGGCGGATGATGCGGTTGCTCTCGCGCATCTCGGCGATGCGCACCAGGTAGCGATCGTAGGAGTCGCCGTTGCGGCCGACCGGAATGTCGAATTCCATGCGGTCGTAGACTTCGTAGGGCTGGACCTTGCGCAGGTCCCACTCCACGCCCGAACCGCGCAGCATGGGGCCGGTGAAGCCCAGGGCCTTGGCACGCTCCGGATCCACGACGCCGATGCCCACCAGGCGCTGCTTCCAGATGCGGTTGTCGGTGAGCAGGGTTTCGTACTCGTCCACGCAGGCCGGGAAGCGGTTGGTGAAGTCCTCGATGAAGTCCAGCAGGGAACCCGAACGAGCCTCGTTCATGGCCTTGAGCTCTTTTTCGGAACGGTACTTGTTGCCCTTGTACAGCGACATGCTGTCGGGCAGGTCGCGATACACGCCGCCGGGACGGTAGTAGGCTGCGTGCAGGCGCGCGCCCGAGACGGCCTCGTAGCAGTCCATCAGGTCCTCGCGCTCGCGGAAGGCATACAGGAACACGGCCATGGCGCCCACGTCCAGGGCATGCGAGCCCACGGACATCAGGTGGTTCAGGATGCGGGTGATCTCGTCGAACATGACGCGGATGTACTGCGCGCGCAGCGGAACCTGCACGCCGACCATCTTTTCGACGGCCATGCAATAGGCGTGCTCGTTCACCATCATGGACACGTAGTCCAGACGATCCATGTACGGCAGCGTCTGCAGATAGGTGCGATGCTCGGCCAGCTTTTCCGTAGCGCGGTGCAGCAGGCCGATGTGCGGATCGGCGCGCTGGATGACTTCACCGTCCAGCTCGAGCACCAGGCGCAGCACGCCGTGGGCGGCCGGGTGCTGGGGACCAAAGTTCAGGGTGTAGTTTTGAATTTCTGCCATGATGATTAACGCCCTACTCCGTAGTCGTCCTCGCGCACCACGCGCGGCGTGATCTCACGCGGCTCGATGGTGACGGGCTGGTAAATGACCCGCTTCTGCTCGGTGTCATAGCGCATTTCGACGTAGCCGGAAATCGGGAAGTCTTTGCGGAAAGGATGGCCGATGAAACCATAGTCGGTCAGGATGCGGCGCAGGTCCGGGTGGTTCTCGAAAATGATGCCGTACAGGTCGAACGCCTCGCGCTCGAACCAGTTCACCGACGGCCAGACCTCGAACAGCGTGGGCAGCGTCGGAAAGTCGTCGTTGGGCACGAAGCAGCGCACGCGCAGGCGCCAGTTGTGCGTCAACGAGGTCAAGTGCAGCACCACGGCGAAGCGATAGGGAAACTGGCCGGCCACAGGCTGGTATGTGGGCGCCTTCCAGGCGGAATAATCGATGCCGCACAGGTCGATACAGGTTTCAAAGCGCAGGTCAGCGTGGTCGCGCAGCAGCGTGCAGGTGTCCACCCAGGCGTCCGCCGGCACTTCCAGGGTCAGCTCGCCCAGCGCCTCGGTCAGCGCGGCCTGTTCGCCCAGGACGGCGAGCAGGTTGGTTTTCAGTGTTTCTAGCCGTGTCATAGTCTTTCTAAGCCTGTTCTAGCCGATCAGCGCGCAATGGTGTTGGTCAGACGGATCTTGTTCTGCATCTGCAGCAGGCCGTAGACCAGGGCCTCGGCCGTGGGCGGACAGCCCGGCACGTAGACGTCGACCGGCACGATGCGGTCGCAGCCGCGCACGACGGAGTAGGAGTAGTGGTAATAACCGCCGCCGTTCGCACAGGAGCCCATGGATACGACCCAGCGCGGTTCAGCCATCTGGTCGTACACCTTGCGCAGGGCGGGAGCCATCTTGTTGCACAGCGTGCCCGCCACGATCATCAGGTCGGACTGACGGGGACTGGGCCGGAAGATGATGCCGAACTGGTCCAGGTCGTAACGCGCCGCGCCCGCGTGCATCATTTCCACCGCACAACAGGCCAGGCCGAATGTCATGGGCCACATGGACCCCGTCTTTGCCCAGTTAAGGAACTTATCCGCACTGGTCGTCACAAAACCTTCTTTGAGAATGCCGTCGATAGCCATAGTAGTTGCCTTTTGCCGGATCCGGCCCGGAGAACCCCGCCGATCCTATTGCTGACCAAACTTGCCGCCGCAAAGGCGCATCCCGGTGCGCCTTGAGTTCAGCAAGAGACGCGAAGACCCGCCGCGCGGACCTCCGACTGGAGGGTTACTCCCAGTCCAGGGCGCCTTTTTTCCATTCGTAGATAAAGCCGACCGTCAGCACGGCCAGGAAGGCCATGACAGTCCAGAAGCCCACCAGGCCGACGGTGCCATTGGCCATGGCCCAGGGAAACAGGAAAGCGATTTCCAGGTCGAACATGATGAACAGGATCGCGATCAGGTAGTAGCGGATGTCCACCTTCATGCGGGAGTCGCCAAACGCTTCGAAACCGCATTCGTACGGCGAGAGCTTTTCGGCATCGGGACGGTTCGGGCCCAGCAGCCGACCGGCCGTGAGCAGCGCCAGGCCGATGCCCGTGGCGACAATGATAAACAGCAAAACGGGAAAGTACTCTTGCAGGTTCATGCAAAGCATCCAATCGCAGTAAATAAACTCTTGGATTGTAGCATTTTGAGAGCACAGTTTTGAGGGATAACCCCAAACCATTACATCTTGACGGCGATGTTGCGCATGCGCAGCAAAAATCCCTCAGCCGCCTTACAAAACCCAGTTCCTTATTGATTATTTGGATTATTTAAGGTTGAGTTTTCTGCACCTGGATATTTATTCTACCCTCTTTTGTCAGGTTTATGTCAGATATCCAGCAGGAAAAACACGCCCACTCGCATCTAATTTGTAACCACAAGCTCATCAGAAAAGATGTGCCATTGCCCAGCCGAACCAAGCCGGCACGCACCCGCCCATGCCGCGATGGAACTCAGCCATGCAGCCTTGCCCGGCTTGCCGACACCCGGCCGTCCCCTGGATTATCGGGCATAGAAAAAGCCACCCTTGCGGGTGGCTTTTTCGTACAGCTTGTACTGCTAGTCAGTTCAGCAAGCCCGAAGGCTTGCCATTGAGCGCGTAGACAAGCTACGCGGCACAATTAGAACTGGTGACGCAGACCAACGCCGATCAGAGTGGACTTGGCGCTAGGCACGAAGTACACGTTCTTGGCGTAGGAGCCGATAGCGTACACGTTGGTGCGCTTGCTCAGTGGGTGGCTGTAACCCAGGCTGTAGGTGTGCTGCTTCTTCATTTCCCAGGACAGCGTGCTGTTAGCCAGCGCGTCTGGAGCCGAACGGGCGTCAGCCATGGTCCAGGAAGCCATCAGGTTGCCAGCGCCAACAGGAGCGGACAAACCGACCAGGTAGGAGTTGATCTTCAGACCGTCCAGACCGATCATGCTGCTGTCGATGCCAGCATCTTTCAGCAGGCCGGTGCTACCAGCGTAGTCTTGAGTAGCAAACAGACCATTGCGGGTCTGACCGAAGGCCAGGTAAGCCTTCACGACTTCGAAGTCGTAGCTGCCGCCGATGTTCCAGGACTTGACGGAGGTGCTGTCGCCAGCCAGGTTCTCAGGAGTCTTGAACTGGTCGTAGGTCAGAGCAATGCCGACAGGGCCGTTAGCGTAACGCAGACCGGTGGTAACGCCGCGCTTGTTGCGCTCGCTGCCGCCGTCAACTTTGTAAGCCTGGTTGCCGTTCACGTTGAAGGAGTAGCCAACGCCGAACTGGAAGCCGGAGAAGTTGGGGGTCTGGTACATGACCATGTTGTCGTAACGAGCGGTGCTGGCTGCAGTGAATGCACCACCGATGTTAGCTTGGTCGAAACCGCCGCCGAAAGGATCGGCTACGCCTGGCAGGTACTTGGAAGCGATGTTGGTTTGACGACCGAAGTCCAGTTGACCCCAGCTGTCGCCAGCCAGACCCAGAGTGGCTTGACGGCCGAACAGACGACCACCTTGAGCGGAGTTACCGGTACCCAGGTCGAAGCCGCTTTCCAGAACGAACACAGCGCGCAGACCGTCACCCAGATCTTCGGAACCCTTCAGACCCCAGCGGTTGCCGGACTGGATGCCGTTGATCAAACCGGTGCGCTTCTGGGAGAAGTCACCAGCATCCACATTGGACAGGTACAGGGCTTCGTTGTACTTCAGCTTTTGGTAACCAATACCGCCATCCAGAATACCGTACAGGGTAACAGACGTTTCTGCGTGTGCGACGCCAGCGAAGCCGGCCATCAGAGCAGCAGCGAGCAGAGTCTTTTTCATGTAAGAAATCTCCGTAGATTTGAGTAAATCAGAGCAGCCCAACTACAACAGTGCTGCTGCTCTTTCTAACTCCGCGATGGGAAGTTAACGTTATTGCATCAAAATTCCCGACGCTTGACTACGAAACCATTCAGAATCGTGAATCTTTGTGCGCGCCTTGTTGGCTATACACAACAAAACAAAGTCACAACGCCCGTGCCGCAAGGGTTTACCCGTGGTTTGGCGGCCTTTACAGGACCATTAGCGGCCTGATGACCCAAGGCACTCTTGAGAACTTGCTTTAAGTCCCCTTTTCAAGCCGTTCGAAAGCCTCTCTTTTTCGATTCGAGCAGCCAGCGAGCCCGGAAACAGTCGCCGCTTGGCGGCGCCGCTCCCTGTTCACGCCGAGGCGCGATCCCGGCGGCTTCATGTCCGCTCGATTTCTCTTGGGCTGATAAATCAGCCACATGCCCTTGCGAAAATTTCACCGCTCAAAGCAGGATCAAGCACGAGCAAATGGGGGCAACGCCGATGACGCTCCCTGCCCCAGGGCAGACAATTTCGCATACAAAACAATCCCTGCCGGCTGCTCTGCGCATGACGAATCCAAGACAAGTTTCCAGACAGAAGAGCCCTGACGCACAGCAGTCATTGTCATTGCACGTCCGGCGTCCCGAACCTGCCGAGGCATACGAAGCCAATCACAGGACTGAAACATCCATCGTCGGCAAGCCGCACTAGCGAAACAGACACCCTGCCCAGCATACGAACCCACGACCCCGTATTGAAGCGCCGGCCAATTTGCAGGCAAAAAAAAACCTGTCCGCAATCGGATCAGGTTTTATCTGGCAGCGTGCGCTGCGCACTTTTACTTATGCGATGGTGCCGACGACGAGACTCGAACTCGTACAGCTTTCGCCACTACCCCCTCAAGATAGCGTGTCTACCAATTCCACCACGTCGGCAAGGCAATCAAGACAGCGATATTAGCACGAGAAAGAATGGCTTGTCAGCATTCGGGCCCCGCCCTTCGCAGGAAAAACAGGATTTCGTTTACTCGGCGCGACAAACCAAGGCGCAGTCCGTGAAAAAACCCGCCTGACGGCGGGCTTTTCGATCCCCTCTCTATATATAGAGATCAGGGCTTGGCGGCCGGTTCCGACTCCGCCTTGGGGGCTTGCTCACCGGCAGCGGGTTCAGGACTCTGCTCCTGGGCCTGCGGGACGAGGGGGGGCGGCCGAAGGAGCTGCCGGCACCGACGAAGGCGCTGGGGAGGGAACGGCGGCGGGCGCAGCGGCGGGTGCAGGTACGGAAGAAGCTCCGGAAGGAGCGCCGCCGGGCACAGGGGACTCATAACCCTGCATCACGCCGGATTCCGCCTGCTTGGCGGGATGGTGCGCCATCCAGGCCAGGCCGCCGGTCGAGGCAAAAAACACAATGGCCGCCCATTTGGTCATGCGCGACAGGAAATTGGCGGCGCCCGCGGCACCGAAGACACTGCCAGCGGAACCACCGCCAAATGCGGAGCCCATGTCGGCGCCCTTGCCTTGCTGCAGCAGCACCAAGCCAATAATCAGCAGCGAGGAAATGACCTGCACGGCCATCAGAACGGAAGACATCCAATGTTGCATTCAAAGACTCCGAGGCCTCAAGCGGCCACAATACGTAAGAATTCCCGTGCATCCAGAGACGCACCGCCCACCAGGGCACCATCAATATCCGGCATGGCGAACAGCTCGGCGGCGTTGTCCGCCTTGACGCTGCCGCCGTACAGAATGCGCAGCCGATCCGACTCCATGAACGCGCGGATCTGCCCGTGCATATCCTGCGCCTGCCCCGGCGTAGCCGTCAGTCCGGTACCGATGGCCCAGACCGGCTCGTAAGCCAGCACGATGCGTTCCACGACATCCTTGCCCAGCGCCTTGATCGGCTCGAGCTGGTCCTGCACCACACAGGCCGCCTGCCCTGCTTCGCGATCAGCCAGCAGCTCGCCGATGCAGACAATGGGCGTCAGACCCGCATCCAGGGCCGCCACCACCTTGGCAGCCACCAGGGCGCTGCTTTCCTGATGGTACTGCCGCCGTTCCGAATGGCCGACGATGACCCACTTGCAACCAATGTCCGCCAGCATGGAGGCGGATACCTCGCCGGTATAGGCCCCCTTGGCATGCACGCTGACGTCCTGGGCGCCCAGGGCGATGCCCGATTCCTGCAGGGCGTCGGCCAGCTGGGGCAGGTATACATACGGCGCACACACCAGCACCTCGCATTCCGGCTGGGCCGCATTCGGTTGGGCCGCATCCGGCCGGGCCGCGTTCGGCTGGGCCGCGGACGGCTGAACATCAGGCTGGGCAAGCAACTCATCCAGCAGACGGCGGTTGCCATCGAGCGAACCGTTCATTTTCCAATTGCCCGCAACCAGTCGTTTTCGCAAAGAAGGTACGCCCATTGCTCCCTTGATGTCAGTCAGAAGTTACACCCGACGCCCGCAATGCAGACGCAGCTAACCCGCTATTGTAGCGCGAGCTTGGCGATTTCGCTCGACATTGGCCCAAATAGACGTGGAAAAACCAACGGGCGCTCCCGGACGATCCATTTGCGGCTCAAGGCACCAGGATGATCTTGCCCACCTGCTCGCCCGCCTCCATCATGGCGTGGGCGCGATCGGCCTGCTCCAGCGGAAACGTCGCGTGCACCACCGGCCGGACCTGGCCTGATTCCAGCAAGGGCCACACGCGTTCGCGCAGGGCCCGGGCCAGGGCCGCCTTGAAGGCGACCGGACGCGGGCGCAGGGTGGAGCCCGTCACCGTCAGGCGGCGGCGCAGGATCTCACCGCAATTGATGGTGGCCTTGGCGCCGCCCAGCAGGGCAATGATGACGATACGGCCGTCGTCCGCCAGGCACTTGAGGTCGCGGTCGATGTAGTCGCCGGCCACCATGTCCAGGATGACGTCCACGCCGCGCTCGCCGGTCTTGGCCTTGATGACCTCTTCGTAGGCCTGAGTCTTGTAGTTGATGCCGATGCCGCCCAGGCGGTTGATGGCCTCCACGCGCTCGTCACTGCCTGCCGTGGCATAGACCGTGTTGCCCAGGGCGACCGCCAATTGGATGGCGGTGGTGCCGATGCCGCTGGCTCCGCCATGCACCAGCAGGGTTTCGCCATGCGTCAGGGCGCCTCGCTCGAACACATTGCTCCAGACCGTGAAGAAGGTCTCGGGCAGGCCCGCGGCCTCGACCAGGCTGAATCCGGCGGGAATGGGCAGACATTGCTGCACGGGCACGACGCAGTACTCCGCATAGGCGCCGCCGGTCACCAGGGCGCAGACCTGATCGCCAATCTTGAACTCGCTGCCCTGCAGATCGCCGGACACGATTTCTCCCGCCAACTCCAGCCCCGGCAGATCGGAGGCACCGGGCGGCGGCGGATAGGTCCCCGCGCGCTGCAACGCATCCGGGCGATTGACGCCCGCCGCCAGCACCTTGACCAGCACCTCTCCCGCGCCCGGCTGCGGCATGGGCCGCTCCACCACGCGCAATACTTCCGGACCGCCAAACTCAGCAATTTCAATGGCTCGCATGCCTGCTCCCTATGTTCAGAATTCCATGACGAAAGGCCCCGCGCCGTGCAGCGGCCCTCTCACCTTATCCCCGCAATCTACCATATGCGCCCTGCCCTGCCTGGCAAAGCCGCCGCGACGACCACAATATTCCGATGACGCTCCCGGCCTTTTACGTTACACTTTAGAGCTTTCCCGCCTGTCTGGGCGGGGAACGGCGCCCCGCCCCAAGGCGCGGAGCCGAACAAAAGCCAAGAAAACAGGAAGCGTGCCAGAGCGGTTGAATGGACCGGTCTTGAAAACCGGCGATGGGGCAACCCATCCGTGAGTTCGAATCTCACCGCTTCCGCCAAGTTTCTCCCGCTGCATCCATGGCGGAATTGGTAGACGCAAGGGACTTAAAATCCCTCGATCCTTGATCGTGCCGGTTCGATTCCGGCTGGATGCACCACTTGCCCGCCCTATTCAGGGCGACCAGGGCGCAGGACGCTTCCTGCCCCGCCACCGGAGACCTATGCGCAGAGGCCCGCAGCAACACCCAACAAGCCCTTGACCCGGACCTACCGTCTGGCGTCTTTCTGCGTATTTTTTCCGGTTTTTCATCATGCTTGTCTTTTTACAGGCGGGAGCTTGCGCTCCGGCCTTTTCCGCGTCCGCCCGGCATTCTGCTCCCGGAGGGCGGCCATGAACGTTTCCCGTCAAGAGCGCCGCGTCCTGCTCATGCTGGCCCAAGGCGGCCACATCCAGGTCAAGCGCGATGCGCACAAGAAGATCGAATCCGTCACCTTCCTGTCCCGAGAAGGCTGGGTCATGAGCGGCGCCACCGCGGACACCTGGAAACGGCTGCGCACGCGAGGCCTGGTCCGCTCGCACGGCACAGGCATCTATGTGATCAGCCGCGCCGGCCTGCTTGCCATGCAAGCCTAGGACGGTCCAGGCGCCTGCCCGGCCAACAGACACGGTGAGACCAGGCCAAAAAAAGGTTCTTCGAGGAATTCCGGGTACTGAATTGCCAAGTCGATGCTGAACCGGTTTTTGAAGACGCCGTTCAAGGCGCGGGTAGATCGGACGGCGCTGACGGCTTGCCGGCGCGGTGCGCCGGTGCCCTGGTCGGGGCGCCTGGCCGGGCGCGTCGTTAACTCCGGCGGTTGCTCGCCTCCCAGGCGAGCAACAAGCGCCGCCGTCGAACAGAACGACGCTTGCCCCCCGTCCCCGCGCCCCGCCTGCGGCAAGCCATCCGACCCGCCCCGTCCGATCTACCCGCGCCTTGAACGGCTCAAAATGCCGATGGCATCGACCCGGCCCTAGGCATCCATACCAAGCGGAAAACTCAGCGGATGGTTGATACGTTGTGCGGCTTTTGCGCGGACGTCCCGCTGTTTGGGCCAAAACAGCGGCGCCGTTCTCGCAAGGCCGGCCGGGGCGGGCCGGCGGGCGAGTCAGGGCCTTCGCCGCAGGCGGGATGCGGGGGCGGGAAGCAAGGGGCGTGCTGCTCGAGCAGGGCGCTTGTGATTCGTCCAGTGGACGAATCACCCTGCGAGTTTACGCCCCGCCCGCCCCCGTATCCTGACCAGGAAACCCGCGCGCAGCGCGGGCGAAGGACCCAGCCAAGCCGGCCCGCCCCGGCCGGCCTTGCGAGAACCCGAGGTTCTTTTCGATTGGCCCAAACAGCTCGCCAATCAAGGAGGAATCCCCGGAATTCTTCGAAGAACCAAAAAAAGCCCGTCCGAAGACGGGCTTTTTCGGCATCCGAAGATGCGCAGGCTTACTGGGCCACTGGAGCGGACGGGCCGCCTTGGGCTTCGATGCCGCCGATCGCCTTGATGGACAGGCGCAGACGGCCTTTCTCGTCGGCTTCGATGACCTTGACCTTCACGACCTGGCCAACCTTCAGGACATCATTGATGTTGGCAATGCGGTAGTTGGCGATCTCGGAGATGTGCAGCAGGCCGTCGCGGCCAGGCAGGACCTGGACGATGGCGCCGAAATCCAGCAGACGCATCACGGGGCCTTCGTATTCCTGGCCCACTTCCACTTCGGCCGTCAGTTCCTTGATGCGGCGCTCGGCTTCACGCGCTTTTTCCAGGTCGGCGCTGGCGATGGTGATGGTGCCGTCATCGGAGATGTCGATCTGCGTGCCGGTTTCTTCGGTCAGGGCGCGGATGGTTGCGCCGCCCTTGCCGATCACGTCGCGGATCTTCTCGGGGTTGATCTTGACGGTCAGCATGCGGGGAGCGAACTCGGACATCTCGGTGCGGGAACCGTCGATGGCTTCCTTCATCTTGGACAGGATGTGCATGCGGCCTTCGTGGGCCTGGGCCAGGGCGACCTGCATGATTTCCTTGGTGATGCCCTGGATCTTGATGTCCATCTGCAGAGCCGTGATGCCCTTCTCGGTGCCCGCCACCTTGAAGTCCATATCGCCCAGGTGGTCTTCATCGCCCAGGATGTCGGTCAGGACGGCAAACTTGTTGCCTTCCTTGATCAGGCCCATGGCCACGCCGGCCACGTGATCCTGCACAGGCACACCAGCGTCCATCATGGACAGCGAGCCGCCGCACACGGAGGCCATCGAGGACGAGCCATTGGACTCGGTGATCTCGGAGACGATGCGGATGGAGTACTGGAAGTCCTCGGCGGCTGGCAGCAGCGGGCTCAGGGCACGCTTGGCCAGGCGGCCGTGACCGATCTCGCGGCGCTTGGGCGCGCCGAAACGGCCGGCTTCGCCGGTGGCGAAAGGAGGCATGTTGTAGTGCAGCATGAAACGATCACGGTATTCGCCCATGATGGAATCGATGATCTGCTCGTCCTGCTTGGTGCCCAGCGTGGTGACGACCAGCGCCTGGGTTTCGCCGCGCGTGAACAAGGCGCTGCCGTGAGCGCGCGGCAGCAGGCCCAGACGGATGCTGATGGGGCGCACGGTACGCGTATCACGGCCGTCGATGCGGGATTCGCCGCTCAGGATGCGGGTGCGCACGATACGGCTTTCCAGGTCGAACAGGATGTTGTCCACGGCCACGGAATCAGGCTGCTCTTCGCCCTTGGCCTGGGCATGGGCGGCCAGCGTTTCCTTGACTTGCGCGTAGACGGCGCGGACCTGTTCGGTGCGAGCCTGTTTTTCGCGGATCTGGTAGGCCTGGGTCAGGCCGTCCTGGGCGGCGGCGGTGACGGCGGTCAGCAGCGCTTCATTGACGGGAGCGGGCTGCCAGTCCCATTCGGGCTTGCCGGCCTCTTCCACCAGTTCGTGGATGGCATTGATGGCGGCCTGCATCTGCTCGTGGGCGTAGACCACGCCGCCCAGCATGACTTCTTCGGACAGTTGCTTGGCTTCGGATTCCACCATCAGCACGGCGGCTTCGGTGCCGGCCACGACCAGGTCCAGGTCCGAGGACTTCAGTTGCGTGGCCGAAGGGTTCAGCACGTACTGGCCGTCCACATAGCCGACGCGGGCGGCGCCCACGGGACCATTGAATGGAATGCCCGAGATGGCCAGGGCGGCGGAGGCGCCCAGCATGGCGGCGATATCGGGATCGATCTCGGGATTGACCGAGACCGTATGGATGATGACCTGGACTTCGTTATAGAAGCCTTCAGGGAACAGCGGGCGCAGCGGACGGTCGATCAGGCGGGAGATCAGGATCTCGCGCTCGGACTGCTTGCCTTCGCGCTTGAAGAAGCCGCCGGGGATCTTGCCGGCCGCATAGGTCTTTTCGACGTAATCCACGGTCAGGGGAAAGAAATCCTGGCCGGGCTTGGCCTTGCTGGCGCCCACGACGGTGGCCAGCACGACGGTGTCTTCGATGGAAACCAGCACGGCACCTGACGCCTGACGTGCGATCTCCCCGGTTTCCAGGACGACGGTGTGTTCGCCGTACTGGAAGGACTTGGTGACTTTATTGAACATTAGGAGAATCCTTACAATAAAAAAACCGTGCACACTGCGAAACCGGTTCGCAGTGTGCACGGTTGTCTAGCGGGGAACCAGCCCCGGTATCACTTACGCAGACCGAGTTTTTCGATCAGTGCACGGTAAGCATCTGGATTACGACCTTTCAGGTAATCCAGCAGTTTGCGGCGACGGCTGACCATGCGCAGCAGACCACGACGGGAGTGGTGATCCTTGTTGTGAGCCTTGAAGTGGTCGGTCAGTTCGTTGATGCGAGCGGTCAGCAGGGCCACTTGCACTTCTGGGGAACCGGTGTCGCCTTGTTTGCGCTGAAACTCGGAAACGATATCGACTTTTTTGATATCTGCAACTGCCATTTTATTTAGCCTCTAGGACATGCGTTAGGACCGAGGTGCCCTAACGTGTTTGACATTGAATTGAATGTGTCCGCCGGACACAAGCGGCCATTATAACCACAAAGCCCGGCGCAGTTCAGGGTTTCAGGCAAAATCCGCGCCTGTGTCGCCCCGCTTAGTTGTTTTCGCGCCGACGACGGCTAAGATCGCGGGCGCGGCGCCAGCGCCAGGCCATGACCACCCAGCCCGAAAGGCCATAGATGCAGAACAGCGCAAACAGGATGACAGGCGGATCGGTGGAGACGAAGACGAACACCAGCACGAACAGCAGCATCCCCCAGAACGGCACGCTGCG
Source organism: Alcaligenes sp. Marseille-Q7550 (assembly GCF_965112015.1). Taxonomy (NCBI): domain Bacteria; kingdom Pseudomonadati; phylum Pseudomonadota; class Betaproteobacteria; order Burkholderiales; family Alcaligenaceae; genus Alcaligenes; species Alcaligenes sp. Marseille-Q7550. Next base: position 458,004 of record NZ_CBCOPU010000002.1, read on the forward strand.
ACGGATTGCGAAGGACTTGCCGCTGTAGAACGGCGCGTTCGAGACCATGGCCAAGCCCGCGTAGACAGTCAGCGCGAAAGCCACCCAGGGAACGGAGCTGGCCTGCAGCGACAGCTTGTTGTCCACAGCCAGCCAGATGAAGCCGGCCACCAGCGCGGCGGCGGCCGGGCTGGGCAGGCCCTGGAAGAAGCGCTTGTCCACCACGGCGATGTTGGTGTTGAAGCGCGCCAGGCGCAAGGCCCCGCCCGCCACGTAGATGAAGGCGGCCAGCCAGCCCCAGCGGCCCAGTCCCTGCATGGCCCAGACATACATGACCAGCGCGGGCGCGGCGCCGAAGGAGATCATGTCGGCCATGGAATCGTACTGCTCGCCGAAGGCCGATTGCGTATTGGTCAGGCGCGCCACGCGGCCGTCCATGCCGTCAAAGACCAGCGCCAGGAAGATGGCGATGGCGGCCGCTTCGAAACGGCCGTTCATGGCCTGCACGACGGCATAGAACCCCGCAAAGAGATTGGCCGTGGTGAAAGCATTGGGCAACAGGTAGATGCTGCGCCGACGGCGGGTTTCATCGTTGAGGAAATTGGGCATAAGACTCGAAGTTGATTCTTTGGAAAAGCATCCCGGCCCTCGAGGGGCGAAAAGGGAACAAACCGCTACATCCGCAAGAATAACGCAACTTGCCCCCGCTCAGACAGTCCGCGCGCCCCAAAAGCCGCCGGCATGAAAAAAGCCTCCCCGAAGGGAGGCTTTCCTGCCGGAACAGGCTCCAGCAGCCTTGCGGCCGCGCAAGGCTTAGTTCTTGGACTTGTCGACCAGCTTGTTGGCGGCGATCCAAGGCATCATGGAACGCAGCTTGGCGCCGACCTGCTCGATCTGCGATTCGGCGTTGATACGGCGACGCGAGGTCAGCGTAGGAGCGCCGGCGGCATTTTCCAGGATGAAGTTCTTGGCGTAGACGCCGGTCTGGATGTCTTCCAGGCACTTGCGCATGGCCTTGCGGGTTTCGTCCGTGATGATCTTGGGGCCGGTCTCGTATTCGCCGTATTCGGCGTTGTTGGAGATCGAGTAGTTCATGTTGGCGATGCCGCCTTCGTAGATCAGGTCCACGATCAGCTTCAGTTCGTGCAGGCACTCGAAGTAGGCCATTTCGGGAGCATAGCCGGCTTCCACCAGCGTATCGAAGCCGGCCTTGATCAGCTCGACGGCGCCGCCGCACAGCACGGCCTGCTCGCCGAACAGGTCGGTTTCGGTTTCTTCACGGAAATTGGTTTCGATGATGCCGGCACGGCCGCCGCCGTTGGCCGATGCGTAGGACAGGGCCACGTCGCGGGCGGCGCCGGTCTTGTCCTGGTAGACGGCGATCAGGTGAGGCACGCCGCCGCCCTGGCGGTAGGTGCCGCGCACGGTGTGGCCGGGAGCCTTGGGAGCCACCATGATGACGTCGATGTCGTCGCGGGGCACGACCTGGCCGTAGTGCACGTTGAAGCCGTGGGCGAATGCCAGGGCGGCGCCGGGCTTGATGTTGTCGGCGACCTGGGTGCGGTAGACCTCGGCGATGTTTTCATCGGGCAGCAGGATCATGACCACGTCGGCGGCCTTCACGGCCTCGGCCACTTCCTGGACTTTCAGGCCGGCGTTCTCGGCCTTGCTCCAGGAGGCGCCGCCCTTGCGCAGGCCGACCACCACGTTCACGCCGGACTCGTGCAGGTTCAGGGCGTGGGCGTGGCCTTGCGAGCCGTAGCCGATGATGGCAACGGTCTTGCCTTTGATCAGGGACAGGTCACAATCCTTGTCGTAGAAAACTTTCATTTAAGGTGCTCCAAGTAATAATTTCGCTTATATAGCAATTCTATGGGTGCCGCGAAGTGCCCGCAGCGGTAAACAAAGCCCCCACGCCGCGCCTTCGGCTTGCTGCCCCCCGAGGGGGCGCTTTTTACCTTGGGGGCGGCCCGGCGGTAAAAAAAGAACGTAGACCTATAGCTTCAGGACGCGTTCGCCGCGGCTGACGCCCGATACTCCGGTGCGCACCGTTTCGAGAATGGCCGTACGGTCCAGCGCATTGATGAAGGCAGCGATCTTCTCCTGCACGCCCGTCAATTCGATGGTGTAGGTCTTGTCCGTGACGTCGATGATGCTGCCGCGGAAGATGTCCGCCATGCGTTTCATCTCCTCGCGCTCCTTGCCAACCGCGCGCACCTTGATGAGCATGAGCTCACGTTCGATGTGCGGGCCTTCGGACAGGTCCACCACCTTGACCACATCCACGAGGCGGTTCAGGTGCTTGGTGATCTGCTCGATGACGTCGTCGGAACCCTGGGTGACGATGGTCATCCGGGACAGGGGGTCGTCCTCGGTGGGCGCCACGGTCAGGGTTTCGATGTTGTAGCCGCGGGCCGAGAACAGGCCGACCACGCGCGACAGCGCGCCGGGTTCGTTTTCCAGAAGGATAGAAATGACGTGTTTCATGGTTCTCTCCTTACAGGTCGTCCGGACCCAGCAGCATTTCGGTCAGGCCGCGCCCTGCTTTCACCATGGGGAAGACGTTCTCGGTCTGGTCCGTGATGAAATTCAGGAACACCAGGCGATCCTTGTGCGTGGTGAAGGCTTCGCGGATGGCGGGCACCACGTCGGCCGGCTTGTCGATCTCCAGGCCCACGTGGCCGTAGCTTTCGACCAGCCTGACGAAGTCCGGCAGCGCGTCCACGTAGGACTCCGAGTAGCGCGAACCGTAGTCGATCTGCTGCCACTGGCGAACCATGCCCAGGTAGCGGTTGTTCAGGCACAGCACCTTGGGGCTCAGGCGGTACTGCTTGCAGGTGGACAGCTCCTGGATGTTCATCTGGATGGAGCCCTCGCCGGTGATGACGGCGACGTCCTGGCCGGGATTGGCCATCTGCACGCCCATGGCGTAAGGCAGGCCCACGCCCATGGTGCCCAGGCCGCCGGAGTTGAACCAGTGGAGATGATTGTTGGAGTTGGAGTACTGCAAGGCCCACATCTGGTGCTGGCCCACGTCGGAGGTCACGAAGGCGTTGCCGCCGGTCACTTCCCACAGGGCTTCGATCACGTACTGGGGCTTGATGAGCTCGTCGGACTTGGCATAGGCCAGCGAGTCCTTGCCGCGCCAGACGGTGATCTGCTTCCACCCGTCGTTCAGCGAGGGCGCGGAACCGTTGGCGTCCTGGCGCGCCTGGGCGAAGAGCTCGTTGAACTCCTGCAGCACGTCCTTGACGCCGCCCACGATGGGCACGTCCACCTTGACCCGCTTGGAGATCACGGAAGGATCGATGTCGATGTGGATGATCTTGCGCGGATTCTGGCTGAAGTGGCGCGGATTGCCGATCACGCGATCGTCAAAGCGCGCGCCCACGGCCACCAGCACGTCGCAGTGCTGCATGGTCATGTTGGCTTCGTAAGTGCCGTGCATGCCGGGCATGCCGATGTACTGGTCGGCGGTGCCGGGATAGGCGCCAAGGCCCATCAGCGTGGTGGTGCATGGGGCGCCGCTGAGCTTGACCAGTTCGTTCAGTTCGTCCGAGGCATTGCCCAGGACCACGCCGCCGCCCACGTAGATCAGGGGACGCTCGGCATTATTGAGCATCTGCACCGCCTTCTTGATCTGCCCCTGGTGGCCCTTGGTGACGGGCGAGTAGGAACGCATCTTGACCTCGCCGCGCTTGGGCGTGTATTTGCAGGTCGCGGTGGTGATGTCCTTGGGGATGTCGATCAGCACGGGGCCGGGACGGCCGGTCGTCGCAATGTAGAAGGCCTTGCGTATGGTGTCGGCCAGCTCGCGCACGTCGCGCACCAGGAAGTTGTGCTTGACGCAGGGGCGGGTGATGCCGATGGCGTCGCATTCCTGGAAGGCGTCCTCGCCGATGGCCTGGCTGCTGACCTGGCCGCTGATGATCACCATGGGGATGGAGTCCAGGTAGGCGGTGGCGATGCCGGTGACGGCATTGGTCACGCCGGGACCGCTGGTCACCAGGGCGACGCCGACTTTCTGGGAGGAACGGGAATAGGCGTCGGCCGCATGCACGGCTGCCTGTTCGTGACGCACGAGAATGTGCTGGAAGCGATCTTGCTTGTAGATTGCGTCGTAGATATAGAGCACGGCGCCGCCGGGATAGCCGAAAACGTGTTCCACGCCTTCGTCCGCGAGCGCGCGCACGACGATATCTGCGCCATTTAATTCAGACATGAGTTTTCCTTTCAGTCCTGCCCTGACATATCGATTGACCTACTACGGTCCGAGCTTGAACCGATTTCAGCAACATGACCTGGCGCTTCATGGCCCACGGGACCACACCACCCAGACACATTACCGTCCGGCCTGCACTCATCGACACACAGTGCGTGCATATAAAACATATGCGTTAGCTTGAAACGGAAGTCCTGGCATCGCACGCTTGTGACGCGGCCAGCAACAAAGTTTTCAGGCGCAAAAAACCGGGCGGATGGCCCGGATAACAGTGCCTCGCAAAAAATTGCTCAGGGTCAGAGCAAAAATACCCGCCTACTTTACCGCGTCGCAACAAAGCGGGCAACTGGGATTGTTGGGAAAGTGCAAAAGGCAAGGAATAAAAAGAGACATGCTTAAAACGATATACTGTGTATCCATGTCGAGCTGTTCGGGGAGCCCATGGCATCGCCCATTCCACAACTAAAACAATTCCTGTATAGCCATTATTTTCTCGGCGGGCTGCGCCAGTCCATCGGCGTGCTGCTGCCCGTCATCATCCTGGGCCGCTTCTTCGGCCACTACGACATCGGCGTGATCGCCTCCATGGGGGCCACCTGCGTGGCCATCATCGACCAGCCCGGCGGCCCGCGCCGCTACCGCAACAACGAGATGCTGGGCGGCATCGCGCTGGGCACGCTGACGGTGGCCCTGACCGGGCTGGCCTCCGGTTCTCCCCTGCTGCTGGTGCTGTGCGTGCCGCTGCTCTGCTTCCTGTACAGCATGTTCTCGGTGTTCGGACGCCGGGGCGGCCTGATCGGTTTCGCGGCCTTGCTGCTGATGACGCTGACCATGCGCTTTCCCATGCAGCCGCACGAAGTGCTGGCGCACACGCTGTATTCCTTCCTGGGCGGCCTGTCCTATTACCTGTTCAGCACGTTGTTCCGCCGCCTGCTCTGGTACAGGGAGGAACGCCAGACATTGGCCGTGGCGCTGTTCGCCACCGCCGAATACATGGAGGCGCGCGCCCAGTTCTACGACCAGACTTCGGACCTGGACGCCTGCTACCGGCGGCTGATCAATCTGCAATCGAGCATGACCGACAAGCACCAGGCCGCCCGCGACATGGTGCTGCGCGAACTGCCGCGCGGCCATGGCCGCGGCGACCACCATCGCCAGGCCCTGCTGACCATCTTCCTGAACATGGTCAGCATCCTGGATTCGCTGGTGGCCACCTACACGGACTACACGGTGCTGCGCCGGCAAGTGGCCGACAGCGACTTCATGCTGTTCGCGCGCGACGGCCTGTACAAGCTGTCGCTGGACATAGGCCGCATCGCCATGAACGTCTCGCGCAGCAGCAGCACGCGCCGGCGCGCCAGCGTCAAGGCCGAGATCCGCGCCATGGAATATGAACTGGAACACTACCGGCGCCAGGGCATGCCCGAGAAAGACCCGGAGACCTACGCCCTGCTCGTGCAGGTGCTGCGCCGCCTGCGCAACGTGAACCGTATCGTGGACCACATGGCCAGCCAGACCCACCGCGCCAGCCAGAACCTGCCGGTGGACCAGTACCTGAACAAGTCGCTGAGCCGCTTCCTGTCGCGCGAAGACGTGCGCCTGGGCATGCTGACCAGCAATCTGAAGCTGCAATCCTCGCATTTCCGCTATGCGGCGCGCGTCAGCATCGCCTCCATGATCGCGCTGGGCGTGGGCGCGCTGAGCAGCCACTACCAGAGCCAGCTCGGCCTGGTCAGCGCCCTGACCGCCCACAGCTACTGGATCATCCTGACCATTCTGGTGATCATGAAGCCGGGCTTCGCCACCACGCGCCAGCGCAACGGCTGGCGCCTGTTCGGCACGGTGCTGGGCTGCGCGGCGGCCTTCCTGCTGTTCAAGCTGACCGACAACCGGGAGATCTACCTGGGCGCCATGCTGCTGGCCTACCTGCTGGGCAACAGCCTGGTGCAGCTCAACTTCCTGCTGTCGGCCCTGTTCAACACCATCTTCGTGATCATGTCCTTCCAGTTCCTGTCGACCGGCGGCACCTTCCTCATCGGCGAGCGCCTGGTGGACACGCTGATCGGCTGCGCCATCGCCATGGCCGCCAGCTACCTGCTGCCCAGCTGGGAGGCCAACGCCATGACGGGGCTGGCCCGCGCGGCGCTGGCCGCCAACCAGGAATTCTGGCGCACAGGCCTGGAGTTCGCGCGCCTGAGCCGCCTGCACAACCAGATGGTCAAGGAGCGCCGGGAAGGCGGCCGACAGGCCCCGGACGCGCAGCGCGAGCAAGTGGACCTGGAGCTGATGGAGGCCGACACGGCATGGCAGGTGGCCAACAAGAACGTGCACATCGCCTTCAGCAATTTCGCCTCGGCCTTCTACCGCATGATGGACGAGCCGGTCAGCCGCCAGCGCAATGTGGCCTTGCTGAACAACCTGCTGATCCAGAACCATGTCCTGGCTTCGCAGATCAGCGCGGCCGTGCCCCTGCTGGCCAACCTGGCCGAAGTGCCGCCCGGCATACAAGGCTCGCTGGACGCCATAGGCGCATTGATCCAGGACCAGGATGCCGAACCGCCGGCCTCCATCGAAACCGAAGGCGAACTGGCCATGCTGGCCTACCCCATCCGGCAGATGAGCAAGGCATCCCAACTGATACGCCAGGACATGCGCGGCCTGGAATACAGCACGGGGCCGCAACTGCCGCCTGAGCGCAAGCAGGCGGCGGAGTCAGCCCCGCTTCCCCGCGCCTGAGCCCCTAACCCACACCGCTGGCCTACCCAAAGCAATTTCAACGATCTGGACGAGACCACGAATACGCATGACGTTCCATCCCTGCACACGCGAAGAACAACTCGCCGATGATGATGAACTGTCAATAACGCTGTAGTGCATCTCTGAGGTTCATCCCCGCTTGCGCGGAGCACGCTCATAACAGCCTGGTTCAGCACACTAAAGACTAATTTCATCACCATCACGTTTACGCTTGATGTCTTTGGCTAATAACCCAAATGTGACAACTTCTTCTTTCGCCCATTCAACGGTATCACGCAGATCGGGCACGAACGGCGCTTTTATAGCTTCCCAGGCATGAATGGCCTGACGTTTCACTGGCAGTTGCATAAGAGCACTATTTAGATCGTCCAGTTTGCTGGCAAGCAATTTAGCCACCTCAATGCGATCCTCATCATCTACCGGAACATACTGCGCAACGCTGTACCAATCGAACAGATCCCGCGGGGTAAGGGCCCAGCCACGATAAAAGAGTTTTTTAGCCAAGACCTCAAGCGGAGGTTCCAATGCAAAAGCTGTTTCTTCTGCTGGAGGGTTCCATAATCTTTGTGGATCGAGAAGGGGAGTCCGCACAATGAAGTCGATTTCACCATTCGGAAATACCCATTTGACGTGATCACCTTCTTCGTTATACGACATCAAATCATTCTCGTATCTATCGTTAGTGCGAGGAGAAACATAGGGCAGCCAAGCCGGCGAGTCCACAAATAGATCAATGTCATCACTAATGCGATGCTCCATAGCCAACATCAGACGAGTCCCGCCGCCAAGAACAGGAGCAAAAAAAGAATCTCCTTGCTCCTTGGCATTTTGGGTAAGCGCTCTAGCAATACGCTCTAATTCTCGCCACGAGCCGTTCCTGCGATGTGAAAGAATATCTGCCTTGGTTATCATGCCACGATGTCCTTCACGGCATCTTGCCATTTATGAACAACCGGATGTCCTTCCGCCAGCAATTCAAGGTAAAGATTATGCGCCTTTTCCAAGTCTGACCCAAGTTGATAACAAGCCCTGCCGATCAATGATGGCGCACACTCCACAAACATGCTCTTCAACAACTCCAGTTCCAGTTCACTGCACTTCAGGTTGAGGAAGGTCCCTGCTTGCAAAGTGGCAGCGACCGTTTCCTCTTGAACCACAGAGCCATAAGGAACATTCAAATGAGTCGCGATCGCAGCAGTGAGGTTAGGTTTCATTTTCTCTGCCAAAATAAATTACAGGGGCTTTAATGGCATCAAGTGCAACGATGTCATGAAGGCGCCAATTCCACAGCGGCCTTATGCGGTTCATGTCCGCTTGCGCGGAGCATACAGGATCGGGGACAGCAGCGGGAACTGAACCCGCAGTTCATCCCCGCTTCCGCGGGTAGCATCCACATATTAATGGTAGCACCGGTTCATCCCCGCTTGCGCGGGGAACACGACGAGGGCGGCAAGGCTATCGACTCGGCCATCGGTTCATCCCCGCTTGCGCGGGGAACACGTCAACGTGCTACGGATGGCCTTGAGATTAATCGGTTCATCCCCGCTTGCGCGGGGAACACGTACATGTCCTCTGATAATCGGTCTCGTGGGCTCTGCGGTTCATCCCCGCTTGCGCGGGGAACACGCGCCGACGCTGGAAATCCGTCCGGGCTATCGCGGTTCATCCCCGCTTGCGCGGGGAACACAGGTTCGCGTACCGCATGAGCATCCGCTGGCTCGGTTCATCCCCGCTTGCGCGGGGAACACACACCAGCACCGCCAAGGACGGCGCCCGGTGGCGGTTCATCCCCGCTTGCGCGGGGAACACGTGCGCTCTCAGGCTGGCGTAATGTTTGCTGTACGGTTCATCCCCGCTTGCGCGGGGAACACTGCGGATTATCTTCACATGCCAAGCAGTTTACCGGTTCATCCCCGCTTGCGCGGGGAACACCTCAGCCGCCTGGGCGTCGCGCTCGGCGAGGGCGGTTCATCCCCGCTTGCGCGGGGAACACCGCTTATTTGTGGTATGTATCCCGATCAAATGCGGTTCATCCCCGCTTGCGCGGGGAACACGCTCGGCAGACCCAAGGGCAGCACATCGACCGCCGGTTCATCCCCGCTTGCGCGGGGAACACTTGGTTTTGTCTCTATTAGGTGGTGCTGAATGCGGTTCATCCCCGCTTGCGCGGGGAACACCATGTCCAAACAATAGGCACGCTCAGTGCTTTCGGTTCATCCCCGCTTGCGCGGGGAACACGTGCCTACAAGCGTTGGCGCGTCGCATCCGTGCGGTTCATCCCCGCTTGCGCGGGGAACACTCAAAAAACAAACCCTTGATTTAAAACAAGAAAAACAGCCATCCATCTCTCACCGAAAATAACGACTGAATTTGACGCAGGAGCCAGACAGATCCAAACCTCCTATTTGCCCTGCACGAGCACCTGTTTTCATGACGAGCGAATCCTCAGCTTTCTATCACTCGACGGAATGACCTGGACCACCAAAAACATGCAAACGCTGAGTTTTGGGTTTGCATCAGCACCAATACATCCCGACTTGGCACCCAACCATTCTGGTTATGCCTAGGCCTGCTCGGGACGGCGAAAGACCAGCTTGTCCTCGGTGGACAAGTCCGGCTGGAACGCATAGCCCTCGCTATCGAAGGCCTTAAGGTCCTCGACCTTCTGGATGCGGTGATCGATGACGTAGCGCGCCATCAGGCCGCGGGCCTTCTTGGCATAGAAGCTGATGACTTTCCAGGCGCCGTTCTTCTCGTCCTGGAACACGCACTGCACCACGCGGGCGCGCAGCACCTTCTGGTCCACGACCTTGAAGTATTCTTCGGACGCCAGGTTCAACACCACGGGATCTCGCTCGCCTTCCTGGCGCTGGTTCAGGTAGTCCGCGATACGGCTGCCCCAGTAAGCATACAGCGTGTTGCCGGCGGGATTCTTCAGGCGCGTGCCCATCTCCAGCCGGTAGGGACGCATCAGGTCCAGCGGCCGCAGGGCACCGTACAGGCCGCTGAGCAATACCAGATGATCCTGGGCCCATTTCAGGTCCTTGTCCGACAGATCCTGGGCGGCCATGCCTTCATACACATCGCCGTTGAAGGCGAGCACGGCCTGACGCGAATTGGAACGGTCAAAGACCGGCTCCCACTCCTGATAGCGCTGCACATTCAGGCGGGCCAGGTCCGGACTCAGCTTCATCAGGCCCGCGATATCGTCCTCGGACTGCGTGCGCAGGATATCGATCAAAGGTTGCGCCTGCTCCACGAACAGGGGCTGGGAGCTGAGTTCGGTGCGAACGGGGGAATCGTAGTCCAGCTTCTTGGCTGGCGACAGCAGCAGCAACATGCGCTTCATCCTTCTTTGAAAAACGGACGGCGGGCTTGTGCCCGCCGTCCATAAACATACCAGATTCGCTGCGGTCAGCGTGCCGTCCAGCCGCCGTCCAGGCTCATGGTGGTGCCGGTCATCTGCGCGGCGGCGTCCGAAGCCAGGAATACCGCGGCGCCCCCCAACTGCTCGGGCGTCACGAACTGCAGCGAAGGCTGTTTCTCCGCCAGCAATTCACGCGCGGCCGCCTCGATGTCTATGCCCTTTTGCTGGCTGATGGCTTCGATCTGCTTTTCCACCAGGGGCGTACGCACCCAGCCGGGGCAGATTGCATTGCAGGTAATGCCCTTGCCGGCATTCTCCAGCGCCGTCACCTTGGTCAATCCGACCACGCCGTGCTTGGCCGCCACGTAGGCCGACTTGTGCGCCGACGCCACCAGGCCGTGCGCCGAAGCGATGTTGATGATGCGCCCCCAGCCCTGCTTCTGCATGATGGGCAGCGCGGCCGCCGTGCCATGGAACACGGCCGACAGGTTCAAGGCGATGATGGCATTCCATTTGTCCACCGGGAACTCTTCGATGGGCGCGGTGTACTGGATGCCGGCATTGTTGACCAGGATGTCCAGCCCGCCCAGCAGCTCGGCCGCCTTGGCCACGAAATCCCGCGTGGCCTGCGCATCGCTCAGGTCCGCGTTCAGATAATGGGCCTTGACGCCGAATTTCGACTCCAGGCCGCTGCGCTCGCGCTCGATCACGCCCGCATCGCCAAAGCCATTGATGACCACGTCCGCCCCGGCCCTGGCCAGCTCGGCCGCAATGGCCAGGCCGATACCGCTGGTCGATCCCGTAACTACCGCCCGTTTACCTTTCAGCATGTGCACCTCGTGAGTGTTATCGACAGGGAACTGTAGCCTTCAGTGTACTCGGGCCAAAGGCGGCGTGGGCAATGCCCTGCGCGCATTCTGTCCAATATCAAAATGGGGTGCGCAAAACAAAAGCCCCGATGCAATAAACATCGGGGCTTGGAATAAGGTGGCGGACAGGGTGGGATTCGAACCCACGGTACGCTTGCACGTACGCCTGATTTCGAGTCAGGTACATTCGACCACTCTGCCACCTGTCCGCGATTAGCTTGCAATATAAGAAGCTAGCCCATGACTATACGACAAGCACGCGACGCTGACAAGCGAAATAATCCGCGGCGCGGGAGTCCAAGCGATGAAAAATGCCGCAGCGCAGCACCCTCAATAGAGATAAATTCTTTTCATTCAAGGGTTTGCCCTTTATTTCAGGGTGATTTGCTTGTTTCTGATGCGCCGCAGTCCTATAGTGAATTCAACACCTCGCAATGCATTGCAGCTCTGCCCCTTGTAGGCAGCCCTTGTAATTCCGGCTCCGCCGCCGGTCTTTTCCAAAGGAGTTGTCATGCACATCCAAACCTTCCAATGGGTGATCGATGCCAATGGCGACGGTTCCATAAGCCTGTCCGATATCATCGAGACCCTGCGCTGGATCTACCGCATTCCCGGCAGCCTGGTCGTGGAAGCGCTGGGCAATACGCCCGTGGTGTCGGACATGCTGCGCATCCAGGCCTCGCAAGAAACCGGCTATGCCTCGCTGAACGGCGGATTGGCCAGCATCCTGTCGCTGCTGTTCTGGGCCGTGCTGATCCTTTGGCTCCTCTATACGAGTTCCACGCCCAAGCCGGAGCCCGAATCCAAGACGAGCCGTCGCGCGCCGCGGCTGGGACGGCTGGCACAGAACAGCCATGGACGCCAGCTGCATGCCAACCACGACCGGCACCAGATGCGGCAACGCCAAGTACAGCGTCATACTTTCTGATCCTTGCACATGCCCCCCGTCGGGGCATGTGTTAAGAAACGTAAACCGTACTTGGCGGCCAGGGCGCTTCTGTAGCGTTTGGAATTGCTTTGCCAGGATTACCTAACGTTTACCCTAGGTTTTCTCGGCAACAATACGGGCACCTTGAGTCACTATAGGTGCAGCACATGAAGAAACTATTGTTGGCTGGCTTGACATCGCTGATGGCGCTGGGCGCGGGCTCCGCATTCGCCGGCGGCGTCGATGTCGATATCAATGTGGGCATTCCTGGCTTCGGTTTCGGACCTGTGTATCGCCCTCCCGTCCACGTCGTGGAGCGCCCGGTCTACGTCGCGCCGCCGCCCGTGGTCTACCACCCGCCCCGCTACGTCTACCGCCCCGGCTACGTGGAGTACGGCCGCCACCACGGCAAGCACTGGCGCAAGGAGCAGAAACGCGCCTACAAGCGCTGGCGCAAGGCGCAGGAGCGCTACTGGGATGATTGATCGCCACGACAAGCCTGCTCCTGACATGCAGGCCGGGCAATGAGAATGGGCTGACAACCGCCAAGGTTATCAGCCCATTTTGCTGTCCGCCGCCCTGAACGGGCGGCCTGCCCGACGTCAGGGAGCCAGACGCTCCAGGCCGCCCATGTAGGGACGCAAGGCCTTGGGGATGACGACGCTGCCGTCTTCCTGCTGGTGGTTCTCCAGCACGGCCACCAGGGCGCGGCCCACGGCCAGGCCGGAACCGTTCAGGGTGTGCACGTAGTCGGGACGCGCCTTGCTGTCGACGCGAAAGCGCGCCTGCAGGCGCCGGGCCTGGAAGGCCTCGCAATTGGAGACCGAGGAGATTTCACGAAAGGTGTTCTGCGCCGGCAGCCAGACTTCCAGGTCGTAGGTCTTGGCCGACGAAAAGCCCATGTCGCCGGTGCACAATTGCACCACGCGGTAAGGCAGCTCCAGAGCCTGAAGCACATGTTCGGCATGGCCGACCATCTCTTCCAGCGCCTGGTAGGATTTTTCGGGGTGCACGATCTGCACCATTTCCACCTTGTCGAACTGGTGCTGTCGGATCATGCCGCGCGTGTCCCGTCCGCCGCTGCCGGCTTCCGAACGAAAACACGGCGAATGCGCCGTCAGGCGGATGGGCAGCTGGTCGCCGGGCAGGATCTCGTCGCGCACGGTGCCGGTCAGGGTGATTTCCGAGGTCGAGATCAGGTACAGGTCCTCGGGCTTGCCTTCGCCCTCTTCGGCAGGTTCGCCGTCCTGGCCGCCCTTGGTGACCCAGAACATGTCGTCCTTGAACTTGGGCAGTTGGCCCGTGCCGTACAGCGTGGACGCATTGACGATGTAAGGGGTGTAGCACTCGGTGTAGCCGTGCTCGCTGGTCTGCATGTCCAGCATGAACTGGGCCAGCGCGCGGTGCAGGCGGGCCATCTGGCCGCGCAGCACCATGAAGCGGGCGCCGGAGAGCTTGCGGGCCGTCTCGAAGTCCAGGCCCAGTTTCTCGCCCAGCTCGACATGGTCGCGAGGCGCAAAGGCGATGTGCGCCGGATTGCCCTGCTCGTCCTTGGCACCCGGCACCCAGCGGCGCACTTCAACATTGTCGGCTTCGGACTCGCCCACGGGTACGCTCTCGTGCGGCAGATTGGGAATGGTGGCGAACCAGGAAGACAGTTCGGACTGGACCTCGGCCAGATCCTGCTCCAACTGCTTCAGACGCACGGGAATCTGCTGGGATTGGGCCAGTTCGGCGCTGGCGTCCTCGCCTTTGGATTTGAGCTGGCCGATACGCTTGGCCAGGGCGTTGCGCTCGGCCTGCAGGGTTTCGGTCTCGACCTGCACGGACTTGCGCCGCGCTTCCAGCTGCTGAAAACGCCCGGTGTCGAATTGCACGCCGCGCTTGGCCAGCCCCTGGACCAGCGGATCCAGGTCTTTGCGTATTTGGTTCAGATCTAACATGTAATAGCCGTAAAGGTGGGGTTCAGTCCAGATTGATCCATGATTTTACCCTCAAGCGGGACGGCGCGCAGAAGGGTCGGCTAGGCGCGGCCAGGCAGAACTCCTACAATGCCTGCAAGAACGCTCCAACCCCTGCCTGACTCGTGGAGGACCCATCAATGGCCGACGACCTGCTCGCGAAGATCACCGAGACGCTGACCACATCCGACCGCCTGGAGCTACTGGTGCGCCGTCTGCTGGAAATGCTGGAGCTGGTGACCGGGCTGGAGTCCACCTACCTTACCGAGATCGACCTGCAGGCCAATGTGCAGCGCGTCCTGTTCGCCCGCAACATCCGCACCTTGAACATTCCCGAAGGGCTGACCGTGCCCTGGGGCGATACGCTGTGCAAGCGCGCCCTGGATGAAGGCCGCCCCTACACCAACAATGTGGCCGACTGCTGGGGCGACTCGGACGCCGCCCGGGCCCTGGGACTGCGCACCTACGCCAGCACGCCGGTACGGCTGAGCAACGGCTCGCTGTTTGGCACCTTGTGCGCCGCCAGCGCGCAGGACAAGCCCATGGCGCCGCGCGGCCCGCTGACACTGACGCTGTTCGCCGAACTCATTTCGAACTACATCGAGCGTGAACAGCTATTGGACAAGCTGGAGAAAGCCAACCAGGCCTTGCTGGGCTATTCCTACACGGACGCGCTTACCGACCTGCCCAACCGACGCGCCGTCGTGCGGGGGCTGGAGGAGCGCCTGGACCAGGCGCGCCGCCACGAACAGCAGCTATTGCTGGTCTTCATAGACTTGGACGACTTCAAGCGCATCAACGACGAGCATGGGCATGACACGGGAGACGACTTCCTGCGCGCAGTGGCGCAGCGCCTGGAGCGCGAATGCCGTCCCGACGATCTCCTGGGCCGCCTGGGCGGCGACGAATTCGTCCTGGCCACCCTGGTCCGGGAAGACGAGGCCCCCGCGGCCATGGCATCCCTGAGGCGGCGTCTGGATCACGCCCTGACAGGCCGGTACGAGCTGGACGGCGTGGTGCTGGACTACAAGGGCGCCAGCATGGGCGTCATCACCCTGAACCCGGCCCAGATCATGGCCGACCAGGCCCTGGCCCAGGCCGACCATGCCATGTATGAGGACAAGCACCGCCGCAAGCAGCAGGCCTGAGCTCGCCTACTTCTTGCCCGCCTCTTCGTCCAGCTGGCGCAGGCGCGCCAGCTTCTCGCCTATCTTGATTTCCAGCCCGCGCGGCACCGGCTTGTACCAGCCGGGTTCCCGCATGCCGTCAGGCAGATAGGTCTCGCCCGCCGCATAGGCGTTGGGCTCATCGTGGGCGTAGCGGTAGGCGTGGCCATAGCCCAGTTCTTTCATGAGCTTGGTGGGCGCGTTGCGCAAGTGCCCCGGCACTTCGCGGCTCTTGTCCTGCTTCACGAAGGCCCGCGCCTGGTTGTAGGCCATGTAGCCCGCGTTGCTCTTGGCCGCCACGGCCAGGTAGATGACCGCCTGCCCCAGGGCCAGTTCGCCCTCCGGACTGCCCATGCGCTCGTAGGTATTGGCCGCGTCATTGGCGATCTGCAGCGCGCGCGGATCGGCCAGGCCGATGTCCTCCCAGGCCATGCGCACGATGCGCCGCGCCAGATAGCGCGGATCGGCGCCGCCGTCCAGCATGCGCGTCAGCCAGTACAGGGCCGCATCGGGGCTGGAGCCGCGCACGGATTTGTGCAGGGCGGAAATCTGATCGTAAAAATTGTCGCCGCCCTTGTCGAAGCGACGGGCGTTCAGGGTCAGGGCTTTTTCGATGAAGGCGGCGTCGATGTGCGTCACGCCCGCGGCCCCGGCCGCGGTGCTGCATTGTGCCAGCAGGTTCAGGAGACGGCGCGCGTCGCCGTCCGCATAACCGATCAGCGTGTCGGCAGCCAGCTCGTCGAACTGCAACTGCGGCAGGGCCTTTTCCTGGGCGCGCTGCAGCAGCTGGCGCAGCTCCTCGTCCGTCAGGGACTTGAGCACATAGACCTGCGCCCGCGAAAGCAGCGCCGAGTTGACCTCGAAGGAAGGGTTTTCCGTGGTCGCGCCGATGAAGGTGACCAGGCCGCTTTCCGCATAAGGCAGCAGGGCGTCCTGCTGGCCCTTGTTGAAGCGGTGGATCTCATCCACGAACAGGATGGTGCGCTTGCCCAGGCTCAGGTTCTGCTCGGCCTGCTCCATGGCGGCGCGAATGTCCTTGACCCCAGAGAACACCGCCGACAAGGCGATGAACTCGCAGTCGAAGGCCCGGGCCGTCAGTCTTGCCAGCGTGGTCTTGCCCACGCCGGGAGGGCCCCAGAAGATCATGGAATGCGGCTTGCCGGACTGAAAGGCCAGACGCAGCGGCCGGCCTTCGCCCAGCAGATGGGACTGGCCGATGACTTCGTCCAGGGACTGGGGACGCAGAGCCTCGGCCAGGGGTGCGGCCGGCTCGACCTTGAACAGATCCGACATCAGGGCATAGAGACGACATCGACGCCGGGCGGCGCCTTGAAGTCGAAGGCGCCGGCGGCAAAGCGCGGATTGGACTCCAGGGCGCTGAAGTCGATGTACGTGGTCTGGCCGAAGGAATCCTTCAGCTCCAGCCGCCGGGGCTCGCGCCCCTTGAAGCCGATATCCACGTAGGCGAAGCCCGCATCGCTCTGGCGGGGCGTGGCGCGCAGCCAGTCCAGTCCGTCGCGTTCACCCTGGTCCTTGAGCTCGAAAGACTGCTCCAGGTCGCCCGTACCGAACAGGATGGCGGCCGGAGACGTGCCGATGGACTGGTCCACGCCGCGCTGCGTGACCTGCGCCAGGTCCGGATCGTATTGATCACGATGCTCGCCATCGGACACAATCAGTTGCTCGTAGGGACGCTGCACCTGCCACTTGAACTGGCCAGGACGCTGGAAGGCGAACAGGCCCGATTGCGGAGCGCCCTTGGATTGGCCCTGGGCATCCAGCGTGCGCTGGGAGAACTGGCCCTGCGCCGTCTTGACGTCCTGCACGAAGGCGCGCAACTGCTCGCTGGCCGAGGCCGCCAGGGTCAGGACCGGCGTGGCGGCCAGCGCCAGGCAGGCCATCAGGGTTTTAATCTTCATCGCTAGCACCTCCTGCGGGAACGAGGATTTCCCGGTTGCCGTTGGGCTGCATGGCCGACACCAGGCCGGCCTGCTCCATCTGCTCCAGCAGGCGCGCCGCCCGGTTGTAGCCGATGCGCAGATGGCGCTGCACCGAGGAAATGGACGCGCGCCGATTCTTGATGATGACTTGCACCGCCTGGTCGTACAGCGGGTCGGACTCCGCGTCGGCCATGCCCGTGACGGGATTGACGCCCTCGCCGGTCTCGCCCTCCAGGGCGCCTTCGAGCAGGCCTTCCACGTAGTCCGGCTCGCCGTGCTCTTTCAGGAACTCCACCACGCGGTGGACCTCGTCGTCGCTGACAAAGGCGCCGTGGACGCGATTGGGCAGGCCCGTGCCGGGCGGCAGATAGAGCATGTCGCCCTGCCCCAGCAGGGTCTCGGCGCCCATCTGGTCCAGAATGGTGCGCGAGTCGATCTTGGACGAGACCTGGAAGGCGATGCGGGTGGGGATGTTGGCCTTGATCAGGCCGGTGATGACATCCACGCTGGGCCGCTGCGTGGCCAGGATCAGGTGTATGCCGGCCGCGCGCGCCTTCTGCGCCAGCCGGGCGATGAGCTCTTCGATCTTCTTGCCCTGCACCATCATCAGGTCCGCCAGCTCGTCGATGATGACCACGATCATGGGCAGCACGGACAAGGGCTCGGGCGCATCGGGCGTGAGCGAGAAAGGATTGGGGATGAGTTCGTCGCGCTTCTGAGCCTCGCGGATCTTGGCGTTGAAGCCGGCCAGGTTGCGCACGCCCAGCTTGCTCATGAGCCGGTAGCGTTTTTCCATTTCGGCCACGCACCAGTTCAGGGCGTTGGACGCCAGGCGCATGTCGGTGACCACCGGGGCCAGCAGATGCGGGATGCCCTCGTAGACGCTCATTTCCAGCATCTTGGGGTCGATCAGGATCAGGCGCACGTCGGCCGGATCGGCCTTGTACAACAGCGACAGGATCATTGCATTGATCCCCACCGACTTGCCCGAACCGGTGGTGCCGGCCACCAGCAGGTGCGGCATCTTGGCCAGGTCGGCCACCACGGGCTTGCCGGCGATGTCCTTGCCCAGCGCCATGGTCAGCAGCGAGGCGCTGGCGTGATAGGTCTGCGAACCGATGATTTCTTCAAGGCGCACCATCTGGCGGCGCGGATTGGGCAGCTCCAGGCCCATCAGGTTCTTGCCGGGAATGGTCTCCACCACGCGGATGCTGACCAGGCTGAGCGCCCGCGCCAGGTCCTTGGCCAGGTTGACGATCTGGCTGCCCTTCACGCCCGTGGCCGGTTCGATTTCGTAGCGCGTGATGACCGGGCCGGCCTGGGCCGCCACCACGGTGACCGCCACGCCGAAATCCGACAGTTTCTTTTCGATCAGGCGGGAAGTGAATTCGATGGTTTCGGGAGAGACGGTCTCCGCATTGTCCGAAGGCGCATCCAGCAGCGAGAGCGGCGGCAGGTCGCCGGCTTCGCCGGCCTGACGCGGGGCCTTGAAAAGCGTCTGCTGCTTTTCCTTCTCGACGCGCTCGGATTTGGGAACGGCCACGAAGGCCGGCTCGATGCGCACGGGCTGTTCGTGCACCAGTTGTTCCTGCTTGGCCACCACGCTTTCGGTGCGTTCGGCGCGCTTGACCTCGCCCACGCGGCGGTCTTCGCGCGCGGCGCGCAGCGCCAGCAGGCGGCGCAGGCCGTTCTCAATCAGGGCGCCAAGCCGTTCGGCCAGCACCAGCCAGGAAAAACCGAAGAACAGGCTGGCGCCCACGGCCACGAAGGCCAGCAGCACCAGCGTCGCGCCGCCGGCGCCGATGGAGGTGGCCAGCAACTGCCCCAGCAACTGGCCCAGTTGCCCGCCGGCTCCGGCCGGCAGGCCCAGGCGCGCGCCCAGGTCCTTGAAGAACAAGGCTTCCGAACCCATGCAGCCCAGGAACAACAGGGTAAAGCCGATGCCGGTCTCCCAGCGCACGCGGGGCAGCGGATCTTCGCCCTTGCTGTTGGGCAGCAGCAGCGTGGTCAGACGATAGAAGCCCACGCCGACGCGCTGCACCAGCAGCACGACCCACAGCCAGGACGACAGGCCGAACAGGAAAAGCAGGAAATCGGCGATATGGGCGCCGAAGATGCCGCCGCCGTTCTGCGTGGCCCCGGCGTGCACGGAATGCGACCAGCCCGGATCGCCCGGGTCCCAGGTCGCCAGCACCAGCCCCAGCCAGGCCGCCAGCGCGGCGAAGATGATCCACCGCGCTTCGCGCAGCAGACCGGTCAGGCGCTGCTGAAGGGCCGAAGGGCCGTTGCGCACGTTTTTCGATGACCGGGAGGTACGAGGGGATGTTGCAGGTATTCTTGCCATGTACTCATTATAATTGGAGATCGTCTTTTTCGGATTTTCTGTGATGTCGACTACAAAACACGCGAAAGTACTCATTCTGGGCTCAGGCCCGGCCGGTTATACCGCAGCAGTCTATGCCGCCCGCGCCAACCTCAAGCCGGTACTGGTCACAGGCATGGAACAAGGCGGTCAGTTGATGACCACCACCGACGTGGACAACTGGCCGGCGGATGCGCAAGGCGTCCAGGGGCCTGATCTTATGGCACGTTTCCAGGCGCATGCAGAACGATTCGAAACAGAATTAATCTTCGACATGATCGCTTCCGTGGACCTGGGCAAGCGACCCTTCACCCTGAAGGGGGACAGCGGCACGGTCTATACCTGCGACGCCCTGATCATCGCCACCGGCGCCTCGGCCCAGTACCTGGGCCTGCCCACGGAGCAGGAATTCATGGGCCGCGGCGTATCGGGCTGCGCCACCTGCGACGGCTTCTTCTACAAGAACCAGGACGTCATCGTGGTGGGCGGCGGGAATACGGCCGTGGAAGAGGCCCTGTACCTGTCCAACATCTGCAAGACCGTCACCCTGGTGCACCGCCGCGACACCTTCCGCTCGGAAGCCATCCTGACCGACAAGCTGATGGACAAGGTCGAGAACGGCAACATCCGCCTGAAGCTGCACTACGAGCTGCAGGAAGTGCTGGGCGACGCCTCCGGCGTGACCGGCGTGCGCCTGAAGAACAACCAGACCAATGCCACGGAAGACCTGGACGTGACCGGCGCCTTCATCGCCATCGGCCACAAGCCCAACACCGGCATCTTCCAGGGCCAGCTGGACATGCACGACGGCTACATCACCACCCGCAGCGGCCTGCAGGGCATGGCCACCATGACCTCGGTGCCGGGCGTCTTCGCCGCCGGCGACGTGCAGGACAACATCTATCGCCAGGCTATCACCAGCGCCGCCAGCGGCTGCATGGCCGCCCTGGACGCACAGCGCTGGCTGGATGAAAACGAGTAAGCCCAAGGCCGTGGGCAACAGCCTGGCCGACCTGAAGAAGCTGCAGAACCAGGTCCGCCAGGCCGAATCGCCCGCGCCCGAACCCGCTCGCCCCCAGCGCCGGCAGCGCCCTCGCCCGCCCGATCCGGGCAGCAAGCCCGCTCGCCGACCCAACGTCTTCCAGCCCGTCGCCGAACCGTCGTCCCGATTGGATCCCGCGGACCTGGCCCTGCTGCGCCAGTCGCTGCGCGACGTGGCGCCGCTCAAGAAACGCGGCCAGTCCGCGCCGACCGCGCGCCCGGTCGCCACCCGGGAGCAACTGGAACAGCGCCGCCGCCATGCGGTCGGCGACCCCTTGGCGCCGCCCGCCCTTCCGGCGGCCTCGGACCAGTACGTCAGCGTCAAAGGCGAAACCAACGACCGACGCCACCTGCGCCCGGGCTGCGGCACCGACGTGCTGCGCGACCTGGAGCGCAACCGCTGGCCTATCGAATCCAGCCTGGACCTGCACGGCTCCGACCTGGAACAGGCGCGCGAACGCCTGGACAATTTCCTACGCTCCTGCCTGGAGCACAATGTGCGCTGCGTACGCATCGTGCACGGCGCAGGCTACGGCTCACGCAACGGGGAACCCGTGCTCAAGCACACGGTGCGCCGCTGGCTGACCCAACTGCCCGCCGTGCTGGCTTTTGTGGAATGCGCGCCCAACGAGGGCTGCGACGGTGCAGTCAAGCTCGTGCTGCAGGCGCAGTCGCCCGCGCAGGAGCCACGGCGCTGACCACGCGCCGGCCTCGCCGCTGACGACGGATTCAAGCGCGACCGGCCGGATACGGTGTGGAAAGCGTCTGGTCGCACAATGCTCCAGCCGCCAGGCCAAGAAGGGGCTTCAGCCGAGGCCGGACGTGAAAAAGGCCAGCTTGCGCTGGCCTTTTCCTTGTTGTTGTTATGTTGTACTGCATATTGCTTTTATAGTGTCGACCGCTCGATGTCAGTCTTTATGCCCTGCTTTGCGGGCTATGTCTCCTCACCTGCATGAAACGCATTGTGCCCCAATTATGACAATGTCACACTTAGGGAATGCACTGATATCTGTTCAAGCTGAAAACAAGAGCCGCCTCTTTATTTAAGCCTAAATTAGTTGTCGCCAGGCGGCAGCCCTTTCAGGGCGCGCTTCAGGAACACCTGCATTTCCTTTTCGGCCTGCTTGTCGCCGTGCTGGCGGGCGATCTCCAGTCCATGCTCCAGTACGCTCCTGGCCTGCGCCAGCTGACCGCTGTCCAGCAGAACCCGCCCCAGTTGCTTCCAGGCAGCGGTGTAATGTCCATCCATCTGGACGGCGCAGCGCAGATGCGCCTCGGCCGCCGCCAGATCTCCGTCAGCCAGGCAGGCATTGCCCAGCCCCAGCCGGAGCAGGGCGCTGTCCTTGCCGGCCGCCAGCAGTTTTTCCAGTCCTTCGCGCATCGTTCCGCTCCAAAAAAATCGTCGTGCCCAGGCCGGCGCATCGAACACACGGCCAACTTTCATCGTAGAAGAAACCCGTCCATTGTTACAAGAAGCGCAAGGTCCATGCGTATATTGTCGCTTGAAACGGCAAATGATAAATTTTCAGCATGGACACCCCAATTCGACCTTCCTCAGAACATCATGCAGGTCTGGCCGAAGTCGCCCGGACCCTGGGGCATCCTTTACGCCTGGCGCTGCTGGAGCACCTGGCGCAGGGCGAACGGCATGTCGAACGTCTGGCAGCCCTGACAGGCCAATCCACCGCGGCCGCCTCCCAGCATCTACAAGCCCTGCGGCGCATGGGCTTCGTGCAGGCGCGCCGCAATGGCAAGCACAAAGTGTATCGGCTGGGCGATGGGCCGGTCCTGATCTTGCTGGCTGCGCTGCAGCATTATGCGAACTCGACGGAGCACGGCCTCTATCAATCCTCCGGCGCGCCCTCCTGCCCCGGCATGCATCTGGAAGAATTCCTGCGCACCCCGCAGCGGGACCGCCCCTTCCTGCTGGACGTCCGCCCGCAAGACGAGTATGCCCTGGGACACGTGCCCGGCGCCATCAACATTCCCGAGGATGAGCTGATCCGGCGGTTGCCCGAGCTGCCGCGTTGCCGCCGCTTGGTGGTCTACTGTCGCGGGCCGGCCTCTCCCCTGTCGGCCCGCGCCGTCCAGCTGTTGTGCGCCGAAGGCTGGGACGCCTGTCGCCTGGAAGGCGGATTTCCGCAATGGCAAGCGGCCGGACTGCGCGTGGACATGCCCAGCATCATTTCAGAAAACCCTTGAAAAACAATAAATTGAAAGTCGGGTTTTAAGCATATAACTATTTTATATCCAAACAATTAGCCCCCAATTGCTAACATGCCCCGAAGCTTCAGGGCGAGCATTGCGCGACGACGGGCTCATGACCGCTTCGACGAAGAACGCGTCCCAGGCGCTTCGCTCGCGCCCTGAAGGCAACCGCTCCAGCGCCGTCCCAACGGCCGCCGCTTCCCAGGAATCCTTCGCAACAAAAGCAAGAACGCCGCTTCATGACTATCCATTCTTCCCGTGATCGCGCCATGCATCTGGCCGCCTTCGTCGTTGCCGGCCCGGTATCGGGCTGCCACGGCGGCTGGCGCCACCCGGCTGCCGACACGCAACTGCTGTCCGCCTCCTATTACACCCGCCTGGGCCAATTGCTGGAGCAAGGGCGCTTCGACATGCTGTTCCTGGCCGACATCCTGGCCATCCCGCGCCGCTACCAGGGCCGGATGGACAGCCAACTGCAACTGGGCGCGCTGGGCGCCTTGCGCCTGGACCCCATGATCGTACTGTCGCTGATCGCCGGCGCCACCCGCCACCTGGGCCTGGCCAGCACGATCTCCACCTCCTACTTCAGCCCCTACGCCGTGGCGCGTTCGCTGGCCACGCTGGATCACCTGAGCGCCGGGCGCGCCGCCTGGAACATCGTTACCTCCTTCCAGCAGGCCGAGGCCGCCAACTTCGGGCTGACCGACCAGTTGAGCCGCGACGAGCGCTACGACCGCGCCGAGGAGTTCGTGGAAGTGGCCTGCAAATTGTGGGATAGCTGGGATGACGAGGCCCTGCGCCTGGATGCCGCCACGCCCCAGTTCGCCGACCCGGCCCGCGTGCGCGCCATCGACCACCAGGGCAAATGGTTCAACGTGCAAGGTCCGCTGAACGTCAGCCGTCCTCCCCAAGGACGGCCGGTCTTCATCAGGCCGGCGCCTCGGGCCGCGGCAAGGACTTCGCGGCGCGCTGGGCCGACGTCATTTTCGTGACTCATTCCTCGCTGGAATCCGCCCAGGCCTTCTATACGGAAATGAAAGAGCGCGCCGCCCGTTTCGGGCGCTCGTCCGACAGCCTGCGCATCTTGCCGGGCATCGTGCCCATCGTCGGCGAGACGGAGGCCATCGCCCTGGAACAGGAAAAGCTGCTCAGCGACCTGACCGATCCGGAGTCCGGCCTGTCCACGCTGTCCTATCACCTGGACATCGACCTGTCCCAGTTTCCCCAGGACGAAGTCCTGCCGGACCTGGACGTGCCCGGCGTGCAGGGCCACTACAAGGAAGTGGCCGAGCTCACCCGCCGCAGCGGCATCGGCCTGCGCGAGCTGGGCCACCGCTACGGCATCGGTCCCTTGCGCGACTTCGTGGGCTCGGCCGACAAAGTGGCCGACAGCCTGCAGCACTGGTTCGAGGCCGGCGCCTGCGATGGCTTCATGATCCAGGTGCCCTACCTGCCCGGCGGACTGGAAAGCTTCGTACGCCTGGTCGTGCCCCGCCTGCAGGACCGCGAATTGTTCCGTCGCGACTACACCGGCGACACCCTGCGCGAGCATCTTGGGCTGGAACGCCCCGCTCGCATCTGAAAGGAGCCGACATGGCCAAGAATCACGTGGACAGCCGCCTGAGCGGCCAGGCAGGACGATTCCTGCTGCAGGCCCGCGACCAGCACCTGGTCGTGGACGCATCGGCGGGCCGCGGCGGCCAGGCCCAGGCCTGGCAGGCGGCCGAGCTGCTGCTGGGCGCCCTGCAGACCTGCTCGCACGCCGTCATCGACGACGAAGCACGCCAGCAGGGGCTGAACGACTACGCCCTGCGCATCGAAGCCGACTGCGAGAACGACGAGGAGCAGCCCGGCCACTACCGCTACATCACGCTGGACTATCACTTCCAGGGCGTCAGCCAGGAGCAGGCGCAGGACCTGGTGGCCCGCTTCCAGGCCGTCTGTCCCATCTACGGCTCGCTGTCCCGGGGCGCCCCGGTCAGCGTGCGCGTCTTCAGCACCCGCTGACCCCCTGAAACAACTCTTGCAAAGCACGCACCCATCATGAAACTGAAACACCGGGCCGCCGGCCTGCTGGCCGCCGCATCCCTGGGCCTGGCCACCCAGCAAGCCATGGCCCTGACCATAGGCACCATCCTGTCCACGACCGGGCCCGCCGCCTTTCTGGGCGAGGATATGAAAGCCGGCATGGAAATCGCCGTCAAGGAAATCAACGCCGCCGGCGGCATAGCCGGCGAGCCCGTCAAATGGGTCTTCTACGACGCCGAAAGCCAGACGGCCAAGGCCCTGGCCGCCACCCGCCGCCTGCTCTCGCAGGACAAGGTGGACATCATCGTGGGCGGCGGCAACATGAGCGGCATCGCGCTGGCCATGGTCCCCCTGAGCGCCCAGGCAAAGACGCCCTTCATTTCCACGGAAGGTTCGCTGGCCATCGTGGACCCGGCTGAACAGCGCCCCTGGGCCTTCAAGAGCACGGTGGACGACCGCCAGGTCTTCGAGCGCCTGGCCGACTACTTCCGCAAGCAAGGCATCACCCGCGTGGCGCTGCTGCACGACACCAGCGGCTTCGGACAGGCCGCCGCGGAGGAACTGAAGAAGATGGCTCCGGGCCTGGGCCTGGACGCCCGCTTCGAGGCCTTCGCGCCCACCGACACCGATCTGACCCCGCAGCTGACCCGCATCAAGAACAGCGATGCGCAAGCCGTGCTGTGCTGGACCGTGACCCCGGCCGGGGTGATCTTCAACAAGCAGGCCACCCAGCTGGGGCTGACCGACCGCACGCTGATCCACAGCTACGGCTTCGTGTCGCAGAAGTACATGGAACTGGCGGGCGATGCCGCCGGCAACGTGCTGCTGGTGTCCGTCAAGTTTCCGGTGGGCGCCGACCTGCCCGACAGCGACACCCAGAAAGAAGTCATCGCCGAGCTGACCCGCAAGTTCGAGGCCCGCTACGGCCGCAAGCCCAACCAGTATGTCGCCCAGACCTATGACGCCATCCAGCTGGCCCGCCAGGCCCTGGAGCGCAGCGGCGGCGACAAGGACAAGACCCGCGCGGCGCTGGAGGCCATACAGGGCTACCACGGCGTGGGCGGCACCTTCAACTTCTCGGCGCAGCGCCACTCGGGCCTGTCCAAGAGCGACATCGTCCTGCTGAAGTGGCAGGACGGCGCGTTCCGCCTGCACGACTACCAGTAGCGCCCGACGCGCAGCGGTCCCGCGGGGCCGCCGCGCTCCACTTTCGAGATCGACCTTGGACAGTTCCTCTTTTCTCCAGATCATCCTGTCGGGACTGGGCAATGGCAGCATCTACGCCCTGATCGCCGTGGGTTTCAACATCATCTTCAAAAGCACGGGCGCGCTGAACTTCGCGCAGGGCGAGTGGGTGATGCTGGGCGGCATGCTGGCCGCCTTCTGCTTCAATGACGCGCACCTGCCGGTATGGCAGGCCTGCCTGCTGGCCGGACTGGCCGTGGCCCTGGTCGGCGCGCTGACCGAGCGCCTGCTGATCCGCCCGCTGGTCAACCAGGCGCCTTGCGCCCTGACCCTGGTGACGGTGGGCATCGCCTTGCTGTCCAAGAGCCTGGTGATGCTGACCCTGGGCAAGAACCCCGTCGGCTATCCCGGCCTGTCCGGCCGGGAGTTCGTGCAGTTGAGCGGGGCTTCCATCGCCAGCCAGACCCTGTGGATCCTGGCCATCACCCTGGCCCTGATGGCGCTGACCCATGTGTTCTTCGCCCATACGCGCTGGGGCTGCGCCATGCGCGCCGCGGCCGCCAACCCGGCCGCCGCGGCCCTGGTGGGCATACGCCACCGCCGCGTCGTGCTGGGCTCCTTCATCATCGCCGCCGCCGTGGGCGGCCTGGCCGGCACCATCCTCACCCCGCTCACCCTGCTGTCCTACGACAGCGGCGCCACGCTCGGCTTCAATGGTTTCAGCGCCGCCATGCTGGGCGGTCTGGGCAGCCTGCCGGGCGCCACCCTGGGCGGCCTGCTGCTGGGCCTGCTGGAGGCGCTGGTCAGCGGTTACGTGACCTCGCAGTTCAAGGACGCGGCCGCCTTCCTGGTCCTGCTGCTGGTGCTGCTGCTGCGTCCGCAGGGCCTGCTGGGCAAGGCGGAGATCAACAAGCTATGAACGCCTGCCTGAACCCCACGGCGCGCCGTCTCGTCCCGCTCTGGCTGCTCCTGCTGGCCTGGCCCTGGCTGGCGCCCAACGACTACGTGCTGAGCCTGGGCTCGACCTTCTTCATTCATCTGCTGCTGATCGCCAGCCTGAACCTGCTGGTGGGCTATACCGGCCTGACCTCGCTCGCGCACGCCGCCTTCTGGGGCCTGGGCGCCTATGCCAGCGGCATGCTCGGCGTGCACGCGGGTCTGTCGCCCTGGCTGGGCACCGCGGCCGCCATGCTGCTGTGCGCGCTGTGCGCCGCCCTGGTAGGCTGGCCCACGCTGCGCCTGAGCGGCCACTACCTGGCCATGGCCACGCTGGGCTTCAATGCCATCGTGTCGGTGCTGCTGGTGGGGCTGGTGGACTGGACCGGCGGACCCAACGGCCTGATCGGCATCCCCGCCTACCGCCTGGGCGACTGGGAGCTGGCCGACGCCGCCTCCTTCTACTGGCTGGGCTGGCTGCTGACCGGCGCCGTGATGCTGAGCCTGTGCTTCCTGGAACAATCCCGCAGCGGCCGCGCCTTGCGCGCCATACGCAGCAGCGATGTGGCCGCCGCCTGCATGGGCATTTCCGTGCTGCGCTACAAGATCGGCGTCTTCGTGCTGGCCAGCGCCATCGCCGGTCTGGCCGGCGCCTTGTTCGCGCACCAGAACCAGTTCGTGTCGCCCGATTCCTTTTCCTTTTCCACCTCCATCCTGTTGCTGGTCATGGTGGCCATCGGCGGCTTCGGCAGCTATTGGGGCGCTTTCCTGGGCGCGCTGCTCTATACCGCCCTGCCCGAGCTGATCCGCAGCTTCCACGACGTGGAGCTGCTGATCCTGGGTGCGGCCATGATCGTGGTCGTGGGCTTCATGCCCGCCGGCCTGGCGGGCCTGCTGCGCCGACTGGGCGGCAAGTCCGGGAGAGTCTCATGAGCACGCCCATCCTGCAACTGGACAAAGTCAGCCGCCACTTCGGCGGCCTCAAGGCCGTGGACGAGGTATCGCTGACCGTGCAGCCGGGCGCCATCCACGCCCTGATCGGGCCGAACGGCGCTGGCAAATCCACCCTGTTCAACCTGATCACCGGCGTCAATCCCGTATCGGGCGGCCGCATTCTGTTCCAGGGCCGGCCCGTCGAGCACCTGCCCGCGTACCTGCGCATCCAGGCCGGCATGGCCCGCAGCTTCCAGAACCTGCAGTTGTTCGCCGACATGACGGTGCTGGAAAATGTGATGGTCGGCTGCCACCCCCGCACCCGCAGCACCTTGTGGGACGCCCTGCTGAACACCCGCCGGCAGCGCCGGGAGAATCGCCACGGCCGGGAGCGCGCCATGCACCTGCTCGAGCAGCTCGGCCTGCAGGCCAAGGCCGGGCAGCCTGCCGGCGCGCTGAGCTACGGCGAAGGCAAGCTGATGGAGATTGCGCGCGCCATGGCGTCCGAGCCCAGCCTAGTGCTGCTGGACGAACCCCTGGCGGGCCTTCCGGCCGGCGCCATCGAACACGTTGAACAGGCCATCCGCTTCCTGCAAAGCCAGAAGGTCACCACCGTGCTGGTGGAACACAATGTGCGCGTGGTCATGCGCCTGTCCGACCACATCACCGTCCTGAACAATGGCCGGCGCATCGCGGACGGCGCCCCGGCGCAAGTGCGCGAAGACCCGGCCGTGCTCGATGCCTATCTGGGAGAAGGCCACCATGCTTGAAGTCGAATCCGTCTCGACCTGGATAGGCCAGGCGCGCATCCTGCACGGCGTGGACCTGCGCCTGCAGGCCGGGGAGATCGTTTGCCTGCTGGGGCCCAACGGCGCCGGCAAGTCCACGCTGATGAACACGCTGGCCGGGCTGCTGCGCCAGCGCGAGGGCCGGATCACGCTGGACGGGCGCACGCTGGACGCGCTGCCGGCCGACAGGCGCATCCGGCAAGGCCTGTCCCTGTCGCCGGAAGGCCGACAGGTCTTTGCGCCGCTGAGCGTGCGCGAGAATCTGCAGATGGGCGCCTACAGCCGCCGCGACCGGCAAGCCGTGCGCCAGGACCTGGAGTGGGTGCTGGACGTATTCCCCAAACTGGAGCAGCGGCTGGAACAGACCGCCGGCACGCTCTCGGGCGGCGAGCAGCAGATGCTGGCCATCGCCCGCGCGCTGATGGGCAGGCCGCGCTGTCTGCTGCTGGACGAACCCTCGCTAGGGCTGGCGCCCAAGATCGTGGCCGAGATCTTCGCCACCATCGCCCGGCTCAGCCGCGACGGCCTGGCCATCCTGCTGGCCGAACAGAACGCGCGCATGGCCTTGGGGGTCTCCCAACGCGCCTACGTCCTGAGCGAAGGCCGCATCGTGCGCGAAGGGCCGAGCGCCGAACTGGCCGCCGACCCGGCCATCCAGCAGGCCTATCTGGGCGTGTAGGGCGGCGCCTTCGAGAATGAAGCCCGACGCGCCAGCCTGACCACCTGCCATGTCCGGTTGCCGGCAACAGGAACGGAGCTCGGCCGAAACCTGTCCGGCCCTGCTCTGCAGGCCTTCAGTCAAGCCGTAGACGTCACGGCAGACGCCATAAAGGGGTATCAGGCAGATTGCAAATCGGCGTTTGCATATGCAATGCCGGATTTGAATTGATGCGGCATTGGACTACTTGCTGAAAAGCGCAACAGAATATCCGTGCGTTCCGCGTTTTCTCCTATGGAAGCTTGCTCCAGATCAGCCATAAGCGCTTACATCGCGCCCGTCCCGGAAATGTAGGATGCAAGTGCAAGGTGCCAAGAAGCAGCGTTCCTACCGCAGAAACGGTAACGGCGCCCCCAGCACAGGAGACAGCACCATGACCCGTCTTACCGAACCCGTCCCCCGTCCAGGCGACCTTCCGTCCAACGGCATTCCCAATCACGAGCCCCTTCCGGGCAATATGTCGGGTGAAGACCCCTTGCCGGATATGGACCCCGAGCCGCAACCAGACCTGGACCCCGAACGCCTGCCCGGCCATGAGCCTGGCGAGCCTTCCCGTCCAAATCCGAATGATCCCGGACGCGTCTGAAACACACCCGCATCCTGGCCCCATCTCCCTCGTGTTTAAGCCGCTCTACGAGCGGCTCTTTTTTTGCAGGGATATGCTGAGGCATTGGCATTGTCGAACGCCAACGGAAACAATCGCCGCAAAAACGAGCAAAATGCTTACAGCCTTGCAAGATGATCATGTGACGATGGCACTTAAGGCGCACGCGGCCGTCCGCGCTGCAAAAAACGGCTGGGCGCCGGATCCACTCATCAGGAGACTGCCATGAGATATGTCATCGATCCAACCAAGGCCCCCGACACGACGCCGCCCGGCAAGACGCCCAACCCCGAGCCCGATCCTGAACGCATTCCCGGCAGCAGGCGGCCGGTGCAGGAGGACAGGGACAAGACGTCGGACACGGGCCCCAACCGCAATCCAGGGCAGCGCCCCGGCAATCAGCCGCATCGCACACCGCACGAACCCGGCAGGGCCTGAACCCTGTCCTGTTATTTCTGCTCCTTCTGCAGCCGCCGGGCCGCCTAGTGGGCGGCCTTTTCATACTTCGCCTTTCCTGAGCCTGAGGCGACAGTCGATTACACAAAATACATTTGCACATAAATGGCAAACATACTTCTATAGACTGAATTTTGTTTCAAGAATCGGCATGAATCCTCTCATGCATCCATGCCTGAAACTGCGGCTGACCCTGCCGTTTCGACTGTAGCTCCACTACCAGGAGAAAAGATATGGCCAAGTTTGACCACGGCACCATGTGCATCATGTGCCAGACACTACCGCTATCAAAACCTCACACGCTGGGGCATGCGAATATGCAGCCCCTGACCCGGCTGGAGGATTTCGGAGAAAACGGTACCGAAAGCCTGTATCGCTGTTCGGTCTGCCATACCCACTGGCTGTACCAACTGGACAAATGGCAGGCCTGCCTCGGATTCAAGCTGTGGTCCGGCGACTTGCACAGCTACCGGACCCAAGACAGATTCTCGCGCGTGACGCCTGATCAAATCGGCCTTCAGAAAGCCTTCCCCGGCCCGATGCCGCATTGAGGAAAAAAGTGGACGACTCATTCGCCTACCCCGCGGACAAAAAAACCGCCGGCCATGAAGGCCGGCGGTTTCGCCTGCATCGAAGGGGCCCGCAGGCCCGCAGCGATTACATGTTTTCGATCATGACTTCGCCGAAGCCGGAGCAGGACACCTGGGTGGCGCCTTCCATCAGGCGGGCAAAGTCATAGGTGACCTTGCGGGACGTGATGGATTTTTCCATGCTGGAGATGATCAGGTCGGCCGCTTCGGTCCAACCCATGTGGCGCAGCATCATTTCGGCGGACAGGATC
This sequence comes from Alcaligenes sp. Marseille-Q7550, assembly GCF_965112015.1. Taxonomy (NCBI): domain Bacteria; kingdom Pseudomonadati; phylum Pseudomonadota; class Betaproteobacteria; order Burkholderiales; family Alcaligenaceae; genus Alcaligenes; species Alcaligenes sp. Marseille-Q7550. Next base: position 489,293 of record NZ_CBCOPU010000002.1, read on the forward strand.
AGCGAACCGGGGTTCACGTAGTCCTTGCCGGCGTACTTGGGCGCCGTGCCGTGCGTGGCTTCGAACATGGCCACGGAGTCGGACAGGTTGGCGCCGGGAGCGATGCCGATGCCGCCGACCTGGGCAGCCAGGGCGTCGGAGATGAAGCCGCCGTTCAGGTTCAGCGTGGCGATCACGTCGTATTCAGCGGGACGCAGCAGGATCTGCTGCAGGAAGGCGTCGGCGATCGAATCCTTGACGGTGATCTCGCGACCGGTCTTGGGATTCTTGAACTTGCACCATGGACCGCCGTCGATCAGCTCGGCGCCGAATTCGTTCTGGGCCAGGGCATAGCCCCAGTCGCGGAAGCCGCCTTCGGTGAACTTCATGATGTTGCCCTTGTGGACCAGGGTCACGGAAGAGCGGTCGTTGTCGATGGCGTACTGGATGGCCTTGCGCACCAGGCGCTCGGTGCCTTCGCGCGACACGGGCTTGACGCCGATGCCGGACGTGCCGGGGAAGCGGATCTTGTTGACGCCCAGGGTGTTCTGCAGGAAATCGATCAGTTTCTTGGCGTTTTCGGATTCAGCGGCGAACTCGATGCCGGCGTAGATGTCCTCGGAGTTCTCGCGGAAGATGACCATATTGGTCTTCTCGGGTTCACGCACGGGCGATGGCACGCCATTGAAATAACGCACGGGGCGCAGGCAGACGTACAGGTCCAGCTGCTGGCGCAGGGCCACGTTCAGGGAACGGATGCCGCCGCCCACGGGGGTGGTCAGGGGACCCTTGATGGAGACGACGTAGTCCTTGACGGCATCCAGGGTTTCTTCAGGAAGCCAGACGTCCGAACCGTAGACCTTGGTGGATTTTTCGCCGGCGTAGACTTCCATCCACTGGATCTTGCGCTTGCCGGCGTAGGCCTTGGCCACGGCGGCGTCGACCACCTTGATCATGACTGGCGAGATATCCACACCCGTGCCGTCACCCTCGATGTAGGGGATGATGGGTTGATCGGGGACGTTCAGGGAAAAGTCCGCGTTGACCGTGATTTTCTGCCCCGACGCGGGGATCTTGATGTGCTGATAAGACATGGATGCTCCAGTTGTGCTCCAATAATAGAAAATGGCTAAACACGGAACGCGTCGGCGTTTCCGGAGTCTTATATAAGAGTTTAACTTATTCCTGCGCAATCATGCGCCTGCAGACTCGATGTTTGCCAAGAATTTCTCCATTCCGTGCGGATCATTGATTCTACACGCCCCAGGCGCCGACGTGCGCAGCCCGCGCAAATGGCGGCCCGATAGTAAAATGCCCGGGCGCAATGCGCCCCTGCGGCCCGGCCGACTTTTTATTTCAAGACTAAACCATGTTCAATCCATCCCGCGAGCAGGTTCGCCAATTCTTCATCGAAGCCTGGCAGAAGCACCAGGGCGGCCATCTGTTGACCGCCCTGGAGACCATGGCCGTGGACCTGATGCAGCAGCACCCCGAATATCACGAAGACCTGCGCAACCCCGACGCCGTGGCCCAGGACTATTCTGTGGAACAGGGACGCACCAATCCCTTCCTGCACCTGTCCATGCATCTGGCCATAGACGAACAGCTGTCCATCGATCAGCCGCCAGGCATCAAGGCCGCCTACCAGAGGCTGCTGGCCACGCACGACCGCCACGAAGCCGCGCACGTCATCATGGAAGCATTGGGGGAAGTGATCTGGGAGGCCCAGCGCCTGGGCGCGCCGCTGAACAATGAACGCTACATCGAGCTGATCCTGCGGCACGCCACGCGCAACTGAAGGTTTTATTTCCGCACGGACAAGGGCCCCGGCAGGCTGGCCAGCCAGGCCGAGATGCTGTCGATGTCCGACTGGGCGAGCGTGGACGCCATGGCGCCCATCACGGCGTTCTTGCGGATGTTGGATGTAGCCGGCGCGCCGGCCTGGCCGCGCTGGTAGGCCATCAGGGACTGGCGCAGATAGTCCGCGTGCTGCCCGGCCAGTATCGGATATTCCGGATTCAGCGGCGTCTTGGCGTCGGCCCCATGGCAGGACGCACAATTGAACTTCTTCCAGGCCGCTTCGCCCGCCGCTTTCAGATCGTCGGCCGCCAGGGCGCCGCCCGCCCAGGACGTCGCCATCCCCAGCGCCATCAGCAGTACTGCTTTTTTCATGCTTGCACCCCTTCTTATTGTTTGGTGCCGGCGTAGTACGCCGCGATATCGGCCATGTCCTGCTCCGACAGGCTTTGCGCGATAGCCTGCATGGTCGGGAAGGTACGGGCCCCGCTGGCGTATTCCTTGAGCGCGGCCTGGATGTAGGCCGCCCCCTGCCCGCCGATCATGGGCACGTGATAGACCTCGGGGAAGCTGGCCTTGTAGCCGGGCAGGCCGTGACAGCCTATGCACATGGAGACCTTGTCGCGGGCCGCCTGAGGGTCGGCCTTGGCGGCCGGAGCGTCCTGCGCCAGCGCCAGGGGCCCCAGACAGGTGGACGAGACCAGAAGAATGGAAGAGACATACCGCTTCATTTGCAACTTCATCATCGCTATTCGCTTTGTCGTGGAGTTGAAAACGGTCCGGGTCAGGCTCTCGCGTCAATTACAGCACGGGGTGGGATAACGCGACACCTGCCTTTTGTGATGCTGACCGACGAGTACTGAGTCGATTGTATGATAATTGCCAAGGATGATTGATACTAGTGTTTATCCCTGAAAAACCATTCTTGACAGATCAACATTTCATGCCAGTCACAGGATCCGCATCATGACCACCGCCTCCCGTTCCGGTACGCCCGCCACCTTCGAAGGCACCGACCAGTATGTCGCCACCGACGACCTGAAGCTGGCGGTGAATGCCGCGCTCAGCCTGCAGCGCCCCCTGCTGATCAAGGGCGAGCCCGGCACGGGCAAGACGCTGCTGGCCCTGGAAGTGGCGCGCGCCCTGGATCGCCCGCTGCTGCAGTGGCACATCAAGTCCACCACCAAGGCGCACCAGGGCCTGTACGAATACGACGCCGTCTCGCGCCTGCGCGACTCCCAGCTGGGCGAGGAGAAAGTGCGCGACATCGGTAACTACATCGTGCAGGGCGTGCTCTGGCGGGCTTTCGAGTCCAAGCAGCCCAGCGTGGTGCTGATCGACGAAATCGACAAGGCCGACATCGAATTCCCCAACGACCTGCTGCAGGAGCTGGACCGCACGGAGTTCCATGTGTACGAGACCCGCCAGACCGTGCAGGCGCGCCACCGGCCCCTGATCATCATCACGTCCAACAACGAGAAAGACCTGCCCGACGCCTTTCTGCGCCGCTGCTTTTTCCATTACATCCGCTTCCCCGACCGTGCAACGATGGAGCAGATCGTGGCCGTGCATTACCCGGACCTGCGCAGCGACATCCTGGCCAGCGCCCTGGACACTTTCTTCGCCTTGCGCGATGTTCCGGGCCTGAAGAAGAAACCTTCCACCTCCGAATTCCTGGACTGGCTGCACCTGCTGCTGGCCAACGACGTGCCGGCCGACGCGCTGCAGGAACTGGACCAGGGATTGCCGCCGCTGGCGGGCGCCCTGCTCAAGAATGAACAGGACCTGAGCCTGATGCAGCGCCTGGCCGCCATGAGCCAGAAAACCCAGCGGCGGAGCTGACATGAACAATACTGCCTTTCGCGCTCCCATCGTCACGCAGACCCGGGAAGGCTGGGGCGTGCGCCTGGAACCCCTGCTGGCCGAGCACGCCCCCCTGCTGGAAGAGGCCGCCGCCGACGGCGAACTGTGGAACCTGCGCATCACCGGCGTGCGCGCCCCCGGCCAGGCGGCTCAATACATACAGACCGCCCTTGAGGGCCAGCGGCAGGGCCACATGCTGCCGTTCCTGGTGCGCGACCTGCTCAGCGGCCAGGCGGTGGGCACGACCCGCTACCACGACATCCTGCCCGCCGTGGCGCGCCTGGAGATCGGCTACACCTGGTACGCGCGGCGCGTCCAGCGCAGCCACGTCAATACCGCCAGCAAGCTGCTCCTGCTGCGGCACGCCTTCGACACCCTGGGCGCCGCGGTCGTGGGCTGGCGCACCGACAACTTCAATTTCGCGTCCCAGCAGGCCATCACCCGCCTGGGAGCGCGTTTCGACGGCCGGCTGCGCCACCATGCGCCGCGGCGCGACGGCACGGTGCGCGACACCATGATGTGCAGCCTGCTGGCCGGCGAATGGCCCGAGTCCCGCGCCCACCTGCTGGACCGCCTGCGGCGGCACGGCCATGCTGCTTGATTTCTTCTACCACCTGCGCTCCCGGGGCCTGCCCGTTTCCATCCAGGAGCACCTGACCCTGCTCGATGCCCTGAGCCGGGCCATCATGCCGCCCAGCCTGGACGATTTCTACAATCTGGCCCGACTGGTCCTGATCAAGGACGAAACCCTGTATGACCGCTTCGACCAGGCCTTCGGCGAGTTCTATCAGCCCCAGTTGCACGCGCTCGAACAGGGCAAGGTCCTGCCCGAGGACTGGCTGCGCCAGACCCTGACTCGCCACCTGAGCCCGGAAGAGAAGGCGGCCCTGGAAAAGCACGGCCTGGACAAGCTGCTGGAGTTGTTCAAGCAGCGCCTGCAGGAACAGCAGGAACGCCACGCCGGGGGCAGCAAGTGGATAGGCACGGGCGGCTCCTCGCCCTTCGGGCATGGCGGCTATCACCCCGAAGGCATACGCCTGGGCGGGCCCTCGGCTGGCAACCGGACCGCCGTCAAGGTCTGGGAGAAGCGCGAGTTCCAGGATTACGACGACCAGAAGGAACTGGGCACGCGCAATTTCAAGATGGCGCTGCGTCGGCTGCGGCGCTTTGCCCGGGAAGGCGCGCCCACCGAGCTGGACCTGGACGGCACCATACGGGAGACGGCCCGCAACGCCGGCATGCTGGATCTGCAGATGCGCGCCGAGCGGCAGAATCGCGTCAATGTGCTGATGCTGCTGGACGTGGGCGGCAGCATGGACGACCACATCGCCCAGGTCGAGGCGTTGTTCTCGGCAGCCCGATCGGAATTCAAGCACCTGGAAGCCTACTACTTCCACAACTGCGTATACGAGACCGTCTGGCGGCACAACTCACGGCGCTACGACGAGCGCCTGGACACCTGGGACCTGCTGCGCAAGTACAACGACGACTGGCGCGTCATCATCGTGGGCGACGCCACCATGAGCCCCTACGAAATCATGGCGCCCGGCGGCTCGGTGGAACACTACAACAAGGAGACCGGCGCCGCCTGGCTGCAGCGGCTGCGGGAACATTGGCCGCGCACCGCCTGGCTCAACCCCGAACCCCGCGCCTACTGGCCGTATCGCCAGTCCATCGCCATCATCGGGGCCGTAATGTCCGGCCGTATGTTCCCGGTCACCACGGCGGGGCTGGAAGAGGCCATGCGCTATCTGTCGCGCTGGCCGCGGCCGTCCCATGAAAAAACCCGCAGCGCCGGCGGGCGCTGCGGGTTTTTTCAATGTCAAAGGCTCAACGGCGCTTCTGGCGCTCCAGCATGCCGGCGCGCTGCTGTTCCAGCTCCTTGATCTGGCGCTGCAGTTCACGCAACTGGTCGCGCGCTTCGCGCTCCTGCTCGGCCAGGGCTTGCGCCTCGCGGCGCGCCTCTTCGCGCTGCGCAATGGCCAGGGCTTCCTGCTGGCGCTGCATGGCCAGGTCGTTCTGCAGGACGGTCAGCTGGTCCGCGCTCTGGTTCAGTTCCTTTTCCGTGCGGGCGACTTCGGCCTGCAGCTTGATGCGCTCCAGGTCGGAAGCCGCGTAGTCCACCGTGTCCTGACGGTACTGGGTATACATGCGCTCGGCCAGCGAGGCGTCCGTGGTCTTGAAGACGCGCCAGAACTCGCGCTGCTGGAACAGGGCGACGTAATACGTCAGGCTCTCGGAAGCAAACAGCAGGCTGGCGCCGTAGCGTCCGTTGTAGGCGGTGCGCAATTCCTGCACGCCCCGGGCCTGGATGAGCTGCTGCAGTTCGGCCACGGTCGTGTTCAGCGCGGCGGCGGAACGGGCCGGCGCAGCAGGCGCGGCCGCAGGCGCGACAGGCTCCACATCCTGAACGGCTTCGTCCTGGGTCTGCGCCACCACGGGCCGCTCCGGCTCCTGCACCAGAGACACCGAGCTGCACGCCGACAGCACGAACAGCACACCCAGCGACAAAGCCATGCCTGTCTTGCGACTAAGGTTCACCATACCCTTCCCTTGAAAATCAATTTGTTGTGATTCGCTTGACGTAGAGAACAGTGCGTATTCTAAACGTCCGTTGTTGCGCCTTGTGCCTTTATGTTGAATTTCCGCATCTTTTCCCACAAAACCTTACGAGAAATTCCCAGCACGGCGGCCGTATCCTGTCGGCGCCAGCCCTGCGAGTCCAGCGCCGCCACGATGCGATCGCGCTCCTCCTGCTCGTGCGCGCTCAGGGCCGGGACCGGCTCGGCGTACTCGCGCAGCAGCGCCGGGTTGGCCGAGGGCAGGGCCGGCGGCATGATGGGCGCATTGAAGCGCTCCAGCACCTGGCGAAGCTGCACCGACTCCCAGGCGCCGAACTGCTTGCTCATGACCGCCACCCGCTCGACCAGATTGGCCAGCTCGCGCACATTGCCGTTGAAGCGCATATTGCCCACCGCATCGAGCACCCACTGCGGAATGTCCTCCACGTCGCATTGCAGCTCCTGCTCCAGCAAGGCGCAGAAAATGGCGATCTTCTCCTGCGGGCCGCGCTGCTCCAGGTTGGGAATGACCAGCTCCACCACGGCCAGGCGATAGTACAGGTCGGCGCGGAACTGCCCCCGCTGCACCAAGCCCAGCAGATTCTTGTTGGTGGCGGCGGCCATGCGAAAGTCCACGGGGATCTCCTGCGTGGCGCCCAGGCGCGTGACGGTGCGTTGCTCCAGCACGCGCAGCAGCTTGACCTGCTGGTGCAGCGGCAGGTCGCCGATCTCATCCAGGAACAGCGTGCCCTGATCGGCCTGTTCGAAGTAGCCCTTGTGGGCGCCGATGGCGCCCGTGAACGCACCCTTGGCATGGCCGAAGAAATGGGCCTCGAACAGCCCCTCGGGCACCGCGCCGCAGTTCACCGGCACGAACGGCCCCTGGACGCGCGACGAACGCTCATGCAGAAGCTGGGCGATGCGCTCCTTGCCCACGCCGGTCTCGCCATGGATCAGCACGCTGGCCCCGCTGTCGGCGTACATGTCCGCCTCCGCCAGCAAGGCGCGCATGATGGGCGAGACCGCCACCAGCGGCCGCGGCCCGCCCTGGGAGTGGCGGTCGACCTGGGCCACCAGTCCGGCCAGCTTGGCCACCAGCGTACGCAGTTCGGCGCCGGTGAAAGACAGGGGCAAGGTATAGGAATAGGCGGACGGATAGAAGCGCGGATCGTAACTGCGCTCCTCCGACGCCACCCAGATGACGGGAACGGCGTGCTCGACCAGCCATTCATGCTGCTCGAAGCGCCCTTCGGTCATCACGCTGACCGAGACCAGCGCGACCGCGTGGCGCGTGGCATGCGTCTCGGCATCGAGCCGCAGGGACGGATCCACGCGCAGCACCGCCACCGATGAATTTTCCATCGCGCGCTCGGCGCGCGCCGCCAGGTCGGAGCTTCCCTCCCACACGTACAGAACAGGTTCATTGCCGATGAAACTACTACTCATATCCTTGCCCGCCTCCTCGACTACTGCACCAGGTAGGCCGTGCCGCACTGCACGTCGTGCAGCTTGACGTCGGCTTCCACCAGGCTCAGCCCCAGCAATTGCAACAGGCCTTCGAGCAATGCGCTCAGTGAATTCAACACGGGATCCAGCAGCGCAACGACAAGGCTCAGGACCGCCCCGACCAGATTGGAATCCTTGAACACCAGCGTTTCCACTGCGCCGACGCGACAATCACGCATGGCCTTCTCGCCGCCTATGCCGGCCAATCCGCAGGCCAGGTCGCTCAGCGGCGCGCCCAACAGCGTGGTCAACAAGTTGTCGACAAACCCCAATGTACCTCCGAGCACGCCGACCAGCCCGTTCTGGCTCATGGTGCGCGCCAACTGGTCCATGCGCTCCTTGGACCAGTTCATTTCCGCCACCACGGACGAAATGGCCCGCCCCGCCCCGTCGCCCACCACGCTTTCAGCCATCTGGCGCTTGCCCGAGGCGCCGCTCCAGGGAGTGTTGAGCAGATCGCCCAGAATGCCCGACAGAACGGCGTCGGACAGCAGGCGCACGCTGCGCGAAAGATCAAGCTGCGTGGCATTGACCGTCTTCTCCGAAGGGTCGCCGGGAGGCGCCGTCAACGTGACCTCCACCGGGTCCTTGGTATCGATCAGCGGCAGCGTCACCTTGGCGGTCAGGGGCAGGATGCCCAGCACGTTGATGACGCGATGACGCTGGATGGCGCCGAATTCGGTGTCCTTGCAACTGTTGGCCGCCGAGAAAAAATCGCTGTGCGGGAAATTGCCCAGGCACACATTGACCAGCGACGAACTGACTGCAATCGTGGCCTGATCCCGCTCGATGGGCGGACGGCACACATTGAGCAGCTTGCCGCGCGCCTGGGACAGCTCGACGATCAGGGGCAGGCTGACTTCCGTGCCCAGCGCCTTCAGGATGGGTCCCACCGCCGGGATCTGGGACGTGTCCAGCTTCAGGTAGATGCGCACGCCGGCCGAATTGGCCGTCGTGCCGACGCCGCCCATCGCAATGCTGGGCGGCTCCACGATACGGGCCCGCACATCCAGCGTCTTGTTGAACAGGGACGAGGGCAGGCCCGTCAGGTTCAGGTCGATCAGGTTCTCGCCGTTGGCCACCACCAGCCCGGTATTGACCAGTTGCAGCACGTCCAGGTTCACATTCAGGGCGGACAAGGGATCCACGCCATCGACCATCGCCAGAATGCCGCCTTCGCCCAGGAGCTTGATGGGCAGGTCCAACGGTCCCACGCCCAGCAGCAGGCGTATGAACTCCTGCAGGGCGCCCACGTCCAGACCCAGGGTCTTTTGCTGGTCCAGCAGCTCCAGGCTGGCGTTGAGCAGGTCGGCCAGCGTCAACTGCTCCAGCCGCGTCAATTCCTCGGGCGTGCCCACGCCGGCAATGACCGTGGCCGGCAGCCCCAGGGCCTTGAGCAGGCCGGCGGGCGTGATCCTGGCATTGACCAGCCCGGCCGCATCCAGCACCGTCAGTTGGTCCGGACGCAGCCCCACGCCGCGCAACAGGCTGTACACCAGCCCATTTTTCTTCAAGGCCAACAGGCGGCTTCCCACCGAAAAGGTTGCGGTCGGCTCACTGGTATTGGCCGTGGCCACGGCGTCGATCGAAGCCGGCGACAGGAAAGGGAACAGGGACGGCGCCTGGTAGCTCAGGCGCACCTGCACGGAATGCGCCGGCAGGGCCTCGGTGAAACGCTGCGCGGGATCGGCCACGCTGCCGTCCCAACGGCCGCAACTTACCCGCGCCGCCTCGCCTGTCAGGCCGGCCGCCGGCGACCCGCTCTGGCTGCGCAAGCTGACCCCGGCCATGCGCTGGGCCTCCCGGCAGCCCAGCTCATCGCCCGCCCCCACGACTGCGCACCGGCCAGCGCCGCCAGGTCGGCGGCATTCTGCAGATCGCGCTTGGCATAGAAGTTCTGGCCCAATTGCGCCGCGCCCAGCAAGACCAGACCCACCAATAGAGCGGCGGCGGCGGGCACGATCACGGAACCCGTCTGCCGATCGGCTCGCTGCGCCCGCTCTCGAATGCCAAACCCGTTCATAGTGCCTCCTCCCGCTACACTGCGCGATCTGTCAATTCTTGCCGCTGGTTTTCACCCGTTCCTGCATGTATTCAGGAATCGGATGCTTGAAACTGTTCAGATAGCGCTCCCAGGCCAGCGTCGCCGCCGCGCCCGCCACCGGAAGCTCCTTGCCCTCGCGCTGCGGATCGGCCTGCATGCTCATCAGGCTGCGTGTTCCCTCGCCCACCTGCAGCACGGGAGGAATGTGACGGAGCTCATTCTGCACGTGGACCGGCAGGCCTTCGACTTCGGGCCAGGGGTGCACTTGTTCCTGCGTCAGGCGATATGTTTCATAGGGCTGGCGTTCGGCCGCCGCAGGCTGGGCCGGCTCGGCGGGAGCCGGCGCCGCGGCCGGACTGGGCGCCACAGGATACGAGGTCGCCTCCGAAGCCATGGCGCCCGTCAGGGGCGGCTGAGTCTGCGCAATCGAGGCGCTCGCCATGAGAACCGAGCAGCAGGCCAGAAATTGTCGATGGTTCATGTCACATCCTTGAATAAGCAGCTTTGTTTCAATGAGCCGAGGCTGGAGCCAGGCTTTCCAGCAAAGGCCGGTTGAGCCCCGCATCCGATACCAGGGCGGCCGGACGAACAGCCGGCGACGGCTGGGCAACGGGCGCCTGTCCGTCCTGGCTGACGACCACCCGGCGGCTTGCGACAGGCGGATCGTCCGACGCGGCCGCCTCCCCGGCGAACTGCGCATCGACAGTCCGGGCGCGCTGAGCCCGCGCCAGCAACTGCTCGCGCTGGCGGGACGCATGCAACTGCTCCAGCTCCCGGCCGATCTGTCCGGCCATCTCCGCCACCGCCTGCTGCGTCGTCTCGTTCATGCCCGCCTGCTGCATGACGAACTGGGCGCGCTGCGGCGCGCCGCTGACCAGCAGGTACAGGGCCATATTGCTCAGTATCTTCGGATTGTCCGGTTCCAGCTCGGCCGCCTTGCCCAGGGCCAGACGGGCCAGGTCGGGCCGGCCGGCCCGCAGGTAGGCATAGCCCAGGTCGCTTTGCAGCGCCGCCTGGGTGGGATCGAGCCCCGCCGCCTTGGCCAGGTAATGGGCGGCCGCCTCGAAATTCTGCTGGGAGCCGGCAATCAGGCCCAGGCCTTGGTACGCCCGCGCGCTCACCGGCGTGCCGCGCAAAGACTTGAGCGTGGCGGCGGCCTGCTCCAGCTGGCCGGTCTGGCGCAGGGCCTCGGCGCGCAGGGCCATCATCTCGGGATCGGCGCCGTACTCCTTCTGCATGGCGTCCGCATAGGCCAGGGAGGCAAAGTACCGCCCCTGCTTCTGTGTTTCCTGCAGCATCTGCACCGCCATCTGTCGGTCGCTGGGCTTGCGCTTTTCCCAGTGTTCGATTTCCTTGCTTTGCATAAACGCCTCCTGCTCCTGCTGCTGGCGCATCAGCTCGTACGCGGAATCCGTGCTGGAGCAGGCCGCCAGCAAGAAGCTGCCGCCCATCATCACGGCCAGGGCCGCCAATCTGCGCATGCGTGCATGGGATTTCATGATGCTCATCCTCCGGCCACCCGGCTCAAACCTCGAAACAGGGCCAGAAAGCCCGACCCTGCGGTAATGATCAACAAGGCGGGCAGCAAGGTCAGCACCATCACCCCCGTCATCTTGACCGTCAGCTTGCCCACCTTTTCCTTCAGTTCCAGCCGGCGCTGTTCGCGCAGGCGCACGCCGAAGCGATGCAAGGGCTCCTGCATGGCTCCGCCATGCTGGTCCACCTGCACGATCAGGCGGCAGATCACGGACAGGTCCTCGTTGCCGAAATGGTGGGCGATACGCTCCAGCGACTGCTCGCGCGTGCGGCCGCGGGCATACTGCTCCACCGCGATCGTCAGCTCCGAACCCATGACGGGCAGCACGTCCTTGAAGTCGCGCTCGATGGTGTAGAGCGTCTGGTCCATGGACAGGCCCACGCCCTGCAGCAGGCGCAGCAGATCCACGAACAAGGGCAGCTCGGCCGACATCTGCACGCGCCGCTGTGCGGCCCGGCGCATGAGCCACCATTTGGGCAGCATCCAGCCCAGGGCGAAGCCCAGGAACACGGTCAGGAAGGGCAGCATGTCGTTCAGGCGCCGGGTCAGGGGCAACAGGCTGAACAAGGCGATCAAGGCCACGCTCAAGCCCACCCGGCCGACCGCGAAGTAGCGGCGCGCCGTCTCCACGTCTTCGAAGCCGGCATTGTTGATCAGCTGCCGGTCATCCTCGCCCAGCAGGCTGCCGCCGAAACGCCCTTGCAGCCAGCGCGCGCCCAGATTGCCCGCCCGGCTCTTGATCTGCTCGACGGTCTGACGCGGATGGCCGGCGGACGCGGCCGCCGGCGGCGCCCCGTGCAGGCGCTCGCCACCGGCGCGCGCCAGGCGCCGCTCCTGTTGCCGCTGCCGCCAGCTTGCGCCCGCCCACAGACCGAGCAGCAGGCAGCCGGCCAGGGCGCAGGCCGCCGCGCCCCACATCAGTAAAGTCCCCGCATCCATTGCCATCATTGCCCGCTCCTACACATTGCGCGCCATGCGATACAGCCAATAGCAACCGACCAGTTGCAGCACGACCGCGAACACCAGCATGCGAAAGCCCGTCGGGTCCTGCCACATGGTCATGAACAAATTGTTGTTGAAGATCAGGATGTACGCGGCGATCACGGCCGGCAGCAAGGCCAGTATCCAGGCCGAAAGGCGCACTTCCACCGACAGGGCCACCAGCTCATTGCGGGCGTTTTCCCGGTCCCGCATGAAACCCGCCATGCGCTCCATGGTCTGGTCGCTGCGTCCGCCGAACCGCATGGCCACGCCGATCACCGCCGCCACCAGGAACAGTTCATGCAGGCCATGCTGGCGGGAAACGGTGCGCAGAGCCGCATCCAGCTCCTGCCCCGAACGGTGCAGGGCCTTGGCCTCCTGGAGGACTTCGCCCAGCGGCAGCGGCGTGTTGTCGGCGGCGTTGAGAAAAGCCGCGCCCATGCTGTTGCCAATGGTGATCAGGCGCACCATCAGATCCAGGAAATCCGGTATCTGCGCAACAATCTTGCGATGCCGCCTATCGGTCTTGAACCACAGGAAGGCATAGGCTCCGGCAATGGCCGCCGCCAGCATGGCCGCCCCCGCCACCGGGCCGACCAGCGCCAGCAGCAGCACAGGCAGGCCCAGCGTCCAGGCCAGCAAGGCGAAATAGAAGCGCCGCGACGGGCGCATGCCTGTGCGCAGCATGAATTCGCGCCACCCCTTGGGCGCGCCTTGCCAGGCATCCTGCTGCACGCGCTCCTCGCGCGTGCCCAGGGGTACGCCAGGGCGCAGGGCCAGCTGCTGCTCCAGCACCTTGGCGGAAATCTGCGCCTGCTGGCGCCTTCCAGCCTGCCGCCAGAGCAGCATGGCGCCCAGAATCAGCAGTACGGCCGCAAGGGCAATGAGCAACGCCGTCATCTAGCGCCTCCAGTCCCAGAAGCCGCCCCCTTCCTTGGGAGCGGGCTCGCTGATCTGCGCCTGTTCGCTCGTCAGCTGGTCGCGGTACTGGTTCAGCTTGCGGGTATGCGGGTGTATGCCCAGGCTGACCCAGCGATCCTGCTCCGTATCGTCGGCGGCCACATATGATTCATGCCGATACAGTTCCTGCATGGCGATCACGCCGTCGCCCATGCCGGTCACTTCCGTGATGGACAGGATGCGGCGCTTGCCATTGGGCAGGCGTCCGATCTGGATGATGAAGTCCAGGGCGCTGGCGATCTGGCGGCGCAGGCTGTCCTCGCTGCCCTGGAAGCCGGCGAAACCGGCCAGCATCTCGATCCGGTACAGGCACTCGCGCGGCGAGTTGGCGTGGATGGTGGCCATCGAACCTTCGTGGCCGGTGTTCATGGCCTGCAGCATGTCGATGACCTCGGCGCCCCGCACTTCCCCCACCACCACGCGGTCGGGCCGCATCCGCAGGCTGTTGCGGATCAGGTCGCGGATCGTGATCTCGCCGCTGCCGTCGTAGCCGGCCTGCCTGGCCTCCAGGCGCACGACGTGCGGATGGTTCAGGGCCAGTTCCGCCGTATCCTCCACCGTCACCACGCGTTCGGTCTTGGGAATGTAGAAGGCCAGCGCGTTCAACAGCGAAGTCTTGCCCGAGCTGGTGCCGCCCGAGATCAGGATATTGCAGCGCGAGCCCACCGCCGCCTGCAGCAGGCGGTTGATGGACTCGTCGAAGGCTCCCAGGCGCATCAGGTCGTCAGGCTTGAGCGGATCCTTGCGGAACTTGCGGATGGACACCATGGGACCGTCCACCGCCAGCGGATGGATGACCACGTTCAGGCGGCCGCCGTCGGGCAGGCGCGCATCGACCATGGGCACGGACTCATCCAGGCGCCGGCCCAGCGGCGCCAGGATGCGGCGCACGATGCGCAGCACATGCTGATTGTCGGTGAAGCTGGCCTTCTCCCGGCTCAGCACGCCGCCGCGCGACACGAAGACATTGTCGAATCCATTGATGAGGATGTCCTCGACCGCCGGATCCTCCAGCAAATCCTCCAGCGGACCCAGGCCGGCCAGCTCCTTGGTCAATGCCTGCACCACCTCGCGAATCTCGGCCTCGTTGACGGGTATGCGCTTGAGGCGCGCGAAACTGGCCACCTCGATGCCGACGAAATCCTGGATCGCCTGGCGCGTCCAGCGGCCGAATTCCGCGCCCAGCTCTTCGATGCGGGCCAGCAGATGTTCATGGGCCTGCTCCTTGACCTGGATCAGGTCGGGCCGCCCTCCGAGCAAAGACATACTATTCATGCGTCAATCTTCCATGCATGGGCCGGCTCAGCCCCCAAACCTGAACTTGAAACGATTCCAGACCGACGGCGCGTCAGCCTGGGCCGGAACTTCCTTGCGCTCCACCATGTCGCCCGCCAGCGCCTGCACGGCGCGCGCATAGGCATCTTTTTCATCCACCTGCACCAGCAGCTTGCCCAGGCTGGCGCTGCGCATGTGCCCCAGACGGCGGTCCGGCAATACCGCGGCCAGCTCCAGCCCGAAGCGTGCGGCGATGGCCTGAGCCGACAGCCCGTAGCGTTCGTCGAACTGGTTCACCACCAGCCGCAGCGTGGCCAGGCCGTCCAGCTCCGAGCGGATCGCCAGCGTCTCGGCCAGCGACACCAGCGCCCCCATGCTCTGGTCGGTCACCAGCAGCACCTCGTCCACTTGCGACTCCAGCTCCACCAGGAAACGCGGGTTGGGAAAACCGCCGCCATCGATCACCAGGCAGCCCATGCGATCGCGCAAGTAGCTGCACAATCCCAGCGAGTCTTCCAGGCCGATCTGGTTCAGGCTGTTCACATCGGCGGGCAAGGACAGGACATTGAGCCCGCTGCTGTGCTGCGCCAGCGCGGAGTGCAGCATGGTGTCGTCCAGGCGATGCCGCTGGGAGGCGGCCTGGATGAAATCGAATTCCGAACCTGCGCCCATGTACAAGGCGCAGTCGCCGGTCGGCCAGCCCAGGTCCAGAAGCCCGACACGCTCGCCGAGCGGCACCAGTTCGGTGGGCAGGGGCTTGTTGACGGGCAGGCCGCGGGCCTGCTTGCCCAGGCGGTTCATCTCCTGCTGCAGCACCCAGGCCAGGCTGCTGGCCAGCGTGCTGCAACCCACCCCCGCGCGCGCGCCCAGCAGCAGCACGCAGCGAAACGGCTTCTTGACCAGCACGCTCTGCTGGCTCTGCCCGGCCTGATCGATGATGCGCTGCAGCTCCTCGCGCAGGTTTTCCGCACCATCCAGATTCAGGAACTCGTTGGCGCCGGCGCGCAAGGCCTCGACCGCTCCCTGCGGAAAAGAAACCCGCCCGACCGCGACCCGTTGCACGCTGGCGTCCAGGCGGGCCAGGCTGCGCACCAGGGCGGCGATCCCCGCCTGGCTGCCGTCGGGCTGCACATGGGCGAAATCGAAGAACACCATGGGCTCGGCCTGAGCCGCCAGCTCGCGCCGCAGGCTCTCCTGCGTAGGCAGGATGGCGCGCACCTTCAGCAGGCCGGCCGCCGCGCCGTTGATGGCCTCGGCCAGCTCGGGGCGCTCGGTACACAGCAGGTACTCCCTGTATCTCTGCACAATGACGACTCCAACCGCTCAGCGCGAAAACCCCGGCATCTGCTCATAGCCGTGACGGCCGAGCAGGAAGTACCCCCAGGCATTGGGCGCATCGTCCAGCTTCTCCTGGCGCCCGCCCGGCAAGGCGATCGTGGCTCCTTTCTGGATGGGCTTGATCAATCGCGGCGTGACGACGATCACCAGCTCCAGTTCTTTCTGGCTGTACTGCACATTGCGGAAGAAACTGCCCAATATGGGCAGATCCCCCAGGAAAGGAATCTTCTTGACGGCCGCGGCGGTCTGGCGCGACACCAGGCCGCTGATGATGTAGCTTTCGCCATCGCCCAGCTCTATGGTGGTGTCGGCCCGGCGCGTGCGCAGCGACGGCATGAGGCCGCCGCCCGGCATCTCCACGACCCTGGAGTAATCCAGATCGCTGGCCTCGGGAGCCACCTTCAAGGCGATGCGCTCGCGCGAGAGCACGGTGGGCGTCACGGTCAGGCCTATGCCGAAAGGCTTGTACTCCACCGTCGTGGTGCCCAGGCCGGCCGAGGAAGGAATGGGGATCTCCCCGCCGGACAGGAAACTGGCGCTGTGGCCCGACATGGCCACCAAAGTGGGCTCGGCCAGCACCCGGGCCAGTCCGTTCTGCTCCAGAAGATTCAGCGTGGCGCTGAAATTGCGAGAGCTGTACATCACGTTCAGTCCGCCGCTCAGAGCGCGCGGCAGCAGATTGACGCCGCCTGTCCAGGGCTTGCCGCCGATCGCCTCCGCGCTCAGGCCGATATCCTTCATGACCTCGCGCGAGACCTCCACCACCTTCACTTCCACCTGCACCATGCCGCTGGCGTCCACTTCCGACAGGTCCAGCACCGCGCCGTCCTTGCCGCTCCCAGCGCGCGCGGCGGCCACGGCTTCCTGATGCTCCAGGAGGGACGGGCTGCTGCCCGTGACCAGGGTTTGCGGTCCGGCCGCGGAAACGTCCGCGGACAAGGATCGTCCAGCCTGCTCCAGCTGCCGCTCCACCTGGCTTTGCACTTCGATGGTCCAGCGCTCGGGCGTGCTGCGACCGGGCATCCAGATCCTCAGGTCGGCCTTGCCCGCGCGCTTGCCCACCAGCAGCACCTCGCCGCGCTGGCCGGCCGCCGGCGACAGGATCTGCACATCCGCGACCGTCTCGTCGCTGATGGCCAGACGCTGCGGCACCTGCGGCAGGCGCAGAATGTCCTGGTCATTGGCTACCAGTCTCACGATCTTCTGGCTGCCGGCCGACTGGCCCGTCTGCGCCTCCACTGCCGTCACGGGCAGCGCGCTCATTGCCGCCGCCAGTGCCCACACCAATCCCAGACCTGCTGTTCTGATTTGTTGTTTCATGTCTCTAATCCATGCTGCCTTGCTTCGCATCACCCCGGCTCCATCGCGAAAGCCGGCCGGATCCCGCGGGCGGACGCATCCGCCCCCGTTCAATACTGGATCACCTCGACCCGCCCGCCGCGTATGACTTCAGCCCGGCGGGGCTGCGCCATGCCGTCGGTCCGCGGCGCGGCGACCGGCGTCTTGGCCTCGCCCAGCTTTTCATTGCTGGCCGAGAACTCGCGCAGGCCCAGGCCCGCCATGGCCCGGTTGTCAGGCAGCGCCAGGGCCTCGCGCTGCTCTGGCGCAAGACCCGCGCGCGCAGGTATCAAAGCAGCGAATTCGGGAAACAGGCCGGGGTCGGGCAGGCTGCCGTCCGACGGTGCGCGCAGCACCAGCTGCAGGCTGCCGCTGCGGCTTGCCAGCAGCAGTTCGTTGACCGAGGCCAGGGGCACGGCCAGCATGGCGTTGCGCGCCTGCCCGTCCTGGCGCGCAGCAGAGGATTCCGAGGCTTCCGGTCCGGCCAGCGAGGACTTCCCGTAAGACAGCACGCGCACCCGCGGCATCAGCAGGCGCGCCTGGGTATCGCTGACTTCGTTGCCGCTGTTGAACGTGAAGAACACATCCACCAGATCGCCGGGCTCGACACGATTGCTGGCGCCGGAAATCGCATCGACCGGAATCGTCACCGCCCGCTCGCCGTCTTCCAGATAGCTGGCCAGACTCTTGGCGATGAAACTGCTCAGGACGGGCTGCCCGGCCTCCAGGTCGAAACGCAGCGTCTTGCCCACCAGGGGCTGCATGTCCTGATAGGATTGGCTGGGCGCCGCCGGCCATTGCGCAAGCTCCAGGGCATCGGCCGTCAGCGTATCGCCCGCTTTCAGGCTACGTTTGACCAGCACCACCGACTGCAAGGACTGGCGGTGACTTTCGGCCGTCCCCGCCGTTGCCGGCGCCACCGGCGCGGGCTTGGGCTTGATGCCCAGATACACGGCCAGGCCGACCAGAACTGCTGCGATCAGCAGCAGGACCACTGCCGCTCCCTTCATGATGCCGCTCATTGATTTCCTCTCCCTAGGACAACGAATGCCGTCGCATGCAGACTGCCTGGCGCATGGCTCTGCTCATCACCCGTCAGCAAAGGCGACAGGATGTCGAGCAGATTGGCCAGCAACCAAGGCTGCACACTCAATTCCAACGAGAACCGTCCGCACTGATTCGCCGGCTCCTGCACGCAGGCTGCCTGGCGAAAACCGCCGCTCAGCCCGCCCAGCCAGTGGAGCAGGACATCGTCCTGGGCGCGGCGGTCCACATATTCCTGAAAGAATGCCGCCGTCTGAACGGGAGTCAGCGCCTGGGTGACGCTCTGGCGCGCGGCATCGCCCACCAGATGGGTAATTTTCTGCTGGGCCAGGAACAAGGCGCTGAAACTGATGATGGCGCCGAAGATCACCAGCATCAGGCTGAGCACCAGGGCGAACTCAATGGCGGCCACGCCGCGCTGCCGGGCGGCCGGACGAAGGTCGGTTGCAGCGGCGGAACGCGTGCTCATAGGGCGGCTCCCAGTTCGCCGGCCACTTGCAGGTTGACCTGCGCCTGGCCGTCCAGCCGGGCCGGCACCACCAGAGCGAACAGGCCGCTGGGGCCAAGCATGGGCACCAGCGGCGCCCGGCCATAGTCATAGATGATGCCTACGCGCACTTCATTGTTGATCAGCTCTGCCGATACGCGCACATACTGGGCGCCGACCCAGTCCGACAGCCAGCGGACCTGCTCATCGGCCTCGGCGCGGGCCTGCTCCACGCGGCTCAGCAGCCGGTTGCGCAGCACCTGTTCGCGTTCGGCCGGCGTCAGGCCGCCCAGGTCGGGATCGGCTCCCGGCGCCACCAATGCCGCGCGCGCGCCCGATTCGGCCGCATAGTTGAGCGATTGCTGAGCGGTCATGATCAAACCGAAAGTCAGCAATGCATAAATAAGAATGAACAGCAAGGGGAAGACCAAGGCGAATTCGAGCGCGTACGCGCCGCGCTGACGCCAACTGTCCATGGCGGGCTGCCTTGCCTTGGGCGAGGCCGTCCGGGCCTGCTTCAGCTCTGCATCCATATCCACCCCACTGTTGCGACAGACAGCCACGCCCCCAGCGGGACGCTGCGTGCCTTGACCCGGGTTCCCGGCAGGGAGAACCCATATTTTTGTTCTAGAGACGGCGCCATCACCAACAGCAGCGCATGCATGCCGGCCAGCGCGGTCCCGATCAGCACCACCTCCCCGCCGCTGCGCCACCCCAGCGCAAATCCGAGAACGGCCATCAGCTTCACATCGGCCGCGCCCATCAGGCGCCATTGCCAGACCGGAAAAAAAGCGCCAGAGCGCCCAGAAAGCCGATCAGCGATGCGCCCCAGCCCGGCACGATTCCCGAAGGCAGCCCGACCCACTGATTCGCCGCCAGTTTGTGCAGCAGAATGGACAGGAAATAAAGAACAAGAACGTTGTTATGAATCTTCCGGAATCTCAAATCGCGATAAACTATCTGGATCGAGAAAAAAACCAGAAGAAATATAAAAACGCCTTGTAATAAGGAAAGCATTAGCATCAGCCTATTCAAGCCAGCAAAAATGGCCAGTCAAGACAGGCCGATGCTAAATCTCTTAATCTCCACCCTCGCCCGCCGGCAGTTCGTCGACTACCTGCTGGAACATGGCTTTGAGCCCGTCTCCCACCTGGGTGAGAACGGCAATGATCACCACGGCAATCAAGCCCGCAATCAAGCCGTACTCGATGGCGGTAGCGCCGTCTTCGTCGTTCCAGAATTGTTGAAGTTGAGCTTTCATGACTTCCCCCTTGAACAAAAATTGCCGCCGGACCCGGTGGCAGGACGCCCCTCAGGGCACTTCAGTGCTGCCTGCTCCTCAGGAGCAGGCAAACAAAATTATCAATTTTTTCAATTTGCGTTGATACACATCTTATAACTATCTAGTTCGTTGTTTTAACTAGCATTTACGTGTAACAAGCTCTGTTGACGAGATGAATTTTAGTTCAAAGATACAAAAAAAGCATGAATGTGGCTTCAGAACGTCATTTCATATATAAAAAAACGGCAAAAAATCGGTTTTTTGAACCATTTACTTACGTAAAATATGGCAAATTTTGTCATTGTTAATATTTTTATCATTTTCGACACAATGAAATCTGGCTTTGTCAATGCAGGATTTAAAACGATCGTGAAACAAATTTGGTTTGTTAAATCAAGTATCTTCGTTTGTGTCAGCCATCGAGACTCGGTGTATACCCTTAGCGCAAAAAAGAAAAACTTTTTTCAGACCCTATGAGCATCAGGCAGAGGGAAAGCGGTTTTTCAGGCCTTATGTTTCCGAGTGTAATAGTTAAGGCTTGAAAATCGACTACCCATCATTCGGTTACCTTCGAACAACAAAAAATGACAGCGCAGGCAATCTGCGGCACAGTAACGACACGCGACGTTTTCATGCATAACAATTCAGCAGCAACCATGAACCTACATCGACCGCACGCTCTCTCGGGGACGACGAACACGCCTTCACCGCGCATTCTCTGCCTGGCTTTGCTGACGGGCCTGGGAATCGGTGCCACGCCGGTACAAAGTCGCGCCGACGCGCCCCTGCGCGGCAACCCCGTGGACTCCCTGCCCCCGATAGCAGCCCCCGCCCAACCGGCTCCGACAGCCCCGCTGGCGATTCCGCAATCGCCGGCCCAGACCCAGTTGCAGGCCCGCCTGCAACAGCAACTGGTGGTACGCAGCTTCGATGTCAGCGGCAGCCGCAGCATTCCCTTCGAGCAGATCACCGCCATCCTGGAACCGCTGGCGGGCAAGCGCCTGACCATCGCGGAACTGATCAATCAGGTCAACCGCATCACCGCCCTCTACCAGGAAAAAGGCTATCCGCTGTCGTTCGCCATCTTGCAGGAACAGGACTTCGCCAATGGCCACGTGAAAGTCACGGTCGTGGAAGGACACGTGGGCAGCCTGCGCATAGAGGGAGATCCCGGCCGCAGCGAAGCGCGCATCCGCCGCGTCGCGCAAGCCATGCTGGACGAAAAGCCGCTGACTCAGCGCACGCTGGAACGCACCATGAACCTGTTGCGCACCATTCCCGGCCTGAAGATAGACCCCAAGCTGGACATGCCGGCGCGCACGGACGGGGCCTCTGAACTGGTCATTGCCGCCACGCACAAAAGCTTCGCGGTCAACGCCAGCGTGGCGGAGATGGGATCCAGCAAGCAAGGGATCGTGCAGCTGACCACCAACAGCCTTACCCCGCTGGGCGAAGAGTTCAAGCTGACGGCGGCCATCCCCACTTCGTCGGAAGACGTCAAGTACGTCAGCGGCACGCTGTCCATCCCCCTGACCGGCAATGGCCTGTCACTGGACATCGACGGCTACCATTACCGCTCCAAGCCACGGGACGAGGTGCTGGAAAGGGATGGGTGGCAGCGCAAGGTGATCAACGAACGCATCGGCGCCGCCATCAGCTACCCTTTCATCCTGAGCAACCAGCGCAGCCTGAAAGGCAATGTGGGCTTCTACGCCAGCCGTTCGCTGGATGACTATACGCACGAGACCCTGGACAATGTCTGGATCGAGAACACGACCGACGTGCGTGCCGTCAAAGGCGAATTGCAATACAAGGACGCCTCGGCGCGGCAGTCCCGCGAGATCAATCTGGGCGTATACAAGGGCATGGACGCGATGGGCGCCCGCAAGACCCTGAACACTTACCTGCAACGGGACATGGAGTCGGACCTGGACCTGGACTTCACCCGCTGGACGGCCTCGATCAAGCAGAACGTGGCCCTGCCCGCCCAGTTCGGGCTGAGCCTGTCGGCCAGCGGCCAGTACAGCAGCAACGTCCTGCCCAACTCGGAACAGGTGTCGTTCGGCGCATGGCGCCACGGCTACGGCTATCCCCAGGGCGAACTGGCGGGCGACAAAGGCATAGGCGCCACCATCGAGCTGAACCGCCGCTTCACCAACTCCTCTACCTGGCTCAACAGCATCCAGCCTTACATCGCGTATGACTGGGCCCGCGCCTGGTACAACCTGGAGCGCCTGAACAGCTACAACAATCGCAAGCTGAGTTCGGCCGCGCTGGGCGTGCGCCTGTCCAACAACAAGCATTACCTGTTCGACATCAATATCGCCAAGCCCATCGGCGATCTGCCCGTCAATACGGACAAGCGCAAGCTGCGGCTGAACACCAACTTCCTGTTCTTCTACGACGGTTTCTGACCCGGCATTCCGCCTCCGCCGCCCGGCCATCGCAAGATGGCCTTTTTTTATGCCTCAACTTCGGCGTTTTCTTACCAAGGTGTTACGGGCAACGTTACGTAACGGGAACGGAACACGTCACCGGAACAGGCTGCGGCGCAGCGGCCAAATGACGCTTCCAGTACAGAAAGCACGCTCCCTTGCTCTTGAAAAAAACTTCAGTTCATTGATTTTTAAAGAGAAACCAGTAACCGAGCCATAAGCATAAAAATTGGCACGACTATTGCTTCATGTTCATCAACAGCCCCGCTGGGCCGTCCTCTCATATCAAAACGGAGTCAGACATGAAAGCAAGGAATTCAGCAAGAAAAGCCGCCGTGCAACGCATCCTGCAACGTACCGTCGTTGCCACCCTCGTCATCAGCGCCGCGGCGCTGGCAGGCTGCTCCTCGCGCGGCGGAGTGCGCAGCAGCGACGTGGCCGTCACCCCTCCCGTGGTCGACCCCGGTCTTCCGCTGAACCCTGGCGGCGGCGGAAACAATGGCGGCGGCAACAATGGGGGCGGCAACAACGACGGCGGCGACAACGGCGGCGGGAACAACGGGGGCGGCGCCAATGTCACGCAGAACGCCCTGGGCAATCTGGGCAAGGCCGTGGACAACGTCATCCCGCTCAACCTGGAAAAGACAGGCTTGCAACTGGGTGAGACCCTGGACAGCGCCCTGGCGCCCGTGACCGGCATCGTGACGGACACCACGCGCACCGTTGGCAGCGTGACCGGACTGGGCGAACCCGTCAATGGCGTGACCCAGCAAGTTGGCGGCGTCGTGTCGGGCCTGGGCGGGGAACTGAGCAACAGCGGCCTTCCCCTGAATCTGGGCGTGGGAGCCGGCGGCTTGCTCAGCCATCTGGGCCAGGCGGTAGGTTCGGCTGGCGGGCTGCTGGTCAACGATCCGGACAACGCCAACCCCCTGGGCAATACGCTGCAACACGCCACCAAGGGTGTGGAGGTGCTGACGGGCGCCTTGCTGGGTGAAGGCAGCCTGCTGCACCCCCTGACCTCTCAACTGGGCCTGGGCGGCGCTCTTCTGGCCGATTCCGGCTCTCCCATCCTGGAGCCCGCCCTGGGCAATGTCGGCCAGGCCGTGGACAACATCGTTCCCGTGGGCTTGAACCCCATCCTGGGCGATGTAGGCGCCGCCCTGGACAATACGGTTGCCCCCGTGGCGGCCACCGTCACCCATGTCACCCAGCAAGTCGGCGACGGGCTGGGCGTAGGCCAACCCATCAACGCCTTGCTGGGCGGAGTGGGCAGCGTGCTGAATCAGGCGGGCGGAACGCTGGACTCGGCTGCGCCGCTGGGACTGGGCGGCGTGGTCGGCCATCTGGGCAATGCCGTCACCTCGGCCGGAGGGCTGCTGCACGCCTCTGCTGACAACGCGAACCCGCTGGGCGATGTGCTGAACAGCACCACCAAAGCCGTGGCATCGCTGACCGGCGGCTTGGGCGGAGTCGCCGGCGGCGATAACGGTGGATTGCTCGCGCCCGTGACCGGCCTGCTGGGCGGCCTGGGCGGCGGCGACGGTGCCAATGGCGGGCTGCTGGCCCCAGTCACCGGACTGGTGGGCGGATTGACCGGCGGCCTGGCCGGCGGCGATGGCGCCAACGGCGGACTGCTGGCTCCCGTCACCGGGCTGGTGGGCGGATTGACCGGCGGCCTGGCCGGCGGCGACGGCGCCAGCGGCGGGCTGCTGGCCCCAGTCACCGGACTGGTGGGCGGATTGACGGGCGGCCTCGCCAGCGGCGACGGCGCCAACGGCGGGCTGCTGGCTCCCGTCACCGGCTTGCTGGGCGGCATCACAGGCAGCGTGACGGTCGGCGCCGGCGCCGAAGCGGGCGCTCAAGCCGGCGGCGGGCTGCTGGCGCCGGTCACCGGCCTGGTCGGCGGCCTGGTGGGGGGCTTGACGGGCGGCGTGGCCGTGCAAGCCTCCGTCAATGCCGGCGCCGCCGGCGAAGCATCGCCAGCGGCTCAAGCCAATGGCGGACTGCTGGCGCCCGTTACCGGACTGGTGGGCGGACTGCTCGGAGGTGGACGCAAATGATGAATAAAGTCATGAACCCGGTTTCCCGGCCGGTAAGCTATCAACCCGGCGCTGTCTCCAGGACAGACTGGTCCGCGCGCCCAGAGGGCAATACGATGCTTTCAGAAAAAATGTTGCTCGATCTGAGCAAGATGCTGGGTCGTCAGTTCACCGTCTATGCCGAAGCGCTCAAAGCCAGCCTGGCCGAAGAAGCCGGCCTGCCGCTGAATGACTTCAAGGCCCTGGAATACATCATGGAGTTCGACGCCTTACCCACGGGACAGCTTGCACAGCTGATGGACCTGAGCGCCAGCGGAGTCAGCTCGCTGATCAACCGTCTGGAGCACAAAGGCTACATCACTCGCGGGAGGCATCCATTGGACAAGCGGGTCATCGCCCTGCACCCGGTCATGGATAAGTGTCGCGGCGTCCTGGCCATCAAGGAGCGCGCCATCACCCAAGCCATCAATGCGGCCGCCAACCAGAATCCGGCCCAGTTGATCGCCATGTACGACTTCCTGGTGGACAGCATGAGCGCCTTCCGGCAGAACACCAAAGCATGGCTGGATGCCAAGGCGCTCGTACCGCGCATGACTTGATACTTTTCATCTCCTTTTTTGAACCGCTGCCTGCAGCGGTTCTTTTTTTGTTACGTAACATGCGGGCCCAGTGTGTCCGGCCAGCGTAACAAACACGCTCTTTTTTCGCCTCCTTTCACGGAGAGCCAGGATTGCCGCGGTCTTTCGCGCCGAACTCAATTTGGCACGCTTATTGCTTCTTAAGTATTGAGGCAACTGAATACTCAGATCACTTATTGGAGCAAGCAATGAATAAGAACACAGACAGCAAGAAATCCGTGCTTCGCCTGACACTGTTGGCAACCTTGATGGCCAGCACACTGACTCTGACGGCCTGCGGAAGCCTGACGGGCGGCGGCTCTTCTGGTTCAGGCAAACCAGTGCCGACCAATCCTGATCCAGGCAATGGCGGTGGCGGCGGCGGTGACAACGGCGGCGGCGACAATGGCGGCGGTGATAACGGCGGCGGCGACAATGGCGGCGGTGACAACGGCGGCGGCGACAACGGCGGCGGCGACAATGGCGGCGGCGACAATGGCGGCGGCGACAATGGCGGCGGCGACAACGGCGGCGGTGACAACGGCGGCGGTGACAACGGCGGCGGTGACAACGGCGGCGGCGACAATGGCGGCGGCGATAACGGCGGCGGCGATAACGGCGGCGGTGACAACGGCGGCGGCGAACCTCCCGTCCGCACTCCAGGCCCTCTGGAAACCACGCTGAACAATGTCGGCGAAGCCGTAGACAACGTGCTGCCCGCAGGGTTGCAGGAAACCGGCGGCAAACTGGGCCAGACCCTGGACAACGTTGTCGCCCCGGTTGTCGATACGGCTACGGGACTGACGCAGCAAGTCGGCGGTGCAACCGGCCTGGGCGAACCCATCAACGGCTTGCTGAACCAGACTGGCGGCGTGGTCGCCAATCTGGGCGAGCAACTGGGCACCAGCGGCCTGCCCCTGAACCTGGGCCAAGGCGTGGGCGGGCTGCTGACAGGCCTGGGCAATGCGGTCGGCAGCGCCGGCGGCCTGCTGCATGCCGACCCCAACAACCCCGCCCCCTTGACGGCCGTGCTGGGCCACGCCACCGGCGGGCTGGCGGCGCTGACGGACTCGCTCACCGGCGAAGGCAGCCTGCTTTACCCGCTGACCGGACAACTGGGCCTGGGAGGCCTGCTGAATGGCGGCGACGCCGCCCCCATCCTCGAGCCTGCCCTGGGCAATGTCGGCCAGGCCGTGGACAACATCATTCCCGTGGGCCTGAACCCCATTCTGGGCAATGTGGGTGAAACGCTGGACACTGTCGTCGCCCCTGTCGGTGCAACAGTCACTCACGTCACCCAGCAAGTCGGCGACGGCCTGGGAGTGGGCCAGCCCATCAACGCCCTGCTGGGCGGCGTAGGCTCGGTCCTGAACCAGACCGGCTCGACCATTGACGGCGCAGCCGGCCTGGGCCTGGGCGGATTGCTGGGCGGGTTGGGCGATGCCGTGGCCAGCGCCGGCGGGCTGTTGCATGCCACGGAAGAAAACCCCAATCCGCTGGGCGCGACTCTGAACCACGCCACCGGCGCAGTCGCCTCCCTGACCGGCGGGCTGGGCGGCGGTGAAGGTGGACTGCTGGCCCCCGTTACCGGCTTGATCGGCGGACTGACGGGCGGGCTGACCGGCGGCGAAGCCAATGGCGGCTTGCTCGCTCCCGTCACCGGCCTGGTCGGCGGCTTGACCGGCGGGCTGACCGGCGGCGAAGCCAATGGCGGCTTGCTCGCGCCCGTCACCGGCCTGGTCGGCGGCTTGACCGGCGGGCTGACCGGCGGCGAAGCCAATGGCGGCTTGCTCGCGCCCGTCACCGGCCTGGTCGGCGGCTTGACCGGCGGGCTGACCGGCGGCGAAGCCAATGGCGGCTTGCTCGCGCCCGTCACCGGCCTGGTCGGCGGCTTGACCGGCGGGCTGACCGGCGGCGAAGCCAACGGCGGCTTGCTCGCTCCCGTCACCGGTCTGGTCGGCGGCCTGGTAGGCGGGCTGACCGGCTCGCCGGCCGGCGAGCCGTCCGCGCCACCAGCCGGCAATCCTCCGGCAGCGGCCAATGGCGGCCTGCTTGCTCCCGTCACAGGTCTGCTCGGCGGCCTGCTGGGCGGGTCTCCTCGATAAGGAGCGTTGCGCATGTCGGACAAACTGCCTGGCACTCACTTTTCGTCCGGCCTGCGCAATACGGATGACGTCCTGTCAGGGCATATGCGAGGCGATATTGCCCGCATGATGGGACGTCAACTGGATGTCTATGCCGAAGCCGGCAAGTACAGCCTGGCGGAAAATGTCGGGCTGACGCTCAATGAGTACAAGGCACTGGAATTCATTCTGGAACTGAATCCGCTCTCGCCAGGGCAACTGGCGCAACTGCTGAACCTGAGCGCGAGCGGCGCCAGCGCCCTGATCGGACGATTGGAGCAAGCCGGCTACATTCACCGCAGCCGCCATCCCGCGGATAAACGCATGGTGGCCCTGTACCCGGACCTGAAACAGTGCCGGCAGATCATGATCAGCATGGAGGAATCCGTCGCCCGCGCCATTGAACGCACGGCCAGCCACAACCCCGCCCAGCTCATCGCGATCTATGATTTTCTGTTCAACAGCATCGCCAGCCTGCGAGCCAGCGCGCTGGAGCGGCTCAAACACAAAACGGATTGAAATCCGGATGCTTTCTTGCTGCTTTGCCCACCAGGCCTCCTGGTGGGTTTTTTTGGCTCTTCGAGGAATTGCGGCAGCCAATTTGCCAGGTCGATGCCGAACCGGTTTTTTGAAGACGCCGTTCAACTTTACCGCCGGGCCGCCCGTTGCGCCGCCTACCCAGCCAAACCGGCCCATGCTACAAAAGATACTTGCCGCCGCTACCGGCTGCTCCATCGGTAACCCCAGTAAGGAATTGTGCATGAAACTCTCGGTACTGACCGTCGCCCTGCGCCTGCGCCACCTGGCCGGAGCCGCCCTGCTGTCCAGCTCGCTGGCCGCCTACGCCCTGCCCGCCGGACTGGCCGAGGGCCCTTCGGTCGAAGGCGTCACCCAATACACTCTGGACAATGGTCTGCGCGTCGTACTGGCTCCGGACGATTCCAAGCCCACCACCACCGTCAACATGACCTATCTGGTCGGCTCGCGTCACGAGAACTATGGCCAGACCGGCATGGCCCACCTGCTCGAGCACATGCTTTTCCGCGGCACGCCCACCCTGCGCAATGCCTTGGGCGAATTCGCCAAGCGCGGCCTGGAGGCCAATGGAACCACCTCCAGCGACCGCACCAATTATTTCGCCAGCTTCGCCGCCCAGCCTGAAACCCTGGAGTGGTACCTGAATTGGCAGGCGGACGTCATGGTCAACGCCCTGATCGACAAGCAGGACCTGGAAGCCGAAATGCCGGTCGTGCGCAACGAAATGGAGAATGGCGAGAACAATCCCTTTCGCATCCTGATGCAGAAAGTGGTCGCCGCGGCCTATCAATGGCACAGTTACGGCAAGAACACCATAGGCGCGCGCTCTGACGTGGAAAACGTGGACATCGAGCAGTTGCGCAAGTTCTACCACGACTATTACCAGCCGGACAACGCCGTCCTGTTCGTCACGGGACAGTTCGACCAGGAAGCCACGCTGGAGGTCATCGCCAAGGCGTTCGGCGCCATTCCCAAGCCCACCCGCCGCCTGCGGCCCGAATACACGGTGGAGCCGGTTCAGGACGGCACCCGCAGCGTGACGCTGCGCCGCCACGGCGGCGCGCCGCTGATCATGTCCATGTATCACATGCCCAGCGCCGCCAGCCCCGACTACATCCCATTGAGCCTGGGCGTCAGCGCCCTGGGCGACACGCCCGGCGGCCTGCTCTACAAGAACCTGGTCAACAAACAGTTGGCCACCAGCGTGTTCAGCTTCGACTCCGGCAGCCACGATCCCGGCTACGCGCTGTTCGGCGCCGAGCTCAAACCAGGCATGGACCAGCAAAAAGCCCTGAAGGTCATGAACGATACCTTGGAGGGTCTGACCAAGACGCCTCTGGCTTCCACTGACCTGGAACGCATCCGCAGCCAATGGCTGACGTCCTGGACCCGCACCTACGCCAACCCGTCCAGCCTGCCCGGCGCGCTGTCCGAAGCGGCCGCCAGCGGCGACTGGCGGCTGTTCTTCCTGCAGCGCGACCGCGTGGAGTCCGCCAAGCTGGACCAGGTTCAGAAAGCCCTGCAGACCTGGCTGGTGGCCAGCAATCGCACCAACGGGCTGTACATTCCCACCGACAAGCCCGTGCGCGCGCCCGAGGCGACGCCGGTCGACGTCCAGAAACTGGTCGCCGACTACAAAGGCAAGGACACCGGCAAGGCCGTGGAAGCCTTCGATCCGAGCCCCGCCAACATCGATGCCCGAACCGACCTTCAACCTTTGTCGCTCGGACCGCAACTGGGCGAAATCAAGATGGCCCTGCTGCCCAAGGCGACCCGCGCCGAACGGGTGGAAGCGCGCCTGTCCCTGAAGTTCGGCACGCCCGATGAACTCAAGAACCAAAGCGCGGCCGCAGCCGCCGCGGCGGCGTTGCTGGCCACCGGCACCCGGAAGCTGGATCGCGAGCAGATCGCCGACCAGTTCACCGCCCTGCAGACCCAATTCAGCTTCGACGGCTCCAACGGCCGCCTGCAGATCAGCCTGTCCTCCACGCGCGAAAACCTGCCCAAGGCGCTGGCGCTGGCGCTGACCATCCTGCGCGAAGCCAGCTTTCCCGAGTCCGAACTGAAGAAATACCAGGAATACACGATCACGGACCTGAAATCGGCCAGCACCGACCCCACGGCCCTGGCCCAGCACGCCATCGAGCGCTACGGCAACCCCTGGCCCAAGGGCGACATACGCTACACCCCCACCTTCGAGGAGGCCATCGAACAGGTCCAGGATCTGAAGATCAAGCAGGTGCGCGACTTCTACCAGAAATTCTACGGTACCGGCGACATGGCCTTCAGCGCCGTGGGCGATTTCGACAAGGACCAGATCCGTCAGGTCCTGGCCGACGGCTTCAAGGGCTGGCGCAAGGCGCCCGCCTACCAGCGCCCCGAAGATCCGTTCCACGCCGTGTCGCCCAAGCAGTTCGACATCAATACGCCCGACAAGGCCAACGCCTTCTACCTGGCGGACCTGGGCCTGAAGCTGCAGGACAGCGACGCGGACTTCCCGGCGATCTACGTGGCCAACTATCTGCTGGGCCTGTCCGAGACCTCCCGCCTGTGGAACCGGGTGCGCGTGCAGGACGGCCTTCCCTACAACGTGCGCAGCCAGGGGGACGCCCCCTGCCACGAGCCCAACGGCTCCTGGACCATCTACGCCATCCACGCACCCGCCAACAGCGCCAAGGTGGACAAGACGATCCAGGAGGTGCTGCGGCAGACTCTCAAGGAAGGCTTCACCGAGCAGGAAGTCAAGGAAGGCGTCAACGCCCTGCTGAACTACCGCCGTCTCACCCGCAGCAATGACAGCGTGCTCAGCAGCGCCTGGCTCAACTACCTGGACCTGGGACGCACCTTCGAGTGGTCCGAACGGATGGACCAGGCCATGCAGAAGCTGCACGCCGCCCAGGTCAATGCCGTCCTGCGCAAGTACCTGAAGCCTGAGGATCTGGTGGTGGCGATCGCGGCAGACCACGAGCGTCAGAAGACCGACGCCCAGGCGCCTGCCGCCGAGCAAGCGCAATAAGCCGCCGGCGGGCTCCGCAAGGCGCGGAACCTGCCGACACGCTTCGCGAAGGCGCCCGGCGTGGCCGGGCGGCCTCGCCCCCGACCACCGGCTGATGAAATCCATCCAAGATGAAACTGACAGTCCTGACCTACGGCACGGAAGGCGACACCCGGCCCCTGGCCGTACTATGCCGCGCCTTGATGGACGCCGGCCATCATGTCCGCCTGCTGGCCGAGGCCAACTCGCTGGACAGCGCCCGCCAGCTGGCGGTTCCGCATGACAGCTTGAGCGGAGACATCAAACAGGACCTGCAGACCCTGGTTCTGCAAGGCTCCGGGGTCAATGCGACCTTGAAGGGCCTGTCGCGCATGGCCAATGCCCAGGCGCAAAGCTGGATGCGGCAAGCCGCTGACGCGGCTGCCGGTTGCGACGGCCTCATCGTTTCGGGCCTGACCGCATTCGTCGGCTTGTCGGTAGCCGACCAGCTCGGCATTCCGGTGATCGGAACCGGGATGATCCCCATCTCTCCCACACAGGCTTTCGCCTCGCCGTTCCTGTCCGGGCAGCGCCTGCCGCCAGCCTTGAACAAGGCCTCCCACAAGCTGGTCAACTGGCTGCTGTGGCAGTCATTCAGAAAATCGATCAACCAGGCTAGAAAGCAGGTGCTTGGCATGCCCCCCCGCCATCGCTTGTGGACCGGGCATCCCATGCTGTACGGCATCTCGCCGGCCTTGCTGCCCGAGCCCGCGGACTGGCCTGAAAACGCCACGCTGTGCGGCCAATGGCTGGAGCCGGAGCGGCCATGGAGCCCCAGCGCCGAGCTGCAAGCCTTTCTGGATGCCGGCGAGGCGCCGATTTACCTAGGGTTCGGCAGCATGGTGGGATTCGATCGCAACGCCTTGCTGCACACGCTGCTCGAGGCCCTGAAAGGGGAACGCATCCTGTTCTACCCTGGCTGGGCCGGCATGCCCGCTGTCCCGCTCCCCGAAAATATATTCGTGCTCGGACAGACACCCCATCGCTGGCTCTTTCCACGTACATCGCTGGCCATTCACCATGGCGGCAGCGGAACCACGCATTCGGCCTGCAGAGCCGGCATTCCTTCCATCGTCCTGCCGTTCGCGGGGGACCAGTTTTTCTGGGGAATACAGTTGAAGCGCCTGGGCCTGGCCGACGACCCGATCTCCACGCGAAAGCTGAGCGCGGACGCCATCCGACAGGCCGTCCGGCTTGCCAGGACGGAGAAGGTAAGGTC
The DNA here is from genome assembly GCF_965112015.1 of Alcaligenes sp. Marseille-Q7550. Lineage (NCBI taxonomy): Bacteria > Pseudomonadati > Pseudomonadota > Betaproteobacteria > Burkholderiales > Alcaligenaceae > Alcaligenes > Alcaligenes sp. Marseille-Q7550. The sequence goes on from NZ_CBCOPU010000002.1 coordinate 521,289, forward strand.
ACGGGCCGAGACCCTGGCGCGCAGCATGTCTCGTGAAGACAGGGCTGCGCTGGCCGTGGCGCGCATCCAGGCCCTGCTTGGACGCTAGAAGCGGCAACGGGAAAGGCCTTGCGGCCTTCCCTGCCTCAATCAGGAGAAGAAGCCCTTGACCTTGTCGGTCCAGGATTCGCTTTTGGGCGAATGCTTCACGCCGCCGTCGTTCAAGGCCTGCTCGAACTGACGCAGCAATTTCTTCTGCTCCTCGTTCAGTCTCACCGGCGTCTCGATCTGGATGTGGCAGTACAGATCGCCGGGGTAGCTGGAACGAATGCCCTTGATTCCCTTGCCGCGCAGGCGGAAGGTCTTGCCGACCTGGGTGCCTTCGGGAATGGTGATCTCGCCGCGTCCCGTCAAGGTGGGCACTTCCACCGTACCGCCCAGGGCGGCCGTGGTGAAGGGGATGGTCAGCTCGCAATGCAGGTCTTCGCCGTCGCGCTGGAAGATGCCGTGCGGCTTGATGCGGATCTCCACGTACAGGTCGCCCGGAGGGCCGCCGTTCACGCCCGGCTCGCCATTGCCGCTGGAGCGGATGCGCATGCCGTCGTCGATGCCGGCCGGGATCTTAACCTGCAGGGTCTTGGTCTTCTTGACCTTGCCTTCGCCATGACAGACGTGGCAGGGGTCAGGAATTTCCTTGCCGCTGCCGTGGCACGTCGGGCAGGTCTGCTGCATGCTGAAGATGCCCTGCTGCATGCGCACCGCGCCGCTGCCGTGGCAGGTGCGGCAGGTCTGCGCCGAGGTGCCGGGCTTGGCGCCGGTACCGGAGCAGGTATCGCAATTTTCCCAGCTGGGCACGCGGATTTCGGTATCGAAGCCGGACGCCGCCTGCTCCAGGCTGATGTCCAGCGAGTAGCGCAGGTCCGCCCCGCGATACACCTGGGGCCCACCGCCGCCGCGGCGTCCGCCGCCGAAGATCTCACCGAAAATGTCGCCAAAGGCATCCGCGAATCCGGCCCCGCCCATGCCGCCGCCCATGCCGCCCATGCCGGCGTTGGGATCAACTCCGGCATGACCATAACGGTCATAGGCTTCGCGCTTCTGTTCGTCGGACAGGATTTCGTACGCTTCCTTGGCTTCCTTGAACTTTTCCTCGGCATCCTTTCTGTCGGGATTGCGGTCAGGATGGTACTTCATGGCGAGCTTGCGATACGCCTTGCGGAGTTCATCCTGCGTCGCATTCTTGGCCACACCGAGAATTTCGTATAAATCGCGTTTTGCCATTTTTGTTTAACGACGCCCGTGACGCCGCTGATTGAATAATAATGCCCGATTTCCAGCGCGCAGCCGGAAATCGGGCCAGAGACCTTATTCAGGCTCGCAATTACTGATCGCGCTTGACTTCTTTAAAGTCGGCATCGACCACGTTCTCGTCCGCAGGCTGCTGCGCAGCGCCTTCGGCGCCTTGCTGAGCGGCGGCCTGGGCCTGCATGTCGGCGTACATCTTCTCGCCCAGCTTCTGCGAGGCCGCGCCCAGCGCTTCGACCTTGGCGTCGATGGCTTCCTTGTCGCCGTCCTTGAGGGTTTCCTCCAGTTCGGCGATGGCCTTCTCGATGCCTTCCTTCTCGGCGGCTTCCAGCTTGTCGCCGTATTCGCCCAGCGATTTGCGGGTGGAGTGGATCAGGGCTTCAGCCTGGTTGCGGGCCACGGCCAGCTCGGCGATGCGATGGTCTTCGGCCGCGTTGACTTCGGCGTCCTTCACCATGCGCTCGATTTCCTCGTCGGACAGACCGGAATTCGCCTTGATGGTGATCTTGTTCTCCTTGCCCGTGCCCTTGTCCTTGGCGGACACGTGCAGGATGCCGTTGGCGTCGATGTCGAAGGTGACTTCGATCTGCGGCACGCCGCGGGCCGCCGGCGGAATGCCTTCCAGGTTGAACTCGCCCAGCGCCTTGTTGCCGGCGGCGATCTCGCGCTCGCCCTGGAAGACCTTGATGGTCACGGCGGGCTGGTTGTCGTCCGCGGTGGAGAACACCTGCGAATGACGGGTCGGGATCGTGGTGTTCTTCTGGATCATCTTGGTCATGACGCCGCCCAGGGTCTCGATGCCCAGGGACAGGGGAGTCACGTCCAGCAGCAGCACGTCGGTGCGGTCGCCCGAGAGCACGGAGCCCTGGATGGCGGCGCCGGCGGCGACGGCCTCGTCAGGGTTGATGTCCTTGCGGGGATCGCGGCCGAAGAATTCCTTCACGCGCTCCTGCACCTTGGGCATGCGGGTCATGCCGCCGACCAGGATCACGTCGTCGATCTCGGAAACCTTCACGCCGGCGTCCTTGATGGCCACGCGGCAAGGCTCGATCGTGCGTTCGATCAGGTCCTCGACCAGCGCTTCCAGCTTGGAGCGGGTGATCTTCAGGTTCAGGTGCTTGGGACCGGAAGCATCCGCCGTGATGTAAGGCAGGTTGATTTCGGTCTGCTGCGCGGAAGACAGCTCGATCTTGGCCTTTTCGGCGGATTCCTTCAGGCGCTGCAGGGCCAGCACGTCCTTGGACAGGTCCACGCCGCTTTCTTTCTTGAACTCGGCGATGATGTAGTCGATGATGCGCTTGTCGAAGTCTTCACCGCCCAGGAACGTGTCGCCGTTGGTCGAGAGCACTTCGAACTGTTTTTCGCCGTCCACATCGGCGATTTCGATGATGGACACGTCGAAGGTGCCGCCGCCCAGGTCATAGACGGCGATCTTGCGGTCGCCCTTGTCGGTCTTGTCCAGGCCGAAGGCCAGGGCTGCCGCGGTCGGCTCGTTGATGATGCGTTTGACGTCCAGGCCGGCGATCTTGCCGGCGTCCTTGGTGGCCTGGCGCTGGCTGTCGTTGAAGTAGGCGGGCACCGTGATCACGGCCTCGGTGACTTCTTCGCCCAGATAGTCTTCAGCGGTTTTCTTCATCTTGCGCAGGATGTCGGCCGACACCTGCTGAGGAGCCAGCTTCTTGCCCTGCGCTTCCACCCAGGCATCGCCGTTGTCGGCAGCCACGATGGTGTAAGGCACGTGGTCGATGTCCGTCTGCACGGCTTTTTCCGTGAACTTGCGGCCGATCAGGCGCTTGACGGCGAAGATGGTGTTGGCGGGATTGGTGACGGCCTGGCGCTTGGCGGGCGCGCCAACCAGGATTTCGCCATCCTGCATGTAGGCCACGATGGAAGGCGTCGTGCGCGCGCCTTCGGCATTTTCGATAATACGAACCTGGTCGCCATCCAGAACAGACACACAGCTGTTGGTGGTGCCAAGGTCAATACCAATGATTTTGCCCATGATTTTTTACCTGACTAAAAAATAGATTGCGAAAGCAAATTGTTCGATGAAATGCATATGGGGAACACTATGTGCATTTCAAGAGCCAGAGCCCATTTTTTTACCGCTGTCAGCCACAAGCCGACGAGACGGCGTAGGGAAAATTTTTGCCGCCGGGCCGCCCCAAGGCAAAAAGCGCCCCCTTGGGGGGCAGCAAGCCGAAGGCGCGGCGTGGGGGCATTCACTTGGCGGCAGCCACCATGACCAGGGCCGGACGCAGGACGCGCTCGGAGATGGTGTAGCCCTTCTGAAGCAGCTGAACCACGGCGCCTTCCTCGTATTCCGACGGCACGGCCGAAATGGCCTGGTGCAGGTGCGGGTCGAACTTGTCGCCGGGCCCGGGCGCGACTTCCTTCAGGCTGTTGCGCTCGAAAGCCTTGTTCAACTGGCGCAAGGTGGTTTCGACCCCTTCCTTCCACGCCTCGACGCTTTGCTCGGGCTGGGCCAGGGCGGCTTCCAGACTGTCGCGCACCGGGATCAGGCTCTCGGCGAAGGACTCCGTGCCGAACTTGCGGGCCTTGGAGACTTCGTCGTCCGCGCGACGGCGGATGTTCTCCACTTCGGCCTTGGCGCGCAGCAGCTGGTCATAGTATTGCGAGACCTTCTCCTGGGCCTGCGCCAGCTCGGCGGCCAGGTCGGCGCTGTCTTCTTCGGGCTGCTGACCCAGGACTTCCGGCTGGGCCTGTTCAGGCGTGTTTTCCGTCACTTCCCCGTCCAGAGGCTTGTTGGGATCGGCATGTGTAGCCATTCGTCTTTCTCCACTACGTGAATCGTTGATCGCATGAAAATGGGGGCGTGCGCCCCCAATTCAAGACTGCATTCGAGATTTTGCCGAAAAACCGGCGCGACGGCGCGCGCTCAGGCCGGCGCAATGCGGCCGGGCAGCCAGCCGCCCAGGTGCTGCACGGCCAGCCGCCCCAGCCCTTCGACCCATTCGGGATCGGCGTTCAGGCAGGGAATATAGTGGAACTCGCGCCCGCCCTCCTGCAGGAAGGCGTCGCGGCATTCCACCTGGATCTCCTCCAGCGTCTCCAAGCAATCGGCCAGAAAGCCCGGACACAGGGCGTCCACCCGGCCCACGCCCTCCTTGCCCCATTGACGCAGCAAGGGCTCGGTATAGGGCTCCAGCCAGCGCTGGGCGCCGAAACGGCTCTGGAAGGACATGAAGACGGGCACGGCCGGTTCGTCCAGCGCTGCCCGCAAGGCGGCGGCGGTTTCGCGGCAATCGCGCAGATACGGATCGCCCAGCTCGGCGCAGCGGCGCGGCAGGCCGTGGAAACTGAGCAGCAGGCGATCCGGCCTGCCATGCTCCTCCCAATGGCCGCGCACCTGGGAGGCCAGCGCTCCAATGTAATCCGGGTGCGTGTGGTAGCGCTTGATGAAGCGCAGCTCGGGCTGGTTGCGCTGCCGGCGCAGATGCGCCGCCACGCAATCGAAGGCCGTGGCCGTGGTGCTGGCCGCATATTGCGGATACAGCGGCAAGGCCAGGATGCGCTCGCAGCCGGCGGCCTTGAGCTTGTCCAGGGCGCCGGCAATGGAAGGATTGCCATAGCGCATGCCCAGTTCGACGCGCACATCGTGCCCCTGCCCGGCCAGCAACTCCTGCAGGCCCTCGGCCTGCGCCTGGCTCCACACCAGCAGGGGCGCGCCCTCGGCCAGCCAGATATCCTTGTAGCGCGGCGCCAGCCTGGCTGGCCGGCGCGGCAAAATGAACAGGCGCAGGATGACCTGCCAGAGGACCTGGGGGATCTCGATGACGCGCGGATCGGACAGGAATTCGCCCAGGTAGCGTCGTATGGCCTTGGGTTCGGGCTGGTCCGGCGTGCCCAGATTGATCATCAGGATGCCGATCGGCCCGGCCTCGCGCACAGGCGCATCGGCATTGAACATATCGGCGTCGACCGGTTCGGGCAGATAGGGGGAAGCAAGCAACTTGGGCATGGTGGTAAAGACAAAAAGCGGCAGGCCGGAACCCGCAGGGCCCGCCAAGGGGCAGACCGGACTAGCCGGCCGAATGATGGCTCAGGGCATTTGACAACAGCCGGGCGGTAATGTCCACGATGGGGATCACCCGATCGTACGCCATGCGCGACGGTCCGATCACGCCCAGCGTCCCGACCACCTTGCCGTCCACCCCGTAAGGCGCGGTGATGACCGAGACATCGTCCAGCGGTACCAGTTGCGAATCGCCGCCGATGTAGATCTGCACGCCTTCGGCCTGGCTGGAGACATCCAGCAGATGCAGCAGGTCGGTCTTTTTCTCGAAGAGCGAGAACAGGCGGCGCAGGCGGTCCATGTCGGCCACCATCTCCGTCACGTTCAGCAGTTTGCTCTCGCCGGCGATCACCACGGCTTCTTCGTTGTCGGGCTGGTGGCTGCCGACGTCCACCGCCTGCTGCATCAGGCGCGAGATGTCCTCCTGCAGGGAGCTGAGTTCCTGCGACAGGGCCAGCCTCACGGATTCGAAGGACATGCCCGAGAAATGTTGGTTGAAGAAATGACTGGCCTCGACCAATTCATGCTCCAGGTAGTCGCGCGGCACGAACAGGATGCGGTTCTGCACGTCGCCGTCCGGGGTGACGATGATCAGCAGCACGCGCTTGTCCGACAGCCGGATGAATTCGATCTGCCTGAACGTCTGGGCCTTCTTGGGCGCCAGGACCACGCCGGCGAACTGCGACAGATTGGACAGCAGGGAGGCCGCCGAACTGACTGCGCGATTGGGCTCGTCGAAAGGCAGGAACTGGCTCAGGTTCTGGGCGTCGGGCCGCTCGAAGCGCTGCGAGGCCAGCAGCCGGTCCACGAACAGCCGGTACCCCTTGGGCGTGGGCACCCGGCCCGCGGAGGTGTGGGGGCTGTGGATCAGGCCCAGGGCTTCCAGCTCGGCCATGACGTTGCGTATGGTGGCCGGCGAGAAATCAAAGACGGTTGACAGGGTACGGGACCCGACGGGCTGCCCATCGGCGATATACCGCTCGATCAGCACCTTCAGCAATGCATTCGCTCTGTCATCCATGTCGCGCATATCACTTAAAAAAACACCCCGCTGCAGGACAAAGGGGAGATTCTTGCAACCAAGCCTGTAGCGGCAACTCTATAATCAATTTATCGCAATTATTTCATTAATCAATAAGGTTTTCGCCCCATGCATTTCAAAACGGTCGCCATTGTCGGCAGATATCAGGATTCCGGCCTGGACGCGCCCGTCCGGTCGCTGGCCCGGACCCTGGTCAATGCCGGCTGTTCGGTGCTGGTGGAGGCCGCGACCGCCCGCAATACCGGCGTCACCGAATTTCCCGTGTGCGACTACGCGGAGATCGGCTCTCGCGCCGACCTGGCCGTGGTCATGGGCGGAGACGGCACCATGATCGGCGCCGCCCGCGAACTGGCGCACAGCAAGGTGCCCCTGGTCGGCATCAACCACGGCCGCCTGGGCTTCATTACCGACATTCCCCTGAACGACGCCAACGACGCCCTGGTCAGCGTGCTGAACGGCCATTACGACATCGAAGAGCGCTCCATGCTGGAGGGCCGGGTGGTGCGCGACGGGCAGGTTCTGTATTCGGGCGTGGCCCTGAACGACGTGGTCATCAACCGCGCGGGGCGCGGCGGCATGATAGAACTGCGCGTGGAGCTGGACGGCGTCTTCATGTACCGCCAGCGCGCCGACGGCCTGATCATCTCCACCCCGACCGGCTCCACCGCCTACTCGCTGGCCGCCAGCGGCCCCATTCTGCACCCCTCGCTCAATGCCTTCCTGCTGGTGCCCGTGGCGCCGCAGACCTTGTCGCACCGTCCCATCGTCCTGCCCGACAGCGGCACCCTGAACCTGACCATCACGGCCCTGGGGCGCGTCGAATCGGGCGGCAGCGTGCACTTCGACATGCAGGCCTGGTCGGACTGCCAGCAGGGCGACCGCATCGACGTGCGCCGCGCGCACGACACCATTCGCTTCATTCACCCCAAGGGCTACAGCTTCTTCTCCACCCTGCGCCACAAGCTGGACTGGAACCGCATGCCCCTGCCCAACGAAGAAAACGAATAACGCTCCTATGCTCCGTACCCTGCACGTTCGAGACTTTGTGATCGTGGATCAGGCCACGATCGATTTCGAGACCGGCTTCACGGTGTTCTCCGGCGAGACCGGCGCCGGCAAATCCATCCTGATCGACGCCCTGTCCCTGGCGCTGGGCGCGCGCGGCGATGCCAAGGCCATACGCGAAGGCTGCCCGCGCACCGAGATCAGCGCGCAATTCGACTGTCCGCCCCACATACGGGACTGGCTCGCCGAACGCGACTTCGAGGCCTCGGACGAACTGGTGCTGCGCCGCCTGATCGACCAGCAGGGGCGCAACCGCAGCTACATCAACGGCAGCCCGGCCACCCTGGCCCAGTTGCGCGAGCTGGGCGAACTGCTGGTGGACATCCACGGCCAGCACGCCCACCAGAGCCTGATGCAGTCGCACAGCCAGTACGAGCTGCTCGACAGCCAGGGCGGCCACCTGCCCCTGCCCCGCCAGGTCGCGCAGGCCTGGCAGGCATGGAGCCAGGCCCGCAAGGCCGTGGAACAGGCCAGCCACAGCGCCGAACAACGCCAGCGCGAACAGGAGCAGCTTGAATGGCAGATCGGCGAGCTCGCCGCGCTGCATCTGCAGGAAGGCGAATGGGACCAGCTTCAGCAGGAGCACACGCGCCTTTCCCACGCCCAGGCCCTGATCGACGGCAGCGCCCAGGCCCTGCAAGCGCTGGACGGCGAAGAAACCTCCGTGCAGCGGCCGCTGGGCGCCGCCGCCCACGAAATGGCTTCCCTGCTGCGCCACGATCCCGCGCTGCAAACCATTGTCGATAGCCTGGAATCGGCCCGCATCGCCGTCACCGAAGCCGTGTCGGACCTGAACAGCTACCTGAGCGACACCGAACTGGATCCGGAGCGCTTGGCGCAGACCGAAGAGCGCGTGTCCGCCATTTTCTCGGCCGCCCGCAAATTCAAGACCGAACCCGAAGAATTGCCCGCGCAGCTGGAGCAGTGGCAAGAACAGCTGCGCCAGGTCCAGCAATCCTTCGATCTGCAAGCCCTGCAGGAACAGGTGCGCAAGACGCAGGCCCACTACGAATCCCTGGCCGCGCAACTGAGCGCGGCGCGGCGCAAGACCAGCGCCCAGCTGGGCAAGCAGGTAAGCCAGGCCATGCAATCGCTGGCCATGCAAGGCGGCCGCTTCGAGATCGCCCTGACGCCCAGTCCGCCACAGGCGCACGGCCTGGAGCACGTGGAGTTCCTGGTGGCGGGCCACCAGGGCGTCACGCCCCGTCCCCTGGCCAAGGTTGCCTCTGGGGGCGAGCTGGCGCGCGTCTCGCTGGCCTTGTCCGTCATCGCCAGCCAGGCGGCTCGCGTGCCCACCCTGATCTTCGATGAAGTGGACACCGGCGTGGGCGGCGCCGTGGCCGAGGTCGTGGGCCGGCTGCTGCAGGAACTGGGCGCGCGCCACCAGGTGCTGTGCGTCACCCACCTGCCCCAGGTGGCCGCCTGCGGAGACCATCACCTGAAGGTCGAGAAAGCATCGGTCAAGGGCCAGACTTTTTCTTCCATACGCCCTCTGGACCAGGCCGAGCGGGTGGACGAGATCGCCCGCATGCTGGGCGGGCTGGAAATCACCAGCACCACGCGCGAACATGCGCGGGAAATGCTGGAGCGGCAACGCTGACAAGCGTAGCATTGTCATGATCAACCCGACCTTTCGCCCGGCCGTGCCTGATGATGCTTCCATGTGCATCGCAATCCGGGGGCTGACCAGAGAGAACGCGTTTTCCGAGGAGGACCTGCGCGCGCTGGGAATCACCGCCCAGTCCTGGAGCGCCGGCATCCAGGATGGCAGCTCTCCCGGCTTCGTGGCCTGCCTGGACGGCCGGATGATCGGTTACTGCTTTGGCGACCGCGATAGCGGCGAGATCACCGTCCTCGCCCTGCTGCCCGCCTACGAAGGCCGGGGGATCGGCAGAACCTTGCTTGGGCTGATGATCGAGGACTTCAAGCGCAAAGGCTTCAAACGCCTGTTCCTGGCCTGCGCCAGCGATCCGGACGTCCGCTCCTACGGTTTCTACCGGCGACTGGGCTGGACGGCTACCGGCGAGCAGGACGCGTACGGCGACGACATCCTTGAACTCTCGATCGAACAGTAATCGACGGCGCGCCCGATAAACCCCGCCCCGTTCGGGAGCGCGCCTCGCCGACGGCATGGGGCTGATCGATTCAAGTGGCCCGGCCCGCGTCCTGGGCAATGGCCGCGTCATTCCGGTTTGAGCCAAAGCATGAGCATTATCGACGATCTGGGCCCGCGCATCTGCATTCTGGGGCCCTCCAACAGCGGCAAATCCACGCTGGCCCTGGCCATCGCGCGAAAACGCGGCCTGCCGGTCATTCATCTCGACCGGCTCTATCACCAGCCCCATACCGACTGGCGGCCCCGGCCCGAGGCAAAGGTGCGCCGCCTGCATGAACAAGCCATACAGCAGGAACAATGGGTCATGGAAGGCAACTACACGCGCATTCTCCCCCGGCGGCTGGATCGCGCCACAGGCTTCATTCTGCTGGATGTATCGATGGTCCTCAGCTTGTTTCGCTACTTTCATCGGACCTGGTTCGAACGCAATCGGGCCGGTGCGCTGGAAGGCGGCCGGGACACAATGAAGTGGCGCATGATCCGTCACATCACCGCCGTCACGCCGTCGAACAGACAACGATATGCCGATATCTACGAACACGTCAGCCTGCCCAAAGTGAAGCTGATGACGAGGGGCGAGCTCAAGCGCTTCTACAGGACGGAAGGACTCGAGGGCTAGAACGCAACGACCGGGCAAGAAAAAGCCCCGCCGGCTGGCGCCGACGGGGCAAATATTCTATCCGGTTCCGCGCCTGCCAGGCTCAATATCAGGACTTGCCATCGATATGAACCGATGGGCTTGTCCTGCCCCCGAAGCCGGGTCAGGCGGGAATCCGGATCACATGGGGCGCGATCAGGAGCGCAACGCGGACTTGGCCTGCTTGCCGGCCTGCGCGCACTTGGGGCAGATGCCGTACAGCAGCATGGTGTGGCTCTCCAGCGCAAAACCGTGTTCCTTGGCGATCTCGTGCTGGCGGGCTTCGATCTGGCTGTCGGTGAACTCTTCCACCACGCCGCAATTGGTGCAGATCAGGTGGTCGTGGTGGTCGCCGTCGTTCAGTTCGAACACGGCCTTGCCGCCGTCGAACTGGCTGCGCACCAGGATGCCGGCCTGTTCGAACTGGGTCAGCACGCGATATACCGTGGCCAGGCCGATGTCGACTTCGTCGGCGATCAGCAGGCGGTAGACGTCCTCGGCGCTGAGGTGGCGCTGGCCTTCCTGATCCGAGCGACGAAAGATGTCCAGAATCTTCAGGCGCGGTAAAGTCGCCTTCAGCCCCATGTTTTTCAGTTCATTTTGATCGTTCATGGCTAAAATTATCGCATCTTGATGGGGGTGGATCCCGGGTCCGGACCCGCCGCAAGGCGGGCCTGTCCCGAGGCGGTTCGGAGCGCAATTCATGCGCTTTTTCCTAAACCCTTATATGATAACGATTTTATTCCAACAGGGGCATTTCGTGCAGAAGAAGGCAAATTCATTCACTCCTGTCATCCGCGCCGTACTGGCGGCGAGCCTGGCTGCAGCGGCCCTGACGGCCTGCGGATCCTCCAAATGGGGCTTCCCCTATCGCGCCGACGTCCAACAGGGGAACTGGATCACTGCCGAGCAGGTGTCCCGCCTGCAACCCGGGATGACCCGCGACCAGGTCCGCTATCTGCTGGGTTCGCCCACCCTGCAGGACATCTTCCACGCCTACCGCTGGGACTCCCCCTACCTGAACCAGCCCGGCTACGGCAAGACCGAGCAACGCACCTTCACCGTCTGGTTCGAAGGCGACACCCTGGTGCGCTGGCAGGGCGATGAGCAGCCCGACCGCCAACCCTTCGAGCGCGCCGACACCGGCAAACGCCACAGCTCCGGCCCGGCCGACGCCAACGAAGGCACCCAGCAGTTCGTGCGCCCCATAGGCGGGCATTCCAGCCCCCGCGGCAGCGACGAAGCCGCGCCGCCCTCCACCCAGCCCGTACAGTAAGCAGAAAGGACAGGATACATGCGCATCGCCATTGCCGGCGCAGACGGCCGTATGGGCCGTATGCTGATCGAAGCCGTATTGAACAGCCCGGACCTGACGCTCAGCGTCGCCCTGGACCGCCAGGGAGCGGCCTCCATCGGGCAGGACGCCGGAGCGTTCCTGGGCAAGCCCACCGGCGTGACCATCACCGACGACCTGCACGCCCTGGCCCAGGCCGACTGCCTGATCGACTTCGCCCGCCCTGAAGGCACGCTGGCCCACCTGGAAGCCTGCCTGCAGCACGGCACGCGCCTGGTCATCGGCACCACCGGCTTCTCCGAGGCCGAAAAACAGCAGATCCAGGCCGCCGGCCGGGAAATCGCCATCGTCTTCGCGCCCAACATGAGCGTGGGCGTGAACGCCACCCTGAAACTGATCGAGCTGGCCGCGGCCCTGCTGAACCAAGGCTACGACGCGGAAATCTTCGAGGCCCACCACCGCAACAAGGTGGATGCGCCCTCGGGCACGGCCCTGGCCATGGGCGAAGCCATTGCCAAGACCTGGGGCGAATCGCTGGCCGACGTCGCCGACTGGGCCCGCCACGGCCACACCGGCGCCCGCCAGTACGGCCGCATCGGTTTTTCCGTGCTGCGCGGCGGCGACATCATCGGCGACCACACCGTCTTTTTCTGCGGCCAGGGTGAACGCATCGAAATCTCCCACCGCTCCACCAGCCGCGCCGGCTACGCCAACGGCAGCCTGCGCGCCGCGCGCTTCCTGGGCGACAAGAGCAACGGCCTGTACACCATGCAGGACGTGCTGGGCGCCTGAAGCCCAGGCAATTCCATCAAAGCCGGCGTCCACGCCGGCTTTTTTTTATCCTGAGGCTGCCCGGAACGCGCATGCGTCCGTAGCCATTCTGCTTGACGCAGTCAAAAATATCACTAATATATTAGTTGAATACATTACAACCAACACTCAGGATGGAGACACGCATCATGATGAGCGAGCGCCAACGCAAGTTCCGCGAGAACTACAAATCCAGCATCAGTCCCGCCTACAACGGCCTGCTACATGTCGTGGTGACCTATGGAGTCGGCCTGGCAGCCATTTACTACTGCATCGGCAAGCTCGATGCGGTGGGCTGGGAATGGCTGATCATCCTGCCGGTCTTCTTGGCGGGCAACTTCGCCGAATGGGCCATGCACAAGTATGTAATGCACCGACGTATAGACATCATCGGGCTGCGCGAAATCTACGAGCGTCACACGCGACAGCATCACCAGTACTTCACCGACAACGAAGCCACCATAGACTCCACCAAGGAGTTCCGCATCGTCTTCTTCCCCTGGCGCGTGCTGGCCACCCTGGGCGTGGGCGGCGGATTGCTGGGCTGGCTGGCGGCCTGGCTGATCAATCCCAACGCAGGCTACTTCGTGTTCATGACCATGGTGGGGCTATACCTGGTCTATGAGACCTTCCACTACTGCTGCCACGTCCACGAGAACTGGTTCGTGCGCAACATGCCCTTCATCAACACCATCCGTCGGCACCATACCGCCCACCACAACCAGGGAATCATGATGAAGTACAACATGAACCTGACCTTTCCCATCGCCGACTGGGCCATGGGCACCACGGACCTGCGCCGCGGCCTGCTGGGCCACCTGTTCAACGGCTACAGCGAAAAGCACGTCAAGGAAGAACTCAAGCCCATCATCCGACGCTTCCGCTTCGAGGACACGGGCGACACCACGGACGGCCCCCTCCTGAAGCGGGAAGAACAGAGCGCCCTGGATCGCGGGCTGACGGCCTGACCGGCGCGCCGCGGCAAAGCACCGCCGTGGCTACAAGCTGGAGATCAGGGTGCTGCGGGCCAGTTGCTCGATGTGGTCCATCAGGCGGTCCAGACTCTGTCCCGCCTGGTTCATGTCGCCCCCCGCGATGGCGGCCGCGACCTCGGCATGCAGCCTCCCCATTTCGGACAGGACGGAATCCTGCTGGTAGTGACAGAACCGGAAGCGCCGGGACAGACCGTGCATCAGGCGCATGGCGCCCTCGGCGAACTCATTGCGCGCCGCCTCGATCTCCAATTCGTTGAACTGCCTGTCCGCCCGGATGAAGCTGACTTCGTCATCCTGGGCGGCAGCCTACAGGAATGCATCATGCAAGACCATGAATTGCTCTCGCTGTTCACGCGTCGCGCGCCGCGCCGCGCTGCGGCAGATCAGGCGCTCGACCTCCCGGCGCGTCTCGATGAGGCGCAACTGCTTGGGAAGATCGATCTCGGGAATCAACAGGCCGCGCTGCGGCAGCACCAGCATCAGGTGCTCGCGCGCCAGGCGCTGGATGGCCTCGCGGATGGGCGTGCGGCCTATGTCGAACATCTGGCTGAGGGTCAGCTCGGAGACGATGCTGCCCGGCGGCAGCTTCAAGGTGATGATGGCCTCTTCCAGCCGCTCGTAGGCGATGTCCGTCAATTTGGGCTTGGGCTCGGCCAGTTCCTTGATGTCCACGCGCCGCTTGGCGACCCGTGCCTTGCCGACCGTTTCGCCTTTGACTGCTGCTTCCCGCTTTTTTGTGACCATGCTGACCATGCCTTGAAATCGCAGCCCCGGCTGCGCAGACCCGCCGCCGTCCAGCCCGGCTGGACTCTCCCTCGGCAACAAGTTCATATATTAGTTGCATTTATCCCCCCCAGGAAGCCATATGCGCACTGCCGACGCTGTGGGGCCTCGGCCCGTCATCGCCTGCCATGGCATCCAGGGCTCCCGCGCGGGCTGGCTGCCCGTCGTCCAGGCGAGCCGCGCCGGGCTGGACTGGCGCCTGCCTCCTCTGCGCGGACGGGGCTCCGCCCTGCGCGGCCGCTGCCGGGAGGACTATCGCCTGGACGGATTCGTCCAGGATCTGCGCGCCATGCTGCGCCGCTTGGCGCCAGACCAGGACTTCGTCCTGGCGGGCTGGAGCCTTGGCGTATCCGTCGTCCTGCAGGCCTGCCTGACATTGCTCGAAGACAAGGCGCCGCTGCCCAGCGCTCTGGTGCTGGTTTCCGGCACCGCCTGCCTGCGCCGGACGCAGTGGTTCCATGCGCAGGACGAGACCGCCCTGCTTGATGAGATCTCCCGGCGCGAGCGCCGCCTGGGACTGATCCAGGCCGCCGGGCGCCAGGACGTGGCCTGGACCTGGCAGGCCAATCGCCACAGCGATCACCGCGACCAACTGCAGCGCATTCCCGTCCCGGCCCTGATCATCCACGGCGAACAGGACGAGGACTGCCCCCTGTCGCATGCCCGGATGCTGGCGGACGGGCTGCCATGCAACACCTTGCACCTGCTTCCCGAAGCCGGCCACGGCGTGCTGGGCTCGCACGCCGGCGCGATCGCCGCGCTGATGGATGACTTCTGCTCCGCCTATCTCCCTAGGACACGACCATGAATGAAAAAGTCTTCTTCTGTCCCCCCGCCCGCACCCTGATGGGACGCGGCTGTCGCCGCGATTTGCCGGCCCTGCTGGCCCATCTCGGGCTGCGTCACGGCCTGCTGGTCACCGACCGCTTCTTCACCGCCCGGACGCAGTGGGTGCAGGAACACCTCCAGGCCTGCCGGGAACTGGGCATCGAGGTCCTGGTGTACGACGGCGGACTGCCTGATCCGTCCGTCGACTTGTGCGACGAGGCGACGGCGGACATACGGGCGCGCCTGGAAGGCCGCAAGCCGGACCATGTACTGGCCCTGGGCGGCGGCAGCAATATCGATCTGGCCAAAGCGCTGTGCCTGACCCTTCCCGCCGGCGAGCCCATCCGGACCTACAGCGGCGTCTGGCCGCCCGGCGCCCGGGCCCTGCCCCTGATCGCCCTGCCGACCACGGCCGGCACCGGATCCGAAGCCACGCCCGGCGCGATCCTGGTGGATCCGGACAACGCCACCAAGATCGCCGTCATGGACAATCGGCTGCGGCCCGCCATCGCCGTCATCGACCCCGAGCTGACCGACAGTTGTCCTCCACCGGTCACGGCCGACGCCGGCATCGACGCCCTGACCCACGCCATCGAATCGTTCCTGACCCAGGACGCCGCGCGTTTTGACCGCGCCGGACACCCGGATCCCGGCTACAGCGGCCGCTCCGCCCTGACCATGCTGTTTGCCCGCGAAGCCATCCGCCTGTGCGGCGCCTACTTGCTGCGCGCCTATCGGGACGGCGCCGATGCCCAGGCGCGCGACGCCATGGCCAGCGCCAGCTACTACGCCGCCTTGTCCTACGGCACCGCCGGGCTGAACGCCGTGCACGGCATCGCCTACGCCGTGGCGGGCCTGACGCATCAATCGCACGGCAGCACCAATGCCGTGATGCTGCCCTACGTGCTGGACGAACTGCGTCACAGCCGCGCCGCGGAACTGCTGGAAATCGCGCAACTGCTGGGCATGCGCGGTCCCGATGAAGCGCACACCCTGCTGGCCCTGCCCCTGCGCCTGCGAACGCTGGTCGAACAACTGGACATACCGTCCGACCTGAGCGGGTTCGGCATCCGGCAGGAACAGCTGCCCCGCCTGCTGGAGGACGCCTTGCAGGTGACGCGTCTCGCCAGAGCCTTTCCCGTCCCGGACTGCACCGACTCCTACGCACGCATCATCCGTCACGCCCATGCCGGCATATTGGCCGGCGACCGCCTGCCCAGCCCGGGCGCCACCTAGTACATACCATGATCCCCGCACACATGAATATCACTAACATTCATGTAATATATTAGCTAAACAAACACCTGCCAGAAGCTTGAGCAGACTGTCCGTCAATAAAGGCCGTCACGAGAACGGCGCACTTGGAGACACCCATGACAGCAATGCCCTCTGCAACACAGCAGCACCCCAACGTGGCCAATCGCCTCGAGCGGCTGCCCATGACTCGTTATCAACGGATGCTTTTCGGCATCATCGCCACCGCCTGGTTCTTCGATTCCATGGACCTGGGCATCATGACTTTCGTGCTGGGTTCCATCAAGGCGGAAATGGGCCTGACCACCGCCCAGGCCGGCCTGCTGGCCAGTTGCAGCTTTCTGGGCATGTTCTTCGGCGCGGCCATCGCCGGCATGCTTGCGGACAAATTCGGCCGCAAGCCCGTCTTCCAGTGGAGCATGATTTTCTGGGGCGTGGGCAGCCTGGCCTGCGGCCTGTCCCAGACCGTGGAACAATTGATGGCGTTCCGCGTCCTGCTGGGCTTTGGCATGGGCATGGAGTTTCCCATCGGCCTGGCCATGGTGTCGGAGATCGTGCCCGCCAAGAGCCGCGGACGCTACGTCGCCATCCTGGAAGGCTTCTGGCCGCTGGGCTTCATCTGCGCCGGCATCCTGACCTACCTGACGCTGGAGCACATAGGCTGGCGCGGCATCTTCATCGCCCTGTCCGTGCCGGCGCTGTTCGTCTTCGTCATCCGGCGCTACGTTCCCGAATCGCCCCGCTGGCTGGAAGAGGTCGGCCAGCACGGCCAGGCCGACCGGGTCACCACCGCATTCGAGGCGCGCGTGGTGCGCGCCAACGGCGGGCTTCCCCTGCCCGCGCCGCGCCCGCCCGCGCCTGCGCTGCGCCAGGATCGCGGAGCGCTGTTCGCCCAGCTCTGGCAGGGCCAGTACGCGCGGCGCACCATCATGCTCTGGATGCTCTGGTTCTTCGCCCTGCTGGGCTACTACGGACTGACGACCTGGCTGGGCGCCCTGCTGCAGCAGGCCGGCTACGAAGTGACCAAGTCCGTGATGTACACCATCTACATTTCGCTGGCCGGCATACCCGGTTTCATCTTTGCGGCCTGGCTGCTGGAGAAATGGGGACGCAAGATGACCATGGTGCTGATGCTGGTGGGCAGCGCCACGTCCGCCTTCGTCTACGGCCATGTCGCCACGGCGCAGGCGCCGGTGGCGCAGCTCATCGGCGCTGGCTTGTGCATGCAGTTCTTCATGTTCGGCATGTGGTCCGTGCTCTACGCCTACACGCCCGAACTCTACCCGACCCGCTCGCGCAGCACGGGTTCAGGCTTCGCCTCGTCCGTAGGCCGCCTGGGCTCCTTGCTGGGCCCCCTGCTGGTGGGCCTGATCCTGCCCTGGACCGGCCACACCGGCGTGTTCACGCTGGGGGCCACCTCCTTCACGATCGCCGCCCTGGTGGTGCTGGTGCTGGGCGTGGAGACCAAAGGCCGCTCGCTGGAGGAAGTGTCCGCCTGAGGCGCTTTGAAGCAGACTTGAAGCATGCAAAAGCCGGACTGGCGAACCAGTCCGGCTTTTGCTTTCTGGCGCAGCGCAATCAGTTTTCAAGAGCCCTTTCTTTGCTCAGGTCCACCTTGATGCGGCCATCCAGCACGTCATGCGCCCGCTGGCGGTCTACATCCCCTTCCCAGGCGCCCACCACCACGGTGCCGACGCAATTGCCGATCAGATTGGTCAATGCCCGGGCCATGCCCATGAACCAGTCCACCGACAGGACCAGCACCAGGCCGATGGCGGGGATCGCCGGCACCGCGCTCAGCGTGGCGGCCAGGATGACGATGGCCGAGCCCGGAACGCCGTGCGCTCCTTTGGACGTCAGCATGGAAATGGCCAGAATCGTCAGCAGGTCCATGAACGACAGAGAGGTGTTGGTCGCCTGTGCGATGAACACGGCGGCCAGGGTAAGGTAGATGGAAAAGCCGTCCAGATTGAATGAATAGCCTGTCGGCACCACCAGGCCTACCGTCGAGTCCTTGACACCCATGCGCTCGAGCTTGCGCATGACCTGCGGCAGTACCGCATCCGAGGAAGCCGTGCCGAGCACGACCAGAAGTTCTTCGCGCAGATACTTGAGCAGCTTGAAGATATTGAAGCCGGCCAGCCGCAGGATGAAGCCAAGGACCACGATCACGAAGATGAAGCAAGTCACATAGAACAACAGCACCAGCATGCCCAGCTTGCCCAGGGTTCCCACGCCGTACTTGCCCACGGTGAAGGCGACCGCACCCAGAACGCCCAGAGGAGCCAGGCGAACAATGAAGCCGATGATCTTGAAGAAGACATGGGAGAGCTGGTTCACCAGATTGGCCACCGGCCGCCCGCGCTCGCCCAACATGGCCACGGCCAAGCCAAACAGGATGGCGATCAGCAGCACCTGCAGGATGTCGCCCGAGGCAAAGGCATCCACGAAGGGGGTGGGGATGATCTTCATCAGAAAACCGACCGTATCGGAAGCCTGGTCCACGCGGGACGTATAAGCCGCCATGGCGCTTGCATCCAGAGTGCTGGGATCCACGTTCATGCCGTGCCCGGGCGCGAACAGATACGCCAGCGCAATGCCCAGCGCCAGGGCGAAGGTGGTCACGATCTCGAAATAGACCAGCGCCTTAACCCCCACCCGTCCGACCTTCTTCAGGTCGCTGCTGCCGCAAATGCCGTGCACCACCACGCAGAACACCAGCGGTGCGATGATCATCTTGATCAATTTGATGAACCCGTCGCCGAAGGGCTTGAGCGCCTCGCCGAAATGAGGCCACGCCACGCCGACGATCACGCCCAGCACCAGGGCGACAATCACCTGCCCGAACAAGCTCCGATAGAAAAAACGCATGATTCTTTTCCCTAGAAAGGCTGCAAGAGAAGAAACCGCCAGCAGGAATTTCAACTGACATTTCAGAACATATTTAAAAACGAATTTCAAATATAATGAAAAACATATGTTGATTGACAGCAGTAAAAACCCTATAGGAAACGGAGACTTATCCATGCATGCGGCCTCCCATGAACTATTGCTGGCCACCCAGGCGTTCCAGGCTTTTCGACATCTGCTGGCTACCGGCCAGGTGCGGGCCGGCCAACTGGTATCCATTGCGGAGCTGATGAGACTGATGGACTTTCCGCTTGCCCCGGTACGCGAAGCCGTCAAGCGCGCCGCGGCAGCCGGCTTGGTATCCGTACTGCCCAAGCGGGGAGTCCTGGTGCTGGAGGCGACCGCGCAAGCGCTGCACGACTGTTTTCACCTGCGTTGCCTGTTCGATCAGGAAGGAGCGCGGCTGCTGGCTCATGCCCTGCCAGCGCAGAAGCTGGCCCTGCTGAAGCAACAGCATCAGGAAGTGCTGGAACAGGCGCGCAAGGGGCAAGCAACCGTAGCACTCCAGATCCGGGCCATGGAGGTCGACTGGTCTTTGCATCGCACGCTGGCTCAAGCTTTGGGCAATCCGTCGGCATTGGCCATCTATGAAGAGAACTGCGACCGCATCAATGTCATGCAACATTCACGACGCCCCTTGCCCGAACGCATCGTGCCGGCCATGGAAGAGCATTTGCTGATCCTGGACAGATTGGAGAACAAGGATGCCGAAGCCGCCATGCAAGCCGTGCGGGATCACCTGAAGCAGACCTTGCGCTGGTGGGGAATACTCGAAGCTTGAACCTGTTTTTGAAACAGGCTGTTGTTTTTCACGCGATTTTCAGGAGCTGGTCAGGTTCTGGAAAAAAGACGAACTCATAATTTGCTTCCTTCAAAACAATAATGATTCGCATCTCTATTCCGGAGCCATCGTGCCAGAAAACACACCTTCTTCCCTGCGTCGCGCCACAGGCATCGCCACGGCGCTCGCCTCCCCCGCCCTGCTGATCTCCCCCTTGGCGCTTGCCCAGCAAGGCTCGGAATCCGCCACACAGTTGGCCCCCATCCAGGTCAAGGCCGCGCAGGAGCGCAGCTACAACATCCAGAATTCGGCCTCGGAGAAGTTCACGGCCCCCCTGCTGGACACTGCCAAATCCGTGCAGATCATTCCCCAGGCAGTGATCCGCGACCAGGCCGCCACTTCCTGACCGATGTGCTGCGCAACACGCCCGGCATCACCTTCGGCGCTGGCGAAGGCGGCAACCCGCTGGGCGACCGCCCCTTCATCCGCGGCTATGACGCCCAGGGCAGCACCTACGTGGACGGCATGCGCGACATCGGCGCCACCTCCCGCGAAGTGTTCAACCTGGAACAGGTGGAAGTGGTCAAGGGCTCGGACGGCGCCTATGGCGGCCGCGGCGGCGCCGGCGGCAGCATCAACCTGATCAACAAGACCGCCAAGGCCGACACCTTCACCGACGTGAACCTGGGCCTGGGCACCGACAGCTACTATCGCGGCACGCTGGACACCAACCAGCAACTGAGCGATTCCATCGCCTTTCGCCTGAACGCCATGTATCACGACGCCGACGTGCCCGGCCGCGACGTCGTCAAGAACCAGCGCTGGGGCGTGGCGCCCACCATCACCTTCGGCCTGAACACGCCCACCCGCGTGTCGCTGAGCTACTACCACCTGCAGACGGACGACATCCCCGACAGCGGCATTCCCTACGGCTGGCCGCGCGGCGACCTGACCGGTCCCGTGGACGTGGACCGCAACAACTTCTACGGCCTGAAGAGCGACTATCGCAAGACCAACAGCGACATGGCCACCATCGGCGTCGAACACGACATCAACAGCCGCCTGACCCTGCGCAACACCACCCGCTACACCCGGACCACACAGGAATACGTCTGGACCCAGCCCGACGACAGCCAGGGCAACGTCGCCAACGGCCTGGTCTGGCGCCGCGCCAATACCCGCGACAGCCACATCGACAGCCTGGCCAACCTGACCGAGCTGGTGGGCGAGGCCGCGACCGGATCGCTCAAGCACCGCTTCAACGTGGGCCTGGAATTCTCGCGCGAGAAAGGCGAACGCGATTCGCTGAATGTGAATCGCGGCAGCGGCTCGGGCGCGGCCAACGCCTGCCTCAAGGGCGTGGGCGCGGCCTCCAACTACCAGTGCACCAGCCTGTACGACCCCAATCCCGGCGATCCCTGGGTCAATACGCTCAACGGCCGGCCCAGCGGCAACCCCAGCGAGAGCAAGACCAACACCCGCTCCATCTTCGCCTTCGACACCATCGAATTCAACGAACATTGGCAAGCCGGCCTGGGCCTGCGCCTGGACAACTATTCCACGCACTACAAGTCCGGCGCCTTCGACCTGAGCCGCAACGACACCCTGGTCAACTATCAAGTCGGCCTGACCTACAAGCCGGTGCAGAACGGCGCGGTGTATGTGTCCTACGCCACGTCCTCCACCCCGTTCAACGCTTCTGCCGGGGAAGGCAGCGACGGCTCCGCGCCCTCGAGCCGCGGCGGCCGGGTCAGCGGCGGCAACACCGACGAGCTGTCCCCGGAAAGGAACCGCACGCTGGAACTGGGCACCAAGTGGAACGTGCTGGACGATGCCATGACCCTGTCGGCCGCCGTGTTCCGCACCGAAACCACCAACGCCCGCGTGACGCTGGCCAACGGCGACTACGAGATGGCGGGCAAGAAACGCGTGGACGGCCTGGAGCTGGGCGCTTCGGGCGCCATCACGCCGCGCTGGAACGTCTACGCCGGCTACACCTACCTGAACGCCAAGCTCACGGACAACGGCCCGAACGGCTCGGCCAATGACGGCAACCGCTTCCCCAATACGCCCAAGCACAGCTTCAGCCTGTGGACCACCTACAAGCCCGTGGACAAGCTGACCGTGGGCGCCGGCGCCTTCTATTCCGCCAAGCAGTACGGCGATGCGGCCAACAAACTGTACATTCCGTCCTACTGGCGCTTCGACGCCATGGCCGCCTACCAATTCAACAAGAACGTGGGCGTGCAGTTGAACGTGCAGAACCTGACCGACAAGGTGTATTACAACCAGGCCTACGCGTCGCACTACGCCAGCATCGCTCCCGGACGCTCCGCCGTCCTGAACCTGAAACTGTCCTACTGACAGGCAGTTGACCTGGAAAAGGCGCGGCCTGCCCTGAGGGGCGGGCCGCGCCGTCTTGCCCATGCATGAGATCACCGCCCGCGAACTGAACCGGCTCGACGCCCAAGGATGGCGGGACATCCTGTCCGGTCCGCCCGAAATCGCCCTGCGCTGGCTGCACGCCGCCGCCGAGCAGGGCGTGATCGAAGCCCAGGTCAATCTGGCGCAACGATATCTGGAAGGCCGGGGCTGCGACGCCGACCCGGCGCAAGCCATTCCCTGGCTGCGCCTGGCGGCCAACGAAGGCCACCCCATGGGCATGAATCTGCTCGGACGCTGCTATGAGAACGGCTGGGGCCTGAAAAAAGACGACGTGATGGCGAGCTACTGGTTCCGCCAGGCGGCGCTGACCGGCCTGGACTGGGGCCAGTACAACTATGCCACTTCCCTGGCGCTGGGGCGGGGCGTGCCCGCGGACCTGGCCCAGGCGCTGGATTTCTTCCGGAAGGCGGCCGGGCAGGGGCACGCCAAATCCTGGAGCTTCGTGGGCAGCTTTCATGAAGACGGCTGGGCCGTGCCGCGCGACCTGGAACAGGCCCTGGCCTGCTACCTGCGGGCCGCGCAGGGACAGGACTTCCGGGGGGCGTTCAACGCCGCGCGCCTGCTGGCCGACCAGGGCAAGACCGATCAGGCCCTGCCCTTGCTGCGGCAAGCCTGGGAACAAGGCCATCCCGCCTTCCGGGGGCAGATGCGGGCCTATCTGCAGGCCCACCCCACCAAAGCGCTGCGCGAGCTGCGTCTGCCGTGAGCGCGATCCATCAAACCACCCGGACCGGTTCCTGCTCCAGCTCCACGCCGTAGCGCCGGCGCACGTCGGCGCGAATGGACTGAGCCAGCCGCTCGATATCCTGCGCATTCGCGCCGCCATGATTGACCAGCACCAGGGCCTGGCGTTCATGGACGCCGACCGAACCGTCGCGCCGGCCTTTCCAGCCGCACTGGTCGATCAGCCAGCCTGCCGCCAGCTTGCACAAGCCCTGCCCCAACTCATAGGACACCAGGCCCGGCCACTGCTCGCGCAAGGCGTCGCGCTGGACCTGCGGCACCACCGGATTCTTGAAAAAGCTTCCCGCATTGCCCAGCACCGCGGGGTCGGGCAGTTTCTGGCGGCGTATTTCGCAGACCGCCTCGAAGATCGCCCGGGCGTCCGCCATGCCGGCCAAGGCGCTGCGCTGGCGCAGGTCAGGATAGTCCAGCACAGGCGTCCAAGGCCGCGGCAAGGCAAAGCGCACCGCCACGATCAGCCAGGTGCCGTCCGGGTCATGCTTGAAACGGCTGTCCCGATAGGAAAAGCCGCAGTCTGCCGCCGGCAGCTCCACCAGCCGCGCCTGGCGGAAATTCCAGGCCAGCACGCTGTGCATGCGCTGCTCCAGCTCAACGCCATACGCGCCGATGTTCTGGACGGGCGCCGCGCCCACCGTGCCGGGAATCAGGGCCAGGTTTTCCAGGCCGGGCCAGCCCTGCTCCAGACAGTGCAGTACAAAATCGTGCCAGACCTCGCCGGCCTGCGCCTCCACGATATGGGCGTCGTCGCGGGTTTCCAGCAGGCGTATTCCCCGGCTTTGCACTTTGATCATCAGCGGATCCACCTGCCCCGACAGCACCACATTGCTGCCCCCGCCCAATACGAAGAATGCGCCTGCCCGCTCGACCAAGGCCTGCAAGGCGGGCAACTGGGCCGCATCGTCGAACACCACCAGCTCACGGGCGCGGCTGCGCAATCCCAGGGTGTTGAAGGAAGTCAGATCCACATCGAGCTGCCTGTTCACGGCCATTACCTAGCGCTAGACGAAAGCAGTAAGCATAGCGCGGGAGGCCGGCCATCGCAAAAAAAAGAGTGGAACTTCTTGACAGGCACGCCAAGCGCGTTTTATAGTTACGTTCTTGCTGCAGCGCCAGTCGCCAAGCAAAAGCGCTTTTAAAGAGCGGGTTCCAGTCAGCCAGGCAAATAAAAAAAGCTTGACAAACAGGAACAGCAAAATTAAAATAGCTTTCTTTACTTAAACGGTGTTTTAAGTAAAGCCGCAAACAGGAATGTTGGCGGATTTTCTGTGAAAACAGATATGCGGGAATAGCTCAGTTGGTAGAGCGCAACCTTGCCAAGGTTGAGGTCGCGAGTTCGAGACTCGTTTCCCGCTCCAGATTCCTAAGGGAAGCCCAGGCTTCCCTTTTTAATCGACCACGGCGCAATGGCAGAGTGGTTATGCAGCGGATTGCAAATCCGTCTAGGTCGGTTCGATTCCGGCTTGCGCCTCCAGTAACCCTGGTCACAAGTCGGTACTGCGGAAACGCACACATGCGGGAATAGCTCAGTTGGTAGAGCGCAACCTTGCCAAGGTTGAGGTCGCGAGTTCGAGACTCGTTTCCCGCTCCAAATTCCTAAAAAGGCCCAAACTTCGGTTTGGGCCTTTTTGCTTTTTCCTGCACATCCATCGGGAAACCGTTACAACCTCCTCAATACCTGGAAATGCCGCCGGAATATCTGCAAAGCTCCGCCGGAACCTGGTAAAAATCCGCCAGGACGTGCATTCTCAGTCCATTCAACCTTTTGCGGTTTTTGCGATCCGCCTTATCGTGTCCAATATTCCCTTCTCCACCCTCCCCCTCCTGCCCGTCCTGCTGGACACCCTGCAAAGCCTGGGTTTTGAACAGATGACGCCTATTCAGGAACAGAGCCTGCCGCTCATCCTTCAAGGCCGCGACGTGATCGCGCAAGCCAAGACCGGCAGCGGCAAGACCGCGGCCTTCGGACTGGGCGTGCTGCAAACCCTCAACCCCGGCAAGCTGGCTCCACAAGCCCTGGTAATTTGCCCCACGCGCGAGCTGGCCGACCAGGTCACCGCCGAGCTGCGTCGTCTGGCCCGCCAGATTCCTAACGTGCGCATGCTGACTCTGTGCGGTGGTGTGCCCTCGCGCCCGCAAACAGAAGCCTTGCGCAATGGCGCTCACGTTGTTGTGGGGACGCCGGGCCGGATTCAGGACCATCTGGAGCGCGGCAACCTGGACTTGTCCGCCCTGAAAACATTGGTTCTGGACGAAGCCGACCGCATGGTGGATATGGGCTTTCATGACGATATCGTGGCCATTGCCTCGCACTGCCCGCCCCGTCGCCAAACCTTGCTGTTCTCCGCCACTTACCCGGAAAACATCCGCAACCTGAGCGCCCGCTTCCTGTACAAGCCTGCAGAAGTCAAAGTGGAAGCACTGCACGATGCCAGCCAGATCGAACAGATTTTCTACGAAGTTCACCCCGAGCAGCGCCTGCCTGCCGTGGTGACGCTGCTGGAACATTTCCGCCCCGCCTCTACCCTGATTTTCTGCAATACCAAAATGCGCTGTCAGGAAGTGGTGGAGGAATTACAATCCGAAGGGATCAAGGCTCTGGCTCTGACCGGCGATCTGGAACAGCGTGATCGCGATGAAATTCTGGTGCAGTTTTCCAACCAAAGCTGCGCCGTGCCGGTGGCCACCGATGTGGCCTCACGCGGTCTGGATATTCAGAAACTGGGCGCTGTCATCAACGTGGATGTGACCAAGGACGCTGAAGTCCATGTGCACCGCGTCGGGCGCAGCGGCCGCGGCGATCAGAAGGGGCTGGCGCTGAGCCTGTGTTCACGCGATGAAATGCGCTGGGTCCATCTGATCGAGCAGTACCAGGGAAGCGCGCTGAAGTGGGGCAATCTGAAGACGCTGCGCCCCAAGTCCGGCCGCTCCTTGCAGGCGCCCATGATCACCTTGAACATACAAGGCGGCAAAAAGGACAAGCTGCGCCCCGGCGACCTGCTCGGCGCCCTGACCGGCGACGGCGGCCTGAGCCTCGAGCAGGTGGGCAAAATCAACATCACCGATTACAACGCCTACGTCGCCCTGGACCGCCGTATCGCCAAACAGGCTTTCGAGCGCATCTCCAACAGCAGTATCAAAGGCCGCCGGTTCCGCATGCGCTTTCTGGAAGAGTTTTGAATGCCGGCATGGCTCAGAGGCTGCTTTGACTCGCTAACGGTCTCTAACGTTGAAAAAATCCATTTCAACTATCTACTCATCTTTAGCCCATGTTCGATAAACTAAACTAGCAATCTGAACGAAGAGATCCTTATTAGAATTTATAGTTTCTGAGTCTGTTATAAGAAAAATCTTTTTTGACTTGCTATTAAAAGATATCTTTGCTCCATCCAGAATCCTTTGCGCTTCTTCCGCAAGGTGCGGAGCAATTCGAAAACCCAAAAGAGACTTATTTCTTCCTCGTTTATGAAACCAGAAGTAGTTGTTCCGCCCAACGCTAATTGAAACGTAATTTTTTAAGTAGCTCACTTGAGGCTCTTGGAAAATATGACCGACTACGGAAAGAAGCACATCTGCATTTTCAGCGGTCCACTTCGCTTTCTTATTCCAATAATCGCGATTAACCTCAATATCTTGCCCAACGGCACCGTCATCGATTTCTTCGTAAGTATCAAGAACTTTCGTAAAATGAAGCGCCTTCTGGTCACCTATGCTCACAAGAGCTACCTGAATAGCGATGATAGGGATTGAATGGCTAAGAATGTGGATAACATTGAAAAAGCGCCGTGTGATGCTTTCTGCAACTAGAACGGCATAATGTTGGCGCTGTGGCCAACGACGTTTTTCGTTATCCCAATACTCAATGGTGCGGATAATATGAGCCTCATCCGTTTCGCCTAACATCACCTCGACTTCATACATCGAATCGTCTTGCGGGTCTTTAAGCAGCAAGTCGAGCCGGCCACCGGAGCTCTGACGTTTTTCCTTATTCAACGCGTCCAATTCACCCAAACCAAGGACCACTGGATTACCCCAAATTTGCTCTTGAAGCCAGTACTCGTCATAACCAGCACTTCGGATTGACATTGATTGAGCAAAAGGTATTTCTTCAACCATCGTAATTAAATAATAATTTAAAAAAATAAACCCGAAGGCGTACGAGATTTACTCAGAAACGTTAGGCCGGCGCGTCGGTCCCAGCTTGCGGCTCTCCCGGAACCAGCTCTGCAACCTTCCTCCTGACTCTGGTAAAGAGCGCCGGAAAACAGTCCTCGGGATACAATGGCAGCCTCGGAAAACCGGCCGGCCCAATGCCGTCCAAGGCGAATTCCCGGCAGCCTGTGCAAGAACGGCACGCTTTGCCACTCACAAGATCCAGATTCAATGATTGTACGCTTCTCTTTTCACGTCCAAAAAGTGCTCGAACCAAATACGAATTTATTGACACAGATGGCAGCGCCGACGTGGCCCTGAAGGAGCGCGGTTGATGGATACGGTATTGATTCTGTTGATGATCGCCCTGGCGTGGCAGGTGCTGCGCGTGCGTTATCAACGCGGGCGCATCGCCTTGCTGGGACGCCACCTGGCCGGCAGGCAGCTCGAGCGCCACATGGAAACGCTGACGCAGGGCTACACGCGCGCCATCCACGAAGAGGCCGAGACGCGCCAGCTGCAGGTGCTGGAGACTTACGCCCAGACCGAACGCGCCGTGGCGGCGCAGGTGCAGGCGCTGGCCGACTCCATGCAGGAGGAAAGCCTGCAAGCCGCCAGCATGAGCATGCTCTCGTTCTGCGTGCCTTACGCCGAGCGTTTTCTGCCCGCGGCAATGCGGGATTTCCGCGAGCTGCTGCACATTCATGCCGCCGGCTTGCGCCACGTGGTGGACAACGAAGACGACTGGGATCCGAAAAGCCGCGCCTATCATCTTTCGGCAGAGCTGTATCTGCTGCAGCACAGTTGTCATTGGTTCTGCAAATCGCGCACAGTGGCCGATGCGCGGCTGCTGGTGCGGCACCAGGTCGATCACCAGAAAGTGCTGGAATCCGTCTCGGAGCCGACCCGTTCGGCGTATCGGCAATGGCTGCAGGGCGCCGGCAAGCGGTAAGCGTCTTTACCCGGCCAGGCTGAGCGCCAGGCCGGGCCTGTCCGCTCCTGTGCCGGCCAGCCAGACATTCATGTCAGCGGCGGAAAGAGGCTTGGCAAACAGATAGCCTTGCGCATAGTCGCAGCCCGCCTGGCGCAGAAATGCCAGGTCTTCCGGCGTTTCCACGCCTTCGGCGGTCACGGCCAGTCCCCGGCGCTTGCCGGCGCGAATCGAGGCCAATACCGTGGCCGCCTGCCGCTCTTCGCGCGCCGCGCCATGAACAAAGCTGCGGTCCAGCTTCAGCTCCGAGAAAGGCAATGAGCTCAGGCGGCGCATCGAACTGTAGCCGATGCCAAAGTCATCCTGGGCCAGGCCGAACCCCATGGAGACCAGACGAGATGCGCCACGCAACAAGGCACGAGCAGTCAGCGTGTTGGAAGACTCCAGGATCTCGAACGTAATGCAGCACGTACGTCCCTGCAGCTCCCGAACACGATTCAAAAGCCGATCGGGCAGGAAAACGTCATTCAACAGATGGGTAGGCAGATTCACCGAGATCGGCACCTGAATACCTTGTCGACGCCACTGCGCCTGTATAGCCAGCGCTTCCTTGAGCATGTGCATCAGCAGCGCCTCGTCCAGCCCATGATGGCTGAACCAGGGCAGGAACGCGGCGGGCGCCAGCAAGCCCAGCTCGGGATGCAGCCAGCGGGCCAAGGCCTCCGCGCCTGCCAGCCGCTGCGAATCAACCGAAACTTTGGGCTGGAACCAGGCCTGGATCTGACCGAGATCCAATGCCTTGCGCAGGGTCATGCGGCTCATTGGCAAGCCTTTGCTCCGCGGCCCCGCCGCATCGCCGCCAGGCCATGCGCGACCAAGGAACTGACGCCCTGGCGGCAGCGCGCCGACACCGTGCTCCGCCCGGCTGGACAGGCGCGCAGGCAAGCCAGCTTGGCGGCGTGATGCGCGCCCCCCTGACAAATGAACATCGGCAGAAAAATGCATACTCGAACCCTCGCGGGAAACAGGCAGACAGGGCGGCCATGCCAATCTCTTTCTCCCGCCGCCTTCTTCAGTGGAATCATAAAAACCCCGGCCGCCCATAGGCCTGGGGATAACCTGCAAGCACGGCGCGAATAAGGAACATTCATGGACCATGAACTGCCCGCCTGGAACAAAGGCTAGACTTCCGGCACTCATATTCCCAGAAACCGCAGCCGCACCGTACAATACATAGTTACAGTCCGCTTTCATGGGTTCCCTCACCCCATCTGCCAAAAAGGTTCATTCATGACGATGCCTTCCGTCCCGCCGTCGCGGGTGCCGTTCTATCTTGCCCTGCTGGTCGCCTTTCACATCTTCATCGTGATCGCCAGCAATTATCTGGTGCAACTGCCCATCGATCTCTTCGGTTTCCACAGCACCTGGGGCGCCTTCAGTTTTCCATTTGTCTTCCTGGCCACCGACCTGACGGTGCGGCTGATCGGCAAGGCCGAGGCGCGCCG
Organism: Alcaligenes sp. Marseille-Q7550; assembly: GCF_965112015.1. Taxonomy (NCBI): domain Bacteria; kingdom Pseudomonadati; phylum Pseudomonadota; class Betaproteobacteria; order Burkholderiales; family Alcaligenaceae; genus Alcaligenes; species Alcaligenes sp. Marseille-Q7550. The sequence continues at coordinate 550,898 of NZ_CBCOPU010000002.1, forward strand.
CGTGATCACGCGCGCCATGATCCCGGCCCTGATCGCGTCCTACCTGGTGTCGGTGCTGTTTCATGACGGCCATTTCAATGGTTTCCAGGCCCTGGGCGAATTCAACAGCTTCGTGTTCCGGATCGCCCTGGCCAGCTTCGCCGCCTATGTGCTGGGCCAGTTGATGGACGTGCAGGTATTCGACCGCATGCGCCGCGACTACATCCAGTGGGGGGGGGCGCCGGCTGCCGCCTCCGGATTCGGCCAGGCGCTGGACACGATCGCCTTCTTCAGCATCGCCTTCTGGCGCAGCAGCAATCCTTTCATGGCCGAGCACTGGGGGGAGATCGCGCTGGTGGACTACGCCACCAAGCTGGCCGTCAGCCTGCTGCTGTTCGTGCCCATGTACGGCGTCGCCCTGAACGCCATCATCGGCGCCATGAAGCGCCGCGACCCCATCGCCGCCAAGGCCTGATCATGACGGCCCGCTCTCAACGGCGCGCCCTGGTGCTGTTCTCGGGCGGCCAGGATTCGGCCACCTGCCTGGCCTGGGCCCTGCAGCGCTACAGCCAGGTCGAGACCATCGGCTTCGACTACGGCCAGCGCAACTGGGTGGAGCTGGATTGCCGCCACGTCATACGCCAGAACCTGATCGAACAGTACCCGCATTGGGCCACGCGCCTGGGCGAGGACCACCTGCTGGATGCCGGCGTGCTCAGCCAGTTGGGCGCCACCGCCATGACCGATGAGCTGGACTTCGCCATGCAGGCCGACGGCTTGCCCAACACTTTCGTGCCCGGCCTGAACCTGCTGTTCTTCACCCTGGCCGCCGCGCAAGCCTACCGGCGCGGGCTCGACGTGCTGGTGGGCGGCATGTCGCAGACCGACTATTCCGGCTACCCGGACTGCCGCGAGAACACGCTCAAGGCCCTGCAGATGGCCCTCAGCCTGGGCATAGACCGGCCCTTGCTGCTGGAAACGCCCCTGATGTGGCTGGACAAGGCGGACACCTGGGAACTGGCCCGGCAACTGGGCGGCGACCCGCTGGTGGAACTGATCCGCAAGGACACCCATACCTGCTGCCTGAACCAGCGCGCCGACCTGCACGCCTGGGGCTACGGCTGCGGCCAATGCCCGGCCTGCCGGCTGCGCGCGAACGGACACCAGGAATGGCTGGCGCGTCATCAAGGGGCTGGTGCAACGCCCATTTAGCTGGCGCAGAAATCCAGCCTTCCAGCCGGAGCTTCGCCCTACCCTACCAGCCTGCGTAGAATTTCATTCTTTCCTGGTAGGTTTCCATTCGGCTTTTGGCAGCCCGTATGCCATTGATGTATTTATTTTCATCGCCCGCCGCCCTGCCCCACCTAAGCAGATCGTCGATGCGCTGCTCTTCTTGCGCAATCAAGCTGGTCAGGGCGGCGACCTGCGCGGTATTGGCTTGCTTGACCAAGCTTTGCTCGATCAGTTTGATGGCTTGAGCCTGCTGCTCAAGCGCGGCCAGGGTGGCCTGTTCGAACTGCCATGTCTGTTTTTGTTGCATCAGCATGGAATAGATGGCCAAAGCCAAGGCCAAACCCGAGAACAGCGCCGACACGCCGCCAAAGCTGTCGCCGAAACTGGCGGCCTCATCGGACCAACCGCCAAACCACCACAAAATCGACACCGCCCACAACACCCATGCCACCAAGAAAAAAAACACCAACGCCCGCAATTTCATGACATCCTCGATCTGAACACGAACAAAGCGCCCGGGCCTGCCAGACCCGAGCTATCCGCATCACGCTTCAGACTGAAGCGTGAGCAGAGTCATTCTGGTCAAGATTTCCTCAAACCGTCTCGCGCTGGTCCTGATAGACCGGATGGCGCCGGCACAGCTCGACGACTTTCTCGCGCACCTGGGCGCTGACGGCATCCAGCTTGCCGTTTTCCAGCGCGTCCAGCACATCGCACAACCAATGGGCCAGTTGTTCGCATTCCGCCACGCCGAAGCCGCGTGTGGTGACGGCCGGCGTGCCGATGCGCACGCCCGAAGTGACCATGGGCGATCGGGGGTCGTTGGGCACGGAGTTCTTGTTGGCCGTGATGTAGGCATCCGCCAGGGCCGCGCTGGCCTCCTGGCCGGTATAGGGCCTGGACGACAGGTTGATCAGCATCATGTGGTTGTCGGTGCCGCCGGACACGAGGGTATGGCCGCGCTGCTGCAATACGGCCGCCATGGCGCGAGCGTTGCGCACCACCTCCTGCTGGTACTTGCGGAACTCCGGCTGCAGGGCTTCCTTGAAAGCAATGGCCTTGGCGGCGATCAGGTGCATCAGGGGACCGCCCTGCACGCCGGGGAAGACGGCGGTATTCAGGCGCTTGTAGAAATCCTCGCTCTGCCCCTTGGACAGGATGATGCCGCCGCGCGGCCCGCGCAGCGTCTTGTGCGTGGTGCTGGTGACGACATGGGCGTGGGGCAGCGGATTGGGGTATTCGCCCGCGGCGACCAGGCCGGCCACGTGGGCCATGTCCACCCAGAACCAGGCGCCGACCTTGTCGGCGATGGCGCGCATGCGGGCCCAATCCTTGTAGCGCGAATAGGCCGAGAAGCCGCCGATGAGCAGCTTGGGCCGCGTTTCCAGGGCGATGCGCTCCATCTCGTCGTAATCGATCAGGCCGGTTTCGGGATCCAGGCCGTAAGGCACGATGTTGTAGAGCCGCCCGGAGAAATTGACCGGATTGCCATGCGTCAGGTGGCCGCCCTGGGCCAGGTTCATGCCCATGACCGTATCGCCGGGCTTGATCAGCGCCAGGAAGACGGCCGTGTTGGCCTGGGCGCCCGCATGCGGCTGCACATTGGCGTAGTCGCAGTCGAACAGGGCCTTGACGCGCTCGATGGCCAGGCGTTCGGCCACGTCGACGAATTCGCAACCGGCATAGTAGCGCTTGTCGGGATAGCCTTCGGCGTACTTGTTCGTGAAGACCGAATTCTGCACGGCCATGACCAGGGGGCTGGCGTAGTTTTCGGAGGCGATCAATTCGACGTGGTCTTCCTGGCGGCGTTCCTCGCCCTGCACGGCCTGCGCCAGTTCGCTGTCGAATTCAGCCAAAGTAAGAGAGTTGCCGTACAGGACAGAGTCCTTGTGTAACGTAAAGATGAAAGGCGGCGGAACCTGCCGCCGCCAGAAGAAACAGGGAACGCGATCTAGCCGCGGGTGCGCTGGAACTCGCGCATGAAGTCCGCCAGGACCTCGACCGCCACAAGCGAGACGGCGTTGTAGATGCTGGCCCGCAGCCCACCCGTGGCGCTGTGGCCTTTCAGGCCGTTCAGGCCGTTCTTTTCCGCCTGCTCCACGAATTCATGCTCCAGATCTTTATTGGCAATGGTGAAAGGAACATTATTAATGGATCGATAGTCAGGCAGGACACGATTTATATAAAAACCATTACTTTCATCAATTATTTCATATAGCAATCGGGCTTTTTTCTTATTTATTTCGTGCACGACCTCAATTCCACCGGAGCGATTCAGCCAATCCACCGTCAAGCCCAGTACGTACCAGGAAAAGGTGGCCGGCGTATTAAGCAACGAGCTCTTTTGAGCCTGCACGGCATAGTCCAGAAGATCCGGCGTTCCTTCGAGCGGCGTGTCCAGAAGATCGGGATCCACCACGACGACCGTCACGCCGGCCGCGCCCATGTTCTTTTGGGCGGAGGCATAGACCAGGCCATGCGCCTGGATATCCAGCGGTTTGGACAGCAGGCTGGAACAGGCGTCGCACACCAGGGGAATCGCGGATCGAGGCGGACTTGCAAATTGCACGCCCTGGGCCGTTTCGTTTTCGGTGTAATGCAAGTAAGCCGCATCCGGATTAATATTGAATTCCTCGATATCGGGGACGCGATCGAAACCGTTTTCTTCAGAACTGGCAACGATTCGGATTTCTCCATATTGGCGGGCGGCTTTTATCGCCTGCCCCGACCATAAACCCGTGTGGATATAATCCGCCGCTTTCTTACTGTGCAACAGATTCATGGGAACCTGGAAAAACTGCATGTACGAGCCGCCCTGAAGCAACAGGATGCGATAGGAAGGCGGAACCGCCAGCGCGCGGCGCAGTGCTTCTTCAGTACGCTGGGCGAAGTCCATGAACGGCCGCGAACGGTGGCTGATCTCCAGCACGGACATGCCCGTGCCGGCGAAATCGAAGAATTCATCGCGAACTTGAAGCAATACATCCATGGGCAGGGCGCTGGGCCCTGCGCTGAAATTGAGAGACCGGAACATAAGTGGTGAGATCCTGTACAAGCAGAAAAGCCGGAAATGGGACGCCACGCCAGGATTCCGGTATTGAAGAAACAGTCTACGAGCACAATGGTCTGACGCGTCAGACCATTAACAATACCTGGAGCAGACCGCATGACGCGCTCTTTTGAACTGGACACCCTGAAGATGCGTCTGACCGACGTAGACCTTCAATCCCTGGACCTTCACCAGCGCATCCAGCGCGCCCTGCGCGCCCTGATCCTGGACGGCGCGCTGGACCCCGGCGTGAAGCTGCCTGCAACGCGCTCGCTGGCCAAGTCCCTGGGAATGGCGCGCGACACGGTGGAAAATGCCTACGTGCAGCTGCATCGCGACGGCTTCATCGTGCGCCGGGAAGGCTCGGGCAGCTATGTGTCCGAGTCCGTGGGCACGGAGCTGCGCGGCAGCGCCTACCGGCGCATCAAGGCGCAGGACCTCAAGCGCAGCGTGCTCGAACCCGGCGCGGGCCTGAGCCGGCGCGGCCGCGCCATCTTCGAGAGCGGCGGCATCGCCGACCAGCAGACCATCAAGGCGTTCGCGACCGGCCTGCCCGAGACGCGCAACTTTCCCACCGATGTCTGGGAACGCCTGCAGCGCCAGGCCATGAAGGACTATCGCGGCAATGTCCTGCTGCATGGCGACCCGCAAGGCACCGAGCCCCTGCGCAAGGCCATCGCCGTCTACCTGAACCTGGAACGCGGCGCCAAGGTATCGGCCGACCAGATCCTGATCCTGAGCAGCACCCGGCAGGCCCTGTTCCTGTGCGCCCAGCTGCTGGTGGACGCCGGCAAGCCCATCCTGATGGAGAACCCCGGCTACTTCGGCGCGCGCAAGGCCTTCGAGGCCGCCGAAGCGCGGATCGTGCCCATCGCCGTGGACGAACAGGGCCTGCGCACCGACCTGCTGCACGAGGACCGCAGCGGCGCCAACTGCATCTACGTGACTCCTTCCCACCAGTACCCGACGGGCGCCACCCTGGCGCTGGAACGTCGCCTGGAACTGATCCGCTGGGCGGCCGAGAACGGCAAGTGGATCCTGGAGGACGATTACGACAGCGAATTCCACTACGACGGCCTGCCCACGGCCTGCGTGCAGGGCCTGGACAGATACCAGCGCACCATCTACCTGGGCACGTTCAGCAAGACCTTGTACCCCGGCCTGCGCATGGGCTACATGGCCTTGCCGCCGGAACTGATCAAGCCCTTCACCCAGGCGCGCAGCATCATGGACGGCCATACGCCGCAGATTCTGCAACTGACGCTGGCCCGCTTCATGGAAGACGGCCACTACAATTCCCACATCCTGTCTCCTATACACACTTTACGCGGGACGCCGCGAAATCATGCTCGAAGCCATAGGCCTGCATCTGCAGGGCATCGCCCGGGCGACACGGCCCGAAGGCGGCCTGCAGATTCCCTGTTTCCTGGAGCCGGGCTGGTCCGAAGAACACACATTGCGGCGCGGGCTGAGCGCCGGCGTGCTGCTGCCCGGCCTGAGCCGGCTGTACCTGGGCGAAGAAAAACAGCAGGGCTGGATGCTGGGCTACGCGTCCCTGACCGCATACGAAATCGAGTCGGCCATGCTGCGTCTGGCCAACGCGCTGCGGCAGGGCAAAGGATGAGGGCATGGGCGTCAGTACGGCAGCGGATAGCGCCGGTTCAAGGCGGCGACGCCTTCGCGGATGGCGTTTTCCGTACGCAGGCTGCGGGCTCCGCTGCGCACCCCGCCCAGCAGCGCCAGTATCATGTCGCCGATTTCCTTGATGTCGTCCTCGCCCAGCCCGCGCGAGGTACAGGCGGCGCTGCCCACGCGTATGCCGGAATAGGAGCCTTTGTCGTCGTCATACGGCACGGTGTGCTTGCTAAGGCTGATGCCCACCTGCATGAGGACCCGCTCCACCAGAGGGCCGTCCAGGCCCCAGGGCCGCAGGTCCACCACGCCGAAGTGGCAGTCCGTTCCGCCTGACACCACCGTCAGCCCGCCCTCGGACAGGCGGCGGCACAGGCTGCGGGCATTGGCCATGACGGCCTGCGCGTACGTGGCGAAAGAAGGACGCAAGGCCTCGCCCAGCGCAACGGCCTTGGCCGCCACCATATTGATCAGCGGACCGCCCTGCAGGCCTGGATAGACGGCGGCATCGAACTTGTCGGCCAGCCGCGCGTCGTTGCACAGGATCATGCCCCCGCGCGGACCGCGCAGGGTTCCGTGCGTGGACAGCGTCGTGACATGCGCCTGGGACACGGGCGACTCGAAGACGCCCGCCGCCACCAGCCCGGCGCAATGCGCCATGTCCGCCATGAAATAGGCCCCCACCTCGTCGGCGATGGCCCTGAACCCGACGAAGTCCGGAGTGCGCGAATACGCGGAGCCGCCGGCGATGATCAGGCGCGGCCGCTCGGCATGGGCCTGGCGGCGCACTTCGTCCATGTCCACCCACTGCGTGCGACGATCCACCCCATAGGAGCGCGTCTGGAACCAGCGGCCCGACACATTGACGGCCGAACCATGACTGACGTGTCCCCCGGCCCGTTGGTCCAGCGCCAGAATGATGTCGCCCGGCGACAACAGGGCCAGGCACACCGCCAGGTTGGCCTGGCTCCCCGAATGCGCCTGCACATTGGCGTGACGGCAATCGAAGAGCTGGCGAGCCCGTTCGATGGCCAGCTCTTCGGCCTGGTCCACCTGTTCGCAACCGCCATAGATGCGCCTGCCTGGATAACCCTGGGCCTGCTTGTTGCTGAGCAGGGATCCCTGCGCGTCCAGCACGGCGCGGCTGACGTAGTTTTCGGAAGCGATCAGCTCGACGGTGTGCTGCTGGCGGCGCCGTTCGGCCTCGAGCATGTCCCAGAGGCTGCGATCGGTCTGCTGCAGAGGCTGCGAACCCACCAGAGGCAGTTGGTGGACATCGCCACTGGCAAGACTCTTCATGCAAGTTCCTGTGTCGATGGAGGCTGCCCCCTGCCCGCGCCTGAAAACCGGATGCGTCAGCATGGAGGCATGCCCAATCAGCGTACAAGCCTGGAATGGGCGCAAAAACAAATATCCTAGACCGTTTCCGCCAATTAAAAACGGTCCATTTTCAATCAAATAACCAGACCACTTTTTTAATCATATATTTAGCCAAAAAACAATCACATCAAGCAGCAATTTATAGGGAACACGCTTGTTTCACGCTCAATTGGCGCATCACAAATGCCATTTTTTGCAGCGCACAAATTATTAATCTAAAGTGGTCTGTTAATATCGCGAAAAATGGTCTGTCATTTACTGTCACTCGATCATTAGAATTCAGCCTGCGAATGAAGCAAACCATTCTCCTTATACCTTCAAGGCCCATAAATTATGCCTTGCTTATATAAGTTGTGAAATGGTTTTGAACTTTATAGTCAAGCAAGGAAAGAACTCGGCCACCACCGGAACGGCAGCGCGCCACCGTATTGTTTTCAAAAATTCAAGCAAGTTCTGATACGGATTTTTTGGCTCATTTTTGAAAATGCGCAAAAAAATCCAATCCATGAAGCCTGCGGATACCAGATATGGAATACAGACAGGCTGGTTTACGAAACGGTCTCATCGTCCTGACGAGATCGCACTCAACAGCAAGGAAATTTGAAATGACGATCAAAAGCCACGAAACCGATGACGCCGTACGCAACATGCTGCACAAGCTGTCCGTGCTCTGGAAGAACCGCGCGGCCGTGAACCAGGAACTGCCCGATTACTGGAACCTGGCCTTCGACCCGGGCAAGGCCGATTTCAGCGAATGCCTGCTGCCCTTCCGCAACCACCAGGCCTGGCTGGAGGCGCCGCAGGAGCTCAAGTCCCAATGCCTGTCCTACGCCTGGGGCATCTACAACCTGAAGACCATCTACATCGAGTGCAATGTCGTCACGCCCACGTGCGAAGACATCATCAAGACGCCTCCGCCCAGCGCCAATCGCGGCCTGCTGCAGGACGTGATGTCCCAGGCGCTGCTGGACGAAGCCCTGCACACCCGCATGTCCATCATGGCGTGCAACTACATCTATGAAATGCGCGGCCTGCAGCCGCTGGACTTCACCGAGTTCAACCTGGTGCAGTGGCGCAACAATCTGCTGAGCCAGTGCGGCTCCGAATCGGAGCGGCGCCTGACGCGCTTCGCCATCGCCTGCGCATCCGAGACGCTGATCACCGACTACCTGAAGACCATGGCCGAGGACAAGGCCATCCAGTCCATCTGCCACGAAGTCACCCGCACGCACGCCATGGACGAATGGAGCCACTCCAGCGTCTTCAGCTTCGTCGCCTCGGACATCGTCCAGGGCCTGAGCCAGCGGGAGCGCGAGCACCTGCGCGCCGTCATCCTGCGCACGGTGGAAATGTTCGCCAACAACGAACTGGGCGCCTGGGCAAAGGTCTTCTCCATGCTCCAATTCCCCAATGCGCGCGACATCCTGCACGATGTGGGCGACAGCAACGAGATCAGCGTCTACACCGACTCGGTGCAGAGCCTGATCGAGCGCATCGGCCTGAACAGCAAGTCCGGCACGATCCGCCAGACCGAAGCCGAACAGCAGGAGGCGCTGCAATGACGCCGCACATCCAGGCGCGTTGCGAGACGGTCCGGCCCGAGGCAGGCAACGTCAAGGTGTTCACCCTGCGCGTGCAGGGCGGGCACTTCGACTTCCTGCGCTCGCTGCAGGCCGGCAAGCATGTGGCCCTGAGCTACCCGGACACGGGCGGCGTCATCCAGCAACGCCTATATTCCATCACCCGCAAGCCCGACGCGGACCTGTTCGAGATCGCCGTCAAGGGCTCAGGACGCAACAGCGTGTCCGACCACATGCATGCCACGCTGCGCGAGGGCATGACCGTGCCGCTGCAATACGTGGCCGGCGACATCTCCGTGGACTCCATCCTGGGCTACCAGCGCATCGCCATGATTGCCGGAGGCATAGGCATCACCCTGCCCATCGCCCTGCTGCGCGAACTGGCGCAGCGGGCGCGCAACGGCCTGCCCGTGCCCGACGTGCAGCTGCTGCTGAGCATCCCGCGCGTCTCGGACATTCCCTTCCTGCACGAACTGCTGGAACTGGACCTGACCACGGCTTGGTTCTCGCTGAATGTCTTCGTCACCCGCGAGAACATCCGCAGCAGCGCCCAGTTCAAAGTGGGCCGCCCTTCCTCCGAGGCCCTGCAGCACCTGCAGGATCCGCAGGCCGTGGTGATCTGCGGCAGCCACGGCTTCGCCCAGGCGCTGCGCGGGTCCACCGCCAAGCCCCGTCCGGTCTCGCGCATGCTCATCGAAGCCTTCTCGCCGCCGGCCGCCGCGCCGCTGGACATCGCGCCCCAATCAGGTTCCGCCCCCTTGCGGATCAGTGTGCCGGGTTCGGATCTGCCGCTCTCGCCCGACCCCGGCCCCAGCCTGCTGGAAATGCTGGAAGCGGGGCAGGTGCCCATCCGCAGCCAATGCCGGGCCGGCATCTGCGGCGCCTGCCGCGTGAAGATATCGGACGGCGACTGCCGCTTCGAACCGGACTTCTGCCTCAGCGATCAGGACAAGGCCCAGGGCCACGCCCTGGCCTGCTGCACCTTTCCCTTGTCCGGCGCCCTGACCGTGGACATCGGCTCGACAAGCTGACATCATCACCATCGGATACAAAGAGACCGTCATGAAAAAAGTCATTGCACTGCGTCATATCCATTTCGAAGACCTGGGCACGCTCGAGCCCGTCCTGGCCGAGCAGGGCTACCAGGTCCAGTACGTGGACCCTTCCGTGGAGTCCTTGCGCCACCTGAGCGAACGGGATGCCGATCTGCTCATCGTGCTGGGCGGCCCCATCGGCGCCTATGACGAAAAAATCTACCCCTTCCTGAGCGGCGAACTGGAGCTGATCCAGAAATGGCTGCTGGCGGGCAAGCCGCTGCTGGGCATCTGCCTGGGCGCGCAACTGATCGCCCGCGCCCTGGGCGCCAACGTCTACCCCCTGGGCGTCAAGGAAATCGGCTTCGCGCCGCTGACCCTGACGCAAGCCGGCGCGCAATCCGCGCTGGCCGCCGTGGACGGCATCCCCGTGCTGCACTGGCACGGCGACCAGTTCGATATCCCGGACGGAGCCGTGCGCCTGGCCGGCACGCCGGTGGGCGCCAACCAGGCCTTCTCCTTCGGCGCCCAGGTACTGGGCCTGCAGTTCCACCTGGAAGCCGACACCAGCAAGCTGGAACGCTGGCTGGTGGGCCACGCGAACGAACTGGGCCAGGCCGACATCGATCCCCACGCCCTGCGCGCCGATGCGGCCCAGATCGGCAAGCGCCTGCATGCCGCTGCGCGCCTGGTGCTGGAAAACTGGCTCAGCCAGCTCAGACAGCCTGCGCCCGCCGCCCTGCCCGCATGAATCCTGACGCGTCGTTCGTGGATAGGGAGCTGCATCCATACCTCGTGGATGTGGTTTCCATCCAGTCGCAGGTCATCTACGGCCGGGTCGGCAACAATGTCGCCGTCCCCACGCTGCGCCAGCACGGCCTGACCGTGGCCGCCGTACCCACCGTGCTGCTCAGCAACAATCCGCAATACCCCACGGTGCACGGCGGAGCCGTCCCGGCCGACTGGCTGGCCGGCTTCCTGGAAGACCTGGGCCGGCGCGGTGCCCTGGACAAGGTGCGCGCCGTGCTGATCGGCTATCTGGGCAACGCCGAGCAGGCCGCCGTCATCGCCCGCTGGCTGCGCGAGCTGCTGCACCGCCTGCCCGACATCCTGGTCATCGTGGATCCGGTCATCGGCGACCTGGACGTGGGGCTCTACGTGGAACCCGATCTGGTCCAGGCCTACCATCGGACGCTGCTGCCGCTGGCCACGGGGCTGACGCCCAATGGCTACGAACTGTCCCTGCTGGCAGGCCGGTCCGCCGACACCGAAGAGGCCGCCTCCAGCGCCGCCCGCTCACTGCTCCAGGAACGCACGCAGTGGCTCATCGCCACCAGCGCGGCGCCTCTATCCTGGCAAGCCGGCCAGATCAATCTGCTGCTGACGCGCCGCGAAACGCCGGTCCACACCCTGCTGAGCCATCCTCGCGTCGACTCCGCCGCCAAGGGCACCGGCGACCTGTTCGCCGCCACGCTGCTGGCCCGCCTGCTGCTGGGCGCCGATCTGCACACGGCCGTGCACACCGCCAGCGCCAGCGTCCTGCACCAGCTCGAGCTGACGCGCCAGGCCGGCAGCCAGGAATTGATACTGCCTATGGATCCAATTCGCCCCTGACTGCTGACATTTCTTGAACCATCGGGCCTTTAACTCGGCATTCGTTCTCGTTAAGCTTGGGCCACCAAGCAAAAACCGGAGCATGCAATGAGCCTGCCTTTCAAAAGCACACTACATCCGAGGGTTTTCTGGGGATCCACACTGATCGTCCTGGTCTTTCTGCTGATCGGGATCATCTTTCCCGAAGATGCCGCGCGCATCTTCGAACAGCTTCAGGACTGGGTGATCCTGAGCTTCGGCTGGTTCTACATCCTGGCCGTGGCGCTGTTCTTCTTCGCCGTGGTCTACCTGGCGCTGAGCCGCTACGGCAACCTCAAGCTCGGCCCCGACGACTCGGAACCAGACTACCCCTACCTGACCTGGATGGCGATGCTGTTCGCCGCCGGCATGGGCATAGGACTGATGTTCTTCGCCGTGGCCGAGCCGCTGCAGCACTTCTCCGCCCCGCCCGCGGGCCCGGCCGGCACGGTGGAAGCGGCGCGCCAGGCGCAGGTCATCACCTTTTTCCACTGGGGCGTGCACGCCTGGGCGGTCTACGCCGTGGTCGGCCTGTCCCTGGCCTACTTCTGCTTTCGCTACAACCTGCCGCTGACCATACGTTCAGGCCTGTATCCGCTGTTCGGCAAGCGCATCGAAGGGTGGATAGGCGACAGCGTGGACATCTTCGCGGTCTGCGGCACCCTGTTCGGCATCGCCACCTCCATGGGCCTGGGCGTGCTGCAGATCAACGCCGGCCTGGAGCACCTGTTCGGCTGGCCGCAGGAGACCTGGCTGCAGATCGTCCTGATCATCGTGGTCACCTCGCTGGCGACCCTGTCGGTCGTCAGCGGCCTGGACGTGGGCATACGGCGCCTGTCCGAGCTGAACCTGCTGGTGGCCATCGCCCTGATGCTCTTCGTGCTCAGCGTCGGCCCAACGGCCTTCCTGATGAACGCCTTCGTGCAGAACATAGGCGGCTACCTGGACAATTTCTTCGCGCGCTCCTTCAGCACCCAGGCTTTTCGCGAACAGGACTGGATGAAGGCCTGGACCCTGTTCTACTGGGCGTGGTGGATCGCCTGGTCGCCCTTCGTGGGCATGTTCATCGCCCGCATCTCGCGCGGGCGCACCGTGCGCGAATTCGTGCTGGGCGTGCTGCTGGTGCCCACCGTCTTCACCTTCTTCTGGATGACGGTCTTCGGCAATACCGCAATCTTCCTGGACATGACGGCGGCCGCCGGCCAACTGGCCCGGGACGCCGCCGCCAACGCCTCGGTGGCCTTGTTCGAGTTCCTGGAATACCTGCCCTGGTCGGGCGTGACGTCCACGCTGGCCGTGCTGCTGGTGGCCATCTTCTTCGTGACCTCGGCCGACTCGGGCTCGCTGGTCATCGACACGCTGGCGGCCGGCGGCGTGGAGGACGCCCCGGTGTGGCAGCGCATCTACTGGTGCGCCCTGGAAGGCACGGCCGCCGCCCTGCTTCTGCTGGCCGGCGGCCTGACCGCGCTGCAGACCGTCACGCTGGTCAGCGCCCTGCCCTTCGCCATCATCATGTTCCTCTTGATCCTGGGGCTGTACAAGGGAATGAAAGCCGATATGTCGCGCCTGCGCCGGCACGGCCCGGCCGCGGGCCCGGCGCCGGGCTCGGAAGTTTCCTGGCGGCGCAGGCTCTCGACCATTCTGCACAGCCCCACGCGCCAGGACGCGCGGCGTTTCCTGGACGAGGTCGCCGCCCCCGCCCTGCGGGCGGTTGCCGACGAGCTCGGCAAGCGCGGGCTGAATGTGTCCCTGGAGGATGGCCAGGAGGGCCAGGCTCAGCTGACCATCGAGGCCGAGGGCCAGCGCAACTTCGTCTACGGCGTGCAGATGCAGGCCCGCCGCGTGGCGAGCTTTACCGCGGCCGCCGCCAAGAATGAGCAGACCCGGCCCCACGAATGGCAGGTGCGCACCGTGTTTGCGGACGGCAGCCGCGGCTACGACCTGATGGGGCTGAGCTCCAGCCAGGTCATCAACGACATCCTCAACCAGTTCGAACGCTACCAGGCCCTGGTCACGTCCGAAGCCACGGCGCTCTACGCCCGCTCGCCGGACCCTCTCTAGGCCGGCGTCTCGGTCCCCGGTTCCCTTTCCAGGATCCGGGGGCCGGAGCCTTGCTCGCCCAGCACGTCCATGGGATTGCGCAACGGGCATTCGTCCATCGACAGGCAGCCGCAGCCTATGCACCGGGTCAGCTCGTCGCGCAGACGCGTCAGGCGTTCGATGCGCTCGTCCAGGCTGGCCTGCCAGCGTTGCGACATGGTCCGCCATTGGGCGGCCGTGGGCTTGCTGCCGGGCGGCAGGCCGCGCAGCGCTTCACGAATCTCCTCCAGGGGAATGCCGGTGCGCTGGGCCACCTTGATGATGGCGATATAGCGCAGTACCACCGACTCGAAACGACGCTGGTTGCCGCTGTTGCGCGTACTGGCGATCAGACCTTTCGATTCATAGAAATGCACGGTGGAGACCGGCACGCCGCTGCGCCGGGCCACCTCTCCCACCGTCAGCGCGCGGCTGAAATCGATGTCTTTGCTCATTGTCCAATCCATTGACCTCAAGTTAGCTTGAGGTTTTATAGTCCGGGCACCTGAATAAGGCAAGCCATTCCGGCTGCCATGGTTTTGAACAGGAACCCGTCATGCCCCGTTTCATCCAGACCCTGCTCGCCAGCGCCGCCCTGTGGCTGCTGGCGCGCGTGCTCATCGTGATCGTATTCGCCAGCTCCGGCCTGGCCAAGCTGCTGGACTTCCAGCAAGGCGTCCAGGAGATGACGCAGGCCGGCCTCGAGCCGGCCGTATTCTTCAACGTGCTGACCGCCGCCACCCTGCTGCTCGGTTCGGTCCTGGTCCTGGCCGACCGCGCCCTGTGGCTGGGCGCCGGCATGCTGGCCGTATTCCTGGCCGCCACCATCCTGGTGGTGCACACCTTCTGGAGCATGGAGCAGCCGCAGGCCATGCTGTCCATGTACTTCGCGCTGGAGCATCTGTCGCTGATCGGCGGCCTGATGGGCCTGGCCATCGCCAGCCATCTGCGCCGCCAATTGGTTGCGGTGCGCGGAGGGCTGCAGGCATGAGCAAACGAACAACATGGGTCCTGATCCCCGTACTGGCCGTCGCGCTGGCGCTGGGCTGGAGGCTGATGCCCGCTTCGCGGGACGCCCAGGCCGGCGGCGCCTACCCGCCCGCCGTGGTGGAGCTGGCGGACGTGCGCGAGGAGACCGCCCCGCGCCTGCTGCACGCCGTCGGCGAACTGGAGGCCTGGCGGCAGGTGCAGTTGAGCGCGGAAACCAGCGGCCGGATCCGCGACATCCGCTTCGAATCCGGCCAGCCGGTCAAGGCCGGCCAGCCCTTGCTGCTGCTCAATGACGAACTGGAGCAGGCCAGCCTGCGCCGCCAGCAGGCGCAACTGAAGCAGGCCGCGCTGCAACTGGAACGCGTGCGCCGGCTGAAGGCCGAGCAGGCCTCCACCCAGGAACAGCTCGATCAGGCTCGCGCCGACCATGACATGGCCCAGGCTCAGGTGCAGCACGACCGCGCCCAACTGGCCCTCAAGCAGGTCAATGCTCCGTTTGCCGGCCGAATCGGCATCACCCATCTGCATCCGGGCCATTACCTGCAGCCCGGCCAGGCCATCGCCAGCCTGGTGGACGACAGCCGGCTGCGCGTGAACCTGACCGTGCCCGAACACGTCTTGCCCGAGCTGAGCGTCGGCCAGGCGCTGACGCTGCAGGTCGACGCCTGGCCCGGCCGGACCTTCCAGGCGCGCATCGCCGCCATCGATCCCCTGGTCGGCGCCTCGCGCACCGTGCGGCTGCAGGCCATCCTTCCCAATGAAGGCGGCCGTCTGCAGGCCGGCATGTACGCCCGCGCCCGGATACCTCGTCCTGCGGGCGCTCCGGTGCTGAGCGTGCCCGAGACGGCCCTGACCTACACGGCCTATGGGCAGACGGTCTTCGTCGCATTCAAGAACGAACAGGACCAATGGCAGGCGAAGCGGGTGTCCGTGCAGACCGGCGAGCGCTGGGACGAGCGCGTCGAGATCATCCAGGGCCTGGAGGTCGGCGACACCGTGGTGAGCGCCGGCCAGATCAAGCTGCAGGACGGCTCGCTCCTGCAGCCGGCCGCCGGCGGGGAGAACTCATGAATACGCCTTCCCGCCCCGGCTTCACCGACCTTTTCGTGCGCCGGCCCGTGCTGGCGCTGGTGGTCAGCGCCCTTTTGCTGATGCTGGGCCTGTTCGCCCTGCAAAAGCTGCCCATCCGCCAGTATCCGCTGCTGGAAAACTCCACCATCACCATCACCACCGAATACCCCGGCGCCTCGGCAGAGCTGATGCAGGGCTTCGTCACCCAGCCCATCGCCCAGGCCCTGGCCTCGGTGGAAGGCGTGGACTACCTGTCCTCGACCTCGGTGCAGAGCCGCAGCGTGGTGACCCTGCGCATGGAGCTGAACCGGGATTCCACCCAGGCGCTGACCGAAGTGATGACCAAGGTCAGCCAGGTCCGCTACCGCCTGCCCGAAGGCGCCTACGATCCGGTGGTGGAGCGCTCCTCGGGAGACTCCACCGCCGTGGCCTACGTGGGCTTCTCCACCCGGGACCTGTCCATCCCCGAGCTGAGCGATTACCTGTCGCGCGTGGTCGAACCCATGTTCTCCACCATAGACGGCGTGGCCAAGATCCAGACATTCGGCGGGCAGAAACTGGCCATGCGCCTGTGGCTGGACTCGGATCGCATGGCCGGCTACGGCCTGACGGCGGCCGACGTCGCCCAGGCCGTGCGCCAGAACAACTACCAGGCCGCCCCCGGCATGATCAAGGGGCAGCACGTGCTGAGCAACATCCGCCTGAATTCGGACCTGACCAGCGTGGCCGAATTCCAGGACCTGATCGTGCGCCAGGACGGCACCTCGCTGGTGCGGCTGCGCGACATCGGACGGGTCGAACTGGGCGCGGCCGCCACCGAGACCAGCGCCCTGATGGACGGGCTGCCCGCCGTGCACCTGGGGCTGTTCCCCACGCCCGGCGGCAACCCCTTGCGCATCGTGGCCGGCATCCGCGACCGCCTGCCCGACATCGAGGCCACCCTGCCGCCAAGCGTCAAGGTGGACCTGGCGTTCGAAACCGCCCGCTTCATCCAGGCCTCCATCGACGAGGTGCTGCGCACCCTGACCGAAGCCATGCTGATCGTGGTCTTGGTCATCTATCTGTGCCTGGGATCCATGCGCAGCGTGCTCATTCCCCTGGCCACGATACCGCTGTCCATGCTGGGCGCGGCGGCGCTGATGCTGGCTTTCGGCTTCAGCGTCAATCTGCTGACACTGCTGGCCATGGTGCTGGCCATCGGGCTGGTGGTGGACGACGCCATCGTGGTGGTGGAGAACGTGCCCCGCCACATCGCCGCCGGCCGCCCTCCGGTGGTCGCCGCCCTGCTGGGCGCGCGCGAAGTGGCGGGGCCGGTCATCGCCATGACGCTGACCCTGGCCGCCGTCTATGCGCCCATAGGCCTGATGGAAGGCCTGACCGGCGCGCTGTTCAAGGAGTTCGCCCTGACCCTGGCCGGCGCGGTGCTGGTGTCCGGCGTGGTGGCCCTGACCCTGTCCCCGGTCATGAGCTCGCTGCTGCTGCCCGCCCAGCAGGACGAGGGACGCATGGCCCGCATGGCCGAGCACGTCTTCGGCGGACTGTCCGAACGCTATGGCCGGGTCCTGGCCGCATCCCTGCGGCACCGCTGGATCACCGGCCTGCTGGCGCTGGCGGTGTGCCTGAGCCTGCCGCTGCTGTACCAGGCCACGCACAGCGAACTGGCGCCCATCGAGGACCAGGCCAGTGTGCTGACCGCCGTCAAGGCCCCGCAGCACGCCAACCTGGCCTACGCCCAACGCGACGCCCTGCAGCTGGACAAGGCGTACTGGGCCATTCCCGAGACGGCCGGCACCTGGATCATCGTAGGCACGGACGGGCCGGCGGCCAGCTTCGGCGGCATCAACCTGCGCGACTGGAACAGCCGCGACCGCGACGCCAGCGCCATCCAGGGCGAACTGCAGGGACGCGCGGCGGGAATCCCCGGCAGCAGCATCTTCGCCTTCCAGCTTGCGCCGCTGCCGGGCTCCAGCGGCGGCCTGCCGGTACAGATGGTGCTGCGCAGCCCCGGCGACTACCGCAGCCTGTACGACACCATGGAGCAGGTCAAGCAGCAGGCCCGGGAAAGCGGGCTGTTCGTGGTGGTGGACAGCGACCTGGACTACAACAATCCCGTGCTGCGCGTGGACATCGACCGCAGCAAGGCGGCCAGCCTGGGCATCAGTCTGCGCGACATCGCCGATTCGCTGGCCGTGCTGGTGGGCGAGAACTACCTGAACCGCTTCGCGCTCGAAGGCCGCGCCTACGACGTGATTCCCCAGAGCCAGCGCGACTACCGTCTGACGGCCCAGGCCCTGACGCGCCAGTTCGTGCGCAGCAGCCAGGGGGAACTGGTGCCGCTGTCCGCCGTGGTCCAGGTGAGCACCGACGTGGAGCCCAACAGCCTGCGCCAGTTCAACCAGCAGAACTCGGCCACCCTGCAGGCCATTCCCGCGCCGGGGGTGACGCTGGGGCAGGCCGTGGCCTATCTGGACGAACTCGCCCGCACCCTGCCCGCCGGCTTCATGCACGACTGGCAGTCCGAATCGCGCCAGTACACGCAGGAAAGCCAGTCGCTGGCGCTGGCCTTCCTGGCTGCCCTGGTCGTGATCTATCTGGTGCTGGCGGCCCAGTACGAAAGCCTGATCGACCCCGTCATCATTCTGGTGACGGTGCCGCTGTCGCTGTGCGGCGCCCTGCTGCCGCTGGCGCTGGGCCTGGGGACGCTGAACATCTACACGCAGATCGGCCTGCTGACCCTGGTGGGCCTGATCAGCAAGCACGGCATCCTGATGGTGGAGTTCGCCAACGAGCTGCAGGCCAGCCGGGGGCTGGACAAGCCGCAGGCCATCCTGCAGGCGGCCCGCATCCGCCTGCGGCCCGTGCTGATGACCACGGCCGCCATGGTCTTCGGCCTGGTGCCGCTGCTGTTCGCCTCCGGAGCGGGCGCCAACAGCCGCTTCGGCCTGGGCGTGGTGATCGTCTCCGGCATGATGATCGGCACGCTGTTCACCCTGTTCGTCCTGCCCACCCTCTATACCTGGCTGGCCCGCGACCATGCCCGCCAATCCGATACGCCGCGCGCCCGGGCCCTGGCGCAGGCCCTGCATGCCTCGACGGGAGAATCCTGATCCATGACGCCATCCGTTTTGACCAATCGCCCGCGCTTCACCATGCCTGCCGGCGCCCTGGCGCGCCGCCTTGCGGCCCTGCTGCCCGCCTTGCTGCTGGCCGGCTGCGCCGTCGGGCTGGACAGCTCCGTGCCCGGCGCCCCCGCCCTGGCCGGCAAGGACTGGAGCCCGCAGTTCGCTCCCGCATCGGCGGCCGCGCAACGCCCCGCCTGGTGGAGCTTGCTGCAGGATCCGCAACTGGACGCGCTGATCGCCTCCGCCTTGGACCATAACCTGGACATCGCCCAGGCCCAGGCCCGCTGGCGCGCCTCCCGCGCCCTGGTGGACGAGCGCCAGCAGGACAGGCTGCCTGCCGTCACCGCCCAGGCCCGCCACACACGCAGCGGCTCGCAGTTCGCAGCGCCGGACGGCACGCCGGACCATGCCGTCACGGAGAACTGGCGGCTGGGGCTGGATGCCACCTGGGAAATCGACCTGTTCGGCCGCCTGGAACAATTGGCCGCCTCCGCCCAGGCGCGCAGCCAGGCCGCGCAGGACCGGCTGGAACTGACGCGCCAGGCCATTGCCGCCGAGCTGGCGCGCCAGTGTGTCCAGGCCCAGGGCCTGCAGCGGCGTTTGGCGCTGGCGCAGGAAGATGTGCGCAGTTGGGAAGAAACCCGCCGGCTGGTGCGGGCCGGCGTCGCCCTGGGACGCGAGCTGCCGAAGAACCGGGGCAACGGCCAGGCGGGGCTGGGGCGCGCCCAGGCCCAGAGCCCGCGGGTGCGCAGCGACCGTGAGCTGGCCCGAGTGCGCATGCAGGTACTGGGCGGCGGCAGCGCGGCCCCCGTGCAGGCTCCCCTGCCTGCGCCGGCGGCTCCGCTGGCGGCCTCGCTGCCGCTGGGCGATGTGAATGCCATGCTGCTCAATCGCCCCGACGTGCGGGCGGCGCGCCAGGAACTGCTGGCCCGTTCGCACGAGGTCGCGGCGGCCACGGCCGAGCTCTATCCCCGCGTGGACCTGGCCGGCTTCGTCGGTTTCTTCGCCCTGCGCGGCAGCAGCCTGGGCCATGCCGCGCGCGCCTTCGAGCTGTCGCCCGGCGTGCAGTGGCCGGCGCTGCGCCTGGGCCATGCCCGGGCCCGGCTGCGCGGCATGCAGTCCTTGTCGGACGAATCACGCCTGCATTATCAGCAAGTCGTCCTGCAGGCCCAGGAAGAAGTCCAGGGAGCCCTGCACAGGCTGACGCAGCACCAGCAAAGCCTGCTGAGCCTGACGCGCGCCGCCGCCCACCTGCAGGCGGCCCATGACCGCGCCCTGGCCCGCTACCGCGCCGGTGCGGGGCAATACCTTCAGGTGCTGGAGAACCAGCGCAACCTGAACCAGACCCGCCAGGAACTGGCCCAGGCCGAAACGGGCTCCTATCTGAATGTGATCGCCCTGTACCAGGCGCTGGGCTGGGGCGCCCCATAAGCACATGGCCTTGGAAACCATGAAGTCATAACCGTCGGACACCATTAATTAATGAAAACTCGGTAGTTAAAGCCTTCTCCGCTGTCTGATTCAATGAATCGGACAGCGCCCCCGGGCCCTGTGCATCCGCAACACACAGTCCAACAGAGAATGCTCATGACCCGATTTCTTTCTTCTTTCCCGGCCGCCCGGATGCCGGGCATGTCGGCCCGCCACATCGCCGACCTGAAAATTGGCGTGATTCCCGGCGCCATGAATCGCCTGCGGATCCACGACATCAGCGTCAACCCTTCCCTGCGTCAAGCCCAAGCATGAGCGCCGCCCTGAATCCCGCCCTGCCTCTGCCCCGCGGCGACACGAACGCGCTCGACGTCGCGCTCGCCCCGGCGCGCGGCGCGGGCAGCGTCTCCTTCGAGCAGATCGACAAGATCTATGCGTCCTCGAGCGGGCCTGTACATGCCCTCAAGGACATCAACCTGGACATTCCCGCCGGCAGCATCTACGGCATCATCGGGCGCAGCGGCGCGGGCAAGTCCAGCCTGCTGCGCACCATCAACCGGCTGGAGACGCCGACCCGGGGCCGGGTGCGCGTGGACGGAGTGGACATAGGCCGCCTGAACGAGGCCCAACTGGTCGCGCTGCGCCGGCGCATCGGCATGATCTTCCAGCACTTCAACCTGCTGTCGGCCAAGACGGTCTGGGAAAACATCGCCCTGCCGCTGCAGGTCGCCAAAGCGCCGCGCGCCGACATCGCCGCCCGGGTGGACGAGCTGCTGGGTCTGGTGGGCCTGCAGGACAAGCGCGACAGCTATCCCAGCCGCCTGTCGGGCGGCCAGAAGCAGCGCGTGGGCATCGCGCGGGCGCTGGTTCACCACCCTGAGATCCTGCTGTGCGATGAAGCCACCTCGGCGCTGGATCCCGAGACCACGCATGCCATCCTGCAATTGCTGCGCGATATCAACCGGCGCCTGGGCATCACCATCGTGCTCATCACCCATGAAATGAGCGTGATCCGCCAAATCGCCGACCAGGTACTGGTGCTGGAGCGCGGTGAAATCGCCGAGCACGGCGAGGTCTGGAAGATCTTCGGCAATCCCCGCCATCCGGCCACGCGCGCCTTGCTGGCCCCGTTGCAGCACGACCTGCCGCCCGATCTGCGCCAGGCCCTGCGCAGCGAGGCGCCCGCGACCGGCGGCGAGCGCCTGCTGCAACTGAGCTACAACGGCCGCGACCGCCTGGAACCCGATCTGCTGGCGCTGGCCCAGGCCCTGCGGGCGCCGTTGCGCCTGGTGCACGGCGGGGTCGACCGCATCCAGGGTCATGCGCACGGCCGCCTCATCGTGGCCGTGCCGGCGCACGCCGCCCTGCCGCCCTTGCACGCCCTGACCGAACAGCCTGGCGCCCTGGCGCACGGGATCGAGGACCTGGGCTATGTCCCGACCCATTGAAACGCAGATGATGGCCGCCCCCGGCGCCATCGCCTGCGTCGCAGCCCCTGGCGATGCCGACGATCCGCGGTGGCCAACCGCTCTGCGCCGCCCAGGCCGGTACGCATCGCCCGGCTCGAGCCCGAACGCAGCCGATGACAATGGCCGACGGCCGTGCTACAGTGCTTGAAACCGAAATCTTTCCAGATTCTCATTCCATGAACTGTCCCGCACCCCTCTTGCTGAACACTGACGCCGGCTTCCCGGCCGTGTCCGTGCGGGCAGCCACGCCTCCTCCCTCCCTCGTTGTCGTCGCAGACGTACGCAGCGGCGTTCATCCGCCACGCGCCGTCGTCGCATACGCGCATGTCGCAGACGCGCATGTCGCAGACGCGCATAGCGGCGTTCGCTGCTAAGCCAATCCGTTTTCATTCCTTCGCATCGTTCATCCGCGCCTCTTGCCCGGCGCGCGCGAAGGCAATTCGAATCTGATAGACAACGAAACATGACTACATCCACATCCCGCGCCCAATGGGGCGCCATGCCGCTGTTCGTGCTGCTGTGGGGCAGCGCCGGCATTTTCACCCGCGTCGGGCTGGACCACGGCTCCGTGCTGGCCATGCTGACCCTGCGCTTTGCCATCGCCCTGCCCGTCGTGCTGCTGCTGGGCTGGAGCCAGGGCGGCTAGCTGCCGTCCGGGGGCCTGCGCTGGAGCACCGCTGCCGGCGGCCTGCTCATGATAGGCCTGTACTCCCTGTGCTATTTCGAGGCGCTGGGCAATGGCATCACCCCAGGCCTGCTGGCCACCATCCTGGGCGTGCAGCCCATCCTGACCCTGGCGCTGACGGAACGGCGCTTTTCTCCCGCCCGCCTGGCCGGCCTGTGCCTGTCCCTGGCGGGCCTGGTCCTGGTGGTCTACCAGAGCCTGATCCTGACCCGCCTGACCCTGCCCGGCCTGCTGTATTCTCTGGGCGCCCTGCTGAGCATGACGCTGGGCGCCATCCTGCAAAAGCGCAGTCCCCAGCCTCCGCTGCAGGCCATGCCGCTGCAATACGCCCTGTCGCTGCTGCTGTTCCTGTTGCTGGGAACCGTCCAGGATGTGCATTGGGACAACACCTTCGGCTTCTGGGGCCCGGTGCTGTGGCTGAGCCTGGTCATCTCCGTGCTGGCGCAGTTGCTGCTCTACCGCATGATACGCAGCGGCAACCTGGTCAACGTCACCAGCCTGTTCTACCTGGTGCCCGTGGTCACGGCCGGCCTGGACTATCTGGTGCTGGGCAATGCCTTGCCCCTGGCGGCCGGACTGGGCCTGCTGGCCATCCTGGCCGGCCTGTCGCTGTCCTTCCGTAAAAGCGGCTGACGCGGCGTCGACGGCACAGGAAAAAAAGACCGGAAGCCCGCCCTGGGGTCGGGCGGGTTTCCGGTCGAAAAGTCAGGGGCCTGTTCCTGACATGCCGTTTCACATTTGCTTCTAATAATTGATCCCTTTGTCCGCATGACATCCGGAATTCCGGATCAGGGCCTGGCTCCATGCGCGAGCAGCGCCTGCTCGCCATTCCAGGGCGTCGTCTGGTCCGCGCTGGCGGCGCGCGCCTTGGCGACCGCCGCCGCGTCCATCTCTGAGGCCCCGTTCTGCCATTCACCGCGAATATAAGTCAGCACCGCCGCCAGTTCCCCATCGCTGAACTGCTCGCCGAAGGCCGGCATGGCGCCGTTGTAGGTGTGGCCCTTTACCGTGATGGGGCCGTGGATGCCGTGCAGCACCAGCTTGGCCAGCACCTCGGGCTCGCCCTTGACCCATTCGGACCCGGCCAGGGGAGGAAACACGCCGGGCAGCCCCATGCCGGTGGCCTGATGGCAGGCCAGGCACGCATTGGCGTACAGCTGCCTGCCAACCACGGACGCGCCGGGGCCGCCCTCCTGTGGCGCTAGCACCGCCAATGGGCGTCGATCGCCCAGGCCGGCGGCGCTGTCGGGCTGCGCCGTGAAGATGTAATACACCGCCCAGACGATCAGGGCGCCCACTACGGCGATCACGATGCGGGGAATAGGGTTGTACTGTTCGTGCGGATCCGCATTCTCGCTCTGGCGTGTCTGGATGGGCGGCCTCATTGCATGCGCTCCTTCTGCTCCAGCGTGATGACGGGATAGGTGCGCTTGAGGCTTTGCAGATAGGCCACCAGATCCAGCGCCTCGGGCCTGGCGACCACGACCTTGCCCTGGGGCCCCACGTCCGGCGGCAGGTTCACCACCCGTTCGCCGGGCGCGACCTGCTCCTTGTCCTTGGCTTCGAACAGGAAGCGATAGGCCGGCATATTGCTGCCCGGCGTGTAGGCGCGCGGATCATAGAGATGCCCCAGGTGCCAGTCTTCGCTGGGCTGGCGCACGCCGATATTGAACAGGTCCGGCCCGGTGCGCATGGTGCCCAGCAACGGCGGATCGTCGTAGTGGTAGTCGCCGGCCACCGATGCCCGGCCCCAGCCGCGGCTTGCATCCGCAACGCCGGCGCCCGTCGTGCTGGGCTGCTGCGTGTGGCAGGCGATGCAGGCATTGGCCCGATACACGGCCCTTCCCCGCAGTTCCTGGCTGGTGTAGGGCTTGAGCCCTTCGGGCGCGGGCTCGTCCTTCAATTGCAGGAACGGCACCACGATCATGGCCGCCGTGGCCAGTGACAGGGTCACCATGGACCCGACGATCAGCTTCAGTTCATTTTCCATATCAGGCCTTCACAGCAGCGCAGCCGCGCTCGGTTACAGGATTGCGCTCGGTCACGGCGAAGACGCCGGAACGCAGGATGATCAGCAGCACGTGCAGGGCAAATACCAGATGACCCAGCGTCATCAGGGCGCCGCCCAGGGAGCGGCCTTGCAGCCAGGGCATGGTGACCGCGACGGAATCCATGAACGAGCGGGCCGGATCCAGCAGCGCCAGGCCCTGCAGCACGCCGCCGATGCTGAGCGTGATCATGTAGACCGCGAAACCGGCCGCCACCAGCCAGAAATGCAGGGAAATCAGGGCGGGACGCGGCCAGGCCGTGTCCAGGATGCGAGGCATGGCGAAGTACACGCCGCCGAAGATGACCATGGTCACGAAGCCATACATGCCCAGGTGGGCATGCGCCACGGTGAAATGCGTGAAGTGCGTGACGGCGTTCAGCGAGCGCAGGGCCTCCAGCGAGCCCTGCAGCGAAGCCAGGGTATACATCATGGCGCCGAACACGATGAAGCGCAGCACGGGCGAGTGGCGCAGCGCGCTGAAATGGCCCTTCAGCGTCAGGTGCTGGTTGGCCGAGAAGGCCAGCACGGGAATCACCATCATCACGCTTTGCACGATGGACAGGGTGATCAGCCATTCGGGAATGGGGCCGCCGATCAGATGGTGGGCTCCGACCTGGCCGTAGAAAAAGGCCAGGGTCCAGAATCCCAGCAGGGACAGGTTGTAGGAGCGTACCGGCCGGCCTATGACCTTGGGCAGAAAATAGTAGATGGCGGCAATCGACATGGGCGTGTAGAACAGGCCCAGCACGTTGTGGCCGAACCACCAGTTCATGGTGGCCTGCTCCACGCCGAAATGCACGCCCGGTACCTTGGCCACGATGTACAGGATGGGGAACCAGAACAGCGCTGCGCCTATGTACCACACCGATACGTACAGGTGCTTGACCTTGCGCCGCGAGAGCATCAGGGCCAGGGGCATGCCTATCATCATGCCGCCGAAGGCGAACAGCACGCCGATCTGCCAGGGAATCTCCAGCCACTCCATGCCGGCGTTCAGGCCTATGGCCAGAGCGCCCATGCCGGCCACCAGCGCGGCATTCCACACCAGCCCGCCCACCATGACCAGGCGGCCGCCCAGCAGGGAGTCTGCAGCAGGCGCGGCAGCATCCAGATCGTCAGCCCCAGCAATCCCATGGGCGCCCAGCCATAGGCCACGCCATTCAGGTGCAGGGTGCGCAGCCGCCCGAAGCTGAGCCAGGACACATCGCCCAGGAACTCGGGCCAGTGCAGCTTGAGCGAGCTGATCAGGCCTGCAAACGAGGCCACCACCAGCCAGACCACCGCGCAGGCGATCAACAGGAAGGCCGGCAGCGAGCTGGAACGGTCGGCCTCTTCGCGGGCGCGCAGCTCGGCGGCGCCGGCGGTCTGGCCCTGATTCTCGGCCAGGTGGGCGCGCGCCCCCAGGCTCAGGGCCTGATGCTGCGCCGCGCCGGCGGACGGCTCTTCGGGCCGGCCGATCTCGCCAGCATGGAAAATGGTGCGCGCGCCGCTCACGTCGGCGTCGAACAGGCCTTTGCGCAAGGACCAGATAAACGCAAACAGCCCGGCAATCGACAGGATAAATGCGGCTAGCAATAGCGCCGTCGGGTTCATGGTATTCCTCTGACAAGGTGGCGCCGGAGCCTGGTCCGGCGCAAACGAAAACACCCGGCAAGGCTACGCGGGCGTCCTCTGCATTCCAAGAATCAGTTGCGGCGCCAAAAACCGTATCAGTTGCGTAGACCGCCGCCCGCACAGCGCAGCGCTTGCATCCGAGGGAAAGCGGATCAGATAATGAAAAAATGCGTTTTTTTGCATTGACCCCATCAGATGCCCCTGGGACCGCCTGCCATGAAACTCTACGAACGCCTGGCCGATGAACTCGCGCAAGCCATTCACCAGGGCACCTTGTCCCCCGGCGACCGCATGCCCTCCGTGCGCCAATTGATGGACAGGCACAAGGTCAGCGCCTCCACGATCTTCCAGGCCTACTACCGGCTCGAATCCCAGGGCTTGATCCTGGCCAGGCCGCGCTCGGGCTATTACGTCTCGCCGTCCGCCGCGCGGCTGGCGCTGGAGGCCGACACGGCTTCACGTCCGCCGCTGCAGGCCACCAGCGTCAGCAACAGCGACCTGATCCTGGCCATCCTCCAATCGGCCTCCGAACGCTCCGTCACGCCCCTGGGCTCCGCCTTCCCCAGCCCCCTGCTGTTCCCGCTGGAACGGCTGGGTCGCTTCCTGTCGGCCGGCGTCAAGCAGCAGGATCCCTGGGCCAGCGTGGACGACCTGACGCAGGGACATGCGCCCCTGCGCCGCCAGATCGCGCTGCGCTACCTGGCCGACGGCATGGAGATCAATGCGGACGACATCGTCATCACCAACGGCGCGCTGGAAGCCCTGAACCTGTGCCTGGCGGCCGTCACCCGGCCGGGCGACATCGTGCTGGTGGAGTCCCCCACCTTCTACGCGGCCCTGCAATCGCTGGAGCGCATGAAGCTGCAGGCCGTGGAAGTGCCCACCCATCCGCGCGAAGGCATAGATCTGGACGCCCTGGAACAGGCCATCCTGCGCCATTCGCCCAAGGCGTGCTGGCTGATGACCACTTTCCAGAATCCCTTGGGCAGCCTGATGCCGGACGCCAAGAAAGCCGAGCTGGTGGCGCTGCTGGCGCGTCATGACATTCCCCTGCTGGAGGACGATGTCTACGGCGAATTGTATTTCGGCGCGCATCGCCCCCGCCCCGCCAAAGCCTTCGACCGCCAGGGTTTGGTGATGCACTGCTCTTCCTTCTCCAAGACGCTGGCGCCGGGCTATCGCATCGGCTGGGCCGTCCCGGGCCGTCATGTGCAGGAGGTGGCCAAGGCCAAGTTGACCACCACGCTGACCTCTCCGGTTCCCACCCAGCTGGCCCTGGCCGGCTACCTGGAAAAAGGCGCCTACGACAGGCATTTGCGCCGCCTGCGCGCGCAGTTGCGCCAGCAGCGGGACGATTTCGCGCAGGCGCTGGGGCGCAGCTTCCCGCCCGGCACCCGGGCCACGCGGCCGGAAGGGGGCTATTTTCTGTGGGTGGAACTGGACAAGCACGCCAACACCCTGGAGCTGCACCGCCAGGCCCTGTCCCAGGGAATCAGCATCGCGCCCGGCTCCATTTTCTCCACCACGCAGGACTACAGACACTGCCTGCGGCTGAACTTCGGCCATCCCTGGGACGAGCGCGGACTTGCCGCGCTCCAGACCCTGGGGGCCTTGTGCAGAACTTCGCGGCCTCAACCATAACTTTGCTTATTTCTTGGCAATAGAAATTAACTACAGCCAAAATCTTGAGAAGACAAGAAAGAGGAGGTCATACTGATCATTTGCAGACGCCTCCGCGCTGCCTGTCCGGGAGCACGACCATGACGACCAAATTGCGCGCCAGGCTGATCGGCGCCTGGCAACTCGTATCTTTTTCCTTCGACCCCGTGGACGGCAGCGACGCCATGCCGCCTCTGGGCCCGCGCCCGACGGGCCTGCTGGTGTACACGGAATCCGGTTTCATGTCGGCCCAGATCAGCGGCGCCAACCGCCCCAAGGTCGCCTCCGGCGACTGGAGCCAGGCCGCCCCCGGGAGTATGCCGCCCTGGCTTCGTCCTATATCGCCTACGCCGGCTCCTTTGAAGTGGACGAAGACAGCCGCAGCGTGACCCACTTCGTGGACATGTCGCTGATCCCCTTCTGGGTGGGCGTTCCGCAGCAAAGACTGGCTCGCCTGGACCGGGACCACCTGTACCTGACCACGGGACAGCCTCTGCTGTTCAACGGCAAGCTCGGCCACGCCAGCCTGAAGTGGCGCCGCGCCGACACCGCCTGATCCCGATTCCGGGCGCCTGCCTTCGTGATGCCGCGGGGCCGTTCGCGCCCCCCCGCCGGCCGCATTGCACCCTGCCCGGAACAGGCCTTTACCCATAATCGGGAATTGAGATTACATAAATCTCAAAATCAGCCAAAACAAGCAGCAACTGTCGCTATTTGACAGCAAATACTCCCGATTTATTTCCACAATACTGCAATGCGATTTTGCCATCATGAAGGCACCTGACAGGACGTCAGACTCTGCTTTCAAAGGATGCGCCCGCCATGCTGAATCGCTCTTCCCGCTCACGCTCCCGTCTGCGCCACGCCGGTTTCTCCTTGATCGAAGTCATGGTGGTGCTGGTCATCATGGGCGTGATGGCCGCCCTGATCGTCCCCAACCTGATGGACCGCCCCGACCAGGCGCGCGCCGCCGCGGCCCGCCAGGACGTGGCCTCCATCATGCAGGCGCTCAAGCTGTACCGCCTGGACAACGGCCGCTATCCGACCCAGGCCCAGGGCCTGCAGGCCCTGGTGCAGAAACCCGCCGGCGTGGACAACTGGCGCAGCTACCTGGACCGCCTGCCGCAGGATCCCTGGGGCAATCCCTACCAGTACCTGAACCCCGGCGTCCATGAAGAAATCGACGTCTTCTCGCTGGGGGCGGACGGCCAGCCCGGCGGCGAAGGCAGCAATGCGGACATCGGCTCCTGGCAGCGCTGAACCCGATGAATCTCCAGCGTCCCGCTCTGCCCGATCGCCAGCGCGGCATGATCGTGGTCAGCACCCTGGCCCTGGTGGCGATACTGGCCATCCTGGCCGGCGCCATGCTGGCGCGCCAGGCGGTGGACACGCGGCGCCTGGAGGTCCAGCAGCAAATCCTGTTCGTCCGCTCCACCCTGGCCGCCGACAGGGAGCGCGCCCGCGCCCTGTTGCGCCTGCATTCCCGCGAGCAGGTCGCCGTACGGCTGGACGACCCGTCGAACCGCCCCGTCCGGCGCCGGGCGCTGCATGACGCCGGGCAGCCGCCGGCCTGGCTGTACAGCCGCATCAGCGATGAACAGGGCAAATTCAATCTGCGCAACCTGGTACGCCAAGGCCAAGTGGACCCACAGGAAAGCGCGGCTTTCCTGCGGCTGTGCCAGCTATTGGGCATTCCCGCCGCACAGGCCCGCCAGATCGCCCGCCGGGCCGTCATCAGCCTGGTCAGCGAAGACCGCGACCAGTCCGTCCTGACAGAGCAAGACCGGCAAGCCTCCTTGCAGGCCGGCCTCGAACTGGGCTTTGCATCCGTGCCGGCGCAGGACCAGGCGCCGCGTCCGCGCATCCTCCTGGACCTGCTGCCCGAACCCGGGCTGGACGAAGCCCTGCTGGAGCGCCTGGGGGAATTCGTCACCATCCTGCCGCGCCCAAGCTGGATCAACGCCAACACCGCGCGCGCCGAAGTCATCGCCGCCTGGGTGCCCGGCCTGTCCCTGGACAAGGCCCGCGCCCTGCTGGCCGAACGCGACAAGGGCCGCTGGTTCCTCAATCGCGGCGACATCCACCAGCGACTGAACATGCCGGAGCTGGAAGAAAGCCAGCTCAAGCTGGGCATCACCAGTCACTGGTTCCGCCTGGACAGCGCCGTGCGGCTGCAGAATGCCTGGGTCCTGTCGCGCGCCTTGCTGTTCGACGACAAACAGCGCCTGCCCCAGATCGTCTGGCACAGGGAGGGGGCATGATCCGCCCTGCCCGAATCGCGCCCGGCGCCCTGCGCGTGCACGAACTGCGCATCCAGCTGCCCGCGTCGTGCGCGGAGCCCGGCGATGCCGTAGACGTGTTCTGGCGGCAGCGTAAAGGTCCCTGGCAGGCGGAACGCCTTCCCGGCCTGGAAGCCGCGGCGTCTCGCTTCAGGCCCCGCCGCCTGAGCGCCTGCCCGCATCCGGCCGACCTTGCCTCGGCCTGCCTGCCCATGCCGCCCCTGGCGCGCCCCTTGCTGCTCAAGGCGGCCCGCCAGGCCGTGGCGGCGCGGTCCTTGAATACCCTGGAGGAACTGCTGGTGGCGCATGGCCCGCGCAGCGAGGACGGACGCATGGACCTGGCCTGGACGCCCCGGCAGACCGTACGGCAACAGGCGCAGCGCCTGCGCCATTTCGGGTTGTCGCCGAGGGCGCTGCTTCCTCCACACGGCCGGCCCGACCTGGCCGCCGGCCGGACGGTATGGGTGGACGGCTGGGCATTGCGTCCCGTCGGTCCGCAGCACCTGGACATCCTGCCGCCCGGCCATCCGTCCGCCGGGCAGGAGGCGGCGCCCGGTTCCGCCTTTGCCGTCGCGCACTGGCATTTCCCCCTGAAAGCGCTGACGCCGCAGGACTCGTCGCGCTGGCCGCGCATTGCCGCCGGCTGGGCCGCGGCGGCGCTGGCCCTGTCCCTGCTGGCCATGCACCTGGACACGCGCCGCCTGGCCGCCCGGGGCCAGGCGCTCAAGCACGACATGACGCAGCGGGTCAAGACGGCCTTTCCGGACATGGGCATGGTGCTCGATCCGCTCCGGCAAGCCCGCCAGCAGATCGATGCGCGCCGCGACGGCAGCGCCGATGCCATCGGCGACGATCTGTTTTCCTTGATCCAGGCCGCCGCGCCCGTCCTGGACATCGCGCAAGGGCAGATCCAGACGCTGGCCTACCAGCCCGGAACCCTGACCCTGACCTGGCGCGACGGCGCCCGGCCCGCCGAGGCCCGGCTGGCCGCGCTCAGGGAGCAGGCTTCCAACCAGCGGATCACGCTGACTGCCGAGCAGGACAGCCTGGTCATCACGGCCCTGCCAGCCCCCATGGAGTCTTCGCCATGAAACCCTTCTTACGCTTGAGCAGCCCGGCCCTGAGCCGCTGGATCCGACCCCTGCAAGGCCAATGGCAAGCCCTCACCCGGCGCGAGCGGCGGCAACTGACCCTGATGGCCGTGCTGCTGCCGGCCGCCCTGCTCTGGCTGTTCTGGCTGCGGCCGGCCTGGCAGACGCGCCAGCACTGGCAGCAGGAGCTGCCCCGCCTGCACAGGCAGGCGGCGGAACTGGAGCAGTTGCTACAGGAAAATGGCTTCGCTCCTTTGGTCCCGGCAGGGCAGCGGGACCCCGGCCCATGGACGGACCGCCTTCAGGCCAGCCTTGCCCAGGCCGGGCTGGCCGCCCGGATCAGCGTGGCGGAGCCGGACATCCGCCTGGAATTCTCCTCCCCCGTCTCCGCAGCCGCCCTGCTGGCCTGGCTCGCGCCGGCCGCCGCCAGGCTCGGACTGGCCGTGCAGCAGGTCCGCATGGAGCGCGCGGGCGGCGACGCGCTGGAGGCGCCCGTCACCGCCCTGGTTCAGCTACAGATTCGCCAACAGCCTTGGGATGGCCCGCCATATGATTCACCTTAAGCCCGTCCGGCCCCGATTGAGCGCCCTTGCCGGCAGCCTGCTCCTGGCGGGCTGCGTGACCACCACGCCGCCGCAGGACTCGGACCTGTTCACCCACGACCCCGACCTGGTCCCCGCCCCGGGGACCGCGCGCGCACTGCCCCTGGAGCCGGATGACACGCCCGCGCAACGCAAGGTCCTGCGCCAGTCCGCCCCGCTGCCCGCCGGCGGCGCCGCGCCTTACCGCGGCCGCGGCAGCCAGGACCAGGACAAGGTGCGCCTGAACTTCAGCAACACCGACGTCCAGGAAGTCGTCGCCGCGCTGTCCAGCTTTCTGGATCGCCACTTCCTGGTGGATCCGCGCGTCAAAGGCACGCTGACGCTGCAGTCGGACGGCGAGGTGCCCGCCTCCACCGCCTTCCAGCTGCTGGACGGCGCCCTGCGCCTGCAAGGCGTCGCCGTCGTCGACGTGGGCGCCGGCAGCCGCGTGGTGCCCATCGCCGACGCCCGCCTGCAAGGCAGCGCCGTCAACGATCCCAAAGCCCTGGGCGGAGTGGCCACGCGCAGCTTCCGCCTGAACTACGAGAAGGCCGACGCCCTGGTCGCCGCCCTGAAACCGCTGCTGGCGCCGGACAGCGTGCTGACGGCCTACCCCAACAACAATACGGTCGTCATCACCGACAGCGTGGACAACCTGGAGCGCATCGCGGCGCTGATCCAGTCCATCGACACGCCCACGGCACTGCACACGCTGGGGCTGCCCATCTACAACGGGGTGGCCACCGATATCGCGGCCCTTGCCAACGACATCCTGGAACAGGACGGCAACAACGCGCAGCGCGACATCGCCGTCATGGCCGACCCGCGCTCCAACAGCGTCATCATCCGCTCCAGCAGCCCGGGGCGCAGCACCCTGGCGCGCAACCTGATCGTGGAACTGGACAATGCCCAGACCGATCCCGGCAACTTCCACGTGGTGTACCTGCGCAACGCCCAGGCGCGCTACCTGGCCGGCGTGCTGCGCGGCCTGCTGACGGGCGAGTCCCCGGACCAGGAACAAGGCGGCAGCGAATCCATGCGCGCCGCGCTGGGCAACCAACGCCAGGGACAGGACAAGCCGCGCGCCGGCGGCAAGACGGACAAGCAAGGCTTGCAGGATCAGCCCCTGGAGCGCGACACCGGAAGCGGCGCCAGTTCTTTCTCCGCCTCCGGCGTCACCGTGCAGGCCGACACCACCACCAATGCGCTGATCATCGCCGCCCCCGAACCCATGTACCGCAGCCTGCGCCGGGTCATCGACATGCTGGACCAGCGGCGCGCGCAGGTGCTGGTGGAAAGCCTGATCGTGGAAGTGACCGAGAACGACGCTTCGGAGCTGGGCATCCAGTGGATGCGCAACAACGGCCGTTTCATCGGCGGCGCCAACCTGGGCGGGGCCGACTTCAAGACCGGGGCGACCAACACGGTGGACATGCTGCCGCGCGGCCTGTCGCTGGGCATCCTCGACGGCAGCGTCAACATCCCGGGCGTGGGCCAGATCATGAACCTGAACCTGCTGGCGCGCGCGCTGCAGAGCAAAGGCGGGGCCAACATCCTGTCCACGCCCAACATCCTGACCCTGGACAACGAGCCCGCCTCCATCCTGGTGGGCAAGACCGTGCCTTTCGTCAGCGGACAGTACGTCACCAGCGGCGGCGCCAACAACAACCCCTTCCCGACCATAGAGCGCGAGGAAATCGGCCTGAAGCTGAGCATACGCCCGCAGATCTCGGAAGGCGGCGCCGTCAAGCTGGACATCTACCAGGAAGTCTCCAACATCGACGAGACCACCAAGGTGGAAGGCGGCATCGTCACCAACAAGCGCGCCATCGACACCAGCGTGCTGCTGGATGACGGGCAGATCATGGTGCTGGGCGGCCTGCTGGAAGACCGGGTCACCCGCGGCTCGGACGCCGTGCCGGTCCTGGGCTCCATTCCCATCCTGGGCGCGCTGTTCCGCTACGACAAGCGCGAACGCGAAAAAACCAACCTGATGGTCTTCCTGCGCCCCTACGTCATCCGCGATGCGCAGGCCGGGCACGGCCTGACCCGGCACCGCTACAACTACATGCGCGCCCAGCAATTGCGCGGCCAGCCCGCCGAACATCCCCTGCTGCCCGACATGAGCGCGCCCGTGCTGCCGCCCCTGCGCAAACCCGCCCAGCCCCAGGCGCAAGTGGACCTGCGTCCCGACCAGTGGGAGCAGACCCGCGGGCAGGACGCTCCCCCCACCCGCCAGACCGTCCAGTTGCGTCAGCGCCCGGCTCCGACGACGCCCGCCGCCGAACAGATGCACGCGCGCCTGCCGGCGAACGTGGGCGTGCGCCAATCCCTGGACCAGGACTATGCGGCCTCGCCCGTCGAGCGGCAGGCCATCCTGATCGCCGATGCCGACCAGGAAGCCCAAGCGCGGCGCATCGCCGCCCGCGTGCAGCGCAGCGGCCTGCCCGCCTACGTGCTGGCCGGTGCGGGCGGCAATGGCTACCAGGTGCGCGCCGATGTTCCCGCGCAGGAACAGGCTCTGGACACCTCGCTTGCGCTGCTGGCCGAGCTGGGCTACCGCGCCCGCCCCCTAGAGTCGCCATGAACGCCCTGACCGAAGCCCATCGCCTGCCCGAGCTGCCCGCCGCCTGGTGCCGCAATCACCGGCTGCTGCTGCGGCAGGACCCGCCCGCGCTGCTGATCTGCGCCCGCACGCCGCATTGGGCCGTGTCCGAAGCCTGGCGGCAGGCCGGCGCCGTGCCCGTCCAGTCCGTCGACGAGGCCGCCATGGACAAGCTGCTGAACCAGACCTACCAGGAAGGCAAGGACGCCGCCGCCGTCGTGGACGCCGCCGAATCCGACGTGGACCTGGAGCGGCTGCTGCATGACCTGCCCGCCGTCACCGACCTGCTGGACACCCAGGACGACGCGCCCGTGATCCGCATGATCAACGCCTTGCTGACCCAGGCGGCGCGCGACGGCGCCAGCGACGTGCATTTCGAAGCCTTCGAGACCCAGTCCGTGGTGCGTTTCCGCGTGGACGGCGCCTTGCGCGACGTGGTCTCGCCGCGCAAGGCGCTGCACGCGGCCCTGATTTCCCGCATCAAGATCATGTCGCAACTGGACATCGCCGAAAAACGCATTCCGCAGGACGGGCGCATCACCTTGCGCGTGGGCGGGCGGCCCATAGACGTGCGCGTATCCACGGTGCCCACGGTGCATGGCGAGCGCGCCGTGCTGCGCCTGCTGGAAAAAGACGCCGGCCGCCTGCAACTGGACCGCCTGGGCCTGGCGCCCGACATACGCGCCGAACTGACCCGCCTGATCCGCCAGCCGCACGGCATCGTGCTGGTCACCGGCCCCACCGGCAGCGGCAAGACCACCACCTTGTACGCCGCCCTGGGCGAGCTGGACCGCGGCGTCAGCAACATCCTGACCGTGGAAGACCCCGTGGAGTACGACCTGCCCGGCATCAACCAGATACCGGTGCACAGCAAGATAGGCATGACCTTCGGCGCGGCCCTGCGCGCGGCGCTGCGCCAGGACCCGGACAACATCATGATCGGGGAGATCCGCGACCTGGAAACCGCCCGGATCGCCGTGCAGTCCTCCCTGACGGGCCACGGCGCGCTGGCCTCCCTGCACACCAACGACGCCATCTCCGCCGTCACGCGCCTGTCCGACATGGGCATAGAGCCCTTTCTGCTGTCCTCGTCCCTGCTGGGCGTGCTGGCCCAGCGCCTGGTGCGGCGCCTGTGCCCGCATTGCAAGCAGCCGGACCCGGACGGCGGCCCCGGCCGCTGCCGTCCCGTGGGCTGCGAGGCCTGGAACCATACCGGCTACAAGGGCCGCACCGGCATACACGAGCTGTTCGTGGTGCACGAAGACATACGCCAGCTGATCCACGTCGGCGGCGAAGAACCCGCCTTGCGCGAAGCCGCGCGCCGCCACGGCATGCGCAGCATGCGCGAAGACGGGCAGCGCTGGGTGCGGGCCGGCGTCACCACCGCCGACGAAGTCCTGCGCGTCACGCGCGACGACTAGGGTCAGGGCCGGCGAACATGGCGCGCTTCCACTACCAGGTCGCCCAGGCGGACGGAGCCCTGCAGGCCGGCACGCTGCAGGCCGGCTCCCTGGCCGCCGCCCGCCAGACGCTGGCCGAGCGTGGCCTGACCATCCTGGAGCTGAAGGAGCTGGGCGCCGGCAGCGCCGCGCAGTCCTGGTTCAGCCCCGCCATGAACGCCGCCGACCTGTGCTGGGCGACCCGCGAGCTGGCCAGCCTGCTGAGCGCCAGCCTGCCGCTGGAAGCCGCCCTGACCGCCACCATCGAGCAGGCCGAGCGCAAGACCGTGGCCGCCGCCCTGCAGCACGTGTGCGACCAGGTGCGCGGCGGCATGCGCCTGGCCGACGCCATGGCCGAGCGGCCGCGCGATTTCCCGGCCATCTACCGCTCCCTGGTCAGCGCCGGCGAGAACGCCGGCGATCTGGCCCGCGTCATGGAGCGCCTGGCCGACTACCTGGAGAACCGCGACCAATTGCGCAGCACCATCATCAGCGCCTTCATCTACCCCGCCATCCTGGTGCTGGTGTCCACCGGCATCGTGGTGTTCCTGCTGAGCTACGTCGTGCCGCAGGTGATCGGCGCCTTCGCCCAGGCCCGCCAGGAACTGCCCCTGCTGACCCGGCTGATGCTGCAGGCCAGCCGCCTGCTGGGCGACTACGGCCTGATCGCCTTGCTGCTGGCGGCGCTGGGCATCGTGCTGGCCCGCATGGCGCTGCAGGACGCCGGCCGCCGCCTGCGCTGGCACGCCCTGCTGCTGCGCCTGCCCGGCCCGGGCGGCTATGTGCAGGGCGTGAACACCGCCCGCTTCGCCAGCACCCTGGCCATCCTGATCGATGCCGGCGTGCCGCTGCTGGCCGCGCTGGATGCCGCCCGCCAGACCTTGGGCAACCAGTATCTGGCGCAATGCGTGCGCCATGCCGCTCAGCAGGTGCGTAAGGGCTCCAACCTGGCTCCGGCCCTGAAGCGCCAGAAAGTCTTCCCGTCGAACCTGATCCACCTGCTGGCCAGCGGCGAGAAGACCGGCGCCCTGGCGCCCATGCTGGACCGCGCCGCCGCCAACCTGTCCCGCGACCTGGAGCGCCGCGCCCTGCGACTGACCGCCATGCTGGAGCCCATGATGACCCTGGGCATGGGCGCCATGGTCATGATGATCGTGCTGGCCATCCTGATGCCCATCATGGCGATCAACCAGATGGTGCAGTGAATTTGCATAAGGTGGAGGAATCAAGAAACACAGCCCTGTCCATCGCTGGAAATACGAGAGCATGGACCTTCCGGTTCTGCGCAGCCCATGCCGGGCTTGGCGCCTTGATGCCTCAGCCTGACAGTCCTGTTCTGCTCAGGCTTCCGCCTGAAAAACATCATCCAGGGACTCCGCGTCCAGCAGGCGCAGGCTCCAGGCCATCAACTGCTGCGAACCAGCCTGCTCCAGCATCTGGCGATATCGGCTGGAGCAACGGCCATATTTATGCCGGATCTGCCGGATCAGAATATCCTTCTGCGCCTTGAGCCGGCCTTCGCTGCGGCCTTCCCGCAAGCCTTGAACCCGGCCTTGTAACAAGCCTTTCTGCAGCCCCTGCGCCTCCCACTGGTGAAGCCAGGAACCGGAATGATCGTCGAGCATGGTACGCACGTCCTTTAAATGAAAATGATGGGGAAAGTCCACCTTGGGCAAGCAGCGCGGCAGGATGACTTGATTGATCCAGGCCGCCATGTCGCGCTGCAAGGCCGGTTCGGAACATACATCCATGAAAGTCTGCAGCAAGCCGCTGACGTGGGCCAGCCCCTGGTTATGCTGGATCCGGCAGAGCAGGCCAAACAGGTTCGACTCCTGCAAGAATCCGTTCAAAGCATGTTTTTTAAAGTCGACAAGCAAGAAACCTTGCCGCGGAATGTGGCGCTTCAGCCACGGGTGAAAAGGCGCCTGGAACAGACGCTGCACGGCGCGCACGCCATGCCAAGGCCGCGCCCCGCTGTACAGCACCAAAGAAACCAGAATGGGCAGGCCTTGAGCGGCCCGCTGCCGCCGGCTGGCCGCCTGCAGCTGCAATCCGCCATAGGTATATGTGCGCAGCGCCATGCAGGCATCAGGCCGGGACTGCTGCTCGATGGCAATCAGCACATGGCCTTGCAATGGCTCCTGAATCGGCACGCTCCACACCAGGT
Source organism: Alcaligenes sp. Marseille-Q7550 (assembly GCF_965112015.1). NCBI lineage: Bacteria > Pseudomonadati > Pseudomonadota > Betaproteobacteria > Burkholderiales > Alcaligenaceae > Alcaligenes > Alcaligenes sp. Marseille-Q7550. The sequence goes on from NZ_CBCOPU010000002.1 coordinate 588,749, forward strand.
CCGCCTGCCTGAGCTGCAAGGCGGGCCCGACATAAACCGGCGACACCAGTTCGGCGCGTCCGACATCCAGACGCCCCAGCACATCCGCGGGCACGACGGCAAGCAACAGATCGCGCAGCAAAATGCGATGACTGAACAACAAACGATAGCTGGCGTCCAGCAGAGACATGGCGGCGCACCTGGCATGATGAACATCCGGACAGCATGCCCGACTGCTTCCGGCAACAGAACGGGCGGGCGAACTTTCGTCCATCGTCAAAATTACGCAGTTATTCCTCCTGCTGCCTGCCCGGAGAGGCTGACATGCGCCGTCCCGCTCAGCCCGAATATGACAGCTGTCACATTCCAGTCCAAAAAAACAGCTGAAAAAACAGGCATTTCGGGATTTTTAATTTCGCCATGCGGAAAGCGGTAACGACTCCACAGGAGCTCATGGGGCCGCTGCTTCGGCTCCTGGGAATACCACGTCGGATCAAGGGTTTGAGTTCAATGACCGCCAAGCCCATATTATTCGTAAGCGTATGATTATCCTGATTTTTTTCTTCAAATCTTCATATTGCCGTAGCCTGCCTGTCATGCCCGGCCCGCATACTGCATGGGCAGCACGGATGCTTCCAGGCCGGCAAGAAAAGGATGCAGGCAGTCCAACAATAAGCAAACGCCCTAACGGCCTCTTTCGCTGAACCAGGCGGCTCCAGGAGCCAGTTCGCTAACGCCTGGTTCAGCATTTTTTCTCCTGCCCGCCGCGCATGCAGTCAGGGGAACCCTGCGTCCGCATCCAGGGCATGCCCATGCCCGAGCACGCCTTTCCCCTGACGGACCTGTCGCCGCGGACCGCATGCCCGCCGACACATCCACAGCCCCCAAACACGCCTTCCAACATGCCAGCCCGCCGATATCGCCGACTTCGGCAAAAAACGTCGGTTTTCAGCATCAAAAATTTCACGGTTACTTAAAATCGGGATTTTTTATAAAGTTAATTTCAATACACCTCATTCATTCTCAAAAAACCCTTTCATAAGCCCCTCAGAAAAAGCTTTAAGCAAAAATAAAATATCAACAAAATACTTTGAAAATCAATAGTTTATTTGATTTTTTTAAACTATGAATCAATTCATTTTTAACCAATAAAAAATGACGAATCGGGATTTAAAAAAATCGTAATCAGGAAAATCCGTTCATACAGATTTAATATTCAAGCCCCACAATGACGCCATCGACTCCACATCGTCGATAACAGCCAGAAGATGATTTCACCCGGATACCTGTTTTCATGCACTGCGCTGTTCTTGTTCTTTAGCAGGTCCTTCATGAACCAGGCGCCACTCGGGCGCGCAACGTCCCTCCCGCGCCTGGTTCTGCTTTTTTTCTATCAGCTCCTTCTTATCGAGGTTTGACATGAAAAAGTTCGCTAAAGCTACATCCATGGGCCTTCTGGCCGCCAGCATTCTGGCTGCCGCCGGTGCTGCCAACGCCAACGCCATCGTCGGCGGCGGCGCTACTCTGCCAGAACTGCTGTACGGTGACGTTTTCTCGACCGTGCTGAACCCTGACGCAACCGTCAATACCTACGGCTACACCGGCGTGGGCAGCGGCAACGGCAAGAAAGCCTTCTTCGGCAACGACGCTTCCTTCTTGGGCGGCGCCGGTCCCGTCCATTTTGCCGGCAGCGACTCGCGCGTCAGCGTCGCGGAGCAAGTGGCTTACAACAACGCCGAAACCGCCCGCGGCACCGCCAAATGGGGCGCTTTCATCCAGATTCCGGCCGTTGCTACCTCGGTTCTGCTGCCTTACAAGCACACGAACGCCACCTCTGGCGTTACTGTCGCCGACCTGAACCTGACGACCGAACAGATCTGCAAGATCTACTCGCGTCAAATCACCACGTGGAATCAAGTCAATACGGCTTACGGTACTGACCCCATCAAGGTCATCTACCGCGAAGACAATAGCGGCACTACCGAACTGCTGGCCGACTTCCTGAAGGCAGGCTGCGCTCCCCACGGCATCACCTTCACCGTGTCGAACGACTTCAAAGCCGTGGTTGCCTCCGCTGGCGTGGACGCTGCTGCCTTGAAGGCCGCAGGCACCTGGGTGTCGGGCACGGGCAGCAGCGGCGTCAAAGCTGCTGTGGCTGCCAATAGCAACGTTCTGGCCTACCTGAGCCCCGATCCCGACTTTACCAATAGCAACAACGGCGTTGTTTCGCGTATCAACGGCTTCCTGCCTGTGAACGCCAACATCCAGACGGCGCTGAACAGCATCACCATCCCCGCCACTGGCGTAGCATCCAACCCCCGCAACTGGGTTCCCGCCTACACGCTGCCTGCCACCGGCTACCCCATCTTCGGTACCACCAACTTCCTGGTTGGCCAGTGCTATGCCACGGCTGCCAAGAAAGACGGCGTACGCCATCTGCTGTCGCGCTTCTACGGTGACGGCAGCGCCGACAGCGCCACGATCGCCACCCAGATTGTCGATCACAACTTCATCGAACTGCCCACGTCGTGGAAAGACGCCATCAAAACCAATTTCCTGGCCGCCTCCGGCAGCCTGGCCATTGGTGATGCCAGCGTTTGCAACGGCATTGGTCGCCCCTAAGCCCATGGCTTAACTCCGCTTGCTAGTTCGCTAAAACTCCGCCGGACAGGTGCAAGCCTGCCCGGCGGCCCACGTTCCACCTCCCCGATTCCTGCATTTTCCTGCCCTGGCTGACTGTCATGACTTTGCCCCGCCCTGCCCGCTCCAAGAATCTGGCCGCTACCCTGCTGTCTCCCTCGCGCCTGTCGCAAGCCCTGGCCCTGGCCTTGCTGGGCGTCAGCCTGCAACCGACCATCGCACACGCCCAGGTCAAAAGCGCCTGGTTCGCTACCAGCGGCGGCCAGGCCACCACACAAGTGCGCCAACGGGCGCTGCCCCTGCAAGGCATGGCCGGCCCCGATACCGCGGCCCAGCAAATGCAGTCGCGCCAGAAGCTGCAGCACTCGCTGGACAACGTCAACCGCGTAGCCAACGCCATCGCGGCTCAACAAGCGGCACAGAACGCCGCCCGCCTGGCGGCCCAGCAGCAGGCCGGCGGCGTGGCCGAAGGCCTGGCGGCGGGCGGCCTGGAAGTGGCCACGGGCGCGCAGGCCCACTGGCAAGGCGCCAAGGCGCCGGTGCATACGCAGGAAAATGGCCATCATACGGTGGCGATTGAGCAGACCGAATCCAAAGCCATTCTGAACTGGAACCGCTTCGACGTGGGCCGCAATACCACGGTGCAATTCCAGCAAAAGGCCAGCGACGCCGTGCTGAACCGCGTCGTGGGCGCGCAGGCCGCCCCCAGCCAGATCCAGGGCGCCATCAAGGGCGATGGCACCGTCATGGTGGTGAACCAGAACGGCGTGGTGTTTTCCGGCAGCAGTCAGGTCAATGTGCGCAATCTGGTAGCGGCCGCCGCGAACATCACCAATGAACAATTCCTGAAAGGCGGCCTGTACGTCAATGAACAAGGCTCCCTGCCCACCTTTACCGATGCCCTGGGCAAAGTGGACGTCCAGGCCGGCGCGCAGATCCAGACCCATGCGCCGGGCCGTTCCACCGACGGCGGCGGCTATGTGCTGCTGATGGGGCAGGAAGTCCACAATGCGGGCCAGATCCACACGCCCAAGGGGCAGACCGCCCTGGCCGCCGGCGACACCTTTTACATACGCAAGGGCCAGGGTACAGACGGCAACGCCCAATCCACCACGCGCGGCAACGAAGTCGTTGCGCACCGCAAGGCCGACAGCCAGGCCGGCCTGGTCGCCAACAGCGGCCTGATCAGCGCGGCCACCGGCGACATCACCCTGACCGGGCACGACGTGCGCCAGGCCGGCGTGCTGGTCAGCACCACGTCCACCAGCCAGCGCGGCACCATCCACTTGTCCACCCGTCGCAGCGATGCGGACGGGCGCGTCACGCTGGAATCGGGCAGCACGACTGCCATTCTGGTGGATGCCGATTCGCCCACCGCGCTGGATGGCCAGCGCGAGGCCCTGATGAACAGCACGGGGTATGGCGCCAGCACTGCCATCTTCGATAACCTGGGCCAGACACCCAGCCCCAATGCCTTGTCGCGCATCGACATCGTCAGCGGCAAGACCGTGGACTTCCAGGGCAACTCCCTGATCCTGGCCACCGGCGGCGAAATCACCACCCACGCCGAACACCGAACCCTGCTGCGCAGCGGCGCCGAACTGGACGTGGCCGGCCAGGTGGGCGTGCGGGTCGCCATGGACAGCAACCAATTGCTGATCAACGCCCAGGGCAATGAACAGCGCGACGCGCCCATCAACCGCGACAGCAAGAACCTGAACAATAAAGACATCTGGGTGGACCGCCGTCTGCTGGTCTTCGTGCCCAAGGGCACGCAAGGCTACGAATCCGACCGCTGGTACACGGCCGGCGGTCTGCTGGAAGCCAGCGGCTACCTGAATACCGCCCCGCACAGCATAGGCGAATGGCTGGCCCAGGGCGGAACGATTACCGCCACCGGCAAGGACTTCGTGTCGGAAGCCGGATCCCGCCTGAACCTGTCCGGCGGCACGCTGGATGTGCAGTCCGGCAAGATTACCCTGACCTGGCTGCGCGGCGAAGACGGCCGGCTGTACGAAGCCAGCCGCGCCCCCGGCGACTTGCTGTACCAAGGCGTATACCAAGGCTGGGAAGCCCTGCACCCGCGCTGGGGCGAACAGGCCACGCGCACCTTCCACAACCCCTTGATCGGCCCGCGCACCCGCTTCGAACCCGGCTACACCGTAGGCCGGGACGCGGGCAAACTGATCGTCGCGACACAAAATGCTCTGCTGGATGGGGACTTGATTGGGAAAGTCTACCAAGGCCCGCGCCAGATCCAGGCCGCGCAAGCGGGTCTGGACGGCTACCTGCAGTCCCAGGCCGCTGTCGCGCGGCGAGCGGGCTTATCTATCGGATTCCCGTCCAAAGACATACTGCCTATATTCAAGCAAATCCAAGTACAAGAAAAAAACCAAAGCATCCAGGCCGACCTGGACGAGCAAGTCAGCGAAGACCGCCAATCCGTCCTGACCTTGACCGGCGATTGGCTGAAACGCAGCAGCCTGGGCAAGCTGGAGCTGCGGGCGCAACACGTCATTACTCTGGACCAGAAGCTGGAACTGGCGCCGGGCGCGGAACTGACCCTGTTCGCGCCTTCCATTGACATCAATGCGGACATCATCGCCCCATCCGGCGCCATTTCCGCCGGCTTACTGGGCGGCAATCCCGCCGGCAGCGGCCTGCCCGCCGACATCGAGCGCGGCCTGCGCGTGGCGGATGGCGTCAGCATCAGCGCCGCCGGCCTGCTGACCGACGCCCGCCGGAATTCCTATCAGTCCGACCAGCAAGCCTATATCGACGGCGGCCGCATCACGCTGGAAACGCCGGACTCCATACGCCTGGGTCAAGACAGCCTGCTGGACGTCAGCGCCGGCGCCTATGTGCGCGACATCGATAAGTGGCAGGGCGGCAAGGGCGGCTCCGTCCGCATCGCCGCCGGCCACCTGAGCGCTGAACACTCTACGGCACACTTGGAACTGCTGGGCCATATCCGCGGCTATGGCTACACGGGCGCCGGCACCCTGGACATCGATTCGCGCGCAGCCCTGTCCATAGGCGGCGATCTGCAGATGGAAAACGGCTGGCTGCAGGCTGGCGAGCGCGCCAATGGCGACTTGATTCTGCTGAATGACTATGAGGTTAAAGCGGGGGAAGTTCTTCCTGTTCCGTATGCAGTAGAGCGGACGCACACGATACCGGGAGAATATATTTCCCATGACCCCGCGGCGAGGAAATATGTTCTAGCCGACGAATACGTCACTCTTCAAGCGGATTGGCTGATCGGCTCCGACTATGGTCGAGTCAGTCTTCGAATTGAAGGAAGCCCAACTACTATTTGGCACGGTCCGACAGACCCTTCTTTCATTCTTCCTAAAGGAACCAGGGTCCTTATACGTGAAATTTCGCACTATTATGTTGATCCCGCAGTGTTCCCCGACGGTTTGAGGTTTCTTGTCCCTAAGAAAGACTTCCTGTCTATAGGTGCGGTAGCTCCTGCAGACTTCGTCGTCTCCAAAGGCACACTGTTACCGACCGGAGCCCTGCTCGCCCGTCCCGCACAAACGGCCAAGACCAGCAACATCGACCTGGCCCCCTTCAACACCGGCTTCGCCCAGTACCAGCTACGCGGACAGAACGGCGTCTATATTCCCCGAAACGTCCAGATCGATCTTCACCGGCCCATTCAGCACCTGAACTTTGTCGGCGCCAACGGCCAATCCCAGGTTCAAGCCGGCACGATACTGCCCGCGCTGTTTCAAGTATCGTCCGACGGGCGGACAGTACAGCAACGCGCCGGCGCCAGCCTGAGCCTGACTTCCGGATCCACACTGTCCGAATGGGCGGCGGGTGAGCCACGCAGCCTGATCCTGGAGCAAGGCTCCAGCCTGCGGGTCGATCCCGGCCAGGCCATCCGGCTGAACAGCACCGGCGACTTGTGGGCGCTGGGCGCTTTGCATGCGCCGGGCGGAACCCTGCGTCTTATGGGCGCGCGCGAACTCTCAGTTACGGGAAACATCCACTCCAACAAAGCCGACAAGCAGGCCCACCAGCGCCGCATCCTGATCGGCGAACACGCCGTTCTGGATGCCTCCGCCGCTGCCTGGACGGGGCAGAACAAGCTGGGCCACACCCTGGGCGTTGTCAGCCGGGGCGGGGACATCATCATAGGCGGAGAGTTTCTGGACGACACCACCAGCGCCCCCGGCTCCGACGCTTTTGTCGTGCTGCGGCCCGGCAGCCGCCTGGATGCCTCGGGCGCGGAAATCCACATCGATCCCGACGGGCGCGGCGCCTATGCCCTGGCCAGTCATGGCGGCTCCATTACGCTGGGTTCGTCCGCGGGCTTGAGCCTGCACGGTTCCATGACGGCCAAGGCGGGCAATGCCGCCGCCCAGGGCGGTCGCTTGAACGTATTGCTGGACGCGCCCAACTACGAAGCGGCCAATATCCACAAGGACGTGCTGGCGCCCAGGGAACTGCTGGTACTGAACCAACAAGCCGCCTATACGCCCGATGCAACCTTGCGCTACGGCCGGGCCAGCCTGGGCCTGGATCAGATCGACGCCGGCGGCTTCGATGACTTGCTGCTCTACAGCGGCGGGCTGCTGGGCTTTACGGACAACACCCGCTTGGCCGTCAACGGCCAACTGCATCTGGTATCCGGCATTCTGGGGCTGAGCGCCGAAGCGCCGCAAGATTCACACATCGAATTGTCAGCCCAGTACCTAAGGCTGGCCGGCCTGAGTGATCTGACCTTGGCGGATCACCACAAACGTCCTACCTTCAGCAGCGTCTCCATGACGCCGCCGATAGGCACAACACGCCTGACGGCGACAGTGGAACATCTGGACATACAGAACATCGTAAACCTGGGCGGCACGGCCGGCATTTTTCCCACCGTAGGCCCTGACGTCAATCTGACCTACAACGGATTTGCCAATACAGACATTATGTCCAGCGGCGACATTCGCTTCCTGAAACAGACCGCGACCGGCACACCGCTCAGCCGGATCGTCGGCGATACAAACCTGACACTGCAGGCGCGCCAACTCTATCCGGACGTGGATGCCCACGGCGGGCTGCAAAGCAATCAATCCCTGACCATTCTGCGCACGCCCGGTTCCACTCCCTATGCGCCCTATTCCCTGGGCGAACTGACCTTCACCGCGCCGCGCATTCAACAGAGTGGCGTCGTGCTGGCGCCCGGCGGCCAGATCACTTTCAGGGCGCAACGCGTTATTAATGGGGGCGGCCTGCACTTTGAAGCCGGAGACTCGTCCATCGACTTCGGCCCTGGCAGCATTACCTCCATCAGCATGGCCGGATTGCGCCTGCCCTACGGCGGCACCGTGGATGGGCTGGACTATCTGTATCACGGCGCCTTGATTCGCGAATTGGCCAAAAACTTCGTGTTGGACCCGTCCAAGTCCATGCGCCTGTCGGCGCACGACATCAAGGTGCAGGAAGGCGCGGTGCTGGATTTGAGCGGCGGCGGCGACTTGCTGGGGGCGGGCTTTGTGGCCGGACGCGGCGGCTCCGTGGATGCGCGCCTGTATCCGCTGATTCAAGTGAATCGGCGCGGCGGCGGCTTCACCCTGCCCTCCTTGAAAACCAATCCCGTCTACGCCATCGTGCCCGGCCATCAGGCGCCGTACGCACCCGGCGGAAAAGGCGAAGGTGCGGTCGCGCCCGGCCTGGGCCAGCAAATCACCTTGGAACACGGGCTGCCCGGACTGCCCGCCGGCACCTATACGCTGTTGCCGTCCAGCTATGCGCTGCTGCCCGGCGCGTTCCGGGTGGAACTGAACGGAGCCCAGGCCCAGGCGCCTGGCTACACCGCTCCGGGACTGCTGCGCAACGGTTCCTGGGCCGTGCAGGGCGCAGTCCACAGCCATCAGGCAGCGCCCCAGGCCGGCTTGATGCAGCCCATGATCATCAGCAGCGCCGACACGGTGCGCCGTTACAGCCAATACAACGAGACCAGCTTCAGCGACTTCGCGCGGCAACACGCGGCGCGCAGCGGCAACCCGCGCTTGCCGACGCCGGAAGATGGCAAGCAGTTGATTGTGGACCTGAGCGCCGAGGGCGGTTCTGTGATCAAGCCAAGCCCCGCTCGCTCCTTCAGCTTCAAGGGAGAAGCGAAGTTCGGGGCGGCTCCCCGGGGATACACCGGCACGGCCGCCATCAAGAGCTCATCGGGTCATCTGCACGTCGTGTCCAGCCTGGACCAGCCAGGCCTGCCGGCGGATGCCGCCCGGGTCGATGCCGCCAGCCTGAACCGGTTGCAAGCCGGACGCCTGGCCTTAGGCCAGGAATCCAGGATCTCGGAAAACCGTTTGATATTCTATACGCCTGGCGGTATTACAGAAGGCTTGACCATTCATTCGGGCACTTACCTGACCGCCCCTGAAATCGTGCTGGCCGCCACGGCCATGACGCTGGAACCCGGTGCGGTGCTCAGCACCCTGGGCCAAGGCTCCGCCCCGCTGGGACTGGAGCAAGGCTATTACACCCAGGGACACAACTTCGTGTTGCTGTCCAATAATCAGCATTTGGCTCAAAACGTCAATACGTCTACTGTCGGTTCTATCCAGATCGGTATCTGCACCACGGCGTCTTGCGACGGCGCCGCCCGGCTTTATTCCGAAGCAAGCCTGACCATCGGCACCAACGGCTCCCTGGAGCTGGGTGAACAAGTCCGCTACGGCGCCCGCCACCTGAGCCTGGCCACCAGCAACATAAACGTGGGCAGCGAGCACGCTCTGGACGCCGCCCGCGCCCAGGGCATGCTGCCCGCGGGCCTGACGCTGAACCAGGGCATTCTGGACCGTCTGCTGCAAGGCGACACGTCCTGGGGCGCGCCGGCGCTGGAGCAGCTCAGCCTGACCGCCGGCCAGTCCCTGAACTTCTGGGGCAATGTGGCCCTGGACACCACGGACCCGGCCACGGGCCTCAGCCGCATGGAACGCCTGGTGCTGCGCACGCCCGCCATCTACGGCGCCGGCCAGGCGGGCGAACAGGCCTATCTGCGCACGGGCGACCTGTACTGGACCGGCCTGATGCAAGCCGCGCCCGCCCCCGTGCTGGGCGGCGCCGGGCACGGCCAGGGCACACTGCGCATCGATGCCGAGCAATTCATCCTGGGCTATGACCCGTTCAGCCGGCCCAACAATACCGACCGGCCCGAGCGCCTGACGCTGGGCTTCGATACGGTGGACGTGACCGCCCGCCGCGCCTTTACCGCCAGCCACGAAGGCAGCCTGAAGGTCTACCGGCGCTGGACCGGCGAAGACCAGAACGGCTCTGTGTACGACGGCGGCCATCTGCTCATCCGGACGCCCTTGCTGACCGGCCGCTCCGGCTCGGCCTCGCACATCACGGCGGGGGGCGCCCTGCGCGTGCAGGGCCTGCCCGGCGCCACCGCCGATCCATCCCTGGCCGGCATGGGTTCGGAAATCCGCCTGGCCGCCCAGGAGATCGAAGTGGACACGCAGGTCGTGCTGCCCAGCGGCCAGTTCCAGGCCCATGCGCAACAGGATCTGATCCTGGGGCCGCAAGCCAGCCTGAACCTGGCGGGCAAGACCACGACCTTCTTTGACGACGACGAAGCCACCCAGTACAGCTGGGGCGGCGACGTGACCCTGGCCTCCCGGCATGGTGATGTGATCCTGGACGCCCAGTCCCTGATCGACGTGTCCGCCGTCAACAATCACGCCGGCTACCTGACGGTGCAAGCGCCGGAAGGCCGCGTGGCGCTGGAAGGACGTGTACTGGGCGGGGCTTCCGGCCAGTATGACGCGGGCGGCACCTGGGTGCCCTACCGCCCCGCCCAACTGGAACTGCTGGCCAAACACTTGGGGCTGACGGGTACGCTGTCCGAACAATTCGTACTGCTGAACCAGCGCCTGGACCAGGGTGAAGTCTGGGGCGCGCGCCAGTTCCAGTTCGGCGAAGGCGATCTGCACATTGCCGACGCCATGCGCGCCGGCCAGATCGGCATCGCCCTGGATAAGGGGCATCTGACGGTAGACAGCCTGCTGGACGCCAGCGGCGCACAGGTAGGCCAAATCCGCCTGAATGCCAAACACGGCTTGACGCTGACTGGCCGCGCCGTACTGGATGCCCATGGCCGCCTGCTGCGCGTGGACAGCTATGGCCAGGTCATTCACAGCCCCAACCGGGCCGTGGTGGAACTGAACAGCGGTCAGGGCAAGTTGACCTTGAACCGTGGCGCACGCATTGACTTGCGCCACGGCACCGATACGCCCGAACGCGACCCTGAAGCGCGCGGCAGCCTGTGGTTGTACGCGCCGCGCCTGGATGCGGTGGACTCCGGCCGCATGGCCGTGCAGGCCGATGCCGGGCTGGACATTGCCGGTGCGCGCCAGATCGTGCTGCATGCCGTGCAACAGTATTTCGATGCACCTGCGGGCACCGACGCCGCCGCCAGCGGCCGTCCGTACCAGGTCATCACCCAAGGCTGGCTGGATGACAGGCACGCGGAAAGCACGCGCTTCATCGACCATGCCCTGGCCAATACCGGCCTGATCCAGAACCAGTTGGCCGGCCTGACCGCCTACCGCGACGCCTTTCACCTGCGTCCCGCGGTGGAAATCCTGAGCGCCACGCCCGATGGCGACCTGGTCGTACAAGGCGACCTGGACTTGTCCAAATACCGCTACAACAGCCTGAACCCGCATAGCCCCCTGACCGCCATCTACGGTTCGGGGGAAGCAGGCGCCCTGGCCATCCGGGCCGGCGGCGATCTGGCCATTTACGGCAGCATCAACGACGGCTTTGCGCCGCCGCCCGCCACGCCCGATGACGACGGCTGGGTATTGGTGCCCGGCAAGCAGCCCTTCGGCGGCGATGTGATCGTGCCCATTGCCGGCGTCAAGCTGGAGGCCGGCACGCAATACCCGGCCGGACGGGCGCTGAACTTCGATCTGCCCGCCGGCAATGTGACGCTGCCCGCCGGTACGCGCCTGCCCGTCGACGTGACCCTGGATGCGGCCTACACCCTGCCCGCCGGCAGCGTGTTCCGCGCCGACGTGCATGCGCCGGACGGCAGCCTGTTGCTGCCCGCCGGCGCCCCCGTGCCCGAAGGCGGTCTGGCCTTGCAGCAAGGCGCCAAGCTGGGCGCCGGCCTGCACCTGCCTGCCAGCCTTACTGTGCAGAACATCACCTGGCCCAAGGGCGTCACCCTGCCCGTGGCCATGAATCAGGCCGGCCAGATCAGCCTGCCGGTCGGAGCATTGCTGCCGGCGGACACGGATATCAAGTTGGCCGACGGCCTGTTCCGCGTGCCTCTGCGCCCGCTGGACGGCGACCGCCAGGCCTACAACTGGGCGCTGGCGCCCATGCTGCCCAGCGGCTCGCAATCCTGGAACATACGGCTGGTGGCCGGCGCAGACACCGCCGCCGCCGACCCGCGCAGCCTGCGCGGCGACGCCACCCACGGCAGCCTGGTATTGGGCGACACGCATTACGGCATGGAAAAGGAATACAAGGCGGCTGGAGTCTGGGTATGGGCGCCCGACAACTGGATGGGCGAACCGGCCGGACAAGCTGTGCCTGCAGAATCCCTGGAATATTGCGAAATGGACCCAAGCCTGTGTGTCCTTCAAGCCCCCCCGCCCCAGTACGTCTGGGCGGAAGGCAACTGGATGGGCGAACCGGCCGGAGAAGCTGTGCCCGAAGAATCCCTGGAATATTGCGAAATCGACCCAACTCTGTGCACATACGTTGATACAGGTAAAAAAGAATTGGCCGGCGTCCACGCTCGCCAGCCTAACCTGAGCGTATTGCGCACCGGTACGGCAGACCTGGAACTGGCTGTCCGTCATGACCTTTCCATGCGCAGCCCTTATGGCATCTACACGGCAGGTACGCCGGTTCTGCTCGGAAACGGAATGGACAAGCACTATGACGCCGATCGCGCCATTACCGAGGGCGGCAAGGTGCTGGGCAACACAGCCGGCGACTATGAAAATCTGGTCAGCGGAAACAACAGGATCAGTCAGAATTGGTACCCGGACTTTGGCGGCAATCTATCGCTGCGAATCCAAGGCGATCTTGCCGGCGATGCCTGGGCGGCCACTCCTCCTGCCTCGGGCACGCCCATCAATAGCACGGACGTCCATAACTGGCTGTGGACGCAAGGCAACGACGGCGCGGATACCTCCCGCATCCCCACCGCATGGGCCCTTCATTTTGGCGACTATGTCGTCAATCACGATGTGCCGGCAACTCTCAAGCGATGGCCGCGCCAAGTGGGGTTCAGCGGTTTGGGCACGCTGGGCGGGGGCAATGCGCTTGTTCAGGTCGGCGGCCGAACGGGCATAACAAGCATACGCGCGCAAAGTGAGCCTCGCAGCGAGGGCTTGACCATTGCCATCGCCAGCAATGGCCGCGCCCTGCCAGATGGCCGCGTCCTGATTCAAGGAGGAGGCGATTTGCGCTTGCGCCTGTCCGGCGGATGGAACCCCGAACTCGACGCCCTGCAGAAACGATCCTCGCTGCCCTTCAACGCCCATGCCTTGCTCGGCGGCATCGTTAATTTACGCGGCCAGATCCAACTTTCCGCCGGGCAGATTGGACTGATGAAGCAATATTATGAAAGCAATCAAAGAGATAGCCGGGACAGCCGGCCTCACAACCCCTATCAATCCTCCAAAACCCAATCGGTAGGCGGTCTTGTACTGACTTTGGGAGACGCTGCGGCGGATCTTCAAAGCCAGCGCAATCTGGTCTTGTCCGCCGTTGCGGACGCTACCAGGCCATCGGCGCCTTACTCTAGGGCTGACTCTCGCGGCCAGGGGCAGGCCTGGTTCAGCTTGTGGACGGATCATACCGCTGCGCGCGCCTGGTCAGCCGGATCCCATTTGACCGGCGACACGCGCATTTCAGAAGAACTGAACCCCGACGGAAGCCATGCGCTGAGCCCCCATCGGCCAAGCGATGGCGCCTTTACCTTGCCAGGCTCGGTTTCTCTGATCGCGACGGAAGGCAATATTTACCAGGGCACGTCCATGACCCGGTTCACCTCGCCTCTGGAGGCTCCCTTGCTGCTGGCGCCCTTAGGCCCACGCCAATTGACCATATTGGCCGGTGGATCCTACTTTGGCGGCGGACAGATCATCGCCTCCTCGGGCGCGGACAGCCAGAGCGTTTCGACCTTCCTGCGTCCCAGCTATCGTGTCCACAGTGCTGGAAATCCCATTGGGCGTAATACGCCAGAGGAAACCTCTTTCTTCACCGGCGATGCACTGCATGCATGGTCACTCAACACCATACGGAACGAGGTCAATTACCGTCCCCATCCTTCGACCTCTACCCGGGTCTATAGCCGCGATGGGGACATCGTCGGTCTTTGGCTGGGCGCTCAAATCAAGCACGTCCTAGGAGACTACATGGGCACTGCAGCCTGGTATTGGAGCAGCGGCGCCGCTCAAATCCGAGCAGGGCAGGACATTATCTGGACTGGACAAAGAAAGGACGAAGAACCTAGATATCTCCCTGTCATATATGGCTCTTCACCGACGGGGAGCCTCATCCAGCACACCCACCCCAACGACGTCTCCACCATCATCGCCGGGCGCGATATCCGCTACCTGAACCTGAACGTGGCCGGGCCGGGCACGGTGTAAATTACCGCCGGGCGCAACATCATCCAGGAAGACAAGGCCGGCATCGTCAGCCTGGGGCCGGTGGTGGCGGGCGATACCCGTCCGGGCGCCGGCATCGTGTTGCAGGCGGGCATGAACAACAGCATGTATGCGGGCCTGCTGCAGCAGTACCTGAACCCCGCCTTGCGCGCGGATGCGTCCCAGTCTCTGGCCGGCCAGCCCGGCCGCGTGGTGCACAGCTATGAAGGCGAGCTGATGGATTGGCTGCGGGAACGCTACGGCGTGACCTTCAGCGGCGACGATGCCGTGCCGTCCGCCCTGGCCTACTTCCAGGCCCTGCCCGCCGCCCAGCAGCGCATCTTCGCCCGCGACATTTACTTTGCGGAACTGCGCGAAGGCGGGCGCGAGTACAACGACGAAGGCGGTCCGCGTTCAGGCAGTTACCTGCGCGGCCGGCGCGTCATCCAGGCCCTGTTCCCCGAACTGGCCATGACACAGCAGCCCATCGTGTACGACGGCAGCGTGCTGCTGTTCGGCGGCGCGGGCGTGCACACCAACCAGGGCGGCGACATCCAGATGCTGGCGCCCGGCGGCGGGCTGACCTTCGGCGTGGAAGGCCCGCAGCCGCCGTCCACGGCCGGCGTCATTACCCGCGGCCAGGGCAATATCCAGTTGTATTCGCGTGACAGCATCCTGCTGGGCCAGAGCCGGGTCATGACGTCCTTCGGCGGCGACATCCTGGCCTGGGCCAACCGCGGCGACATCAACGCCGGGCGCGGCTCCAAGACCACGGTGGTCTACACCCCGCCGCTGCGCGTCTACGACAGCGTGGGCAATGTGCGGATTTCGCCGGACGTGCCCAGCACCGGAGCCGGCATCGCCACCCTGGCGCCCATCCCTGAAGTTCCTGCCGGCGACGTGGACCTGATCGCCCCCGAAGGCGTGATCGACGCGGGCGAAGCCGGCATCCGGGTGTCGGGCAACGTCAACGTGGCCGCGCTGCAGGTCATCAACTCGGAGAACATCAAGACCCAGGGCGAATCCAAGGGCATCCCCGTGGTGGCCGCGGTGAACACCGGCGCCCTGACCAGCGCCAGCGCCGCCGCCTCCAGCGCCACGGCCGCCGCGCAGGACGTGGTCCAGCGCAACCAGGCCGCGCGCCAGCAGAACCAGCCGTCCATCGTGACGGTGCAGATTCTGGGCTTCGGAGGCTCATAATCCCAAGCAACTCCACGGGCGCCGAACCCGTGTCCCAGACCCTCCACAGCCCGCCGCCAGACGGGCTGTTTTTTTATGGCTATCAGGTAGTTCTACGCAGGATCAATCCCTGACTGCAACATGGAACCAGGCCCCGCACTGAGTCATGCTGTTGTGGTCTATTCGCGGAGGCCCGCCTGTACTGGCTTTCATATTGCAATTCATACGCCAATGGCGTATAAAGGTAAACATGGTTTTTCTCGAAACCTCAATCTTTACTCGTCAGATCACGGCTCTACTGTCTGATGATGAATACCGGCGCCTTCAACACGCTTTGCTCGAAAATCCTGCTAAAGGTGATGTAATTCCTGGTGGCGCAGGGATACGGAAAGTGCGATTCCCCCGGGCCGGCACTGGTAAAAGCGGAGGATTGCGAGTGATCTATTACTGGGTGAGCAGCGATGATCAGATTCTGATGCTGCTGGCCTATCCCAAGAACGAACAAGAAAATCTGACCGCCGGTCAACTGACTCAACTGCGGGCGCTTATCAAGGAATTGTGAAATGAATGATCAGTTATTTGCCGAGTTGAAAGCCAGCCTCAAAGAAGCGAAAGCCATTCGCAAAGGCGAACAGGACCCTGCTCGAGTATTTGCCCTGGACTCTTTGGATGTGAAGCGCGTACGGGAACAAACAAATCTGTCCCAGGCTGAATTTGCCGCAGCCCTTCAGGTGAGCGTTCGGACGCTGCAAAATTGGGAACAGCGGCGCCGCACTCCCACAGGCCCTGCGGCGGCTTTGCTTAAAGTGGTCGCAAATGCGCCGGAGCTTGCGCTGCGCCCTTTGCATGGATAGCGGGCCGGCGCTACAGATCCCTTGCCCCTGCCCTTGACCTTGGTGCTGTACAGCGGCAAGCAAGCCTGGAGCGCCCCTCTGCAAAGCCGCGACCTGTTTTCAAATTATGCTGCGCCGTGGCCTATTGACCACATTCCGCAGCAAGTCTATTGGCTTATTGACCTTAAAAAACAATCCCTTAACCATTCCTTGCAAGCAAACAGCCTGTTCGGCCTGATCTGCCGGATTCAGCACAACCAAGGGCTGGCGCACTTGAGCGAGCTGATGCAGACTGTCCTGGACGCCCGCCCCGATCCGAGCCTGCTGCGCGACCTGGCCGCCTGGGTCAACCAGGCCGTCCTGCCGCGCTGCCTGCCCGATCTGGATTTTCCCCGCCACCTGCACTTGAAGGACATACGCGTCATGCTTGAGGACAACTCCGACTCCTGGCTGCACCAATGGGAAGCCCAAGGCATTCAAAAAGGCCTGGCCCAGGGCTTATCCCAAGGGCTGCAACGCGGCCTGCAAGCCCAGCAAAGCACCCTGATCCGCCAGCTACGGCGCAAGTTCGGCAGGCTGCCCAACATGCGCAAGCAACAGATCGTCCAGGCCAACACTCGCCAATTGACGGCTTGGAGCCTGAAGCTGCTGGATGCCGCTACGCTGGACGAGGTCTTTCAATCGCCTTCGCCCAAAGGAAGGGGCGCCCCCCGGCATTGAATTCGTTCGGAGCATGCGTCTCAGGAAATGAGCCTGATGGCCGGCCTCATCCAAATAACCCTTTTATCAATAAGGGCTATACTGGCCGGCCTTTTTACTCTTCTTGCCGAAAACTCATGACTACTGCTTTACCCGCCTGCCCGCAATGCCAATCCGCTTTCACTTACGAAGACGGAATTCTGTATGTGTGCCCGGAATGCGGGCATGAATGGTCCGCACAGGAGTCGCAGGCGTCCGAACCCCAAGGCCGCGTGTATCGGGATGCGGCCGGCAATGTGCTGCAGGATGGCGACACCGTCACGGTCATCAAGGACTTGAAACTGAAAGGCTCGGGCGGCGTGGTCAAGATGGGCACCAAGGTGAAGAACATCCGCCTGGTCGACAGCGACCATGACATCGATTGCAAGATCGACGGTTTCGGCGCCATGAGCTTGAAAACCGAATTCGTGAAGAAGGTCTGACTCTACTGCCGGAGCCACGCTTCAGCCTCAAGGGCCTCAGGAAAACCGCCTATTTGAACTACTCCGGTTTTTGACAGCAGTTCACAGGCCTTCGGGCTTTAGGCTCTGACCGTCCAACTTTTGAGGGTCAGTTCAAATTGGCGGTTTTTTATACATGGCTATCCGTAGTTTTGCGATGGACAAATACCCTGTCCGGCATAAGCCGGATCAGAAACAATACGTCATGCTGAGGCGGTATCCACTATCTGCACGTTCACCGCCATGACTCTGCTCGATGCCAGCTATCGGCGACTGTTCAATCACCGCAATCTACTGCAGGATCTGTTATGTACCGTATTCTCGCCCGATGTGTGTAAACGCTTGGACCTGGACGGAGCGCTTCCTCTGTCCCCGGCCTATGTAGGCCCGGCCATGCAAGTCCGCCAGGGGGATCTGGCCTGGAGCGTCCCGCCCCGTGACAACGATGATCCCATTTTGCTGATCGGAATCGAACACCAGTCCCAACCCGATTACCTCATGGCATTACGCGTCGGCACCTACAAGCATCTGCAATTGGAGTCTTTTGCCCAACAGCATAGGCCCAGGACACCGCTGCCCATACCCGTCATGCTGGTGCTATACAGCGGCAAACAGGCCTGGACCGCCTCCACCCGCAGCCAAGACCTCTTCCCAGCGCTCGCGTCACCGTGGCCCATCGACCACATTCCTCAGCAAGCTTATTGGCTTATTGACCTTAAAAAACAATCTCTTAACCATTCATTGCAAGCAGGCAGCCTGTTCGGCCTGATCTGCCGGATTCAGCACAACCAAGGGCTGGCGCACTTGAGCGAGCTGATGCAGACTGTCCTGGACGCCTGCCCCGACCCGAACCTGCTGCGCGACCTGGCCGCCTGGATCAACCAGGCCATCCTGCCGCGCTGCCTGCCCGATCTGGATTTTCCCCGCCACCTGCACTTGAAGGACATACGCGCCATGCTTGAAGACAACTCCGACTCCTGGCTGCACCAATGGGAAGCCCAAGGCATTCAAAAAGGCCTGGCCCAGGGCTTATCCCAAGGGCTTTCCCAAGGACTCTCCCAAGGGCTGCAACGCGGCCTGCAAGCCCAGCAAAGCACCCTGATCCGCCAGCTACGGCGCAAGTTCGGCAGGCTGCCCAACCGGTACAAGCAGCAGATCGCCAAAGCCACTTCACGCCAATTGACCACTTGGAGTCTGCTATTGCTGGACGCGCCTACCGTGGACGAAGTATTCCTACCGTCGCCTGCCCCGCATAAGGCGACTTGATAAGTCCAAGCCCGGCCTCTAGCGCAAACTGACGACGCTGCTTACCTTCTCCCGTTCCTGGCCGCGCGTATCCAGCTCTATCTCCAGTTCCAGCGCGACGGCCGGCTGACGCTGCATGGTCCCGCCCTTGACCGGCAGCGTCTGCCAGCCCGCGCCGGGTTCCCAGGCGCGCAGACGCCAGCGCAGGCTGTCCGCAAGCACGCGCCCCGCGTCCTGAAGCCTGGGCTCGGGCAAGGGATAGCGTTTGCCGGCAGCGCCGGCGATCCGGTACAGGCCGTCGCTGCCCCGCCACCACTGCACGCGCTGCCAATAGCCTGGCCGGCCGTCCACTGCGCGCACCATCTCCAGCACCCACCCGTCCTCCCCTCTGCGCTGCAAGAGGACGCTGGGAGGCAGGAACAAGGGCGCAGGCGTCTGCGCCGCTCCGCCGGCCTCGGTGGCGACCGGGGGAAACAGCCAGCCCTGTTCGGAAAACTCGGTTCCAGCCCGCCATTGCACATCCCGCTCGAACTGCTCCAGCACGGCCAGCACGGCCTGGATGCGCATGCTGCGCTCCTCCAGATCGCCCTGCGTACGCTGCAGGCTGTCCAGCGAGCCCCAGGTCATCAGGCTGAGAACGGCCATGACGACCAGGGCCACCAGCACTTCGATCAGGGTCAAGCCCCGCTGCCCTGCGGCAAGGTTCATGGCGATGCCTCCCTGGCGAGCTGCGTCTGAAGCGTGACCAGACGGCGCCGTTCGGGCTGCTGCGCATCGACATGAATGGTCAGGAGCAACAGCCCAGGCGCTACCGGCCTCAACTGGCTGTGGCATACGAACCGCCAGCCCGCCTGCGGACAAGGCTGGCTGTCCGCTCCCGGCTTCAAGGGGTGGACGCCCGCCTGCCACTGCGCCAGCGCGTTCCGCGCCGACAACATGGCCAGGCTCTTCTGCTCCAGGTGCTCGACATTGTCCGTGGAATGCAGCCCCGTCCTGGCGAATGCCGCCAGCGCCACGCTGACGATCACCAATGCGACCAGGACCTCCACCAGGGAAAAGCCTTTGTCCAGGGCGGGCCGGCCGGCTCCAACCACAGACAGGTTCACGGCACCACCCGAAACTGGCCGTCGGCGTCCCGGCGAACCGCCACGCGGCTTCCTTGGCTGCTGAGCTCGATCTCCCACGTCTGCCCCAGCGGTTCGGCCGTGAAGCGCAGCGGCAGCTCGCCCTGCACGACCGGATGCCCGCTATGCCAGGAGCGTTCGCCAAGCAGGCTGTCGGCGGGAAATGGCTCGCGGGCGATTCCGGGTTCCAGGACGGGCCAGCCCCCCCTGTCCGGATCGCGCCAGCGTCGGCGTGTAAAGCCTTCTTTTCGGGCCTGCGGCTGCCAATAGATGATGCGCCCGTCCCGGCGCGCCTCGGCTTGCGCGACGCTGAAACGCTGGATCAGTTCACGGGCGTCGCGGCGCAGCTCGCGGCCGGGGTCCGGGGCGGCGCTGACCATGACGGCCGCCGTCGCAATGCCCACGATGACCAGCACGACCATCACTTCCACCAAGGAAAAGCCCCTGGCCCGGCTGGACGTGAAAATAATCTCCATGTGCGGATCCTGATGAAAACCTGTTGACGTCAGATTAAAGTCCAAATATGGCATTGACATGAAACGTCAACAATGCGCTGCTATAGATATGGCCAGGAGAATAAAAAACGGAAATCACGCAAACCCCAGGCATAGATATGAGCAAAGAAAGAAACGACCGCTATATCATCCCCATGCATGCGGCAGGAATCATCATGACTCTAGGTTTGGCTTACTGGGCCTTGGTTCCCAGGCCGGCGCCCAGGGCCGTTTCTGAAACGGTTTCCGTCGAACCGGACACCGCGGCAAGCGCCGCTGGAGACGCCGTTGGCCAATGGTTCCGGAAAGGCCCGGTACGCCTGGACCTGGAATTCAAGGGTTTGATAGAAAACGACAATCAACGGGTCGTGCTGGTGTCGCTGAATGGCCAGCAAGCACAAAGTTTCAAGCTCGGGCAGGAACGCCCGCCCGGGCTGGCGCTTCAATCCGTGAAAACGGATCATGCGGTTTTCACGTATCAAGGCCGGCGGATTTCCGTGCCGTTTCCGGCTACGAGACCCGCCGGGGACGCGGGTCTTATCGAGCACAGACAATAAAATATCGCTCGATAAAATCGACTCTTGAATATTTTATTTTCACTTATGAAAATAAAACAATTAAAAAGAAACATTAAATCGGGATTAAAAGAGAATGACATTAACAATTCTGTCATTCACAAAAACTAGAATTCCCAAAGCCCGCTTTAATCACAGGCAGGTGAACGACAACCGCCACAACAATGCGCAACGTGCAGACGGCATATTTTCTTCAGGACTCCCGGGGGTTTGGGGAAGAACCCATCAAGGGAACAATAGTTTATCGTTGCCGGGGCAGGCCCCGGCACATGTGCTTTGCTGTTGCATCAAGGGGAAACACATGACGCGCAGGATCTTGCCTTACGCCCGCACCACCATGACGGAACTGGATGCCAAACTGGCCAGATTCTGCGAAGTGGCTCAAGGGGTGCCGCTTGCCGTGGACCGGCACAATATGCCCTACGTCTGGGTCATCGGCCATCCCATCTGGTATTCGCTGGACCAGATCAATGGCTATCTGCCCGCCAGCCACCCGCTCAAGGCAATGAAGGAGACCGTGGATGCCGCGCTCTACACGCATTGGCCGCTGCATCAGGACGCGGCCGCCAGATGCAAGTCCTCGCTGACGCCCGGCCAGCTGTTCAAGTGCTGGTTCCTGCACATTCTGTACTCCTTCGAATCCGAAGACAGAATCATCCAGCACATCACCTACAACCTGCTGTTTCGCTGGTTCATCGATTACGAATGGGTGTCGGACCCCTTGCCCGAGACTCTGGCGTTCGAGCACGACATACGCTTGATCAGCAAGGACCTGCGCGCCGCGGAACTGGCCCGTCACTGCCTGGCCAGCCATCCTTTCGGCGCGTCCGACAGCGTGGAGTTCCGCATCAACCACGGTTTGCTGCACCACCTG
Source organism: Alcaligenes sp. Marseille-Q7550 (assembly GCF_965112015.1). Taxonomy (NCBI): domain Bacteria; kingdom Pseudomonadati; phylum Pseudomonadota; class Betaproteobacteria; order Burkholderiales; family Alcaligenaceae; genus Alcaligenes; species Alcaligenes sp. Marseille-Q7550. The sequence goes on from NZ_CBCOPU010000002.1 coordinate 610,518, forward strand.
AAACAGGCGCTGGACCAGAAAGACTCCCTAGGCTGATCGCCCGCCGCCGGCGGGCAATCAGCACGCCGGACTCAAGGACGGCCAGCGCGCTCGTCCTGGCAAGCATGCCAGCGGCGCAGCAGCGCATCCGGATTCAGAACGGCCACGCATCCCAGTCCCGTCACCAGCAAGTAGCAACCGATGAACCAGAATGCGCTGTGTATGCCGCTGTCCATGGAACCGCCCGCCATGCCCGGCACATAAGCCGCCTTCTGCATCAGGTATCCCACCATCATGGGCGACACCACCCCTCCCAGCGAGGCGACGCCCGTCAGGACCGCCATGACGGCGCCGCGCTGGCGGGCCGCCACGCAGTAGGCGACCGTCGCGGGCGCCAGGGGAAAGATCATGGCCAGGCCCGCCGCCAGTGTCAGGACGGCCACCGCCACATAGCCATCCAGCCAAGGCAGCGCCAGGAAGGCCAGCCCGGAAGCGGCCAGCGTCGCGCCGAACATGGCGCCCAGCGCCCAGCGCACGGACACGCCGCGCCGCATGGCCCGCCGCGACAGCACGCCCAGCACGAACAAGGCCGCCGCTCCCATCAGCCACGGCAGGGTGGACACCAACCCTATCCATTCAGGCGATAGAGCCACCACGGACGTCAGATAGCGGGGCGACCAGGTCGTCAGAAACCCCTGCGCCCAGAAACAGCCGGCGCCGGCCAGCGTGGCCACGACGAACATGGGCGAGAGAAAGACCCGGCGCAGGCAAGCCGGCGGCACCTGGTCATCCAGGGCGCTGACGGCGGCCTGCGGCTTGGCGCCTTCGCCTGCCCGGCCGCAAGCGGCATACGGCCCTTCGCGGCTGAGCACGGCCCACGCCAGGGTCCAGCCCAGCCCCGTCACGCCCATGAAGCCGAAGGCCCAGCGCCACCCCCAGTCGGGATGGGCGATGATCCAGGCCAGCAAGGGCGCAGCCACCAGAGGACCGAGCGTCGAGCCCATGGCCACCAGGCTGCTGGGCAGGCCTCTGTCAGTGGCGGGAAACCACCCCTGGACGTGCTGCAGGGAGATCGGCGTGGCAGGCCCTTCGGCCGCGCCGAGCACGATGCGCGTTCCCAGCAGCAAGGCCGCGCCGCCTCCCAGCAGCATGGGAAACTGCAGCACGGCCCAGGCCAGTCCCATGGACAAGATGATCCAGCGGCTCTGGACCCACCCCGCCAGAAAGCCGACCAGCACCGCCGACAAGGCGAACAGAAAGAAAAAAGCGCCGCCGATGAAACCGAATTCACCGGGACTGAGCCCCAGGTCCCGCATGACAGGCTCGGCCACCAACCCCAGAATGGCTTTGTCGGCGAAATTGATCATCTGGAACAGCACCAGCATGCCGGTGATGATCCAGGCCCTGCGCACCAGGCCGGCATGGGCCGGCGTCGCGCGCGTATCCGGATTCAGGGTCAGGGCAGTCATGCGTGGGCCCTCGCCAGATGTTCCGATTCGACTTCCTCGGCCTGGACGCCGACCCGATAGCAATCATTGTCCTCGGCGATGGACACCGGCCCGCCGAAATCGCGCCGCGCCGCCTGCAGCATCTTGTTCAAGTCGGCGGCGCCCGGCACATTGGGCACGATATGGTGCAGCACCAGCTGTCTCACCTTGGCCTGGGCCGCGACTTTGCCCACGACATCGTAGGAAGTGTGTGACTCCTCCAAGTGCACGGCAATGCCATCGCGGGTCGGGCCTGGCGGGAACGTGGCCAGGATGGCGTCCAGGTCTATGACTTCATGCAGCAGCAGGTCCGCGCCGCTGGCCAGACGTATGCAGTTGCGCGAGAACGTCGTGTCGCCCGACACGACCACGGAACCGTATCGGGAATCGAAGCGATAGCCGAAAGCGGGATAGCACAGGCGATGATCGACCAGGATGGCGGACACGCTCACGTACTCGTCTTCGTGGATGAGGAAAGGTTCCATTTCAGGATGGCGATTGTCCACGGGGTCCGCCGGCACATGGCCGGGCACCTGGATGTCGTGCGCCTTGATCCAGTTGTAAGGGCTGGCCCGCCCCTCGTCGGCCATGCGGATCACCACGTCCGAGGCGAAGACGGAATCGATCAGGGCATGCACCATCTGGCGGGTGCCCGCCATGGCATGGCCGGCCGTGCAGCAATTCACATGTTGCAGATGCTCCTCGTTCAAGGCAGGCGCGCGCGGCGGCTTGGCCGGGCCATAGATGTGGACCTCGTTCTGGAACGATTCGCCCGGCACCTGCCAGCCAGTCAGCAGGTAAGAGCCCAGGTCGTAGATGTGGTCGGAATGATGGTGCGTGATGAAAATGCCGCGCAGGCTCTCCCAGCCCAGATGATTGCGGTAATGGCGGATGCTGCCCATGCCGCAGTCCACGATGTAGGTCGCGCCGTCCACGCATACCGCGGTGCAGGTTCCCGCCCGGGTGCTGGACACGATGGGACCGCCTCCCGTGCCCAATGTATAGACGCGCATTCCCTGATTTTCTTGTGCAGCCATGATGTCTCCTGTGGACGGCGTGCGGCCGCCCTTGATGTCGTTATTGGTACGCGGTTCCGTTCCGTACGGAACTGTCGACCAATCTACCGGCGCCCCCCCTGGCCCGCTATGCGCAATCGGGCGGGACGCTATGCGCTTTTTCGGCATGGTTCCGCAAAAAAAACAGCCCCTCGCGGGGCTGCTCACTGACGGGACGACGGTCTCAGGCCTGCATACGCGCATGGAAATCCGGCACCTGGGAAGGTTCGGCGAAGAAGATGCTGCGCACGCGCGACAGCTCCACCACTCGCGCCGGGTCCTTCTGCTCATGCAGTTCGGAGAACAGGGTCGAGAGCTCCCCTGCGGGGCTGACCCAGAACAGCGCCCGGCAAGGCTTGTCGCCGGCGATCCGGTAGCCATGCACGGACCCCTGGGGCCAGCACACGCTGTCGCCGGGGCCGACGCGGGACCACTGGCCGTCCATGAACAATTCATATTCCCCTTCCAGCACGTAGACGTGCTCGTCCTGATTGCCGTGGCTGTGGGGCGGCACGAAGGTGCCGGGAGGATCGACGGACAGCCAGGCATAGCAGGCCTGCGTGTCGATGCGCGGCGTGTAGGCGTGACCCAGCACGTTCCAGGTCACGTCTGGCTCGGAATCGGTACGGGAATGGGCTGGCGCATGGGCAATGTCTTGCATGATGTCTCCTTGGCTCGGTGCGTCGTCTCAAGCGCGACGCCTGCCCATCATGCTGGCGGCAAGCCGCCGCTCGCGCTATGCGCTTTTTCCGCGATGTTCATGCAGTTGCTGGCAGCCCCGCCGGCAAGGCGCCGCGATGCGCCAGGGTCTGCGAAGGCAGCTCGCCGAAACGCTGCCGGTATTCGCTGGCGAAGCGCCCCAGCTGGGCGAAGCCGCAATCCATCGCGATCGAGGACACCGTCTCGGTGCGCCCGGCCTGCAGCAGGCGCTGGCGCACATGCTCCAGGCGCAGTCCCCGGTGAAACGCCACCGGAGACTGCCCGCAGAATTGCTGGAAGTCCCGGTACAGACGGTCTCTGGACACCCCCGCCAGATCGGCGATGGCCGCCAGCTCCAGCGCCTGTCCCGCCCGTTCGCGCAAGCGCTCCTGCAAGACCGCCAGATACGCGGGCCGGGAGTCATGCGTCCGGAACAGCGCCGCCGAATAATTGTGGGGCTGGCTGTACAGCAAGGTCGTGATCAATCCCGTCTCGAAGCTGCTCCAGACATCGGGCAGGTCGCACAGGCCCTGCTCGTCATCCAGGGTGTCGCGCAAGCGCTGCAACAAGGCGAACCAGTCGCGGGCCCCGCCCCGCAGGTCCATGCGGGTGTCGAAAACCAGGGGCTCGCCCAGACTGCGGCCCAGCAGCGTCTGCAAGCGCCCTTCCAGGGCCCCTCGTTCTATGCGCAGCATGATCTTGCTGCATTGTTCGGACAGGGCCATGCGCACCGGCTGAAAAGGAGAAATGATGACGCCCACCCCCGGCTCGGAGACGAAGCGGCGCGCGCCTGTATCGATCAGTTGCTCGCCCTCCAGCGGGATGCCTATGCAATAACTGTGCGGAAGGTGGTCGATCTGCACCGTGACCGCATCCGTGTAGCGTATCCATCCGGTCGTGATCCGTCCCACCGTCGTGCCGTGATGCAACAGCTCCAGTCTGTCAGGCTTGCCCACCCTCAAGCCATGCGGACCATTCAATGCCTGCATCCACGCCACTGCCTCGTCGATACCGCGCAAGCGGGCCGAGAACGGCCGTCGCGCCATGCCTGCCTGTTGCATCGCTCCTCGCCTCCTGCCTGGGTCATCGTGCTGCGTCAAGGCGCCTGTCCGCGGCCGCCATGCCGCAGAGACGAATTTTCTTTTTTTCGATGATGCGATGCGGCGCAGCCGCAAGGTATAAGGACTTGCCCTAGTTCAAGCTTAAACAATCTCCTCGCTGTCCTTGGGCATCCTCTTACCCCCGGCAAGCAAACACGCGATAATACGGGCTTCGTTCCGGCGTTCTTCCTTGTCTTGCACACCATGACTTCCTGCACGGGCCGTGCCAGCGCAACTGCGCCCATCGGCATATTCGACTCCGGCGTCGGCGGCCTGTCCGTCTGGCGCTCCATACGCCAGGCCCTGCCAGGGGAAGATCTGCTGTACCTGGCGGACTCGGGATGCGCGCCCTATGGCGACCGGTCCGCCGGATGGATACAGGCGCGCACCGCCCTGCTTGCGCAGTACCTGCTGGATCAAGGCTGCAAGGCCATCGTCATCGCCTGCAATACGGCCACCATGGTCGCCGCTTCTTTTCTGCGGGCGCGCTTTGCCGTCCCCATCATCGCCATCGAGCCGGCCGTCAAACCGGCCGCCGCCCTGAGCCGCAGCCGCTGCATTGCCCTGATGGCGACCAGCCGCACCATGGACAGTCCGGGTCTGCAGCAGCTCGTACGCCACCACGCAGCCGGCGTGGACGTGATCCGCATCCCTTGTCCCGGTCTGGCGGACCGGGTGGACGCCCTGCCACTGGTCCGCCCCGAGCTGCCCCCGGAGCTGCGCCCGCGGCTGGACCCGCGCTGCGGAGCCGCGCCGACACGCTGGTGCTGGGCTGCACGCACTACCCCTTCTTGCGTCCCGCCATTGAACGCCTCAGCGGGGGCCGTTTCCAGATCATCGAACCCTCCTTCGCCGTGGCCGCGCAGGTTCGCCGGCGCCTGCACGAAGCCGGCTGCCTGAGCGCCCGGGACCATGGCGGCCGCAGCGACTTCATCAGCAGCGCGCCCCTGGATCAGGCACAGCGCGTCATCGCCGCGCTGGCCGGCCTGCCCGCCGCCCTGGTCCAGTCCTTGCCGGAACTGGAGATCGGCGATGCGGCCGGCGCACCCGTGCCGGCCGTATCCTTGGCTCAAGCCTGAGACGCGACGGAAAAAGGACTTTCCTCGCCCTCGAACCGGGTTTCCAGCACGAGTTCGCCGGCCAGAAGCCGCTGGGACCAATCATCGAGCACGGCGCGCTCGGCCGCGTTCAGGTCCGGACCGGTGGCCAGCCGGACCACATCCGGGTTTTCCAGCCCCGTCTGGATGCGCTGCCCCAACGCCAGCCTGCCCTGGACGAAATCCAGCACGGCCTGCTCGATGGCCCAGGCCGAGTCCGCCACGGCGGACGCCCAGTACAGCTGGGGATCGGTGTCGACCCAGTTGCGCACATTGGCGATCTGGCGCAAGCCCCTCTCCCGGCACACCGCATCCACGCCTTCACGGCCGCCATCCATCATGGTGAACAACACCTGCACGCCGCGGTCCGCGAAGTAGCGGGTGTTGCGCACAGCCAGCTCGACATCATGCTGGTTGCCATTGAAGCCCGTGTGCCGCAAAGGCTGCCCGGACTGCAGGCGCACCCCCTGGGCGAACGCGGCCCGGCCCGCCAGGCCCGGCCGCACCGGGTCGCCGGACAAGTGGGCGATCCGCTCCGGCTCGTAGCGCGCCGCGCTCAATACACCGGCCAGAAAGGCCGACTGTTCCTGCAAGACCTCGTAGTTCGCCACATTCGGGGCCAGGAAATGCCCCTGCGTGATCACGAAGGGCAGCGCCGGGAAATCCGCAGCCGCCTGGGCGACCGGCCCGTCCCCCTGCCCCCCATGCGCCACGATCAGGCTCGGCCGCTCGCCGGCGATCTCTCGCAAACGCTCCGCGCGCCGCCCGGGATCGCGCTCGGCCACCCACGCCAGGACGGCGGGCACGCCCTTGTGGTGCAGCCTGGCCTGCGCGCGTTCGGCCGCCTCATTGAAACTGCCCCGCCCCGGCTGGCCGAAGGCCACGATGACGATCGCGCTCATGCCTGCGCCTCCTTGCTCTTCAACTGGCTGACCACCGGGCGCCACTGCTCGGCTTGCCGGGCCACGTAGGACTGGAACTCGTCCGGGGTCTTGGACGCCAGTACAAAGCCTTGCTGCTCCAGCTGGGCCCGGATGTCCGCCTTGGCCAGCACCCGTTCCACCGCCTGGTGGAAACGCTGCACGATGGCCGGATCCAGGCCGGCGGGCGCCGAGACGCCCACGAAGTTCTCCGCCACCAGGGACTCATAACCCAGTTCCGTCACTGCCGGCACATCCGGCGCCTGGGCCACGCGCGCCGGCGCCGTCACGGCCAGCAGACGCAGCTGGCCGGTTTTGAGGAAAGGCAGATTGGCGGGCAAGGCGTCCACCGCCACCCGGATCTGGCCGCCCAGCAAATCGGTGCGCATCTGGCCGGCCCCTTTGTACGCCACATGCTCCAGCCGCACGCCGGCCTGGCGGGCGTACAACTCGCCCACGACGTGCGCCACCGAGCCCAATCCGCCGCTGCCGTAGTGGACGGGCTCCTTCTGGGCGCGCAGCCACTCCGTCAGCTCCGCCAGCGTATGCACGGGAAGGGACGGATGCACCAGCACCACGGTCGGCACCGCGCCGATATAGCTGATGTGGCTGAAGCTGGACCGCGCGTCGTAGCGGATGTGGTCGAGCAAGGCCGGGGCGATGGACAAAGGCGCGGAATTGGACATCAGGAAGGTGTAGCCGTCCGGCGCGGACAGGGCCACCTGCGCGGTGCCCAGCGTGGAGCCCGCCCCCGGCTTGTTCTCGACGACGATGGGCACGCCCAGTTCCCTGGACAGATCGGCCTGCAGCAGGCGGGCCACCAGATCGCTGGCTCCGCCCGGCGGGAAGGCGACGACCAGCCGTATGGCTTGGGCAGGCCAGGCGGCTTGCGCCAGTACGGGCCGCGCCAGCCCGCCAAGCAACAGGCCGGCCGCCAGGCCCGCGAAACGACGGCGCCCCTGATTGATTCTTCGCATGCATGTTCTCCGTGTAGCCGCATTGCGGGGATGGCATTTTCTGGCGGACTGTCCGCTGCATCTCCCGGGAAAAACATGCTAAAGAGGCCCGGCCGGCAAGCAAACGACCGATCCGTGCTGACCTTATACGAACCCCGGGCTTAACCATATGAAAAGCCTGGCTATTTACAAATTCCCCTCAGGCACGTTCAGCCGCATGACCATACACAACCGTACACTTCAAGCGCCGAATGGTGCGAAGCGCATGCCGTTCCGTCCAGGCTGTTTCCCGAATCATTCCTTATCTGTCAAGCGCTTAGCGCTTAGGCCCCGAATCAATTGTCTTATATAAGAATCGGAAATTTGTATATGACTTGCATACATTTGGGGCTTAAAATGAGGGTGGTAACTGATTGGGAGAGAACAACATCATGCAAAAAACATGGCAAAAGCTGGTTCCGGCAAGCCTGGGCCTCGTGCTCGCCTTGTCCCTTGCAAGCAGCACGTCCGCCATGGCGGACGAATTGGTCGAACAAGGCAAGGCATTGGCAACGTCCGGCAGCGGCAGCGTCCTGGCCTGCGCAACCTGTCACGGAGCCCAGGGCGAAGGCAATGCCGCCGGCGGCTTCCCCTTTCTGGCCGGCCAGGGCGCCAATTACCTGGCCGACCAGCTCGACCACTTTGCCTCGGGCAAGCGCAGCAACCCCATCATGCAGCCCATCGCCAAGGCGATGACGCCCGAACAGATCAAGGCCGTATCGGCCTACTTCACGCAATTGCCCGCGCCGCTGGACAAGAACATGCTCAGCGCCCACCTGGACCTGTACCCGGCGCAGGAGCAGCTTGGCGCCTGGATCGCCAACCGCGGCGACTGGAACAACAACATCCCCGCCTGTATCCAATGCCATGGTCCAGGCGGCGTGGGCGTGGGCGACGCCTTCCCGGCCCTAGCCGGCCTGCCCGCCGCCTACATCACCGAGCAGCTCAAGGCCTCGCGCGACGGCAAGCGCGACCCCGGTCCGCTGGCTCTGATGGGCGAGATCGCCAAACGCATGAATGACGAGCAGATCAGCGCGACCTCCGACTACTTCGCCAAGCTGCCCGCCAACCTGAAGAATCAAACCGTCACAGAGGGAGCCAAGTAATGACCCGCACTCTCACTCTCCGACTGCGCACTCTCGCCCTGGCCTGCAGCCTGGGCATGGCCGGCCCGGGCGTCGCCCACGCCGTGAACCTGGGCGATGCCGCGCCCGCCTTCACGCCGCCCGACGCCCACAGCATTCCCGACAACGACTTCGGCAAGGCCGTGCTCAAAGGCCAGGAAATCTTCCTGAAGACGCCCCAGAATGCCGCCAAGTTCGTGGGCAACAACCTGAACTGCGTCAGTTGCCACATGGACGCCGGACGGCGCGAGAACGCCTCCCCCATGTGGGCGGCTTACGTCCTGTATCCCGCCTACCGCGCCAAGAACGGCCACGTCAACACCTTGGCCGAACGCCTCCAGGGCTGCTTCCGTTACAGCATGAACGGCCAGATGCCGCCCGCCGACGACGAAACCATCGTGGCCCTGGAAAGTTACATGTATTGGCTGGCCCAGGGCGCGCCCACCGGCGTCACGCTCAAGGGCCAGGGCTTCAAGCGCCTGCCCCAGCCGGCGCAGAAGCCCGATTACGTGCGCGGCGAAAAAGTCTTCGCGCAGAACTGCGCCCTGTGCCACGGCGCCGATGGCGCGGGCCAGGAAGTGAATGGGCATATGGTGTTCCCGGCGCTGTGGGGCGACGGCTCCTACAACTGGGGCGCCGGCATGCACAGCATCCCGACGGCGGCCGCCTTCATCAAGGCCAATATGCCGCTGGGCAAGGGCGACAGCCTGACCGACCAGGAAGCCTGGGACGTGGCCTATTTCATGAACGCCCATGAACGGCCTCAGGATCCGCGCTTCAATGGCTCCGTGGAAGAAACCCAGAAGAAATACCATGACGCCAAGACGGACCTGTACGGACAGACCGTCAATGGCAAGGTGCTGGGGGCCGGATCCACGCCCAATGGCGGACGCCTGCGCGCCGACGCAAAGTAACCCGCCTGCGGGCCGGAAGGAACGGGAGCCCAGGCTCCCGTTTTTTCATGGCCGATGCGCGCGCCGCGGTACGGATACGGCTCCACACCCGCCGTCTCGACGTTCAAGCCATTTACTGTTTGGATTTCAAATTATTTTTCCGCCTGCAACAAACACGACATCGAACTGCAACAAGCCCTGGAAGCCGCAACAGCCGCGGCTTGCGGAGAAATGCTACGGGCCGCCTCGGCCTGAACCCATAAAACACAATTCAATCATTGGTGGATTTGCCCTTCTGTTAACGGGGCAGTCATACGCCCTTCCTACACTGCCTGCGTCCTGATCCGATGCCGACTGGGCAGCCCGCCCCACGCACAGTCCGGCCCTCCTTTTTCTTCTTTCAGAACGAGTGGCTGTATGTCCTTACCTGCACTTCCCCCCTTGCCCGGGCGCCGCTTGCGCCAGGCCTGTCTGTCCCTGTCCGCCGTGCTGCTGCTGAGCGCCTGCGGCAGCGGTTCCACCGGCAGCGATGCGCCCGCCGGCCCCGGCCAGCCCGAGCAGCCGGCGCCCGAACCAGGCGGCAGGCCTCAAGCCCTGGGCGGCGCCAAGGCCCTGGTCGTCAGCATCGACGGGCTGACCTACGAGGCCTTGCAACAGGCCCGCCGCGACGCCCGCCATCCCGCGCTCGCTTCCTTGACGGTGGCCCCCGTGCAGACGGGCGGTTACGTGGGCACGGCCAGCGAACAACGCACCCTGCCCGTACCCGGCTGGGCCTCGCTGCTGACCGGCACCTGGGCCGACCAGCACGGCCTGCGCGGCGTCGGCGCCGAAGCGCCGACCCTGGAAGCGCCCACCCTGTTCGCCCTGGCCGCCGAACCCCAGACCGCCGCGGCGGCCGTCAGCACCGGCGACTACCGCCGCCTGCTGCAAGCGGACATCCAGGCCGGGCGCGTGATCGAAGCGGCCAACTGCACGGATTCCGACCCTTGCGTGGCCGAGCAGGCGCGCGACTATCTGCAGCAGGGCAAGTCCCTGGTCCTGGCCCAGTTGCAGGCGCCGGCCCGCGCCGCGGCGGAACACGGCCTGGGCAGCGAAGCCTACAGGAAAGCCGTGGAGCAGTCGCTCGCCACACTGGACCAGCTGGCCGCCCTGATCGAGACGCGCCGCCAGGCCGAATCCAGCGAGGACTGGCTGCTAATCGTCACCACCGGCTACGGACTGGACGAATTCGGCGGCGCCACCGGCTCGCAATTCAACCGCAACAAGACCAGCTTCATCGCCGCCAACAAGGCGCTGCCCTCGCTGCCCGCCGTGGACGGCGTCGTAGCCCCCGACGCCGACATGAATGCGCTGGGCGCCGTGATCGACATCGCCCCCACCGTGCTCGCCCACCTGGGCGCTCTGGGTCCGGACTACCGCTTCCGCGGCACGGGCCTGCAGGCGGCCACCAGCATCCGAGGCCTGGACTACGAAAAACCGGCCGACAAGAACATCGTGACCCTGAACTGGACCCTGCAGGGCGATACCGACCAGGAGGTGCGCGTGCTGCGCGACGGCCAGCTGGTGGCCACGCTGCCGGCCGGCGCCACCCGGTATGACGACACCCTGCCGGTCTCCGACACGGCGCAGGTCTACTCCTTCCGCTACAGCGTGCAATCGGGCAAGGCCGCCTCCGCCATGCAGGTGCAGGCCGGCTACAAGCCGCCGCCCAAGCTGGCCGCCACCCTGAAGGACGGCCTGGTCAGCTACTACCCCATGACTTCACTGCCCCTGGCGGACGGCAAGGGCGGCAGCACGCTGCAGCCTTCGGCCGCCGGCGTGCCGGCCGGCGCCCTGATCGCCGCCGACTTCCTGGACCCCGCCGCCCCCACGGGCGCGCTGCGCATCCTGGGCGCCAATGCCGACGCCAACGGCCAGCGCGGCTATGCGCTGACCCTGAGCCGCGACGTGTTCTCGCTGCCCAGCGTGCCGCAGTTCACCCTGGGCTTCTGGTTCCGCACGCCGCCCAGCTGCTCCAGCTACGGCTACGGCGCCGCCATGATGGCCAACAAGAACTACGACTCGGGCAACAACCCCGGCTTTGCGCTGGGCCTGTTCAATTCCGGCGGCTGCGACATCCGCTTCAACACCGGCTACGGCGGCGGCCGCAATGAAAGCCAGGGCTACCGCGTCACCCCCAACCAATGGGCCTACGTGGCCGTGGTCATCGACAAGACCGGCCAGGTCATGCGCGGCCACGTCTTCGATCCCGCGCTGGGCGCGCAATTCAGCTCCGTGGCGCTGGAGACCCGCAGCATCCAGGCGCTGGGCGGCACGGGCGCCGGCAAGCTGGGCGTCAACGAGGACGTGACCGGCCAGTACTATAAGCGCTGGAACCCCGGCTTCGACGTGAACATGGACTTCGGCGAACTGGCCATCTGGGAGCGCGCCCTGAGCACGGACGAGCTCACCAGCATCTACGAGTCCCGCAAACCCCTCTCCAGCCTGCAACCCTGATTTCCGACCAAGGACCTTCCATGAACGACACGATCGGTTCCGTCTCCCGCGCACGCCTCAAGCGCGCCGCGGCCCTGATGATGCTGTGCGGCCTGCTGGCCGCCTGCGACGGCGGCGGCTCGACCGGCTCCGTCCCCGAAAACCCCGGCCAGCCCGGCAATCCGGAGACGACGCCCGTCCCCGAGACTCCCAAACAGTTGAAATGCGCCCCTTGACCGCACCACGAGACCAGCAACAATGACTTCACGCCGCACCTTCCTACGCAACGTCACCGGCGCCGGCCTGGCGGCCGGCTCCCTGGCCGCCTTTCCGCCCAGCATCCGCAAGGCCTTGGCCATTCCCGCCAACAACAAGACCGGCACCATCAAGGACGTCGAGCACATCGTCGTCCTGATGCAGGAAAACCGATCCTTCGACCATTACTTCGGCACTCTGAAAGGAGTGCGCGGCTTTGGCGACCGCTTCACCATCCCCCTGCCCAACGGCCGCAACGTCTGGCAGCAGAACGTCAGCAGCACGGAAACCGTGCTGCCCTACCACCTGGACAGCACCAAGGGCAATGCCCAGCGCGTCAACGGCACGCCGCACGCCTGGGTGGACGGCCAGCAGGCCTGGGACCACGGCCGCATGGCCTTCTGGCCCAAGTACAAGCAGCGCCACTCCATGGGCTATTACCGCGAAGCGGAAGTGCCGTTCCAGTTCGCCATGGCCAACGCCTTCACCCTGTGCGACGCCTACCACTGCTCCATGCACACGGGCACCAACTCCAACCGCATGTTCCTGTGGACCGGCACGAACGGCCCCACCGGCACGGGCGAGTGCACGGTCAACAATGCCTGGGACAGCCTGGGCAGCTCGGCGCTGGGCTACGAATGGAAGACCTACCCCGAGCGCCTGGAGGAGGCCGGCATCAGCTGGAAGGTCTACCAGAACCTGCCCGACAACTTCACCGACAATTCGCTGGCCGGCTTCAAGCAGTATCGTCGTGCCAATGAGCAATCCGGCAAACCCGCCAACGCTCCTTACGAACCGTCGGATGATGTCGGCAATCCGCTCTACAAGGGCATTGCCAACACCATGCCCGACGGCGGCTTCTTCGAGCAGTTGCGCAAGGATGTGATGGAAGGCAATCTGCCGCAGATTTCCTGGGTGGTGGCCCCGGCGACCTACTCCGAGCACCCCGGCCCGTCCAGCCCCGTTCAGGGCGCCTGGTACACCCAGGAGCTGCTGGACGCGCTGACCGCCAATCCGGAGGTCTGGAGCAAGACCGTGCTGCTGGTGAACTTCGACGAGAACGACGGCTTCTTCGACCATGTGCCCTCGCCCTCGGCGCCGTCCATCGATCCGGCCACCGGCAGGCCCGCGGGCAAGACCACGCTGAGCGACGAGCAGATCGCCTTCGAATACTACAACTACCCCAGCCCGCGCGGCCTGAGCGGCCAGCCGCCCCGCGACGGCAAAGTATTCGGTCCCGGCGTGCGCGTGCCCATGTATGTGCTCTCCCCCTGGCCGCGGCGGCTGGGTCAACTCGCAAGTCTTCGACCACACCTCCGTGATCCGCTTCATGGAAGCGCGCTTCGGCGTGATGGAGCCCAACATCAGCCCCTACCGCCGCGCCGTGTGCGGGGACCTGACCAGCGCCTTCAACTTCGCCCGCCCCAACGACGAGCCCCTGCCCACGCTCAAGGGCCGCCGCAGCCGCCAGGAAGCCGACGCGATCCGCAGCGCCCAGGAGCGCCTGGCGCAAGTGCCGCAACCCGTGGACAACCAGCGCATCCCCGTGCAGCAGACCGGCGTGCGCCCCTCGCGCGCCCTGCCCTACGAACTGCACGTCAGCGCCCGCTGCGACAGCAGCAAGGGCGTGCAGCTGCTGTTCTCCAACACCGGACAGGCGGCGGCCGTCTTCCATGTCTACGACAAGCTGAACCTGGACCGCATCCCGCGCCGCTACATGGTCGAGCCCGGCCAGATCCTGGACGACGTCTGGGACGCGCAGGCTGACAACCTGGGCCACTACGACCTGTGGGTGCTGGGCCCGAACGGCTTTCATCGCCACTTCCGCGGCGACGTCAGCGTGCTGGGCCAGCCCGAACAGGCGCGCCCCGAGATCCGGGTCTGCTACGAAATCACCCAGGGCGACGTCTACCTGGAACTGATGAACGGCGGCCAGTCCGACTGCATCTTCACGATCCAGTCCATGGCCTACCGCGAGGACGGCCCCTGGGAAATCACCGTGCAGGCCGGCCAGCAGGCCAAGCAGTCCTGGTCCCTGTCCTCCAGCGGCCACTGGTATGACTTCGTGGTGCGCAGCAGCAGCGACCCCAGCTACTATCGGCGCTTTGCCGGCCGCGTCGAAACGGGCGCGCATGGCGTCAGCGATCCCGCCCTGGGCATCCCGGCCTATCTGTAAACCAATGATGTGATCGTCCGCGCCTGGCGCGGACTTCCCCCGAAGCGCAAGCCCACCTTGCCTTCGGGGATTTTTTTGGCTCCTTGTCTCCTGCGGGACCCGATGCGCCCCATGGCGATGCGGCCGTCTTGGGCGCATAATGGCTGGGCCTTCATTCCCGGAGCGCCCCATGGATCTTCCAGCCGCCCTGCAGCCCGAATCCGACGAAGCCGCACTGGTCCGGCGCGCCGCGCAGCGCGATGCGCAAGCCCTGCGCCAGATCATGGAAACCCACAACCGGCGGCTCTTCCGGCTGGCCTGCGCCATCGTCCGCGACCCGGACGACGCCCGGGACGTGGTCCAGGAAACCTATCTGCTGGCCTTCAGCCACCTGGATACCTTCCGCGGCGACAGCACACTGTCCACCTGGCTGTGCCGCATCGCCATCCGCCAGGCCCTGGGACTGAAGCGCCGACAGAACCGCCAGATCCTGGACGAGGACGGCGCCCAGTCCCTGCCCGATCCCGATCCCGGTCCTGAACAAGCCCTGGCCCAGCGCCAAGTGCTCGAAAATGTCGAACGCGCCATCCTCGCCCTGCCCCAGGCCTATCGCCTGGTGGTCATGGCGCGCGCCGTGGAAGGACTGAGCGTGGAGGAGACCGCGCTGCTGCTGGACATCCGTCCCGAAGCCGTCAAGACGCGCCTGCATCGGGCGCGCCGCATGCTGGTGCTGGCTTTGCGGGAACAGGGCGCGCCCGGGCTGCTGGAGACCTTTCCCTTCGACGGAGCCCGTTGCCACGCGCTGATCCAGGCAGTGCTGGCGCGGCTCGGGGTAAACCCCGAGCGCTGACCCGTAACCTTGCCTGCGCCCGCGCCATCCAATGGGCGTCCACAGGCCATTCGCTCCGAAGGCCTGGATTTCCCACCGGAGGCTGTCATGCTGATACGCACCACTCTCGCCGCCCTGCTCATGGGCGCGCTTGGCCTGGTCCTGCCTGTTCACGCAGCGGAAAAACTCACCGATCCCCAGATCGCCCACATCGCCTACACGGCCGGCGACCTGGACGTGCAGGCGGCACGCCAGGCGCTGGACAAGACGCGCAATCCCGACGTGCGCGAATTCGCGCAGACCATGGAACGGGACCACCTGGCCGTCAACCAGCAGGCCTTGGCGCTGCTCAAGGAGCTGGGCGTCACCGCGCAGGACAACCCCACCAGCCAGGCGCTGGCCAAGGAGGCCGCCGATCAGAGGGCCGCCCTGGGCAAGCTGGATGGCGCCGCTTTCGACAAGGCCTACGTCCAGAACGAAGTGGCCTACCACAAGCAGGTGAACGCCGCGCTGGAGAGCACGCTCATTCCCGGCGCGCACAATCCCAAGCTCAAGAGCCTGCTTGAAACCGGCCTGAAACTGTTCCAGGGCCACCAGCAACATGCCGAGCACCTGGCAGGCAAACTCTAGGCTGAACAGACATGAATACCGTTCGCCTTTGCCGCCTGCTGGCCGGCGCGCTGCTGTCGGCAGCCGGCCAGCAGGCCCTGGCCGATACGCATGAAATCACGCTTTCCAAGCTGGCCTTCACGCCCGCCGTCGTCCAGGCGCGCGTGGGCAACACCGTGGTGTGGCGCAACCAGAACGTGATCGACCACACCGCCACGGTCGCGGGCCTCTGGGACGTGGTGATCCCCGCGGGCAAGTCGGCCCGCCTCGTGCTGGACAAGCCAGGAGACCAGACCTACTACTGCCGCTATCACCCCAACATGACCGCGCGTCTGACCGTTGCCGCGGCGCCGTGATCCTGCCCGCCCCGGCAAAGCAGCGGCGCGCTGCCTGTCCTACTGCACCAGCTGGTTCATCTCGATGATGGGCAGCATCACGGCGAGCACGATCATCAGCACCAGTCCGCCCATCAGGAGAATAAGCAAGGGCTCCAGCAAGGCTGTCATGGCCAGGGCGCGGCGCTCCAGCTCCGCGGACAGCGTGGCGGCCGCGCGGTCCAGCATGGGCGCCAGCTCACCGGTTTTCTCGCCGCTGGCGACCAGCTGGACCAGCAAGGGAGGAAACAAGGCGCTGCGTTGCAGGGCGGCGGCCAGCGGCAGGCCTTCGCGCACGCGGGCGGCCGCCTCGGACACCGCCGCGCGCAGGGCCAGATTGGACAGTGTGCGTCCCGCCGCCTCCAAAGCGGTCAGCAGCGCCACATTGCTGCCCGCCAGAATGGCCAGCGTCGCCGCGAAACGGGCCGTGTCCACGCCCAGCAGATAGGAGCCCAGCACGGGCACGCGCAACAGGCGCCGGTGCAAGGCCAGTCGCACGGGCGGGCGGCGCAGCAGGACGGCGGCCAGGAAGGCCGCTCCCAGCAGCAACAGCAGGGCGGCGGCGCCCCAGTCGCGCACCGCCTCGCTGGCCGCGATCATGATGCGCGTCAGCAGGGGCAGCTGCTGCCTGGCCTGGGTGAAGGCGCCCACCACCTGCGGCACCACGTAGCTGAGCAGAAACACCACCATGGCGGCGGAAATCAGGCTGACGATGGCCGGGTAAATGAAGGCCGTCAGCACCTTGCCGCGCAGGGCGCCGCTGTCCTCGATGAACGCAGCCAGCCGGTCCAGCACCTGCTCCAGTTCGCCGGACTGCTCGCCGGCGCGCACCAGGGCCCGATAGATGTCCGGAAAATCGCGCGGGTGATTGGCCAGCGCGTCGCTCAGGCTTTGCCCGGCGCGGATGTCCGAGCGCAAGGCGGCCAGCAGTTGCGCCACGGGCCTGCGCGCGGCCTGCTCCATGACCACGCCCAGGCTGGCCTCCAATGACAGGCCTGCGGCCACCAGGCTGGCCAGCTGACGGGTCAGCCAGGACAGCTCGCTGCGGCGCAGGCCGGCGCTGCGCGCCCGGGCGGCGGCGCGCGAGCGGCCTGGCTTCAAGGAGACCGTCAACAAGCCGCGCGCCAGCAACTGCTGGCGCGCCAGGCGCTCGCTGTCGGCCTCCAGCACGCCGCGCTCGCTGCGCCCGGCCTGGTCCACCGCTTCATACTGATAGGTTCCCATCCGTCCGCCCTCCTTTCATGGCGCCTAAAGCTCGCGGGTCACGCGCAGGACCTCTTCCGGGGTGCTCAAGCCCTGCCGCACCCAGCGCTCGGCGTCCTCGCGCAGATTGCGCATGCCGGCCTGGCGCGCCGCCTGGCGCAGCGCATGCTCGGCCCCCGCCTCTGAAAGCAGTTGCTGGGCGCGTTCGTCCACCCGGTACAGTTCATGGATGCCCGTGCGCCCCTGGTAGCCGGTATGGCCGCATTGTTCGCAGCCGCCGTCGCGCGCGCGGAACAGGCCGCCCCCGGCCGCTTCCCGGCAGTGCAGGCACAACTTGCGGATCAATCGCTGCGCCAGCACGCCGCGCAAGGTCGAGGCCAGCAGGAAAGGCTCCACGCCCATGTCCACCAGGCGGGTGGCGGCCGAGACGGCGTCGTTGGTATGCAGCGTCGCCAGCACCAGGTGTCCCGTCAGGAGGCCTGCACCGCGATCTGGGCGGTCTCCAGGTCGCGTATTTCTCCGATCATGATGATGTCCGGATCCTGGCGCAGGATGGCGCGCAGGGCGCGCGCGAACGTCAGATCGATGCGCGGGTTGACCTGCGTCTGGCCCACGCCCGGCAGATCGTATTCAATCGGATCCTCCACGGTCAGCACATTGCCGCGCGCGGCGATCACCCTGCCCCGGGCGGCGTCCAAGGTCGTGGTCTTGCCGCCGCCTGTCGGACCGGTGACCAGCACGATGCCGTGCGGCTGATGGATCAATTCGTCAAGCTGCGCCAGGATGTCCGGCGCCATGCCCAGGCGCCCCAGCTCCAGCCGGCCCGCGGACTTGTCCAGCAGGCGCATCACGGCCCGTTCGCCGTGCCCGGTGGGCAGGATGGACGCACGCAGGTCCAGCGCGCGCCCGCCCACCTTCAAGGCGATGCGGCCGTCCTGCGGCAGGCGCTTTTCGGCAATGTCCAGGCTGGCCATGATCTTGATGCGCGAGACCAGCGCGCCGTGCAGGGCGCGGCGCGGGCTGACGATGTCGCGCAGGCGGCCGTCCACCCGGTAGCGCACGATGGAATGCGTCTCGTAGGGCTCGAGGTGGATGTCGCTGGCGCCGTCGCGCACGGCCTGCGTGAACAGCGCGTTGATCATGCGGATCACCGGCGCGTCGTCCTGGTTCTCCAGCAGGTCGGTCACCTCCGGCAGCTCCTGCATCAGCCGGTCCAGGTCCACTTCGCTGGCGGCGGCGTCCACCACGCTGGCGGCATCATCGCCCTGCGCATAGCTGGCATCGATCAGCGTGTCCAGCTCCAGGTCCGGCACGCGCTGCTCATCCAGCTCCGGATAGCGCCGCCGCAGCTCGGTCAGGGCCCAGTCGGGCGTGCGCTCGCTGACGGCGATGCGCCAGGCCCCGTCCTGGCGCACCAGCACCGCGCGCTGCTGGCGCGCCCAGGAATAAGGCAGCCGGTTCACGATGACTCCCGCAGGTCCATGACACCGGCCTTACCCTGGCCTGCGGCCTGCGGCAGCACCACGTGGCCGGCATCCTGGCTGAACCAGGTGGAACGGTCGGGCAGGCCCGCCTGCACGGCGCGCATGTAGTTGTAGCGGTCCAGCGACAGGCTCTGGCTGTCCTGGGCGTTGCGCACGATGTGCGGGCGCAGGAACACCATCAGGTTGGTCTTGGTGCGCTTGCGCTTTTCATATTTGAAGAGATTGCCGATCAGCGGCACATCGCCCAGCAGGGGCACGGCTTGCGTGCCGTCTTCGATGGAGTCTTCCAGCAGGCCGCCCAGCACGATGATCTGCCCGTCGTCCACCAGCACATTGGTGCTCAGCGCGCGCTTGCGGGTCACGGGCGTGTTGCCGGACACGGAGAACGCCGTGTCTATGCTGCTCACCTCCTGGTACAGCGCCAGCTTGACGGTGCCACCTTCGGAGATCTGCGGCCGCACCTTCAAGGTCAGGCCCACGTCCTCGCGCTCGATGGTCTGGAAGGGATTGCTCGCGCCATCGCCCGACGTGGTGTACTGCCCGGTCACGAAGGGCACGGTGCGCCCCACCATGATGCTGGCCTCCTCGTTGTCCAGCGTCATCAGATTGGGCGTGGACAGGATGTTGGTGCCGCCCTGGCGCTGCAGCGCGCGCGCCAGCACCCCCAGGTTGACGATCTGCTGGCCCAGCACGTTGACCGTGCCCTTGACCACGCCCAGGCTCAGGCCCGCGGCCAGCGAATCCAGCGTGGTGACGCCCTTGGGATTCAAGCCGCTGCCGCCCAGGTTGGCCCCGCCCACGAAGCCCGAGCCGCCGTCGGCGATGTGCCCGCCTCCCGTCATCCACTGAATGCCGAACTCCGCGGCGTTCTCGGCGTTGACCTCCACGATCAGGCTCTCGACCAGCACCTGCGCGCGCCGCTGGTCCAACTGGTCGATGACCTCGCGCAGGCTGCGGTACACCGGATCGGGCGCGGAGATGATGAGCGTATTTGTGGAGGGGTCGGCCTGCACGGTCGCGCCGCCCGCGCTGAACGCCACGGTGCCGCTTGCGGCCGGAGAGCCCAAGGCCGGTTCCGCAGGCGCGGCTCCCTGGGCGGCGGGCAGCGTTGCCGCCGTCCTGCCCGCGTCCTTGGCCGTCGGGGCCGGCGTGGCGGCCGGCTTGGCGGCCGGCTTGGCGGCGCCCGCCGCCGGAGCGCCCGCTTGCCCGGTCAGGGCGGCGCGCAGCACCTCGGCCAGTTGCACGGCCTGGGCGTTGCGCAGATAGACCACATGCAGATTGCCCTTGCGGCTGTCCGGGCTGTCGATGCGGCGGATCAGGTCGCGCGCCAGGGCCAGGCGCGCCGGGCTGCCGGCCCGCACCAGGACCGAATTGCTGCGCGGATCGGCCACTACGGTGATGCGCTGGGCGACGTCGTTGCCGGGCGTATCCAGCATCTGCGACGCCAGGGCCGCCACGTCCAGCGCCACGCCGTAGTCGATGGGAATGATGTCCGTATTCAGTCCGGCCGGCGTGTCTATGCCCGCGATCACCTGGGCGATGCGGTCCAGGTTGTCGCCATAGTCCGTCACCACCAGCGTGTTGTTGGCCGGGTAGGCATTGATGGGATTGTTGGGGGAGATCATGGGCCGCAGCACCGGCACCAGCGCCGAAGCGTTCTCGTAGCGCAGGGCGAAGACGCGGGTCTCCAGCTCGCCGCTGCCGCTGGCGCCGCTGCGCACCGCCCCGCCCTGCTGGCGCGCCTCGGCCTCGGGCACGACGCGGCTGACCTTGCCGGTGCGCAGCACGGCAAAGCCCTGCATGCGCAGCGCCGAGAGCAGCATCTCGTAGGCCGTGCGGGCATCGACGGGCACTTCGGAGACCAGCGTCAACTGGCCCTTGACGCGCGGATCCACGATGAAATTCTGCTGGGTGAACCGGGCCAGCGCCGCCACCACGCTGTCCAGTTCCGCTTCCACGAAGTTCAGGGTGATGTCTTCGCCATCGGGGAACTCGGCCGCCGGCGGCGCTTCCAGCTGCGCGGTTCCCCCTCCGACGCGCTGGACCGGCCGTCGGCCGATGGGGCCGGCCGATTGCGCCGCGCCGCTGAAGCGCGGATCCTCGACTGCCTGCCCGACGGGCTCCTTGCTCACGGAGGCGAACAGGGAAGAAGGATCGGGCCCGGCCTGCCGGTCCTGGCCCGTGGTGGCGCAGGCGCCCAGCAGCAACAGGGCTCCCAGGCTCAGCGCAAAGCGGGGGCGCACGCCCGGACGGCGGAAAGACGAAATGGTCATGATGAACTCTGTTTATTCCTGTGTCGTAGTCGTTGTGGCAACGCGCCAGTGCGTCACGCCCTGGCTTTGAGGTCCCAGGACGGCCAGCAATTCCGTGAAGCGGCCGTCGTCAGCGCGCGCCGGCCTGGCCTTGCCGTCGAAGCGCAGGCCCCCCGGCGTCCACTGTCCCTGACCCGCCAGCGTCAGATCGCCGGACAGGGTGCGCAGGGACAGCTGCAAGCCGCTGCCCTGGCGGCTGACCGCCAACTGGTAATGGCCCAGTTCGGCATCGCCGGAAAGAGCGGAACGGGCGGCGCGCCAGTCCAGCTCCAGCACGGCGCCCGTCGCCGAACCCAGCGCCTGGCTGGGCCAGCGCAGGCTCAGCTCGCCCAGCGGCTGCACTGTCTGCAATAAAGGATGCAAGCGGCCCAGCACCGAGGCGGGCAGGTTCAAGGTCTGCCCCGACAGGCTCCAGCCCTGCAGGCCGGCCTGCACACGCACCGGCTGCTCCAGCCAGACATGGCCAAGCTCCAGCCGCGGCCAGGGCGCCAGCCGCCACTGCCAGCTCAAAGGGCCTGGAATGGTCCGGGCCAGACGGCCCGATCCCACGCTGAGCAGCCCCTGGCCCGAGGCCAGGCTGCCGTGCGCGCTGACCAGCCGCAGCAAGGCCTGCTCGGGCTGCCAGGCCAGCAGCAGGCGGGCCGGCAGAAAGGGAACCGCCGCCGCCATGAGCAGCGCCAGAATCAGCGCCACCCCCAGCGCTCGTCCGACGGCCCTCATGAGGGTGCCCCTGCGCGCAGTTCGATGCGCCCGTCCAGCAGGCCGGGCCTTTCACGGCTGTCCACCACCGAACGAGTCAGTTCCAGCGCCTGCACCTCCAGCCCCAGCAGGCGCGGATAGCGCAACAGCCAATCCACCAGGGCGGCGGCAGGGGCCGACTGGCAGGCCACCACGCGCGTCTGTCCATCCTGCACGCGACACTGCGTTCCCAGGACCTGCAAGCTGCGCTCCAGCGCCTTGTCCCGCCCCTGCTCGACGTGCGTCTGACCGGCCTGTTGTTCCAGCACGCGGATCTGGTCCAGCACGGCCTGCAGTTCTGCCTGTTCATATTGCAGGCGCGGCAGCTCTTTGCGGGCCTGCGCCATGTCCCGCCATGCGGGCCGCAACAGCAACATCCACAGGGCCAGCGCCGCCGTCGCCCCGGCCAGCATCAGCAAGGCCTTCTGCTCGCGGCGGCTCAGTTGGCGCCAGCGCTGCACCGCTTCCGCGGCCCTGGCCTGCGCGGCCTGCCGCCATGCCGGCCGGCGGCGGTCAATCCAGTTCATGGCTGTCCTCCCGCCCCGGGCGCTTTCCTCATGCGCAGCTGCACCTCGCGGGGCGCGTCGCCCGCCTGCCATTGCAGTTCCGAATCCGCCTCCGCCGGCTCCAGGGCCGCGTCCGAAGCCAGAACCAGGCCCAGCGCGCCATCCTTGAAGTTCAGCGCCCGCACCCGCCCTTCCAGGGAAGGCCATTGAGCCGCCGCGCCCAGCAGCAGCCGATCGAACAAGGCCGGCGCCCCGCCCCGCTCGCCCAGCAAGGCATCACGGTGCTGGCGGGCCTGGACCAGCGGCGCGACCACCACGGGCAATTGCGGCAGGGTCTGGCGCAGGGACTGCTCCATCTGCGTCCGCAGGCTCCGGACCTCCTGCCGCAGGCTGCGCGCCTGCTGCTGCCAGACCAGCGCCCAGGCCAGCACGGCGGCCAGCGCCCACAAGGCCAGGCGCACAAACGCCGCCTGTCCTCCCTGGGCGGCCATGTCCGGCATCAGCAAGGAACAGTCGGACACCTGCACCGCGTCGCCCTGGCCGGCGCGATCCTGGGCATGACGCTCGGACCAGGCATAGACGCCGCTCACGGACAGGCCCGCCACCCGCGCCTGCTCCCCCAGAGCCAGCAAGTGCGCGCGCTCCGCCCAGGCGACGTCCGCCAGCCCGGTTTCCAGGCGCCGCCCGCAGGCGACCCAGACCTGCTCCAGGGGACTCAGGCACAAAGGTTCGACCGCGCTGTTCACGACCGCGGCCCGGCGCGCGGCGCTGACCGCCGGGATGCGGATCTGCGTGGTCGTCGCCAGGTCCGGCGGCAGAATCAGCTCGACCGCGCGCGCCAGACCTTGCTCCCGCAGTTCCTCCAGCGGGGCGCTCCCGCGGCGCAGCACCTGCCCGCGCCGGTCCCGCAGGACGAAGTCCAGCACGGGAGCGCCCGCCAGGCCCGAGGACGAATCCAGATAGAGGCGTAACACGTTCTTCATCAATCAACGAATCCAGACAATGCGGCTGCGATCGGGAGCCCGGTGTATCAGGGCCTGCGTCGCCACCCGGCTGTGGTCGAGCCGCAGCTCGCCGCTCAATAGAAACCATTCGCTGCGCACCGCCAGGGCCGCGCCCGCCAGCGGCTGCTGACGCTGCAGACGCGCGAGCACATCAGCCGTATCTCGAAACCAGCCGCCCCGCTCGCGCTGCGCCAGCAGGCTGCGCCACTCCGCCAGGCCGACCTCGGGCTGCAGGGCCGCCAGGACCGGCGCGCTGGCCGTGTTCACGTTCACGGCCACGGCCTGCGGCAGAAACGTCAGGTATGGCGCCAGCCGCGCAGCCTGTTCCTGCTCGCCCGGCAGGAAATCCGCCACATGGCGTGGCCAGGGCCCCTGGCCGGACTGAGCCTGCGCCAGTTGCCGCGCCATCGGCAGCGCCAGCCCTTCGGCTTGCCGCAGACTGCGCAACAATTGCTCCAAGGCCTGCACGGCCGTGGGCTGGATGCGGCCCTGGAGGGCCAGCCCGGCCAGGTTGAACTTGCCCTGCTCGTCCTCGATGCGCCCCGAGAAATACGCCGCGCGCGACTTGTCCGGAGTCTCCACTTTCAACTCTTGCAAGGGCTGGGCCCACAAACCGCCCGCCTGCGTGACGGCCGAACGCTGCGCATCCAGCCTCAACACCAGCAGGCCCCAGTCCAAGGCGCCGCGCAGCAGCCAGCCGGCCTGCAGATGATCGCGCTCGCTGGCCAGCTGCACGGCCAATGAACTTTGCCGCTGCACGATGGCCATGGTCGCCAGCGATACCGCCATGACCACCACAAGCGCGTTGATCACGGCCATCCCGGCCTGGCGCGCCACGCTCATGGCAGCATCACCACTTTGCGGTAGGGGTGCTCGTCGTCTCCAAGACGCAAGGACAACTCGATGCCGGTCGCCGCCGCGCCGACCTCCTGAGGCCAGGGCCAGCTCTGCCAGCCTCGGGCGGGTATCCAGATCCTCAGGCTCCAGGCGCTGACCGGCTCCAGCACGTCGAACAAGGGGCCCGGTTCAGGCAGCGGATAGGCGAGACCGCCCAGTCCCGCCGCGCGTTGCAGGCGGCCGTCCTGAAGACGCCACTGGATCTGCTGCGCGCCCGCGCCTTGATCGGCGCGGCGCTCGATCAGCAACATCGCGGGCCCCTGGCCCTCGGCCTGCCAGCGTATGCTGGCGGGCAGCGCGGCCACCGCTCCGCCTTCGGATTGCGCCGGGGCCTGCACATGCTGCTCCAGGTCCCGCGCCATCTGGGACAGGGCATTGAACAGGGCCCGGGTCCGGGCCGCCTGCGCGCCCAGCTGCTCGTCGGCGCGCAAGACGGCATCCAGGCCGCGCCAGGACATGCCGCTGATCAGGGCGAGGATGGTCAGGCCGACCATCATCTCCACCAGCGTGAACCCATGCTGCACGGCGGGCCTCATGGCAGGGACGCCAGCGGGGCGTGCAGTTCGGCCAGGACGGGCCCTTCGGGCAGGAAGGCCTGCACGGTCACCTGGCGGAAATGGCGATTGGCCGTGGCCAGCACCGTCTGCCGGCATTGCAGGGACAGTTCCCCCTGACGACAGGGCACGGTGGACTGGCCCGGTTCGGGGAACAGCCGGCGCAGGCGCATCTCCGCCAGGACGGCGTCCGCCGCCAGCAAGGCGGCGCTGCGCTGCTGCATGGCCTGGCTGCCGGATGCGCTCAGCCCCAGGGCGCGCAGACCCGCCGTCAGCGCCACGGCGACGATGGCCAGGGCGATCAGCACTTCCACCAGCGTCATGCCACGCTCGCTCATGGCTGCACCGCGAAGCGGCCGTTGACGTCGCTGCGCACATGAAGCACCTGGCGCCCATCGTCCAGCTCGAGCCGGCGCGGCGCCGACAGCCATTCATTGACGAACAGCCAAGGCCCGGCGGGCTCCATGCGTACTCTCAAGGCCTGGGCGCTCCAGCGGCGCTCCGGGAACAGCTGTGCAAAACGGTCGCGGTCCCGCGCGGCGCCTGCCTGCGCCCCCGGCGTCGCGACCGCTGCGGCATGCAGGCGGAAACGGTAGCCCTGCGCATCCGCCGTCCAGGACACGGCATGCCCGCTCTCGCGTACATAGGCCTGCGCCTGGGCCAATCGCAGGACAAGCTGCCGGGCATCGCCCTGCACGCCCTCGGCCCGGTCCAGGACCAGCACGCTCAGGCCGGCCGTGCTGACAATGCCCACGATCAGCAGCACCACCAGGGTTTCGATCAGGGAGAATCCCCGCTGCACGGCATCAGTCCCAATTGCCTATGTCCGCGTCGGTCCCTTCGCCTCCCGGCCGGCCGTCCGCCCCCAGCGAGAACACATCGATCTCGCCGCGTACGCCGGGCTGCAGGTACTGGTACGGATTGCCCCAGGGGTCCTGAGGCAGGCGGTCCATGTAGGGACGCCAGTTGCGGGGTTCCGGAGGCTGGGCGGGCCGTTCATGCAGGGCGGCCAGCCCCTGCGCCGTGGATGGATAGCGGCCGTTGTCCAGCCGGTACAGTTTCAGGGCCTGCGTCAGGGCCGCGATGTCCTGACGGGCGGCTACGATGCGGGCCTGATCGGGCCTGTCCATCAGGCTGGGCACCACGAGCGCGGCCATGATGCCCATGATGACCACGACCACCATGACCTCGATCAGCGAAAAGCCCTTCTGGGGATGGGGCCGGCACGGCGGCGCGGACGGCCTGCCTTCTTTCTGTTGTAGTGTGTAAATTCGAAACATGAATTATGCGGACGAAGTAAAAAACCCGGCGGGCTTGTCATACGGGCTTCATGGGCCACGCTCAAAATAGCTGCGGCATGGGCAGCCGACTGCGGCTGCCTGCCGAACCTCGATGGAACGCAGTCTAGATGGGTATTATTTCCGCCATATTTCCGTCATATCTGTGGGTGCGCCTGTGCCAGGCCGGCATCGCGCTGGCCCTGGGCGCACTCGCCCTCGATCTCTGGCTGCCGGCCGGCCCGCCCATCCCCCTGCTCAACGATACGCCCGCCGAGCGCCAGGGTACGCAGGCGCTCGCCTCGTGGTTCGGCGGCGCCACGGCGCTGCCGGAGCTGCGCCTGCATGGCATGATCACCAGCGCCGGCAGCGGCGCCGCCTTGCTCGGCATCAACCAGCAGCCGGTCCGCGCCTATCGCCAGGGGCAGGAGCTGGCGCCGGGCGTGGTGCTGCATTCCCTGCAGCGCGATCACATCACCGTCACCGTGGACGGTGTTCCACAGTCCGTGGCGACCGAACGGCGCGCGCGCCGGCCGGCGACGGCATCCGGCGCCTGCCACGGCCCTGAGCGCCGCCTGATCGGAGTATCATTGCCGACTGGTTCCGTCCTTCATCCCCTCCGGCATGACCGCTTCACTCCGCCACTGGCTTTCCTGCCTGCGCCCCAGATCGCTGGCCATTCCCCGCACCGAGATGCTGCGCGCCACCCTGGGCGCCACGCTGGGCGTGCTCATCACTTCCTGGCTCAGCCTGTCCTTCGCCAATTATGCGGAGGCCCACCACTGGCTGGTGGCCTCGCTGGGCGCCAGCGCCCTGCTGATCTTCCTGGTGCCCACCAGTCCTCTGGCCCAGCCCTGGAACATTCTGGCCGGCAACCTGGTCGGCGCGCTGACCGGCATCACCTGCGCCATCCTGCTGCCTCATCCCATCGCCTCCATCTCCGTGGCCGTGTGCGTGGCCATGCTGCTGATGCTGGCGCTGCGCTCCGTACATCCGCCCAGCATCGCCATGGCCGTGTTCCCGGCGCTGAACGGCATCCAGGACTACCATTTCGCCGTCTTCCCGGTGCTTTTCGATTCCTGCGTGCTGGTGCTGCTGGGCATGATCTACAACCGCCTGACCGGCGTGCCCTACCCGCCGTCGCTGAAGATCCATGCGCCGCCCTCCCACACGACGCCGCGCTTCATCGACCAGGACTACGACGCCGCCCTGAGCCACTACAACCAGACCCTGAACATCAGCCACGACGACCTGGAAAAACTGGTCGGCTTCGTGCACCAGTCCGCCTTTCGCCGCAACCTGGGCACCCGGCGCTGCGCCACGCTGATGAACGCCTCGCCCGTCACCTCCCAGGCCGACATGCCGCTGCAGCAAGCCTGGGACCTGATGCGCGAACGCAACATCAAGGCCCTGCCCGTACTGGACCAGGACGGACACGTCATCGGCATCCTGACCCTGTCGGACTTCCTGAGGCGCGCCGGACTGGACAAGCCTGACACCCTGCGCCAGCGGCTGCGCCACTTCCTGTCCCCTCGACAGCGCCCGGCCCCCACCGTGGCCGACGTCATGACCACGCCGGTCGCCACGGCGAACCAGAACATGTCGGTAGCCGACCTCATCCCCCTGTTCAGCCAGGGCCGCCACCGCCACATGCCCATCGTGGACGACGAGCGCCGCCTGGTCGGCATGATCACCCAGTCCGACCTGATGCTGGACCTGTACCGCCTCCTGCAGCCGCCGGTGCGTTGACATTTTGCACAGCCCCCCAAAAAAAACCGCCCCGAAGGGCGGTTTTTCATGGGCTTGCCGATGGGCTATTCCGTTTTCAGGACGCCGCGGCGCAACTGGTCGCGTTCGATGGATTCGAACAGCGCCTTGAAGTTGCCTTCGCCAAAGCCGTCGTCGCCCTTGCGCTGGATGAATTCGAAGAACACCGGCCCGAGCAGGGTCTCGGAGAAGATCTGCAGCAGCAGGCGGCGCTGCCCGCCTTCGGAGGTGCCGTCCAGCAGGATGCCGCGGCTTTGCAGTTCGGCGGTCGGCTCGCCATGGCCGGGCAGGCGGCCTTCCAGCATTTCATAGTAGGTCGCGGGCGGCGCCGTCATGAAGCGCATGCCCAACGCCTTGAGCCTGTCCCAGGTGCCGATCAGATCGTCCGTCAGGAAGGCCACGTGCTGGATGCCTTCGCCGTTGAACTGCATCAGGAACTCTTCGATCTGGCCCGCGCCCTTGGAGGATTCCTCGTTCAGCGGAATGCGGATCTTGCCGTCGGGCGCGGTCATGGCCTTGGAGGTCAGGCCCGTGTACTCGCCTTTGATGTCGAAGTAGCGGATCTCGCGGAAATTGAACAGGCGTTCGTAGAACTGGGCCCAATAGGCCATGCGGCCGCGGTAGACATTGTGCGTCAGATGATCGATGTACTTCAGGCCCGCGCCCTCGGGGTGGCGGTCCACGCCGTCCAGGTAGACGAAATCGATGTCGTAGATGGAGCTGCCTTCGCCATAGCGGTCGATCAGGTACAGGGGCGCGCCGCCTATGCCCTTGATGGCGGGCAGGCGCAGTTCCATGGGGCCGGTGGGAATGTCCACGGGCTGGGCGCCCAGCTCCAGGGCGCGCTCGTAGGCCTTGTGCGCGTCGCGCACGCGAAAGGCCATGCCGCAGGCCGATGGGCCGTGCTCGGCGGCAAAATAAGCGGCGTGGCTCTTGGGCTCTTCGTTCAGGATCAGGTTGATCTCGCCCTGGCGGTACAGCGAGACTTTCTTGGAGCGGTGCACCGCCACTTTGGTGAACCCCATCATCGCGAAGACGGGTTCCAGGACGCCGGGCGTGGGGGCGGCGAATTCAATGAATTCAAACCCCATCAGACCCATGGGGTTGTCGAACAGATCAGTCATGTGAGACTCCAACTGCTTGGGCTAGGTGAAAAAACGCGGACGCTCGGGTCAGGCTTTTTCGGGGGGCGCGCAGGACACTCCCCGCACACTGCGCGCCAGGTGATCGCCGAACAACAATTGAAACCCCAGAACTCTCATGGGCTCTGCTCCAGATGGCAGGAGGGCGAAATGCGCTCCCGATGCCGATTCTCATTATGACGGCCAAACCGCGTCCGGCGCCATAGAGCATTACCCTAGCGTAAAGACGCCTAGTCCAGCCTGGCCAGCACCGGCGGCAAGGCGGAAGCCAGCATGGCCACGCCCGAGAGCGTCAGCAGGCTCAGGACGATGACGCGAAATGCCTGCTGGCTGATCCCCACATACAGGCGCGCGCCGGCCAGCACCGGCAGCACCACGGCCAGCACGACCACGGCGATGGCCGGCAGCATGCCGGGCTGTATGGAAGACGTGGCCAGGTAGGCCAGCAGGGTCACCGACAGGGTGGCCAGGTTGAAGTTCTGGATCACGGCGCGCTGCTCGTCCTTGGGCAGCCCCGTCATGGTGGTCCACAACGTCGGGATCACGCCCGTGAAGCCGCCCAGGCCGCCCATCACCCCGCCGGCCAGGCCCGCCAGGCCGTCCACAGCGCGGCTGCGCACCGGAACCTGCCCCAGGCGGCCGGAAACCAGCATGATAGGACACCAGATCACCATCAGCGCACCCAGGAACACCTTGAAGAGCTGGGCGTCGAGCATGGGCAGCAGCCACGTCCCCAGGGGCACGCCCAGCACCCCGCCCGCCAGGAACGGCATCAGCGTTCCCCAGTACGAAGCCCGGCGGCGGGTCAGCGCGGCCAGCATCTGGCCCGTCCAGGCCCCGCAGACCGCCAGGGCCGCGGCCAGCTGCGGCTCCAGGAACCATGCCCAGAACGACATGGCCACCAGGCCGAAGGCAAAGCCCGACAGGCCCTGCACGAACCCGGCCAGCACGGCGCCGACCGCCACCACACCATAAAAGGACTCCATCTGTGCCGCTCCCCCATCGCCAGCAATGCCAAACCTTACCATGCCCGCACGTTTGCGCCAGGCATAAAAAAAGCCTCCCGTCAGGAGGCATTTTCAGGCCGACACGGAAAAGATCCGGGCTTGTCCACCTCGGCGCCTGCATGCGCCTCGGATTCGCTAGGCGTAGAACAGTCAGCAGTGACTGTTCTGCGTCCGAGCTCATCCACGCAAGGCCTGTTTCAGACTGGATCGGCAGCGCGCAGGTCTCGCGGCTGGATCAGCAACTCGGCGCGCAGCGCTTCGTTCAGTTCCTCGGCGCCCATCAGGCCGCGCTTGAGCACGACGTCGCGGATATTGGTGCCGGTGTTGAAGGCCTCGGCCGCCACGGAGGTCGCCGCCTTGTAGCCGATGAACGGATTCAGGGCCGTCACCAGGGAGATCGAACGCTCGATGTTGACTTCCAGGCATTCGCGGTTGGCGGTGATGCCGACCACGCAGAACTTGGTCAGCGTATCGCAGGCATTGGTCAACAAGGACATGCTGCGGAACAGGGAGTGCGCGATCACGGGCTCGAAGGCATTGAGCTGCAGCTGGCCGGCTTCGGCCGCCATGGTCACCGTCATGTCGGCGCCGATCACTTCGAAGGCCACCTGGTTCACCACTTCCGGAATCACGGGATTGACCTTGCCGGGCATGATGGAGGAGCCGGCCTGTACGGCGGGCAGGTGGATTTCGCCCATGCCGGCGCGCGGGCCGCTCGAGAGCAGGCGCAGGTCGTTGCACAGCTTGGACAGTTTGACGGCCGTGCGCTTGAGCACGCCGGACAGGTGCAGGAAGCCGCCGCAATCCTGGGTCGCCTCGATCAGGTCGCCTGCCACCCGCAGCTCCACGCCGGAAATATCGGACAGGTAGGAGACGGCCAGCGCAGCGTAGTCGGGGTGCGCCGTGATGCCGGTGCCGATGGCCGTGCCGCCCAGGTTCACGTCGCACATCAGCTTGCGCGACTCTTTCAGGCGCACGATGTCTTCATTGACCATGGTGGCGAACGCCTTGAACTCCTGGCCCAGGGTCATGGGCACGGCGTCCTGCAACTGCGTGCGGCCGATCTTCATGTAGGAAGAAAATTCCTCGGACTTGGCCAGAAAGGCGTCGCGCAGGCGCTCCATGGCTGCGAAGAGAGGGTCCAGCGAGCGGTAGGCCGCGACGTGCAGGGCCGTGGGGTAGACGTCGTTGGTGCTTTGCGCCATGTTCACGTCTTCGTTCGGATGCAGGTACTGATATTCGCCGCGCTTGTGGCCCATGCTCTCCAGCGCGAGGTTGCAGATCACCTCGTTGGCGTTCATGTTGGTGGAGGTGCCCGCGCCGCCCTGGATCATGTCGACCACGAAATGCTCGTGCAAGGCGCCGTCGGCCACGGCCCGGCAGGCGGTCACGATGGCGTTGTGCTTCTCTTCGCTGAGCAGCCCCAGTTTGAAGTTGGCCTGGGCGGCGGCCTGCTTGACCATGGCCAGGGCTTTAATCAGTTCCGGGTAGGTAGAAATCGGCGTACCGGTAATGTGGAAATTCTCCTTGGCGCGCAAGGTGTGAACACCATAATAGACTTCGTCGGGGACTTCACGGTCACCCAGTAAATCATGTTCGATACGGAACTGACTCATAATTCCTTCGTTTCCTTAATAACGATAGCAAAGTTTTTCTGACACGCTTCATGTCCGGGCCCGGCGTTCAAGCGAACCAAAGCCCTGCCATTTCTTGCGAACTTGGCAGGGGCTCGGGGACATGCTGGCAAATACCGCAAGGAACCTTCGGAAAATGCTTATATCCGGTTCCTGAAAGCAAAGGCCCGTCAAAAACGGGCCACTTTGCAATCTGCTGCGCGGAATGAATGGTCCAACCGCCTTGTTTGAAGGCATCGTCGAGCTCGGGAAGCGCTGTAACCATTGTAAACGCCGGACGCAGGACCGCCAGGCCGTTTGCCGTTTTTCTTGCACAAAGAGGGGCTTGCACGCGCCTGCCTGACGGCGGCGCATCCGGCCGCGCCCCTGTGCATGGGCGTCCCGCCGCCTGTCCCTCATCCCGCGCAGCCCCGTCCGGCGTTGCATGATTGCATCACTTCTCAGGCCCGCGCACCTGGACAAACGCGCCTGCAAGCGAAAACCTGGCTGGCGCAAGGCCCGCGGCGCCTGCGCCAAAGCGGCGGCGCGGCGCTTGCGCCTCCCTACAGCCGCTTACGAAATTCCCTTATCCATTCCGATACAAAACCTAAACCGTCGGTGCTTAAAAAAACAGGTTTTATTTTACTAAATGAAAATTTTACATCAATAAAAGATGTTTAAATCAGAAAAAATGAAATTCAAAAACAAGACAAAAAATCCACAAAAAAAGCAGCCGCACAGGAATAAACGAAAACAATCCGCGCGTCGCCCGGTTTTGTTGTTCTTTTCCAGGACGTTTACTGATTCAACCGCGACCTACTGATTTGGCACGGCACTATGAACCTACTTGAACTGAAATACCAGACCATCCTGGCTGAAACCCAACGTCAGGCGCATCCCAAGGCTCAGGATGTGGAGCTTTGCCTGCGCATACTTTCATTGGCCTCGAGCATCAACCGGGCCTCCAGCGCCTTGCTGAATGACTTCGGCCTGTCCGAAGGCCGCCTGATCCTGCTGTTCCTGCTCAGCCGCCATCCCGACGGGCTGAGTCCGGCGCTGCTGGCCGAGCAGGCCGGCGTGACCCGGGCCACCATCACCGGGCTGCTCGACGGCCTGGAACAACAACAATTGCTGATTCGTCAGAACAACAGCGCCGATCGTCGCGTACTGACCGTCAAATTGACTGAAGCGGGACAGGAATTGTGCGATCATTTACTGCCTTACTATACGGAATGGCTTTCCGGCGTCTTTACCTACTTACCAGAAGAGCTGCGCCAACGCCTGTCCAGTCTGCTGTCCGAGGCTCTACAGGGCAACGTCCTCGAGGACAAAACTGACAAACCATTCATCCATGACCCACACACCAGCGCGCAAAGGAGCTACCCGGCTTAGGGATATTTCCCCGTCCCTGCTGCAAACCCTCAATGCAGGCCAGGTGCCCAGCGCGACCCTTGTCGAGGCGCTCGCCATCGATCACGCCGTACTGGCCCGGCATGCCTTGCCCGACCTTTCGCCCCATTCGCTGAACGCCGCGCTCAAGGCCCAGCAACTGGGCATACTGCAGCGCATGAAGCAGATGGCGAACGTGCTGCTGGCGCAATACGGGCAAGGCATCACCGCTTATCTGCAGACCCACGTGTCCGATACCGTGCGCGGCTGGGCATGCTTCATCATCGCCGAGCTGCCGGCGCTCTCGCTGCGCGAAAGACTGGACAAAATAGCCCCGCTGGCCAACGACGAACATTTCGGCGTGCGGGAATGGTCCTGGCTGGCCTTGCGCCCCTACGTCGTTGCCGCGCCATCCCTGGCGGTGGAGCAGTTGCGCGACTGGAGCCTGTCTCCGTCCGAGCGGCTGCGGCGCTTCAGTTGTGAAATCCTCAGGCCGCGCGGCGTCTGGTGCCCGCACATCGCCGACTTCAAGATCAATCCGGCGGCGGCGCTGCCCATCCTGGAAGCCCTGCGCAACGACAGCTCCATCTATGTCCAGGACTCCGTGGCCAACTGGCTCAACGACGCCGCCAAATCCCAGCCTGAATGGGTGCGCGCGCTCTGCCAGAGCTGGGCCCAGGAAACCGTGCCCGAGCACGCCCGCGCCGCCTTGCGCGTCTTGCAGCGTGCCCAGCGCAAGCTGGTCCACTGAGCCGGCCATGGATGAAGCAGTCATCCGGGCCATGCGGAAATGGCCGGACGTGCCGGCAGTCAGCGGCTGGCTGTCCCTGGATCATGCGGGACGCTGGCTCCACCACCCTCGCGGCGATGCGTTGCAGCATCCGCCGACCTCGGGCGAACTGATCACGCACGCCGGACTGCTCGACTTCCTGAACCGCAACTATCAGGCCGACGAACAGGGACGCTGGTACGTCCAGAACGGCCCCCAGAAAGTATTCGTGCGCCTGGACGGCGCCCCCCTCGTCCTGCATCTGGCGCCCGACGGCGTGCATCTCCAGGATCAGGCCGGGCAGCTGGTCGAGCAGGTGCTGGCGTGGTACCTGAGCGCACAGGGCTGGCTGTATCTCCAGACGCAGCGCGGCCCGGCCCTGCTGGCCGGCCGCGACCTGCCTGCCCTGGCGGATCAATTGCACGACGGCCGGGGCCGGGGGCTGGGCGACCTGGACACAGGCCGGCCGCAGCGCAGCGAGGGCTGGCGCACGTCCGCCTATCCAGCGCCCCGCCCCCTTGTCATCTGGTCCGCAGCCGTGTCCCCCGCGCGGGAATTGGCGTATATTGCATTCCCAGAGACAGATCCCATTTGAACCGTCCACCGAACTGTTTGCATGACCCAGCCTTCCGCCTCCTTTTATTTCCCCGCGCCGCGCGCCCAGAATTTCTGCAGTCAATGCGGAGCCAAGCTGTCCCGCCTCATCCCGCCCGATGACAACCGCATGCGCGATGTCTGCGAACACTGCGGCGCCGTGCACTACCAGAATCCGCGCAACGTGGTCGGCATCGTGCCCATGTGGGGCGAGGATCAGGTTCTGCTGTGCCGCCGCGCCATCGAACCGCGCTACAACACCTGGACCCTGCCCGCCGGATTCATGGAGCTGGGCGAAACCCTGGCGCAGGGCGCCCTGCGCGAAATGGGCGAGGAAGCCGGCGCGCAGGTCGAGCCTGGATCGCTTTTCACGGTCATCAGCGTGCCGCACGCCGAGCAGGTGCATGTGTATTTCCTGGCCACGGTCACCAGCGAGGTCCTGGACCCCGGTCCCGAGACCCTGGAGGCGCGCTTCTTCCACCTGGACGAAATCCCCTGGGACAATCTGGCCTTTCGCACCGTCTCGGCCACCTTGCAGCGTTACGTGCAGGATCGTCGCGCGGGCCGCTTCCAGATCCACGAATTCGATATCGCGCAACGCGAACACAACCGGCCATGACGCTTGTCTGGGTCGCCCCGGACCAGGCCCTGCCCAGCCCCGCGCAGGCCACGCCTGAAGGGCTGGTCGCCGCCGGACTGGACCTGAGCGTGCCCCGCCTTCTGGAAGCCTACAGCCAGGGCATGTTTCCCTGGTACAGCCCGGGCGACCCCGTGCTGTGGTGGTGTCCCGACCCGCGCATGGTCCTCGATGTCCGGGAATTCCGCGTCTCGCGCTCGCTGGCCAAGAAGCTGCGCCAGATCCGTCGCCGCCAGCACGAACCCGACGCTCCCGTCGCCGTCACTTGCAACCAGGCCTTCGACCAGGTGATCGCTCATTGCGCCGCGTTGCGAGCCAAGGCCGGCACCTGGATCAGCGCCGAGATCCGGCAGGTCTACGGGGCCCTGCACCGCGCCGGCCACGCCCACAGCATCGAGACCTGGATGGACGGCCAGCTGGCCGGCGGCCTGTACGGCGTCAGCCTGGGCCGCTTCTTCTTTGGCGAATCCATGTTCGCGCTGCGCACGGACGCCAGCAAGATCGCCCTGGCCCATCTGGTGGACTTCCTGCAGGGCGCCGGCGTGCGCCATATCGACTGCCAGCAGGAAACCCGGCACCTGGCCAGCCTGGGCGCCCGTCCCGTGCCTCGGGACGATTTTCTGAACGCCCTGGCCCGGGCGCTGCCCGAAACGCCGCCTTCCTGGCCGCAGGGCCGCATGCGCCTGCGGGAAGAGCCCGCTTGCTAGCTCAACGCGGGCGTCCCATAATGGATCTGTCACGCATGGTAGATCCGCATGAGCCACCCCAAAGCACCCAGTCCCCAGACGCTGCAGTTTTACTCCACCGCCAGTTACGGATGCAGTTATCTGCCTGACCACCAGGCCCGCTCGCTGGTTGCCGCGCCCTCCCACCTGATCAACGACAAGGTGTATTCCAAACTGGTCCAGCAGGGGTTCCGGCGCAGCGGCACCTTCACCTATCGCCCTTATTGCGACCAATGCCAGGCTTGCCAGCCCCTGCGCTGCGACGCACTGCATTTCCATCCGGACCGCACGCAGCGCCGCACCCTCAAGCGGCACGGCACGCTGCAGGCCCGGGTTCTGCCCCTGCACTGGAACGCCGATCACTACGAGCTGTACCGGCGCTATCAGTCCAGCCGGCACCCCGGCGCCGGCATGGACGAAGACAACCAGTCCCAGTACGCGCAGTTCCTGCTGGCCAGCCACGTCAGTTCCCGCCTGGTCGAATTCCGCGATCCGGTCGGCGTGCTGAAGATCGTCTCCGTCATCGATCTGCTGCAGGACGGACTGTCGGCCGTCTACACCTTCTTCGATCCGGACGATGCAGGCAGCCTGGGCACCTACGCCATCCTCTGGCAGCTGGAATACTGCCGCCAGGAATCCCTGCCCTGGCTGTATTTGGGCTACTGGATCGAAGAAAGCCGTAAAATGACGTACAAAACCCGCTTTCGCCCCTACCAGCTGCTCGTCAACGGCCGCTGGGAATGGCCGGCCTAACGTCCTTCTCATCTGCCCGCATGTCCGCCTTATTCAGCCTCTATCCTCTGACTCGACGGGTGCTGCTCAGCCTGGATGCCGAACACGCCCACGAACTGACGCTCAAATCCCTGCATTGCGCCCACAGCACTCCGCTGCTGGGCTCGCTCCTGAAAGACCTGCCCGCCAGGCCGCTGACACTGATGGGGCTGACCTTGCGCAACCCTGTGGGCCTGGCGGCCGGCCTGGACAAGAACGGCGCGCACATCGATGCGCTGGGCGCATTGGGTTTCGGCTTCGTGGAAGTGGGCACCGTCACGCCCAAGCCCCAGCCCGGCAACCCCAAGCCGCGCCTGTTCCGCCTGCCCGGCTCCAATGCCCTGATCAACCGCTTCGGCTTCAACAACCACGGCCTGGACACCTTCATCCAGAACGTGCGCGGCAGCCGCTACCGTTCCCAGGGCGGCATCCTGGGCCTGAATATCGGCAAGAACGCCACCACCCCCATCGAGCAGGCCCAGGACGACTACCTGACCTGCCTGCGCGCCGTCTATCCCCATGCCGACTACGTGACGGTCAACATTTCCTCGCCCAACACCAAGAATCTGCGCGCCCTGCAGGGCCAGGACGAGCTGGCCCGCCTGCTGGGCGCGCTGCAGGACTTGCGCAGGCAACTGGCCAACGAGCACGGCCGCTATGTGCCCATCGTGGTCAAGATCGCGCCCGACCTGGACCAGGACCAGATCGACGCCGTCGCCGACACGGTTCCCGGCCAGGGGCTGGATGGCATCATCGCCACCAACACCACGCTGTCCCGCGAGGCGGTGCAGGGCCAGCCCCATGCGCAGGAACAAGGCGGGCTATCGGGCCCTCCTGTGCACGAACTGTCCCTGAAGGTCATTTCCCGCCTGCGTGAACGGCTGGGGCCCGATTTCCCCATCATCGGCGTGGGCGGCATCGAATCAGGCCGTCAGGCCCAGGAAAAAATACAGGCCGGCGCCCAGGCCGTGCAGTTGTACACCGGCCTGATCTACAAAGGCCCGGCGCTCATTTCGGAGTGCGTGCGCGCCCTGTAAAGCCTCATGCGCAGGCGGGGCCTTGGGCGTGCGCCCGCCCGCGGCGACAAAAAAAGCCAGCTCGATGAGCTGGCTTTTTCCATCCTGGCCCGAAGGCCGGACGGCATGGCTTAGTTGGCGTTGGCGCCGCGGCGGTTGCCGGCGGCAGGGGCGGCTGCGGCGGCAGCCGAAGCGGCGGCTTCAACCGACTTGCTGCCGGCTTCGCTGACCTGGGCAGCCGCTTTCAGGCTGGCGTTGGTGGCGGCCTGGATGTTGTTGTCGGCGGCGTCGACGGCCTGACGGGCTGCCTTGACCACGGTTTCGGCGGCATTGGATGCCGTGGCGAAGGAGGTCTTGAGCAGGGCCACGGCGCTTTCCGTGCCGGTAGGCGCGTTCTTGGCCAGTTGATCGATGGTTTCGGTGACGTGCTGCTGGCCCTGGGCAATCTGGGACTCGGCGATGCGGGACAGGTTCAACTGGACGTTGGAGAAGATGTCGTACACGCTCTTGCCGTACTGCAGAGCTTTTTCGGCATTGGGCTGCACCACGCTTTGCGTCAGGGCGACCACGTCCTGCACGTCCTTCACGTTGATGGCCTGCTGGGACTTGCTGGCGGCATCTTCCAGGGAAGAGCGCAGGATGCTCAGGTTCAGGTCGATCAGTTTTTCAAAGCCTTGGAACAACTGGCCTTGCACGGCGAACAGATTGTCCAGGGTTGCTTTTTGGGTTTCCAGTACGTTTTGTGGAATTGCGCTCATGATGTTTTCCTCGGTGGTGCGCCGCCGTGG
Organism: Alcaligenes sp. Marseille-Q7550; assembly: GCF_965112015.1. Classification (NCBI taxonomy): domain Bacteria; kingdom Pseudomonadati; phylum Pseudomonadota; class Betaproteobacteria; order Burkholderiales; family Alcaligenaceae; genus Alcaligenes; species Alcaligenes sp. Marseille-Q7550. The sequence continues at coordinate 648,757 of NZ_CBCOPU010000002.1, forward strand.
ATCAGACTGGCGCTAAGTTTGGAGACAGGAAATAGCAGACTTCGGTCTAAGAAGGCCCGGCCCATTCACTGCTACACAAGGCAAACCTTCCATGTTGCACCGCAACAATTTCAATGTAAAACCAAATCAGGTCAATGTCAATGAAATTTGCTGCGCCGCAACATAATAATGTTCATAAGGGCTTTCTTATTTGAGTATACGCAGCCCGGATGACAGGAAAAAGACAACAGAACAAGCACTTAAGCCGGACCGGCCGCCATTCTAGTGCTGCCCGTCGTACCCCAGCGTCTCGGAGATCTTGGCCGCCGTGGACATCAGGATGGGGATCCATTCGTCGTGCATGCGCTCGGCCGGCGCGGACAGGGACAGGCCGGCCAGCAGCTTGCCGGTGTCGTCGTAGACGCCGGCCGCGATGCAGCGCACGCCCATCTCCAGTTCTTCGTTGTCGCGCGCATAGCCGTGACGGCGCACCTGCGCCAGTTCGCGCTCCAGCGTATCGAGCTGGGTGATGCTGTTGCGGGTCGCGCCGGCCAGGCCGGTGCGCATGACGTAGGCGCGCACCTGCCGCGGCTCCCAGGAGGCCAGGAACAGCTTGCCGGTGGAAGTCAAATGCAGCGGCGCATGGCCGCCGATGGCGCGCACCACCTGCATGCCCGAGCTTTCGCTCCAGGAACGCTCCACATAGACGATCTCGTCGCCCTGCTGCAGCGACAGATTGACGGTCTGTCCGGTCAGCTTGTGGAGTTCGCGCATGGGCTCCAGCGAGGCCGCGCGCACGTTCAGCCGCCCCTTGACCAGCGAGCCCAGCTCCAGCAGGCGCATGCCCAGCCGGTACAGGCCGCTGTCCACGCGTTCCACGTAACGGCCCACCACCAGATCATTCAGGATGCGGTGAGTGGTGGACGTGTGCAGGCCGGTGGCCGCAGCCAGGTTCTTCAGCGCAACGGGCTCGGACTGCTTGGCCAGCTCGTCCAGAAGAATCATGGCGCGCTCCAGCACCTGGATGGACATCTGGTTTCCGTTGGCGGCGGCAGCGCTTTGGGTCGTAGAAGAGCTTGTTGTCATTGTTGGTAGGGATCTTTGATGCAGCGCAACAATTCCCATAATATGGAACGGAGTCCGACTTGGCAAGCCCTATTTTTGCATGGGCGTCAGACTTCCGCCTAGATCCAGAACCTGCTGCCTGAGGTAGTCCAGCGCCTGGGTGGCCTGGTCCGGATCGCCCTTGACGCCCAGGTCGATGTACGGCTGGCCGCCCGTCTCGCCCACGCTGGGCAGGCTGAAGGCCTTGACGCCCGGCCATTGCAGCTCCAGATGCTCCAGGGCGGGCGTGATGCGCGACTCGGGCAGGTTGAAGGCCAGAAAGGAGTGCTCCACGCGCTGTACCTGGTGGTGCAGCGACTGGTAGCGCGTGTCCAGCGTCCATTCCATCATGGGCCAGGCCATGACCGGGAAACCGGGCATGAAGGTGTGATTGTTGATGAAAAACCCCGGAATCTTGTTGTACGGATTGGGGACGATGTCCGCGCCCACGGGGAACACGCCCATTTGCAGGCGCTGCTGGTTCTCGGGCAGCGTCATGTCGGCGCTGCCTTGCCCATTGCGCTCATTGTCGGCGCAGCGCTCGGCGATCAGCAGCGCCGCCTCGGGATGCAAGCGCAACTCCACCCCCAGCGCCTTTGCCGCCGCCTGGCGGGTCTGGTCGTCCGGCGTGGCGCCTATGCCGCCGCAGCAAAAGACGATGTCCGGGGTGGCGAAGCTGCGCTTGAGCACGGCGGCAATATCGTCCAGGTCGTCGGAAACGATCTCGGCGCCGTTCAATTGCAGGCCGCGCTGGGACAGCAATTCGATCAGCTTGGAAAAATGCTTGTCCTGGCGACGACCCGACAGGATTTCGTCGCCTATGATGATCAAACGGATTTTCTGTTGGCCTTTATTGCTCATGGTCGATGACGGGATGCGAAGCGGTTGACACGGCCTGGCGGCGCAGGCGCCGCAGGTTCTCCAGGGAAAAATGGGCGAATACCAGCGCCGAGAACACCGGCAGCACCAGCCAGGCGGGCGGCAGCAGATTCAGCACGGCGAAGGTCAGGCCGATCAGCCAGTATTGCCGGTTCAGGCCGCTCCACAACAGGCGGCGCTCACGCACGTCCGCGTGCTCGACCAGCGAGTCCACCTTCAGGATGCGGGTCAGGGCGAACACCCACCAGAGCACGGGCAGGATCAGGGCAAAGGGCGGAAAGATCCACAAAGGCAGCGTCACCAGCCAGCCGACCACGAACAGCACGCCCACCCACACGCTGTTCCAGACGCTGTAGACCGTGGCGTTATGGCCGTGCTTGAGCACGTCCGGATAATCCTTCTGCTGCAGGTGCCCCAGCACCAGCGGCATGACCAGCACCGCCGCGATCACCAGCCCGACGGCGCCGGCCAGAGGCAGGAGAATGCCGATGGCCAGCAGCGGCACCAGATACAGCTTGATGGAGAACAGGCCCAGGCCGATCAGCCACTGGTCCACGCTTTCGAAGGCATTCCAGTCGCTCAGGACCTGTGTCAGCCAGCCCTGGATGGGAGTCCAGAGCAGCCAGGTCAGCAGGACCAGGCCCAGCAGCATGATGGCGAACGGCATGACCAGAGCCAGCAGCATGCGCGGCTGCAGTTGCGACACCAATGCTCGCTTGAAGGCGGTGGACACGCTGAACCAGCCTCCCGGAATGGCAGGCATGGTCGAAAAGGAAGAAGAATCGGACATAAGGCTCCTGCTGGGCAAGATGAAGAACGCCGGCCTTGCGGCCGGAGCTTTTTCGCAACGATATGGGGGCGCTCAGGGCGCCGCATCGGCGCAGGCCCGCTCGACCCCGCCGCGAGCGGCGAGGCTGGCGCGAAGGCGCGCAGCCGATTACCCGGTTATCATAGACATAGTCACTTCGCTTTGTCTGTATGAAATTATGGCCCTGTTCAACGCCCACCTCGAACTGCCGGCGCTGGCCCGGCACCTGCAAGAGCACCCCGACGCCCTGCTGGTCGCCTGCTTCTGCGCCGACTGGTGCAAGACCTGCAAGCAGTACCAGCCCGCCTTCGAGGCCCTGGCCGAGCAATGGCCCCAGGCCTGCCTGGTCTGGATCGACATCGAGGAAAAACCCGAGCTGCTGGGCGATGAGGACATCGAGGACTTCCCCACCCTGCAGGTCCAGAATGAAAATGGGACCGTGTTCTACGGTCCCATGCTGCCCCACATCGAGCATCTGGAGCGGCTGCTGCGCAGCGTGTCGGCGCAAAGCGCCACCGTGCCGGGCGGTCCGGGCGATCTGCGCGCCCTAGTAGCGGCCGCCGCCTAGCAGCACGCCCACCGAACGCTTGCGCGGCGCATTGCTGCGCACGGCGGCGGGCTTGGCCGGCGCGGCGGTGGAAGGCTCGTAAGGCTTCAGGAAGAACTCGTCCACCGGCGGCGTGCTGGGCTGGTAGGAACGGCGCTCGCCGCGCTCATGGCGGCCGTTGCGGCTGCCCGACGAAGCCGAGGGCAGTTCCAGGCGGCCGCGCGGCACGGCGGAGCCGATCAGCTTCTCGATGTCCTGCAGCAGGTTCTCCTCGTCAGGCGACATCAGGGCGATGGCTTCGCCCGAGGCGCCGGCGCGGCCGGTGCGGCCGATGCGGTGCACATAGTCTTCCGCATTGTAGGGCAGGTCGAAATTGATCACGCAGGGCACGCCGGCCACGTCCAGGCCGCGGGCGGCCACGTCGGTGGCCACCAGCACGTCCACCTTGCCGCCCTTGAAGGCGTCCAGCACCTTCATGCGCTCCAGCTGGCTCTTGTTGCCGTGGATGGATTCGGCGCGTATGCCTTCGCGCTCCAGGTAGCGGGCCAGCTGGCCGGCGCCGATCTTGGTGTTGGAAAAGACGATGGTCTGCGTCAGCTTCTTGGTCTTGACCAGGTGCACCACGGCGCGGCGCTTGTCGTCCGCGGGCATGGGGTAGATCAGTTGCGTGACCGTGGAGGCGGTCGCGTTGCGGGCGGCCACCTCGATCTCCACGGGCTCGTTCAGGAAGGAGCGCGCCAGCTTGCGGATTTCCTTGCTGAACGTGGCCGAGAACAGCAGGCCCTGGCGATTCTTGGGCAGCAGGCTGACGATGCGATCCAGGTCGGGCAGAAAGCCCATGTCCAGCATGCGGTCGGCCTCGTCCAGCACCAGGATGCCCACCTGGCTCAGGTTGACGGTGCGCTGCTCGATGTGGTCGAGCAGGCGGCCCGGCGTGGCGATCACGATTTCCACGCCCCCGCGCAGCGCTTCCTTCTGGGGACCGATGTCCACGCCGCCGAACACCACCGCGGAACGCAGCGGCACGGACTTGCTGTAGAGCGCAATGCTTTCGGCGACCTGGTCGGCCAGTTCGCGGGTCGGCGTCAGCACCAGGGCGCGCACGGGGTGGCGCGCCGGCGAGGCGCTGGTGTTGGCATGAGCCATCAGCCGGTTCAGGATGGGCAGCGAGAATGCCGCGGTCTTGCCGGAGCCGGTCTGGGCGGCGCCCATGACATCACGTCCGGCCAACACCACGGGAATGGCTTCCGCCTGGATCGGCGTGGGCTTGGAGTATCCCGCGTCCAGCACGGCGCTCAGGATTCCAGGGTGCAGACCGAAATCAGCAAAAGTAACGGTATCGGAGGTCGGAGAAGTTTTATCTGTCATGTACGCAAAAATTCGGCTTGCTCATGATTGGCAAGCATTTGTAACAACCCTATTTTAGCTTATGCCCGCCGGTCCAACAGAGGAAAGCGGACATGAACCATCGGATTTGTGGCGTCAGGCCACGACGGCGCGAATCAGCCAGAAAGCCAGCATGCCGGCCACGATGACCCATACGGCATTGCGGGTACGGATGAACACCAGCACGGCGACCAGGCTGGCCAGCGCTTTGATATCCAATCGGGGAGTGTCGCCGGGCGCCCAGGGCAGAAGCTCCGGCACGATGATCGCCACCAGGGCGGCCACCGGAGCATAGCGCAAGGCGCGCCGCATACGCTCGGTCAGGGGCAGCAGGTCGCCGAACATGAAATAGCCGGTACGGGTCAGCAGGCTGCACAACACCAGCAGGGCGATCGCACCCAAAACGTACCAATCATACTGCCAATCGCTCATCGCCGTGCGTCCCTGTGCCGTTGCAGTTGTTCTGCCGCCACGCCCGCGAGCACTCCGCCGAGCACCGCGGCCACCAGCCCCAGGCGCAGGGGCAGCAGCTGGCCGACCCAGGCAATGGCTCCGGCCGTCAGCAGGCAGGCCCACATGGGCCGGTTGTTGACCAGCGGGATCAGCAGCGCAAGAAGGGCCAGGATGGCCGCGAACTCCAGCGACCACGAGGTAGGCACATAGGCGCTGAGCACGATGCCCGCCAGCGAGGCGAGCTGCCAGCTCACCCAGCCCGGCAGGATGATGCCCAGGTAATACCACAGATGCTCGCGCGAACCTCGTTCCTTGGCGTCGCCGTAGCGCGACATGAACAGCACGAACACCATGTCGCTGGTGATGTAGCCCAGCCCCAGGCGCCGCTTCCAGTCCAGGTGGCGGAAAAACGGCTGCAGCGCGGCGCCGAAGATGATGAAGCGGATGTTGACGATGAAGCCCGCCGCGAAGATCAGCCACAGGGGCGCGTGCGACTCGATCAGCGGCAGGGCCGTCAGCTGGGCGGAGCCGGCGTAGACCAGCAAGGTCATCAAGGTGGCTTCCAGGCCGCTCAGGCCCGACTTGACCATGGCCACGCCGGTCACGAAGCCCCAGACCACCGTGGCGATCAGGGCCGGAATGAAATCGATGAATCCTTCGCGCATGTTGACGCGGTCCTGGGGACCGGGCAACAGGCGGGATATTTTCGTGAAGGCCTGCACGCCCCCTCCTGATGCGGGATGTCCGCGCGGCCCGGGCCGCTGCGGCTATTTTGCTTATGGTTCGTTATTTTAGGAGTAAAACCGCCGCTGGCGGCGCCCGGCTCCCAAATTGTCCTCCGGCCGCTCCATGGCTGCTGCACATCGGCCTGTGTCGTCCTTTGGCACGTGTTCACGAAAAACACGCGCCGTCTTGGTACAATCTTCAGATTGTGCACCCGGGAAACGGCGGCGCCAGGCGCGCCTGCCGTCCGCCGTGCCCCTACCTTGCCTATCCGTTGGTCTATCGTTTTTCAGGAACCCTATGAGCGCCGCTATCGAACCCAAAAAAGCAGAGCACGAACTGATCATGGTCGGAGCTGCCGACCTGCCCGTGCACTGCCCTGGTCCCCAGGCACCGCTTTGGAGCATGCATCCGCGCGTGTACATCGATATCAGCAAGACCGGCGAAGCCGCCTGCCCCTACTGCGGCGCCCGCTACCGCCTGAAAGAAGGCGAGAAAGTCCACGGCCACTGATCCATCCGGTTGCATCGTTGGACCCCGCCCCCTCCTTCACTCCGCCCCTGACGGCACGGGCCATGCGCGCGTCGTCGGGCGCGCGCACCTGCGGCGGCGCCTGAACATGAGCGCTCGCCTGGATACCAGCACCTGCCCCCTGCCCGCCTGGCTGCCGGGCGGACACCTGCAGACCATACACAGCGCGTTCTTCGCCCGCCATCACCATATCGCCTTCGTGCGCCAGCGCCTGGATACGCCGGACGGCGACTTCCTGGACCTGGACTGGACCGGACCCGGACTGTTCGCCGACAAGCTGGCCAACGGCGCCACGGCCCATGCCGACGCCCATCTGTCGCGCACCGCCGCGCGGCGCTGGCTGCAGCCCGAAGACTGGGCCAGCCTGCCCTCCAGCGCGGATACCCACGCCCTCGTCCTGTTCCACGGCCTGGAAGGCAGCAGCCGCAGCCACTACATCCAGGCCATCGCCCAGTATTTCCGGGCGCGCGGCTGGGTCGTGGTGGTCGCCCACTTCCGGGGCTGCTCGGGTTTTCCCAATCGCATGGCTCGCGCCTACTATTCGGGGGACTCGGAGGAAGTCAGCTTCATCCTGGACTCGGTGCGCAGCCACCTGCCCAATGCGCGCTGGCACGCGGCCGGCACGTCGCTGGGCGGCAACGCCATGCTCAAGTTCCTGGGAGAGGCGGGCGACAAGGCGGGCTGGCTGCAGGCCTGCGCGTCCATTTCCGTGCCGCTGGACCTGGTGACCTGCGGCCGTTACCTGTCCGAATCACGCATGGGGCGCTGGTTCTATTCGCCCTACTTCCTGAAGACCATGCGCACCAAGCTGCAGGACAAGGCGCGCCGCTTTCCGGGCCTGATCGATACCGTGCGCCTGGCCCAGGCGCGCACGCCGCGCGAATTCGACGACATCTACACCGCCCCCATGCACGGCTTTCGCAATGCGCTGGACTACTGGACCCGCGCTTCCAGCAAGCCGCTGCTGCCCGACATCCGGGTGCCCACGCTGGTGCTCAACGCCCGCAATGACCCTTTCGTGCCGCAGTCCTGCCTGCCCGGCGTGCAGGACTGCTCGGACTCCATCCTGCTGCATCAGCCCGCCGAAGGCGGGCATGTGGGTTTCACCACGGGCCGTTTTCCCGGCAATATGGGCTGGCTGCCCGCCCGGCTGGCCCGTTTCTTCGAAACGCGCGGCTAGGTCCGATCAGGAGCGGAAACGCTCCAGCAGCGCCCTTTCATTCTCGACCCGTTCACGCAATTGCCGGATCTGCGTATCCAGCTCCGATTGCTGGTAGAAGTCCGTGGTCAGGTTGCGCGCCTGCTGCAGCTGTTCCACCGCGGTAGGCAGCGCGCCCACCAGCTGGTAGTACTCCGCCATGGCGCGGCGCGCCTTGACCCCGTCGCCCAGGCGATCATAGGTCTGCGCCAGCAGCTGGTGCAGGCGCGGCACGTCGGGCCATTGCTCGATGAGCTGCAGCAGGAAACGCTGCGCCTGCTCGTTCTGGCCCGCCTGCTGCAACACCTGCACATACGCCAGGGCCGCACCCTGGCTGCGCGGCCAGCGCTTCCATGCTTGCTGGGCCCGGGCCTGGGCGGCCTGGCGATCGCCCGCCGCGATCTCCACGCTGACCGCCAGGGTGTCCAGCTCCGGGGCCTGGTAGCGCCCCTGCCCGCCTGCCTGGGCCAGCAAGGCCCGGGCCTGATCGTAATCCTGCCGCCCCATGGCGATGTAGGCCAGGCCATACAGGGCGGCGGACCGCTCGATGCTGTCCTGCTCCTGCCGCGCGCTGCTCTGCAGGCTCTGCTCCACCTCGCGCAGGGCCTGGCCCGCGCCGGCCTGCATGATCATCAGCTTGGCGCGCACATACCAGAACGATGGCGAGTCCTGATACCCCGAGGCGGGCACGCCGCGGACCCGGTTCTGGATGTCGGACTCGCGCTGCTGGGACAGTGGGTGAGTGCTGGCGTACTCGTTCGCGCTGGCGCTCTCGTTCAGGCGCGAGGCCGAGGCCAGGCGCTGGAACATGCGCACCATGCCCTGCGGTTCGTAGCCGGCCTTGGTCAGCATCTCAAAACCGACCCGATCGGCTTCCTGCTCGGCCTGGCGCGAGAACCCCAGTTGCCGATCCACGGCGGCGGCCTGCCCGAAGGCGGCCGCCCCCATGGCCAGGTCCCCGCTGCCCGCCAGCGCGCCCAGCAAGGCGCCGGCCAGGGCGGCGATCATCAGGTGATTGCTCTGGGCGCTCTGGGTGATGCCGCGCGCCACATGACGCTGGGCGACGTGCGCGATTTCGTGCGCCAGCACGGAGGCCAGCTCCGACTCGGACTGCGACGCGGTGATCAGCCCGCTGTGGATGCCGATGTAGCCGCCCGGCAGGGCGAATGCGTTGATGCTGCTGTCGCGCAAGGCGAAGACGGTGACCGGCTGCGCCATGGCCGGCCCATGGCGCGCCAGCTTGCGCCCCATGTCCGTCAGGTATTGGTTGATGTCGGAATCGGCCACGTAGTCCGGCGAGCGGCGCCCCTGCTCCATGATGGCATTGCCCAGCGTCCGTTCCAGGGAGGGCGACAATTCCGCGCCGGAAGCGGCCCCCATGGAAGGGATGCCCATGGGCTGGGACTGCGCGGGCGCGGCCAGGCAGGCGGCCAGCAGCAGCGCCAGACCCGTGCGCGCCAGATGTAAAACAGGTTTGAACAACATTCGAACTCCCAACAGGATCAACTGGCGGCCGCCGACGCGGTCGCGGCGCGGCGACGAGGTTCGGGCCGGCGGTGGCGGGCGGACAGGCGCATCAGCGTGCCCAGAGCATAGAGCAGGCCGAAGACTTCGACCAATCCCGCCAGCACCCACATGATCAGGCCGCCCATGACCTGGTCGGCCACGGCGTCCATGCCCGGGATGGCCCGGCCGCAGAGGTCAAAAATGGGGTAAAGGTCGTATTCGGTGAAGGTGATGATGGCGCCCACGACCATTTGCGGCACCATGGTGATGACGGGCGACAGACTGCGCCAGCCCACGGACAGCCGGGCCGGCGGAGAAGGCCGGCGATCCAGGATGAGGTTCCAGTACAGAATGCCGCTGATGACCACCGACCAGTTCATGAGCCGATACAGGCGCCAGTCCAGCATGGAATAGAACTGCACCACGGGCAGCATCCACACCAGCACCAGGAACACGAACAGGAAGGCCACCAGCACGGGATTGGTCAGTACGGCCTGCACCCGACGACCGGATGGACGGCGCAGCCAGTCCGCCAGGCGGCGGCGCCAGGCCAGGGGCAGGCCCGCGCGCAAGGTCTGGCCCGGATAGGCTCCCATCAGGAACAGCGGGCCCAGGTGATGCAGGATCAGGTGCTGGGCCCGATGGATGAAGAACATGCGCTCGGCGTAGTAATCCAGCCGGGTGTGCAGGGACAGGTACAGCAGGATCAGGCCGACCCAGAAAAAACATTGGCGCAGCCGATTGGGCCGGTGCACGCGCAGCCCCCTGACGTACAGCACGATGACCAGCAGAAAGGTCGCCAGCAGTACGGGAGAGAACTCCCAGGGGGTCAGCCAGTCTATCAGGGTCATGAATGCGCAATCCGGAAAACCAGTTGCGACTTAGTTTATAGCAATACGCTCGCGGCCTGCCCACCTGACGTTCAGCACGCCCGGGTAATCACGGATGAGCCGTGCGCGCTGCATCAGCTCGGCCCGCAGCTCAGGCGGGCAGGTCAGGGTGACGCAGGCCTGGGCGGTATCGTGGGTGTCGGAGTGATCGACTTCCAGATTGGCCACCCGTATGCCGGCGGTGTTCAGGTCGGAGTAGATACGGCGCCGCACCTGGGCAAGGTCGCCGCGCGGGCAGACCACCGTCAGGCGGGACACGGAAAGGTTGTTGCGCGCACGGGCCGTGGAGGCCTGGATTCCGGCGCGACGCAGAAAGAGATCAAAAATACGCATGCATTCCTCCTCTTGCGCATGAGACATGCGGCATATCAGGATGCGGAAGCCTGAAGGCCTCCTAAGGACGGAATGGCGGGATTTCGGGCGGCGCAGAAAAGCCGCCGGAGAAAAGCCACGCCCTGAATTTCCCAGGACGCGGCAAGCTGTGCATGAATCAGCGGGCCTGGACGCGCCTGGACGTCAACATGTCGAAAACCATTCGACTGGGACTGTCGCCGGGGTCGGAATTCACCACACAGCTCCTATGAAATGAAAGAACCCATATTGTAGCGTAGGCAAGCCTTCTCCACAAGGGAAAACCCCAGGCGGAAAGTTTGTAAGCCTTTGTTTTACAACAGCCTTGCCGGTGGCGCCATTCGCGTTTTTTTCGTGAACAGATTCTAGTAGACCCAGGAGTCCAGCCAGCCCAGGTGGCGATACAGGGCCAGGACGATGATGGCCAGCCAGTACAGGCTGATATTGACGAAGGCGACGGCGCCGGCGATGGCGGTGAGGACGCTGGGCCAGCCATGGCTGTTCCGCCCCCCGCCCTGCGGGTTGTAGACGGCGTCAAAGCGCGCCGGATCGCGCAAGGCCAGGATCACCGCTTCCAGGATGCCGGCCGTCACCGGCACGATGAGCAGATGCACGAAGATATTGTCCCACCAGGTATCGGCGACCAGGACTCCGGCCGCCATCAGCATCGTGTAGGCCAGCGGCAGCCACCACAGCCGCCGCCCCAGGTACAGCCCGTGCGCCCCCAGGGAGCCGAAAAACAGGGCCAGCAAGGCGGCCAGGGTCTTGTTGCGAAAACGCGAAGCCTGTTCGAGATGCAGTGTCTGTGGGGACATGGGCAAAATCCGAGCCGGGGCCTGGGCGGCCGTTGCGCAAGACCGCCGTGTCCCGCGGGGCCTTCCCCTGCGGGCCGTCGCGGCGGTCGCCTTCCCGTACAATACCCGAATTGCTCCGCCGTCGTCACGAGGTCCCCATGAACGCCACCGACTTTGATATCGCCATCTGCGGCGCCGGCCCCGTCGGAGCCGCCCTGGCGCTGCTGCTGGCCAGCCAGCACTCCGATCCCTCCCGGATCGCCGTCCTGGGCAAGAACTTCGATCTCGCGGCCACGGACCACGCGCAGGGCGACCCGCGCACCCTGGCTCTGAACCACGGCAGCCGCCGCCTCATCCTGAACCAGCTCAGGGCCTGGCCCAGCCGGGCCGCCCTCATGCGCACCGTGCATGTATCCCAGCAGGGCCGGCTGGGGCGCTGCCTGATCCAGGCCGACGAGCTCGGGGTGCCCGACCTGGGCGCCGTGGTGCACTACGACGATCTGCTCTGGAGCCTGCACGCCCGCCTGCGCGACAGCGGCGTGACGCTGGCGCCCGCCCCGGCCGCCCAGGCGCGCCCGGCTCCCGGGCGCATGCTGGTGCAGCCCGACGCCGGCCAGTCCTCCGCCCTGCTGGCCGTCCAGTGCGACGGCGCCCGTCCCGCCGGCGTGCGCCGGGAATACGGCCAGCACGCCCTGCTGACCACCGTGCGCGCCGGCCGGCCTCAGGACGGCTGGGCCTACGAACGATTCACCGCCAACGGCCCTCTGGCCGCCCTGCCCCATCCCGACGCTCCCGACCTGTACGGCATCGTCTGGTGCAATTCGCCCGAACGCAGCCAGATGCTGGCCGAATTGCCGGCCGCCGATTTCCAGTCCGCGCTGATGCAGGCCTTTGGGGAACGCCTGGGCGTACTGGAACCGGTCTCGGCGCGCCATCTGTTCCCCCTGGCCTTCCATGCCGGCCCCAGCCGGCTGGCCGAACGCCTGCTGGCGGTGGGCAACGCCGCCCAGACCCTGCACCCGGTGGCCGGCCAGGGCCTGAACCTGGGGCTGCGCGATGTGGCGCAATTGGCACAAAGCCTGGCCGCCTGGCAAGCCGACTGCCGCCAGGATCCCGATCCTTTCCTGGCCCGCTACGCCCGGCTGCGGCGCCCCGACCGCTGGCTGACCGCCGCCATCACCGATACCCTGCCGCGCCTGTTCGCCACTCGCAATCCGCTGGTGCAACACGCCTGCGGACTGGGACTGCTGGCCATGGACACCCTGCCCCTGGCGCGCAGACCCTTCGCGCGCCAGCTCCTGCAGGGCCTGCGAGCCTAGCCCGCCCGGGGGCGCCCGGGCCAGGAGCGCCGCCTGCCGACTAAGCTCATGCAAAGTCTTCTCCCACAGAGCGGGACGGGAAGGTTAAAATCCCCTAAATGCGCATTGGTTCCTGGACCCTTCCCAATCCTATCTTCATCGCCCCCATGGCTGGCGTCACGGATCGACCTTACCGTCGGCTGTGCAAGGCGCTGGGTGCGGGCTACGCGGTATCCGAAATGGCCGCCAGCAACAAGCGCCTGTGGGACAGCGTCAAGACCTCGCGCCGCCTGAACCACGACGGCGAAATCGACCCTGTGGCGGTCCAGATCGCCGGCTCAGACCCCGAAATGATGGCCGAGGCCGCCGTCTTCAACATAGGCAAGGGCGCCCGCATCATCGACATCAACATGGGCTGCCCCGCCAAGAAGGTGTGCAATGTCGCCTCCGGCTCGGCCCTGCTGCGCGACGAAGCCAGGGTGGTCGACATCCTGGAACACGTTGTCAAGGCATGTACTCCCCACCAGGTTCCGGTTACACTCAAGACCCGCACCGGCTGGGACGCGCAATCGCGCAATGCTGTGCGTATCGCCCGGCTGGCCGAAGACATCGGCATCGCCGCTCTCACCCTGCACGGCCGCACTCGCTGCGACTTCTACCAGGGCCAGGCCGAATACGACACCATACGCGAAGTCAAGAACAGCATCTCTATTCCGGTCATTGCCAATGGGGATATCGATAGTCCCGAAAAGGCCAAATTCGTACTAGAGTACACCGGAGCGGATGCCGTCATGGTAGGTCGGGCGGCCCAGGGACGACCCTGGATCTTCCGGTAAATCCTGCATTACCTCGAACACGGCACGCACCGCGCTGCCCCCACGTTCGGGGAACTGCGCGACTGCATGGTCGAGCACCTGGAAGATCATTACGCCTTCTATGGGCAGCACACTGGTGTACGTACTGCCCGCAAGCATATTGGCTGGTATCTGTCCGGCATGCCCGATGCCGAACGCTGGCTGGGACGCATCAACCGCATTGAATGCTGCACCGAACAACTGCAGACCATAAAACTATGGTTCGACGAATGCGACCTCGACCAGCCTTACCAGGGATAGGGCGTCGCAAGCAGCTCTTTTGTATTTAAGCAACGTATACCTTCAGAAAAAAATGTCTACGACCAACCCACTCGAACAGTCCGTACGTGAGCGCCTGGAACGCTATTTCGCCGACCTGGGCGACTCCGAGCCACGCGACATGCTGTCGATGGTCATCTCCTGCGTGGAACGGCCCGTTTTGCAGGTTGCCCTGGAAAAATCCGCCGGCAACCAGTCCAAGGCCGCGGAAATGCTGGGCATCACGCGCAGCACGCTGCGCAAGAAGCTCAGCGCCCACAACCTGCAACCCTGATTCCTAACCCTCAAGCCTCACCTTCCATGAAAATCCAGACAGCTCTTCTTTCTGTCTCCGACAAAACCGGTATTGTCGAATTCGCCCAGGCGCTGGCCCAGCGCGGCGTGCGCCTCTTGTCCACCGGCGGCACCGCCAAGCTGCTGGCGCAAGCCGGCCTGAACGTCACCGAAGTGGCCCAGCACACCGGCTCGCCCGAGATCCTGGACGGCCGCGTCAAGACGCTGCATCCCAAGATCCACGGCGGCCTGCTGGCCCGCCGCGACAGCGCCGAACACCTGAAGACCATTGAAGAGCACGGCATCGATCGCATCGATCTGCTGGTCGTCAACCTCTATCCGTTCCGCGAGACCATCGCCAAGCCCGGCTGCACCTTTGCCAACGCCGTCGAGAACATCGACATCGGCGGTCCCGCCATGCTGCGCGCCGCCGCCAAGAATCACGGCACGCCGGAAGGCGGCGTGTGCGTGGTCATAGACCCGGCCGACTACGAGCGCGTGCTGGCCGACATCGACGGCCCCGCCGGCCACCCCTCCTACGGCCTGCGCCTGGAGCTGGCCGCCAAAGTCTACGCCCACACGGCTTCCTACGACGGCGCCATCGCCGCCTACCTCACCAGCCTGGCGCAGGCCGAGCCCGCCCAGGAAAGCGCCCCCGAGCGCGCCGAATGGCCGCGCGTGCTGACCATCCAGGTCCGGCAGCAGCAAACCCTGCGCTACGGCGAGAACCCGCACCAGTCCGCCGCCTTCTACGCGGATGCGCAGATCGGCGCCGGCCTGCTGGGCCGCTACCGCCAGCTGCAGGGCAAGGAGCTGTCCTACAACAACATCGCCGACGCGGACGCCGCCTGGGAATGCGTGCGCAGCTTCGATGCCGGCGCCTGCGTGATCGTCAAGCACGCCAATCCCTGCGGCGTGGCCCTGGGCGAAACCGCCGAGCAGGCCTACCGCAAGGCATTCCAGACCGATCCCACCTCCGCCTTCGGCGGCATCATCGCCTTCAACCGTGAAGTGGACGAAGCCGCGGCCCAGGCCATCAGCAGCCAGTTCGTGGAAGTGCTGCTGGCGCCCTCCTACACCCAGGGTGCCCTGGACGTGTTCGCCGCCAAGAAGAACGTGCGCGTGCTGACCGTGGACGCGGGCGACGCCCACAACGCCTTCGACGTCAAGCGCGTGGGCGGCGGCTGGCTGGTCCAGACGCCCGACACCTTCCGCGACAATGTCCAGGCCTTCAAGGTCGTGACCCAGGTGCAGCCCACCGCCCAGCAGATGCAGGATCTGCTGTTCGCCTGGAACGTGGCCAAGTACGTCAAGTCCAACGCCATCGTGTTCTGCGGCCAGGGCATGACGCTGGGCGTGGGCGCCGGCCAGATGAGCCGCGTGGATTCCGCCCGCATCGCCTCCATCAAGGCCGAGAACGCCGGCCTGTCCCTGGCGGGATCCGCCGTGGCCTCGGACGCCTTCTTCCCGTTCCGCGACGGCCTGGACGTGGTGGCCGAAGCCGGCGCGACCTGCGTGATCCAGCCCGGCGGCAGCGTGCGCGACGATGAAGTCATCGCCGCCGCCAACGAGCGCGGCATCGCCATGGTCCTGACCGGCACGCGCCAGCTTCCGTCCCTGACATGCGCATCCTGGGCATAGACCCTGGCCTGCGACGCACCGGTTTCGGCGTGATCGACGCCCAGGGGCCCAGGTTGAACTACGTCTCGAGCGGGACCATCGTGGTCCCGGCCGACCTCCCCCTGGCTCAGCGGCTCAAGCTCATCCTGACCCACATCGCGGAAGTCATCGAACAGAGCAGGCCGGACACCTCCGCCATCGAGAAAGTCTTCGTCAACAGCAATCCCGCCTCCACCCTGCTGCTGGGTCAGGCCCGCGGCGCGGCTTTGTGCGCCCTGGCCGTGGGCGGCCTGGACGTGCACGAATACACGGCCCTGCAGATCAAGAAAACCGTGGCGGGCAACGGCCATGCCGCCAAGGAGCAGATCCAGCTCATGGTGCAGCGTCTGCTGCAGCTCAACGGCCTGCCGGCGCCGGACTCGGCCGACGCCCTGGCCTGCGCCATCAGCCATGCACACCATGCCAGCGTGCTGGCGGGCCTGCAGAAGAGCGGCGTGCTGGCCGCCGGTCCGCGCCGCCGCATCCGCGCCGGCAGGGTATTGGGCTAGGGCCCGCCGTCACCCCCTGAACCAGAGGTATTTCCATGATAGGACGCATCCGCGGAACCCTGATCGAAAAACAACCGCCCACCATCTGCGTGGATGTGGGCGGCGTGGGCTACGAGATCGACGTGCCCATGAGCACGCTCTACCAGATGCCCGAGCTGGGCGCGCAGGTCAGCCTGTTCACGCACCTGGCCATCCGCGAGGACGCCCATGTGCTGTTCGGCTTTTCCAGCCTGTCCGAACGCAGCACCTTCCGCGCCCTGATCAAGGTCACGGGCATCGGCGCACGCACGGCCCTGGCCCTGCTCTCGGGCATGAGCGCGGACGAGCTGGCCGACGCCGTCACCCGCCAGGAAAGCGGCCGCCTGGTCAAGATTCCAGGCATAGGCAAGAAGACCGCCGAGCGATTGCTGCTGGAGCTGCGCGGCAAGCTGGGCGCGGACCTGGGCGGCAGCGCCGTGAGCGGCGCCGCCCCCAGCAGCCGCGACGACGTGCTGCACGCCCTGGAAGCGCTGGGCTACTCCAGCAAGGAAGCCGCCGTCGCGGTCAAGGCTTTGCCCGAAGGCATCGACGTGTCCGAAGGCATCAAGCAGGCGCTCAAATCGCTCTCGCGCGGCTGAAGCGAATCGGCCCGACGCAGGCGGGCCGCAACAGCTCTCCTGCCCGGGCGCTCAAGCCAGCAGACGGCCCAGTGCGCCCACGTCCACGTTGCCGCCGCTGATCACCACACCTACCCGCCGCCCCTGCAGATTGGCCTGCCGCATCACGGCAGCCGCTCCCAGACAGCCGGTCGGCTCCGCCACGATCTTCATGCGCTCGGCAAAGAAACGCAACGCGTCCACCAGTTCCGGATCGGTGGCGGTGACGATGTCGGCCACGTGCCGGCGGATGATGTCAAACGTGATGGGCGCCAGGGCCTGGGTCAGGGCCCCGTCCGCGATCGAGGACGGCGGCGCGATCTTGACGATCTCCCCGCGGCGCAAGGACTGCTGGGCGTCATTGCCGGCCTGGGGCTCGACGCCATACACCTTGCAGTCCGGAGCCATCGCATGCGCGGCCAGCAGGCAGCCCGACAACAGGCCGCCGCCGCCCAGCGGCACGTACAGTTCCTGCAGGTCGGGCACGTCCTCCAGGAGTTCGCGCGCCGCCGTGCCCTGCCCGGCAATGACGTCGGCATGGCCGAAAGGCGGAATCAGCGTCAAACCCTCACGCTCCACCAGCTCCTGGGCGATCTGCGCCCGGTCCTGCGTCAGGCGGTCGTACTCCACCACGTTGGCGCCATAGCCGCGCGTGGCCGCCAGCTTGGCGGCGGGCGCATCGGAATTCATGATGATGGTGGCCGGCATGCCCAGCAAGCGAGCGGCCAGCGCCACGGCCTGGGCATGGTTTCCGGAAGAAAAGGCCACCACGCCGGCGCGGCGCTGCTCGGGCGAGAGACTGGCCAGCGCGTTATAGCCGCCGCGGAACTTGAAGGCGCCGATGCGCTGGAAATTCTCGCACTTGAAATAGACTTCGCCGTTCAGGCGCTGGTTCAAGGTGGAGGACGTCAGCACCGGCGTGCGGTGGGCCACGGGCTTGAGGCGCTGCGCCGCCGCCAGGACATCGTCAAAGGTCGGCATGGTAGAGGACATGGGTAAAATCTCTTCTGGGGACATCGACCCTTCATTATGCGGGAACAGCACGGCTCGCGCCTAGCCTTGCCGGCCCGGGAACCGCGGCGGGAGCGTGCGGGCATTCATTCGTCCCGGCCTATGTCCGGCCAGGGTCCGCATGGTGTACCATACTGTATATTCAATCAGCCTGAACACCATGGCCATTCACTCCGATTCGCTCTCCAGTCTGCCGTCCGAGCAGCGCATCATCACGCCCAAGGCCCTGTCGCCCAACGAGGAATCCATCGAACGCGCCCTGCGCCCCAAGATGCTGGACGACTACGTGGGCCAGGCCCGCGCACGCGAGCAGCTGGAAATCTTCATCGCCGCCGCCCGCCAGCGCCGCGAGGCCCTGGACCATGTGCTGCTGTTCGGCCCGCCCGGACTGGGCAAGACCACGCTGGCGCACATCATCGCCCACGAAATGGGCGTGAACCTGCGCCAGACCTCCGGTCCCGTGCTGGAGCGTCCAGGCGACCTCGCCGCCCTGCTCACCAACCTGGAACCCAACGACGTTCTGTTCATCGACGAAATCCACCGGCTATCGCCCGTGGTGGAAGAAATCCTCTACCCGGCGCTGGAGGATTTCCAGATCGACATCCTGATCGGCGAAGGGCCGGCCGCGCGCAGCGTCAAGCTGGACCTGCAGCCTTTCACCCTGGTGGGCGCCACCACGCGCGCCGGCATGCTCACCAATCCCTTGCGCGACCGCTTCGGCATCGTGTCGCGGCTGGAATTCTACGGCGTGGACGATCTGGCCCGCATCGTGGCGCGCAGCGCCGGCCTGCTCAATGTGTCCACCACCGACGACGGCACCTACGAGATCGCCCGCCGCTCGCGCGGCACGCCGCGCATCGCCAATCGCCTGCTGCGGCGCGTGCGCGACTACGCCGAAGTCAAGACCGGCGGCGTCATCCACACTGAATGCGCGCAGGCGGCGCTGGCCATGCTGGAAGTCGATCCCCAAGGCCTGGACCTGATGGACCGCAAGCTGCTGGAGGCCATCGTGCACAAGTTCGACGGCGGCCCTGTCGGCGTGGACAGCCTGGCGGCCGCCATCGGCGAAGAACGCGACACCATCGAAGACGTCATCGAGCCCTACCTGATCCAGCACGGATTCCTGCAGCGCACGCCGCGCGGCCGCACCGCCACGCTGAACACCTGGCGGCACCTGGGCCTGACGCCGCCGCGCAACAGCGGCCCTCAGGATCTGTTCGACCCCGCCTGATCCTTCAACGACGAGCCCAGGGCCGAAGTACCAGGCCCAGGGTGATCGACATGGACACGCCCGCCGCCAGCAGCAAGGCCAGGGGCCAGGCCATCTGCTCCACTGACAGCGCCAGCACGGTGCAGAAACCCGCCAGGCTGGTCGTGCCCAGCAGGGCCGAGCGCAAGGTGGCGATCACGCTGCCCGCCCCCATCTTCTGGTGTATCGTCACCGCCACCACGGTATAACCGATGGGAAAAGCCAGCAGCAGGCCCGAACCGCTGGCGCCCAGCCACTGGCTGGCCGTGGTCACGAACGCCACCAGCACGCCTGCCAGCGCCCCGCGCAACAGCAACAAGCCCCAACCCGCCTTGCCTCTGGCCGCGGCCGCTGCCGACGCGGCCCCGCGCCCCAGGCGCACGCAGCCTGCCGTGACCAGTGCGAACACCGCCAGGCCCAGCCAGGGTTGCGCGGGCAGGAAGGCCAGCAGCGCCGCCGAAGCCAGCCAGGTCAGCACGGCGCAAGCCAGCGTGCGCCAGGGCGTCAAGGTACGCGCCGCCAGGATGTAGGCCAGCACGAACAGTTGCGTGGCGCACAATGAATACAGCGCATAGGATGCGGCCTGATGCACAAAGGCCGCCGGAAACTGCGCCGCCAGAAAATAGAACCCTGGCCCCAGCACCATGGGCAAGCCGGCCAGCGCTCCGCCGATCAGGGGGCCGAAGGCGCCCACCGACCACGACACCATCACCACCACCAAAGCCGTGGCCGTCATTCTGATGAGCAGCGCGGGCCACGAAATATCCGCAAATAAGGTATCCAGCATGCTGTATCCGTAGGAGAAACCGCTCCGTGATATGGAAAAAGAAGGCGCGCGGCATGCCGCGCGCCTGCAATTTCCGCTGCACGGAAGCGATCAGGCCACCACGCTCCAATCCAGCGATTGACCGGCGGCCAGCGGCACCAGCGGATCTCCGGCCATATCGACGGAATCGGGAATGGCGAACTGGCCGCGCTTGAGGGTCAGGCTGCCTTCGTTCACAGGTAAGCCATAGAAAGCCGGTCCATTCAGGCTGGAGAACGCCTCCAGCTTGTCCAGACGGCCCACCTGATCAAAGGCGGTGGCGTACAGCTCCATGGCGTGCAGGGCCGTGTAGCAGCCGGCGCAGCCGCAGGCCTGTTCCTTGCGGCTGCGGGCATGAGGGGCGCTGTCCGTGCCCAGGAAGAAGCGGCCGCTGTCGCTGGTCGCGGCTTTCAGCAAGGCCTGACGATGTGTTTCCCGCTTCAATACGGGCAGGCAGTACCAATGCGGCTGCAGGCCGCCCTGGAACAAGGCGTTGCGGTTGTACAGCAGGTGGTGCGCGGTAATGGTGGCGGCGACCGGGCCCTCGGCCTGGCTGACGTAGGCTGCGCCATCGGCCGTGGTCAGGTGCTCGAACACCACTTTCAATTCGGGGAAGGCCTTGCGCATCGGAATCATGACGCGCTCGATGAACACGGCTTCGCGATCGAACAGGTCCACGGCGGGATCGGTGACCTCGCCGTGCATCAGCAAGGGCATGCCCACTTCCTGCATGACTTCCAGGACCTTGCTGCACTTGCCCAGCAGGTCGGTCACGCCGGCATCCGAATTGGTGGTGGCGCCGGCCGGATACAGCTTGACCCCGTGCACCTTGCCGCTGTCGCGGGCGCGGCGCATCTCGTCGGGGTCGGTATTGTCGGTCAGGTACAGCGTCATCAGGGGCTCGAACCCTGAATGCACGCCCGTCTTTTGCAAGGCGGCCAGGATACGCTCGCGATAGGCCAAGGCCAGCGCCGTGGTGGTGACCGGCGGGGTCAGGTTCGGCATGATGATGGCGCGGCCAAACTGCGCGGCAGTGTGGCCTACGACGGATTCCAGCACCGCGCCATCGCGCAGATGCAGATGCCAGTCGTCGGGACGGCGAATTACAAGGGTATCCACGGTAGGGCTCATAACTAGGCTCAAAAACGGGCGATCCCGTCCTGCCGGCAGCGCCAAACAGGGCGGGCGGCGCTGGCGCACCGCCGGGACTCGCCTTTTGGGTATCGAATCCATCATTATGCTACAGGCATCCGCCATACGCATGCCTTGTCCCTTCACGCCGAGGCCCGGCTGGCGCTCGGCGCCGCCAGCAAAATCCGCCGCGCCGGTCCAGCCGGGGAAAATCCCCTCGCAGCCCCGGTTGCCTTAGGAAACAAATGGCTTGGATTTCCTGGAAGGATCACGGTATGCTGACAGCGGAGTCGTGCCCAGTCGCATATCCTGTCCTTTCAACTCATTCCTCAGGAGTTCTGTTCATGGCCAGCACTGAAAAAAAGCCTGCTGCTCGCAAACCCAATGCAGCCTTCATGAAGCCCCTCACTCCTAGCCCCACCCTGGCTGCCGTGATCGGTCCCGGCGCGCTGCCCCATGCCGAAGTCACCAAGAAGATCTGGGACTACATCAAAAAGCACAATCTCCAGGATCCCGCGAACCGCCGCAACATCAATGCCGATGCCAAGCTGCGTCCGCTGTTCGGCAAGGACCAGGTGTCCATGTTCGAACTGACCAAGCTGGTCAGCGCCCATCTCAAGTGAGCCGGCGGGTGCGCCGGCACCTCGCGCAGTATCAGGCCGCGCCGCTGGGACCAGCCGCGGCCTTTTTTCTTGCCCGCGCCCGAGCGCCGCTCTTCGAGTTCGCGCGGCCGCCATGCCCCGCATCTATGCCATGAGTCATTCTCTTTCCATCTGCTGGCTGCGCCGCGACCTGCGCCTGCAAGACAATGCCGCCCTGCACCACGCCCTGCGCAGCGGCCGTCCGGTTGCCTGCGTGTTCGTCTTTGACACGAGCATCCTGGAGCCGCTGCCCGCCGATGATCTGCGGGTCGCCTTCATACGCGAAAGCCTGCTGCAGGTGCAGCATGAGTTGCGCCGCCTGGGCAGCGACCTGGTCACGGCCCAGGGCGATCCCCGGCGTATCTTGCCCGAGTTGGCGCAGAACCTGCAGGCCGAAGCCGTCTACGCCAACGAAGATTACGAGCCCGCCGCCCGCGAACGCGACGCCGCCGTCTCCCAGGCGCTGGCCGCCGAGGGCCGGACGCTGCACCTGTACAAGGACCAGGTCATCTTCGCACGTGACGAGATCCTGACCCGGCAGGGCAGCCCCTATACCGTCTTCACGCCCTACAAACGAGCCTGGCTGGAACGTATAGGCGCACACGACGTGCAGCCCCACGATACGCAGCAAGGCACCTGGGCGCGCCTGCCGGCGCAGGATCTGCCCAGCCTTGCCGAACTGGGGTTTGAGCCGGGACTGGAAAAGAAACTGCTCAATCCACCCGGCCTGGCCGGCGCGCAGCAGATGCTCAGGCAGTTCGAGCCCCGGCTGCACGCCTATGCCAGCCAGCGCGACTTTCCCGCCAAGCGCGGCGTATCCTACCTGGCGCCGCATCTGCGCTTTGGCACGCTGTCCGTGCGCCAGGCCGTGGCGCTGGCCTGGCCAAGCGACTCCCAGGGCGCCGCGGCATGGCTGAGCGAACTGATCTGGCGCGAGTTCTATCAGCAATTTCTCTGGCATCATCCCGACAGCGCCACCCAAAGTTTCAAGCCCGCCTACCGCGACCTGCCCTATCCAAACCGGAAGGACTGGTTCCAGGCCTGGTGCGCGGGCCGCACAGGGTATCCCATCGTGGATGCCGCCATGCGTCAGCTTAATCAGTCAGGCTATATGCACAACCGCCTGCGCATGATCACCGCATCCTTTCTGGTGAAGGATTTGCTGATAGACTGGAGGTGGGGCGAACAATACTTTTCGCGCAAGCTGCTCGATTACGACATGGCCTCCAACGTGGGCGGCTGGCAGTGGGCGGCGTCAACGGGGTGCGATGCGCAGCCCTATTTTCGCATCTTCAATCCCGTCACCCAGTCCCGCAAGTTCGACCCCGATGGAGACTTTATTCGGCGCTACGTGCCTGAACTGGCCCGACTCGATGCCAAGGCCATTCATGCCCCCTGGCAGGCCAGGCAACTGCCGCTTGATTTCGCGCTCGGCCGGGATTATCCCTTCCCCGTCGTGGATCACGATGTCCAGCGGCCCCTGGCCCTGGCCTTGTTCCAGGTAGCGTCTCCGCAAGACAAGACAGATACGGACAGTCAATGAGGATCATCATGTCGGACAATGCGACAACCCTGAACCCACCCCACACTATCCTGGCCCTGCTTCAACATCTGCAGCTTGCTCAACCCCATGCCCAGATCGCCGTGCTGCACTTCACGGACGACGAAGCCGCCATCGGCCTGGCCCGTAAAGGGGTTCCCGTGCATATCGAGCCATTCCCCGAACTGACCTTGACGCAACTCCTGGCCACCTGCTTCGCCGGTCCCGGCACCACGGCGCTCCAGTTGGAACAAGCCATCGAAGTGGTGGAAGACGCCCTCATGCCGGCGCGGCTGGACTTGCGCCAATTCCAGGTCTTCGCCTCCGGATCGCAGGCCGGCCGGCTCATGCAATGGATCAAGGACGTAACGGGCAATGACAACCACGCCTTGAGCATCGAGAACCTGGAAACCGTTTTCAACATCTATGCGGACGCCACCGTAGGCGCCTCGTCCACGGCCAAAGCCGCTGAGTCAGCTTCGGGGCCGTCGCCGCTGGACGACAAATCGCTCGGCGCTTATCTTCTGTTGCTGCGCGAATGCCTGCATCACCTGCACGTCTCGCAGATCCAGTTGCTCTGCGACTGAGCTCTCCGGATACGGCAGCCTCTTCCGGCCAAGAAAAAGGTGTTCCAGCGAACACCTTTTCTGTCAGGGCGGCTGCGCTGTAAGAGCCAGCGTGTGCGATCAGTAATCCTGTCCCAATGCCTGGCCGCCCGCCAAGGCCAGCCAGCCCTTGATCAAGCGGTGGATGATCCACACCAGGGCGACCAAGCCTGTCACCCAGCCAATGAAAACCGCCGTGAGCAAGGCGCTGAGCACCACCCAGAGCAGCCCCCACCAAAAGGTCTTGATGATCCAATCCAGATGGCTGGCGTAAATGGTTCCGGAGGCGTCACCCCGCTTGACGTAAGCCAGGATGACTGCGGCCACCGCCGCCGCTCCGAAGAGGCCCGCACTGATCATGGCGAGGGGAGCCAGGGAATAGCAGAAGTGCGCGATCTTGCGCAGCGGCAGGACAGGTTCGAGTTCGGGGTTGACGGGCTGGTTCATTCGGTTCTCCTGAATCAAGCATTGACGACAACAGTATCAAGCCATTTTACCCGTTCTTGCTGAGCTGGCATCGTCTGTAACAACCTGCAAGCGCAACCGGGCGTTCGGTCATGGAAAGTGGCGCGATCAGCGCCGGTCTTGAGTTCAGCGGCTGGCGGCCGGGCCGCCTCCGAGGCCTGGCGCAAGCGCGGCAGGGCGCAGCAATCCGCCCGAGCGAGGGGTGGGCGTGGCGGAACATGGGATAGGCGGAGAGCGCCAGGGCATCCGAGCGGGCCGCGCCTCTTGCGGGCGAGGCGTTTGGGATGCCGCGGGCCGCGGCTCTGGCGCCCGGCACCGACGCGCGCCGGGCCGCGAAGGCGAGGGCGCTGTGCTTGGGGGCGCGTAAAAAGCAAAACCCCCGCAACGGGTGCTTGCGGGGGTTTTGACGGATAAGAGCTTGACGATGACCTACTTTCACAGACGTCCGTCCACTATCATCGGCGCGAAGGCGTTTCACAGTCCTGTTCGGGATGGGAAGGCGTGGGACCACCTTGCTATGGTCGTCAAGCGTAACTGGTTGCCGGGTCGCCTCGGGAGGCGGCCTGGCCAATATGGAAGAAGCACCGTATTCGGATCAGTACGGATCGCGAACACGTGTCTCGAAGGGTTGGCGCGCGGGTTGCGCTGCGCATTCAATATTTACGTTCTGTGGTCAACAACTTGTACTCGCTACAACCCCAAGGGTTATAGGATCAAGCCACACGGGCAATTAGTACTGGTTAGCTACATGCATTACTGCACTTCCACACCCAGCCTATCAACGTCCTGGTCTCGGACGACCCTACAGGGGGGTCAAGCCCCCGGGATACCTAATCTTCAGACGAGTTTCCCGCTTAGATGCCTTCAGCGGTTATCTCTTCCGTACGTAGCTACTCGGCAATGCCATTGGCATGACAACCGATACACCAGTGGTACGTCCACTCCGGTCCTCTCGTACTAGGAGCAGGCTCCGTCAAGTATCCAACGCCCACGGCAGATAGGGACCAAACTGTCTCACGACGTTTTAAACCCAGCTCACGTACCTCTTTAAATGGCGAACAGCCATACCCTTGGGACCGGCTACAGCCCCAGGATGAGATGAGCCGACATCGAGGTGCCAAACACCGCCGTCGATATGAACTCTTGGGCGGTATCAGCCTGTTATCCCCAGAGTACCTTTTATCCGTTGAGCGATGGCCCTTCCATACAGAACCACCGGATCACTATGTCCTACTTTCGTACCTGTTCGACTTGTCAGTCTCACAGTCAAGCACGCTTATGCCATTGCACTATCAGAACGATTTCCGACCGTTCCTAGCGTACCTTCGAACTCCTCCGTTACACTTTGGGAGGAGACCGCCCCAGTCAAACTGCCCACCATGCACGGTCCCCGATCCCGATAAGGGACCTAGGTTAGAACCGCAAACAGACCAGGGTGGTATTTCAAGGATGACTCCACGCGATCTGGCGACCACGCTTCAACGTCTCCCACCTATCCTACACAGGCCGGTTCACAGTCCAATGCAAAGCTACAGTAAAGGTTCATGGGGTCTTTCCGTCTAGCCGCGGGGAGATTGCATCATCACAACCATGTCAACTTCGCTGAGTCTCAGGAGGAGACAGTGTGGCCATCGTTACGCCATTCGTGCAGGTCGGAACTTACCCGACAAGGAATTTCGCTACCTTAGGACCGTTATAGTTACGGCCGCCGTTTACCGGGGCTTCGATCAAGAGCTTGCACCCCATCACTTAACCTTCCGGCACCGGGCAGGCGTCACACCCTATACGTCCACTTTCGTGTTTGCAGAGTGCTGTGTTTTTAGTAAACAGTCGCAGCCACCGATTCACTGCGGCCTCGTCATGCTCCGTGCGCAGGCACTTCACACTACAGAGGCATACCTTCTCCCGAAGTTACGGTATCAATTTGCCGAGTTCCTTCTCCTGAGTTCTCTCAAGCGCCTTGGAATATTCATCCCGTCCACCTGTGTCGGTTTGCGGTACGGTCTCGTAGAGCTGAAGCTTAGAGGCTTTTCTTGGAACTGCTTCCAGTCAGTTTAGAGCCGAAGCTCTATCCAGTCACACCCTTGAATTACGCACCCGGATTTGCCTAAGTGCCTTCTACGATGCGCCAACGGGGACATCCAACACCCCGATGACCTTCTGCAATCCGTCCCCCCATCGCACTCTACGACGGTGCGGGAATATTAACCCGCTTCCCATCAGCTACGCATCTCTGCCTCGCCTTAGGGGCCGACTCACCCTGCGCCGATGAACGTTGCGCAGGAAACCTTGGACTTACGGCGAGGGGGCTTTTCACCCCCTTTATCGCTACTCATGTCAGCATTCTCACTTCCGATACCTCCAGCATCCCTCACAGGACACCTTCACAGGCTTACGGAACGCTCTCCTACCATGTGTACTAACGTACACATCCGCAGCTTCGGTCTATGGCTTAGCCCCGTTACATCTTCCGCGCAGGACGACTCGATCAGTGAGCTATTACGCTTTCTTTAAAGGATGGCTGCTTCTAAGCCAACCTCCTGACTGTCTATGCCTTCCCACTTCGTTTCCCACTTAGCCATAGTTAGGGACCTTAGCTGGCGGTCTGGGTTGTTTCCCTCTTGAGTCCGGACGTTAGCACCCGGTGCTCTGTCTCCCACGCTGTACTTGTCGGTATTCGGAGTTTGCCATGGTTTGGTAAGTCGCTGTGACCCCCTAGCCATAACAGTGCTCTACCCCCGACAGTAATACGTGAGGCACTACCTAAATAGTTTTCGGAGAGAACCAGCTATCTCCAGGCTTGTTTAGCCTTTCACTCCGATCCACAGCTCATCCCCTAATTTTTCAACATTAGTGGGTTCGGTCCTCCAGCACGTGTTACCGTGCCTTCAACCTGGCCATGGATAGATCGCCTGGTTTCGGGTCTACACCCAGCGACTGAATCGCCCTATTCGGACTCGCTTTCGCTACGCCTCCCCTATTCGGTTAAGCTTGCCACTGAATGTAAGTCGCTGACCCATTATACAAAAGGTACGCAGTCACCCCCGAAAGGGCTCCTACTGTTTGTATGCATATGATTTCAGGATCTATTTCACTCCCCTTCCGGGGTTCTTTTCGCCTTTCCCTCACGGTACTGGTTCACTATCGGTCGATCACGAGTATTTAGCCTTGGAGGATGGTCCCCCCATATTCAGACAGGATTTCACGTGTCCCGCCCTACTTGTTCGACGCTTAGTTCCACGTCCTGGATTTCGTCTACAGGGCTATCACCTGCTACGGCTGGACTTTCCATTCCATTCGACTATCCAAGACGCTAAAACGTCCAGGCTGCTCCGGTTTCGCTCGCCACTACTTCCGGAATCTCGGTTGATTTCTTTTCCTCGAGTTACTGAGATGGTTCAGTTCACTCGGTTCGCCTCCACACACCTATGGATTCAGTGTGGGATACCGCATTGCTGCGGTGGGTTTCCCCATTCGGACATCTACGGATCAAAGCTTGTTTGCCAGCTCCCCGTAGCTTTTCGCAGGCTACCGCGTCCTTCATCGCCTGTGATCGCCAAGGCATCCATCATATGCACTTATTCGCTTGATCCTATAACGCTTACGGCTATAGAACCTATGAGTATACGTTGTTGCCGTTCATCAATCCTTAGCTGTCATCCCTTCCAAAGAGGGGACAACGTCTATATTTTTGAGAACTTGTTGAACATAAATTGTTCGTGTTGCAATCACAACCCGTGCATTGTCTACACCGCCTCTTGAGAGTCGATGCGTATCAGACAACACACCTTCGTTGTGCTTCTTCCAGATTGTTAAAGAGCAGATCGTGGGTCGCATAACCCAACGAGCAGCGCTCTTGCAAAAGAACGCTCTTCGTTGAATCTCGCGTCGACCAGGTGAACCCCGGGCGCGCCCCGCTCATGTCATGACGTCTAGTACTGTCGCCGTACCGCCCGGCAGGGGCGGTGGTGGAGGATGACGGGATCGAACCGACGACCCCCTGCTTGCAAAGCAGGTGCTCTCCCAGCTGAGCTAATCCCCCGAGGTAATCGTGGTGGGTCAAGTTGGAATCGAACCAACGACCCCCGCCTTATCAAGACGGTGCTCTAACCGACTGAGCTACTGACCCATCTGTCACCAGTGGGCGATACCCTATGGTCATGACCTAACTAACAGCCAATAAGTGTGGACGCTTTCGCTTTGCGGGACCTTCGCTCTGAAAGGAGGTGATCCAGCCGCACCTTCCGATACGGCTACCTTGTTACGACTTCACCCCAGTCATGAATCCCACCGTGGTAAGCGCCCTCCTTGCGGTTAGGCTACCTACTTCTGGTGAAACCCACTCCCATGGTGTGACGGGCGGTGTGTACAAGACCCGGGAACGTATTCACCGCGACATTCTGATCCGCGATTACTAGCGATTCCGACTTCACGCAGTCGAGTTGCAGACTGCGATCCGGACTACGATCGGGTTTCTGAGATTAGCTCCCCCTCGCGGGTTGGCGACCCTCTGTCCCGACCATTGTATGACGTGTGAAGCCCTACCCATAAGGGCCATGAGGACTTGACGTCATCCCCACCTTCCTCCGGTTTGTCACCGGCAGTCTCATTAGAGTGCTCTTGCGTAGCAACTAATGACAAGGGTTGCGCTCGTTGCGGGACTTAACCCAACATCTCACGACACGAGCTGACGACAGCCATGCAGCACCTGTGTTCCGGTTCTCTTGCGAGCACGGCCAAATCTCTTCGGCTTTCCAGACATGTCAAGGGTAGGTAAGGTTTTTCGCGTTGCATCGAATTAATCCACATCATCCACCGCTTGTGCGGGTCCCCGTCAATTCCTTTGAGTTTTAATCTTGCGACCGTACTCCCCAGGCGGTCAACTTCACGCGTTAGCTGCGCTACTGAAGCCTAACGGCCCCAACAGCTAGTTGACATCGTTTAGGGCGTGGACTACCAGGGTATCTAATCCTGTTTGCTCCCCACGCTTTCGTGTCTGAGCGTCAGTATTATCCCAGGGGGCTGCCTTCGCCATCGGTATTCCTCCACATCTCTACGCATTTCACTGCTACACGTGGAATTCTACCCCCCTCTGACATACTCTAGCTCGGCAGTTAAAAATGCAGTTCCAAGGTTGAGCCCTGGGATTTCACATCTTTCTTTCCGAACCGCCTACACACGCTTTACGCCCAGTAATTCCGATTAACGCTTGCACCCTACGTATTACCGCGGCTGCTGGCACGTAGTTAGCCGGTGCTTATTCTGCAGATACCGTCAGCAGCGCCCTGTATTAGAGGGCGCCTTTTCTTCTCTGCCAAAAGTACTTTACAACCCGAAGGCCTTCATCATACACGCGGGATGGCTGGATCAGGGTTTCCCCCATTGTCCAAAATTCCCCACTGCTGCCTCCCGTAGGAGTCTGGGCCGTGTCTCAGTCCCAGTGTGGCTGGTCGTCCTCTCAAACCAGCTACGGATCGTCGCCTTGGTAGGCCTTTACCCCACCAACTAGCTAATCCGATATCGGCCGCTCCAATAGTGAGAGGTCTTGCGATCCCCCCCTTTCCCCCGTAGGGCGTATGCGGTATTAGCTACTCTTTCGAGTAGTTATCCCCCGCTACTGGGCACGTTCCGATACATTACTCACCCGTCCGCCACTCGCCGCCAAGAGAGCAAGCTCTCTCGCGCTGCCGTTCGACTTGCATGTGTAAAGCATCCCGCTAGCGTTCAATCTGAGCCAGGATCAAACTCTTCAGTTTAATCTCTGTGGTTGTCCCGTCTTGCGACGAGACCGATTGTGTCTCAAAGAAAAATTCAGAGTTTACACAAGGTAAATCTTCATTTTTCGTCTGTGAGCACTTGATACAAACTTGTGGCGATTCCCATCAAGGGATTCGGCCCGCTCATGCCAAGCGCCCACACTTATCGGCTGTTAATTGTTAAAGAGCAGTGACAGTTGCCTGTCGTCCCGGCTGCCTTAGCATCGCTACATCAGCGTTGCTGTTGGAGCAGCAGAGAAACGAGATTATGAAGTGTTTCGTGCAGCGTGTCAAGCATTTTTTTTGAAGTTCGCCGGGAAGTTTTATTGACCACCCAACTCGTTCCTGCCTGACCGGAACCCAAAGCTCCGTACTGCTTGAACCCCTTCACAAGCCGCAATGCTAAATCTTCTAACTCGAACACTTAGCATTGCCGTCTCGTTTGCAGAACCTCAAACTATAACACAAGAATTTAAATCCGTGCAAGTTTTCTTTTCTGCTTCAGCTTGAACGCTTTCGGTGCGGGCCTCTGGGCCAAGGCGGTGAAAGCCGTTCAATCCGCTTGCCGCACCGCGCCGGGTAAACCCCGTTCGCTGCAGCAAGAAAGAAACTATAGCACGGCGTTTTCTCGAATGGCAAGCCTTAGTTCATGTTTTCCACGTAGTTTCCGGCCTCGACATGACCATTCAAACGCAAGTCGCTGATTCTATTGAAACTTCAAGAATGTAAATATATGTAACTAAGTCGGCGTTTTCCTTGCGGCAACTGAATCCGCTACCTACCTTCTCTCTATATATAGAGTGCGACAAGACCAGCGAGTCCAGATGCACGGCCTCCTCCCTTGTCTGCCAAGAGATAAGTCGACAATTGACCACGGACGGTATGGCGGCCGGGCATATGCAGCGGGCCGCTTTTGTTTAATCCTTAAGGAAATAAGCTAATCCCGAAAACATCGTTATTCTCTCTGCCCGGCTTTATTACCATCGTCTTATGTAATTAAAACCATGAGCACCACCCTGCTTACTATCGAGAGTAATAATGATCAAGCCCATCATCATCTCCCTGGCCCTGGCGTTCAGTCCATTGGCCGTCGCGCCGGTGTCCGCCCAGGCGGCCAGCCCCTCGCAAGTCTCACCCAGCACGGTGGGCCAACCCTTGATCTCGGCCAAGGACCTGGCCGCGCATCTGGACAAAGCAGATCTGCGCATCCTGGACATACGCTCCCCGCAGGAGTATCAGGCCGGCCACGTGCCCGGCGCCGTCAACACTCCTTATGGCGCTTACCGAGGGCCGGCCGACAATGCCGGCGCGCTGCGGCCCGATGCCGATCTGTCCGCCTTGTTCAGCAAGGCGGGCATCAGCAAGAATAGTTATGTCGTCGTCACCTACGCCGGCGCCAATCCCCCCGATTTTGGCGCCGCGGCGCGCGTCTACTGGACGCTCAAGGCCGGCGGCCTGACGCAGTTGTCCATCCTGGACGGCGGCCTGCAAGCCTGGCAGGCCGAAGGGCAGGCTCTCAGCACGGAAGCCCCCGAGGTCGCGCCGACCCAGTTCACCTACACCTATAACCAGGACATGGTGGCCAGCACGCAGGAAGTCGCCGACTACATCAAGTCCGGCCAGGCTCCCGTCCTGCTGGACGCCCGTCCAACGCCTTTCTTCAAAGGCGAAAAACGCGTCGATGCCGCCGCTCGCTACGGCACCCTGCCCGGCGCGCGTGAACTGGACTTCAACACCTTCTTCAACAGCGACAAGCCAACCCTGAAGGACAAGAGCGAAATCCTGAAGCTGGTCAAGGAACAGGGCCTGGACGACAAACCCACGGTCTCGTTCTGCAACACGGGACATTGGGCCTCCACCAACTGGTTCGTGTTGTCCGAACTGGCCGGCAATCCCAACGTGCAGTTGTATCCCGAATCCGTAGTCGAATGGAGCCGCAGCGAGCTGCCCATGGACAATCAGCCCTCGCGTTTCCAGGTCCTGAAGCTGGACGCCCAGCGCGCCTTCAACTGATCCCGGCCCACTGCACTCTTTACGTATTTTCATCATGCTTTTTCTGACACGATCGGGCTTCGTCCTGGCCGGCCTCGCATTGATCCTGGGCGTGACCCTGGTCGGCGGGCTGCGCCAGGGACTGCTGGCCCTGCTGGGCATCGGTTTTGGCGCCGTGCTCCAAGGCGCGCGCTTCGGCTTCACCACGGGGTGGCGCAACTATATAGAACGGCGCGACCCGCAAGGCATATGGGCCCAGATGCTGCTGCTGGTTCTGGCGGCGGCGTTCACGCTGCCATTGATCGCGGACAGCGGCGGCGAGCTGGTCGGCGCTGTCGCGCCGCTGACCTTGAGCCTGGTGCTGGGCGCCTTCCTGTTCGGCGCCGCCATGCAGTTGGCCGACGGCTGCGGCTCGGGCACACTGTACAAAGCCGGCGCCGGGGCCCCCATCTCCTTTGCCGTGCTGCCCGCCTTCGCCATAGGCAGCTTTTTCGGCGCTTCGCACCAGCCCGCCTGGATCGCGCTGGGGGGGCTGCCCGCGGTGGACCTGAACCAGACCCTGGGCTGGCCCGCCGCCCTGCTGCTGACGGCGGCCGGCTGCGCCGCCGTGGCCTGGCTGGTCGGCCGCGGCGCCCGCCGCCACCAGCAGAAAAATGGCGTCACGCCCGCCAAATGGGCCATGCGCTGGTGGATGGGCGCCTTGCTGCTGGCTGTCCTTTACCTGATCCACATGGTGGTAGCCGGGCAGCCCTGGGGCATCGTCTACGGCATCGGGCTATGGGGCGCCAAGGTATTTTCCGCATTGGGCTGGTCGCCGGCCGGCGACGCCTTCTGGGGCGTGGCCCCGCATGCCCAGCGCCTGGCCGAGCCCGTACTTGCCGACGTGACCTCGGTGACCAACTTCGGTCTGATCCTGGGCGCCATGGCCGCCTCCCGCTGGAACCACCCAGCCGAATTCAAGGCTCCGGCCGCACGCACCCTGTGGGTGGGCGCCGCGGCCGGCCTGGTCATGGGCTACAGCGCGCGCATGGCTTTCGGCTGCAACGTCGGCGCCTTCCTGGGCGGCATTGCCTCGGCCAGCCTGCACGGCTGGGTCTGGTTCGCCCTGGCCTTCGCCGGTTCCATCCTGGGCGTGCGCATCCGACGCCGCGTCAATCCCTGAGAGGCACCCCATGAGCAAAACCTTCTTCCGCCTGATCACCAGCGTGTTCTGGCTGCTCGTCGTCCTGCTGGTCGTCCTGGACAGCCTGCAGCCGCGCCCTTATCGCCCCGAACCGCCGCCCATCGCCCTGGGCAGCGGCCAGGCCGCCAGCGGCGGCCATTGCTCCGGTCGATGAACGCAGGATCACCGCCCCGCCCGGGGCGGTTTTTCATTGCAGGAACCACACATTCCGAAAGGCCGTCCGCAGCGCGCGCACGATGGCCCGGCGCTCTGTGCTAGCATCTGCGGAAAGTCCCCTCTGCAGTCCGCCTCCATGCTCAATTACCTACATACCACCCTGCTGCGCAGCATGCGCATGTTCTACACGGTCGCCCGCATCATGCTGCCCGTCATGATAATCGTGCGGGTCGCCGCTCAACTGGGGCTGGTGGACATGGTCGGCCGATTCATCGGCCCCTTGATGGCCCTGGTGGGCCTGCCGCCCGAGGCGGGCATCGTCTGGGCGACCACGGCGTTGGCGGGCATCTACGCAGGCATAGGCTCGCTGGCCGCCCTGGGCGACAGCCTGAGCCTGAACGCCGCCCAGATCAGCATACTGGGCAGCATGATGCTGCTGGCTCACAACATGCCGATGGAACAGGCCATCGTACGCAAGGCGGGCGCCAGCTTCTGGCTCACCGCCGGCCTGCGTCTGGGGTGCGCCGTTCTCTACGCCGCGCTGCTGGCCTGGCTCCTGTCCGCCGCCGGGCTGCTTCAGGAACCCGTTTCCCTGAGCTGGCTGTACGGCCAGGCCAGCGCCAGCCAGGGCGGCTGGGAAGGTTGGAAAGATTGGCTGCTGGGCACGGCCGGCTCCTTGCTGATGACCTGGCTGATCATACTGGGCCTGTTGATCGCGCTCTCCGTACTGGAGAAGATCGGCTTCACGCGGGTGCTGACCCGCCTGCTGTTGCCGCTGCTGCGCTTCTCGGGACTGGAGGAGCGCGTCGCCCCCACCACCACGGTAGGCGTACTGCTGGGTCTGAGTTACGGCGGCGCGCTGATCATCGACGAATCGCGACAGCAGAACTACAGCCCGCGCACGCGCTTGCTGGCCCTTTCATGGCTGTCCTTGTGCCACTCCCTGATCGAGGACACGCTGCTGATCATGGCGCTGGGCGCCAATATCTGGATCGTCGTGGCCGGCCGCATCGTGCTGACGCTGCTGGTCGTGGGCCTGATGGCGCGCCTGACCCTGCCGGGCACGCCCCTGTACCGGCGCTACCTGGCCGGCGCCGGCAGTTGAGCGCAGGCGGCTCCTGTAGAGCCGTTCATTCGAGCAGCGCCTGAAAGCGCTGGCGGAATTTGTGCAGCTTGGGCGCGATGACCATCTGGCAGTAGCCCTGGTTGGGATTGCGCGCGAAATAATTATGGTGGTAGCTTTCCGCCGGCCAGAATGTGGAACTGTCCAGGACATGCGTGACGATGGGCTGGTCGAATTCGGCCTGCAGTTCCTCGATAACCTCGAACGCCACCCGCCGCTGCTCCTCGTTCTGGCAGAATATGGCCGAAGCATACTGCGGGCCGACATCGGCGCCCTGACGGTCGGGCGTGGTGGGGTCGTGCGTCAGGAAAAAGACGTTCAGCAAATCCCGGAAAGAAATGACCTCGGGATCGAACTCCACGCGCACCACTTCGATGTGCCCCGGCTGCGTGCTGCAACCCGGCCCGCCCGTGGGCTCGCCCCCATGCCCGCCACAGTATCCCGGAACGACGGACTCGACGCCTCGAAGCGCCTGAAAGACCCCTTCCTTGCACCAAAAACATCCACCACCTAAAACGGCTGTTTCTTTCATGGAGACTCCTTCGTTGACGTGTCGGCCAGTTCCAGCAACCAGGCCGCAATGGCCCGCGCCTGTTCGGCGCTGACCCTGTTCTGCGCAGGCATGGGTATGGCTCCCCAGTTGCCCCGGCTACCCTGGCGGATCTGTCTTTCCAGATATGCCGCGGCGGCCTGCCGGTCGCCCTGCGCATAGCGCTGGGCGATTTCCTGGAATGGGGGTCCGACCCGTTTCCTGTCCACCTGGTGACAGGACAGGCATTGCGTCTGCAACAGGGCTGTAACTGATACCGTATCAGCCTTTACGCTAGGATTAAAGCCGGCCAGTGAACAAAGCACTACCAATGGTAAACAGGATGCCCAAGAAGCGGAGCGCGTCATCATCCTTCCCTTACAATTTACCGAGGCCCGGCAGTGGGCCGCATTCGAGCTATTATCTGACATTCACCTCTGTAGTGGGCAAGCATGTTGATACACCCGCAGTTTGATCCTATCGCCATACAGATCGGCCCCGTGGCGATCCATTGGTATGGCCTGATGTACCTGATCGGTTTCGGCCTGGTGTGGCTGGTGGGAACGGCTCGCATCCGCGCCGGCCAGACCGCGCTCAGCCGAAAGGACCTGGAAGACCTGATCTTCTATTGCGTCTTTGGCGTGGTGGCCGGCGGGCGGCTGGGCTATACCCTGTTCTATCAGCCTTCGTATTATCTGTCCCATCCGCTGGAGATCCTGTATGTCTGGAATGGCGGCATGTCCTTTCACGGCGGACTGATCGGCGTGCTGCTGGCCATTGCCCTGTTTGCGCGCTTGCGCCAGCGCCGTTTCCTGGAAGTCAGCGATTTCCTGGCCCCCCTGATCCCGCTGGGCCTGGCTGTGGGCAGGCTGGGCAATTTCATCAATGGCGAATTGTGGGGTCGTCCCAGCGACGTACCCTGGGCCATGGTGTTCCCCCAGGTGGATGCAACGCCGCGTCACCCCTCGCAGCTCTACGAAATGGCGCTGGAAGGCATCGTCCTGTTCCTGCTGCTGTGGTGGTTCTCGCGCCGGCCCCGTCCGGTCGGGCAGGCCAGTGCCCTGTTCCTGATCGGCTATGGCGTGTTCCGCTTCGGCGTGGAATTCACCCGCGAACCCGACGGCTTCCTGGGACTGCTGAGCGCAGGCTTGTCCATGGGACAGTGGCTGTCGGTACCCATGATCGTCGCGGGCCTGATCCTGTTCGCAGTGGCTGGGCGCCGTCGGATCCAGCATACCTAGAGGTCCTGAAAGATACGAAAAAGCCACCCGCAAGGGTGGCTTTTTCGTGGTAGGTGCCCCGCCATTGCCGTCTAGACCGGCATCCTGGAACCGGAGGTCCAAGATCGGCTGTCATCAGGCCAGCTTCGGGTTCATCGACGAGGACGATCGCTCCTACTGGCCAATCCAACAACCTGAGTGCCATAAGCATTGGTTCAAGGAATGTATGGTCGTGTCACGAACACGGCAGGGACTTACTGGTATGAAAAGCGGCTTGCCGGAAACTGCGAGCAAGCCGCCTTCAAATTCGGGCTAGCGCGGCGTAGCGGATGGACCGAGCAACTGATCAATCATGCCGTGCATGTCTTCAATTTTACGCTTGAAATCGCCAAAAGCAACATTGGCGAGCGGACCATCAGGCGCCTTGGCGGACAAAAGCTCGCTGGCGATCTGGATGGCGGCCATGACGGCGATGCGTTCATTGCCGGAAATGCGGCCGGACCCCTTGATGGATTGCATGCGCTGATCAACCAGCTTGACCGCATCGAGCAGCTTGGCTTTTTCCGAAGGCGGGCATGCCAGGGAATAATCCCGGCCCAGGATGGAGATATCGACTCGTTCCATGACTTACTCCTGTACGGCGCCGGGCAGTCGCATGAGGATGGAGCCGACCTGGTTGCGGGCCTGCTCGGCCACTTCGCGCAGGACGCCCAGTCCCGCCTGGGCGCTGTCCAGCTCCCGGCGCAGCGCCTGCACGCGGGCCTGTTCCTGCTCCAGCAGGCTTTTGAGTTCGCGCTGCTCGGCTTGCGCCTGCTGCTGCGCCAGGTCCAGCTGACGCTGATGCGAAGCCACGCCGCTGGACAGGGATTCGAATTCGTCCTTCTGGCGCTGATTCTGCTGGCGCAGCGCTTCCAGCTCCGCCTCCTGATTCTTCAGGCGAGCCAACAAGGCAGAGCGCTCAGCCTGTAGCTGGCGCGACTGCTCAACCAGTTGACCGATGCGGTCAGCGAGAAAATCGAGATCTTGCAACATGGGCGTTATCGTAAACCATAGGCGGCGTTACTGGGTAGAGGGAATTTCATACCAATCATAACCTTTCACCCTTCTTTCCATTACCTTTCAAACTTCTTTCAAGGCGCCTGATTATCGGCGTCCAGCGCTCCGGAAAACCCCTAGATTTGAAAATTTTACGGGAAAACCCCTAAAAACTAAGCGCTAGCTGGGGTTTTCAGCCCTCGAGCCCTCCATTACCATGCGTCACCCCTGCAGAATGGAACCGGCATTGCCAGGGGGTGAAGCCGGGCTCCAACATAAAGAGACAGACACAGGAAATGAGGAACAACATGCTCAAAGCAGACAAGGAGAATCCACCTTATGCAACTCAGAAATAAACAGGACTTCTGGTCCGGCATCATGTTCGTGGTGCTGGGCGCCGGCTTTGCCTTGGGGGCAACCAGTTATTCCATGGGAACGGCCGCCCGCATGGGCCCAGGCTACTTCCCCTTCTGGCTGGGCGTGTGCCTGAGCGTGCTGGGAGCCATCGTCGCGCTGGGCGCCATGTCGCCCAAGGCCGAGGAAACCGAGGTCGAGAAATTCGACTGGAAGATCGCCATCGTGATCATCGGGGCCGTCGTGATCTGCGGCGCCGCCCTGAACTACCTGGGCGTGTACATCTCCATCTTCCTGCTGGTGGTGCTGAGCAGCTTTGCCAGCCATGAATTCAGCTGGCCTGTCGCGCTGGGCGCCGCCATCTTCCTGGTGCTGTTCGTCTGGCTGGCATTCATCAAGGGCCTGGGACTGGTGTTCCCGCTGTGGCCGACCTTTCTGGCATGAGCGCGGAGTGAACGGACATGGAATTATTTGACAATCTCATGCTGGGCTTCTCCGTGGCGGTCACGCCCGAGAACCTGGCCTATGCCCTGCTGGGCTGCCTGCTGGGCACCCTGATCGGCGTGCTGCCCGGCATCGGCCCGGTGCCCACCATCGCCATGCTGCTGCCCATCACCTACGTGCTGCCGCCCGTGGCCGGCCTGATCATGCTGGCGGGCATCTACTACGGCGCCCAGTACGGCGGATCGACCTCCGCCATCCTGGTGGCCTTGCCGGGCGAGACCTCCGCGGTGGTGACGGTACTGGACGGTCACCAGATGGCGCGCAACGGCCGCGCCGGCGCGGCGCTGGCCATCGCGGCCCTGGGCTCCTTCTTCGCAGGCTGCTTCGCTACCGTGCTGCTGGCCGGCTTTGCGCCGCCGCTGGCCGAAGTCGCCTTCAAGTTCGGCCCCGCGGAATACTTCTCCCTGATGGTGCTGGGCCTGGTGGGCGCCGTGGTGCTGGCCTCCGGTTCGCTGCCCAAGGCCATCTGCATGATCCTGCTGGGCCTGCTGCTGGGCATGGTGGGCACGGACGTGAACTCCGGCGTGGCCCGCTACGACTTCGGCATTCCCGAGCTGCAGGACGGCATCGATTTCGCCGTGGTCGCCATGGGCGTGTTCGGTTTCTCCGAGATCATGAACAACCTGGAGCTGCGCGATCAGCGCGTGGAAATCACCGACAAGGTCGGCTCGCTGTACCCCAACAAGCAGGAGTTCAAGGAAGCCTGGCCTGCCGTGGTGCGCGGCACCGCCATGGGCTCGTGCCTGGGCATCCTGCCCGGCGGCGGCGCTGTGCTCTCCTCCTTTGCGTCCTATACGCTGGAGAAGAAGATCTCCAAGAACCCCGAACGCTTCGGCAAGGGCCATCCCGCCGGCCTGGCCGGTCCGGAGTCCGCCAACAACGCGGCCGCCCAGACCTCCTTCATTCCGCTGCTGACCCTGGGCATCCCCGGCAACGCCGTGACCGCCCTGATGATCGGCGCCATGACCATCCACAACATCCAGCCTGGCCCGCAGGTCATGACCAGCCACCCCGAACTGTTCTGGGGCCTGATCGCCTCCATGTGGATCGGCAACCTGATGCTGGTGATCCTGAACCTGCCGCTGGTGGGCCTGTGGGTGAAGCTGCTGAAAGTGCCTTACCGCCTGCTGTTCCCCGCCATCCTGGTGTTCTGCACGGTCGGCGTGTATTCGCTGAACTACAACGTGTTCGACATCTGGGTGACCGCCGCCTTCGGTCTGATCGGCTACATCTGGTCCAAGCTGCGCTGCGAAGGCGCCCCCTACTGCTGGGCCTGGTGCTGGGACCGATGATGGAAGAGAACTTCCGCCGCGCCCTGCTGCTGTCCCGCGGCGACTACAGCACCTTCGTCACGCGTCCGCTGTCGCTGTCGCTGCTGGTGCTGGCCGCCCTGCTGGTGGTGATCGTGGCCCTGCCGGCCGTGAAGAAGAAGCGCGAAGAGACTTTCGTGGAAGAGGACTGATCCAGCGTCTTTCCGGCAATGGAGCAAAAAGCCCCCGCATGTGAACTGACCCCCAAAAGTTGGACGGTCAGAGCCTAAAGCCCGAAGGCCTGAGCTCGGTACTGCACCGGGCTCAGGCCTTTTAGCTTGAGCTTGATGCGTTCGTGATTGTAGTAGTGGATGTACTGGCCGATGCCGGCCTGGAGCTGCTCGATGCTCTCGAAGCGGTTCAGGTGGAAGAACTCGGCCTTGAGCGTGCCGAAGAAGCTCTCCATGGCGGCATTGTCCAGGCAGTTTCCCTTGCGCGACATGCTCTGAATCACGCCTTGCTCAGCGAGCCGACGCCGGTACTGGGGCTGCTGGTACTGCCAGCCCTGATCGGAGTGCAGCAGCGGGCGATCCGTGGGTGCGAGCCGGGCCAGCGCTTTCTGGAGCATGCTGCCCACGAGCTGGAACATGGGGCGCAGGCTGGTCTCGTAGGCCACGATCTCGCCGTTGTACAGATCCATCACCGGCGAGAGGTACAGCTTGTCGGCGCCGACCTTGAACTCGGTCACATCCGTCACCCACTTCTGGTTGGGCCTGTCGGCCTGGAACTGGCGCGTCAGCAGGTTCGGCGCCACACGGCCCTGCTCGCCTCGGTACGAACGGTATTTCTTCGGGCGCACCAAGGACTTCAGTCCCAGCGTCTGCATCACGCGCTGGACGGCCTTGTGGTTGATGAGCTCACCGGCCCGGCGCAGCGCCGCCGTGATGCGCCGGTAGCCATAGCGGCCCTGGTGCTGGTCGTACAGCGCGCGGATGCGCGCCTTCAGTCCGGCGCAGGGATCGGCCGCGCCCAGTGCCTTGGCCTGGTAGTAGAACGTGCTGCGCGACAGCCCGGCCACCTTCAGCAGCACGGCCAAGGTGTGGCCTTGCCTCAATTCGAGCACGACCCGCGCTTTTTCTGCGCGGCCAGCGCTTTTTCCTGACGCAAGGCCCTCAATTTTTTTAAGTACGCATTCTCCGCGCGCAGATATTCGTTCTCTTGGCGCAACTGCTCCAGCGTGCGCGTGTCCTCGCAGGGCGAAGGCGTAAGGGTTGGGGGTTGGGGGATTTCATCGTCGGGGAGCGGCCTGGGCGAGGGTTGGGGGTCAGGGCGCGAAGGCCCCCTTCATGATACTCGCGTTCCCACCGCCTCACGACGCCATGGCCGCCGCGCACGTCGAACCGCGCCGCGGCTTGGCGGCAAGACAAGCCCTCTTGCCACATCCGACTCAACACGGACAGCTTGAACTCGGCGCCGTAGTGACCGCTGTGCTTCTTGTGCAATCCCGCCTCGCCATGCTCTCGGTACTGCGCGGCCCAGCGGCGCACCGTCCCATGATCGAGCCCATATCGCCCGGCCAATGCCCGGGCCCCTAGCGACCCGGACCAATAGTCCCGTGCCACTTCCAGCTTGAAGTCCACATCATATTTCGCCATGTAAAACCCCCGAAGGTTGGTTCAATGTCCAACTTTCGGGGGTCAGTTCATGTGCGGGGGCTTTATTTTTGTGGCTTCACCTTACATGGTTTTCCCTGGTCCCTCTCCGAACCCGAACGAATTGTGAGCCGTTCAGAGGACCAACCCTGTCATCGCTGCGGACGTAAGCCCACGAGAGCATGCTGCCTGAAACTACGGACGCACCCGCCCAGGCACGAAGACCTGGGCAGGTACAGACGGAACACGGACGCTAGATCGTCCCCTGCCGCCGGTTGTAGAAGTTGCCACTGTACATGGCCAGCAGCACCAGCGCGGTGGAGATCAGGATCATGATGATCCCCAGGGCGGACAGCTTGCCCCACAGGCCGTCTTCGGCGTAGCTCAGGATCTGCACGGCCAGCACTTCGGTGCCCGGACGGGACAGGACCACGGAGACCGTCAGTTCGCGGATGTACATGGTCGCCATCAGGATCCAGGCCGACACCACGCCCGGAATCAGCAAGGGGACGATGATACGACGCATGGTGGTCAGCGAACTGGCCCCGGACACCAGCGAGGACTCCTCCAGGTGGGCGTGGACCTGCACGAAGGCGGCCGACAGCGGTCGGATGCCGTAAGGCAGGTAGGCCGCGATGTAGGCCAGCAGCAATGCGGTCAGGGTCGCGTAGAGCGGCGTCTGGACGAAGAACCACATGAAGCCTATGCCTATCACGATCCCGGGGAAGGAGAAGGACAGGAAGCTCAGGGTGTCCAGCAGGCCCGCGGCGCGCGTGCGCAGCTTGACGACCACGTAGGCGACGAACAGGGACAGCAGCACGCCCAGGGTAGCGCCCACCACGGCCAGGAACAGGCTGTTCTTCATGGCCACCTTGGACAGCGGATCCTGCAGCACGTCGATCCAATTGGCCCAGCTCATCATGGAGAACGCCTTGGCGCTCGGGACCATGGAATAAGGAATCATGGACGTGTACAGCAGCACGGCCACGGGCAGCACGATCATCAGGATGCTGATAATGCCGACCACGATGAACAAGGGTGTCTTGGCGCGGCGCAATTCGATCAGCGTAGGCTTGAAGCCCCGGCTGGAAATGGTCACGTACTTGCTGCTCTCGGCCGTCAGGTAGCGATACAGCACGATCAGCCCGATGGAAGCGGACAGCACGCTCATGCCCAGGGCAGCGGCCTTGCCGTAGTCCGGGGCTAAGCCGGGGGAGATCATCTCGAACAGATAGGTCGCCAGCACGTCGACCCGGCCGGGCGTGCCCAGCACGCGAGGCGCCGCGTAGGAAGCCAGACTGCGCACGATGGCCAGGATGAAGGCCGCGAGGATGGCCGGACGCAGGACCGGCAGGGTCACCCGCACCAGGGTGCGCCAGACGCCTCCGCCGAACACGCGCGACGATTCTTCCAGCGAGACGTCGAAGGAGGCCATGGCGGGCGCGATGATCAGATAGGCGATGGGCATGTTCAGCAAGCCCTCGACGAGAATCATGCCCCACAGCGAATAGATGTCCAGCGGCGCCTCCTGCAGGCCGAAGGTGTTCTGCAGCATCATGTTGAGCAGGCCGTTGGACGGATTCAGCAGCAAGGCCCAGCTGACGGAGAACAGCAGGTGCGGGATCATCATCGGCACGATGGACAGCACGGTGAACAGGCCTTTCATGGGCATGTTCGTGCGAGTGTTCAGATAGGCCAGGAACACGGCCAGGACCGTCGAGAACAGCGATGAGCCCAGCACGAAGATCACCGTGTTGACGGTGACCTCCAGCAGGAAGGGATCGGTGTAGGCGGCCACGTACTTGGCCGTCGTGAAGTTTCCGAAGGCCGTCAGCCCCTGCGAAAAACTGCCCAGCAGCAGCATCAGCACGGGGCACAGGGTCAGAAACCCGACGACGACGATCAGCGACCAGGTCAGGGGAGTTCGAGTCTGATTCATTTCCGGCAATCCTTTACGCCGACAGCAGCATGCAGTGGGCGGGATCCAGATTGAAGCGGACGGTGTCGCCTTCCTTGACCTGTACATCCGGGTTGATGCAGACCAGCAGGCGCTCCTTGCCCACCTCGACTTCCGCTTCGTAGACTTCGCCCACGAATTCCAGGGCGCGCACCCGCCCTTCGAACAGGTTCTGCCCGGCGGCGGGCGCCTGGCCGCTGACGCGTATGAATTCGGGACGGATGCACAGGGTCACGTCCGCCCCCACGGGCAGATCGCGCTTCTTGCAATGCAATCGGCCCAGTTCGCACTGGATGACCGTGGCCTCGCCGCCCTGCTCCAGCACCGTGGCGCTGATCTGGTTGGCGCGGCCGATGAAATCGGCCACGAAGCGGTGGTCGGCATTGAAATAGATTTTCTGCGGCGAACCGATCTCGATGATGTGGCCGCTGCGCATGACGGCAATGGAGTCGGACAAGGCCAGCGCCTCGACGCGGTCGTGGGTGACGTAGACCGCCGTGATGTCCAGCTTGCTCAGGAATTCGCGCAGCTCCTTGCGGGTTTCCTCGCGCAGCTTGGCGTCCAGGTTGCTGAGCGGCTCGTCGAACAGGATGACCTTGGGTTCGGCCACCAGCGCGCGCGCCAGGGCGACCCGTTGCTGCTGGCCGCCGGACAGGCGCGTGGCCGAGCGCTGCTCCACGCCTTCGAGCTGGACGAACTTGAGGATGCGCATCACCTTGTCGCGGATGACATCCTTGCGCTCGCCGCGAACCTGCAAGGGGTAGGCGATGTTGTCGAACACCGACATGTGGGGCCAGATGGCATAAGTCTGAAACACCATGCCCAGGCCGCGCTTTTCCGGAGGAACGGCGATGTTCTTTTCCTTGGACCAGACGACTTCGCCGCCGATGCGGATCTCGCCTTCGTCAGGCGTTTCCAGGCCGACAATGCAGCGCAGCAAGGTGGTCTTGCCGCAGCCGCTGGGGCCCAGCAGGGTGAAGAACTCGTTGGCGGGAATGGTCAGATTGATGTTGTCCAAGGCCCTGAAACTTTTTCCTTCAGAGACATAGTTCTTGCACAGGCCCGTGATTTCAATTTGCATGGTGAAGTGAGTAATTCCGTAGAAACGCGGCGAGGCGCGTAGGCGCCTCGCTCGCGGGTAATGAACCGATGGTGCGCAGTATCAGCGTACTGCGAAGATGCGACTGAACTCGCGCCCCCAGCGTGTGAGCTCTTCATCGCTCAAGTCGCGGATGGGCAGGACCTCGGCTTTGTCCATGCCCGGAACCGGTGGATGCACGCCCGGCGCCAGCACGTATTCGCCAACCTTGTTGGCCATGATGCCCATGGCTTCGGCGCCAAGCCAGTAATCCATGAACACGCGCGCGGCCTCGGGGTGCGGCGAATTCTTGGTCAAGGCGATGGCGCGCGGCGAACCCAGCAGCGGCTGGCCCGACATCGGCCCCCAGGCCAGCGGCGCCGGGG
Organism: Alcaligenes sp. Marseille-Q7550; assembly: GCF_965112015.1. NCBI lineage: Bacteria > Pseudomonadati > Pseudomonadota > Betaproteobacteria > Burkholderiales > Alcaligenaceae > Alcaligenes > Alcaligenes sp. Marseille-Q7550. The sequence continues at coordinate 693,035 of NZ_CBCOPU010000002.1, forward strand.
CCTTGGTGACGATGTATTTGGGCATGGAAATGGCGATCAGCTTCTCGCCGCTTTCGATGGGCGCGGGGGTGGGGCCGAAGGATGCCACGAACATGGGCTTGTTGGCGGCCAGGCCTTTGACGAACTGCATCCATTCGTCTTCGCTCTTGAAGACCTTTTCCTTCAGACCGATCAGCCAGCCAATGGTGGAAGGATGGTTGGACGGGTTGGCCATGACGATCTTGTCCTTCCATTTGGGATCGGCCAGATCTTCGTAGCGCGCCGGCGCATCTTCAGGTTTGACGTGGTCCGTATTGTAGATATAGGACACGTACTCGATGCCGAACTGAATGATGGAGTCATCGGCCGTCGCCCACTCGGGGTAGCCTTGCAAAGCGTCCGACCGGTAGGGAGCCAGCACGCCCTGCTCCTTGAGCAACTGCAGCATGGGCAGCGGGGCCTGGATCACGTCGGCCATCAGCTTGCCGGCGTTGAATTCGGTCAGGATGGTGGGAATGAACTTCGAGCTGGAGATGCGGGTGTACTTGCCTTCGATGCCCTGGGACTGCTGCAGGGCTTTCATGATGGGCTCGACCGCCGTGATGTTGGCGTAGAACACGGCCTGGCCCTGGGCCTTGGCCTTTTCCAGCAAGGCGCTGTCGGCGGCCCAGGCCGCGAGCGGCAAGCCGCTGGTCAAACCCGTGACGCCGGCGGCACCCGCCAACTTCAAGAAACGGCGGCGATCAAACGTAGTCATGGCAGTCGTGCTCCATTTATTCAGTTAGGTGGTAAATATATAAAACAAGTAATAATCAAGTTCGGCAGGCCTCATTATGCCCAAACCCTCGACGTTTGCAGAGCACTTGTCCGGGTCCCGTCCGCCAGATCAGCCAAACGCATACTCCGCTTTTCCGTTCAGGGGCTGCCAGTGCGCGGCTCCTGCGCTAAGCTTTGCGCTTGAATCTTAAACCGCAGACAAGGAACACCGCCATGACCGCTTCCATCCAGCCCAAGACCTATGACTCCACCGCCCCGCAACGCGTGGCCTTCATCGGACTGGGCGTGATGGGCTACCCCATGGCCGGGCATCTGGCCCAGGCCGGGCATCACGTCACCGTATACAACCGCAACCAGGCCAAGGCGCAGCAATGGTGCGCGCAATTCAAGGGAGCGCTGGCGGCCACCCCCGCCCTGGCGGCCGCGCGGGCAGACGTGGTGATGGCTTGCGTCGGCAATGACGATGATCTGCGCGCGATCTTCCTGGGGCCGGACGGCGCGCTGGCGGGCCTGCGTCCTGGCGCCCTGTTCATCGATCACACCACGGCGTCGGCCCAGGTAGCCCGGGAGCTGGGTGAACAGGCCGAGAAAGCCGGGGTCGCCTTCGTGGACGCGCCCATTTCGGCGGCCAGGCGGGCGCCCAGAAAGGCGTGCTGAGCATCATGTGCGGCGGACGCCCGGAAGATGTGGAGCGGGCGCGTCCGCTCATGCAGGCCTATGCCCAGGCCAGCGCCTACATGGGTCCGCTGGGTTCGGGACAATTGTGCAAGATGGTGAACCAGATCGCCGTGGTGGGCTTGCTGCAGGGCCTGGCCGAAGCCATGGCCTTCGGCGAGCGCGCCGGGCTGGACATGGAGCAGGTGCTGGCCGTGCTGACCAAGGGTGCGGCGCGCAGCTGGCAGATGGAGACCAAGGGCCCCACCATGCTGGCGCGGGACTTCAAGCCCGGCTTTACCGTGAACTGGATGCTCAAGGATCTGGGCCTGGTGCAGCAGGAGGCCCAGCGCAATGGCGCCCGCCTTCCCGGCACCACCCTGGTTCAGCAGCAGTTCGAAGAGATCGCCCGCCAGGGCGGGCTGGACCTGGATATTTCCAGCCTGTTCTCCCCGCTGGCCCGCTAGCGGCGGATCAGCAGCGCCTCCGGCGGCGCCGGGGAACGTAACGCGGCAGGCGCAAGGTTGCTTTCAGGCCGTAGCCGCCCATGTCGTTGGGCTCGCCATCCGTCAGTACGATGGTGCCGCCGTTGCGCTCCGCATAGGCCAGCGCGATGGCCAGGCCCAAGCCGGAACCCGAACCCCGCCCGCCCTTGCGGGACGGGCCGCCGCGGTCAAAGCGCACGAACACGCTTTCGCGCAGGCTGGCCGCCAGACCCATGCCGTTGTCGCTCACGCTGATCCAGGCCTGGTGTTCGTCATGGCCGGCCGACACCGTGATGGCGCTGCCGCTGCCGGCGTGATTGATGGCATTGTGGACCAGGTTGGCCACCGACTCGTGGATTTCCGCATCGCTGGCGTAGACCCAGACCGGCGCCTGTTCGCCGTCTTCGCGAGGCGCGATCCAGCCCAGATCCTGGCGCCGCTCGCGCGCCAGCGGCAGATACTGCAGGACCACCTCGCGCCCAAGGCCGGCCAGGTCCACCTGGCCCTGCACCATGGACGTGTTGTGGCTGGCATGCGCCAGCGCCAGCAACTGTTCGGTCAGGCGCGTCGCCTGCCCCAACTGCTTGATGATGGCCCCCAGGGACTCGCGCACCCGCTCGATGTCCGGCTCGCGGCGCGCATACTGCGCCTGGGTATGGATGATGGCCAGGGGCGTGCGCAACTGATGGGAGGCGTCGGCCAGGAACTGCGCCTGCCTGTCCAGCACCTCCCGGTACAGTTCGATGTGATGATTGATGGAACGCACCAGCGGCACGACTTCGCGCGGCACGTCGCGCACATCCAGCGGCTGCAGGTCGTCCACGCTGCGGCTGCGCACTTCCTGGCGCAGCACCTGCAAGGGCCGCAAGGCCCAGGCCACGGCGAACCACACCAGCAGCACGGCCAGCACCAGCATGCGCAGATTGCGGAAAAGGCCTTCGCGCCAGGCTTCCTGCTGGGTGCGCAGGCGCAGATCCATGCTCTCGCCGACGATCACCAGGACCTGGCGATGCATGCCCTTGTAGTGCAGGTCGCGCCACAGGGCCACCATGCGCACGGTATCGTTGCGAAAGAAAGCGTCATAGAAGACGGGCACGCCCTCGTGGTCCGCCAGGCGCTCCGGGCGCGGCAGGCCCTCCATGCCCAGCAGCGTGCGGCCCTTCAGTTGCAGCGCGTCGGCCCCGCCCAGATTGCGCGCCAGCGGAGTGACCTCTTCCACCCGGAAGTACTTGCGATTGCCGGGCCGGGATTCCAGCATCACCTGGGCATAGAAAGGGGGTCGATGCGCAGGCTGCCGTCCGCATTGAACTCCACGCTGGTCTCCAGCACCTTGGCCGGTTCCAGCAAGGCGCTGTCGTACACGTTTTCCGTGACATCGTTCATGGCCAGGTAGTCTTCCCAGCTGTCGTACAGCAAGAGGGCGACCACGCCCGGTATCAAAAGGACGAGCAGCCAGAACCGCAGGCCGCCCTGCCAGAAGCCGGGGGGTGAAGACGGCGAAGTCATGGAAGGTCGGATTCCGTCTCGACCACTTCCAGCATGTAGCCAAGGCCGCGCACCGTCACGATGTGGACATCGCTGTTGGCGAGCTTCTTGCGCAGGCGATGCAGCACCACCTCGATGGCGTCGGGGCTGGCGTCGCTGTCATGCTCGAACACCCGGGCAAAGAGCTGGGTTTTCTCCACCGGCATCCCCGAACGACTGATCAGCGCCAGCAGCGCGGCATGTTCGCGCGGGGTCAGGTGCAAAATGACATTGTCCAGGGAAAAAGCGCGGCTTTCGGGGTTGTACTCCAGGGAACCGCAGGCCACGGCCGGGGCCACCCGCCCGCGGCTGCGCCGCACCAGCGCCGTCAGCCGGGCTTCCAGCTCTTCCAGCGCGAAGGGCTTGGTCAGGAAATCGTCCGCCCCCAGGTTCAGTCCGCGCACCCGATCCTGCAAGGCGCCCTGGGCCGTCAGGATGAGCACCGGGGTCTGGTCGCCGCGTTCGCGCATCTCGCGCAGCAGCACCAGCCCGTGCTTGTCGGGCAGGCGCAGGTCCATGACGACGGCGTCGTATTCATGGGCGGCCAGCAGGGTTTCCGCCGTGCGGGCATCATGCGCGGGGTCCGGAAGAAAGCCACTTTGCGCCAGGGCGCGTTCCAGCCATGCGGCCATCTCCCGTTCGTCTTCAACCAATAGTATGCGCATGATCCCTGCTGTCGAGTTTCTCGGAGCCTGCCGCATTCTGCAGGCGCTGGCGCAGATACCGGTTTTCCTGGCGGCGCCGGAAAAGAATGTCCGACAGCTCGTTCAGGGCCTGCTTGTAGACTTCCCGCTTGAACTCGATGACGGAATCGAGCGGAACCCAATACTGGCTCCAGCGCCAGGCGTCGAATTCCGGGGAATCGGAGGTGCGCAGGCAGACATCGCTGTCGCGCCCCACCAGCCGGAGCAGGAACCAGATCTGTTTCTGGCCTTTGTAATGGCCACGCGCATCCCTGCGCACATAATTACTGGGTACGTTATAGCGAAGCCAATCTCGCGTCCGGCCTAATATGCGGATGTGTTCAGGCAGCAAGCCGACCTCTTCGTGCAATTCGCGGTACATCGCCTGAACGGGTGTTTCACCGTATTTGATACCGCCTTGCGGGAACTGCCAGGCATGTTCCCGGATACGCTTGCCCCAAAAAACCTCATTCTTGCGATTAACGAGGATAATTCCGACATTAGGACGGTAGCCTTCACGATCTAACATAGGCCACCTCTATACGAATTCAATACAATTACGTCTGATTATACGTACCTGATGAGCTCCCTACCATGCATGCTAGCCAGTATCACATCAATACCCTGAAAGAAGCACCCACCGAAGCCGAGGTCGCCAGCCACCAGCTCATGACACGGGCCGGCATGATCCGCAAGGCCGCCGGCGGCATCTATACCTATATGCCCATGGGCCTGCGCGTGCTGCGCAAGATCGAAAACATCATCCGCGAGGAAATGGACCGTTCGGGCGCCATCGAACTGCTGATGCCCGTGGTCCAGCCCGCCGAACTCTGGGTGGAATCGGGTCGTTGGGAAAAATATGGCGACGAATTGCTGCGCATCAAGGACCGCCACCAACGCGATTTCGTGCTGCAGCCCACCTCCGAGGAAGTGATCACCGACATCGCCCGCAACGAGATCCACAGCTGGCGCCAATTGCCCGTGAACTTCTATCACATCCAGACCAAGTTCCGCGACGAGCGCCGTCCGCGCTTCGGCCTGATGCGCGGGCGCGAGTTCATCATGAAGGACGCCTACTCCTTCGACCGCAGCGCCGAGGCCGCACAGGCCAGCTACGACATCATGTTCGATGCCTACATGCGCATCTTCCAGCGCCTGGGCCTGACCTTCCGCGCCGTGGCGGCCGACACCGGCTCCATCGGCGGCTCGCGCAGCCATGAGTTCCAGGTCATCGCCGACACGGGCGAGGACCTGCTGGTCTACAACCCCGACTCCGACTACGCCGCCAACATCGAGCTGGCCGATGCGCCCTGCCTGCTGGCCGAGCGCGCCGCGCCCGCCGAGGCTCTGGTCAAGACCGCCACGCCCGAGGCGCCCAAGTGCGAGCTGGTCGCCGAGCAACTGGGACGCGAGCTGTCCGCCACCGTGAAATCCGTGGTCCTGGCCACCGACGTGCAGGAAGACGAGCAGACCCGGACCACCATCTACCTGCTGCTGGTGCGCGGCGACCATGAAGTCAACGAAATCAAGGTTTCCAAGCTGCCCGGCTTCGAGCAGGGTCACCGTCTGGCCACCGAAGAAGAAATCGTGGCCGCCTTCGGCTGCAAGCCCGGCTACCTGGGCCCCATCGGCACCCGCCAGCCCGTCCAGGTCATCGCCGACCTGACCGTGGCCAACATGAGCGACTTCATCTGCGGCGCCAACGAGGAAGGCTTCCACTACACGGGCGTGAACTGGGGCCGCGACCTGCCCGAGCCCGTCAAGGCGGACCTGCGCAACGTGGTGGCCGGCGACCCGGCGCCCGAAGGCGGCAAGCTGGCCATCCAGCGCGGCATCGAAGTGGGCCACGTCTTCTTCCTGGGCGACACGTATTCGCGCAAGCTGCAGGCCACCTTTTTGGAAACCGATGGTAAACCCGCATTGATGCAGATGGGCTGCTATGGCATCGGCGTGAGCCGCATCGCCGCGGCGGCCATCGAACAGAACCACGACGAGCGCGGCATCATCTGGCCGCGCGCTCTGGCTCCATTCGAAGTGGTCATCTGCCCGATCGGATTCACCAAGAGCGAAGCCGTGCGCCAGGCCGCCGAAGCGCTCTACGCCAGCCTGAAGGGCCAGGGCGTGGACGTCATCCTGGACGATCGCGACGCGCGTCCCGGCATCATGTTCGCCGACTGGGAGCTGATCGGCGTGCCGCTGCGCGTGACCATCGGCGACCGCGGCCTGAAGGAAGGCATGGTGGAACTGCAGGCCCGCCGCGACGAGGCCAGCACCCAGGTGCCGGCGGCCGACATCGCCCGCGTGGCGCTCGAGCGCCTGGCCACGCTCTAAGCCCGTCCTCGCCGGCGGACGTTCGCGTGCGCCGGCGAAGCTCAAACTCTCTTACCAACGACATGCTTATTGACAACTGGGGCTCCGAGGCCCGCCTCGATATTCGCGTATATTACGAGGACACGGATGCCGGCGGCATCGTGTACTACGCCAACTACCTGAAGTTCTTCGAGCGTGCGCGCACGGAGTGGCTGCGGTCCCTGGGCGTGCATCAATCCGACGTGGCCGAGCAGATTCAACGCCTGTTCGTAGTCAAGAAGGTTGAAATACAATACTGCAAACCTGCCCGGCTGGACGATCTGGTCTCGGTGCGCAGCCGCATCACCCATATCGGGGCGGCCACGATCAATTTCGAGCAGCGCGCCCTGCTGGACGGGGAACTGTTATGCCACAGCACCATCCAAATTGTTTGCGTTGACGCTAAAACGCTTCGTCCAAGCAAGCTGGACTCTGACTTACGTACACTCTTGGAAAAGGTTCAGGACTGACCATGCAAGCTTCTAGCGACCTGTCGCTGCTTTCGCTACTCATCGATGCCAGCATTCCCGTTCAGCTCGTGATGCTGATCCTGCTGGGCATCTCCATTCTTTCGTGGGCCTACATCTTCAGCAAGCGCGCCGCCCTGAAACGCACGCTTGACCAGACCCGCCGCTTCGAGGACGACTTCTGGGCGGGCGGCGACCTGGCCGTGCTGCAGCAGTCCATCGCCTCGCGCCGCGCCGAACACGGCGCCCTGGCCCGCATCTTCGAGGCCGGCATGACCGAATTCATCAAGGCCCGCCGCACCCAGCCCAACGGCATCGCCCTGCTGGACGGCCCGCGCCGCGCCATGCGTGCCAGCTACCAGCGTGAAATGGATACGCTGGAGACGCATCTGAACTTCCTGGCCTCGGCCGGATCGGTCAGCCCGTATATCGGCCTGCTTGGCACGGTCTGGGGCATCATGCACGCCTTCATCGGCTTGTCGGGCATGCAGCAGGCCACCCTGGCCTCGGTGGCGCCGGGCATCGCCGAAGCCCTGATCGCCACGGCCATCGGCCTGTTCGCCGCCATTCCGGCGGTGGTGGCCTACAACCGCTTCACCAACGAGCTGGATCGCATCTCGATACGCTTCGACAGCTTCATCGACGAATTCCTGAACATCTTGCAGCGACAGGTGCACTGATGCCATCGATGCGTGGAAGCACCGGCCGCTCCGGCCGGCGCATGAAAAACGAAATCAACGTCGTTCCCTATATCGACGTCATGCTGGTGCTGCTGGTGATCTTCATGGTCACCGCGCCCATGATCACTCCCGGCCTGATCGAGCTGCCTTCGGTGGGCCAGGCCTCCGACGTGCCGGCCAAGCCGGTGGAACTCCAGGTGGACAAGGACGGCAAGCTGGCCATACGCCTGCGCGAGCCCGGTTCCGAGTTCATGACCATCGAGAAATCCACCCTGCTTGCCGAAGTGCGCTCGCGCATCCAGCCCGACAGCCCGGTCGTGATCGCGGCCGACGGCAAGGTCCCCTACGAGACCGTCATGGGACTGATGGACGAATTGCGCTCCAACGGCATCACCCGCCTGGGCCTGCTCGTGGACCAGAACAGCGACGCCAATGATCGCAAATAAAACCAGGCCGAACGCGCCCGCAGGCGCGTCCGGCGCGAAGACCTGAACTGAATGAAGCAGAGAACTCGCAATACCCGCAATCCGGCCCAGCTCACTCCCGAACAGAGGGAAGACCGGCGCGGCCTGCTGATCGCCCTGGGTCTGCACGGGCTGTTGCTGCTCGCCATGCTGGCGGGCCTACTTTTTCCGCGCCCAAGACGCCCAACGCGGTGCAGGTCGAACTGTGGATGGACGGCGTGGCGCCGGACGCCGCCGTGAACGCGGACCCTGAAGCGCCTGAAGCCGAACCCGAGCCGCAGCCCGAACCGGAACCGGCGGCCGAACCCGAACCTCAGCCGCAACCCGCGAAACCGGAGCCCCAGCCCGAGCCCCCCTCCTCCGCCGCCCGAGCCTCCCAAGGCCACGCCCCCGGCCGAACCCGAGGTCGACCCCGAGATCGCCCTGGAGCAGGCGCGCAAGGAACGCGAGAAAAAAGACCGCGAAGAACGGCTGGAGCAGGAGCGCCAGGAAAAGCTGCGCCAGGAGAAACTGGCGGCCGAGCGGCGCGAACGCGAACTGAAGGACAAGCAGGAACAGGAACGCAAGGCCAAGGCGGAAGCCGAGGCCAAGGCCGAGGCTGAACGCAAAGCCAAGGCGGAAGCCGAAGCCAAGGCCAAGGCAGAGGCCGAAGCGAAAGCCAAGGCGGAAGCCGAAGCCAAGGCCAAGGCAGCGGCCGAAGCCAAAGCCAAGGCGGAAGCCGAGGCCAAGGCCAAGGCGGCGGCTGCCGCCAAGGCCAAGGCCGAGGCCGAACGCAAGGCCAAGGAAGAGGCCTTCCGGCGCGCCATGCGCGAAGGCGCTCCAGGCCGCCCCGGCGGCACGGCCGACCGCAACCAGGCGGGCGGCGGCGGAGGCGATGGCGGCTACGCGGCCAAGGTGCGCGCCTGCGTGCAGCCCGGCGTCATCTACAACACGCCGGCCCGCTCGGAAGTGCGCGGCAACCCCACGCTCCAATACCGCGTCGATCTCAATCCGGACGGCACGCCGGGCCGGGTGCAGATCAAACGCTCCTCCGGTATCGCCCAATTCGATGATGCCGTATCCAAGGGACTTGCCCGATGCAGTCCTTTCCCCAAACCGCCCAGCGGGAAGTATCCATCGTATATTGATGGTGAGTACCGCATGTTCGATTAATCAGGAGATTGCATAATGACCGCCGCTACCCCAGCCATAGCGACAGTACGCCGTCATTGGCGAGCCATGGCCACCGGACTGTTCGCCATGGCCGCCGGACTGTTCGCCAGCCAGCCGGCCCAGGCCCAACTGCGGGTCGACATGTCCGGTGTGGGTGCTACCCAGTACCCGATCGCGATCGCCGATTTCGCCAATAACCCGGCGACCCAGTCGCTGGCCGAAGTCATCCGCGCCGACCTGACCCGCTCGGGCCAGTTCCAGCTGATCAACGCCGCCGGCGCCAACCTGAACGCCGAAAGCACCATCGCCTACGACGAATGGCGCAACCGCGGCGCCGACTACCTGGCCTACGGCTCGGTCGCCCAGACCGGCGGCCAGTATTCCGTCAGCTACCGCCTGGTGGATTCGGTACGCCAGACCCAGCTCGACGGCGTGGCATTTGCCGGCAGCGAAAAGGAGCTGCGGCGGATTTCGCATCAGATCGCCGACCGCATTTATGAAAAAATTACGGGCATACGCGGGGTTTTCTCCACGCGATTGGCCTACGTGTTGCAAACCGGCAACAGCTATGAGTTACAAATTGCAGACGCCGATGGCCAAAATCCGCAGGTAATGTTGCGTTCCCGACACTCAATCATCTCGCCGGCTTGGTCGCCTGACGGCAAAAAACTGGCCTACGTGAGCTTCGAGAACGAGAAACCTGTGGTTTATGTGCAAACTTTGGCCACCGGACATCGCGAACCGCTGGCCAATTTCAAGGGCAACAACAGCAGCCCAGCCTGGGCTCCAAACGGCAATCAGCTTGCAGTTGTGCTCTCCAGGGACGGAATTTCGCAGATCTACACGCTAAATGCGGACGGCTCCGGACTGCGTCGCGTGATGCGCTCGCCGCTGATCGACACTGAACCGAGTTTTACGCCGGATGGCAACTCCCTTGTGTTCGTCAGCGACCGTGGCGGCGCGCCCAACATTTACAAAGTCGGTCTGGGCGGGGGCGACGCTCAACGCATAACCTTCAACGGGAGTTACAATATTTCACCGGAGGTCTCTGCGGACGGTACTAGCCTTGTATACGTCACACGTAGAAACGGCGCTTTCCGAATTGCCACCCAAGACATGGCAACCGGGTAAGAGCAGCTGCTGACGGCAGGTCCCGACGATCAGTCTCCGAGTTTTGCCCCTAATGGGATGCCGATCTTATATAGTTCTGTTCAGGGGGGCCGTAGTGTCCTAGCTGTCACATCTGTGGACGGTCGCGTTCGTCAGACCCTCTCCTCTCTGAATGGCAAAGTACGCGAACCCACCTGTGGACCATTTACCAACTGACATCCTGTGTGACTCTTTTTTCAAAAGGAATTCAAATGAGCTCGCGCATTCTCAAAAGTCTTACCATTGCCGCTATGGCCGCCGCCCTTGCTGCTTGCAGCTCGGTACCCCTGGATCAATCCGGTTCCGGCTCTACTGGCACTGGCTCCGACTCTGCCAGCGCAGGCCAAATCATGGACCCATTCAATCCTCAAAGCCCACTGGCGCAGCAGCGTTCGGTGTACTTTGACTACGACAGCTACGTGGTCGCCGACCAGTACCGCAGCCTCGTAGAGATGCATGCGTCGTACCTGAGCAGCCATCCTCAGCAAACTGTGCGCATCGAGGGCAACACCGACGAGCGCGGCGGCGCCGAGTACAACCTGGCCCTGGGTCAGCGTCGCTCCGACGCCGTGGCCCGCATGCTCGGTCTGCTGGGTGTCAACGCCAACCAGGTCGAAGCCGTGAGCTTTGGTAAAGAGCGTCCAAAGGCCTTGGGTAACACCGAAGCCGATTACGCTGAAAACCGTCGCGCAGACATCGTTTACCAACGCTGATTCCTGCGTAGACCCAGTTGTTCCAACGCCGTGGCGGTTTTTCTACGCCGCGGCGTTTTTTATCGCCAAGCCGCCGGATCGCTGAAGTGCCGGAGCGCTGGACCCCGGAACGCCGGAGTGCCGGACCCCGGAATGCCGGACCACCGGAATGCCGGACCACCGGAATGCCGGACCACCGGAACGCCGGACCGCCGGAGTGCCGGACCACCGGAACGCCGGACCGCCGGAGTGCCGGACCGTCCCAAGGTAAAATGCTTCTTTTTGGGGGTTCGTCAGACATGGAATTGTCCGCAGGGCTATTCTGAACCTGAAGAATCCGCACGGCATACCAGCTGCGAGGTGGACAGCAGGCAGGCTATCGGCCTGCGCAGCGTGGGAGCATTTTTTTACGGAAACCACTATGAACGCCTATAAAAAGCCTTTTCGTCTCGCGACCGCGTCCCTGCTGGCCGCGACTGCCCTGTTCGCCTGCCTGCCGGCCCAGGCCTTTGCCGATGATGAAGCCAGGCGCGCCATTCTGGAACTGCGTCAGCAAATCCGGCAGATGAACGACCAGAATGCGCAGGCGCGGCTGCATCTGGCGGACCAGATCGAATCCCTGCGCTCCGAGGTGGTCACGCTGCGCGGTCAGGTCGAGAAACTGAGCTGGGAAGCGAGCAACCTGCGCCAGGACAACTCCACCGCGCAAAACAATGCGCCCCAGGCCGCCGACCCGCAAGAGCAGGCCGTGTACGACAGCGCCATGGACGCCTACCGCGCCGGCCAATACAAGCAGGCTGCCGAAGGCTTTGCCGGCTTCCTGGCCGCTTATCCCTCCAGCGTGCTGGCCGACGAGGTACGTTTCTACGAAGGCAGCAGCCTGTACGCCATCAAGAGCTTCAAGACCTCCGTCCAGAAGCTCCAGGCATTCGTGAAAGCCTCGCCTCAAAGCCCACGCGCCGCCGACGCGCTGATGGTGATCGCCTCCAGCCAGATCGAATTGAATGACCTGGCCGGCGCCAAGACCAGCCTGCAGCGCATCGTCAAGGACTACCCCCAATCCGACGCCGCAGAAACCGCCCGCAGCCGCCTGAAGCTGCTCGAATAAGCTCCGTCAGCCCGCGGACCCACCCTCCTCCGAACCGGGCTCGCCCTGTTTTTCTATCGCCGTTACACCGGGCCGCCCAAGGTAAAGATCCCACGCAGAGGGATTCTCTCGGCACAAGACAATCCGCCGCGACTGTCCTGTGCCGGGCGAATCCAAATGGCGACGGCCCTAAGGCAAACAGCAAGCAGGCGATGAACCGCCCAACACGGAAGTCTTTTTCATGGCCTGGCGGACGAACGACCGTCCAGCGCCTCCTGCCCGACATGAACTTTCCCGATTACCGCACTGTTGAACTGGATGTCCTGGACTATCGCCACACGCTGGTGGACCAGGGTCAGGGCGAACCCGTGCTCCTCATCCACGGTTCCCTGTGCGACTGGCGCTACTGGCGCTGGCAAATCCCGTTCCTGGCGACCGGCCACCGCGTGCTGGCGCCCAGCCTGCGCTCCTACTGGCCGGGCGTAGCCGACCCCATGCGCTTCAGCCCGGAACAACACGCCCAGGACCTGGATGCCTTGCTGGCCCGACAATTCCCCCGGCAGAAAGTGCATGTGCTGGGCCATTCACGCGGCGGCCACGTGGCCTTGCTGCTGGCCCAGCGAGCTCCCGCAAGGGTAGCCAGCCTGACACTGGCCGATCCGGGTTTCCCAACGCCCGGCGCCTACTCCTCCGCCTCCTTGTTCGAGCAGGTCGCCCAACGCCTGCGGCAAGGAGATATCGACGGCGCCATGGCCCTGTTCGTGGACACGGTCAACGGTTCCGGGACCTGGAAGCAGATGACGCGCTGGTTCCGCGAGATGGTCCGGGACACTGCCCACACTCTGCTCGAACAGCAAAGCGAGCCGGGCGGCAGCCCGGCGCTGGAATGGCTCAAGGACCTGAATGCGCCGCTGGCCCTGTTGACCGGCCAGAACAGCCCGCCTCGCTACCGTCATTGCATGGACCTGATACGGGCCCATCGGCGCGAAGATCGCCTGTTCACCATCGCCGATGCCGCGCACGGCATGAACCTGGCCAATCCCAAAGCCTTCAACCAGGCTGTCCTGGAGATCATCCAGGGCTGAGGCCCTGGGCGCGCTTCCGAAGCGTCATACGCCGGGGTCATTCAAGGTCATGAACCCAAGAGCCCGCTGCCCCTGCCCATGATGCTGGTTCTGTACAGCGGCAAGCAGACCTGGAACGCCCCCACCCGCAGCCAGGACCTTTTTCCCAAGCTTGGCCCGCCGTGGCCTGCAGACCACATTCCGGAGCAAACCTACTTACTGATTGACCTAAAAAAACAGACTCTTAACCATTCCTTGCAGCCCGCCAACCTGTTTGTCCTGATCTGCCGGATCCAGCACAACCAAGGGCTGGCACACCTGAATGAGTTGATGCAGACTGTCCTGGACACCTGCACGGACATGACTCTGCTGCGTGATCTGGCTGCCTGGGTCAACCAGGCCATCCTGCCGCGCTGCCTGCCCAATCTGGACCTTCCTCAACACCTGCACTTGAAGGACATACGCGCCATGCTTGAAGACAACTCCGATTCCTGGCTGCACCAATGGGAAGCCCAGGGGATTCAAAAAGGTTTGCAAAAAGGTCTACAAAAGGGCTTGCAAGCCCAACAGGACACCTAGACCCGCTTGATACGGCACAAGTTCGGCAAGCTGCCCAATGCGCGCAGGCAACAATTGTCCACGGCGAATTCACGCCAATTGACGGCGTGGAGCCTGCAGCTGCTGGACGCCAACACCCTGGACGAGGTCTTCCAGCCTTCCGCATCCAGGCCCCGAAAATCGAGCCGGAACTAAATCTCCGATCAGTATGACTGGGTCTTGGGAGGACGCAGTTCGCATTGGGTCTGGACCTGCGTGTCATCGGACAGGTGCAGGCTCAAGGTTATGCTTTCCCCTATCGCCAGCTTGGCAGCCGGCTTCTCCAGCATGACGTGATACGCGCCGGGCTGCATGGTCAGTCGAGCTCCTGCGGGTATGGCGACCGCATCGGCATGGCTCATGTGGCTCATGCCGTCCTTGTCGCTGGACTGGTGCGCCATGGCGGGGCCATAGGAAGGGGAGCCTGCCCCGGTCTACTGCACGGTTTGTTCACCCTGGTTCTCCAGCTCCAGGTAGGCAGCCGCCGGCGCACGACCCGGCATGAGGCGTACCCAGCAGTGCCGCGCCTGCACCTGCGTGCTGAGCGCCCGGACCTGGGTTGCATGCCCGTGGCCATGCTCATGGCCGTGCGCCCAGGTCGCGCCCGCCGCCAAAGTCAGTCCCGCCGCCAGGGCAATCGATATCCGTTTCATGGTGTCCGCCTCCGTCAACAATGTTCCGAAAAAGGGCGGCGCTTGTTCAGGCTCCACCCCGCCCGCCCCGGCATGCGGAGCTATCTGATACAGTACCAGCCAGTGCATTTCATTTACAACGTCGTTATCCCTTCCAGCGACATCATGCCCACAGCTCCCTCTTCTTCCGAGCCCCGGATCGACATCGCGCAATTTCGCGACTTGCTCGAACGCCTGCATCCCTTCGCCGCCGTCCTGGACATCGACGTCGTGGACATCGGGCACGGCACCGCCTGCCTGCGCCTGCCGCAACGCAGCGCCCACCAACGCATGGGCGGCATGGTGGCCGGCCCCATGCTCATGGGCCTGGCCGACCTGGCCTTGTACGCCGCCGTGGTAGGCGCCACGGGCAATCCCGACGCCGTCACCTCCAGCCTGACCATCAATTTCCTGCGCAAGGCGCCGCCCGGCGACATCCTGGCCCACGCCCGCATCCACAAGACCGGCCGTCTGTGCGCCGGAGAAGTGTTGCTCGAACCGGCCCAGGGAGGCGCGCCGGTCGCCCAGGCCATCAGCACCTGGGCGCTGCCCCGCCAGAACTGATCCATGAGCTCTCCTCGTCACCTTGCCGGACAGGGTCCCGCCTGGCTGGCTGCACTGCAATCCTCCTTGCGCCTGGGCGGCCCGCTGATCCTGACCAACTTGGCCCAGATCGCGCTGCTGACCACCAACCTGATCTATATGGGGCGCCTGGGCAAGGACGAACTGGCGGCCGGCTCCCTGTCGGCCAGCCTTTACCAGGCCTTCATGATCTTCAGCATGGGCCTGGTCTCGGCCGTCGTCCCCATGCTGGCCACCACGCTGGGCCGCCGGCTGCGCGACGTGCGCGAGGTGCAGCAGATCATCCGCCACGGCTTGCTGACGGCCCTGCTGATCACCTTGCCCGCCTGGGTGCTGCTCTGGCATGCACAGGATATCCTGGTGCTGATGAAGCAGGACCCGGCGGTGGCGGCGCGATCGGTCACCTATATGCATGCCCTGCAGTGGGCGCTGCTGCCCTATCTGGGCTACATCGTGCTGCGCTCCTTCCTGGCGGCAATGGAAAAGCCCGGCTGGACGCTCCTGATCGCCGTGCTGGCCATCGGCGTCAATGCCCTGCTTGGCTGGGTGCTGGTGTTCGGCAAGCTGGGGCTGCCGGCGATGGGCCTGCGGGGCGCCGGCCTGGCCACCACCCTGTCCAGCCTGTTCATGTTCGCCGGACTGTGCGTGGTGGTGCTGCGCGACCCGCGCTTTCGGCGCTACTACCTGTTCGACCGCGTCTGGCACTGGGACCTGAAGCGGCTCTGGCAGATGTGGAAACTGGGAATTCCCATCGCCATCACCTTCACCCTGGAAACACTGGTGTTCTATGCCGCCATCATGATGATGGGCGTGATCGGCAAGTCCGAACTGGCGGCGCACGCCATCGCCATGCAGATCAGCTCGGTGTCGTACATGGTCCCGCTGGGCTTCAGCCAGGTGGCGACCATACGCGTAGGCCTGGCCGCCGGACGGGTGGATCCGCTGGCGCTCGCCGCGCCGGCTGGATCGCCTACTTCCTGGGAGTGGGTTTCATGGGACTGGCCGCCCTGGTCTTCTGGATCGCGCCTCTCAGCCTGATCAGCCTGTTCCTGGACCTGGACTTGCCGGAAAACCAGGCCGTGATCCCGCTGGCCATCAGCTTCCTGGCTCTGGCCGCCCTGTTCCAGCTGAGTGATGGCGCCCAGGCCGTGGCGGCGGGCATGCTGCGCGGCCTGCACGACACTCGCACGCCCATGCTGCTGGCCCTGGTAGGCTACTGGGTGCTGGGCGTGCCTACCGGCGCCCTGCTGGCCTTCCAGGCGGGCATGGGCGGCGTGGGCATCTGGATAGGGCTGGTGACCGGCTTGTCCATCGTGGCCGTCCTGCTGACCCTGCGCTGGGTCCGGGCTTCGCGCCGGCT
Organism: Alcaligenes sp. Marseille-Q7550; assembly: GCF_965112015.1. Classification (NCBI taxonomy): domain Bacteria; kingdom Pseudomonadati; phylum Pseudomonadota; class Betaproteobacteria; order Burkholderiales; family Alcaligenaceae; genus Alcaligenes; species Alcaligenes sp. Marseille-Q7550. The sequence continues at coordinate 709,451 of NZ_CBCOPU010000002.1, forward strand.
GGCTCGCAAGCGCCCCGCACGTTCCTGACCGCATGCCGCCTCGCGGCAAACTTGTGCGCCCCCAAAGATATATTTAATATCCATCTTAAAACCGATTCTCAGACCGCACTATTCGAAAAGGACAGCTCATGGACCTCTCCTCCTTCAAGCACCAGCATGTCCAGATCCTGGCCGGCATCGCCGCCCTGCGCAGGTTCGCCCACGCCGGCATAGCCGAAAACGCGGAACGCATCGCTCGCCAGGTGGTGGAGCTCAGCTCCATCATCAAGATGCATCTGGCCGTGGAGGACAAGGTACTTTACCCCAGCCTGCAACGCAGCGGCAACGCGGAACTGGCCCGCCTGGGCCAGGCCTACCAGGACGACATGCAGGCCCTGGCGGCCTCCTACCTGGGCTTCTCGCGCCGCTGGAACACGGCGCAGGCCGTGGCCCGGCAGCCCGAGCTGTTCCGCAGCGACGCCAACACGGTGCTGCGCCGCCTGCACGAGCACATGCGCCAGGAAAACACCGACTTCTACCCGGTCGTGGAGGCCATGCGGACGTCATGACAATGAAAAAATCCCTGCGCAGCCAAAGCCGGGCGGGGATTCAGGAAGCAAAAAGCCGGGCGCGCAGCCCGGCTTCTTTCTTTTGGCCTTGCGGGCTTACTGCTTGGGCAGCTTGCTGGCCACGCCTTCCACGTAGTAGTCCATGCGGTTCAGGGCGTCGTCATCCAGATAGCCGGACTCCAGGCGCACTTTGCCGTCATTGTCCTTGATGGGAGCGGCGAAAGGCTGCAGCGTGCCGGCGATGACCTCGGCCTGCTTGGCCAGGACCAGCTCCTTCACGTCGGCGGGCACTTCAGGCCCGAAGCCCTCCAGCGCGGCCATGCCGGACTTCAGGCCGCCCCAGGTGCTGTCGTTTTTCCAGTTGCCGTCCAGCACTTCCTTGGCCTTGCTGGTGAAGTATTCGCCCCAGTGGTGGGAGACGGCGGCCAGTTGGGCCTTGGGCCCGAACTTGTGCACGTCCGAGTGGGAGGCGATGGCGTACTTGCCGGCCTCTTCGGCGGCCTGCACGGTGGCCGTCGAATCGGTATGGTGGGTCACCACGTCGGCGCCCTGGCTCAGCAGCGTGACGGCCGCGTCGCGTTCCTTGCCCGGATCGTACCAGCTGTTGGCCCAGACCACGCGCACCTGGGCTTCAGGATTGACGCTGCGCAGACCGATGGCGAAGGCGTTGATGCCTTGCAGCACTTCGGGGATGGGGTGCGCGCCCACATAGCCGACCACGTTGGACTTGGTCATCTTGCCGGCCAGCACGCCGGCCAGGTAGCGGGATTCGTAGAAACGGGCATTGGTGGTGGCCACGTTGGGCGCCGTCTTGTAGCCCGTGGAGTGGACGAACTTCACGTCGGGAAACTGCTTGGCGACCTTCTGCGTCTGGTTCATGTAGCCGAAGGACGTGGTGAAGATCAGCTTGTTGCCTTGCTGGGCCAGATCGCGGATGACGCGCTCGGCGTCCGCGCCTTCGGGCACGTTTTCCACATACTGGGTCACCACGCGTCCTTTCAGGGCCTCTTCCATTTCACGGCGGCCGATGTCCTGCTGCCAGGTCCAGCCGGCCTCTCCGATGGGGCTGACGTAGACAAAACCAATTTTCAGGGGTTCCTGGTCGGCCGCCTGGGCGGGCACGGACGCCAGAGGGGAGGCCACCGCAGCGGCCAGAAGCGCCTTGCGCAGAAAGTTTCCAGACATATCAGTCCTCTAACTGTTGGGATTGAAGTTTTTGCCAAGCGAGGCAGGCATGTTCAGCCTGATCCAGTTGGCATTGCGAGAGATCAGAACCAGCACGATGATGGTGGCCAGATACGGCATCATGGCCAGCAGTTGGGAGGCCACCGGCACGCCCAGCGCCTGGGCGCGATCGGTCTGGATGGTGACGCCGCCGAACAGGTAGGCGCCCAGCATCACGCGCAGGGGCCGCCAGGTGGCGAAGGTGGTGAGCGCCAGTGCGATCCAGCCGCGTCCGGCCACGATATTCTCCACCCACATGGGCGTGTACACCAGACAGATGAAGGCGCCGGCCAGCCCGCAGCAAGCGCCGCCGAACACCAGCGCGCCCAGGCGGATCAGGCGTACGTCATAGCCCAGCGAATGTGCCGAGGAAGGCGATTCGCCCACCGCGCGCAGCACCAGGCCGGCGCGGGTGCGGGCCAGGAACCAGGTCACCAGGCCGCACAGGACCCAGGATACATAGACCATGTAGTGCTGCTCGAACAGGGCGGGCCCGATGAAGGGAATGTCCTTCAGGAAAGGAATGCCCGCCTTGGTCACGACCAGAGAGCTGCCCGAGAGCGGGATGCCGATGTAGGCCGAGGCGCCTACCCCGAACAGGGACAGCGCCAGGCCGCAGGCCACCTGGTTGGCGCCCAGCCAGACCGTCAGCCAGGCGAAGAACGCCGCCATGACCATGCCGGTCAATGCGCCCAGCAGAAAGCCCAGCGCGGGGTTGCCGGTCTGCACGGCGACAGCGAAGCCCACGATGGCGGCCATCAGCATCATGCCTTCGGAACCCAGGTTGATCACGCCGGATTTCTCGTTGATGAGCAGGCCCAGCGCGGCCAGCATCAAGGGCGTGCCCGCATTGATGGTCGCGGCGAGCAGAGGTGCGATGGCGTCCATTACTTTCTCCAGACCAGACGCTTGGTGATGAACACGTCACAGGCCAGCAGGGAAAACAGCAAGATGCCCTGGAAGATGCCGGTGATGGCGTTGGGCAGGCCCAGGCGGCTCTGCGCCAGTTCGCCGCCGATGTAGATCAGGGACATCACGAAAGAGGAAAAAATCACGCCCAGCGGGTGCAGGCGGCCCACGAAGGCGACGATGATGGCGGCAAAGCCGTAGCCGGGGGAGATGGAGGGTGTCAACTGCCCCACCGGCCCCATGACTTCGGCCGCTCCGGCCAGGCCGGCCAGCGCGCCCGACAGCAGCAGGGACGTCCACAAGGCCTTGCGCGAGGAAAAGCCGGCATAGCGAGCCGCCAGCGGCGCCATGCCGCCCACGCGCAGCCGGAATCCGGACATGCTCCGAGTCAGGAAGAGCCAGCCCAGCACCGCGGCCACCAGGGCCAGCACGATGCCCACATGCAGACGCGTGCCCGGCAGTACCGCAGGCAGCAGAAAGCCGTCCGAGAACAGGCTGGACTGCGGAAAGCCGAAGCCGTCCGGGTCGCGCAAGGCGCCGTGCACCAGGTAGCTGAGCAGATGCTGGGCCACATAGACCAGCATCAAGGAGACGAGGATCTCATTGGCGTTGAAACGGTCCTTCAGGAAGGCCACGATGGCGGCCCAGAACATGCCGCCCAGCATGCCGCACAGCAAGGCGGCCGAGTTCAGCCAGAAATCGCCGTTCTCGCCGGTGTCGACCTGCAGCACGAAGGCCCCGGCCGCCAGTGCGCCCACCACCAGCTGCCCCTCGGCGCCGATGTTGAAGACATTGGCGCGAAAGCAGATGGCCAGGCCGACGGAAATGAGCAGCAGCGGAATCAGCTTGACGCCCACCTCCGCCCAGCCGTTCATGTCGCGCAGGGGCTCCAGGAAAAAGACATTCAAGCCCGCCAGCGGGTTCTTGCCCAGCGCCCAGAACAAGGCGCCGGCCACGACCATGGTCAGCAACACGGCCAGCAAGGGCGAACACCAGGCCATCAGCGTGGATGGAGCGGCGCGGTTCTCAAGCCTGAGCATGCCCGGCCTCCGTCCACAAACCGCTCATCCACTGCCCGATCTGATCGACACTGGCTTGCGCCACGGGAATGGAAGGAGACATACGACCCTTGGAAATCACAATCAGGCGATCGGCGATCGCAAACAATTCATCCAGCTCTTCGGAAATGACCAGCAGCGCGCAACCGGCGTCGCGCAGGGCCAGCAGCTCGGTATGGATCTGGGCGGCCGCGCCCACGTCCACGCCCCAGGTCGGCTGGGCGATGACCAGCACGCGCGGCTGGCGCGTGACTTCGCGGCCGATGATGTACTTCTGCAGATTGCCGCCGGACAGGCTGTTGGCCGGGGCCTGGTCGCCCGCAGCCTTGACGCTGAAGCGGCGGATGATGCCCCCGGCCAGGCGCCGTATGGAGGCAAAGCGCAGGAATCCGCGCCGCACGGTGTCTTCGCCCTGGTGCGACAGCAGCAGGTTCTGCGCCAGCGACAGCTCCGGCACGGCGCCGCGCCCCAGGCGCTCTTCCGGCACGAAGCCCATGCCGTGGTCGCGCCGCCAGGCCGCATCGCGCTGACCTACGGGCTGGCCGTCCAGGAGGATGGATTGCGGGTCGGCGCGGGTGTCCTCGCCCGACAAGGCCGCCAGCAGCTCCTGCTGGCCATTGCCCGAAATGCCGGCCACGCCCAGGATCTCGCCCTGGCGCAGTTCGAAATTGATGTCTTCCAGCTCGCAGGCAAAGGGGTGCGACTTGGGCAGGCGCAGCGAGCGCACCTGCAGCAGCGTGGCCCCCTCCTGCCGGGCGCGAGCCCCCAGCGAAGCCGGCTCGGCGCCTATCATCAGGCGCGAAAGGCTGGCGGTGGTCTCCTGGCGCGGATCGCAATAGCCGGTGACCTTGCCGGCCCGCATCACGGTGCAGGCATGGCACAGTTCGCGGATCTCGTCGAGCTTGTGGCTGATGTAGACGATACTGCAGCCTTCGGCCGCCAGCTGACGCAAGGTGCCGAACAGGCGGCGCACCGCCTGGGGCGTCAGGACGGAGGTGGGTTCGTCCAGGATCAGCAGCTTGGGTTTGCCCAGCAGCGCGCGCACGATCTCCACGCGCTGGCATTCGCCCACCGACAGGGTATGAATGTGCCGGCGCGGATCCAGGTCCAGCCCGTACTGGCGGGCGGTTTCACGGATGCGCCCCTCCAGTTCCTGCATATTGGTCGAGGCAGGCAGGCCCAGGGCGATGTTTTCCGTGACCGTCAGCGTATCGAAGAGGGAAAAATGCTGGAACACCATGCCTATGCCCAGCTGGCGTGCCGCGGCGGGACTGCTGATCTGCACCGGCCGGCCGTCCCAGAGTATCTGCCCGCGATCAGGCTTGACCACGCCGTAGATGATTTTCATCAGCGTGGATTTACCGGCACCGTTCTCGCCCAGCACGGCATGGATCTCGCCCGGCCTGATGGACAGGGACACGCTGTCATTGGCGACGACGGCCGGGTATTCCTTGGTGATGTCGTTCAGCTCGAGGCGAGGCGCAACGCCCATTGCGGGCATGGTTTCCTCGCCGGGGTCAGGAGAATGACCCATGCTGGGCGGTATGGTCATGGCTGCATCGGCAAAAAAAGATAAAAAACGTCTGTGCCGGCAGATTCTACCGGCTCAGACGCGCAATACGGAAAGGATTTACCCTAGGGAGGGTCAGCGCTTGCCCAGGGCCTGTTCGATTTTCTTGTCGGTCTTGTATTGACTCAATGAATACACGGCCCAGATGGCGGCGGGAACCCAGCCGATCAGGGTGATCTGCAGGATCAGGCAGATGATCCCGGCAAACGGGCGGCCGATGGTGAAGAACGCCAGCCAGGGCAGCAGCAGGGCTATCAGCAAACGCATGCCAACACTCTGAAAAAGTAGAAGAGGAGCGATATTTTACTCTTTATTGCCCCCTACTTGCAGGCGCAGGACTGCCGCGAATACTGATTCCGCCCATCAGCGCCGCGCATGGCGCGCGCCGATGGGTGGAATCGCCGTTTTACAGCAGCTCTTTGCGCAGCTCGGCGGGCGACTTGGGCGAGAGCAGGCCGGGAGCCACGTCGAACACCGTCTTGGCGCCGATCTGGCCCTGCTGGTTCATGCGGTAGGCGGCGCGCGCATACGCGACCAGCACGCTGGAGGTGAATTCCGGATTGCTGCCCAGGTTCAGGGAATACTCCACCACCTGCTGGGTGCCGGCGCCGGACTGGCCGCTGCGGATCACGAAACCGCCGTGCGGCATGGCCGAATGCTCGCGCGCCAGCGTGTCCGCATCGATGAAATTGACTTCGGTGTCGTAGTCGGCGAAATAGTCGGGCATGGTGACGATGGCCTGGCGCACGGCGTCGGCATCGGCGCCTTCGGCCAGCACCACGAAGCACTGGCGCTTGTGTTTCTCGCGTGTGCTGAGCACGGGCTGCTCGCCGTTGCGCACGCGCTGCACGGCGGCCTCGATAGGCAGGGTGTACTGCACGCCGCCGGCCACGCCGGGCACCCGGCGGATGGCGTCCGAGTGGCCCTGGCTCAGGCCCTTGCCCCAGAAAGTGTAGGTCTCGCCCACCGGCAGCACGCATTCGCCGTACAGGCGGTTGATGGCGGACAGGCCTGGATCCCGGCCCACGGCGATCAGGGCCGTGGTCCCCGCGCCCTGGGCGGCGGCGTCCACGGCGGCGTGGTATTCCGGAATGCGGGCATGGGTGTCGAAGCTGTCCACCGTGTTGAACCACCGGGCCAGCGCAGGGCCCTGTTCGGGCAGGTCGTTCTTGGAGCCGCCGCAGAGGATCAGCACGTCGATGGCGTCACGGTGCTGCTCGATGCCGTCCAGCGCATGCACGGGCACGGACGCATTCTGCAGTTTCACGGAAGCGGGATCGCGGCGGGTGAAGACGCCGACCAGCTCCATGTCCGGATTCTGGGCGATGGCCAGTTCGACGCCTCGCCCCAGATTGCCATAACCTGCGATGCCGACACGGATTTTGCTGCTCATAAGTGATGATCTCCTTTGACTGATGAAGAGGTGATGCGTTGCGGCGATGCGGGCTATCTGTTTCAGTCGCTGATCATGCGGGCTGCAAAACCCATGAACAGCAATCCCACCGAGCCGTTGCCCAGGCGGGACAGGCGCTGGTGCCGCCGGAAGATCCCCGCCAGCCGGTCGCCCCCCACGATCAGCAAGGACAGGTAGCAGAAGCTGATGACCTCCACCACCAGGCCCAGCACCAGAAAGGCCAGGCCGGCATGGCCGGCGGCGGGATTGACGAACTGGACGAAGAAAGACAGGAAGAACAGGATGGCCTTGGGATTGAGCAGGCTCAGGAACACTGCCTTGCGGAACCGCCCTTGGTGGCGCACGCGGGTGTCGATGGCGCGCATCGCCCCGCCCTTCTGGAAGGCCGACTGCAGCAGGCGCACGCCCAGATACAGCAAATAGGCCGCGCCCAGCCAGCGTATGCCCATGTAGAGCATGGGCAGGGTCTTGAGCAGGGAGGCCGCTCCCAGGGCGGTCAAGGTCATGAGGATGCCGTCGCCCACGACCACGCCCAGCGCAGCCTTGTAGCCCTCCCGCACGCCATGGCCCGCGCTGCTGGCCAGTACGTAGAGCGAGTTGGGGCCCGGCAGGAGCACGATGAACACCGTCCCCACCACAAACGCCCAGAAATTGATGATCCCGATCTGTTCCAGCACCCCGGCCTCGCTTTGCGCGCAACAATACATGATTTTAGCGCTAAAAGGGGCCCCCACGCTGCGCAGGCTGCCGCCTGCTTGCTGTCCACCTCGCGGCAGGCAGGCCGCTCGGATTCGCCAGGCGCAGGACAGTCCGCAGGGACTGTCTTGTGTCCGGGCTCATCCCCCAAGGGGGGCGCCTTTTGCCTCGGGCGGCCCGGCTGCCCAGCAATAAAAAATGCCCCTGGCACGGGTGGCATGCCAGGGGCGATCAGGTCAGTCAGATGCTCGTGCGGCGGCGGACTGACTCGGCGTCGCACGATTCGGACCTGATCACTACGCAGTCGCGGCCTCCTGGGCATGGAACTGCTCCTGGCGCATGGTGCCGTGTTGCTGGTAGCGGGCATGCCAGGACAAGGCTTCTTCCAGAATGTGCGGGGTATGTCCGCCGCGCTGTTCGGCACGCTGGACATAGTCGAGCAGGGCCGCGCGGTAGTCGGGATGCGCACAGTTCTGGATGATGACGCGGGCGCGCTCGCGCGGCGCCAGGCCGCGCAGGTCGGCCAGCCCCCATTCGGAGACCAGCACGGCCACGTCGTGTTCGGTGTGATCCACATGCGAGACCATGGGCACGACGCTGGAGATGTCGCCGTCCTTGGCCACGGATTTGCTCACGAAGATGGACAGGTGGGCATTGCGGGCGAAATCGCCGGAACCGCCGATGCCGTTCATCATGTGCGTGCCGCAGACGTGCGTGGAATTCACGTTGCCGTAGATATCGAATTCCAGGGCGGTATTGATGGCGATGATGCCCAGGCGGCGCACCAGCTCGGGATGATTGCTGATTTCCTGCGGACGCAGCACCACCTTGTCGCGGTAGCGCTCCAGGCCGTCCAGGAACTGCGCCGTCCTGGCTGCGGACAGCGTGACCGAGGAGGCCGAGGCAAAGCGCAGCTGGCCCGAATCCAGCAAGGCGATGGCGCTGTCCTGCAGGACTTCCGAATACATGGTCAGGTCGTGGAAGGGAGAATCCACCAGGCCGTGGGTGACGGCATTGGCGATGGTGCCTATGCCCACCTGCAAAGGCAGCAGTGAATTGCTCAGTCGGCCGGCCGCCACTTCGCCTTTCAGGAACTCGATGATGTGGCCGGCGATGGCCTGGGTTTCGGCATCCGGCGGCAAGGCGCTGGACGGGCTGTCCAGCGCGTCGGTCACGACGATGCCCATGATGCGGGCGGGGTCCACCTGGATGGCGGCGGTGCCGATGCGCTGCTCGACCGAGGTCAGGGCGATGGGCTCGCGATGCGGACGCATTTCGGGCACGTAGATGTCATGCAGGCCTTCCAGCTCCAGGGGCATGCCCAGGTTCAGCTCCACGATGATCTGCTGCGCCTGCTGGGCGAAGCTGGCCGAATTGCCCACGGAGGTGGTGGGTACGATGGCGCCGGTCTCGGTGATGGCCACGGCTTCGATCACGGCGATGTCGATGGCGGGCAGGTTGCCGCAGCGCAGTTGCTCCACGGTCTGGGACAGGTGCTGGTCTGCGAACAGGACCTTGCCTTGGTTGATGTGGCGGCGCAGCACGGCGTCCACCTGGAAGGGCATGCGCTTGGCCAGCACGCCCGCCTCGGCCATCAATCCATCGCTGTCGTTGCCCAGCGAGGCCCCGGTGATCACATTCAGGCGCAGCGGCTCGGCCTGGGCGCGCTGCGCCAGGGCGCGCGGCATGGCCTTGCAGTCGCCAGCGCGCGTAAAGCCGCTCATGCCCACATTCATGCCGTCCCGGAAGAAGGCCGCCGCCTCCTGCGCCGTCATGACCTTGTCTTCCAACCCTGGGAAACGGATGCGATCCTTGAACATCGTATGCTCCTGTCTCGGTATCATGATCTGCCAGCTGTTGCGATCGGGGGAGCCTGGGTCCGAAAGCGCCGGGCGAGGTCTCCACGCCCTGGCAACTGGCGTTTATGTTTTTGAACGACGTCAGCATAGCATCGCCATAATGAATAAAATCACTGCTGGAAAGTCGTAAAATTCATGACTGAAAAGGAAGCTGGCCATGGATGTCAGATCGCTGCGGTACTTCATCGAAACCGTTAAACATCAAAGCTTTACGCAGGCAGCCCAAAGCCTGAACGTGACCCAGTCCACGGTCAGCAAGATGGTCAGGCAACTGGAAGACGAGGTGGGCGAGCCGCTGCTGATCCGCGACCATCGCCAGCTCCAGCTCACCGATTGCGGCAAGGTGGTGCTGGAGCGCGGCCAGGAAGTCCTGCAAAGCGTGCAGCGGCTGCTGCGCGAGGTGCATGAAGTGCAGGCCCTGCAGCGCGGCAGGCTGGAACTGGGCATGCCGCCCATGATCAATGTGCTGTTCACCGAAGTGCTCAAGGCCTTCAAGGCCCGCCACCCGAGGATCGAGCTCGTCTTGCACGAAGAGACCGGCATGGGGATCGAGCGCCTGGTGGCCGCCGGCGCGGTGGAGATGGGTTTGAGCATCCTGCCGCTGGGTCCGGAGCTGAACTTGTCCGCCGCCCCTGTGGCGCGCCACGGCGTCTGGGCCATAGGCCGCAAGAACAGCTTTCGCAGCGCGCAGGGCAAGGTCAAGCTCGAAGAGCTGGAGCGCCACCCGCTGATATTCCTGAGCGACGACTTCGCCCTGACCCGCATGCTGCGCCGCGCCTTTGCGCATGCCGGCCTGCAGCCCCACATCGCGGCCCAGAGCGGGCAATGGGACTGGGTGGCCTCCATGGCGCAGGCCGGCATGGGCATCGCCCTGCTGCCCCAACCCTTTCTGTCGCGCCTGGAGCCCGGCGACTGGGTCGCGGCCGAGGTCGTGGAGCCCGCCCTGAACTGGGAAGTGGCCCTGCTGTGGAACGGCCGCTACCTGTCGCAGGCGGCCAAGGCCTGGCTGCAGGTGTGCGCGGACGTGCTGGGCGGCAGTTGGCCTGGGCTGGACGGCGAAGCCTGACAAGAAGCGCCTGGGCCCGCGATCCATACACCCTGCCGCCGACCCCAAAAAAAGGTTCTTCGAGGAATTCCGGGGACTCCTCCGTGTTTGACGAGCCGTTTGGGCCAAGCGGAAAGAAGCTCGGGTTCTCGCGAGGCAGGCCGGGGCGGGCCGGCTTGGCTGGGTCCTTCGCCCGCGCTGTGCGCGGGTTCCCTGGTCAGGATACGGGGGCGGGCGGGGCGTGAACTCCCAGGGTGATTCGTCCACTGGACGAATCACAAGCGCCCTGCTCGAGCAGCACGCCCCTTGCCTCCCGCCCCCGCATCCCGCCTGCGGCGAAGGCCCTGACTCGCCCGCCGGGCCGCCCCGGCCCGCCTCACGAGAACAGCGCCGTCTTTTTGGCCCAAACGGCGGGACGTCCGCACACGTCGTACAACGCATCAGCCATCCGCTGAATTTTCTGCTTGGTATGGATGTTCAGAGCCGGGGCGATGCCATCGGCATTTTGAGCCGTTCAAGGCGCGGGAAGATCGGACGGGGCGGGTCGGATGGCTTGCCGCAGGCGGGGTGCGGGGACGGGAGCTAAGCGTCGTTCTGTTCGACGGCGGCGCTTGTTGCTCGCCCGGGGGGCGAGCAACCCGCCGGAGTTAACGACGCGCCCGGCCAGGCGCCTCGACCAGGGCACCGGCGCGGCGCGCCGGCAAGCCGTCAGCACCGTCCGCTCTTCCTGCGCCTTGAATGGCGTCTTCAAAAAACCAGTTCGGCATCGATCTGGCCATTCAGTTCCCCGAATTCTTCGAAGAACCAAAAAAAGCCACCCCCGCAGGGGTGGCTGCTGATCACGCCGTCCTTGACGATCAGGCGGTGACGCTTTCGGCGACGGGCTGTTCCACTTCGGCCGAGCTGCGGATCAGGTAGTCGAAAGCGCTGAGCGAAGCCTTGGCGCCTTCGCCGGCGGCGATGATGATCTGCTTGTACGGCACGGTGGTGACGTCGCCCGCGGCAAACACGCCGGCCAGGGAGGTCGCGCCGCGCACGTCCACTTCGATTTCGCCGTGCCGCGACAGCGCGACATCGCTGCCCTTCAGCCATTCGGTGTTGGGCACCAGACCGATCTGCACGAACACGCCGTCCAGATCCAGATGCCGGGACTGCTGGGTCTCGCGATCCAGGTAGTTCAGGCCCACCACCTTCTTGCCGTCGCCCAGCACTTCCGTGGTCTGGGCCTGGGTGATGATCTTGACGTTGGGCAGGCTGCGCAGCTTGCGTTGCAGCACCTCGTCAGCGCGCAGGGTCGCGCCGAACTCGATCAGCGTGACGTGGCGCACCAGGCCGGCCAGGTCGATGGCCGCTTCCACGCCGGAGTTGCCTCCGCCGACCACCGCCACGTCCTTGCCCTTGAACAGGGGGCCGTCGCAGTGCGGGCAGTAGGCCACGCCGCGGTTGCGGTATTCCTGTTCGCCGGGCACGTTCAGTTCGCGCCAGCGCGCGCCGGTGGCCAGGATGACGGACTTGGCCTTCAACTGGCCGCCGCCGGCCACGTCCACCAGGATCTGCTTGCCTTCGCGGCGGATGTTCGCGGCGCGATGCAGATTCATGATGTCCACGTCATAGGCCTTGACATGCTGCTCCAGCGCCGCGGCGAACTTCGGACCTTCGGTCTCGACCACGGAGATGTAGTTCTCGATGGCCATGGTGTCCAGCACCTGGCCGCCGAAACGCTCGGCCAGCACGCCGGTGCGGATGCCCTTGCGCGCCGCATAGATGGCTGCCGGCGCGTCGGCGGGACCGCCGCCCACGACCAGCACGTCGTATTCGTCCTTGGCGTCCAGGGCCTGGGCGCGGGCTTCGTTGTCGCCGGCGTCCAGCTTGGCCAGCAGTTCCTCGGCGCTGGCGCGTCCCTGGTGGAACAGCTCGCCGTTCAGGTACACGGCCGGCACGGACAGGATGTTGCGCTCTTCCACTTCCTTCTGGAACAGCGCGCCGTCGATGGCCACGTGCTTGATGCGCGGATTGATGACGGACATCGCGTTCAGGGCCTGCACCACGTCGGGACAGTTCTGGCACGACAGCGAGAAATAGGTTTCGAAGACGAAGTCGCCCGACAGATTGCGGATCTGTTCGATGACGGCCTCGTCCAGCTTGATCGCGTGGCCGCCGACTTGCAGCAGGGCCAGGATCAAGGAGGTGAATTCGTGCCCCATGGGGATGCCGGCGAAGCTGACGCTCACGTCGGTTCCGGGACGGTTGATCTTGAAGGAAGGCTTGCGCTCTTGCGAGCCCGCGTCTTCGCGATAGCTGATCTTGTCGGAGAGGCTATCGATTTCCTGCAGCAGTTCGCGCAGTTCCACGGACTTGGCGCCCACATCCAGCGACGCAACGATCTCGATCGGTTGGGTGATCTTCTCGAGATAAGCCTTCAATTGAGTTTTGATGTTTGCATCTAACATGAGAAACGCCTTTTTTATCCTGTACTGAACGAAACACATGGGGCGCCGGGCCGGCCAAGGCAACTGGCGAGCGGGGGGGGGCGCGGCCCGCCTGCGACCATAGAGGTCTTAGATCTTGCCGACCAGGTCCAGGGAAGGAGTCAGCGTCTTGGCGCCTTCTTCCCACTTGGCTGGGCACACTTCACCGGGGTGAGCGGCGATGTACTGGGCAGCCTTGACCTTGCGCAGCAGTTCGGAAGCGTCGCGGCCGATGCCGTTGTCGTGGATTTCCAGGACTTTGATCTCGCCGGCTGGGTTGACCACGAAGGTGCCGCGCAGAGCGATGCCTTCTTCTTCGATCAGCACGTCGAAGTTGCGGGACAGTTGGTGAGTCGGGTCACCGATCATGGGGTAGTTCACTTTGCTGATGGCGTCGGACGTGTCGTGCCATGCCTTGTGAGCGAAGTGGGTGTCGGTGGACACGGAGTAGACTTCCACGCCCAGCTTCTGGAACTCTGCGTAATGGTCGGCCAGGTCTTCCAGCTCGGTTGGGCACACGAAGGTGAAGTCGGCTGGGTAGAAAACGAACACGGACCATTTGCCGGCGACGGTTTCGTTGCTGACTTCAACGAACTTGCCGTTGTGGTAAGCGGTTGCCTTGAATGGTTTGATGACGGTGTTGATCAAAGACATGTTAGCTCCAGTTAGCGGTTAACAATTGACAGTAAAGCCATTATAGGACGCTGCGATCGATTAGTGAAATTGATTAATACAATTGCACTAATTGCAAATACCTATCGCATTGAGCGCAGAATTTTCTTTCTGTGCGCAACACGTCTCTATGCTAACAGAGCTGGATTACAGTGCAACTACAGATACAGTTCGGCATAAGGCCTGAGGCCGGCGCGCAGGCGCATTGTCAGACGGATACGCTGTCCGTCCTCTGCCGGGCGGCATCCAGACACCGTTCGAGGTCGCCCCAGAACGCATCGTCGCCGGCCACCGACACGTTGATGCGCATATAGGTCGAGGGCTGCTGCTCCGGCGAGAACAGGGCGCCCGGCACCAGCAGGTGCCCGGGCCTGCCCAGGGCCCGCACCAGGCTCTCGGTCTCCACGCCGGTATCCACCCAGACGAACAGGCCCGCCTGTGGCGGCGCATCCGGCGCCAGGCCCAGCCTGGCCAGGCGCTCCAATGTCTGCTGCCGGCCATCATCCGCATGATGCCGCAGACGATCCAGGTGCTTGCGGTAGGGTCCGTCCACCAGCAGCCTGTGGGTGACCCGTTCGCTTAGTTCTGGGGTGGTCAGTCCCGCCAGCATCTTCAGGTTGACCAGCGATTGCAGCAAGGCAGGCGACGCCGCCATGTAGGCCAGGCGCAAGCCCGCCGCCAGCACTTTGGAATACCCGCCCACCAGGGTGACCCGGTGCAACTGATCCAGTTGCGCCAGCCTGCAGGACGGATGCGAATGCAGTTCGCTGTAGGTATCGTCCTCGATGATGTGGAAACCCCAGGTCTGGGCGAGCGTCAGGATGGCGTGGGCAACCGACGGGCTCAAGCTGAAGCCCGTTGGATTGTGCACCACGGTGTTCAGGATGACCAGGCGCGGCCGATGTTCCCGGGCCAGTTGCTCCAGCACGGCCACGTCCGGCCCGTCGGCGCGCCGCGGCACGCTGAGCACCCGCACATCCACCACCGCCAGGCGGGCGAACAGCAGATACCAGGCGGGATCCTCCACCACCACCGTGTCGCCCGGACGCAGCCAGTGTCGCAGCAGCAGGTCCAGCGCATGCGTGGCCCCGCTGCACAACAGGATCTGGGTGTCCGGGTCGGCCTGTATGCCGCTGTCCTCCAGTTGACCGGCGATGTGCTGGCGCAAGGGCCGGTAGCCGTGAGAATGGCCATAGCCCAGCAGGCCCGAGTCCGCGCTGCGGCTGACCTGCCGCACGGCTGCCAGCACCATGTCGTTGTCCAGCCACTGGGTGGGAATGCCGGCGCTGTCGCTCTGCCCCATGAAGCTGTTCAGCATCCAGTTCACGTCTATCTTGCGCGGTTCGTCCCTGTTCACCCGCAGTGACTCGGTGCGCAGACGCCGGGGCTGGCGCACGCGCACGAAGAAACCCGAGCCCGGCCGGGATTCCACCAGCCCCAAGGCCATGAGCCTGTCGTAGGCCGCCACCACGGTATGCGTGCTCACGCCGGCCGACTGCGCCATCTTGCGCACCGAGGGCAGGCGGCTGCCGCCGCGATAGCGCAGGCGCAGCTCCTGCTGCACCCAGGCCACCAACTGTTCGCTGAGCGTGACGTCCGAGCCGCGGACCGGCTCCCAGTTCGTCCATTCCATTATGCTGCCCCCATCGTCGCAACGTCGGACTGTAGTGGTGATTCGACCAATACGGCTGAAGCGTCTGATCGCCCAACTGTACTGCTGCTGTATTGCTTATTTATTTTACGCTTGTTGCTCCAATGAACACATGACCTTCATCCATGGAGACACCCATGAGCCACAGCACGACCTACCAACCGTCCGCCCCCGCCCTGCTTCCCTATGCGTACGCCTTCGTGGGCGTGCTGGTCTTCGCCTTCACGCTGCCCATGACGCGCGTGGCGGTGCACAGCTTCGACCCCTGGCTGATCGGCATGGCTCGCGCCAGCATTGGCGGCCTGTGCGCCGCGCTGATCCTGCTGGCCACCCGCAGCCGCTTCCCCACCGCCGCCGAATGGCGCGGCATCGCCCTGTCCTGCACGGGCGTGATCGTGGGCTGGCCGGTCTTCTCCTCCATTGCCATGCAGTCCGTGCCCTCCTCGCACGGCGCCGTGCTCAGCGGACTGATCCCGCTGGCCACGGCCATCATCGGCGCCAGGCGCAGCGGCGAATCCCTGAGCAGGCGCTTCTGGCTGCTCAGCCTGCTGGGCGCCATGCTGGTGCTGGCTTACGCCTTCTACATCGGCGAAGGCGCGCTGCAAGTGGGCGACCTCTGGCTGGCGCTGGCGGTCTTCATGGCCGGCGTGGGCTACGCCGAGGGCGGCCGCGTGGCGCGTACCCTGGGCGGCTGGCGCACCATCTGCTGGTGCCTGGCGGCCAGCCTGCCGCTGACCGTGCCCGCGTCCCTGTGGCTGGCCCTGCCCATGGAGCAGGCGCCCACCGCGCAAGCCACGATGGGCCTGCTGTACCTGGCGCTGTGCTCGTCGCTGCTGGGCTTTTTCACCTGGTTCAAGGCCATGGCCATGGGCGGGGTGGCGCGCATCGGCCAGGTCCAGCTTGCCCAGCCTTTCCTGACCATCCTGATCTCCGCCCTGTGGCTGGGCGAGCAAGTGAACCTGCTGACCTGGCTGAGCTGCATCGTCATTGTCGTCCTCATCGCCGCCAGCCGTCGGGCCTGAGGAATCCCCACACGCTGCGCCTTCGGCTTGCTGTCCACCTCGCGGCCTGTATGCCGCTCGGATTCGCCAGGCACCAGACAGTCCGCAGGGACTGTCTGGTGTCCGGGCTCATCCCCCGAGGGGGCGCTTTTTATCTTGGGGCGGCCCGGCGATAAAAACCGGCTAAACCCCCACGCTGCGCCTTCGGCTTGCTGCCCCCCGAGGGGGCGCTTTTTATCTTGGGGCGGCCCGGCGATAAAAACCGGCTAAATAGACCTGGGGCATAACCACCTTACGAATAGTTCGTTCCCCTGCCCGGCCGGCGCAAGCAAACTTGCTCATAAGTTTATGAACGATGTGACGTGTCGGCCAGGCTCCGCCTTACCAGGAATTCCTCTTTCGGCCGGCACCGCCACAGCCTGCCGGGAATTCCGATCGTGCCCTCCTACGCCCCCGCCATCACCGCCCTGACCGCCCGTCCGCTGGCGCTCTGGAAGCAACTGCGCGACGACCTCGTCTGGATCGCCCGCGAACATCCCGACGCCGTCCTGGCCTCCTCGCTGGCCGCCGAGGACATGGTCGTCTTCCACGCCATGTCCATCTACGCGCCCGAGCTCCAGACCCTGACGCTGGACACCGGCCGGCTGCATGCCGAGACCGTGCAGATGGCGGCCGCCATACGCCAGCACTACCAGCGCGAGATCCTGTTCTTCCGCCCCGATCCCGAACGCGTGCAGGCCCACGTGCAGCAGCACGGCGCCCATGCCTTCTATGAAAGCGTGGAACTGCGCAAGCAATGCTGCCAGATACGCAAGGTGGAGCCGCTGCGCCGCGCCC
Source organism: Alcaligenes sp. Marseille-Q7550 (assembly GCF_965112015.1). Classification (NCBI taxonomy): domain Bacteria; kingdom Pseudomonadati; phylum Pseudomonadota; class Betaproteobacteria; order Burkholderiales; family Alcaligenaceae; genus Alcaligenes; species Alcaligenes sp. Marseille-Q7550. Next base: position 726,403 of record NZ_CBCOPU010000002.1, read on the forward strand.
TGGCCGGACGCTCGGCCTGGATCACCGGCCAGCGCCGCGAGCAATCGGCCAGCCGCAGCGAACTGGCCCGCCAGGAATACGACGCGGTGTTCGGGCTGCAGAAGTTCAACCCCTGACCGAATGGACGCACGAGGACGTCTGGGCCGTCATCCGCGGGCTGGGCATTCCCTACAACCCCCTGCACGACCAGGGCTATCCCTCCATAGGCTGCGAACCCTGCACCCGCGCCATCCGCCCCGGCGAAGACGTGCGCGCCGGACGCTGGTGGTGGGAGCAACGCGACAGCCTCGAATGCGGCCTGCACGCGGGCAATCTGCACAGCAGCGTCAATACCTAAAGGAACACCATGGGCGAACCACTTGCCACCCGTACCCACCTCGACTGGCTCGAGGCCGAAGCCATCTTCATCCTGCGCGAGATCGCCGCGGAAGCGGAAAAACCCGTGCTGCTCTTCTCGGGCGGCAAGGACTCCGCCGTGCTGCTGCGCCTGGCCGAAAAGGCCTTCGCGCCCGGCCCTCTGCCCTTTCCCCTGATGCACGTGGACACCGGCCACAACTACCCGGAAGTGATCGAGTTCCGCGACCGCCGCGCTGCCGAGCTGGACGCGCAACTGATCGTGCGCAGCGTCGAGGATTCCATCGCCCGCGGCACCGTGGTGCTGCGCCCCGAGAGCGCCAGCCGCAACGGCGCGCAGGCCGTGACGCTGCTGGAAGCCATCGAGGAGTTCGGTTTTGACGCCTGCTTCGGCGGCGCGCGCCGCGACGAGGAGAAAGCGCGCGCCAAGGAGCGCATCGTGTCCTTCCGCGATGAATTCGGCCAAACGGACCCCAAGGCCCAGCGCCCCGAGCTCTGGCACCTGTTCAACACCCGCATCCACAAGGGCGAGAACCTGCGCGTCTTTCCGATTTCCAACTGGACCGAACTGGACGTGTGGCAATACATCCAGCGCGAAGGCATAGAACTGCCCTCCATCTATTACTCGCACTCGCGCGAGGTCGTGGAGCGCAACGGCCTGATCGTGCCCGTCACGCCCCTCACGCCGCTGCAGGAAGGGGAAACCTCGACCTGGCGCGAGGTGCGCTTTCGCACCGTAGGCGACATCTCCTGCACCTGCCCGGTGCTGTCCACGGCAGCCACGGCCGAAGACATCATCGCCGAAACGGCGCTCGCCACCATCACCGAGCGCGGCGCGACACGCATGGACGACCAGACCTCGGAAGCGTCCATGGAACACCGCAAGAAACAAGGATACTTCTGATGAACGCAGTCAATGAATCTTGGATCCAGGCCGCCGACCAGGGCGTGCTGCGCCTGATCACCGCCGGCTCGGTGGACGAAGGCAAGTCCACCCTGATCGGTCGCCTGCTGGTGGACAGCCAGGGCGTGTTCGCCGACCAGATCGCCGCCATCCAGCGCTCCAAGTACAAGCGCGGCGAGGACGCGGAACCCGACCTGGCCCTGCTGACCGACGGCCTGGAAGCCGAACGCGAGCAAGGCATCACCATCGACGTGGCCTACCGCTACTTCGCCACGCCCAAGCGCAAGTTCATCGTGGCCGACACGCCCGGACATGAACAGTACACGCGCAACATGATCACGGGCGCCTCCACGGCGCAGGCCGCCATCATCCTGATCGACGCCAGCCGCGCCCGCGACGGCCAATTGCTGACCCAGACCAAGCGCCACAGCACCGTGGCCCGCCTGCTGGGCCTGCGCCACATCGTGGTGGCCGTCAACAAGATGGACCTGGTGGACTGGGACCAGGCCGTGTTCGACCGCATCCACGCCGCCTACCGGGAACTGGCGGAACACCTGGGCATCGAACACTTCCACATCATTCCGCTGTCCGCCCTGAAGGGCGAAAACATCACCCGGCCTTCCAGCCATGCGCCCTGGCATACGGGCCTGCCGCTGCTGCCGCTGCTGGAGTCGCTGACCCTGGATGACGAACGCCAGAAGCCCGCCCGCCTGTTCGTGCAATGGGTGATCCGCCATGGCGGCAGCCGCGTGGACGGCTTCCGCGGCTATGCGGGCCAACTGGACGGCGGCCGGATCCATGTGGGCGACACCATCCAGGTCTGGCCCTCGGCCCGGACGGCCGTGGTCACCGGACTGTATCGCGCCGGCCAGGAGCAGACCCAGGTCGAGGACGGCGATGCGGTGACGATCGTGCTGGACCGCGAACTGGACATTTCGCGCGGCGACCTGCTCACGCTGGCCGACGAGCCCGTCACGCCGCGCAAGAGCTTCGAAGCCGAATTATGCTGGCTGGACGAACAGCCGCTGAGCACGTCGCGCTCGTATTGGCTCAAGCAAGGCACCCGTCTGACGCAGGCCAAGGTGCGCGCCGTGCATGCCGTGCGCGACGTGCGCAGCCTGCAGGAACAGGAAGCCAGCGGCACGCTGGCGCTGAACGACATAGGCCGCGTCAGCATCGCCAGCCGCGATCCCCTGGTGCTGGACGACTACCAGGAGCATGCCGGCACCGGCGCCTTCATCCTGATCGACGCCGGCACCAACCAGACGGTCGCCGCCGGGCTGGTGCACAACGCCGCCTACTGAACCGGCGCGGAGCGCACCAGGGCCAGCGACTGCTCAGCAATGATGCGCTCTTCGTTGGTTGGAATGACCATCACCCGCACCGGGCTGGCGTCCGTGGAAATCACGGCTTCGCCGGCCTGGTTGCGCGCTTCGTCCACCTCCACGCCCAGCCAGGCCAGATGCTGTGCGATCCGCGCGCGTACCGGGGCGCTGTGCTCGCCGATGCCCGCCGTGAACACCAGGGTGTCCAGGCCCTGCAAGGACACGCACAGCCCCGCCAGGCTTTCGGCGGCGCGGTAGCAGAAGTACTCCACCGCAAAGCGCGCGCGCGGATCCTCGGAGTCCTGCAGCACGCGCATGTCGGCGCTGATGCCCGACAAACCCTTCAGGCCCGACTCGGTGTAGAGCAGCGACTGTATGGCGTCGTGGTCCATGCCCTGTTCCATCATCCACAGCACTACCCCCGCATCCAGACGGCCGGGACGCGTGCCCATGGGCAGGCCATCCAGCGCCGTGAAGCCCATGGTGGTCTCCACGCTGCGCCCCTCCTTCAGGGCGCAGGCCGAGGCGCCCGAGCCCAGGTGGGCCACCAGCACGCGGCCCCGGGCCAGCTCCGGCCAATGGGACCGCAGGTGCTCGGAAATATAGTGATAGGACAGCCCATGAAAGCCGTAGCGGCGCACGCCCTGCCGGTAGAAGCGCTCCGGCAGGGCGAAATGCCGCACCTGCGGGGCCTGCCCCTGGTGGAAGGCGGTATCCAGGCAAGCCACCTGGAAGATCTCCGGCCAGCGCTCGAAGATGACGCGCACCGGAGCAAGATTGTTCTGCTGGTGCAGCGGCGCCAGCGGCGAGAGGCTGTCCAGATAGTCCAGCACCTGGGGCGTCAGGGCCACGCTGCGGTCGTAGCGCGGCCCGCCGTGCACGATGCGGTGTCCCACGGCGATGGGCTCACGGTCCAGGCGGGCCAGCAGCCAGTCGGCCACCATGGCCTGGGCCGAATGCAGATCCCGCGCCTGGCCGGCCTCCAGGGGCTGTCGCTCCATGGGCCGGCCAGGCGCGTCGTCCACCTTGAAGGCCGGCGTGGCGCCGCCTGTACCCGACACCTGGCCGCCGTACTGGAACGCCAGCCGGTCGTCTTCCTCTACGGCGTACATGTGGAACTTGAGGCTGGAACTGCCGGCGTTGACCACCAGGATCAGTTCGCTCATGGCGTGATCTCCTTGACGGCGGCGCTGCGCTCCAGATGCCCGGCGTAGAGGCTGGCCACGGCGCAGGAGGCCAGGCGGGGCGCCGCGCCGTCGGCGCGGCTGGTCAGGATGATGGGCACGCGCGCGCCCATGACGATGCCCGCGTCCAGCGCCCCCGACAGGAAGGTCAGGTTCTTGGCCAGCATGTTGCCGGCTTCCAGGTCGGGAGCCACCACGATCTGCGCCTGCCCGGCCACCGGCGAGCGTATGCCTTTGATGCGGGCCGCCTCGGGACTGATGGCATTGTCCAGCGCCAGCGGTCCATCCAGCACGCCGCCGGTGATCTGGCCGCGATCGGCCATTTTGCACAAGGCGGCCGCCTCCAGGGTGGTGGGGATCTTCGCGGTGACCTGCTCGACGGCGGACAGCAAGGCCACGCGCGGCTCGCCCAGGCCCAGGCCGCGATGCAGGTCGATGGCGTTCTGCACGATGTCGGCCTTGGTCGCCAGGTCGGGAAAGATGTTGATGGCCGCATCGGTCACGAAGAGCGGGTGCGGATAGCGCGGCACGTCCATGATGAAGACATGGCTGAGCCGGCGCCCGGTGCGCAGGCCCTTGCCCTGGGTGCACAGCACGGCGTGGATGAGCTCGTCGGTGTGCAGGCTGCCTTTCATCAGCAGTTGGGCGCGACCGGCCAGGACTTCGCTCACGGCGGCCTCGGCCGAGGCATGGCTGTGCGGCGTGTCGATCAGGGTGACGCCGTCCAGGCTGAAGCCGTGCTCGGCCGCCACCGCATGCAGGCGCGCCTGCGGCCCCACCAGCACGATGTCGAACAGGCCCTGGTCGCGGGCCTGGAGGGCGACGCCCAGCGACACGTCGTCGCAGGGGTGGGCCACGACGCAGGTGCGGCTGGGTTCCTTGCGGGCCTTCTGGATCAGGCGGGAGTAATGGCTGGACGCCTGGCCGCCGTCGGCGGCCGAGGACTTGGGGGCGAGGCCAGCATGGCGAGTCATGATGATGGTCTCCGGTAGGATGGTCTGGACACAACCCTACACTACACCAGTTTCATGACAGCCTGTCCTTGATCAGGCGCAGGAAAGCTTGCCTACCGGTCCCGATGCTCCAGCAACTGTTCGCGCAGCCAGTCCAGCAGCCGGGCCTCGCGGCTGTCGGGCAGGAATTCCTGGGACGTCAGCAGACTGTAGCGCGAGCCGTCTTCGATAAAGCCCGCCGGCGCCACCAGCAGGCCATTGCGCAGATCGTCGTTGACCAGGTGGCGGGCGCCGATGGCCACGCCGTGCCCGGCCGCCGCCGCCTGCAGGCTGAAATAGAAATGCTCGAAGACCTGCTGCGGGCCGGGCCCGGCCTTCTGTCCGGTCAGGGTGAACCAGTCGTCCCAGGCGTGCGGCCGGCTCTGGGTGGCCAGGCGCGGCGCGTCAGGACGCAGGCGCAACTGCCCGCCGTGACGCTCGAAATATACGTCCACTTTCTCCGGACTGCAGACCAGGCCGATCTCCTCGGCGAACAGATCGCTCATGTGCGCGTGGTCCGGGCATTCGAAGTCCTGGCGCCGCAAGGCCAGGTCTATCCCGCTGGCGAAACTGAAGGCGCCGCCGCCCGCCACCAGCAGGACCTGGTCGCCGGGGTAGCGGCGCTGGAAATCGGGCCAGCGCGGCAGCAGCCAGCGCATCAGCAAGGTGGGCTCGCAAGACAGCACCAGGGGCAGCGCCTGTTCGTCGCGGATGATGTCGCGGCCGGCCTGATCGATCAGGCCCAGTCCCTGCTGCACCGCTTTTTGCAGGCGTCGCCCCGCCTGGGTCAGGAACACGCGCCGGTTGCGCCGCTCGAACAGGCTCAGGCCCAGCTCCTCTTCCAGGCCGCGTATGGCCCGGCTGACGGCGCCGTGGGTCAGGTTGAAGCGGTTGGCGGCCAGGCTGAAGCTCTCCAACTGGGCGGCCTGCTCGAAATAGCGCAAAGCCATCAGCGAGCCGGGCTTGAAACCTTTGAAACGTTCTTTCTTGGGGGGCGAGTTGTCCATGCGTCTCCTGCATTGTCGAAGGGGCCGTCCCGGCTTTCCAGCCGGGGCGGCGCGGCTGCTGCGATATTACGCCCCTTCGCCCGCCTCAGCGCGCCATCGGCGCCAGAGCGCCCGCAGTCCGTCCACATCGGCGCCGCACAAGGCCGGTATGTTTTGCTCAAGGCGCTCCAGGGGCCAGTCCCATCAGCGCATCCGCAGCAGGCGCTCGACCTGCGTGGCGGGAATGTGGCTCATGCGAGGACCGCAGAAGCGAGGAAAACCAGCGCGCGCCCTTGCGCCGGAGCCCCGCAGACAGGCCGCGTCTACAGCCCCAGGTCCGTCAGGCCGGGATGGTCGTCCGGGCGGCGTCCCAGCGGCCAGTGGAATTTACGCTCGGATTCGGTGATGGCCAGGTCGTTGATGCTGGCATGGCGCACCGCCATGTAGCCCTGGTCGTCGAATTCCCAGTTCTCGTTGCCGTAGCTGCGCCACCATTGACCTTGCGCATCGTGCCATTCGTAGGCGAAACGCACGGCGATGCGATTGCCGTGCCAGCCCCAGATTTCCTTGATCAGGCGGCTGTCCAGCTCCTCCTGCCATTTGCGCTCCAGGAAAGCCTGCACCTGCTCGCGTCCACGTAGAAACTCGCTGCGATTGCGCCAGCGCGTGTCCAGCGTGTAGGCCTGCGCCACCCGGGCCGGATCCCGGGTGTTCCACGCGTCTTCCGCGGCGCGCACCTTCTGCTTTGCGGTCTCCAGGCTGAAAGGCGGCAATGGGGGACGGCTTTCCATGACGATCTCCTTGAAAATAGGTGAAGGACAAGTCAGTCTACGTGGAAACCGCTCTTCAGCCGACCTTCACCCTTTGGCTTGCTCCCGCTTGCGCTCCCAGCGCCCCAGGCCCGCCAGCACGAGCCAGGCGAACACGGCGCTGAGCACGGCGGTCGCTTCGCGGCCCATGCCGGCGGCCACGCCGATGGCGGCGGTCAGCCAGATGCCCGCCGCCGTCGTCAGGCCGCGCACCTGCTGCTCGTCGCTGGATTTCAGGATCGCCCCGGCGCACAGAAAGCCGATGCCCTGGATCACGCCCTGAAGCACGCGGCTCATATCCTGGATTTCCATGCCGCCCTGGGCGGGCACCAGGACGAACAGGGCCGCGCCCAGCGCCACCAGCATATGCGTGCGCAGGCCTGCATCCTTGCCGCTGCGTTCGCGCTCCCACCCCAGCAGGGCGCCCAGCAGCATGGCCAGGCTGAGCCGCAGGATGATGCGCAACACTTCACCCGCATTGGGAATGTCGCCGAACTCGGACACCAGCGTGCCCCACAACTGCGCTCCGATGGATTCCATCTTGCTTCTCCGTTTGGCGGGCAGGCTGCGCCTGCCTTCCGGGCAGAATCTATCCAATCCGGGGCTAGCGGTAAACGCACATTGCGTGACTTGCGTATCAAGCCGTTAAACTGCCTCCCCAGGCACGGCGCTGGCCCAGGGCGCCCGTTCGAACTGCTTGACCAGGAACTCGATGAAGGCCTGCACCCGGGCCGGGCGGGCGCGGCCCGGAGGCGTGACGATATGCAGCGCGATGGGCGGCACCTGCCAGTCCGGCAGGACCTGCTCCAGCCGGCCTTGCCGCAATGGCTCCCAGACCAGGAATTCGGGCTGCACCGCCAGGCCCAGCCCGGCCAGCAGCGGCGGCATCAGGGCTTCGGCATTGTTCACCTGCAGCACGCAGGGCACATCCTGGGCAAAACGTTGCGCATCGCGCTGAAAATGCCAGACACTGCCGCGACGCTCGTAGGCATAGCGCAGGCTGTGATGGCCGGCCAGCTCGCTCGGGTGGGACGGCCTGCCCTGCCGGTCAAGGTAAGCGGGGGAAGCCACCAGCAGCAGCCGCACGCCGCACAGGCTGCGGGCCAGCAGGCTGGAATCGGCCAGCGAGGATATGCGCAGGGCCAGGTCGAAGCCCTGCTCGACGATGTCCACCTGGGCGTCATTGAAATGCAGGTCCAGCAATACGCCCGGATGCGCCTGCATGAAGGCCGGCAGCACCGGCGCCAAGTGGGAAATGCCGAAGGACATGGGCGCGGCCACCTTGATGCGCCCCTGCAACTGCGCCACTTGTTCGCGGGCCAGCGCCTCCACGGCCTGTCCTGCCGCCAGAATGTCCTGGGCGCGCTCCAGGCTGGCCTGGCCGGTGGCCGTCAGGGACAGGCGCCGCGAGGTGCGATGGAACAGCGACACCTGCAACTGCTTCTCCAGCCGGGCGATGGCCTTGGACACGGTGGGCTGGGACAGGCCCAGCGCCTGGGCTGCCTGGGCGAAGGAGCCCGTTTCGGCCACGGAGGCGAAGATGGCCCAGGCTTCCAGATCAGGAAGGTTGCTCATGAAAAATATGGAATAAATAACATTCCATTCATTCTATTTCATTCACAAGGCGAGCGGCATAAGATGATCCCATCGTGTGAATTTCAAAGGACATCACCATGATCGAACGCAGGCCTTTTGCCGAGCTGGGCGGTGCCAACCATGGTTGGCTGGACGCCAAGCACCACTTTTCCTTCGCCAACTACTACGACCCTCAACGCATGGAGTGGGGCGCGCTGCGAGTCTGGAATGACGACACCATCGCGGCCGGCACGGGGTTTCCGCCCCATGGCCACGCCGATATGGAGATCATCACCTACGTGCGCGAAGGCGCCATCACCCACCAGGACAGCCTGGGCAACAAGGGCCGCACCGAGGCGGGCGATGTGCAAGTCATGAGCGCCGGCACCGGCATCCGCCATGCCGAATACAACCTGGAGCCCGTCACCACGCGCATCTTCCAGATCTGGATCCAGCCCGACCGCCGCGGCGAATCGCCTTCCTGGGGCTCCAAGCCCTTCCCCAAAGGCGATCGCGCCGGCCAGTTCGTCACCCTGGCCAGCGGCTTCGAGCAGGACGGCGACGCCCTGCCCATCCGCACCCAGGCCCGCGTGCTGGGCGCAACCCTGAAGCAGGGCCAGAGCACCGAGCTGGAACTGCCCGAACGCCACCTGGCTTATCTGGTGCCCGCCAAAGGCCGGGTCAGCATCAACGGCGTGGAGCTGGAGGCCCGCGACGGCGCCGCCATCCGCGACGAGCGCAAGCTGACCATCACCGCGCTGGACGAAGCCGAACTGGTGCTGGTGCAGACGGCGCGTTAAAGACCGGCAAGCTGGAAAAGAAAACGGCAGAGCGTGATGCTCTGCCGTTTTTTTGTCGTCGAACATCAAACGCTCTTTGAAGCTGGACAGATTGTTCTCAGTTATCCACTGACACGGGCAGGCTTTATCTAGAATGAAAAGAAAAATGGCCCTGACAAGTCAGGGCCATATCGTACCTAGCATCGTCACCGGCACAATGTCCGGGAGAGGAATCAATCTAGGGCAGCAGAAGCAGTATAGCGACGACAGACTTTTTTTGAAAGCCGTAGACATGGAATGGACACTGCTGGAACGACACTTCTCAGTCCCAAGGCTAAGCCGCTACAAGGCTGCCCGCAAAGGCAATGTTCAATTGGCCGCTTTCGACTATCTTCAAAACATATTGCTGGCCGAATCCTTGCTGCCCATGCTCAACACGCTTGAAATCGCACTACGAAACGGCGTGCACGCCCAATTGGCAAACAGCCATGGTCGAGCAGACTGGTGGGGGCACTGGGCCGATGATGGGGGATACATCTGGCAACTATCCGAAATCAGAAAGGCGCGCGCCAAAGTCATCCACCGGCAGGAGACGCCAACTCCTGACAAAATTCTTGCAGAACTGCACCTGGGATTCTGGTGTTCTCTTTTCAATGCTCGGCATCAGCATCATCTCTGGAAGGATCTACGTCTGGTATTCCCACACTGCCCCAAACCTTTGCGTCAACGCCGCACTATTTCCAATGCTTTGGGGCAGGTGCGCCTGCTGCGGAATCGCGTATTCCATCATGAACCTTTACTATGGATGCAGCCAGAGTTGATCAAGCAACATGCCATCGGGATAAAGCTCATCGATTGGCTTGACCCGGCTCTGCGCTCGTGGCTGGCTGGACATGATCGCCTGCCATCCCTCTGGGCTGCCAGGACTGCACAGGAGCTCATTCAGTCATCAGCCCCCTCCAGAGGATGCCCGGCCTGGACCCAGGCGTCTATGCCGCCGGACAGCGGGCGCACGCGGGTGTAGCCCAGGGATTTGAGGCGTTGGGCCACGCGCGCCGCCGACGCGTCGTTGGGGCAGGAACAGTAGACCACGACTTCGTGACCGTGTTCGGCCGCCACGCATCCCGGACCCTGCAGGTCCTTTTCATCCAGTGCGATCGCGCCGGGAATGCGCCCCTCGGCGCGATATAACTCGTTGCGCACGTCCAGAATCAGCGGCTGGGCGCCGGCCTGGATCAGCTCATACAGTTCATCCACGCTGATGCGCGCCAGTTTCAGGGTCTTCAGGAACACATGGCGCTGCCAGGCCTTGCGCGCCACGAACAGGGCCAAGGCCACGCCCAGGATCAACAAGCCCCAGCGGCCCAGGGCCTCCAGGGTCTCCAGCAGCTCGCCGATGGCCGAGCTGAACAGGCTGCCCAGCAGCAAGGCCGGCCCCGCCCAGATGGCCGCGCCCAGCATGTCGAACCACACGAAGCGGCGCATGCTGGTGCCCAGGGCGCCCGCCATGGCGCTGGCGACCGAGGCGAAGCCGGGAATGAACTTGGCGACCAGCAAGGAGCGGGCGCCCCAGCGCAGGTAGACGGCTTCGGTCTGACGCACGCAGGAATCCGGCGACAAGGAAATACGGCACATGGTCGCCATGACGCGCCGCCCATAGCGGCGCCCCGCATAGAACCAGAGGATATCGGCGATCAGGGCGCCCAGCACGGCCAGGGCCAGCAGACCGGGCAGGGAAAACCGCCCGCCCTGGGCCAGCGCACTGGTCACGACCAGGGTCGGGTAAGCGGGGATGGGCGCCCCCATCTGTTCGATCAGCACATTGAGAAACACCAGCCCCAAGCCATGCTGTTCGATCACATTGACGAGCCACTGCATTGTTCGGATACCTGTCCAGCATCAGTTGAAGAGAATCAAGCCAGCATTGTCCCCCGCGCCCGTTCTACGGCCTAGTTTCGGCTCCACGCCTGTGGACGCTGCGCTACAGCCTCCCAGGGAAGACGTCCGGGACGGCTTCACTTTTTAATACGATACCGTATCATATGAAAAATAATGTGGTTCAGGGTCATCGCCCAGCCAGAAAAAGCCTCTTACTGCTCCCACGCCTCCCTCATGTCCGACACAGCCACGTCCGTCCGCAACGCCTCCGCGCCCGGCAAGGGCCGCCTGACCTATCGCGGCGCAGCCCGCCGGCAGCAGATCCTGGACGAAGCATGCACGCGCTTTCTGCAGGACGGCTATGCAGGCGTCAGCGTGGACGAGATCGTCAAGCAGGTCGGCGGTTCCAAGACCAATGTCTACCGGCAGGTCGGCGGCAAGCAGGGGCTGTTCCTGGCCGTGGTGCAGACCCTGTCCGCGCAATTCCTCCACGACCTGGACCAGATCGATCTGCGCGACCAGCCGCCGGAACAGGGCCTGAAGATCCTGGCTCACGCCCTGCTCAGCATTCTGCTGCAGGAACAGCACCTGGCTTTCCAGCGCCTGATCATCGCCGAGGCGGCGCGCTTCCCCGAAATGGGGCGAACGTGGCTGGAAAGCGGCCCGCAGCAGTCCCGCCGTATCATCGCCCGCTACCTGCAAAGCCAGCAGACGCAAGGTCGGATACGGCCCATGGATCCCTTGCGCGCCGCGTTGTTCTTCCATGACATGATCACCTTCAACCCGGTCCACCTGGCCATGCTGGACATGGGCTACGGCCCCAGCGAACTGAACCGCTTCATCGAGGATGCCGTCAGCGCCTTTCTGCACGGCCACCAGGCGCGCCCCTGAACGCCGCCCGCCAAAAAACTGGGTTCTTCGAGGAGTTCTGGGGATTCCTCCGTGTTTGACGAGCCGTTTGGGCCAAGCGGAAAGAACCTCGGGTTCTCGCGAGGCGGGCCGGGGCGGGTCGGATGGCTTGCCGCAGGCGGGGCGCGGGGACGGGAGCTAAGCGTCGTTCTGTTCGACGGCGGCGCTTGTTGCTCGCCTGGGAGGCGAGCAACCCGCCGGAGTTAACGACGCGCCCGGCCAGGGCGCGCGCCGGCCCGACCGGCTCGACCGGCGCGCCGCGCCGGCAAGCCATCAGCGCCGTCCGATCTTCCTGCGCCTTGAACGGCGTCTTCAAAAAACCAGTTTGGCATCGACTTGGCAATTCAGTCCCCGGAATTCTTCGAAGAACCAAAAATTGGCCCTGATTCATCGGCTGCGCCAGACACTCTTGTTACAATTGGTTTACCCCAACGACAGCGGCCGGCTCTCCGGCCCTTGGCCAAACAGTGAATCCAACCGCCGATCAGTACTTCGTCTTGATCGTCCCCGCCTGCTCGGCACTGCTGGGCATGGCCATGATCTACTGCTGGAACCTCCTGCGCGAACACCGCTACCTGCTCTGGATCGCCGCCGGCTACCTGATCACGACCGTCCCCTTGAGCGTGCACAGCCTGATGAACAACCAGCAATTGGCGAGCTGGTCCGTATTGATGTCGGCGCTGTACATGGGCGGGGTCTGGAGCATGGCGCATGGCGTGGCGCTGCGCTTCGGAGGCCGAATGAACGCATGGGCCGCGGCCCTGGTCATCGCAGCGACGCTGGGGCTGCTGTTCTATTTCTCGCATATCGACGACCAGCTCTGGATGCGCATGGACTGCCTGAACGTCGGGCTCGCCCTGCTGGTCGCCCTGCCGGCCCGCGCCGTGCTGTTCGGGCACCGTCCGCGCATACCCCTGGCCAGGATGCTGCGTGTGTCCTACGTGATCGTGCTGGCCTACGCCGTGATCCGCATATTCGTGCTGGCCGCCCTCATGCCCCAGGATCCGCAGGTCGAGCTGACCCGCTCGGGCTTCTGGCTGCTGATGCTGGCCGCGAACATGATCATCAACATCTGGCTGGCCCTGGTGATCCTGGCGAGCACCGCCCTGTCCATCGTGCAGGTCCTGGACCAGGAACGCAGCCGCGATCCGCTGACCCGGCTGCTCAACCGCCGCGCTTTTTTCGAACAGGCGCGCAAGCGCATGCAAGAAGAAGGCGCACAAGGCTGGGCCGTGCTGATCTGCGACATCGATCATTTCAAGACCATCAACGACACCTTGGGCCACGCCGCAGGCGATCAGGCGCTGCAGGAAGTCAGCGCCCTGCTGGCGCGCCAGGCCCGGCAGGAAGACCTGGTCGCCCGCTTCGGCGGGGAGGAGTTCGTGCTGCTGCTTCGCTGCCCCGACCTGCCGACGGCGCGCCAGGCCGCCGAACGGCTGCGCACCTGCCTGATGGACTTGCGCATCGCCGGCCTGCCCGACGCCCTGACCGCCAGTTTCGGCCTGACTCTGCTGACGGCGGACGGCGACCTGGACACCGCCATCCACCAGGCCGACGCCCTGCTTTATCAGGCCAAGCACGCCGGCCGCAATCAGGTTGCCTGGGCTCAGGCCTGAGCCCGTCATCCCCACTCCTGTGGATGCCCGCCAGCGTATTTTTCCTATATCGTCAGATTCGCAGGCGGGCGCATCAGCCGGCCCCGAAACAACATGAGGCTGCGTATGCAGTCAACAGGAGACTCCATGACATTGACGCAGATGACCGCTACCGAACTGCTGGACGGCCTGGAGCAAGGCCGGTTCAGCGCCCTGGAACTGGCTGATGCGCTACTGGCGCAATCCGAAAAAATGAAATCGCTGGGCGGCCTGTCCCATCTGGACGCGGATCTCTTCCGCCGCCAGGCGACCGAATCGGACCGGCGGCGCTCGCTCGGCCGGACGCTGCCGCTGGACGGCATACCGCTGGCGCTCAAGGACAATATCAATACCTGCGACATGCCCACCACATCCGGCACCGGCGCGCTGCATAACCGGGTGCCGCCCTGCGACGCCGAGGTCGTGAGCCGGCTGCGCGCGGCCGGCGCGGTGCTGCCCGCCAAAGCGGTCATGCACGAGCTGGCCTTTGGCATCACATCCAACAACGCCACCACGGGCCCGGCCCGCAACCCCTATGATCCCGCACGCATCCCGGGCGGATCGTCGGGCGGCACGGCGACGGTGGTCGCCGCCCGGCAGTTCCCGGCCGGGATAGGCACCGACACCGGAGCCTCGGTGCGCCTGCCCGCCGCGCTGTGCGGGCTGTACGGCTTTCGCCCTAGCGTGGGCCGGTACCCGGGCCGAGGCATCATTCCCCTGTCCCGTACCCGCGACACGGCCGGCCCCATGGCGCGCAGCCTGGCGGACATTGCCTTGCTTGACGCCGTCATGTCCGGTCAACGACTGCCGCCTGCCGAGACTCCAAAGCCCAGCGAGCTGCGTCTGGGCGTGCCGCGCTCGACCTTTTGGCAAAACCTGGAGAGCGGCGTCGCCGATGCGGCCGAGCGGGTTCTGAACGAATTGCAAGGCGCGGGGATCACGCTGGTGGAGGTGGACCTTGCCCCCCTCCTGGAAATCAACAGGCGCGTGGGCATGCCCGTCGCACAATACGAGACCCTGCAAGGGCTGCCCGCCTACCTGGCGGAGAACGGCTACGACATCAGCCTGGAGGACCTCATCCAAGGCATCAACAGTCCCGACGTGAAAGCGCTTTTCCACGCCATGATCAGCAGCGAACACGCCGTCAGCGAATCGACCTACCAGGAAGCCTTGCAGGTGCACAGGCCCTTGATGCAGCGAGCCTATGCCGACCTGCTGCAACGCTTCCAGCTGGATGGGCTGGCCTTCCCGACCAGTCCGCTGACGGCGCGTCCCATCGGCGAGGACGAGACGGTCGAGCTGAACGGACGGCGCATACCCACCTTTCCGGCCTACATCGCCCACACGGATCTGGGCTCCAACCTGGGCGCCCCAGGCATTTCCCTGCCCATCGGCCTGGCGTCGGGCCTGCCGGTCGGGCTGGAAATCGAAGCCGGCATCGGGGCGGACGAACACCTGCTGGCACTGTGCCGCGCACTGGATCCCTTGCTGACGCCCACCCCTGCGCCCGTCTGCTGAAGGGATCAGGCATCCAGGCGCCGGCGCGCCAGCCCGGCCGCCCGCCCGGCCCGGCTGGCGCAGCCGCACTTGGCCAGAAGGCGTCCCCGATGCGTACGCACGGTGGCGAAACCGATACCAGCCATGGAGCCAGTATGACTTTGATCCAACTCAATCGCGCTACCCGCGCCGACGCCCCCGAGCTGATCGCCGCAAATCGTGCGAACCAGGAATACCACTTGCCGTGGCTCACATCCTCTATCGGATACTACGGAATGTCGAACTTTAGCCGAAAGGGGCTCATGACCGAAGCATTGCGAGCTGCCGTCGACCATGCTTTTGATGACCTTGGACTGCACCGCCTTGAAGCAAACATACAACCCGACAACCAAGCATCGATAGCCCTGGTGCGCCGCCTGGGGTTTCAGAAAGAAGGCCACTCGCCGCGCTATCTACGCATCAACGGCGAATGGCGAGACCATGAGCGCTGGGCCCTGCTCGCCGATATGGCAGAGTGGCGCAGAACAAAACCCATCATGGGCAATCCATAGGGACTGCAACCGCAAGCGGGCCGCGAACGACTGGGGTTTTCTATTCGCAGTTCCATGGCTGAATCATGCTGATTCCGTGGCAACGCGGCCCTCTGTTTCTTCAGCCACTCGAGCAGCCAGTAGGCGGGCCAGCCTGCTCGTCCATCGTGCCCGCTGCCGATCACCACTGAGTCTTGAACCAGTTGGCCGTTCAGCTTCGAACTTTCCGCACTTCCCACCGTTTAGTTTTGAACTTTCCAAACTGACCTGTACTAGCGCCAAGATTGCAGGTCTGGACGACTGCTTTCGACCCTTAGCGGCCCTCGGAAGCCTTTCTGGCAAGCCAGACCGTTGCTCCCCCACACATAGAATCATTCTCTATGTGCCGGATCACCTCGAAGCCATTGGACAGCAACGTTTCTTCATATTCGGCGCGATCCAAACTCCCGTGATACAGAGCTTGCCCTTCAAAGGTGCCTATGGCTTCGCCATGCGTCGTACCACTGGTGAATAGCAGCGCAGCACCTGGAAGGGCGAGGCGACCGAAGGTGGCGAACATCGGGCGCTGATCTTCTGGCGTGAGATGAAAGAGGCTGTGCCATGCAACAATGCCGCGAAACCTGCCCATTGGAGGTAGATTGCGCATGTCAGCAGTTATCCATACATGATCGGGAAAGTTTTTCCTTGCCAATTCGATCAACGCAATGGCGCCGTCCACTCCACTGATGCGGCAACCCTTTCCAATCAAGTAGCCCGCGATTGGCTCACCTGATCCACAACCGATGTCAAGAACGTCCGGGCTGTCGTACGGTATGTTGCAGAGGAAGGCGTCCAACCAATCTCGCTCGACCAACTCGCTTCCACGCAACTTGACCCACCGGGCAGCGTTTTTTTGGTAAAGATCGATGACGTTATCGGCGAAAACTGAAGGCATAGCGCTTCCCTCCACGGGCAAACTCTGAACATATCTTTTGATGGTAGGTATGTCTGCAATATGGCCGTTTGCGGTCAGTCAGGCTCAGTAAATGTATCCGTCCTGCGAACACAGCTTGAGCGCTGCATGCTATAGATGGTACGTAGTAAAGCTTCAGGGCCCGGCGGACCGGAGGGTCGCATAAATAATACAAATGAAGGGGCTGACTATGCCAAGGTCAAAGGCACTGCGTCAGGCTTCGTTCCTGGCCATCGGCCACATGCCATCACCAATCCTGCACATGGCCTTAACGCGATCGCCCTACGTCCACGAAATGCCTCAAGCATTGCCCCTAAAACGCCCAGCGCAGATTCACCTGTCCCTGCAGCGACGAGTACCCGCTCCCCAGCTGTGAACTTAGGTCGGCACCGATAGACAGGTGCTCGCTGCGATGCCATGTAAGACCCGCCCCCAGGCCCATCGTGTCGCGGGGCAACACTCTATTGCGGGTATCAAACGCCGTATCCGTGGGAGCAATCGCGAAACGCGCCGCCTGGGTCAGGTCGCGATCCAGCCATTCGTGATTCCAGCTGATGTTGGAATGCATGGCCAAGGTGCTGCCATCGCCCAGTGAACGATTCCATGACGCCGCCAGGCCCAGGCTGGACCGCAAAGCATCTAGGCGCTTGCTGTCCAGGTGAAGGCGTGTTGCCGCATTGCCCGACTCGTCGATCGAGGGCCGTGACACCAAGGCATAGTTCATGCCGGCAAATGGCCCCGCTGAAAACGACGAGTTCAATCGCCAAAGGTAGCCTGTGCCCGCATCAATCGACACACTGTGACCCGTCCAGTCAAACGAGTGCGTCGCCTGGTAATTACCGATGGCAATCTGCCGGCGCATATCGGCCTGCTCAAGGCCCAGGCGCAGGCCGCTGGAAGCAAAAAAACCGTGCCTTGCGCCCGGACGGTACTGAAGATGGGCACCAATACCGAACGCGGTGGCTTTGCTCTTGCCCGGGTAAGGGGCATCCATCCTGACCGACTGGTCTGAAATATCAAGGTGGGCGCCAACCGCAAAGTCGGGTGCCGACGCCAGCCTGCGGCCGGTTCCAATGACCAGGCCATAGGTATTGGCGTCGTAGCCAACCATGGATCCACCTGCGTCCTGATCGGCGTCTGAGCCGAACGCCAGGGCGTAGCCTTGCCAGTCGGTGCCGGGCTGCTGCGTGCTCCCGCCCAGGCCCTGACGGGCCGTTTGCATGACCGTGCGCTCGCGCATCAGGGAAGCGGCCATCGCTGCACTGTAGTTGGCCGGTGAAACCTGGGTCAGGGCGTCAGGTATCTGTGAACCGTCGCCGGCCGAGAAATCAAGCTCCCGGAACAGCGCCTGCGCTTGTGCAGGCCCGACGGATGCCAGGTTGAACAAAGCGCGCCCGGCCTCGCGCTGGTTGGCGTTGCGACCATACTGGCTGTAGGCATTGTCGGCCCGCCTGGCAGACAGGCGATAGCGTTCATTGCCCAAGGGGGCAGCGCCAAACTGCAAGGTGGGCGATACGGATGTGATCCGAGGGGCGTCGAAGCTGCCGCTGTAGCTGGCTGCTGCCACAACCGAGCCTGTGTCTACCGACCAGGAATTTTGATACCAGTCGGCCAAAGGCGTCAGTTTCAGCGTGCCGGCCAGGTCCGCAGTACCACTGACGGCAAGCACGTCGTGTCCGCCTGTGCCGTCAAATTCGGCTACCAGGCGGCCCGTTGCCGTTTGTTGAAAGTCGCCATTCACGCTGATGCGCCCGATCGAGTTGCCGGGCGCCAAGGTGCCAGCGTTAATCAAGGCCGTACCGCTGGCCAGATCGAAGCTGGCATTGCCGCCCAATGTCGCGGCTTCGTGGATGGTGGCGCTGTGGACCTGCAAGGTACCGTTCAGCTGCGTTGTGCCGCCGTCAAATGACAGGGCCAGGTTGTCTTTGCCTGTGATGTTGCCGGCGTAGCTCAGGTGAAATGCTTCATCAGGCTGATCGACGCTGCGGCCCATATTGTCGGCAGCCTGGCCAAACGACAGGGTGGTCAGACGCAGCTGGTTACTGCCGTCGCGTTGCGCATAATGCGAAATAATATCGCCTTCTATCTGAGCGCCTTGCATCAGGTTGATGCGCCCGACATAGGCATTGTCAGAAATCAGGATGGCCGCCTCTTGGCCCGCAACCCGCCCGCTAATGTCGGCTTGTTGGACCATCGGGCCGTTCAGTTCCGGGAGCAGGGTTTGATTGACGCCATCGATGCTGCGTATATAGGAGCCACGACGCTCGGTATGGTTGCCCAGGGAATTGGTGCCAAAATCAAAACGCAGGCCTACACCTTGAGGGCCGGTAGCCTGGATGTCACCGCGATGAACCAGCTTGTGTCCACGGCCGTAGGCAAATTGAATGCCTTGCCCGTTCAAACCATCCGCGTAAATTTTTACGCCTGGATCGATGACAAGGGTGTTGTTCTCGCCATCGACCCGTATGCCTGCGCCGCCTGACCCCGCTGCCAGCAGGTCAGCGGCTTGCCGGATCTGGTTGTTGCTGCCGTAGATATGCAGGCCCAAACCTAGCGTGGACTGGTTGTACTGGCCTGGAAGATACTGTGTACCCGCAGCATTGCGCCCAAAGAAGCCTTGTGTATTTACCAGCTCAAGGCCATCGCCGTAGATCGAGCGCCCGAAGAAGTTTGCCCGGTCAATGGTGTAACCCATATCTTGCAGCACAGCCAGTTCAGCTTCCATGAAGCCTGAATAGTTACGGTAGCTCTGGTGGCTCATGACGCTGTTTCGAAGTTCGATATGGCTCATGAAGTTGTTGTCTATGTCACCTTCTTCACCCAGTATCTTTACGGGCACACCACGCAGACCACCGGCCAGGACTTGCTCGATATTTGCACCGACTAGAAAACCCTTGTCCTGGCGCAAGTCGAAGGCATCAGGCTCGTAGGAGGTGGCGCAGCCATTGCATAGAATTTTCTGGCCTGCGCGTGCTGGGTTGCCGTTGTCATCTCTGAGCAGCTGCGTCCAGCTGTTCAGTTGGCTTTCGAAGTACGGCTGTGTATCATTTAAGCCGCCCCTGTCTTCCACGCTGCTTGAAATGCCCAGTCCATGAGCAATTTCGTGGATGGTTGTCAGGAGCACGCTGTCTTTACCGCTAAAGGGTGTTTGCGTTAAGGCGGGGTTCAGCGCGTAGTCGTCTTGGCCCAGGCCAAAAAAGCCATGTCCGCCCAAGGGCAGCGTCCCTGTGGAAGGCGAGAGGCCGAAGATGTTTTGCTGCATTTGCGTTAATGCGCTTTGGCCGCCGTTTGCTTCGGGCGAGCCACCGTAGGCATTGCCCGGCATATTCACCGTGCCAATATTCACGATGGTCGCGGGATTGTTGCCCTGGGGCTGCAAAATCTCCGCCCAATAGCGCAGGCCATCAACAACCTGGTCTTTGTAAGCCTGATTGCCCTGCCAGCTCCAGAATGACGTTTCATCAGCGTCAAACGAGCCGTCGCCGATCTCGAAAAACCGCGCAACAAAAACGCTGCGCCCCGACGCATTTTCGACAAATCTGTCTTCCAGGGCGTAAGTAGACAGCGGAGCGATGACAAGCGCCAGCGCGGCGCACAGTTTTGTGAGTTTCATAGCAAAGCAGGTGGCGATTGCGCGGAATGTCGTGGGCACATAGTGCCGTCGTACCAGGAGCTATAACCGAGTTCGCCACGAACTATCCGTCATCTCAAACGAACGGGCTACGGCAATATGGATGTAGCAGATGCCGCCAACGGGCCCGCACCTGCGCCTTTAAAGATGGGGCACGCCGCTAATCAAACCGGCCTTTTTGCCCGGGACTCGGAAAGGGAATACTTTGGCAATAGTATAGGTTCTGTATGATTGTGTATCAATATGTATTCGGTCTGTGCAGGTGAGCATGTGCCTAAGGTCTGCCAGGGAGAGTACCGTGAACAAACCCATCTACGTTCGCGCGAACATTGGCAGCACCTGTTCAATCAGGACGTCCCTGCTTCTGAACTGTCTTCTTGCCGAGGGCGCTCACGTTGCCCCCCATGCAGCCAACATAAAACATGCGTTCAATCCCGAGGGTATCCGAGCCATGCAGGAATTGCGAGGCACGCAGACGTGGCGACCATCAAGATCTGCACCCATGTGCTTCAGGTGGGCGGCGGTGCAATAACAAGCCCCTTGGATTCGCTGCCCAAAGCTGAGGCGCGGTAAAGTGTTCACTGTTGAACTTCGGCTATCAGCCGTTACCAGACGTTAGCGGTCTACGGCCGAACCGCGGGCTGGAGGCCGGCGTGTACCGGCCGCTCCTGGACCGCGTCACCAGCGCATCCGAAAACCCATGTTTCCCGACAGCGAGCGGTTGCTGCCTACCTGGGCCAGGCTCGTACTTACCATTCCTTCGGCATAGAGCGAATACTTGTCCTTGCCCCAGTTGCAGGACACGCCCGCGCCGACGCCTGCCCACAGGCGATCGGGCCGCGAATTGAATTTCGTCCCCGCAACGTTCACCTGGCTGCCGTCGAGGAACTCGTAATACAGGTTGGCGATGCCGTAGACATGCGAACGGTTCATCCCGTTCTCGCCGCCCCGTGTCTCGCGGTCCAGCGTAACGCCCGATCGCTGGCCTGCATACCACTGGAAGACAAGAATGCCCGAGTTCAAAGCAGATCATTCGGTATGCTGAGGCTCTTCGACCGGGCCAGAACGTACACCTCGCCATGCTCATCAAGCAATGAACCTTCGAGGCTGATGACGTCGCCTTTGAGCTTTGGATTCGGTTCGACCGACACTATGCGCCATTCCATGCGTACAGTCTGCCCTGCCAAGACGGCTTTTCGAAACTGGAACTCGAACTCCAGACCAAGACCCGCCCCGCGCTCTGTCAAGAAGGTTGCCACCATACCCATCATCAACGCTGAATAATGCGTCCCGCTGACGATAAGCCCGCCGAATCTGGTTGTCTTGCAAACGCGTCATCGTGATGCAAAGGACTGTGGTCTCCGGCAAGGGTCGCAAACCGTCGCACTGAATCAACATCGAACGTAACGAGTTGCGATGTGGTTTCACCTACTTTATAGCTAGCATCTGGCATGAAATGGCTCCACGAATTATCTGGGTCCGCTGTGGCTCAACGATTAGAACAACGGCATGAGGTCGATTACGGTGCTTCTGCCGGAAGGGAATCCATGCAGCAAGGAAAGAAGCGCATCGACGTTTCCATTCAGGTTCGTATCCTGCGTGTGTCTGACGCACTTAATGAACTTCTGATCGATTTCCTCCAGACTCATTGGGTTCTTGGGATTGCCTAGAGCGCATACGAGCAAGAGCCCTTAGCCACGTTGAATCGTTCGCAAAGCCCTATTAAGTCAAGCCAGATATTCCTGAGTCGAGCCGAGGAGGAGATACGGTAAGCGGTACTGTCTTGATGAAGTCAAGACTTTACGGCCAGCGCCAGCTCCAGCGATGCCGGTTTGCAAGAGCTCAAGATTCAGTGGCGGAAGCCCAAACCCCACTGGCGTTTGACGGCAGGCGCAGCCCAGATTCGGCGCGGGCTGGACGAAAATGTAACAGACGCCTTCCCCTGCTCTTGAAATTACAGAACTCATCCCTATAATTAGCACTCGAAGGGGTTGAGTGCTAACGCGTCGCCCCCACTCGGACTGATACAACCAACTGTCATTTTTAACAGGAGTTTCTCCATGGCACTGCGTCCTTTGAACGATCGCGTGATCGTCAAGCGTCTGGACAACGAGCGCACCACCGCTTCCGGCATCGTTATCCCTGAAAGCGCCACCGAAAAACCCGATCAAGGCGAAATCCTGGCCGTCGGCCCCGGCAAGAAGTCCGAGGACGGCAAGGTTCTGCCCCTGGACCTGAAAGTTGGCGACAAAGTTCTGTTCGGCAAGTACTCCGGCCAAGCCGTGAAGATCGACGGCCAGGAACTGCTGGTGATCCGCGAAGAAGAAATCTGCGGCGTGATCGAATAAGTATCGCCCACGAGCACCCAAAAGGAGTCAAACCATGACCGCAAAACAAGGTTACTTCGGCGACGACGCACGCACCCGCATCGTTCGCGGCGTCAACATCCTGGCTAACGCCGTCAAGACCACCATGGGCCCCAAAGGCCGCAACGTGGTGCTGGACCGCTCCTTCGGCGCCCCCACCGTGACCAAGGACGGCGTGTCCGTGGCCAAGGAAATCGAACTGAAAGACAAGTTTGAGAACATCGGCGCCCAGCTCGTCAAGGAAGTCGCCTCCAAGACCTCCGACAACGCCGGCGACGGCACCACCACCGCCACCGTGCTGGCCCAGGCCATCGTCGAGGAAGGCCTGAAGTTCGTGGCCGCCGGCATCAACCCCATGGACCTGAAGCGCGGCATCGACAAGGCCGTGGTCGTGGCCGTGGACGAACTGCGCAAGCTGTCCCGTCCTTGCACCACCAGCAAGGAAATCGCCCAGGTCGGCTCCATCTCCGCCAACAGCGACCACTCCATCGGTGAAATCATCGCCAACGCCATGGACAAAGTGGGCAAGGAAGGCGTCATCACCGTTGAAGACGGCAAGTCCCTGGAAAACGAACTGGACGTGGTCGAAGGCATGCAGTTCGACCGCGGCTACCTGTCGCCCTACTTCATCAACAACCCCGACAAGCAAGTGGCTGTGCTGGACGATCCATTCGTCCTGATCTTCGACAAGAAGATCTCCAACATCCGCGACCTGCTGCCCGTGCTGGAGCAAGTCGCCAAGACCAGCCGCCCCCTGCTGATCGTGGCTGAAGACGTGGAAGGCGAAGCCCTGGCCACCCTGGTCGTGAACAACATCCGCGGCATCCTGAAGACCACCGCCGTCAAGGCCCCCGGCTTCGGCGACCGCCGCAAGGCCATGCTGGAAGACATCGCCATCCTGACCGGCGGCACCGTGATCTCCGAAGAGACCGGCATGTCCCTGGAAAAGGCCACCCTGGACGACCTGGGCCAGGCCAAGCGCATTGAAGTGGCCAAGGAAAACACCACGATCATCGACGGCGCAGGCGACGGCGCCAGCATCGAAGCCCGCGTCAAGCAGATCCGCGTGCAGATCGAAGAGTCCACGTCCGACTACGACCGCGAAAAACTGCAAGAGCGCGTGGCCAAGCTGGCCGGCGGTGTTGCCGTGATCCGCGTGGGCGCTGCCACCGAAGTCGAAATGAAGGAAAAGAAGGCCCGCGTCGAAGACGCCCTGCACGCCACCCGCGCTGCCGTTGAAGAAGGCATCGTTCCCGGCGGCGGCGTCGCTCTGATCCGCGCCCGCACCGCTGTTGCCGCCCTGAAAGGCGACAACACCGACCAGGACGCCGGCATCAAGCTGGTCCTGCGCGCCATCGAGGCTCCTCTGCGCACCATCGTCACCAACGCCGGCGAAGAAGCCAGCGTGGTCGTGAACGAAGTGGCCAACGGCTCCGGCACCTTCGGCTACAACGCCGCCACCGGCGAGTACGGCGACCTGGTCGAGCAAGGCGTCCTGGATCCCACCAAGGTGACCCGCACTGCCCTGCAGAACGCCGCCTCCATCGCCAGCCTGCTGCTGACGACCGAAGTGGCCGTGACCGAAATCGTGGAAGACAAGCCAGCTCCTGCCATGCCCGACATGGGCGGCATGGGCGGCATGGGTGGCATGGGCGGTTTCTAAGCCCCTGCCGACGCCCCGGCCGGGGCGGGAATTGATCACTCCCGCTCCAGCCGCCACGCAGCACGTCATGAAACCGGATGGAATTTTCCATCCGGTTTTTTTGCCCTCGCGAAACGCCTATAATCACGGCAGTCTCCCAACTTGGCTCTTTCTCCATGTCGGACTCCCCGTTCAAAAGCAAAGGCGGCCTGGGCCGCCTGACCGGCGCCCTGCGCTATTCCTTGCAAGGCCTTGCGGCCGCCGTGCGCCACGAAGCCGCCTTCCGCCAGGAACTGTTGCTGGCCGTGGCGCTGACGCCCGTAGCCTTCTGGCTGGGCCGCAGCCCGCTGGAGATCGCCGCGCTGCTGGCGACGGTGGTTTTCGTCCTGATCCTGGAACTGATCAACTCCGCGCTGGAAGCCGTGGCCGACGCCGTCACGCTGGAGCGCCACCCCCTGATCGGCCGGGCCAAGGACCTGGGCAGCGCCGCCGTGCTGCTGGCCCTGATATTCGCCGGCGCCGTCTGGCTCACCTTCCTGTACAGCCGTTTATCTTCCTGACCCCATGACATTCGTAGAAAAACTGAACCGCGCCTGGAGCGACAATCATTCCTTGCTGATGGTCGGCCTGGATCCCGACCCGCGTCGCATGCCGCGCGAACTGACCGGCAAGCCGGACGCCATCTTCGAATTCTGCAAGGCCATCGTCGACGCCACGGCCGATTACGCCTGCGGCATCAAGCCCCAGATCGCCTACTTCGCCGCCCAGGCCGCCGAAGACCAGCTCCAGGACCTGTGCGACTATGTGCGCCGTACCTACCCCAACCTGCCCATCGTCCTGGACGCCAAGCGGGGCGACATCGGCTCCACGGCGGAGCAGTACGCGCGCGAAGCCTTCGAGCGCTACCGGGCCGACGCCGTCACCGTCAATCCCTATATGGGCTTCGATTCTGTCGAACCTTATCTGGAGTACCAGAACAAAGGCGTGATCGTGCTGTGCCGCACCTCCAATCCGGGCGGCTCCGACCTGCAATTCATGGAACTGGCTGACGGCACGCCGCTGTACCTGCACGTGGCCGGCCTGGTGGCCGACAAATGGAACCAGAACGGCCAATGCGCCCTGGTGGTGGGCGCCACCTTCCCCGAGGAAATCCGCAAGGTGCGCGAACGCGTGGGCGACATGCCGCTGCTGATCCCCGGCATCGGCGCGCAAGGCGGCGATATCGTGGCGACCGTGGCCGCGGGCGCGGACTCCCGGGGAGCGGGCATGATGATCAACTCCTCGCGCGCCATCCTGTATGCCGGCCGCGACGACAACTGGCGCGACGCCGCCCAGGCCGCCGCGATCGCCACGCGCAACGCCATCAACGACGCGCGCGAATAAAAGCGACTGCAGGAGCGGCCGCAAAGGCGGCTGTCCACGCAGCCGTTGAAAAACCGGGCCCGGGCCCGGTTTTTTTATGCCATGCCGTCGGGCAAGACGTCAGGCCGGGTTCAGGATGGCCAGGGCCGTGGTCAGGGCGAACTCGACCGCCTGGTCGCGGATCTGGCCGCGATCGCCATTGAAGATGCGCGTGGCGGCGCGGGTGACGATGCCATCGCCCGTGCGCTGCGCAAAGCCGAAGCAGACCAGGCCGACTGGCTTGCCGGCCGTGGCGCCGTCCGGCCCCGCGATGCCGGTGGTGGAGATGGCCAGCTCCACGCGAGCGGCGGCTTCCAGCACGCCGGCGGCCATCTCCATGGCGGTTTCCTCGCTGACGGCGCCGAAACGCTCCAAGGTGTCCACGTTGACGCCCAGCTCCTCCACCTTGGCCAGGTTGCTGTAGGTGACATAGCCGCGCTCGAACCAGGCGCTGGAGCCTGGCTCGTCGGTCAGTGCGCCGGCCAGCAGACCGCCGGTGCAGGACTCGGCGCAGGCCACCATCCAGCCCCTGTCCTTCAGGGCGCGGCCCAGGGACAGGGCTTGAGATACAGGGGTAAGGTCATTCATGCAAGCACTCCGAAACGCACCAGGATGGCCATGAACAGCAGCGTGTAGGCTGCCGCCAGGATGTCGTCCCACATGACGCCGAAACCATTGTGCCAGCGCTGGTCAAAGTAGCGCACAGGTGGAGGCTTGAGAATATCAAAAAAACGGAACAAGGCGAATGCCGCCGTCTGCGCCAGCCAGGTCTGGGGCAGCAGCCAGAGCACCAGCCAGAACGCGATCATTTCATCCCAGTTCATGCCGCTGTGATCGGAGACGCCCAGGTCATAGCCGGTGCGGTGGCAGGCCCAGCAGCCCACCAGAAAAGCCAGGGGCAGGAAAACGGCCATCTGGACGTCGGTCAGGACATGCAGCCCCAGCACCCACAGCACCCAGGCCAGCACCGTGCCCCAGGTTCCGGGGCCGGGACGCAGCACGCCCGTGCCGAAGCCGAAGGCCAGGATGCGCCAGGGCTTCTTGAACACCCAATCCAGGCTGGGCCGACGGATGGGGTTGAGGGAAGGATCGGGAAAAGTGTTCATGGTGTCAGGCGCCGAAATGGTCGAAACCGCCCTGGGCGGGCGCCGGGCGCAGGCCCTGCGCGTCGCGCAGGTGCACGCCATGGCCGGCCTGCATGCTGCCGATGCGGTTCACGGACACGCCCTCGCGCCGAGCCAGGGCCGTGATCTCGTCCCGCCGCTCGGCAGGCGAAGTGAAACAAAGCTGGAACACGTCTCCGCCGACCAGGGCCGCTTCCCGGCGCAGCGCCAGGGGCAGACCGTCCAGGCCGGGATCCAGGGGCAGGGCGTCCCATTCCAGGACGGCGGCGCAGTGGCTGGCCGAGGCGATGTGCCCCAGATCCTGCACCAGGCCGTCCGAGACATCGATGGCGGCATGCGCCAGGCCGCACAAGGCATGGCCCAGGCGATACGGCGGCCAGGGCTGTTCCAGCGCGGGCCGGCACTGCGCCAGGCGATCGGGATCGGCGGGCAGGCGGCCCTGCAGCAGGCGCAAGGCGATATCGGCGGCGCCCAGCGTGCCGGTCAGCCAGATGTCGTCGCCCGGCTGGGCGGCGCTGCGCAGCAAGGCCTGGCCCGGCCGCACTTCGCCCAGCACCGTGATGCTGATGACCACGCCTTGCGGACTGCGCGTGGTGTCGCCGCCGATGAGCGGACACTGCGCCTGCTCCGCCAACTGGAAAATGCCCCGCGAAAAGGCTTCCAGCCAGTCAGGCTGCACGCTGGGCAGGGACAGGGCCAGCAGGCAGGCGCGCGGCCGCGCGCCCATGGCGCCCAGGTCGGACAGGTTCACCGCCAGGGACTTGTGCCCCAGCAGGAAGGGGGATACGTCGGGAAAGAAGTGCTGCCCCTCGATCAGCAGGTCCACGCTGCTGGCAAGCTGCCAGCCCGGCGTGGGAGCGAACAGGGCGCAATCGTCCCCCGCCCCCAGATAGCCTTCGGGAGCGGGGCGATTGAAATAATGTTTGATGAGACCGAACTCGTTCAGCACGTCTCACCCAGCCGTCAGCGGCGGGCCTGCTTGGCCACTTCGGGAGCGCGCACGTCGGCGGCCAGCTTGTCCAGCACGCCGTTGACGAACTTGAAGCCGTCGGTGCCGCCGAAGGACTTGGCCAGCTCCACGGCTTCGTTGATGGCCACCCGGTACGGCACTTCCACATGATGGATGAGCTCGTAGCTGCCGATTAGCAAGATGCCGTGCTCGATGGGCGAGAGCTCTTCCAGCGGGCGATCCACATAGGGCAGGAAACGCTCGCGCAGCGTGGGCGCTTCGCGCATCACGCCGAACAGCAGCGTCTTGAACCAGGCGGCGTCGGCCTCGCCGAATTCCTCGTCGCCGCGGATATGGGCGTCGATGGATACCGCTTCCTGCAGGCCGTCCGCCCCGCGCAGCAGCCAGGAGTAGACGCCCTGCAGGGCGAATTCGCGCGAACGGCGTCGCGCGGATCGTCCATTGGCCTTGCCGGCCGGGACTTTATTTGTCGTCGTCAAGATCTTCGTCCTCGTAGTCTTCGTACTCGTCGTCGTCATCGAGCTCGGGCTCGAGCACGGCGATGAGGTTGCCCAGCTCCACGGCCGTGCGGGCGCAATCGCGACCCTTTTCAGCAGCGCGGACCTGGGCTTCTTCGTCGGTGTTGGTGGTGAGCACGCCATTGGCCACCGGGATGCCGGTCGCCAGCGAGACGCGGGTGATGGCGGCCGCGCTTTCGTTGCTGACCACTTCAAAGTGATAGGTTTCTCCGCGGATGACCGCGCCCAGGGCGATCAGGGCGTCGAACTCGCCGGTCTCGGCCATCTGCGCCAGGGTGATGCCCAGCTCCAGCGCGCCGGGTACGGACAACACGGTCACGTCGCGCTCGTCCACGCCCAGGGCTTCAAGTTCCTGCAGGCAGGCTTCCAGTTCGGTCAGACCGATGGACTCGTTGAAACGCGCGCGCACGATGCCGATGTGCAGTCCTTCCCCATTCAGGTCCGGGGTGACGATGTAAGGATTCATGTCGGAAGCTCCGCTTAGGATTGAGAATCGGGTTCGCTATGGTAACCCGTGATGGTCAGTGCGAACCCGGTCATGCTTGGCATTTTACGTGGTCGCGACAGCAAACGGGCCTTGCCGACATTGAGGTCGCGCAAAATCTGCGCGCCTATGCCATAGGTGCGCAGGTCGTAGCGGCTGGGGCGGCCGCGCGGCGCCTCGGCGGGGCTTTCCGTGCCCCAGGCCTGGACCTGCTCGAATGACTGTTCCTCGGAGCTCTGGCAGTTCATCAACAGCACCACGCCGGAATCGGAAGCGGCGACGGTGCGCAGGGCCTTGGGCAGCGTCCAGCTATGGCCCACGTCGTCCTGGATCAGCACGTCCAGCACCGTGGTGGGCTCGTGCACGCGCGCCAGCGTTTCCACGTCCGGAGTGATGTTCCCGTGCACCAGGGCCAGGTGCAGGCCGCCCGAGGACAGGTCCCGGTAGGCGTGGCAGTCGAATTCGCCGTAGGCGGTCTTGACCGGCCGCTTGTGCAGGTGCTCGATCATGGATTCGTGCTCGCTGCGATACTGGATCAGGTCGGCGATGGTGCCGATCTTGATGCCGTGCTGCGCGGCGAAGGTGAGCAGGTCCGGCAGGCGCGCCATGGTGCCGTCCGGATTGAGGATCTCGCAGATGACGGCGGCCGGGGTCAGGCCGGCCATGGCGGTCAGGTCGCAGCCCGCCTCGGTGTGGCCGGCGCGCACCAGCACGCCGCCCTTGGCCGCCTTGAGCGGGAAGATGTGGCCGGGCTGCACCAGGTCCGCGGGACGCGCGTCGCGCGCCACGGCGGCCTGCACGGTGCGGGCGCGGTCGGCGGCGGAGATGCCCGTTTCCACGCCTTCGGCCGCTTCGATGGACACGGTGAAATTGGTGCCGAAGCGCGTGCCGTTGCGCGTGGCCATCAGCGGCAGGTCCAGCTGGCGGCAGCGCTCCTCGGTCAGGGTCAGGCAGACCAGCCCGCGGCCGTGCGTGACCATGAAGTTGATGGCCTCGGCATTGACGAACTCGGCGGCCATCACCAGGTCGCCTTCGTTCTCGCGGTCTTCTTCGTCGACCAGGATGACCATGCGGCCGGCGCGCAGTTCCTCGACGATCTCCAGGACGGGCGAGATCGAGCTGGCGCCGGTCTGGACGGCTTCGGGCTGAAATTCTTGATTCATCGTGCTCTCTGCTCAGACAGATAATAATTACCGCCATTTTACGACACCCGCGCGACAGCGGGCAGGCACTATGCCTGTACACTGAGAGCCTGTTCCGATCCGCCGCCCATTGCCCATGACCGAACCCGCCCTGGAAGAAAAACGCCGCCGCATCCAATCCATCGAGACCGGCTTCGGGCTGCTGAAGGCGCTCGTGGACTGCGGCCAGCCCATGATGCTGCGCGACCTGGCCACCCAGGCGGGCATGAGCTCGGCCAAGGCCCACCCCTACCTGGTCAGTTTCACCAATGTGGGGCTGGTGCAGCAGGACCCGGTGACGGGCCTGTACGAGCTGGGCCCCTTCGCCCTGCAGATGGGCCTGGTCAGCCTGCAGAGCCAGAACCCGGTCAAGATCGCCCTGCCGCTGGTGCAGGCGCTGGCGCCGCGCATCGGCCACACCCTGGGGCTGGCGGTGCTCGGTTCGCACGGGCCCACCATGGTGCACATCAGCGAAGCCAGCTACCCGGTGCACGTGAACATGCGCTGCGGCACGGTGATGTCCATGCTGCACACGGCCACCGGGCATGTCTTTGCCGCCTGGCTGCCGGCGGAAGTGGCGCGCCACTACATCGAGCGCGAGGCCGGCGACAGCGCCGTGGTGACCAGCATCAGCCCGCTGCGCCCCTCGGCGCAGGAGCTGGCCGAATTGCTGGAGCGCATACGCCGCCAAGGGGCGGCCCAGGCGCTGGGCAACCCGCTGCCGGGCATAGACGCCCTGTCCGTGCCCGTATTCGACCATTCCGGCCAGATCGTGCTGGCCCTGACCAGCCTGGGACCCAGCACCTTGTTCGACGCCAGCCTGGACAGTCCCATCCTGGCGCAGTTGCGCCAGTGCGCAGCCACCATCTCCCGCCAGCTGGGCTGGAGGGGCGCGGCAAGCGGGGACAAACCCTGATTCGAGGGGCGGCCGCTACAATGAGCCGCCTCATTCTTGATTGCGGCTTCAAGTTTTGCGGGTTTGGATGCAGAATGACCCTTTAGCGCCCCCATGGGCGCCGGCCGCCGCACTGCCAGTGCCCGGCCGGGTCATTCCTTGAGTGCCGAGCTGTGCTAGAACAAGAACTGAAATTTTTTGTACCCGAGAGCGCCCGCCCCGGTCTGCTGACCGCTTTTGAGGCCGTGCGCACCGGCAGCATCAACCTGAACGCCATTTATTTCGACACGCCCGAGCGCGAACTGGCGCGTACCGACGTGGCGCTGCGCCTGCGCAAGGAAGGCGAGCAATGGATGCAGACCGTCAAGCTGCCCGGGCCCGACACGCTGTCGCGCATCGAGATCAACCATCCGCGCCCCGGCCCCGAGCTGGACCTGGAACTGTACCGGGGAACCGCTGCCGAGGCCGCCCTGCTGCCCTACGCCGGCCGCATACAGGCGCGCTACCAGACCGAGATCCTGCGCGGGCTGGCCGTGCTCCAGCATGCCGGCTCCGAGCTGGAGCTGGCCTATGACGTGGGTCACATCGAGTCGCAGGGCCTGCGCCTGCCGGTGAACGAGCTGGAAGTCGAGCTGATCCGCGGCGACAGCGCGGCCATGTTCGAAATAGGACAGCGCTGGCTGTACAAGCACAGCCTGATACTGGAGCTGCGCAGCAAGTCCGAGCGCGGCGACGCCCTGGCCAGCCTGGCCGATCGCCGGCTGGCGCGCATCCAGACCGACACGCTGCAGCCCGAACAGGTGGCCGCCGCCCTGACGCGCAAGGCCTACCAGTTGCCCAAGCCCCATTTCGTGGACACCCGCGATCTGGAGCAGTTCTATCGCCGCAGCGCCTCCATGAGCCTGGAGCAGGTCATACGCAACGCCGCCCTGCTGGCCGGGGTGGACGGCATACGGCCGGCGGCGCCCCTGCAGGCCGACTACCTGGCCATGATGCGCGTGGGCCTGCGCCGCCTGCGCTCCTGCCGCAAGCTGTTCAACCCCTGGCTCAATGCCAGCGAAGGCTATGCCAACACCCGCCTGGCGCATTATTTCGGCCTGTTCGGCAAGGCCCGCGACCAGGATCTGGTGCAGTTGGAGATCACGCCCCTGCTGCTGCAGGCGGGCATGCCGGGCCCCGCGCCCCAGCTCGAGCCGGCGCACGTGGAGCACGACCCGGTCGAACTGGCCGCCGCAGCCGAATTCCAGTCGCTGCTGCTGAGCAATCTGCAAAGCCTGGTCTGCGGCCCGGCGCTGGACCTGCACGGCGTGCAGGACCCCGACCACCTGATCGAGGCCCGGATCGCCCGCTGGTTCAACAACATCCAGTTGCGCAGCCAGCGCTTCGCCCAGCTAAGCCAGGAAAAGCAGCATCGCCTGCGCAATCGCATCAAGAGTTTGCGCTATTGCCTGGAATTCCTGCAGGGCGCCGACGACGAAGGCCTGCACAAGGTGTTGCGCGAATGCCAGGCGCTGATCGGCGCGGTGACGGATGTGGACGTGGCGCTGCACTGGTATGCCCGGCACGCAGTCTCGCCCGAGCAGGCGCAGTTCGCGCGCCGCTGGCTCACCCAGGCCCGCGAGACGCGCGCCGCCCAGGCGCAGCGCGCCCTGAACGCCCTGGGCCAGCATCGCCCGCAACCCCGGCTGGCGCCGCGCTAGCCAATGGAAAAACGCCGGCGCAGAGCCGGAGTTTTCAGTTCCAGGCCCGGCGCCCTGGCGGGCATAGGCCCGATCAGTTCAGACCGATGACGGCGGCGGCGAATGCGCGCGCCACGAAAGGCTGCAGGTCCTGCATGCCCTCGCCCACTCCGATCCAGTAGACCGGAATGGGACGCACGCCCTGGGCGCCCGCCGCCACGGCCGCCAGCGTTCCGCCCTTGGCCGTGCCGTCCAGCTTGGTGACCACCAGCCCCGTCAGGCCCAGCGCCGCATCGAAGGCGCGGATCTGCGAGATGGCGTTCTGGCCGGTGTTGCCATCCACCACCAGCAGGACTTCGTGCGGCGCCTGGCCGTCGGCCTTGCCGATGACGCGCTTGATCTTCTTGAGCTCTTCCATCAGGTGCAACTGGGTGGGCAGCCTTCCGGCCGTATCCACCATGACCACGCCCATGCCGCGGGCCTTGCCCGCGTGCACGGCGTCGAAGGCTACGGCGGCCGGATCGCCGCCGTCCTGGGCGATGACGCCGACGTTGTTGCGCGAGCCCCATTCGATGAGCTGCTCACGCGCCGCAGCCCGGAACGTATCGCCGGCGGCCAGCAATACCTTGGCGCCCTGCGCCTGGAAGGTGTGGGCCAGCTTGCCGATGGAGGTGGTCTTGCCCGCGCCGTTCACGCCGGCGATCATGACCACCAGCGGCTGCGCCGCCTGCAAGGGGAAAGCCTTTTCCAGCGGCTTGAGGTGATCGGCGAGGATGTCGCAAAGCGCCTGCTTGACCTGGGCGGCGTCGGAGATCTTCTCCTTGCGGATGCGCGCGCGCAGGGCCGTCAGCAGCTTGTCCGTGGCGTCCACGCCGGCATCAGCCAGCAGCAGGGCCTCTTCGAGCTCCTCGAAAAGGTTCTCGTCCACCTTGGCGCCCACGAACAGCCCGCCTATGCTCTGGCCGGTCCGCGACAGCCCCTGCTTCAGGCGCGACAGCCAGGAGGACTTGGCCGGAGCGGCTTCGGCGGCCGGAACCGGCTGGGGCTCAGGCTGCGGAACCGGTTCCGGTCCGGGCTTGGGCGCCGGTTCGGGCTCCATGACGGGAGCGGGCTCGGGGATGGGCGCTGGAGCGCGTTCGGGCTCCGCGGGATGCCCGAAGCCGGGAGCCGCTTCCTGCACAGGCGGCTGGACCTCCTTCGCAACGGGCGACGGCGCCGGTTCAGCGGCTGGCGCGGAAGAGGCGGACGGTTCCTGCCCCGGCGGCTCGGCGCGCTCCGGAGCCTGGACGGGGGCGCAGGCGGCAGCGCCGCGCCGGACTCGGGATCCTGGGGAGAAAGCGGTTCGGTCGGCTCTGTGCGAGGCGCTTCCGGAGCCGGCGTTACCTTCTTTCTTTTAAAAAAACTGAACATACGTTTTACACTAGAAGATTCTGTTGAATGACCACGCGCCTTCGCGCAAGCTTCGCCGTTCACGACGAGGCTTGCGCGAAGGCTGTATCGATGCGGCGCGCAAGCGCCCCTGCATCGTGGCGAAGAAATCCGGCCGCAAGGCCGGCGTCCTTCACATCATTATCCGATCAAAGCGCTGATGAGAAAACACGCTGTCCGTATTGTAGGCGGTGATTACCGCCGCACGCCGATTCCCGTGATCGATGCGCCCGGCCTGCGCCCCACCCCCGACCGCGTCCGCGAGACCCTGTTCAACTGGCTGCGCCACTTCTGGGGCGGCGAATTCGCCGACAAGAACGTGCTGGACCTGTTCGCCGGCAGCGGCGCGCTGGGTTTCGAGGCCGCCTCGCGCGGCGTGGCTTTCGTGCAGATGGTGGAGCGCCACGGCCCGGCCGTGGAAAGCCTGCGCGCCCTGCGCGCCAAGCTGCGCGCCGAGCACGTACGCGTCCATTCGGGCGATGCGCTGCATATCCTGGAGCGCAGCCAGATGCGTTACGACCTGGTCTTCCTGGATCCGCCCTTCGCCCGCGACTGGCTGGACAGGATATGGCCGCTGCTGCCCAATGTGCTGGCGCCCGAGGCGCTGGTCTACGTCGAATCGGAAAGCCCTGTACAGGCCCCGGAGCAATACGAGATACTACGCCAGGAGAAGGCGGGACAGGTGCATTATCATCTGTTTCGATTTGCTGCGACGCAGAAAACAGTCAATAATGCCGAACCTCCCGGGGCGCAAGCGACGCGTCCGCAGGACTCCAACCCGCCAACCTGAACCCATCACGCGGACGCACCATGATTACTGCTGTTTATCCCGGAACCTTCGACCCCCTGACGCGCGGCCATGAGGACCTGGTGAGACGAGCCGCCAATCTTTTCGACCACGTGGTGGTCGGAGTGGCTTCCAGCCAGAACAAGCGCCCTTTCTTCACCGTGGAAGAACGTGTCGAGATCGCCTCGGAAGTGCTCAGCCACTACCCCAACGTGGAAGTGAAGAGCTTCTCGGGCCTGCTCAAGGACTTCGTGCGCGAGCAGAACGCGCGCGTGATCGTCCGCGGCCTGCGCGCCGTGTCCGATTTCGAGTACGAATTCCAGATGGCCGGCATGAACCGCCACCTGCTGCCCGAAGTGGAGACCATGTTCATGACTCCTTCGGACCAGTACCAGTTCATCTCGGGCACTATTGTGCGCGAGATCGCCGTGCTGGGCGGCGACGTGGGCAAGTTCGTGTTCCCTTCGGTGGAGCGCTGGCTGCACAGCAAGGCCAAGGAGCGGCGCGAGCAGCAACTGCAGCAATCGGGCTCGGCGCGCTGATCTCGCCCCGCGGCGCAGTCCGTACTACACTGTAGGGTGAATCGATATTCATCCTCGGGCCGCACTGCCGGGGAAACGGAAGCAATCAGGACATCACGCCATGGCGCTGCACATCACCGAAGAATGCATCAACTGCGACGTCTGCGAGCCGCAGTGCCCGAACATGGCCCTCTACATGGGCGAAGAGATCTACGAGATCAATCCCAACCTGTGCACGGAATGCGTGGGCCACTTCGACGAGCCCCAGTGCGTGGTGGTCTGTCCGGTGGAATGCATCGAAGTCCATCCGCAGCATCAGGAAGACCAGGCCACCCTGATGACCCGCTTCAAGCAGCTCCAGTCCAAGCAGCAGCCCTGAAGCGCCGATCACGCGGGCACCCGCTTGAGCACGCGCAGGGGCTGACCCAGCCAGCGGCCGAACCAGGCCGCCGCCAGTTCCCCTTCATCCACCAGCCGCACGCTGCGGCCCTCCTCCTGCCACAGGGCGCAGGAGTCCTCGTCGTCCTCGATGACGTCCACGGCAATGTCCAGGCGCATCATGCCGGGCGCACGCAGCACCAGGTCGCCAAAGCGCAAGTCGATCTCCAGGTCCGCCAGGCGGGGCAGTTCGTCCGCGGACAGGACGCGGCCCGAGGCGTCGCCCAGGACCCACAGGTCGTGGCAAGCCGCCGCCTTGCCGTTCGCCAGGCCGGGGCCGCCTTTCAAGGGATGAAAGAGCGCTCCGGATTCGGTCCGGCGCTCCGCGCTCGTACAGGAAGTCATGGCCGCAGCAGTCCTTTCAAGGCGTCGCCCAAAGTCTGCACGGCCTGCGGCTCCGGCGCGTCCTGCGCGGATTCCTCGGCCGGCGCCTCCTGCTGGCTGAGCAGGTCGAGCAATCCGTCCTGCAGGGCCTTCTTGATGGAAGGGCTGGCGATTTCCTTCCATTGCACTTGATAAGACAGCGCCTGCCAGGGACCGGATACGCGCAAGGGGATGGCCACATTGCGCAGATCCTGCAAGGATTTGCGCTCCTGCGGGTCCAGGCGCGCATTCAGGCGCGCCTGCAGCAGCACATCCGCCTGCTGGTTGACCATGTCCAGTCCCGCCGGCTTGCCCATGGACAGCGTCAGCAATGGCGTGGACGCCTTCAGGCTGCGGAAGACGCCCTGGCCCTGCTTGATGTCCAGCGAACTCTGCAGACGGCTGAATATCGTGCGGCGCTGCGGGTCCGACTGGGGACGCAGCATGGGAATCTGACCGCTGAATGCGTTGCGCACGGCCTCGTTGATGTCGCGCACGCTCTGGTCCAGGTCCACGCCGCGCCAGCCGCCGTCCTGCAGGTCGAACTGCAGGCCGCCTTCCAGCGAGGCCAGCCGGGCCGCCACTGTCGCGCCCTGGCCCTTCAGATTCAATTGCACACCGCCCTGCCCCCACAGCTGGTCCTCGCCACAGGCATCCAGCAGCAAGTACCCGACCCGCCTCTTCTGCAATTTCAGCGACAGATCGAACTGCTTGCCGGGCTCCAGGCTGCCCTGGAACTGGAACTGCCCTTCGTAGCCTTTGCCCGTCAGTTGCTTGAGCTGCAGGTTTTCGCCCTGGTTCTGCAGTCGGCCCTTGACCTGCTCCAGCTTCAGGCCCAGGCTTTTGAGCCGCGCGGCCTCCATGCTCACGTCCAGGCGGGTGGTTTTCAGCCACGCCAGCCGATCGGCGCTGGCCACCAGCGCCTCTTCCACGGCCGGCGCAGGCGCCGGCTTGGGCTCGGGAGATTCTTCCTGTTCGGCAGCCGGGGCCTTGGCGGCCGGCTCGGGCTGCGTCTCGGCGCCCTGAGCCAGGCCGGGCGCAGCCAGCCAGAAGATGGAACGCAATTCGTCCAGGTCCAGTTTGTCGGCCTTGAGCGCCGCCTTGAGCAGGCGGCCCTCGTCCTGGCCCTGCAGGCTCAGGTCCAGCGTGCCTTGCGCCTGATCCGTCTGGCTGCTCAACTGCGCCTGGTAGCTGCGCTGCCCCATGTTCAGGTCCGCTTCGCCGGACAGGGGAATTTCGAAACGGCTGCCGGCCGCAGCCTCGTCCTCGACGCGCAGATTGGCCGCAATGGCGGGAAAGCGCAGCCATTCGCCCGCAGGCTGCCATTGCGCCGGCGACACCGCCTTGATCTGCGCCACGCGATTGCCTTGCTTGACGGCCCCTTCCAGACGCGCCTCCTGGAACAGCAGCTTCTCGCTGTTCCCCGCGATTCCCTTGAGCGTCAGGCCCAGGCCCAGAACCCGCGGCCCGCTGACCTTCATCGTGGCCACGATCGGATCACCCTCGGCCTGGGTGGGCGAGAGACCTGGATGCGCGGCGCATCCAGAGCCAGTTCCAGCGCCTGCTGCTCGTTCTTGCCATTGACGCGCAAGCCCAGCTTCTCGAAGGAGACCAGGTCGCCGGCGCTGTCGATCTGCATCTTGGGCGTGGTCAGCGTAGCGCTCAGGTCATCCAGGGGATATTGCCCCAGCCATTGGCCTTGCAGTTGGACGTCCAGGCTGGTGGCGTTGAACTGGCGCTGCGAGGCGTTATAGGCCACATTGCCCTTGAGGGCCAGGCTCTGCGCCTTGATCTGGTCCAGTTCGCCGTTGAACTGCAGGTTGAGCTTCTGGGCGGAATACGACTTGGCGGCCGGGTCCATGCGGAACTGGCCCTGGCCTTCCAGCATGCCGTCGGCGGACGGGTAATCGCCCGACACGCGTCCCTTCAGGGCCACGTCGAAAGGCTGGCCGAAAGTCATCCGGCCGGTGTTGACTTCCAGTTGCACCAGCCGGCCGATGACGTTGCTGCGCTTGCTGTAGTAGTGGATCTCGCCGCCCTTCAGGCTGAGGCCGGCGATATCGATCTGGAAATCCGTGTCGCTTCCCGAGCGCTTGGCGATCAGCTCGGGCACGGGCGAGGATGCGTCCTGTCCGGCGGCGGCTGGCTCGGCGGCCTGGGCGGCGGGCAGCAGGGCCAGCGCGGCCGGGGCGGCCTGCGGCGCGGCCGCAGCGGCCGGAGCGGCCTGCAGCAGATCGTCGAAATTGAAGTGCCCTTCCTCGTCGCGCACGATCCAGGCCTTGAAGCCGGTCACGGCGACGTGGTCGACCACCAGGCGGTTGTTGATCAGAGGCCAGAGGGCGACGGCGAAGCGGGCGATCTCCAGCGAGGCGAAGGGGTCGTCGGAATTGCGGTCGGACAGGGACAGCCCCTGCACGGACAGGCCGATGCGGGGGAACAGGGAAAGCTCGATGTCGCCGTCGATCTTGAGCGTACGCTGGTACTTCTGCTGGACCACGTCGGCCAGCTTCTGCTTGTACGAATTAGGGTTGAATGTCAGCAGGAAAATCGCCCCGCCCACGACCGTGACAATTGCCAAGACGACGAGGCTGAACAAGCCCCGCTTAAACCATACTTTCATTTAAGCCTCTAGTACCTCGAGACATGACGCGATAAGCCATATAGCCGGATACGAAATGCTAACCCATGTCGGGCCGTCGCGAAGTACCGGAGCCAAGAAAATTCGGCGCGGAGGCTGAAAAGGAGGGCTCTATAACAAAAACGCTTATCATTACCTCAAGAAATATGAACATAGGGCAAAAGTCTGCGAATTGAAAGCCACTTCATGCCGTACAAGGGTTATGCTTCGCCTATTACAGTCAGCCACTTGATCATCAAGCCCATAACGAATCATGAAATTAGAGACTCTTGCCATTCATGCCGGCTACCAGCCCGATCCGACCACCAAGGCCGTGGCCGTGCCGATCTACCAGACCACCTCCTACGCCTTCGACAGCACCCAGCATGGCGCGGACCTGTTCGACCTGAAAGTGCCGGGCAATATCTACACGCGCATCATGAACCCCACCAACGCCGTGCTGGAAGAGCGCGTCGCCGCGCTGGAGGGCGGCGTGGGCGCGCTGGCCGTGGCCTCGGGCATGGCGGCCATCACGTATGCTATACAAACGATTGCCGAGGCTGGCGACAACATTGTTTCCGTCAGTAAGCTGTACGGCGGCACCTACAATCTGTTCGCTCATTCCTTTCCCCGCCAGGGCATCACCGTCAGGTTCGCCCCGCACGACGACATCGCTGCGCTCGAGTCCCTGATCGACGAGCGCACGCGCGCCGTGTTCTGTGAAACGATTGGAAACCCCGCCGGCAACATCGTGGACCTGCAGGCCCTGGCCGACGCCGCGCACCGTCACGGCGTGCCCCTGATCGTGGACAACACGGTGGCCTCCCCCGCCCTGTGCCGGCCCTTCGAGCACGGCGCCGACATCGTGGTGCACGCCCTGACCAAGTACATGGGCGGCCATGGCACCACCATCGCGGGCATCGTGGTCGATTCGGGCAAGTTCCCCTGGGCCGAGCACAAGGAGCGCTTCGCCATCCTGAACCAGCCCGACCCTTCCTATCACGGCGTGGTCTACACGGAAGCCTTCGGTCCCGCCGCCTTCATCGGCCGCTGCCGCGTTGCCCCGCTGCGCAACACCGGCGCCGCCCTGTCCCCCTTGAGCGCCTTCCAGATCCTGCAAGGCATCGAGACCCTGCCGCTGCGCATGGAGCGCCACACGGAGAACGCCCTGAAGGTGGCCCGCTACCTGAAGGCCCATCCGCAGGTATCCTGGGTGAAATACGCCGGACTGGAAGACCACCCCGAGCACGAACTGGCGCAGCGCTACCTGGGCGGCAAGCCCGCCTCCATCCTGTCCTTCGGCATCAAGGGCGGCATCGAGGGCGGCACGCGCTTCATCGACGCCCTGAAGCTGGTGCTGCGCCTGGTCAACATCGGCGACGCCAAGTCCCTGGCCTGCCATCCGGCCAGCACCACGCACCGCCAGCTCAACAGCGAAGAGCTGGCGGCGGCTGGCGTCAGCGAGGACATGGTGCGCCTGTCCATCGGCATCGAGCACATCGACGACATCCTGGCCGATCTGGAACAGGCCCTGGAGGCCTCGCGCGGCTGATTGGCGCGATCCGAAGCAAAAAGGCGCCCCTCCGGTCTGGAGGGGCGCCTTTTTCTTGATACGTGAAAGATCAGCTCTTGCGGAACAATTGCGTCAGCCCGCCCAGCAGGCTGTTGACGTCCGTCAGGTGAGACGGATCGAAATGGCCGTTCGGGCTGGCCTGGTCGATCAGGGAAGGCAGCATGACCTTGAGGTTCTCCAGCACGGTCTGCTGGCTCAGGCCCGACAGGCTGACCAGCTTTTCGATGGCGGGAGCGCCCATGACGCTCGCCAGGTCCTGCTCGCCGATGGCCTTGTTTTCGCCTTGGGACAGCCAGGACGACACCACGTCGGCAAAACCGCCTTCGCGAAAGCGCTCGATCAAACCGGCCAGGCCGCCGGGATAGGTGCTGACCACCTGGATCAAGGCCGGCAGCAGCTCTCCCTGCACCTTGGAATGCGGGTCCGCCGACGACAAGGCCGACACCACGGAATTGAGCAAGCCCATTTTTCTTTTCTCCCCAAATACAGCAGCCCGCCAGGACAGGCGCAGGCCTCACCCCCAATTATGCCGCGACGGGCGCGCCCTTGGG
Source organism: Alcaligenes sp. Marseille-Q7550 (assembly GCF_965112015.1). Classification (NCBI taxonomy): domain Bacteria; kingdom Pseudomonadati; phylum Pseudomonadota; class Betaproteobacteria; order Burkholderiales; family Alcaligenaceae; genus Alcaligenes; species Alcaligenes sp. Marseille-Q7550. The sequence goes on from NZ_CBCOPU010000002.1 coordinate 766,880, forward strand.
GCGAAAAACTGTCAAGCCCGGTGAAGAGACCTAGGGTGAATCCGGGTGAGCCCGATCTTGCCCGGCGCAGGCGCTGGGCTACACTGGTCGGCATGACGCCCGGGCGCCGCCGCGCCGGCGGCCCACCTTGACGGAGACCTGCAATGAACCTGACCCCTTCTTCAGTCCTGTCCGCGGAAGACACCGCCCGCTGCCTGCCCTACCCCGAGCTGGTCGCCTGCCTGGGCAAGGCGATGGCCGAACATGCAGCCGGCAGGATCCTGGCTCCGGAGCGGCAGGTGCTGAATTACCCGCAGGGCGGACAGATGCTCTCCATGCCGGCCGTGGCGCACGATGTGGGCGTGCACAAGCTCGCCAACGTCATGCCCGACAATCCGGCCCTGGGCCTGCCCTCCATCCTGGCCCTGGTCGCGGTCTACGACGCGCGCACCGGCCAGACGCTGGCCCTGCTGGACGGTCCCACCGTCACGGTGCGACGCACCGCCGCCGTATCCATGCTGGGCATACAGGCGCTCTGGCCGCAAGGGCCGACGCACGTGGCCACCCTGGGCTGCGGCCGCCAGGCCCTGGGCCATGCCGACGCCATCCTGACGCTGTATCCCAACGCCCGCGTCACCCTGACGTGCCGCAATCCGTCCCGGGCGGAACAGGCCGTGGCCGGCCTGCGCGAGCGTCATGGCGGCCGCGTCCGCCTGACCAGGGACCTGCCCGCCGACGCGGACGTGGTGATCGCCCTGACCGGGAGCCTGACGCCCGTCTATCACGAAGAAGCCCGGCTGGAACGCCTGCTGATCGGAGTGGGCGCGTTCCGCGCCGACATGGCCGAGTTCGAACCGCGTACCCTGCATGCCAGCCGCCTGTACGTCGATGACCTGAACGGCGCCCGCCACGAAGCGGGCGACCTGCTGCAGGCCCAGGTGGACTGGGACCAGGTCCAGGGCATCCACCAGGTGCTGCGCTCGCCGGCGCCCAGGGACAAACCCTTCTTCTTCAAGTCGGTAGGCTGCGCTGCCTGGGATCTGGCCGCGGCGCGCTGCGCCTTGCAAATAGCGGAATCCGGCTGATTTTTCGCTGTTTATCAATTCTTTAAGACATGTCCTAAAGCGGGCAAGAATGTTAATCTGGCGGCTGTCCCCGACCACTGATGACTTTTCTTGTCCGCAGCGCAATGACTTCCTCGCACCATCCCCATGACGACGATCCCTACCGGATCCAGTCCCGATTTGAGATCCTGCGCATCCTGCGGGCCATCAAGAGCAGCGGCTTGCTGCTGCACATGGAAGCGGGCCAGGGAGACACCAGCATCGTCACGACCATCCTGGAGATAGACCCGGACAGCAACATCATCGTCATCGACACGGCCAACAAGCAAGAGCAGACCCGCCGTCTGCTGCAATCCGAACACGTCAACTTCGAGACGTCCGTGGACAAGGTCAAGATCACTTTCCAGGCCCCGACCCCGGAAGTCGCTTCCTTCGAAGGCCAGCCCGCCCTCGCCATTCCCATCCCGGAATCCATACGGCGCCTGCAGCGGCGCGAGTACCTCCGCGTCAATGTGCCGCTGAGCGAGCCGGCCATGGTCACCTTGCGACTGAACAATCAAAGCCAGAGCTTTCGCCTGCACGACATCAGCGGCGGCGGCCTGTCCCTGGTGGATGAATCCATGGACATGCCCGAGCCGATCGGCACGCATTACGCCCAATCCCTGCTGGAATTGCCGGATACCGGCTCCTTCCTGGTCGCCCTGGAGGTCGCGCGCACGGAAAAACAGGAGCTTCCCAACGGCAAGCAGATCCAGCGCCTGGGCTGCACCTTCATCGACCTGCCCGGCTCCCCCCAGACCGCCATCCAGAACTACATTGCCCGCCTGGAGCGCCAGCAGATCGCCAAGCAGCGCGGTCACGCCTGAGCAGTCAGGACAGCGACGGATCCAGGTCGGCCGGCACGTCCACATCCCGCAACACGCCCGCATCGGTCACGGCCACCCAGGCCGTGTCCTGCCTGTGCGCCTGCAAAAGGCCCCGAGCTCCCTCGGCATCGGACAACGCCAGCAATTCTCCGCGCCACCCGACCCCGAGCCCGACCGGATTGCCGGGCTGCCCGTCCACGACCGGCCGCACCAGGCCGGCGCCATGACGCAAGGCGCCAGCCAGAGCCGCCAAAGTTCGCGCCTGCACCCAGGGCATGTCGGCCAGCAGCACCAGCCACCCGCAGGCGGGCGAACTGGCCTGCACGCCGGCCTTCACAGTGACTCCCATGCCGCGCGCAGCCTGTTCAGCGCGCACGAAGCGCAGCGCCAGTCCGTCCAGCTCCTGGCGCAGTTCGGCCTCGTGCAGATCGCAGACCACCACGACCTCGTCCAATACCTCCAGCGCCGTCTCGCAGACCCGCCGCAGCACCGTCACCCCGTCCGCCATGGGCGCCAGCAGCTTGAGCTGACGTCCCGACGGATCGAACCGCCGGCCCAGCCCGGCCGCCAGCACCAGCCCCGTTACTCCCTGAACTCGTTCAACGCCTGTCATTGCCGCTCCTTGTCCGCGTCTTGACGCGTCGGCCCTGCCTATTCCGAGCCACGCTCGGCACTGCCGCTAGGGTAGCGGCAAAGCCGCGTTCGCGACAGCCCTTGCCGTTGACAGTATGAGCCGGCCGCAATACTACGCTGGATAAACACTTGATCAACCGGCTGTTCTGACGGAAGCAATCAGTCATGCTGGTTCCTGGACTCCACTCCTCCAGGAACCCATCCATGACCCGGTACGACACCTTCTATCGCAGCCTGCTCGACGAGCCTCTGGTGCTGCACGACTTCATCGCCCACTGCCTGCCCGCCGAGCTGGGCGAACGCATCGAGCAGGAATCGCTGCAGGCCTTGAACACCCTCTTCGCCCATGCCGATCGACCCACACGCCAGGCCGACATGGCCTGGCGCCTGACTCTGGACGGCGGCCAGAACATGCTGCTCTTGCTGGAGCACCAATCGCGCAGCGACCGCTCCATGGCACTGCGCATGCGCAGCTACGCCGCTCTGCTGCACGAGCAGCATCAGCATCGCCAGCCAAATACGCCCTTGCCGCCCATCCTGCCCGTGGTGCTGCACACGGGCGATGCGCCCTGGAGCGCGGCTTGCGACATGCAGACGCTCATGACCGATACGCCGCCGTGGCTGCAGCGCTACAACCCCTCGCAAGCTTTCCTGCTGATTGAACAAAAACAACTGCTTCTGAACCAGTCCCTGCCGCCCGAAGCCATCATCACCCAAATCTTCCGCCTGCAGCATCTGCAAAGCATGGACGAGCTGCGGGACTGTCTGCACACTATTGCCAAGCTGACCCATCCCGTTGAACATGCTCGGCTGCGCCGACTGCTGAGCAGCTGGGTCCAGCACGTGGTGCTGCCCCTGCACCTGCCCCATCTGGACACCCCCCTGATCCATACTTTCGAGGAGATCGACGCCATGATCAATTACGAGGAACGCAACTGGGAACTGCGCTGGATGAAACAAGGCCTGGAACAAGGCCGACAAGAAGGCCGAGCACTGTTGCAGAGCCAGTTGAAACACCGATTCGGTTCCGTGGATGCCGAAGCACAGCGCCGCATTGAAACGGCAGCGCCAAATCAACTGGAACAATGGGCCTTGAACCTGCTCGACGCCCAAAGCCTGGAACAGGTATTTCAAGGGACAGGCAGATAAAAAAAAACCCCGGAAGCCATCCAGCTCCCGGGGGCACGTGTCCGACGGCCCGCCCCCAAGCGGCAGGCCGTCGAAACCCTTACGCGGCCCTCGCCCTTACAGGCCCAGCAGCGCCATCGCCTCCTGGCGCGTGGCCACCGTCGCGTACTTCTGGCGCATGTCGAACAGGTTCGCCTCGTGCGGGCCCAGCGCCCGGTCGCCCACGCAGTCCGACACCACCAGCGGGCGAAAGCCCAGCTGCATCGCATCGACCACGCTGGCGCGCACGCAGCCGCTGGTCACCGCCCCGGCCACCAGCAGCGTCTTGACCCCGCGCTGGGTCAGCCACGCCGCCAGCGACGTGCCGAAGAACGCCGAGGGCACGTTCTTGCGCACCACCAGCTCGCCCGGCGCCGGCGTCAACTCCGGCACGATCTGGCTGTTGGGCTCGTTCTCCAGCAACCCCAGCATCCCCGGCACCTTGATGCTGAAGATGTTGTGATCCGCCCCGTCATCCGCGTACACGATGCGCGAGTGCGCCACCGGCCAGCCCTGCGCGCGCGCCGTGGCCAGCAGATGCTGCGTGTTCTCGATCGCCTGCGGGATGTTCCCGCCCCCGAACACCGCCGGGTCCGCAAAACCGTTGACCAGGTCGATGATCAGCAGCCCGTACGGCGCCTGCGGCTCCAGCTGCGCCCCGAAACCCTGCTGGGCGTATACCGCCCCTTCACTCGTACTCACCCACGCCTCCGTCCAGTACCTTGCCATCGCGCACCACAGCGCGCCCGTCCAGGCTCACCGTGCAGTGGCGCAGCGGAATATCAATGTGGCAGGCCGTGGTGCGAGCGCCCCCGGCCTCGTTGTTCGGCCCCAAGGAAAACAGGAAGTTGCCCTCGAAGGCCCGCGCATCCATCCCGATCGTGTTCTCGCGCGAGTACAGCCCCAGCGTGGACCAGTGGCAGCGCGGCTGCAGGCCCCAGCCGATGTGCGAGATCGCGTAGCCTTCCGGATCGTTGAAGGACTTCATGTACTCGTCCAGCAGCTCGGCCTCCACCCCGCCCTCGATCCGGGTCGCGTAGCCGTTCTCCACCGTCAGGACGATCCGCTCGGTCGAGTACTTCTTCTGCGGCAGCAGGATGTCGCCCTTGTCGATCACGATCGTGCCGTTCGAGCCGCCCTCGTTGGGCCAGGTCAGCACGAAACCGCTGGGCCAGTGGTCCCAGCGTCCCGGCTCGTCCACGAAGCCGTACTCGCGGATCGCCGGGAACTCGCCCAGCGCGCAGCGCAGGTCCGTGCCCGCCGGCGAGGTGATGCTCATTTCCTTGGCCGCCTTGATCAGCTGCGCGGCCGCCGTCACCCGCGCCCGGTCCGCTTCGGTGGGCACCGTGCGCACCAGGATCTCGGGCGGCTCGACCGCCAGCAGGATCTTGGTGCCCGACTTCAGGATGTCGATCTGCTCGGGCGAGAACAGCAGCGTCATCAGGTCCAGCACCAGGTCGCTGGCCTTGAGCGCGGCAATGGCCGCCTCTTTGCCGGTCAGCGGCGTGGTGCCCAGATAGGCCAGCGAGTCGCGGCTGAGCGCCTTGTCGGCGTTGACCGGCAGCAGGTCCAGCCGGTTGACCACCGCGCCCATGGACTGGGCCGCGATCTGGGCGCACTGCAGCGTCTGCGGGTGCGTGCTCGAGCTGGTCAGCAGCGTCACCGTCTGACCCGCCTCCAGCTTGGACAGGCGCAGCACTTCCTGCCAGGCTTCGATAAGTTGATAATCACTGACTGCCATACTCTGTCTCCTTGTGAAGTAATCCGGCCCCAGGCTGGCGCTGCTCCGTCACCATGCGGAGGCGCCGTTGGCGCGTGGCCATGATGGGCCGCCGCAGCGGCCCGGTATCCGTCACGCCAGCGGCCGGCCCAGAAAATCGCCGAAGGCGGCGTAAAAGCCGGCCTCGTTGTCCCAGGGGATCATGTGGCCCGCATCGGGGACGCGCACATGCTGCACGCTTTTTGCCAGTTGCTGGATCTCGGCCACGTCCTCGTCGCGCACCACGTCGCCGCGCTCGGCGGTCATCAGCAAGGCGGGGACGGTCAGATGCGGCAGGTCCGCATGGACGTCATCCGTATGGAAGCCCTCGAAGCTGGCCAGGATGGCCGGCTCGTGGCAGGTGTGCAGCCACTGGGCGCGCAGTTGCAGCTGCTCCTCGGTCCAGGTCGGGCAGAAGACGCGCATGTCCTCGGCCGTGCAGCCCTTGCGGGCCATGGCCATGGAGTCCACGTACCAGGGCAGCTTGGCGGGATAGGCGCGGCGTCCCGGACCCGATACGGGCGGGTCCACCATGACCAGGCGCTCCAGGCCCCGGCTGTTCTTGCGCGCGGCGCGCAACCCGATGCGCGCCCCCATGGAGTGCCCGACCACGATGTAGCGCTCCAGGCCCAGCGCCTGCGCCAGGGCGATCAGGTCGTCGGCCTGGGCGTCCAGGCTGTAGTCCATGCCTTGCGCGGCTTCACTCAGGCCGCGGCCGCGCACGTCCTGGATGTAGGTGTCGAAGTGCCGACCGAACTGCTCGCCGACAAAACCCCAGGTCACCGCCGGGCTGGTGATGCCGGGCACGATGATGACGGCCGGACGCTGATCGCGCCCCTCGCCCGCGCCCCCATAGCGCAGATAATGCTGGCGTATGCCATTGGCATGGACATGGCCGCCGTACAGGTATTGGCTCATGCTCAGCTCCGGTCCAGCTTGAACAGGCGCGCGGCGTTACCATAGCAGACCAGCTCGCGCGTCTTGTCGTCCATGGGTGCGGCTTCGATGAAGTCCGCAGCGATCTCGGTGGATTCGTACGGGTAGTCCACCGAGAACAGCACGGCCTCGGCGCCCATCTCGCCGATGGCGCCCATCAGCGTCGGAGCGGAGCAGACGCCCGAGGTCGTGATCAGGATATTGCTGCCTATGTATTCGGACGGCTTGCGCTTCAGGGTGACGCCGTGCGGATAGACGGCGAAGCGGCTGTCGTAGCGCCAGCGCTGGAAAGGCAGGCCCTCGCCCATGTGACCCAGGATCAGCTTGACCTCCGGGCAGCGGTCGAACACGCCGCCGAACAGCATGCGCAGCGCATGCGTGCCGGTCTCCACGCCCCAGCCCCAGGTCGCGCCGGCCAGCTCGGGATGGCCCGAATAGGCATGCGGCATCTGGTAGGAATCGAAGGGATGCAGGTAGAACGGCACATCCAGCTTCTGGACGGTTTCCCAGAACCCGTCGTAGGCACGGTCGTCGTAGTACACGCCATGCGTGTGGCCGTTGACCAGGGCGCCTTTCAGGCCCAGGTCCTGGACGGCGCGGGTCAGCTCCTGCGCGGCGGCGGCCGGGTCCTGCATGGGCAGCGTGGCGAAGCCGCCCAGACGATCCGGATGGCGGGCGATCTGCTGCGCCAGGAAATCATTGTTCTGGCGGGAGCGCTCGATGGCGACCGAAACATCCTTCTCCGCCTGCACGCCGGGGCCGGTCTGGGACAGCACCACATATTCGATGCCGGCCTTGTCCATGATCTCCAGGCGCTGGGCGTCGAAGTCGTGCAGCCGGGCCATCAGTTCACGCGCATCGGCGCTGTCGATGTGCTTGACGAAAGCCTTCGAGTAATCCTCGAAACCGACGGCGTTGAAGTGCTCCTCCAGTGCTATTTTTGGAATACGTTTCGCCGTATATCTTCCCTAAATTATTGATTTACATAAGGTCAATGCCTTGACCCCCCAACAATATCTATCAGTATGCTGATTATTTTTGTTTTCAGCAAGTCGGGAAATCACATATACTTCGGAGCATGGACAGCGCCCTTGGAAACGAATACAAAGTTGAAATCCGGGGCCTGCCGCCGCAGCCGTAGCCCCGCTTTCCTTGTACCCGCCGACCCTGCCGCCTTACCCTCCGCAGGTCGTCCCGCCCGCCGTCCCGCACAACGGCTGGCCACTCAATCGATGACTGACTTATCCATGAAGAATCACGCCGAGTTAAAGCAAGAAGAACGACTGGAGGCCAACGAGGCCGAGATCCTGGGTCCGGTGGAAGAAGAGAACGCCGAACTGTACCGGCGCAAGCTGTGGTCGCGTCCGGGGTTCCTGGTGCGCCGGCTGAACCAGATCCACTACGCCATGTTCTACGAAGAGTGCAAGAGCGACATCACGCCCGTGCAGCACGGCGTGCTGTCGGTGCTCATGGGCTCGCCCTGGCTGGACCAGACCACCATAGGCTACGAACTGGGCCTGGACCGCACCACCTCGGCCGACGTCATACGCCGGCTGGAAGAAAAAGGGCTGCTGGCCCGGCGCGTCAACCCGGACGACCGCCGTTCACGCCAGACCTACATCACCGAAGCGGGCCTGGCCGTCATGCAGGAGCTGAGCGCGGGCATGAACCGCGCCCAGGAACGCCTGCTCGATCCCCTGACCGGCAAGCAGCGCCAGACTTTCATGGCCATGCTGACCAAGGTCGTGGAACACAACAATCAATACGGCCGCGCCGCGCTGAAGAATATGTAAGAACCTGTCCAGGGCCGGGCCGCCTGCGGCGGCTCAAACGTCCTGCCAGGCCTGCCCGTACCAGTCGGGCAGCTCGAAGGCGCGCTCCGGCAACTGGTACAACTGGCGCAGCCGTCCGCGGCTCAACATCGCACGCGGTTCGCCCTGCGCCACTATCCCCCCATCCCTGTACAACACCACCCAGTCGGCCGCGCGCGCGGCATGCTCGGGCTGATGAGTGCACATGAGCACGCCCAACCCTTCGCCGCGCAGGTGCGCGACCTGCTCCAGCACACGCACCTGATTGGCGAAATCCAGGCTGGAAGCCGGCTCGTCCATGATCAGGAAGCGGGAACGCTGGGCCAGCGCCCGCGCGATCAAGGCCAGTTGTCGCTCGCCGCCTCTGATGCGGTCCAGGCGGCTGCGCGCCAGAGACTCGATGCCCAGGCGTTCCAGGCAGGCCATGGCCCATTGGCGCTCGGGCGCGCCGGGTTGCGCAAACCAGGGCAGTCCGCTGGCGCAGCCCAGCAATACCCATTGCTCGACCGTGAAGGAGAAAGGCGGATCCTGCGCCTGCGGCACATAGGCCAATTGGCGCGCCAGGGCCGCCCTTCCCCAGGCATCCAGCGCCCGCCCGCCGACCCGCACCGTCCCGCCCAGCGGCGGCTGCAAGCCCAGCAAGGTGCGCAGCAGAGTGGACTTGCCGCTGCCATTGGGCCCGAGCAGGCATACGACCTGGCCGGCCCGGACCTCCAGGTCCAGGCCGCTGGCCACGACCCGCCGACCGTAGCCCACGGCCAGGCCCATGGCCTGTATCGCCTCCCTGTTCATGCCGGCCTCCCGCTGCGCGCCAGCAGGAGCAGGAAACCCGGCGCGCCCACCAGCGCGGTGAGCACGCCCAGCGGCAGTTCCAGCGTGCCCAGGCTGCGCGCCAGCGTATCGGCCAGGAGCAGAAAAGCCGCTCCCAGCACGATGCAGACCGGCAGGAGACGGGAAAAATCAGGGCCGGCCAGCAGACGCGCCATGTGCGGCACCAGCAGGCCCACCCAGCCTATGATGCCGGCCAGGGCGACGGAGACGGCCGTCATCAGGGTGGCGCAGACGATCAGGCCCAGGCGCAGCGCGGATACCGGCATGCCCAGCGAGCGCGCCTCGTCGTCCTGAAGGGCCAGCACATTGATGCGCCAGCGCAGCAGCCAGACCGGCAGCAGGCTGCACAGCACCATCAGGGCGGCCGGCAGGGTTTCGTGCGGGCGCACCGCGCTCAGCCCGCCCAGCAGCCAGAATGTCATGGACGGCAACTGCGAATACGGATCGGCCAGTATCTTGATCAGGGAAATGCCGGCGCCCAGCAAGGCGGCGGTGGCCATGCCGGCCAGCACCAGGACAAGAATGGGCGGATGCCGGCGCAGCCGGCGCGCCAGCGCAAGTACGCCGCCCACCGCCAGCAGCCCGCCTGCGAAAGCGGCCAGTTGCACGCCCAGCAAGGTGGCGTTCAGGAAGATGCCCAGCATCGCGCCCAGGCCCGCTCCGGACGATACCCCCAGGATGTCGGGCGACACCAGGGGATTGCGGAACATGGTCTGGTAGGCGGCGCCCGCCGCCGACAGGGCCGCGCCCACCAGCAGGGCCGCCGTGATGCGGGGCAGGCGCAGCCCCCATACCACCCGCGCGCCGTCGCCCGTCTCCCGCGCGCCGGCGCCCGCCGCCAGGGCGCGCAGCACCTGCCCGCCATCCAGCGGATAGGCGCCCTGCCCCAGGGCCAGAACGACCAGGACCGCCAGGACGAGCACCAGGCCCGACAGCAAGGCGCCATAGGACAGGCGCTCGATCATGCGCCCTCCTGCGCGGGGTCCTGACCCTGCAGCAGGCGTTCCATCTGCGCCTGCGTCAGGGCCATGCCGTAAAAGGAGGCATGGAAGGCGCGCAGATCCCGGATCATGCCCGGCACGGCGGCCGGACCGTCCAGCAAGGCGCTCAGCCAGATCAGGCCCGACAGGCGATTGATGCCGGGCGGACCGTCCAGCCAGCCGAAGGGCCAGGCCGGGACGCGATACAGCCGTCCTTCGCGTACAGCCTTCAATCGGTTCCATGGCGCCTGGCTGCGCGCGAGCTGGAAGAAAGCTTCATCCTGCGCGAACAGCATGTCCGGCTCCCAGGCCAGCAACTGCTCATGGGAAATCCGCCCGAGCCGATTGTCCTGGCGCGCATCGCCCATGACGGTCAGGCCGCACAGGCGCAGCACTTCGGTATGGATGGATTGTCCCAACCCCGTCTCCAGCCCGTCGCGGCCCCGCGCCAGGTAGGCCTTCAAGCCGCCGGCCCGCCCCGAGGCGGCCTGCCGGGCGCGGTCCAGCGCCATCCGGGCTTGCTCCGCCAGTCGCCGGCCCCGCGCCGCCTGCCCCAGCAGCAGGCCGGCCTGCTCCAGTTGGGCCGGGCTGTCCTGCAATCGTCCGCCCATGAGAACGTACGGGATGCCGGTCTGCTCCTGGACGGCGCGCGCGGCCGATTCGTAGAACGGGTTCACGTCGCCGATGTCCAGCACCAGGTCGGGCCGCAGGGCCAGCAAGCGCTCCAGGGACAAGGTGTTGCCCCGGCCGGCCAGGCGGCCGAGGTAGGGACGGTCCGATCCGGCCTGCCGCAGCAGGGCCTGGGCCGGCGGCGCGAGCTGAAAAGGCCAGCCCGCCAGGGTCTGGGGCGCCAGGCAATACCCCAGCACCGAGGCCGGCGGCCCGGCCGCGACCACGGTGCGCACCTGCGCGGGTTCGGGCAGGCGGCCCGCCGCCGTCATATGCAAAGATCCGGTTTCTTCGCGATCCGCAGCCCCGCCCGCCCAGGCCTTCAGGCCGGACGCCAGCGCTGGCAGGACCGCCAGGGTACGCAGCAGATGTCGACGATGCATCCCGTGTCCTCATTGAGCAAGCCCGCCTTGCAGCGGATCAGAAACGGTAGCTGCCGCCCACGAACCAGACGCGTCCGGGCATGGGATAGCCTTCCTTGTACTCATACAGCTTGTCGCCCAGGTTGCGCACGCCTGCCTCCAGCGTGACGGCGGAGCTGGGCCGCCATATGCCCTTCAGGCCCAGTACCGCAAAACCGGCGGTTCTCTCGAAGACCGGCTCGCCGCGCGCATCGGCATAGGAATAGTAGCGGCCGCTCTCGGTTTCCACCGTGCCCATGACTTCCCACTGCGCCGAGGGCGACCAGCTCAGATGGGCGAACAGCCGATGCGCGGGCGTGTCGACCAGCTTCACGTCCGGATCGGACTGGTTCCGGCGATTCAGGTAGGTGTAGGCCAGGCCGCCCGACCATTGTTCGGAAAAACGCTGCAGCAGGGACAGCTCCAGCCCCATCTGGCGCGCCCTGCCCACGTTGGCGGCCTGGTCGCAGAAACCCGCGGGACGGAACTTGTCGCAGCCGGGGGCCTGTATCACCGTGCTCTGGATCATGTCGCGCACCTGGCTGAGGAACAGGGCCGACTCCAGCTGCGCCCCTTCCCAGGGCTGGCCGCGCAGGCCCAGCTCATAATGGACGGCGTGCTCGGGTTTCAGGTCCGGGTTGGGCTTGGCATAGCCCAGGCGGCTGGAGTAACGATCCTTGATGGTCGGAAAGCGCGTCTTGTACGCCACGCTGCCGTAAATCTCCATCTGTTCGCTCCAGTCATGGGCCAGCTCCAGCAAGCCATTGGCGGCGTCGGCCGCGCCCGTTTCATAATCATGCGCCTCCTTGGCCTTGCGCCGTTCGTGGCTGGCGCCTGCGCGCAGGCGCCAGGCATCGCCCAGCGCGATGCGGTCCTCGAAAGCCAGCGAGGTCGTCACGTCCTTGTAGTGTTCCGTGCCCGTGGTCTTGGGATCGCGATGCGAATCTTCCTTGTAGTGGAAGGCGACGTGCAGGTCATGATTCCGCAGGCTGCGGTTGACCCACTCCACCGCCCCGCCGCGGGTCTTGTCCGTGTATTCGCTGGTCGGCCCGGTCAGGGCGGAATAGGTGGCGTCGCCGTACATGTCCAGCCCGTTGCTGTATTTGTCCTCGTACAGGCGGAACTTCAGGGTGTTGTTCGCGCCCATATCCGTGGTGCTCAGGAAATACAGGCTTTCCTTGTCCCAGTACGGCCAGCGCCAGTAGCGATTGCCCAGCTTGGCGTCCTTGACGCCGGTGTAGACGGGATTGTCCTTCCGCCCTTTCTGGTTCACGTAGCCGATCACGTATTCATCCGTGTCGTTGGGCGTGAAGCCCAGCTTGAAGGAAGCCTTCTTGTCCATCTGCGAGGCATTGCTGCGCATGTCGCCGGTATCCGTCGGCCTCGCCTTCCGATCCTGGAAGCCGCGCCCCAGCGGGAAGCTGCGGGCGTCGGCCCAGGACAGCCCGGCCTGCAGATACCATGCGCCCTGCTTGGTGCCCACGTTCAGCGCGGTATAACGCTGGTCGCCCGTGGCGTAGCCGGCGCGCACCTCGCCCTCGAATTCCTTGACGGGCTTGCGGGTCACCAGATTGATGGCGCCGCCCATGATGTTGGGACCGTACAGCAAGGATGCCGCCCCCTTGGCCACCCGGATCTCGCCCAGGTCGAAGGTGGTGAAACGGGAGAAGTCCACATAGCCGTCATAGGGCACGTACTGCGGGATGCCGTCCAGGAACAGCGGCACCTGACGGGAGTCGAAGCCGCGCACGAACACGGTCTGTTCGTTGCGCGGCCCGCCCGCCGACACATTCACGCCGGGCTGCACGCTGACGGCGGCGCCCACGTCGCGCAGGTCGTAGGCCCGCATCTGCGCCTGGCTGACGGAGCTCTCGCCCAGCGGCGCCTGCCGGTCGGCTCCCGAGCGCACCACCACCTTGCCCAACTGGAACACCTGCTCGCCCTCCTGCGCGCAGGCCGCTGAAATAGTCAGCATACTGAACGTACTGACCATTAAAATCCGTGCCCCCCTCCTGGCCAGGGCGCCATGGTTCAGGCGTGATCCGGCATGCGGTACAAGCTGCGTCATCCTCTTTCCCCTATGTAGCGGTTTTTCTGATTCGCGCGGCGGCGCGTGGCGAAGAACTCCGGCCCTGCAGCCGGCGCCTCCTCAAAAAAAACGGGCCCGAAGGGCCCGTAAACAGAACCCATCATCGAGCGATGAGTGATGGTTCTTTCGAAAACACCGTTATATAGTATGGTACATAGCCAGATAAAATCAAGGCATAAACCTTATTCAACCCGGGTGATGTTCCCGCGGGCGCGGGGGAACGCCCATCGGATGGCCGTTTCCCCGCGCCCGCTTCTACCTGATGCCCGCCTGCCTGTACACTGAGCCGGCTGCGCCGTCCCACTCGGGCGGCGCGGCGCACGCGCCGATGCGCCCCATCCCGGGCGCCCCTCAGAATCATGATCAACGACAGCACCGGCGCCTGTTGCAAAAAGGAGCAATCACCCTATGTTCAAAGCCTTGACGCGCGGCTCGGTCCGCCTGGTCGAACGCTATCTGCCCGACCCCTACATCTTCGTCATCCTGCTGACCCTGATCGCCGGCATCGCCGCCATGGCGATCGAGCAGCGCACGCCCATGGACATCGTCCGCTACTGGGGCAACGGCTTCTGGGGCCTGCTGACCTTCGCCATGCAGATGCTGCTGGTGCTGCTGACCGGCCACATGCTGGCCAGCACCCCGCTGGTCAAGCGCTGGCTGCGCGGCCTGGCCTCGCTGGCGCGCTCGGCCGGCTCAGCCATCATCCTGGTGACGCTGGTGTCGCTGGCGGCCAGCTGGATCAACTGGGGCTTCGGCCTGGTGGTGGGCGCGCTGTTCGCCAAGGAGCTGGCGCGCCAGGTGCGGGTGGACTACCGCCTGCTGGTGGCCAGCGCCTACTCGGGCTTCCTGGTCTGGCACGGCGGGCTGGCCGGCTCGGTGCCGCTGACCATCGCCACCCCGGGCCATTTCGCCGAAGGCAAGATCGGCATCATCAGCACCTCGGACACCATCTTCGCCGTGTTCAACCTGGCCATCGTGATCGCGCTGTTCGTGCTGGTGCCCCTGATCAACCGCCTGATGCTGCCCAGCGACAAGGAAAGCATCTACGTCGATCCGCAACTGCTGCAGGACAGCCCCGAAGACGCGCAAGGCGGCAGCGACCGCCCCGCCGACCGCCTGGAGAACAGCCGCTGGATCTCGCTGCTCATCGGTTTTGCCGGCCTGGCCTATCTGTTCGACTATTACGTGCTGCGCGGGGCCGACCTGAACCTGAACGTGATCAACTTCACCTTCCTGATCCTGGCCATACTCCTGCACGGCACGCCCAGGCGTTTGCTCAAGAGCCTGGACGAGGCCATACGCGGCGGCGCCGGCATCGTGATCCAGTTCCCCTTCTACGCCGGCATCATGGCCATCATGCTGGACTCGGGACTGGCCGCCACCCTGTCCGAATGGATGGTCTCCTTCGCCACGGCCACGACCCTGCCTTTCTGGACCTTCCTGAGCGCCGGACTGGTCAACATCTTCGTGCCCTCGGGCGGCGGCCAGTGGGCCGTGCAGAGCCCGGTGGTCATCGCCGCCGCCCAGGCGCTGGACGCCGACATGGCGCGCACCGCCATGGCCGTGGCCTGGGGCGATTCCTGGACCAACATGCTGCAGCCTTTCTGGGCACTGCCCGTGCTGGCCATCGCCGGCCTGAAGGCCAAGGACATCATGGGCTTCTGCCTGATCCAGTTGTTCGTGTCCGGCGTCGTGATCTCCATCGGCCTGACCTGGATGTGATTCAAGCGGGCCCGCCTGCGGCGGGCTGCGCAACGGCCTGGATGCCGTCGCACACTTGCCGGACCTGCTCGCGGAACCAGGCATAGGCGCCGCTGGCGCGGGTCCGTTCGTGCCAGACCTGGTAGACGGTGAACGGCTCCAGGGCCAGGGGATGCTCCAGCACATCCAGGGCGTGGCCGGCGCATAGCGAGCGGGCCATGCGTTCGGCCAGGCTGATGACCAGGTCGGTGCGCTCCAGCAGACCGGGCACCGCCAGGAAATGCGGCAGGCTCGCCTGCACGCGGCGCTCCAGCTGCCGCATCTGCAAGGCGTCGGCCAGGCGACGTTCCCGGCTGCCATTGTGGCCTGGCACGCCGATATGGCTGCGCCGGCAGAATTCCTCCAGGCCCATGCGCTGGCCGTCGCGGCCGCAGGCGCGCATCAACACCACGTAGCGATCCTGGAACAGTTCCTGGCGAAACAGGGGATACGACACCGCCGTCGAGGAGGACAGCACCAGGTCCGCCTTGCCGCCCAGCAGCCAGTCCTCGGCTCCCAGATCGGCCATGTCCAGCACCTCCAGGCTGCAGGCCGGCGCGGTCTGCTGCAGGTGCGCCGTCAGCGCGGGGATCAGCAGGTAGGACAGGTATTCGGTCGTGGCCACGCGGAAACGGACCGACAATCGGCCGGGCTCGTCCTGGCCATTGTCGATCTGCAAGAGATCATCGAGCAGCGCGAGCGCCTGCTCGATGCGCGGCGCCAGCGCCCGCGCCTTGTGCGTGGGCGCCACGCCCTGAGCGCTGCGCAGGAACAAGGCGTCATCGAAATGCAGGCGCAGCTTGGACAATTCCTTGCTGACGGTGGACTGGTTGGAATCCAGCGCCAGGGCGGCGCGGCTCACGTTGCCCTCCCGGAATACGGCCAGGAAGACGCGCAACTGGTCCAGATCCAGGTTCTTCATCCTCTTCTCCCGGCCGGCTCTTTCCAATCCGGCCTAATCAATCATTCCGCTACGGAATTGCCGCCGCTCCCCCGCTTCTCCGACACTGGTGACCACGATCATCACCACAGGAGACAACATGAAAACGCTGATCAAGGCGCGCTGGGTCATTGCCTTCCAGGACGGACGCCACGGCGTGATCGATCACGGCCAGCTCGTCTACGAAGGCGAGCGCATTGTCTACGTCGGCCCGCGCTACGAAGGCCCGGCGGACCGCGTCATCGAGGCCCCCGACAGCGTCCTGGCCCCCGGCTTCATCGACACCCACGTGCATTCCGGCCACCGCGCCCTGCACAAGCTGCTGGCCGACGGCGGCCGGCCCTCGCTGTTCGGCCAGCCCTACATGGACGTGACCATCGCCCGCAAAGGCACGCAGATACGCGGCTATCCCAACTACCTGGACAAGGAGCAGGCGGCGCGCGACCCGGGCATCGCCCTGCACGCGGCCTTCACCGTGGCCGAACTGCTGCGCAACGGCGTGACCACATTCGTGGAACTGGGCGGGCACGTGCTGGTGCAGGAAGCATTGTGGGCGCAATGCGAAGCGCGCGGTATTCGTGGATACCTGGGGCCGGGCTACGACAGCGGACGCTGGCAGTCCGATGAGGATGGCCGCCTGGAGCGCATCCCCTACCCCGACAAGGGCCAGCAATTGTTCGAGGACGCCCTGGGCTTCATACGCCGCGCCCAGGCGCATGACTCCGACCTGATCCACGGCATCCTGGTGCCCCGCGAAATCGAGAACTGCAGCCTGGAGCTGCTGCGCCAGACGGTGCGCGCCGCCGACGAGCTCAATCTGCCCATGGCCACCCATGCCGGCTACAACGTCATCGAATTCATGGAAACCGTACGCGATCATGGCATGACGCCCATCGAATTGCTCAATCATGTGGGCATGCTGCGCCCCACCCTGAACATAGGCCATGCCAACCTGATCTCCAACCACCCCAGGATGAATTACTCCGGCGGGGACGACCTGGGCCTGATGGGCCGCCAGCGCGTGTCCATCTCCCACTGCCCCATCAATATCGTGCGCCGGGCGCGCACGCTGGACAACTGGAAGGCCTATCGCCAGGCCGGCGTGAACATCACCATAGGCAGCGACACCTACCCGCGCGATATGTTCATGAACATGCGCACCGCCTCCTACCACGGCAAGGTCATGAGCCACGACCTGACCGCCGCCAGCGCCGCCGAGGTCTTCGAGGCCGCCACGCTTGCCGGCGCCCGCTCGCTGGGCCGCGACGACCCGGGACGCCTGGCGCCGGACGCGCGCGCCGACATGTGCCTGGTGCGCATCGGCCGCGGCGACGTGCTGCGCTACGGCCCGGTCTGGGACCCGATCCGCAGCATGGTGGAATGCGGCATCGGCGACGACGTGGACACCGTCATCTGCAACGGCCGCATCAGCATGCGGGACGGCATCATCCCGGGCGTGGACCTGCCCGCCTTGCGCCGCCAGGTGCAGGAGTTCGCCGAAGACATCTGGCCCAGCCTGCAGGACTGGGATCCGCTCAAGCGCAGCGCACAGGACATGTGTCCGATCAGCCGCTGCACGCATGAATAAGAAACACATCCCCCGAGGAGACAAGCCATGATCAAGAAACTAGCCCGCATCCTGGCCGGCGCCGCCCTGCTGGCCGGCCTGCCCCCGGCGCACGCGCAGCAGGCGGCGGACTTTCCGTCGGCGCCCGTGCGCATCATCGTGCCCTATGGCGCCGGCGGCTCGGCCGACATCCTGGCCCGCGCCGTCAGCGACAAGCTGACCCAGTTATGGGGCCAGAGCGTCATCGTGGAGAACAAGCCCGGCGGCATCGGCACCATAGGCATCATGACGGCGGTCAAGTCCAGGGCCGACGGCTACACGCTGGTGTCCGTACCCGTCTCGGACCTGGCCGTCAATCCGCACCTGTACAAGAAGCGGCCCTTCGACGTGTTCAAGGATCTGGACCCGGTCAGCCAGGTAGGCTCGGTGCCCAATGTGCTGATCGTCAATCCGGCCCTGGGCGTGCAGACCGCCGCCGAATTGCTGAAACTGGCCCGGCAGCCCGAGCGCAGCCTGACCTACGGCTCGCCGGGCGTGGGCAGCCAGGCGCACCTGGCGGCCGAAGCCTTCGCCCGCAAGCATGCCCTGGCCCTGACCCACATCCCCTACAACAGTGTATCGGCCGCCATCACCGACGTCGCCGGAGGCCATGTGGACCTGATGTTCGCTCAGTTGCCCAGCGCCCTGCCCTTCATCCAGGGCAAGACGGTGACGCTGCTGGGCATCGCCGCCGGACAGCGCAGCCCGCTGCTGCCCAATGCGCCCACCCTGACCGAATCCACAGGCGAACATTACGGAGACTTTGTATCCTGGTCAGGCTTCATGGCTCCCGCGGGCACGCCCCTGGCCGTGCGCGAGAAAATTGCGCACGACATACGCCAGGTCATGGACAGCACGGATCTGAAACAGGTGCTGGCCGGCTCGGGCACCGTAGGCATAGGCGGCACGCCGCAGGAGCTGTCCGAAGCCATGCGCGCCGATTACGAGCGCTACGGACGCATCATTGCCGACCTGAACCTGGCCCTGGACTGATCATGCCGTCGTGAAGCGGCGATACCGACTGTCAGGGCTTGGCCAGATGCCATACGCCGCCGACACCGTCCCCGGAGGTATCGCCCGGCTTCGCGTCTTTGGCGAAGCGGTACAAAGGCTTGCCCTTGTAAGCCCATTGCCGTCTGCCGTCATGGCTTTCCACAAAGGTCCAGTCGCCGCTGGCCACATCCTCTTGCCCGGCAAGCGCAGGCGGCCAGTTCTTGGCGCACTTGTCGACACAGGCGCTCTTGCCGCCCTTGTCTTTGTCGAACATGTAAAGGGTGGCGCCATTATCGTCGATGAAGTGGCCGTTTTGAGTCTTGGGAACCTCGGCCAGGACCGGGCCGGACAACACGGCACCCAGGAACAACAGGAAAAGTGGTTTGCTGGTACGCATGATGACTCCATTCTGGGGGAAGAGCCCGGCCAATTTCCGGAGCCTGCGCGCCGGGGGGCGGGCACGATGCTTGAACGCCTGCGTAAGGCGTTTCACCATGTTATAGGAGTCTTTACAGGCCCGGTGTTACGGAGTCGAAACGTCTTGTGCAATGTTTTGCGCGAACTGGACAGCTTTCCTGCCATCCGGATGCAACGACGCAAAGATGCTTTTTTGAGCCAGGCTGAACGATGCGCCAGGGCACAGACAGGGAAAGAGAATGGGGAGATATAGCGGAAGGAATGGTGGGCGGTACAAGGTTCGAACTTGTGACTTCCACCGTGTGAAGGTGGCACTCTACCACTGAGTTAACCGCCCGTAGCTTGCAAGAAGAGCAAACTGCGAAGAAAGAAACTATAGCACCGTCAAAATAAAAATACAAGGGCTGGCGAAAAATCCCGCCAGCCCTGACGGGTCAGGCGACCGTTTCGTTCGCCGGCACCGTCGACCACATGGGCGGCTTCTTGTTTTCTTTCTCCAGCTGGGCCAGGTATTTTTCGTGCTCGGCCAGATCCGCATCCGAGGCGCGCAACACCTTGAGCACGCTGGGGTCGAACCTGCCCAGGGCCAGCCCCGCGCCGCCCTCGTCCTGGTCTTCGCTTTCTTCGAAATCCATCAGCAAGGCGTCCCGGCCGCGCGTCATGCCCAGCCAGCCGTCCGCCAGCAGCTCCGAGTCCAGCAAGGCGCCGTGCAGGGTGCGGTGGGCGTTGGAGATGCCATAGCGCTCGCACAGCGAATCCAGGGAATTGCGCTTGCCGGGATGCATCTCCCGGGCCACCAGCAGGGAGTCGGTGATGGAGCCGCAATACTCGGCAAAGGGCTTCATGCCGATACGTTCCAGCTCGGCGTCCAGGAAGCGCGTGTCGAAGGACGCGTTGTGGATGATGACTTCGGCGTCCTGCACGAAGTCCAGGATCTCCTGGACCACGTCCTTGAAGCGCGGGTGCTGGGACAGGAACTCCGTGGTCAAGCCGTGCACGGCCAGCGCTTCGGGGTCGGAATCGCGGTCCGGGTTCAGGTACAGGTGAAGGTGGCGTCCGGTCAGCTTGCGATTGATCAGCTCCACGCCGCCCACCTCGACGATGCGGTGCCCCTCGCGAGGCTCCAGGCCGGTGGTTTCAGTATCCAGAATAATTTGACGCATCAGGTTTCCCATACAAGTTCATTGCCGCTAGGGCTCATCGCCCAGCTCCAGCTGCTTGTCCTGCGCAAGCTGCCTGGAGGCGATCAGCGTGTAGGCGACCGGCACCACGAACAGGGTCAGCAAGGTGCCCAGGGTCAGGCCGCCCACCAGCACCCAGCCTATCTGCTGGCGCGATTCGGCGCCCGCGCCGCCCGCATAGGCCAGGGGCAGCACGCCCAGCACCATGGCGCCGGTGGTCATCAGGATGGGCCGCAGGCGCATTTCGCAGGCGCGCACCACCGCATTGTACAAACTGGCGCCGGCCTCGCGCTGCTGGGTGGCGAATTCCACGATCAGGATGCCGTGCTTGGTGATCAGGCCCACCAGGGTGATCAGGCCGATCTGGCTGTAGATGGACAGCGTGCCGCCCGACAGCCACAGGGCCAGCAGCGCGCCGGTCATGGACAGGGGCACGGACAGCATGATGATGAGCGGGTTGCGCCAGCTCTCGAACTGTGCCGCCAGCACCAGGTAGATGAAGGCCAGCGCCATCATGAACACCAGGTAGATGCTGCCCGAGGAATCGCGGAACTCGCGCGACTGTCCATCCAGGTCGGTCTGCACGGTGTCGGGCAGGGTCTGGCGCGCCACCTCGTTCATGTGGTCCAGGACCTCGCCCAAGGCATAGCCGGGCGCGATGGAAGCCTGCACGATCACGGCGCGCAGCCGGTTGAAGTGGTTCAGTGACTGCGGCGAGACGCTCTCGCGCACGGTCAGGAAATTGGACGCCTGCACCATGCCGCCGTCCTTGGTGCGCACATAGATGTCCAGGATGTTCTGCGGGCTGGAGCGCGCCTGCTTGTCCACCTGCACGATCACGTCGTACTGCTCGCCGTCGCTCTCGTAGCGCGTCACCTGGCGCCCGCCCAGCATGGTCTCCAGCGTGCGCCCCACCGTGTCCACGGACACGCCGGTGTCCGCCAGCTTGTCGCGGTCCACCTCGATGCGGATCTCGGGCGTGTTCAGGCGCAGGTCGGTGTCGATGTTCTGCAGGCCCGGATAATCCTTCAGGCCGTCCAGGAAGGTGTCGACGATCCGGGCCAGCTCGGCATAAGGCGCCTGGCTCATGATGACGAATTCCACCGGCTTGGAGGTGGCGCGCCGCCCCAGCGAGGGCGGATTGGTCGGGAAGGCCCGCGCCCCCGGGATGGCCGAAAAGCCGGGCTGCAGCTCGCGTGCAATGGACTGCTGATTGCGGCTGCGCTCTTCCCACGGCTTCAGACGCAGGATGGCGAAAGAGTCCGTCACGGTCGGAAAGCCGATGATGGACTGATAGCCTTCCATCTCCGGAATGCCGCGGTACAGTTCCTCCACCCGCTGCACGCTCTTCAAGGTGTAGTCCAGCGTGGCCCCCTCCGGAGCGTTCACGATGCCGAAGATCACGCCGCGGTCCTCGACGGGCGCCAGCTCGCTCTTGATCACGGTGAACAGCACGGCGCTGGCGCCGGCCACGGCCAGCCCCAGCAGCAGCACCACGGCGCGCCAGCGCAGGGCGCGCAGCAGCAGGCGCCGGTAGGCGCGCGTCAGCCACACCAGGAAGTCCTCGATTCCCTGGCTGATGCGCCCCGGCTTGCCATGGGGACGCAGCAGCTTGGAACACATCATGGGCGTGAGCGTCAGGGCCACGAAGCCGGACACCAGCACGGCGGCGGCCAGGGTCAGGGCGAACTCGATGAACAGGCGGCCGGTGCGACCCGTGGCGAAGGCCAGCGGCGCGTACACCGCCACCAGCGTCAAGGTCATGGCGATCACCGCGAAGGCGATCTCGCGCACGCCCAGGAAGGAAGCCTGCAGCGGCGTCTTGCCCTCCTCGATGTGGCGGTAGACGTTCTCCAGCACCACGATGGCGTCGTCCACCACCAGGCCGATGGCCAGCACCATGGCCAGCAGGGTCAGCGTGTTCACCGAGAAACCCAGCATGTACATGATGGCGAAGGCGCCGATCAGCGACACCGGTATGGTCACGATGGGGATGATGCTGGCGCGCAGGCTGCGCAGGAAGAACACGATGACCAGCACCACCAGCACGATGGCCTCCAGGATGGTGGCGTACACCGAATCGATGGATTTCTGGATGAAGATGGAACTGTCGTAGGCAATGTTCAGCTTCATGTTGCCCGGCAGGTTCTCGTTGATCAGCGCGACTTCGGCGCGTACCGCCTTGGACAGGTCCAGCGGGTTGGCGGTGGACTGCTTGGTCACGCCGATGTTCAAACTGTTCTGTCCGTTGAAGCGCGCCAGCACGCGCTCCTCCGCCGGCGCGATGCGCACCTGCGCCACGTCCGCGATGCGCACCGGATAGCCGCCCGCCTGGCTGACGATGATGTCGCGGAACTGCTCGGGCGTCTCCAGGTTGGTGGAGGACACCACCGAGAACTCGCGCGCCTCGGATTCGATGCGCCCGGCCGGGATCAGCACGTTCTGCTTGCGCAGCGCGTCCTCCACGTCCTGCACGGTCAACTGGTAGGCGCCCAGGCGGGTGCGGTCCACATCGATGCGCATGGAGGGCAGGCGCTCGCCGAATACCCGGATCTCGGCCGCGCCCGGCAGCACCGACAGGCGCGTCTTCAGGTAGCGGTTGATGTAGTCCGAAGCCTCCAGCTGGCTGTAATCGCCGGTGTCCACGCCGATATAGATGATGGGCGTGGAGTCGGCCTCCACCTTGTTGATGATGGGCTCGTCCACCTCGTCGGGCAGGAAGCGGCGCGCCCGCGAGACCTTGTCGCGCACGTCGGCGGCCGCCGCGTCGGGCGAACGGTCCAGGTTGAACTTGATGTTGATCAGGCTGCGCTCGGAGCGACTGCGCGAGGTCATCACGTCCACGCCTTCGATACCCGAGAGCTGGTCCTCCAGCGGCTTGGTCACCTGGGACTCGATGACTTCGGGCGACGCTCCCTTGTAGTTCGTGATGACGGACACCACCGGCTCGTCGATGGCCGGATACTCGCGCACCGTCAGCCGTTCGTAGGAGATCAGCCCCACCAGGACGATGACCAGCGACAGGACGGTGGCAAAGACCGGGCGGCGGATGCAGATATCGGATAGCACCATGGTCCTGTCCTACTGCTGGGGCTGTTTCTGGGTGTCGACGATCTCCTGGATGTCCACGGGCACGCCGTCGGTCACCTTCTGCAGGCCCGCGACCAGCACGTTCTCGCCCGCCTTCAGCTCGCCGCTGACCTGCACCCAGCCGTCCTGGCGCAAGCCCACGTCCACCTGGCGGCGAACCGCCCGGCCGTCCTTGACCACGTAGACGTACTGCGCCTGCCCGGCCGGGGCCAGGGCGGTCTCGGGCACCATCAGGGCCTGCTGGCGCGACAGTTCCAGGCGCACGCGCGCGAACAGCCCCGGGCGCAGCGCCCCGTCTTCATTGGGCACCTGGGCCCGCAGCAGGATGGAGCGCCCCGCCGCATCCACGACCGGGCTGACGGCCAGCACCGTGCCGCGCCGCGGCTGGCCCGGGAAGGCGTCAAAGCGCAGCTCCACCGGCATGCCGGCGCGCACGTCGGCCAGGTATTGCTCGGGGATGCGGAAATCGACGTTCAGGCTCGCTATGGCCTCCACCTGCACGAGGTCGGCGCCGGGCCCCACGTAGTCGCCCACGGACACGTTGCGCAGGCCCGTCACCCCGTCGAAGGGCGCGCGGATGCGGGTCTTGTCCAATTGCACGCGGGCCAGGTCCAGCTCGGCCTGCTGCACCGCCAGACGGCTGCCCGATTCGTCGCGCGCCTGCTGGCTGATGAAGCCCTGCCGGCTCAGTTCGGACGAGCGCCTGTGCTGGCTGCCGATCAGGTTCAGGTTGGCCTGGGCCTGCTGCAGCTGTGCCCGCGCCATGGCATCGTCCAGTTGCACCAGGACCTGCCCTTTCTTGACGGGACGACCTTCCTCGAAGCTGATGGCCGCGATGCGGCCGCTGATCTCGGCGCGCAGCATGACTGAATCGCGAGCCACCAGCGAACCCACGGCGGCCACATCGCGCGTCAGTTCGCGCTGCTGCACGGCGGCCACCTCGACCCTCGTTCCTCCCGTACCCTGGGACCAGGCCGCGGGATTGACGAGAAATGCCAGCACAAGGGCTGGCGCAAGGACGTGGCGGATCTTCGATATCATTGTTCTGGTCGTCTCGACCGGCTCGGCCGGCGCTGCAGTCTGGTTGAACGTTGAAGCAAGTCGTAACCTGCCCAAGCTCTAATAGTACTATCAGGCGCTCTGCAGTTGACGGCCAATTTCCACCCCTTCGTTGGCCAGCTGGTCGGCCCGCTCGTTGCCGGGGTCGCCGGCATGGCCGCGCACCCACAGCCAGCTCAGCTCGTGCTGGGCCGCCAGGCCCTCCAGCTCCTGCCACAGATCGGCGTTCTTGACCGGCTTCTTGTCGGCCGTGCGCCAGCCGCGGGCCTTCCAGCCCGGCAGCCATTCCTTCATGCCTTTCTGCACATATTGCGAATCCGTGTGCACGCGCACCTGGCAGGGGCGCTTGAGCAGGCGCAGGGCCTGGATCACGGCCATCAGCTCCATGCGGTTGTTGGTAGTCTCGGCCTCCCCGCCGCAGATGGCCTTCTCGTGCCCGCCATGCCTGAGCAAGGCTCCCCAGCCGCCAGGGCCGGGATTGCCCTTGCAGGCGCCATCGGTCCAGATATCAACCACAGTTGTCATGTTTCAGGGCCTGTGAACACGTGTCATTCCTTGGTCGGCGGCCCGCCCCGTGACCACCACGGCGCGCCGCATCCGCCGACGGCTTTTCTTCCAATTGGGTCCCACCAGGCGCAGCGCCGGCATGCGCTTGACGGCGCTGACCACGTAGACGGCGCCGGCGAACCCCCACCAGCGCGCGCCGCTGTCCTCCATCCAGGCCCAGCGCTGCAGCCAGGCCTGCTGGCGGCACAAGGGCGCATAACAGCCCAGCCGGGTGTCCTCGACATCGAAGGACAGCAGCTTGAGCCAGTCGCGCAGGCGCGTGGCGGAGATGAGGTCCCCCGGCAGGATGGGCGTGCCGCGTTCCAGGCCGGGGATGCGTTCGTGCAGGCCCCACAGGCTCCAGGGGTTGAAGCCGGTGAACACGATGCGCCCTTCGGGCACCAGCACCCGCTCGGCCTCGCGCAGCACTTGGTGCGGATCGCAGGCGCTCTCCAGCACGTGCGGCAGCACCAGCAGATCGATGCTCTGGGTGTCGAAGGGCATCTGTTCCGGTTCCGCGCGCACCAGGTTGTCGCGCCCGCGTGCCTGCACGCCGGCCTGCGCCGTGCAGGCATTGAAGCAGACCCGGCTGGCCTGCAGCAGGTTCCAATGCGGCAATCCAATTTGTATGGCATGATAACCGAAGGTGTTGGCCACGACGGCATCGACCTGGGCCTGTTCCCAGGAACGGACATAACGTCCCGGCACGGTTTCCAGCCACTGGGCAAATTGATCATTCAAAGCCTGCTCCACTGACACTCACCCCCGTCTACCATGAAGAATGCATTTACCTGGCCTGCGCCAAGCGACGTTCGCCTGATCCCCCTGCCCGCCCTGAACGACAACTATATATGGGCGCTGGCCCGTCAGGGACATGCGCTGGTCGTGGATCCCGGACAGGCCGCTCCGGTGCTGGACTGGCTGCAGCGCGAATCCTTACAACTGGATGCCATTTTACTGACTCATCATCATGGCGACCACGTGGGCGGCGTGCGCGAGATCCTGGCGCGCCACCCGGCCCGGGTCTGGGGCCCGGCCCGCGAGACTCTGCCGGCCTGCGACGTGCGCGTAGGCCAGGGCGACCGTGTCGTGCTGCCCGCGCTGGAACTGACGCTGCAGGTGCTGGACATTCCCGGCCACACGGCCGGGCACGTTGCGTACTTCGGCCAAAATGAGGTAAAACAGCCCTTTGTTTTCTGTGGCGATACCCTGTTTGCCGCCGGTTGCGGTCGCCTTTTCGAAGGCACCCCGGAGCAGATGCTGGCATCGCTGGACAAGCTGGCATCCCTGCCGCCCGAGACCCTGGTCTGCTGTGCCCACGAGTACACGCTGTCCAATCTGCGCTGGGCCCTGCAGGTGGAACCGGACAATCCAGCATTGCTCCAGCGCTGGGAACAGGACAGCCAGCGGCGCAAGCAGCACGTGCCCACGGTGCCATCGACCCTGGAAACCGAACTCGCCACCAACCCATTCCTGCGCACGGACAAGGCATCGGTCATGCAAGCCGCCCATCGCCACGCCGGCCATCCCCTGGCCACATCGGTGGATGTCTTTGCCAGCTTGCGCAACTGGAAGAACAACGTCTGATGATTCCGCAATGAACTTACTGAGACTCTTTGCGCTGCTGTGCGCCTTCGTGCTGGCAGGCTGCGCCACGGGCCCCAAAGTCAGCCCCCAGAAAGCCGCCAAGACCACCACCAGCGCCGCCGCAGACACCTCTCGCACCATCGACCTCACGCATCCCCCCAAGGACATGTGGGATCGGGTTCGCCGCGGTTTCGCCATCCCCAATCTGCACACCGACCTGGTCGATTACTGGACCAACTACTACGCCTCGCACCCCGAATCCATCCGCACCATGAGCCAGCGCGCCTCGCGCTACCTGTACCACATCATGGACGAACTGGACCGCCGCGGCCTGCCCTCCGAGCTGGCCCTGCTGCCTTTCGTGGAAAGCGCCTACAACCCCACGGCCTACTCGCGCTCGCACGCCTCAGGCCTGTGGCAGTTCATCCCCAGCACCGGCCTGCACTACAAGCTGCAGCAGGACTGGTGGACGGACGAGCGCCGCGATCCCATCGCCTCCACCAACGCCGCCCTGGACTATCTGTCCTACCTGTATGAATTCCAGGGCGACTGGTACCTGGCGCTCGCCTCCTACAACTGGGGCGAAGGCTCGGTGCGCCGCGCCATGGAGCGCAACGAGCAGGCCGACCTGGACGTGGACTACCTGTCGCTGAACATGCCTGAAGAGACACGCAACTACGTGCCCAAGCTGCAGGCCATCAAGAACATCGTGGCCAATCCGGCGCGCTACGGCATCACCCTGCCGCCCGTCAGCAACACGCCGTACTTCACGGCGGTGCGCAAGAACAAGGACATCGACGTGGCCGTGGCCGCCGAGCTGGCCGAAATCTCCATCGACGAATTCAAGGCCCTGAACGCTTCGCACAACCGCCCCACCATCCCGGCCCACAATTCCACGCTGCTGCTGCCGGCCGACAAGGTCGACATCTTCAAGGCCAATCTGGCCGCCTACCAGGGCCGCCTGAGCAACTGGAAGACCTACCAGGCCAAGAGCGGCGAAAGCTACCTGTCCATCGCCCAGCGCCACGGCATCACTCTCTCGCAACTGCGCTC
Organism: Alcaligenes sp. Marseille-Q7550; assembly: GCF_965112015.1. Taxonomy (NCBI): domain Bacteria; kingdom Pseudomonadati; phylum Pseudomonadota; class Betaproteobacteria; order Burkholderiales; family Alcaligenaceae; genus Alcaligenes; species Alcaligenes sp. Marseille-Q7550. Next base: position 794,277 of record NZ_CBCOPU010000002.1, read on the forward strand.
CATCAACGGCCTGGGCAGCAAGCGCAGCAAGGCCGTGGCCCAGACCCTGCTGGTGCCCAACTCCACCTTGGGCGAAGGCAGCGTGCAACTGGCCTCGCTCACCAACACTCCGGCGGCGCCCGTGGCCGAATCGGCCCGCAAGGCCTCGCGCTCGCAGCAGGTCAGCCTGAACCGCAAGGGCGGCCGCGACGTCACCGTGCTGCGGCGCGGCGTCAACGTGCGCACCCACACGGTCAAGAACGGCGACACGCTGTACGCCCTGGCCAAGCGCTACGACACGTCGGTGGCCGAGCTGCGCCGCCTGAACAATATCAAAGGCAACACTCTTTCCAAGGGAACGCGCCTGCGCGTCCCCGGTACCAACATTCGTGGCTAGGCCACAAAATATTGATTAAAGGATCTTCAGCATGGGTTTCCTGCAGGGAAAACGCATCCTGGTCACAGGTGTCATCTCGAATCGCTCCATCGCCTACGGCATTGCCCAGGCCTGTCGCCAGCAAGGCGCCGAGATCGCCCTGACCTACGTGGGCGAGCGCTTCAAGGAACGCGTCGAAGGCTTCGCCCAGGAACTGGGCTGCAGCATCGTGCTGCCCTGCGACGTATCCGAAGACGCGCAGATCGAACAAGCCGTCCAGTCCCTGGGCGAGCAGTGGGACGGTCTGGACGGCCTGGTGCATTCCATCGGTTTCGCGCCGCGTGAAGCCATCGCCGGCAACTTCCTGGACGGCCTGTCGCGCGAAGCCTTCCGCGTGGCGCACGACATCTCCGCCTACAGCTTCCCGGCGCTGGCCAAGGCCGCCCTGCCTCTGCTCAAGGGCCGCAAGAGCTCGGTGCTGACCCTGACCTACCTGGGCGCCGAAAAAGCCATCCCCAACTACAACACCATGGGCCTGGCCAAAGCCTCGCTGGAAGCGTCGGTGCGTTACCTGGCCGTGGCCCTGGGCGAGCATGGCATCCGCGCCAACGGCATTTCCGCCGGCCCCATCAAGACCCTGGCCGCCAGCGGGATCAAAGACTTCTCCACCATCCTGAAGTTCGTGGAGACCCACGCCCCCCTGCACCGCAACGTCACCATCGAGGACGTGGGCAACGTGGCCGCCTTCCTGCTGTCGGACCTGGCCGCGGGCGTGACCGGCGAGATCACCCACGTGGACGGCGGTTTCAACTGCATCGTCCCCGGCATGCAGGAATAAGCATCGCCGCCAGGCGCTGAACGCCGGAGCGACAAAAGAGGAACAGGGTTTTAGCCTTGTTCCTCTTTTTTTGGTTCCAGGTCGGCTTGCAAAGCACGATTCAGCTGGCCGATAACAAAGCCGGCCTTTGCAAAGACGCCGTTCAGGAAGTGGGCGGACCCGTCTGGGCTGATGGCTTGCCGGTGCTGCGCACCGGTGCCCTTGTCGGCGAATCGCTCCGGGCGCGCCTTGAACTCGCCGCGTGGTTCGTACCGAACCACAAGCGTGCGGCTCAAACAGCAAGGCGCTTGCCTCCCGGATCGCTCCCCCGCCTGCGGCAAGCCATCTGACCCGCCCTGACGGGTCCGCCCACTTCCCGAACGGCTCACAATGGCCACCTTATCGACCAGCCGATGAAAGTGCGCCGGCCAGCAAGGCTTTGCCGCATCATCGCCTTGGATCACCACGCTCGATACCTGGGTGATGCTGACACAGCGCCGTTTGGGCCAAGAAAACCGAGACTTTCCCCGGCTTGGCCCAAGAAGGCCCTGACGATGCTGCAATGCTCCCACAGATCGATGAGGCGCTCTAGATGGCGCCATGACAGGGCCGACGCGAAGCCGTCCCCCCCTTATTCCTGTGGCGGAAAGCGCACCGGTTCGGCCTCCGGCGTCCAGGCGGGGTATTTGTGCATGATGCTGGCCAGCAGAGGGGAAGCCAGCCACTCGGCCAGCCACCTGGACAGGGCCGGCCAGGGCTGGGCGTCGAACCAGTCGCGGTCCACCTGGGCGAACTGGCGCACGAAAGGCGCGATGGCCATGTCGGCCAGGCATGGCCGCGAACCCATCAAGTAGCCCTGGGCGACAATGCGCGCATCGAGCTCCTGCAGCCACCGGGCCGCCTGGGCGCGATGCCGGGCGGCATAGTCGGCCGCGTCGGTGAAATCCTCGCTATGCTGATGGCGGTCGGGATACTTGTAGCAATCCAGGTCATGCTTGAAGTCGCTGTCGTTGCGTCCGATCAGCTCCAGCATCTCGCTGACCTCGCCTCGCTCGGGCTGCAGCCAGCGCCCGGGATCATTGCGGGCCAGGGCCCAGCGCATGATGTCCAGACTCTCGTCGATGACCTCGCCGTCGACCGTGACCACGACCGGCACGGTGCCCTTGGGCGAAGCCTGAAGCAGGGCCTCGGGCTTGTCGCGCAACACGACTTCACGCAGTTGGCAGACCGTGCCGCTGGCGGCAATGGCCAGGCGCGCCCGCATGGCATAGGGGCAGCGGCGGAAGGAATACAGGACGGGCAGATCGGACATGGACATATGCGGCACCAGCAAGAAGCCGCCTGCGAGCAGCGGCACAAAAACAGGGAAGCGCCGGACGCAACCCCATGCCGGATGCGCCCGGCAAGGGGCGCCGCATGGATGCGCTCAGCGCTTCACTAGATGTACCACAGCCCGCGACGCCCCGCTAGGCGTCCTTGGCTTGCTGGGCCAATTGGCGCTGCTCTTCGGCCTTGCGCCGCGCGGCTTCGCGGCGCTCCTGCAGCTCGTCCATGCTCACGCCGATATGACGCTCTTCACGCTCGCGCGCCAGGACCACCTGTTTCTGGCGTTCGCGAAAGCGTTCTTCCTGCTCGGGAGTGTGCATGCCGTGGCAGTAGGGGCAGGTCACGCCTTCCTCGAACTGGGGCGAGGCCTTCTCGGCGTCGCCGATGGGCATGCGGCAGGCGCGGCAGAAGTCATAGTCGCCCGGCTCCAGTCCGTGACGCACGGAGACGCGCTCGTCAAAGACGAAACAGTCGCCTTCCCACAGGCTGTCCTGCTCGGGAATGTCCTCCAGGTACTTGAGGATGCCGCCCTGCAGGTGATAGACCTGATCGAAGCCCTGGGAACGCATGAAGGCGGTGGATTTTTCGCAGCGTATGCCGCCCGCGCAGAACATGGCCACGCGCGGCTTGCCGTGCAGCACGCCGCCCTCCTTGGACTGCTCGGCCACCCACTGGGGAAATTCGGTGAAGCTTTGCGTCTTGGGGTTGATGGCGCGGCTGAACGTGCCTATGCCCACTTCGTAATCGTTGCGCGTGTCCACGACCACCACGTCCGGATCGCTGATCAAGGCGTTCCAGTCCTCGGGCTTGACGTACTCGCCCACCATTTCCGCGGTCTTGAGATCGGGCACGCCCAGCGTGACGATCTCTTTCTTGAGCTTGACCTTGAGCCGGTAGAACGGCGCCTTGTCCGCCCAGGACTCCTTGTGCACCAGGCCGGCGATGCGCGGATCCGAATTCAGATAGGCCAGCACGGCGCGTATGCCCGCCTCCGGGCCGGCGATGGTGCCGTTGATGCCTTCACGCGCCAGCAGCAAGGTTCCCTTGATATCGTGCTGCTCGCAGAATTCGAACAGAGGGTCGCGCAATTGGGCGAAATCGGGCAGCGCCACGAACTTGTACAAAGCCGCGATCAGATAGGTAGACATAGCAAAAACGGGTTCTCTGGAAGAGGCGGCGGCGCGCCGGAACGGCGCCGGGGCCGGCACAGGCAGGCGAAAACTATAAGCCAAAGACGATCTGGTGCCTTTGACGCCTGTCAAAAAAGGCGATACTAGAGCCTGGGTTCGATTTTAAAATGATAACGCCAAAACCGGCGCGCCGCATCTTGAGGGACGGGCGCTGTTTTTTTATCGTGCGAGATTTATGGATTCCGTGACACAAGCCGTACTGGGCGCCAGCATCTGCGGCTCTTTGCTGGGCCGCCAGTACGGCCGCAAGGCGCTGCTGGCCGGAGCCGTGCTGGCCACCCTGCCGGACCTGGACGTTTTCATCCAGTATCCGGATCCCATCACCGCCATGGTCAGCCACCGCGGCTTTTCCCATTCCCTGTTCGTGCTCAGCGCGGTGGCCTTGCTGGCCGCCCTGCTCTGGAAGCTGCTGCGGCCCGATGCGCGCGCCTCGGCGACGCGCCGGGCCTGGCCGTCTGGCTGACCCTGATCACCCATCCCCTGCTGGACGCCTTCACCAGCTACGGCACGCAGTTGCTATGGCCGCTGCGTCCCACGCCGGCCACCTGGTCCAGCATCTTCATCATCGACCCGCTCTACACCCTGCCCCTGCTGCTGGCGGCCCTGACGGGCTTAGCACGCGGCGCGAGCGCCGCCACCGTGCGGACCTGCAATTGGGCGCTGCTGCTCAGCAGCCTGTACCTGACGGCCTCGGTGGGCGCCAAGTTCTGGGCCGAGCACCAGGCCGCGACGCAGTTGCGCCAGGACCAGGTCCGCATCCAGCGGATCTATTCCGCCGCCCAGCCGCTGAACATCCTGCTCTGGCGCGTGGTGGCCCGCGACGACCAGGACAGGGAGTGCGAAGTGATCGTCGGCCTGCTGGACCGCTGGCGCGCGCCGGCAGGCCACCGCTACGAATCCCTCTGCCTGCCCGTCAACAGCCAGTACACCGAAGTGCTGCCGGTCGCGCCGCAACTGGACCAGTTGCGCTGGTTCTCCGGCGACTGGCTGCGTTATGACCTAATCGACGACCTGATGGTGGTCAGCGATATACGCATGGGCATCGGGCCGGGACAATATTCGTTCCGTTTCGTGGTGGCCGAGCGCGTTCTGGACGATACCTGGCTGCCCGTGATCCCCTACCGTTGGATCAGCGGACGCGACATGAGCGAGCTTGAGCCCGCGATGCGTCGCATCTGGAATCCCGTCCCCGCGCTGCCGCTGGAAAACTGGGCTCGGCGCATCGCCGAAGGAGTGCCCATCCCGCGCCCTGCGCCCTGAATGCCCGCAAGCAACCCGCCGCGACCGGCGGGTTTTTTTGCCTGCGCCAGGGCTGTCCGATTTTCAAACGCCCCGCAGGACCGCACGCCGCCTGCCTATGCCTCGCCTGCCTTCATAGGAAAGCGCAACCTTTTATGTGAATTTAAATCACAAAAAATATTTCAGATAGGAAAAGCTCAAAAAACTATAACCATAAACAGACTGACTTTTCTCGTTTTCCCTAGTAGGATGTTGCTTAATATGTGTGAATAATATTTATGTCAGTACACTGACTAAATACGCAAAAAAACCAACCACAGAACTCGAACACCGAGGAGACACCATGTTCAAACGCCAACCGCGTCTGCTGGCCCTGGCCGGCCTGCTGCTGGGCTGTTCAATGCTGAACCCCGTGGCCGCCAGCGCCAACACCTTCCCCGACAAGCCCATCGAAATCATCGTCACCTTCCCGCCGGGCGGAGGCACCGATCTGCTGGCGCGCCTGATCGGCAACTACTTCAACGAACAGTTGGGCCAGCCCGCCATCGTGGACAACCGCCCGGGGGCCAGCGTCAACATCGGCGCCCGCCTGGAGGCCCAGCGTCCGGCCGACGGCCAGTCCCTGCTGATGGACAACAGCTCCTTCGCGGTGAATCCGGCGGTGTTCGACAAGCTGCCCTTCGACCCCAAGAAGGACTTCACCGCGGTCTCTAACTTTGCCTTCGTGCCCTCGGTCATCATCGTGCCGGCCAACTCGCCCTACAAGACGCTCAAGGACATGATAGCCACCGCCAAGGCCAAGCCCGGCGACGTGTTCTTCGGCTCCTGCGGCAACGGCACGCCCCAGCACCTGGCCGGCGAGATGCTCAACGAGGCGGCCGGCGTGGAAATGGCCCATATTCCCTACAAGGGCTGCGGCGGCGCCCTCAACGACGTGATGGGCGACCAGGTCGGGGCGGCCTTCGTCACCGCCTCCAGCACCCTGCCCTTCATCGAGAGCGGCAAGGTGCGCGCCCTGGCCGTGACCTCGGCGCAGCGCAACCCGCTGATGCCCGACGTGCCCTCCGTGGCTGAATTGGGCTATCCCGGCTACGAATTGAACCAGTGGCACGGCCTGCTCGCCCCGGCCGGCACGCCCGAGCCCGTGGTGCAGAAACTGCACGAGGCCGTGGAAAAAATCATTGCGCGCGACGACGTGAAAGCCAAGCTGGCCAGCCTGGGCTACACGGTCGCCCACGACGGACCGGCGCAGTTCCAGACGATGATCAACGCCGACATCGACCGCTTCCGGGAACTGGCGCAGAAGATTGGACTGAAAATCAACTAAGGACCCACCATGAGCAAACTGAAGCTGAGCGTATCGATTGGCAATTACGACCGCACCCTGGCCTTGAAGGACGGGCGCGTCGGCATTGAAGGCTGCGATGTCAATGTCGTGTCGCTGGAACCGGAGGAAGCGTTTCACCGTGCATTCCGCTACGAGGAGTTCGATGTCACGGAAATCTCCATGAGCAGCCACATGATGACCACGGCGCGCGGCGACAATCAGTACGTCGGCATTCCGGCCTTCCTGTCGCGCGTGTTCCGCCATTCAGGCATCTACGTGCGCACCGACCGCATCCGCAAGCCCGAGGACCTGAAAGGCAAGATCATCGGCGTGCCCGAATACCAGATCACCGCCAACGTCTGGATCCGCGGCATCCTGCAGGATGAGTTCGGCATCCGCCCCAGCCAGATCAAATGGGTGCGGGGCGGCATCGAAGAGCCCGGCCGGGGCGAGCGCGCGCCCATCGATCTGCCGGCCGACATCAGCCTGGAGCAGATCCCCGACGACCGCACCCTGTCGGACATGCTCGAGAAAGGCGAGATCGACGGCTACATCGGCGCGCGCGCGCCCTCATGCTTTCTGCGCGGCGCGCCCAACGTGGGCCGCCTGTTCGGGGATGAATACCTGGAAGTGGAAAAGGACTATTTCCGCCGCACCGGCATCTTCCCCATCATGCACATGGTGGGCATACGCAAGTCCCTGGTGCAGGAGAACCCCTGGCTGCCGGTGAGCGTCTACAAGGCCTTCCTGAAGGCCAAGGAACTGGCCGTGCATGAACTGAACGAGCTGTGCCACCTGGCCGTGACCCTGCCCTGGATGGTGCACCATCACAATGAAGCCAAGGCCCTGATGGGCGAGGACTACTGGCCATACGGGCTGCAAGCCAATCGCCACACCATAGAGACCTTCGCCCAGTACCACCACGACCAGGGCATGTCGCAACGCCTGGTCAGGCCCGAGGAACTGTTCGCGGCCTCCTCGCTGGACCTTTCCAAGATCTGAGGCGATGCCGGCATGAAGGCTCCTGTTTTCAATTACCACGCCCCCGCCACGCTGGCCCAGGCGCTGGAGCTCTTGTCCGCCCAGGACAACGCCCGCGTGCTGGCCGGCGGCCAGTCCCTGCTGGCCATGCTGAACATGCGCTTCGCCTTCCCGGACACGCTGGTGGACATCAACCAGTTGCCCGAGCTGGCCTACATCCGCGAGGATGAGGGCGGCATAGGCATAGGCGCCATGACCCGCCAGCGCGAGGTGGAATTCTCCGAGCTGGTGGCTGCGCGGCTGCCGCTCTGGAAGGAGGCCGTCCTGAACGTCGGGCACAGGCAGACGCGCAATCGGGGCACGGTGGGCGGCAGTCTTTGCCAGCTGGATCCTTCGGCCGAAATACCCACCGTCTGCATGGCCATGGATGCCGTGCTGACCGTTTCCAGTGTGCGCGGGGAACGAGCCATTCCAATGGCCGAGTTTCCGGCGGCCTACATGACCCCCAGCATGCAGGCCGACGAGTTGCTGACCCGCGTGCAGGTCCAGCCCTGGCCCGCCAGCCACGGCTGGGCCTTTCTGGAATTTTCCCGCCGCCATGGCGACTTCGCGATCGTCTCCTGCGCCGTCCTGCTGCTGCTGGACGAGGACGGCCTGGTCAGCCGCGCCAGCATCACGCTGGGCGGGGTGGGCGCTTTTCCGCTGCGCATGAGCCAGGCGGAAGATGCCTTGCTGGGCACGCCCGCCGGCGCCGAAGACATCGCCCGCGCCGCCGACCTGTGCGGCCAGGTGGAAGCCTCCAGCGACAGTTATGTCCAGGGCTGGTACCGCCAGCGCCTGGCCAAAGAATACACGGCGCGCGCCCTGCGGCTCGCGCTCTCCCGTACAGGAAAACGGCATGAGTGACCCATCCCCTTCGGCCAGCCGCCCCATCACGCTGTGCGTCAACGGCCGCAACCTGAGCGCCTGCGCCGAGCCGCGCGTCAACCTGGCCGACTTCCTGCGCCACGAGCTGGGCCTGACCGGCACGCACGTGGGCTGCGAGCACGGCGTGTGCGGCGCCTGCACTGTCCAGATCGACGGCCACTCCGCGCGCAGTTGCCTGATGCTGGCCGTCCAGGCCCAGGGCAAGCGCATCCGCACCATCGAAGGCCTGGCCGACGAACAAGGCCGCTGGCATCCCGTGCAGGAAGCGTTCCGCGAACTGCACGCCCTGCAATGCGGCTTCTGCACGCCCGGCGTGCTGATGTCCGTGGTGGAGCTGCTGGAGAACAACGCCGACCCCAATGAAGAACAGATCCGCGACGTGCTGTCCGGCCACCTGTGCCGCTGCACCGGCTATCAGAACATCGTGCGCGCCGTGCAGAAAGCCGCCGCGCTCATGAGGGCCAGCCATGCACATGAATGACTCGCGCGAGCTGGAGCAATCCGTTCTGGCCCAGGCCGCCCCCGGCATGGGCCGCTCCGTCCCGCGACTGGAGGACGAGGCGCTGCTGACCGGCCAGGCCCGGTTCCTGGATGACGTGCCCATGGACGGCGTGCTGCACGCCTGCTTCGTGCGCAGCCCGCGTGGGCATGCGCGCAGCCGCTCCATCGACCTGTCCGCCGCCCGCGCCGCACCGGGCGTGCACGGCGTGTTCGCCGCGCAGGACCTGATGGGCGAGCTGACCCACTGGCGCATGCCGCTGGGCTTCGCCTTCGCCGTGCTGCCCGAGAACACCGTTCCCTTCGTGCTGGCGCGCGACGAAACGGCCTTCGTGGGCGAGGCCATCGCCGTGGTCGTGGCCCGCTCGCGCCATCTGGCCGAAGACGCCGCCGCGCTGGTCGATATCGATTTCGAGGTCCTGCCCGCCGTGGCCGATGCGCGCCGCGCGCTCGAGCCCGGCGCCCCGCTGGTGCGCACCGAACTGGAGAGCAACGGCCTGCAGCACTACACGCTGGCCTATGGCGACGTGGACCAGGCTTTCGAGGGCGCCGACATCGTCATCGAAGAAACGTTTTCAGCGCATCGAGGCTGCGCCCATCCCATCGAGGGGCGCGGCGTGCTGGCCCGCCTGGACGCCGCCGGCAACGAGCTGACCGTCTGGTCATCCACCCAGATGGCGCACGAACTGCACTACACCCTGGCCCTGATGCTGGGTCACCGCGAAGATCAGCTGCGGGTGATCACGCCCGACGTGGGCGGGGGTTTCGGCGCCAAGTTCATGATCTATCCGGAGGAAATCGTCATCCCGGCCGTGGCCCGCCTGCTGCGCCGCCCCGTCAAGTGGGTGGAGGACAGGCGCGAGAACTTCCTGACCTCCATCCAGGAGCGCGACCAGTTCTGGACCATGTCACTGGCAGCCGACAAGGACGGCCGCATCCGCGGCCTGCGCGGCCGCTTCATCCATGATCATGGCGCCTACACGCCGCAGGGCACCAACGTACCCTACAACGCCGCCTCGTCCATGACGGGACCCTATGTAGTGCCCGCCTTCAGCCTGACGGCCGACGTGGTCTACACCAACAAGGTGCCGGTGGCCACCGTGCGAGGCGCGGGCTATCCGCAGGCCGCCTTCGTCATGGACAGGCTCATGGACAGGCTGGCGCAGCGCACCGGCATGGACGCCATCCGCTGCCGCGAACTGAACCTGATCCCCGCGGGCAAGATCCCCTACACCAAGCCCCTGAAGTCGCGGGCCGGCGTGCCGCTGGTCATCGACAGCGGGGATTTTCCGCGCATGCAGGCCATGGCCGAGGACGCGATGGATCGCGCCGGCTTCGAACAGCGTCGCCTGGACGCCCTGGAGCGGGGCCGGTACCGGGGCCTGGGTCTGGCCAACGCCGTCAAGCCAACCGGCCGCGGGCCTTATGAATCAGCCACCGTCAAGATCTTCCCTTCGGGACGCATCGCCGTCTTCACGGGCGCCCTGGCCATGGCCCAGGGCATCAAGCCCTCGCTGGCGCAGATCTGCGCCGCGCACTTCGGCGTGGATCCGGGCGGCGTGGATATCCATGCCGGGGACACGCGCCACATCGGCTTCGGCATGGGCGGTTTCGCCAGCCGGCAAGCCCTGATGGCCGGCACGGCGGTGGAACAGGCCTCCGTCCAGCTGCGCCACAAAGTGCTGCAGGCGGCGGCCGCCGTGCTCAAGGCGCCCGAGGATTCCCTGGACATCGCCTACGGCATCGTGAGCAGCAGCGCCACGGACGAGACCGTCAGCCTGGCGCGGCTGGCCATGGTGCTCAAGGGCGTGCCGGGCTACAGCCTGCCGGTCAAGACCGATCCCGGCCTGGAATGCACCGCTCATTTCCACTGCGACGAACAGACCTACGCCGGCTCCACCCATGCCTGCGAAGTGGAGGTGGATGCGGCCACGGGCGCCATCGAGATCAAGCGCTACCTGGCCGTGCAGGACTGCGGCAACCTGATCAATCCCATGATCGTGGAAGGCCAGGTCGTGGGCGGCGTGGTGCACGGCCTGGGCAACGCCCTGTTCGAGCACATGGCCTACGACGCCGAAGGGCAGCCGCTGTCCACGACCTGCGCCGAATATCTGCTGCCCACCGCTCCCGAGGTGCCCGACATCGAGGTGCTGTTCTGCCCGTCGCCCACGCGCCTGAATCCGCTGGGCGTCAAGGGCGTGGGCGAATGTTCCACCATCGCCGTCGCGGCAGCCGTGATCTCGGCCGTGGAGCACGCCCTGGCGCCGCTGCAGGTGCGCATCAACGAGTTCCCGCTCAGCCCCATGCGGCTGCTGGAACTGATCGATCAGGCCACGCAAAAGACACAATAAAACAGGAACGCTGCCATGAATTTCAAGAACAGGTTTCACATTCCCCTGCCGCTGGAGCAGGCCTGGACGCTGATGCTGGACGTGCCGCGCATCATGCCCTGCCTGCCCGGCGCGAAACTGACCGACGTGCTGGACGGCAACAAGTACCAGGGTTCGGTATCGGTCAAGCTCGGCCCCATCAAGCTCTCCTTCGACGGAACCGCCGAACTGCTGCGCACCGACGAGGAAAACCACATCGCCTACCTGCGCGGCGCCGGCCTGGACCCCAAAGGGCGGGGATCGGCCAGTTCGGACTTCAGCTTCGCGCTGACGCCCGCGCCGGAGGGCGGCACCGATGTGGAAGTCAGCACCGAACTGACCCTGTCCGGCGCCGTGGCGCAATACGGCCGGGGCAGCGGCATGATCGCGGAAGTCGCCGCGCAGATCCTGGGCCAGTTCGAACGCAATCTGGCCCGGCTGGTCCAGGGCGGGTCCGATCCGGCCGGGCTGCCTGAAACGCCGGCGCCCCTGGGCAGCGTTCCGACTGCCCCAGGCCCGGCAGGCGGCATGTCCGCCACCGGCACGTCCGCCACCGGCATGTCCGCCACCGGCATGTCCGCTACCGGCATGTCCGCTACCGGCATGTCCGCTACCGGCACGTCCGCCGCCGGCGCGCCGGTCTCGTCTGCCGAGGCGCAGGCCATCCTCTACCAGGCCCAGGCCGTCCTGGCCCAGACCCAGCAACTGCAGGCGCAGATGCAGCAGACCCTGTTGCGCCTGCAGGCGCGCCGCAACGAAGACGGGGCCGGCGAACTGAACATGCTCTCCATCGGCCTGAAGGCCGTCTGGTCGCAGATCCGCTACTCCGTGGGACGGCTGTTCGGCCGCAAGGACTAAGGCTTTCTTGCTTCCGGAGGGGGCGCTTTTTCGAAGATTGCGCAGGCACAAAAAACCCCTGGATCAGCAAACCGATCCAGGGGAATTGACCGGCAGACCGGCCACTACGCAGTCGATGCCCTGCGGCGCTCGCGCCGCCGGAGTTACTTCAACATGCCTTCCACGCGCTGACGCAGCGCCGGGTCCTGTTGAATGGCCAGGCTGATGCCGTTGTATTCGGCCAGATCCATGCCATTGGCCTTCACCACGCCCACCAGCCGCTGGTCGGCTTCCTGGACGATGGACTGACGTTCGGCGTCGCTCTTGGCCGCATCCAGGCGGGGCTGATATTCGGAAGCCGTCTGAGCCACCTTCTTGGAGGTGCTGACGTACTGTTGCAATGGGGAGTCCGTGGGATGAATGACCTGGTTGGCGGCCGGAGCGGCAGCGCCTGACGTTGCCGCACTGCCCTGAGCCATGGCCAGGGGACTGGAGAGGCCAAACGCGACCGCGGCAGCAGCCAGAAAAGCTTTGACAGATTGCTGCATGGATGGAACCTCCTAATCAGAATCAGTGAGTGCCCATGATGACAAGGGCATGCATGCCTTACAAGTTTCGCTATGTAGTTTCATGTATCAGCATGCCACCCCTGCCCGGGAGGCGATCAGTCCCGCGAGTAAGGGCGGCCGTTGAAATCCACGGTGACCAGATTGCCGTCCAGCTCGCCCATGCCGGGCGCGTTCTGAGGCATGCCGGGCGCGGCCACGCCCTGTACCCGCATGTCGGTCATCATGCGCCGCACGACCTTGGCGGGCACGTGGCCTTCCACGCGCTGGCCGGTCTTCTCGAGGACGGCGGTGTGGCAGGAAGCCAGTTCGGCCGGCACGCCCAGGCGCTGCTTGACCTGGGCCATGTCGGGGGTCTTGATGGCCGTGACTTCGAAGCCCGAGTCGCGCATGTGCTGCGCCCAGCCGTCGCAACAGCCGCAATTGGGATCCTGATAGACCGTCAGGGCATGGTCGCCGGCCTGGGCCAGCGAACTGAACGCCAGCAGGCTGGCCGTCAGCAACAAAGGTTTGAACACAATCGAATTCCAGTGAACGGCGCCGCGGCGCCTTGATTGACACACAAGTCCAAGTGTTTGAGACTTGTCTTTGGACAAAAAGTTTACCGGGTCATTCTAGCCTCGGCGCCTAAGGAGTCGTCGGCACCGTCAGATGTGTATAGGAGCGAGCAATTCTTCATTCAGCACGCACCCGACATCACCGTCATCGAGACCGCCGAAAGCACCGCCACCGTCGCCCTGGCCGCGCAGGTGCATCAGGTCGAACCCGGGCAGATAGCCAAGACGCTCAGCCTGCAGGTCGGCGAGCGCGCCGTGCTGGTGGTGGCGCGCGGCGACGCCCGCCTGGACAACAAGAAGCTGCGCGCCGCCTTTGGCGTCAAGGTCAAGATGATGGACCTGGAAAGCACCCAGGCCGTGACCGGACATCCGGTGGGCGGGGTCTGCCCCTTCGGTCTGAGCACCCCGCTGGAGGTCTACTGCGACGTCTCCTTGCGGGATTACGACATCGTGATGCCCGCGGCCGGCTCCATCAATTCGGCCGTGCGCATCACGCCCGAGCGCCTGGCGCAATTGACCGGCGCGCAGTGGATCGACGTCACCCAGGTTCCCCAGCCCGCCGCCCAGGCCTGACGCCTGCAGCGAAGGCAGGCGACGGCACCTGAGGCCGGTGTACCATAAGGCTGGAAACCATTTCGGAGAACAGCCATGAAAGGACACTGTCTGTGCGGCCGCATTGCCATCAGCTGCATTGATCACACCGATGTGAGCGTCTGCCATTGCAGCATGTGCCGGCGCTGGGGCGGAGGGCCGTTTTTTTCCATTGAAAGCAAGGCCATCGAGGTCGAGGGCGAAAAAGACATCGCCCACTACCGATCTTCGCAATGGGCCGAGCGCGGCTTCTGCCAGCATTGCGGCACGCACCTGTACTACCGCCTGCAGACCGGCGGCTTCTACGCCGTGTCCGCCGGACTGTTCCAGGATGCCGCGAACCTGCGCCTGCACAGCCAGATCTTCATCGACAAGAAACCCGACTATTACGCCCTGGCCAACCAAACTCCCACCATGACCGAGGCCCAGGTCATGGAGATGTTCAAGAACTGGGACGCGTCCTGAACCCGGCCGCCGGCGGCATCGCCCGGTCGTGCCGGGCGTGCCGCGGGCGCTTTCTCACAGGCGGGCGCCGTCTGCCAAGTAAGCAAACTTGTAGTTTGAATGCGGACTTTACAGCTCGACAAAAGCTGCCATAGGAGCGCGAGGCCAGGCTTTCGCCCAGCAGGTCCGCCAGGGGAATAACACCAACTCATCGTTGCCATATCTGGTAACAAGACTCTGTGCATTCGTGGCTAGGATAAGACATAGAGCTCAAATCCCCATCCACCCATAAACAGAGGAAATAGAATGCCCCATCTATTATTGCTGGAGACGGACCTGGAGTTCATCACCGCATTTCTTGCTCTGGCGCGGCAACTGGGCTTCTCCGCCATTACGGCCAAAAGCATGCAGGACGCCCTGATCCGCTACCACCAGAAGGTGCCCGACGCCATCGTGCTGGGCCCGGGCGCGGGTCCGCTGGAAGAACGTGAACTGAAGGAAAAGATAGGCGATGCGGCGCCGGCCATCTACACCGTGGCCCCTCCCGGCGAGTCGGCCGCACAGGCACAGACGCAACTGCGCGAACTGCTCGAGCGGCTGCGCGCCCAGCATCGCGTCGGCCACCCCTGCTCTTCCGACTGCTCGCCCAACGCGGCGTGCGATTTTGCCGAATTCATTGGTCGCTCGCCTGCCATGCAGAAGCTCTACAACGAAATCCGCAAAGTGGCTCGCACCGATCTGCCCGTGCTGCTCATCGGCGAGAGCGGCACCGGCAAGGAGCTGGCCGCCCGCGCCATCCACCGCTGCAGCACGCGCAGCGAACACGCCTATGTGCCCATCAACTGCTCGGCCATCTCGGGCCAACTGATCGAAAGCGAGCTGTTCGGCCACGAAAAGGGTAGTTTCACCGGAGCGGACCGCCAGCGCCAGGGCTACTTCGAACAAGCCAACAATGGCACGCTCTTTCTGGACGAAGTCACCGAAATGCCCGTGGAAGCGCAGACCAAGCTGCTGCGCGCGCTGGAGAACGGCGAATACATGAAGGTGGGCGGCAGCGAGCTGCACAAATGCAATACGCGCATCATCGCCGCCACCAACCGCTCGCCCTCGCGCGCCATCAAGGACAACAAGCTGCGTGAGGACCTCTATTACCGCCTGGGCGTATTCCCCATCAAGATCCCGCCGCTACGCGATCGGGGCGAGGACGCCATCCTCATCGCCCGCCACCTGGTGGACGAGCTGAACAAGGAGCACGGACACCACAGGGAACTGAGCGTGGCCAGCCTGGAGAAAATCGCCCATTACCGCTGGCCGGGCAACATCCGCGAGCTGCGCAATGCGGTGCTGCGCAGCTACATCATGAGCAATACGGACCAGATCGACATCAACCTGGAGCCCGGGAGCATCGATTGACGAAGGCCCGACGCTCGCCGGGCCCGGCTATGCCGCCGCCATGGCTGACTTCATCGAATCGGCCAGGGTATGGGCATGCTGCAGGTGCTTGCGCAACAGGGGCAAGGCGTCCTGGGCGAAACCCATCACTTCCTTGTCCTTGCCCTTCTTCAGGTAGTCCTCGAACAGCTTGATGGTGTCTTCATGGGCTTTCACCGCCGCCTGCTCGGCATAGTCCGCGTCAAAGGCCTCGCCTTCCTTGCCCTTGAGCAAGGTCAGCTTGCCGCGCTGCATCAGGCTGGGGTCGGCAGGCAGCTCCACGTCACGGGCGCGAGCCAGCGCACTCAGTTCCTGGGACAGTTGCTCGTGGTCGGTGATCATCATGCGCGCAAAGTCGGCGATGCGGGGATTGGAGCTGCGCGCCAGTGCGATCTTTGCGGCCTGGATCTCGTAATGCCCCGCTTGCGCGGCATCTTTCATGAAGCTTACATCAGGAGAGAACAGTTCGGCCGCATGGCTGCTGCGCAGCCCGAAGCCCACCACCGCCGTGGCGGCCGCCGCCAAACACAACATATTTCGTAAACGCATGAATCGCCTCCTTGGATAGAAATACCCATGATTGGCGTCCCGACAGGGACTGGGGCCCGCCGGCCGATCCGGCGGAAACCTTGAGCCCTCGTCAGCAAACACCGTTCCTGCAGCGACACATCGCGCCCGGGCACGGAATTTGCTGCTAGCTAGTAACTGCCGGTACAGCAGCGCCGGACGCGGACGGGTCCATCTTTCCGTCGCGCCGCCCGGACAGAAAGTCAGCATGCCGCCCTTTGAAAGAGGAGACTAGAACATGAAGCTTGAGCTGGTTCCACAGTTGCAGATTCAACAGAATCTTTCCTTGCGCCTGCAGCAGTCCGCGCACATTCTGCAGTTGTCCGTCCAGGAACTGCAGACCCTGCTGCAGGACAGCCTGCAGAACAATCCCCTGCTGGAGCCTGAACCCGAGCCCGACCCTGCGCCGCCCGTGCGCGAAGGCCTTACGCGCTCGACCCATCATGACGACGGCGGGCTGCCCTCGCAGGATTACCTGGGCAGCGCGCCGCGCAGCCGGGACGAACTGATCCTGGAAAATGTGCGCCTGAGCCGCGCGGACGAACGCTGCCGGGCCTTGTGCGCACTGATCGTCAATGCGCTGGACGACAATGGCTACCTGCGCGAGGACTTTGCCGACCTGCTGCCGCCCGACTACGAAAAAGTGCCGCTGGCCGAATGGGAATCCGCGCTGGCGCTGGTCCAGTCCCTGTCCATACCGGGCACCGGAGCGCGCAATCTGCAGGAAGCGCTGCGCCTGCAGGTGCAGGCGCGCAGCCGCCTTTCGGGACCCGTGCGCCAAGCCTTGCTGGACCTGATCGCCACCGAGCTGCCGGCCCTGGCCCAGGGCGACTGGACAGGCGTGCAGACGCGCCTGTCCCTGCCCTCCCCCTGTTCGCGCAAGCCCTGCGCGAACTGCAGCAACTGGACCCCAACCCCGGCCTGGCCTACCTCCAGCCGGCGCGCCAGGCCATCGTGCCCGACGTTTACGTCTACCGCGACGGCAGCCAATGGAAAGTGGCCCCGGACCCGCGCAGCCTGCCGCGCGTGCGCATCCACCATGAATACGCCGATCTGCTGGAAGCCCAGGCCCGCAGCACAAAAGACCGCGCGCTGCACGATACGCTGACGCAGGCGCGCTGGCTGTCCGACAGCCTGTCCATGCGCCGGGCCACCGTGTGCCGCGTCGCCCGGCTCATCGTCCAGCGGCAGGCCCTTTTCTTCGAACTGGGCCAGCAGGCCCTGCAGCCGCTGCGCATCTGCGACCTGGCCAAGGAGCTGGAACTGCATGAGTCCACCATCTCGCGGGCCACCATGAACAAATACATGAGCACGCCCTTCGGCACGCTGAGCTTCCGTCACTTCTTTTCAGGCGAGCTGGAAACCGGCTTTGGCGGCAGTTGCTCGACGGCGCTGGTCAAGGAGCAGATACGCCGGCTGGTGGCCCAGGAATGCCGGCACAAGCCGCTGTCGGACGTGGAGCTGCACCAGGCGCTGCGCGATGAGAGCGTGGAGCTGTCCAAGCGCACCGTCACCAAGTACCGCCTGCAGCTAGGCATTCCCAACGCGCGCGAACGCCTGCAGCGCGCACGCCTGCGAGCCCTGTCGGGACAGGATCGCGGCAGCCGGCCCAACTGAGCGGGTACGCAATTTGCTGATACAGCCAGTGTGTCTTTTCCAATCACTTAAGCGAGGATCAGCATGGGCAAGATCATCATGGTATCGGTACGCGTAGCCAGCTCGAACAAGCCTTCCACCGGCGGGCTGGCGGTTGCGGTGGCCCTGCTGCTCAAGCAGCAGGACATCAATGGGATCTGGCTGGGGTGGAACGGCCAGTGCGAGGAAAAGGCCGGCGAGCTCCAGACCGAAGACCGGGGCACCTACCAGGCCGTCACCTTCTCCTTTACCCAGGAGCAATATGAGCAGTTCTACTGCGGCTATGCCAATACCTGCCTGTGGCCGGCATTCCACTACCGGCTGGACCTGATGGACTTCCAGGCCCGCCATTACCAGCAGTACCTGGAAGTCAATCGCCAGATCGCGGCCTACCTCAAGCAGATCGCCCAGGAGGACGACCTGATCTGGATCCAGGACTACCACCTGATCCCCCTGGCGCATTTCTGCCGCGCGCAAGGCATGGAGCAGGCCATCGGCCTGTTCCTGCACACGCCCTTCCCCTGCCCCGAGATCCTGCGCGCCATCCCCCGCCACGACCACTGGCTGCCCATGCTGCAGGACTACGACCTGATCGGCGTCCAGAGCCACGACGACCATGTCGCCCTGCAGGCCGCGCTGCAGACCCTGCCGGCCCGACCGAGTCCGCAGCACGCCCGGGCCACGCGCAGCGGCGTTTATCCGATCGGGGTCGACGTGGACCTGATCCAGTCCATGGCGGGCGCCCCTTCCTGGATGGAGACCGGCCAGCCGGCCGAGCCCCAGCAGGGCGCCGCCACCGTCATCAGCGTGGACAGGCTGGACTACACCAAGGGCCTGACGCATCGCTTCCGCACCTTCGACACCCTGCTGCGCTGCTATCCCACCCTGCGGGGCCGGGCCACCTATGTGCAGATCGCCCCCTCCACCCGCAGCGACATCCAGGACTATCAGTTGATGCGCGAAGAGCTCGAAAGCCTGGCCGGCCAGATCAACGGCCAGTACGCCACGCTGGACTGGACGCCCATCGTCTACATGAATCGCGCCTTTCCGGCGCCGCAACTGATGCGCATGCTGCGCCAGGCCAGGGTCGGCTACATTGCCCCCTTGCGCGACGGCATGAACCTGGTGGCCAAGGAATATGTGGCCGCGCAGGATCCCGACAACCCCGGGGTGCTGGTGCTGTCCACGTTCACTGGCGCGGCCCAATCCCTGGAAGGCGGCTACCTGGCGGTCAACCCCTATGACATGGACGGCACCGCCCGCGCGCTGTACCAGGCTTTGAACATGCCCCTGGCCGAGCGCCGCAGCCGGCACCAGACCTTGATGGC
The DNA here is from genome assembly GCF_965112015.1 of Alcaligenes sp. Marseille-Q7550. Lineage (NCBI taxonomy): Bacteria > Pseudomonadati > Pseudomonadota > Betaproteobacteria > Burkholderiales > Alcaligenaceae > Alcaligenes > Alcaligenes sp. Marseille-Q7550. Next base: position 813,262 of record NZ_CBCOPU010000002.1, read on the forward strand.
CCAGCTGCGCGGCCAGAGCCTGGCTCAGTGGTGCGCGCACTTCCTGGAGGATCTGAGGCCTGAGCCCCAGGTCCTCGAAAAGCCCCAGGACCTTACTGCGCTTCCAGTATCCTGACCCGCACGAACGCATCGGGCTGGTGCTGCCCCAGATAGGCCACCAGCCGCTCGCGCAGCAGGCAGCGCAGGTCGAACAGGCGGCCCGAGTCGGTGGAGCTGACCAGAAAGCGCAACTGCATGCCCCATTCATTGGTGTCGGTCACCTGCAGCACCTGGAACCGCCTGTCCCACAGCTCAGTCGATTCGCATACGGCCTTGAACTCCTCGTTCAGCCCCTTGAGGTCCACGCGGTAATCGACCCACAGAAACACCGTGCCCAGCAAGGACGCGCTTTGATAGGTCCAGTTCTGAAACACATTCTCCACGAACCACTGCAAGGGCACGATCAGGCGGCGCTCGTCCCAGACACGCACTACCACGTACGTCCCGGTGATCGCTTCGACACGGCCCAACTCGCCCTCCACGATCACCACGTCGTCGATGCGAATGGGCTGGGTGAAGGCGATCTGCAGGCCGGCGATGAGGTTGCCAAGCACCGGCTTGGCCGCAAGACCGGCCACCAGCCCCGCCACCCCGGCCGAGGCCAGCAGGCTGGTACCGAGCTGGCGCGCGCCCGGCAGAATCATCAGCACGAAACCCAGGCCCAGCAGCAGAAGCAGGAAATGCGCGCTGCGCGCGAGCACCCGCGCCTGGGTGTGGATGCGCCGCGAGCGCAGGTTGTCAGCAATATTCAGGGGATAGCGCGCCACCACCACCTGGAACAGGGCCTCGACCGCGGCCATCAGCATCCAGATCGTGCAGATGATCAGCACCATCATGTCTCCCATGGCCAGGTAGCTCTGCCACGGGCCGGCCAGGGGGGCCAGGGGTATGCAGAAGCGCAGAAAGAAGGCCAGGAAGAACACCCTGGACGGCACCCGGATCCGCTGGGTGAAGAAGCGCAGGAAATGTCCCTGCGGCACGACGCGCTTGATCAGCTCCCCGCCCAGGTAATGGACCAGCAGCAGCACGGCCCATCCCAGAAGCAGAACCAGCAACCACATCCACCACGACATTGCCGACATGACTCGTCTCCAGAAAAAAGCCGATGCTCATCTATAGCAAATAGCGTTCCGCGGCCCCGGCCGCAGGCCTTGGGCACACTTTCTGCTGGAGGAAAAACGCCAATCACGAGGTTGGCATTCTTTCTAAAGGAGAGTCACATGACCAAGCACACTGAAGCCCATGACCGCAATCAGGATCACAAGGACCAGCGTGGTTTCGCCTCCATGGATGAAAAGAAGCAACGTGAGATCGCAGCCGAAGGCGGCCGCGCCGCTCACGAAAAAGGCACGGCCCACGAGTTCACTTCCGAAGAAGCCCGTGAAGCCGGCTCCAAGGGCGGCAAGATAGCCCACGAACGCGGCACGGCGCACGAGTTCACCTCTGAAGAAGCCCGCGAGGCCGGCTCCAAGGGCGGCAAGGCAGCTCACGAAAAGGGCACGGCGCACGAGTTCACCTCTGAAGAAGCCCGCGAGGCCGGCTCCAAGGGCGGCAAGGCGGCCCACGAAAAGGGCACGGCCCATGAGTTCGATTCGGAGGAAGCCCGCAAGGCCGGCTCCAAGGGAGGCCAGGCCACCCAGGGTCAGCGCCGCTGACCGATCCTGCCCCCCACGCGGACGCGGCGGCGACACACAGGGCCGCTGCGTCCCCCTTTTTCCCACTGTGCTGAACAGGAGTCCGTATGACGCAAACCCGCCAGACCGTGGAGCAGCAGCGCCACATCCAGGAGCAACAGGACCAGAAGGACAAGCACGGCAGCGGGCAGACCGAGCCGGTCACCCACGACAGCAGCCAGCCCGGCAGCGACTATCCCACGCCGCCCCTGCCCCAGCAGCATCTGGAAAAGCCGGGCAGCGAAAGCGAGATGGAGCAGGCCCCGCACTACGAAGCGTCCAGCTACCTGGGCAGCGGCAAGCTGGAAGGGAAAGTCGCACTGATCACCGGCGGCGACTCGGGCATAGGCCGGGCCGTGGCCGTGCTGTATGCGCGCGAAGGCGCGGACGTGGCCATCGTGTACCTGGACGAAGATGTGGATGCCGAGCAGACCCGGCAGGCCGTCCACGAGGAAGGCCGTGAATGCCTGTGCCTGCGCGGCGACGTCAAGGACCCCGAATTCTGCCGGCAAGCCGTCGAGCGCGTGCTGGACCGCTTCGGCCACCTGAACATCCTGGTCAACAACGCCGCATTCCAGGAACATGCCCAGTCCCTGCTGGACCTGACGCCCGAGCGCCTGGACGAAACCTTTCGCACGAACATCTACGGCTACATCTACATGGCCCAGGCCTGCCTGCCTCATCTGCAAGCCGGCGACGCCATCATCAATACCAGTTCCGTGACGGCCCTGCGCGGCTCGGCCCACCTGCTGGACTACTCCAGCACCAAAGGCGCCATCATCGCCTTTACCTATTCATTGGCGGCCAATCTGGCATCCAAGGGCATACGCGTGAACGCCGTCGCCCCCGGTCCGGTCTGGACGCCGCTCAATCCGGCCGACTCGCCGCCCGAGGAAATTTCCGAGTTCGGCAAGCAGACCGTGTTCGGTCGCCCCGCCCAGCCCGAGGAACTCTCCCCGGCCTACGTCTATCTGGCCAGCCCGGTCACAGCCAGCTACATCACCGGCGCCGTGCTGCCCATCACAGGCACGCCCGGGAGCTGACATGGACATGCTTCCAGCCCTGGACGAAGCGGCCCTGTACCTGGACCTGGACGGCACGCTGGTCCCTCTGGCAGCCCGACCCGAGATGGTCCGCCTGCCCGCAGCCACGGCTCGCCTGCTCCTGAACCTGCACCAGGCCTGCCACGGAGCGGTAGCCTTGATTTCCGGCAGGGACCGCGCCAGCCTGCGCCAGGTTTGCGATGATCTGCCGCTGGCCATGATCAGCAGCCACGGCGCGGCCATGCACGGCCCGCATGGCGAGCCGCACTGGCAAGCCGCAATGGATCCGGTCGGGCATCGCCGCCTGGAACTGGCCGTGGCCGACCTGATCCGCCCCTACAGCCGGGTGTGGATGGAACGCAAGGCCCACGGCGTGGCCGTGCACTTTCGCCAGCGCCCCGAACTGGGCGATGAACTGCATGCGAGCCTCACGACCTTGTGCTCTGAACACCCCGGCTTCAGCCTGACACGCGGCCACGGCGTGATCGAGCTGCGGCTGTCCGGCTTCGACAAAGGCCAGGCCGTCGCGCGCGCGCAGCAGCACGCGCCCTACGCCGGCCGCAGGCCGGTGATGATAGGCGACGACCTGACCGACGAGGCCGCCTTCCGGCTCGTCAACGAGCAGGAGGGTGTCAGCATCCGCGTCGGCCCGCACGAACCCGCCAGCGCCGCGCAATTCTTTCTGCGCGATCCGGCCGCCCTGCTGGCCCTGCTGCGGCTATGGCTGGCCGCCGAGTCCCCTCCTTCCCGCCCCGTTTCGCATCACTGCCCCGCCGCGCGCGTCGCGGCGCCCTGAGCCTCTTGGCCTGCCCTCTATCTAGCATAGGACGGACTGATGAACATGATCTTCGCTCTCCCACCTGAAGCATCTCTGCAAATCAGCCTGCCCTTGAACGGGTGCGACAACGGCACCGTGCAGGGACTGGAATTCATGGCAAAGGAACTGGCCCAGTTGCTGGAGCTCTCCCGCGTCTACATTGCCTATGAGGACCAGCTGGAGGATGCGCACGGCCAATCCTACTACCTGCCCGTCAGGACCTTGACCCTGGAGCAGGCTCGCAGCCTGGGCATCGAAGGCCCCGCCGATCTGTACGGCGGGGTCGTGCCCTACGAATTCCTGGCCTACAAATGCGTGACGCACCCGCTCCCGCAGGCCGACATGGTCCGTCCTCAAGGCTGGAACGATGAGCTCTCCCTGTCCCTGCGCCATGACGTGCTGCCCGGCTTCAGCGTCTTCTCGGCGGAGGACGCCCTGCGCACCATGAGCCTGCTGGACCAGGCGGGCCAGGCGGGCATACGGGTGAAGCTGGCCGTCGCCAATGCCGGCAAGGGCCAGAGCGTGGTCTACAGCCGGCACGAACTGGAGGAGCTGCTTGCGCTGCCTGCCTGGAAGGACCAGCTCGCGCACGGCCTGGTGCTGGAGGAGAACCTGCCCCAGAGCCACACCTTCAGCGTCGGCCAGACACAGATCGGGGATCTGCTGCTCTCCTACATCGGCCAGCAGCACCAGACCCTCAATCATGCGGGCGAGTCCGTCTACGGCGGCACGACTCTGCTGGCGGCGCGCGGCGGCTTTGACCAGCTGTTCCAGCTGAAGGCCGTGGAACGCGCGCATTACCTGATCGATGTGGCGCTGGACTACGAGAAACGCATCAGCGCCGCCTATCCGCAGTTTTACGCCTCGCGGCGCAACTACGACGTCATCCTGGGCAGGAACGCCCGGGGCGAATACAAGGCCGGCGTGCTCGAGCACTCCTGGCGTTGCGGCGGCGCTTCCGTCGCCGAGATCCTGGCGCTGCGCACCCTGCAACGCCATCCCGAACGAACCCACACCCATGCATGGACGCGCGAACGGTATGTCACCGACGCGGCGTCGGTCCAGGACTCGCCCAACCTGTACAGCCTGAGTATGGAAGACGGCGGCTACCTGGCGCGATTTGGAGGCCCCCTGTAGCCATGACCACGGAAATCTTCAACACGAAGATCAAGGTTCCCCACCAGCAGCTCGATGCGCGAATACTGGTTCCCAAATCTCCCATACCCGGAATCCTGTTCGTGCACGGCTGGGGGGGAAACCAGAAATTCGACCTGAAACGCGCCCATACCATCGCCGGCATGGGCTGTATCTGTCTGACTTTCGATCTGGCCGGCCACACCGCCTCGCCCTATGATCGGGAAAGCGTCACCCGCGAACAGAACTTCCAGGACATCTGCGCCGCCTTCGACACGCTGTGCAGCCACCCCATGGTGGATCCGGAGTCCATCGCCATCGTGGGCCACAGCTACGGCGCCTACCTGGCCTGCCTGCTGAGCGAATTCCGCCCGGTGCGCTGGCTCAGCCTGCTGACCCCGGCCCTGTATCCCGACGAGGACTGGCTCGCGCCCAAGGACCAGCTCAACCGCAGCCTGCTGCAGGACTATCGCCTGTACACCCATACGCCCAAGGAAAACCGCGTGCTCCAGGCCTGCTCGAAATTCAAGGGCGACGTCATGCTGTTCGAGGCCGAGAACGACGAACTGATCCCGCGCCAGACCATACTGAGCTACCGGCAGGCCTTCGCGATCGCTCATTCAGTCACCCATCGCGTGCTGGTGGACTGCGATCACGCCCTGAGCGAGAAGACTGCGCAGCGCAATTACTCGGTGCTGCTCTACCGCTGGATCCAGGAGATGATCATCGGCGCCCGTATCGGACACCTGCCCCTGGACGCCAATTGAACCGTCAGGAACTCAGACCGCAGGCAGGGCATAGCCTGATACGAATTCCTTGGCCGCCCCGGTCTGCGGATCGTAGACGTGGCGGCGCACCTGGCCGATGTCCGCCCCATAGACGTGGATGCTGATGGACACGCGATCCTGGTAGATGTTGGAGACCTCATGGATGTCGCCCACCGCGGGCGAGACCGCCTCCACCACGCCCGGCTGCAGGACCTGGGTCGCCCCTTCCGTCAGCCGTCCGCTGGCGGCGTCGCGCGTGAACGGGCGCGACTGCTCGCCCCCGCGCAGCATGCCGATCAGGCCCCAGACGGTATGATCGTGGATGGGGGTCTTCTGTCCCGGCCCCCAGACGAAGCTGACGACGGAAAATCGCTGCTCGGGACAGCAGTACAGCAGATACTGCTGGTAGTACTGGGGGTGCGCCTGGGCGTATTCGCGGGCCAGCCAGTCGTCCTGGGCCACCAGCTCACGCAGCAGCTCGCCGCCGTCGCGCAGAATGTCCGGCTCGGTCACGCCGGCGCGCGCCGTCAACTCGCTCATGCCCTGGATGAAGCGCTCGAAACGAGGATGCATGGTATCGGTCTCCAATGAAAAGGCCGGGCCGCCTCTGCGCCCGGCCGCCGCATGGGGCTTACTTGTTCAGATAGACGGGAGCGCGTTTTTCCTTGAAAGCGGCCATGCCCTCCTTGGAATCGTGGCTGTCCTCGATGGCCTTCAGGTGGCGCATCGTGCGCGCCATCTGCTCGGACGGACCGCGCGTCAGGACCTCATTATTGATGAAACGCTTGAGAGTGTGCAGCACCATGGGCGACATCCTGGCCAGGTCCTGCGCCATGCGCAGCGCCGCCGGCACTTGCTCGCCCACCGGAACCACCTCGTTGACGAAGCCCAGATCGTAGGCGCGGCGCGCCTCCAGGGTGCGGCACAGCAGGATGATCTCCATCGCCGCGTGATGGGGAATGCGTGAAGCCAGCCCCGAGATGATCCCGCCGGTAAAGCCGAGCTTGGCTTCGGGATACGAGAACTTGGCGCTCTCGGAAGCCACCAGCAGGTCCGTCATCATGGCCATGACCAGCGCGCCGCCCACGCACCAGCCGCTGACCGCGCCAATGATGGGCTTGTCCGTCTCGAAACCCACCGTGGGGATCGCGCGCCACAGCTCGGGCCATTCATTGATGTCGGCTCCGGCCGAGAACGCATCGTTGCCCGCGCCCGTCAATACCGCGACGCGGCGCGTCGGGTCCTGATCGAAGGCCACGAAGGCTTGCTGCAGCTCGCGCACGACCGTGGCGCTGAGCGCGTTGCGGCGCTCGGGCCGGTTGATGGTGATGACGGATATGCCGTCTTCCTGATTGTCCACGGTGATGCACTGATAGTCCGACATGGTCTGCTCCTTCTTGGTGATCAATGAAATCCGGTTCCCGGACCGCTCACGGCCCGATGGACAGGCGGGCGTCGACCGCATGGCAGCGCGTGGCGGCCACGATCAGGGGATTGATGTCCAGCTCGAACGGCGCCTCGCGCAGGTCGTGCGCCAGCCAGCTGACGCGCACGATGGCCTCCAGCACGCCGGCCCGATCCAGCGTCCGGCCTCGATAGCCCTGCAGCAGGCGGTCCACCGCCAGGCCGGCCAGCAGACGGTCCGCATCATCCAGGGACAGCGGCGCGGCCGCGATCACCCGGTCGGCCAGCAGCTCGACCAGGATGCCGCCGGCCCCGAACACGACCACCGGCCCGAACTGCGGGTCCTGGCGGGCGCCGATCAGCAATTCCAGTTCGCCCTGCGCCATGGCCTGCACCAGCACGCCGTCGATGCGCGCCTGCGCTTTGTAGGCCCTGGCGTTGGCCAGCAGGCGCTCATAGGCCCGACGCAAGGCCGCCTCGTCCGCGATGCCCAGGGCCACGCCGCCCGCCTCGGTCTTGTGCACGATGTCCGCGGATACGATCTTCATGACCACGGGATAGCCCATGGCCGCCGCCTGGGCGACCGCCTGTTCCACATCCGCGCACACCCGTCCCAGGTTGACCGGCAGGCCGTAGTGCGCCAGCAGGCGCTTGGACTGATCTTCGTTGAGCACTCCGCGCGGCATGATCGCGGGCGCCTGGCAGCCGCCGGGCCGCTGCGCGGGCTGGCGCGGGCGAAACTCGCTGCTCCGCTTCCAGGCCGACAGCGCCAGCGCGGCCTCCTGGCTGGAACCGGCATAGGCCTGGCCATGCGCAGCCAGCCGCTGGCGCAACGGCTGCGAGGTCGCGCCGGCGTCGAAGGCCACCATCACGGGTTTGCCCAACGCCTGGTCCGGCGCCGTGCACACGTCGATCAGGGCCCCGATCCATTCCTGCGGGCACATGGAAGCCGCCACCAGGATGGCGTCCGTCTGCTCGTCCTGCGCCAGGGCCTGCAGCGTCGCCTGGGCGACCTCGGCCGGATCGTTGGTCAGGCGCGCCCCCAGGTCGACCGGATTGTCCGCCTCGCCGCCGGGGTAGTGACGCGCCAATGCGTCCCGGGTGGATTCTGAAAAATCGGCCAGGCCGACGCCATGGTCGGCCAAGGCATCCGCCGCCAGCGCCCCGCCTCCGCCCGAGGGCGTGACGATGGCAACCTTGCGCACGGCATGACCGGAATGCGGCACCATGGCATTGGCCAGCAACAGCATCGCGCCCATGTCGTTCATCAAGGTGATGCCCTCGTCGCGGCAGACGCTGGCGAATACATCATGGTCGCCGGCCACGCTGGCGGTGTGGGAAAAGGCTGCGGCCTTGCCGGCGCTGGAGCGCCCGGCCTTGACTGCCAGCCAGGGCTTGCCCGCCTCCTGGGCCCGGCGCGCCGTGCGCCGCAGCGCCTGCGCATCCTTGACGCCCTCTATATACGTGCAGATCACCTTCGTCTGCGGATCCTCGATCAGGAAATTGACGAAGTCGCACAGCTCCAGATCAGCCTGGTTGCCCACGGAAAAGCCATGCGTGAAACCGCCTCCCATGGCCCAGGCCCGATCGAAATACGTGGTCATCAAGGCGCCGCTCTGGCTGACGAAGCCGATGGGACGCGAAGGCAGGCTGTCCCTGTCCAGGATGGGCGATGAGCACAAGGCCAGACGACGGCTGGGACTGATCACGCCCAGGCAGTTCGGGCCGATCAGGCGCATGCCCGAGTCGCGGCAGATCCGCAGCAGCGTCTGCTCCCGCTCCCGGCCGCGCTCGCCCGCATCCGAGAAGCCGGCGGAGATCACGAGCAGCCCGCGGGCGCCGCGCCGTGCAGCCGCCTCGGCCTGCTCCAGGACCGTATCGGCGCCGACGGTGAAGACGACCAGATCGGGATCCTGCTCCAGGTCTTGCAGCGCAGGCGCGGTCGGCAGGCCGAACAGGCGGTCGCGGCCCGGATTGACGGGCAGCACGGCTCCGCCGTAGCCATGCTTGAGCAGCATGCGCAACAGCCGGCCCCCGAACTTGGACTGATCTTCCGAAGCGCCCACCAGGGCGATGGAAGCCGGACTGAGCAGGCTGTCCAGCGAGGCGGCGCGAGCGGCGGTATCCATCACGATTCTGTCTCCTTGATTGAGGAGCGCAATGCGCTCAGTTGCTGCTCATCTTGATGGTCTTGAGCAGTTCGCGGTAATAGTCGCGGCTCTTGTCCAGGTCCTTTTCGTAGGCCGCGCCATCCTTCCAGCTGGCGGTCACGCTGATGCGATGGAAGCGTTCCTGCGTCTGGGGTTCGGCCAGGATTTCCTGCGTCGCCCTGGCCAGCTTCTCCATCACCGGCGCCGGGGTGCCGGCCGGCGCGGCCACGCCCCAGAAGCCCTCGAAGGGCAGCGCCAGATCAAAGCCTTCCTCCTTGGGCGTGGGCACGTCCGGCAATTCGGGATGGCGCACGCCGGCAAAGGTGACCAGCGCCTTGGCCTTGCCGCTCTTGACCAGCTCCAGCCCCACCCCGTCGATGAAGAAATCGATGTGATTGCCCAGCAAGGCCGTCATGGTGTCCGCCGAGCCTTTGAAGGGCACGTGCAGCATGTCCAGCTTCTCGGAATTCTTCAGGATCTCGCCGGCCAGGTGTCCGCCCGAGGCCACGCCGGCCGACCCGAACGTCAAGGTGCCCGGCTCCTTGCGGGCCAGCTCCACGAACTCCTTCAGGTTAGAGACGGGCAGGTCCTTGCGCACCGTCATGATGGGCAGATAGCCCGCCAGGCTGCCCACGAAGTCGAAGCTCTTGACCGGATCGTAGGGCACCTCCCGCAGGAAGGGCAGCACCGTGAACGCCGTGCTGGTGGCCAGCAGCAAGGTATAGCCGTCCGGCTTGGCGCGCGCCGCCAGCCCCGTGCCCAGCGAGGTCGTGCCGCCGGGCCGGTTCTCGACCACGACGGGCACGCCCAGCTTCACCCGCAGGCGGTCCGCATACAGGCGCGCCAGATTGTCGCTGTTGCCGCCCGGCGGATAGGGAACGAGGAACGTGATTTCGCGGCTGGGATAAGCGTCTGCCGCCAGGGCCGCCTGCCCCGCCAGGGAGCCGATGCCCGCCAGTACCGCGAACGCCAGCGCGCTCAAACCGCGCCGACGAGCTGAAAAACGTCGTGCCATGGTCCTGCCTCCTTGTGTGAGTGCTACTTTGGAACCACCTTTATGTTCCATTTAATGGAACGCTGTTCTTTTTTTTGATATTTAAAATGCCGTCGAAACGGCTCTTGTACGGCAAACAGCAGAAACACAAGCTACGCGGAACAACGGTTCAAATATAGGGAAATTTGATTTCAGGTGTCAACCATCAAGCGCCCTCGGGATTTCCCCAGCACGCCGGGCGCATGTAAAGTCGCTTGACCGGGCCAGGCTTCTGGATAAAATAAAAACGCAAGCATCATGTCAAATTGAAGAACGCAGTTCCAAATATCAGAACATCAACCTTTACTGATCATAGGAATTTCACCATGTTCTCTGCCATCGTGATCGACAAGCCCGACGGCGCCTATCAGGCCAGTCTGCAAACCCTGGACGAATCCGCGCTGCCCGAAGGCGACGTCAGCGTGCGCATCGACTATTCCACGCTGAACTTCAAGGACGGGCTGGCCATGACCGGCAAGTCCCCCGCGGTGCGACAGTTCCCCATGGTGCCCGGCATCGACTTCGCCGGCGCCGTCACCGCCAGCACGCATCCGGATTTCCGTGAAGGCCAGAAAGTTGTCCTGAACGGCTGGAGCGTGGGCGAGACCCACTGGGGCGGACTGGCCCAGCAGGCGCGCGTCAAAGGCGACTGGCTGATCCCCCTGCCCGAGGCCTTCAGCACCCGCGACGCCATGATGATAGGCACGGCGGGCTACACCGCCGCGCTGTGCGTGCGGGCCTTGCAGCGCCAGGGCGTGACGCCCGACCAGGGGCCGGTGCTGGTCACCGGCGCGGCCGGCGGCGTGGGCAGCGTCAGCGTGGCCCTGCTGCACGCCCTGGGCTACACCGTCATGGCCAGCACGGGCCGCCCCCAGGAAGAGGGCTACCTGAAGTCCCTGGGCGCCAGCGAGATCATCGACCGCCAGACCCTGAGCGAGCCGGGCAAGCCGCTGGGCAAGGAGCGCTGGGCCGGGGCCATAGACAGCGTGGGCAGCCACACCCTGGCCAATGTCTGCGCCGGCACCCGCTATCGGGGCGCCGTGGCGGCCTGCGGCCTGGCCCAGGGCATGGACTTTCCCGCCACGGTCGCGCCCTTCATCCTGCGCGGGGTACAGTTGATCGGCGTGGACAGCGTGCATTGCCCCAAGCCTGAGCGCCTGGCCGCCTGGGACCTGCTCGCCCGCCACCTGTCCCGCGAGGCTCTGGCGCGAATTGGCGCGACCACCATCCCGCTGGCCCAGGCCATCGAGCAGGCCGGCCAGTTGCTGGAAGGCCGGGTGCGCGGGCGCATCGTGGTCGACGTGAACGCCTGAAGCCAGACCCACCCACCGATAGCGCTCTGGAGCCGACTATGGACAAGACATTGCCCCTGCATGGGGTCCGGGTACTGGAATTCTGCAACGTGGCCGCCGGCCCCTACTGCGGCATGCTGCTGGCCGACATGGGGGCGGACGTCATCAAGATCGAGAACCCGCAAGGAGGCGACACGCTGCGCAGCTGGCCGCCCATCACCCAGGGCTTCAGCGAGAACTTCGCGTCCCTGAACCGCAACAAGCGCTAGGTCACGCTGGACCTCAAGCGTCCCGAGGACAGGGAAAAGGCGCGCCGGCTGGTGCTGGAGGCCGATGTGCTGCTGGAGAACAACCGCCCGGGCGTCATGCGGCGCCTGGAGCTGGACTACGACAGCCTCAAGGCCCTCAACCCGCGCCTGCTGTACTGCTCCATCTCCGCCTACGGCCAGACCGGGCCGCGTTCCCAGGAAGGAGGGTTCGACCTGACCATCCAGGCCATGAGCGGGGTCATGAGCGTCACCGGCGAACCGGACGGCGCGCCCGTCAAGTGCGGCGTGCCGCTGGCCGACTTCGCCGCCGGCCTGTATGCCGCCTTCGCCGTCAGCGCCGCCCTGCCCCAGGCGCGCGCCACCGGCCAGGGCGCGCACATCGACGTGCCCATGCTGGGCACCACGCTGGCCATCGCCGCCCTGCAGACTTCCGAATACTTCGGCAGCGGGCGCGATCCGGTCAAGCTGGGCTCGGCCCACCCGCGCAACGCTCCATATCAGGCGTTCCGCTGCAAGGACGGCTACTTTGCCATGGCGGCGGGCAACGACGCCCTGTGGCGGTCGGTCTGCGAGGTCGTCGGGCGACCAGAGCTGGCCCGGGACGAGCGCTTTACGTCCACCTCGCTGCGCGCCCGCCACCAGGATGCGCTGCGCGAGCTGCTGGAGGCCGTTTTCATGCAGGCGGACGCATCGCACTGGCTGGCCGAGTTCCGCGCGCGCGGCGTGCCCAGCAGTCCCATCAATCGCTACTCGGACGTGCTGCGCGACCCCCAGGTCGAACATATGCAGTGGATCCAGCCCATCACCCTGCCCGGCGACACCCCGACGCGCACCTTCGTGTCGCCCATACGCATCGATGGGCGGGGCCTGCCCGTGCGGCTCAACCCGCCCGCTCTGGGCGAACACAACGACAGCGTCTTCGCCGAGGTGCCGACATGAACGACCCTTTCGGCACGGCGACGGCCGGCCTGCGGATCGAGCGCCAGGGCGGCGTCTGGATCCTGACGCTGGACCGCCCCGACAAACGCAATGCACTGTCCGCCGAGCTAGTCGAAGCCTTGATCGCCGCCGTGGGAGCGGCCGAGCACGAGCAGGCCGATCTGCTGGTGCTGCGCGGCGAAGGTCGAAACTTCAGCGCCGGCTTCGATTTCACGGACTACGAACGGCACAGCGAGGGCGACCTGCTGCTGCGCTTCGTGCGCATAGAGACGCTGCTGCAGAAGCTGGCCTACAGCCCGTGCGCCACCCTGGCGCTGGCGCACGGCCAGAACTTCGGCGCGGGCGCGGATCTGCTGGCGGCCTGCCGAACCCGCGTGGCCAGCGTCGACGCGCGCTTTCGCATGCCCGGCCTGCAGTTCGGCCTGGCGCTGGGCACCCGCCGCCTGGCGGCGCTGGTGGGCGCCCAGCGGGCTCATGACCTGCTGGCCGCCAGCCGGACTTTTTCCGCCGAACAGGCCCTGGACATGGGATTCGTGCAGGAAATCCGCGAACCTCAGGACTGGCCGGAGCTGATCGGGCAGGCCGGCGCGCAGGCCAGGGCGCTCAGTCCGGAGAGCCGCCGCCTGCTGCAGGACCTGACCCGCCTGGGCGACAATCCGGACGGCGACATGGCGGCGCTGGCGCGCTCGGCCTCGGCGCCGGGCATCAGGGAGCGCATCGCCGCCTTCCGGCAGGCGGCCGCCGGTCAGCGGCCGCTGTAGCCCAGGCGACGCGAGATCTGCGCCGCCACCGCCATCAGGGTCTGGCCGGCCTGCATCAGCCGGGCCTCGTCCAGGCGCTCGGCCGGACCTGAAATCCCGACCGCCGCCACCACCTGGCCGCGCCCGTCATGGATGGGCGCGGCCGCGCCCACCACCTGCTCGCGCCATTCGCCCCGATTCAATGCGAAGCCCCGCTCGCGGATCTCCTCCAGTTCGCGGCGCAGTTCGCCGAACTTCACCACCGTTCGCGGCGTATAGGGCTTGAGGCGATTCTTGACGCTGTTCAAGGTGTCCTCCTGGGCCCAGGCCAGCAAGGCCTTGCCCGTGGCCACGCACTGGGCCGGCGATCGCCCGCCCACGGTGGTGTAGGCGCGCACCGGCTGCGGGCTGTCGATCTTCTCGATGTACAGCACCTCGATGCCGTCCAGGATGGACAGGTGCACGGTCTCCTGCGTCTGCTCGGCCAGCTCCCTCATGAACGGCAGGGACTCCAGCCGCACGTCCAGGCGATTGGCCACGCCCGAACCCAGCTCCCAGAGCTTCATGGTCAGTTCGTAGCGGCCGGTGTCCTCGTTCTTGCGCGCAAAGCCCTGGTGCACCAGGGCCTGAAGCAGACGATGCACATTGCTCTTGTTCAGCATCAGCTGGTTGGCCAGCTCGGTCACGCCCGAGCCGCGCTCATGCTTGGCCATGGCCTCCAGCAGCACCAGGCCCTTGAGAAAGGTCTTGTCCAATCGTGTTTCCCGCCTATCGCTAAAAGTGGGTGAATTGTCGCATGGAACCGCGCGCCCTCAGCGCAGCGGCGGCGGCTCGAAGGCCGACAGGGCCGGCGGGTCGCCCGCGTAAGGCTCGATCCGCACCAGGCAGGACTGCGCCGAGCAGCCCTGGGACAGTTCCGAAGCGCCGGCATCGCGCGTCAGGACATTGGGATTGCCGTGCAGCTCCAGGGGTCGGCCCCGCGCGTCCCGCCCCGGATCGAACCAGGCCCCCGTGGACAGGCGCAGCACGCCCGGCATCAGGGCCTCGCTCAGGCGCACGGCGGCCAGGCAGGCGCCGCGTTCGTTGTACAGGCGGACCAGTTGTCCCTCCGCCAGGCCCAGGCGCCGCGCATCATCCGGATGCACGCAGACGGGCGCGCGGCCCTGTATCTTGTCCTGCCGGCTGTAATGGCTGTGGTCCAGTTGGCTGTGCAGCCGCGTCTGCGGCTGGTCGGTGATCAGGTGAAAGGCGTCGGGCGCCTCTTGCATGCCCAGCCCTTCGCGGGCGGGATACCAGTGCACATGCCCGCCGCAATCGGGCAGCTCCATGGCCGCGATCCGCTCGCTGTAGATCTCGATCCGACCGGAGGGTGTCTGCAGGGGATTGGCCTGCGGATCACGGATGAAATCGGCCAGCATCGTCACCGGGGCGGGTTCGGCCGACCGGTCCAGGTCGATCAGGGCCTGTTCGCGGAACTGTTCGTAGTCGCACAAGCTCACGCCCTGCGCGGCGGCGCGCTGCCGGCCGTCCTCGTACAGGCGGCGCAGCCAGCCCGCGCTGTCCAGCCCCTGCGTGAATTCGGCCTGCACGCCCAGCCTGCCCGCCAGATCGGCGAAGATGTCATAGTCGCTGCGCGATTGCCCGACAGAGGACGCCATCGCGCTCATGTAGACCATGAAGCGCTCGCGCTTGGAATACGCCAGGTCGTCGCGCTCGAACGTGGTGTTGGCGGGCAATACGATGTCGGCCATCTTGGCGCTGGGCGTCCAGTACTGTTCGTGCACGATGATGGTGTCGGGCTTCTGCCAGGCCTGGACCAGACGGTTCAAGTCCTGGTGGTGGTGGAAGGGATTGCCCCCGGCCCAGTACACCAGGCGTATGTCCGGATAGGCGTGCCAGGCGCCGTTGTAGCGGAAGCGCCCGCCTGGATTCAACAGCATGTCGGCAATGCGCGCCACGGGAATGAAAGAGGTCACGCCGTTGCGTCCCTGGTCCAGCGTGGGACCCGAGAACAGCCGGGTCTTGTTGCCCATTGTGTTGGCCGGTCCGTAACCCACCCCGAAGCCGCCGCCCGGCCGGCCTATCTGGCCCAGCAGGCAGGCCAGCGTCACCAGGCCCCAGAAGGGCTGCTCGCCGTAATCCGCGCGCTGCAGCGACCAGGCCATATTGATCAGGCTGCGTCGTTGCGCCAAGCGCAGCGCCAGGGCGCGGATGCGCTCGGCCGGGATGCCGGTGATGGGCGCCGCCCAGCGCGCCGACTTGGCTTGGCCGTCCTCATGCCCCATCAGGTAGGGTTCCAGGCGTTCGAAGCCGACGGTGTAGCGGGCCAGGAACGCGCGGTCGTGCAGGCCCGACTCGACCAGGGTGTGCATCAGGGCGAGGATCAGCGCCGTATCCGTGCCGGGCCGTATCGGCAGCCATTCGAACGCCCCCTGCGGATCCAGGTCGTCGCGGGTCGGGCTGATGTTGATCATTTCCACGCCGCGTCGCGCCATGGCCTGCAAGCTGGAGCGCAGATGATGCTGGCCCGGACCGCCGGGGCTGACCTGCGCATTCTTCTCCGAGGCGCCGCCAAAGCACAGCAGCAATTGCGTGTGCTCCACCAGCGTGTCCCAGGAACTGTGCTGGGCCATGAGGGCATCCATGGAGGCCACGATGTGCGGCATGATCACCCGCCCCGCGCCCAGGCTGTAGCTGTCCTTGTGGGCGACGTAGCCGCCCAGCGCGTTCAGGAAACGGTGGATCTGGCTTTGTGCATGGTGAAAGCGCCCGGCGCTGGACCAGCCATAGGAACCGCCGAAGATGGCCTGGTTGCCGTGTGCGGCGATGACCCGGCGCAGTTCCCCCGCCGTCAGCTCCAGGGCCTGATCCCAGCCGACCTGCACAAAAGGCTCGGCGCCGCGCCGCGCCGGACGCCGTCCTTCCAGCCAGCCTTCGCGGATGGCTGGGCGCAGTACGCGCAGCGCCGGGTCCAGGCTGGCCCGCACCATGCCCTGCCCGATGGGCGAAGGGTTGGGATCCTGTTCCAGAGGCCGCACATCCGGCCCCCCGGGCGCCTGACGGTCTATTTCATAAATGCCCCAATGGGCGGCGGTATATTCGCGCTTCATCGATTGCTTCCCATCCTGTCCGGCCGAACAATGGAAACCGTCGCGCATGCGGCGGCACGGAAACATCAACCACGCGAAAAATATAAAACACTATTCCTGAATTTGGAACAGCTGCCGGAACGCCGCCGTCCGCCCCTAGCCGGGGCTCATGCCCGCCAGGCCCATCAGCAGTCGAATGAACAGCGCGACCGCGCCCAGCGCGGCAACGCTGCACGCCCAGATCAGCACCAGCCAGCCCAGCCTGCGCAGCAAACCCGACCGCCGCGATGGTCCGCCCGCCGCCATCAGTGGTAGCCCTCCCCCGTCTTCACCTTGCCGCGGAACACGTAATAGGCCCAGGCCGAATAGGTCAGGATCATGGGAATGACGAGCAAGGCGCCCACCAGCGTGAAACCCAGGCTCTGCGGCGGCGCGGCGGCATCCCAGATGGATAGCGAAGGCGGAACGATGTTCGGCCAGACGCTGATCACGAAGCCCGAATGCCCCAGGAAAACCAGCACCAGCGCCCAGCCGAACGGGCCGGACTGGGGCGTGCCGCGCAGCTGGCGCAACAAGCTCCAGGCCGATGCCAGGACCAGCACGGGCACGGGCGCGAAATACAGCATGTTGGGCAGGCTGAACCAGCGCCGGGCCACGTCCGGATTGATGAGCGGCGTCCAGACCGAGACGACGGCGATCGCCAGCAGCACGCCCCAGGTGATGGGCCGCGCCAGCTTCTGCATGCGCCGCTGCAGCTCGCCCTCGGTCTTGAGCACCAGCCAGGTCGCTCCCAACAGGGCATAGGCCGCCGACACGCCCAGGCCCGTGAAGACCGCGAAGGGGCTGAGCCAGTCCATCACCCCCTGGCCGCCGGCGCGCGGCTGCACGCCTTCGATGAAGGCGCCCAGGATCAGGCCCTGGGAGAAAGAGGCCGCGAACGAGCCGAGCATGAACGCCTTGTCCCAGAACGGCTTGTGCGACTCATCGGCCTTGAAGCGGAACTCGAAGGACACGCCCCGCCAGATCAGGCCCACCAGCATCAGGATGACGGGCGCATACAGGGCGCTGAGCAGGATCGAATAGGCTTTGGGGAACGCCGCCATCAGGCCGGCCCCGCCCAGCACCAGCCAGGTCTCGTTGCCGTCCCAGACCGGCGCCACCGTGTTGACCATGGCATCGCGCTGGGCGGCGTCGCGAACGAAAGGAAACAGCATCCCTATGCCCAGGTCGAAGCCGTCCGTGACGACATACATCATCACGCCGAAGCCGATGATCAAGAACCAGATCAGAGCAAGATCGATACCCATGGCGTCAACTCCTTGTGGCCGCGGACAGGGGACGGGCCGGACGCTGGTCGAGCGCCTCGCCGCCGGGCGGAACCTCGTGCGCATCCGGGCCCTGGCGGATCAGCTTGAACACATAAGCCGCCCCCGTGCCGAACACGGCCGCATACACGACCAGGAACACCAGCAGGGACGCCGACAAGGTCTGCGCCGAATGATCCGATACGGCATCGGCGGTCCGCATCAGGCCGTACACCACCCACGGCTGGCGGCCGATCTCGGTGGTGAGCCAGCCGGCCAGCATGGCGATCACCCCGGCCGGCCCCATGTACAGGGCAAAGCGCGCCAGGGCGCGGGAATCATGCGCCCGCCCTCTCCAATGCGCCACGGCGCTCCAGACGGCCAGCGCCAGCATCAGCAGGCCCAGTCCCACCATGATGCGGAACGTCCAGAACACGCTGGGGGAGTGGGGCCTGTCCTGGGGTGGAAAGTCCTTCAGGCCGGGGTATTGCCCGTGCCAGTCGTGCCTCAGGATCAGTCCGCCCAGGCGGGGAATCTCGATCTTGTAGCGCGTGGCCTCGGCCTGCATGTCCGGCCAGCCGAACAGGATCAGCGGCGCACCCTTGCCCGGTTCGTTCTGCCAGTGACCCTCCATCGCGGCCAGCTTGGCGGGCTGGTGCTCCAGCGTATTCAGGCCGTGCAGGTCGCCGATGAAGATCTGCAGCGGCGCGGCCAGCAACAGGCAGCCCATGGCCATGGTGAACATGCGGCGCACCTCCAGCCGGCGGTTGCCGCGCAGCAGGTGCCAGGCGGCCGACGCCCCCACCATCAGGGCGGTGGCGATGAAGGCCGCCATCACCATGTGCGCCAGGCGATACGGAAAGGACGGGTTCAGGATGACCGAGATCCAGTCCACCGGCACGACCACGCCATTGACGACCTCATGCCCTTGCGGCGTCTGCATCCAGCTGTTCGAGGCCAGTATCCAGGTCGCCGAAACCAGGGTGCCCAGGGCCACCATGAGGGTGGCGAAGAAATGCAGGCGCGGACCCACCTTGTTCCAGCCGAACAGCATCACGCCCAGAAAGCCGGCCTCCAGGAAAAAGGCCGTCAGCACTTCATAGGTCAGCAAAGGACCGGTGATGCTGCCGGCGAACTCGGAATACCGGCTCCAGTTGGTGCCGAACTGGTACGCCATCACCAGGCCCGAGACCACGCCCATGCCGAAATTCACCGCGAAGATGCGCGACCAGAAGTGATAGAGGTTGCGGTAGACCATCTTGCCCGTCCAGAGCCACAAGCCCTCCAGCGTCGCCAGATAGGCCGCCAGGCCGATGGTGATGGCCGGGAAGATGATATGGAAAGAGATGGTGAACCCGAACTGCACGCGAGCCAGGTCCAATGCGCTCAAATCCGGCATGGCGGTGCTCCAAACGCGGCGTGATCACAATGAAGCCTCGACGCGGACAAGCCGTGCGACGCCCCCCGAACCGGCCTTCCCGTGCATGGACTCCTCATGCCGCATCTCTTCAGCGGACGGCAGAACAAGGCCGCCCTTCACCGGCAAGGCCGCTGTGCGCCTCCAGCAAATAGCGAGCCTGGACGCCTGCGCGCCCGCCGGGCGCGGCGCCGGCGTACGCGTCGTCCGGCTAGGCCTGGGCCGCGTCCAGCGCGTGCTCCAGCCATTGGTGGAAACGGCGCACATCAGCCATGCGCTCGCTGTCCACGTGCAGCAGGCAATTCCATACCGGCCCCGGCACCAATGTCTCGGACAGGGGCGCCAGCTTCCCGTCCAATCGGGCCTGCCCGGCCAGCAATTCGCTGACCAGTGCGATGCCCAGACCCTGGCAGGCGGCGTCCAGCAGCAAGCCGGGATCGGAGAAGTTCAGGCCCGCGCTGCGCTGGCCCACGTCCTCGCCGCCCTGCAATTGCCATTGCGCCCAGTCCATGATGCGCTCCCCGTGCAACGTGAAGCGCTGCGCGGCCGGCACCTGCAGCAGGCGGGGGTGGCAGGCGGGATACAGCCTGTCCTGCAGCAGGGGTAGGAAGTGGCAGGCCGGCTGCTCGTCGATGTCATCACGAATGGCCAGGTCTATGGTCTGCTCGGCCATGTCCGGCGGCTCGTCGGTGGTCAGCAGCCACAGGTCGATCTCGGGAAACTGCGCCCGGAAAGCGTCCAGCCGGGGCAGCAGCCAGTGCCGTGCGAAGGCCGGCGTGGTGTTCACGATGACCTGGTGCGGCTTGCGATACTGCTCCAGCCGGCGTATGCCGGCCGCCAGTTGCTGCAAGAGATGCTGCGTGGTGCTGAGCAGGTCCGCGCCGGCGTCCGTCAAGGCGATGCGGCGTCCGATGCGCTCGAACAGCGGCTGCTCGAGGTACTGCTCCAGGCTGCGGATCTGCTGGCTGACAGCCGATTGGGTCAGGTGCAGCTCCTGCGCCGCTTTGTGGAAACTGCCCAGGCGGGCAGCCGCTTCGAATCCGCGCAAGGCGCTCAAGGCCGGCCAATGTTTCAGCATGACAAGTAAGAAGAACTAATCAATTAAGCCCAAAATTTATCGTTTGCCTGCCTCAAGGCTGTCCTCTACGATGCACGGTCGGTCAGTGCAACAGGCCCGCTGATCAGCACTATAAAACAGTTTGATCCCGCCTCCCCCGCAGATACTGGATTTTTCCATCGTGACGCCCGCCGCTTTCTCCCTGCAACGACAAGATTTCCTGGACTGCCTGCGCGGTTTTGCCCTGCTGGGCATACTGCTGGTGAACGTCAAGGTGTTCTCCTCGCCCTTTTATGGTTCCGGCCTGCCCCATCCCATGAGCGCCGGCGTGCTGGACCGCGCGCTGGACTACATCGTCGGCGCCGCCTTCGAGACCAAGTTTTACCTGCTGTTCTCTTTGCTGTTCGGATACAGCTTCACCATCCAGATGATGTCGGCCGAACGCCGGAATCGCTCTTTTTCGAGCAGCTTCCTGCGCCGGCTGCTGGGCCTGCTGCTGATCGGCCTGCTGCACGCCATCTTGCTGTACATCGGCGACATCCTGATGATCTACGCCCTGGCGGGCCTGCTGCTTCTGGGCGTGCGACGCTGCGGCGACCGCACCCTGGCCTGGCTGTCAGCCGGCGTGGTCACGGCAACGGCCCTGCTGTGGACCTGCCTGATCCTGTTCGAGGCCGCAGGCTCCGCCGATGCCGCTGAACTGCTGGCCGGCATCCAGGAGCAGACCCGCCGCTACCAGGGCGGCTGGCCGTCCGTACTTGCTGAAAACCTGCGCGTGGTGCGCGAGGCCTGGCCTATCATGGCCACGCTGCAAGGACCAATGGCCTTCGCCATGTTCTGCCTGGGCCTGATCGCCGGCCGCCGCCAATTGTTCCTGCATCTGGACGCCTATCGTCCCTGGCTGCGGCGCATGGCGTTCTGGGGCGTGCTCGTTGGCGCGCCCGCCGCCCTGCTGTACGGCTACGCCGCCACCTTCCTGGTCGGCACGATCTGGGAAGGCGGCGCGCTGATCCTGACCATCCTGACCGGTCCGCTGCTGGTCGGCCTGTACTGCGTCCTGGCCCTGAAAGCCTACCGGGGCGCGGCAAGCGGATTCATGCGGTTCCTGCTTGCGCCTGCCGGCCGCATGGCGCTGTCCAACTACCTGCTGCAATCGCTGGCCTGCGTATTCCTGTTCTACGGCGTGGGACTGGGGCTCATCGGCCGGATGTCCTCATCGGCCGCCTACGCCATCGCGTTGACGCTGTACCTGAGCCAGTGCCTGCTGAGCCGCCTGTGGCTGAAGCGCTTCCAGTACGGCCCCGCCGAATGGCTGCTGCGCAGCTTCACGCACTGGCGCTGGGCGCCGCTGCGGTCGGCGGTCGGCTCCTGATCCGCTCGAACCAGGCCAGCAAGGCCTCGGCATCGGCGCTCAGCTCCGTGGCCATGCCGCCCGTGAACTCGCGCCAGGCCGGCAGATAAGTGTGGGAAACCACCGTCAGCAGCGGATAGCCGCGGGTGATCAGTTCAAGGAACTCAGCGCAGAATCCATCGCCCGCCGCCTCCTGGATGCCGAAACGATTGACGATGACCAGATCGGCGGGCCCTTCCAGCGCGCGCCGCAGGACGACGCCGGCCGCCAGCAAGGCGCCTGGATCCAGGCAGCAGGCGCCGGACTGCTTGCCCAGGTTCTGGCCTATGGGATAGATGTCGCCGGTCTCCAGGTCACGTACCGTGCGGGCGGCGCAATCGCCGGGGTCGGCCTGCGGCCCAGGCACCAGTCCACGCACGACCAGTCCCTGTTCGCTCAGCCGCTGCGCGAAACCCAGCAGCACGGCGTCCGCGCTGCCCTTGCCGGCATGCACGATGGCGCCAAGCGCAAAAGACGGTTCAATGACATCCATGGGGAGCACTCCACATTCAGCGATAAAAAGCGCCGGATGAGCATCCGGAGAAGACAGGCCGCCAGGAAATACGGGAGCGGTCCGGCCTGAAAAGCCGGAACATCGTAGCAGGAAGCGAATTCGCTGTATATGTGCAACCATAACGCAGCCTGTACATGGCGGCGAAAGAAAAGGCCCAAAGAAAATGCCGGGCAAGACCTTCAACACCCACCATATTCGGATTTCTCCGCAAGCACAGAAACTGCCCTGATAGAATGCGCTTTTTCGCCCATGTCTGCAGGCGCTCTCAGGGGTTTTATCATGCAGGCACTAGCCTGCTCTCTAAAGCCAGAAAACACCTGCCAAAGAAAAAAACGGCTAGCCAGGTGATCAGTCTGGCCTCTTTTTCAAGCGTAGCGCTTGCCGGCCTGATCATGTCTTCGCCGTCGTGGGCGGAGAAAAAATCAAACATAGAACCCGCCGCCGTCGTAGGTCATTACTACATGGAAGATGTCGACGGCGGAGTCAACAGCGAACTGCAGTTGACCGATGACCCTCGTTTCAAGTTTGGCATGGGCTACGGCGCAGCGCTCACGTATACGCAAGGCTCATGGCAAATGCAGGGCGACCAGATCGAACTTGCCAGCGCGCCTGCAAGGGCCGGAGCGTTTGAAAATCGATCCACCTCTCCATGACTTGCGGACAATTCCTGTCAGACGGTTGAATTTGCGAAAAGCAGCGAGCCGCCGAGCCCGAACAGCGCCGCGCCAATAAGTACATCCACTGCCCTTTGCTTGGCCAGCATGGCGGCGCGCAGGCGTTTCTCGGAAAACACGATGGCCACAATGCTGAACCATGCCCAATGCGCAAACGACATGAAAAAACCATAGGAGAAATTCAGCCAGAACGGCGCTCCCGGCTCCACGACCTGCGTGAATGTGGCCACCACGAACAACATGGTCTTGGGATTGAGCGCATTGGTGAAGAACCCCATGCCGAATGCCTGCCGGTTGGTGGGCAGATGGCCTGGCGCCGAGTCGGTCTTGATGAGGGTGCGATTCGTGAAGGACTGGTAGCCCAAGTACATCAAGTACGCGGCTCCGGCCACTTTCATGGCCAGGAACAGGCTGGGTGATCGAGTGATCAGCACCGCAATCCCCAGCACTGTATAGAACACATGCACCTGAACCCCGGCTGCGATGCCCAAGGCGGAAATGAGGCCGATCTTGCGGCCGAATAAATAACCGTTGCGGGTGACCATGGCAAAGTCGGGCCCCGGACTGATCACGGCCAGGATAGTGATGGTGGCAACGGCAATGAGTTCGTGCATTCTCTCGTCCAGACGGGTTGAAACTATGTCTTGCGGAAGGTGATCATCAGCACATCGCGATAACCGGGCATATCCCCGTCTTCCGGCATGATGGGCGTGACGCCGTGCATGGGTCGAGTCAAGAACATGCAATCAGGTCCCGCGATATGTGCACGCACATCGTGCAAATAATTCGCAAGGCCGGCTTGCTCCTGTGCTCCGGATTCTTTCTTGACCGCGTTGCATGGCCGGCTCGAAAGCTCGGGAAATCAACGTTTCTCTCAGCGGCACGCAAGCTTCGCGCCATGCCATTATCATTGTTGGCGTGCTGATTTAAAAACGATGTTTGCTATCACTTTTCCGTGAGTTTTCATCCACGATGTCTATTCCAAACCTCACCGCATTCCGCTATTTCGATGTTGCAGCGCAGACCGGCAGCTTCGTACAGGCAGCCGACGCCCTGCACGTCACCCATGGAGCGGTGAGCCGGCAGATCCGGGCCTTGGAAGCGTCATTGGGCGTGCAACTCTTCGAAAGGCGCAATCGCGCAGTGTTCTTGACGCCCGCCGGCCACCAGCTCAAGCACGTCACGACGCCGATGTTCGAGCGGCTGGAGGACGTCGTCCACCAGTTGCAGCAGACGCAGCGCAAGCACGCCCTGGTCGTCTCCTGCGAACCCACGATCGCGATGAAATGGCTGATCCCGCGGCTTGGGCAATTTCATGCCCAGCATCCCACGATCACGATCCACCTCATGACAGCGGGCGGACCGGTGAACTTCCTCAAGATGGGGATAGACCTGGCCATACGGCGAGACGATTTCCACTGGGCCGGCTCGGTGTGCGGCCTCAGGCTATGCGATGAAATGATCGGTCCCGTATGCCATCCAAGCTATCCGCATGCGTTCGGCGAACGAGGCCAGGTCCTGATCCATACCACCTCACGGCCGCAGGCGTGGGCCACGTGGGCCAGGGTAAGCCGCCTCTCTACGCGACACGCAACGAAACTGCAACTGGATCACTTCTACCTCTGCATCCAGGCGGCGCTTACCGGCCAGGGCATTGCCATCGTCTCGCGCCTGATGGTGCAGGACGAGATCCGCAGCGGTCAATTGATCGCTCCGCACGGGTTCGTAGCTGACGGCTCGGCCTACTACCTGTTGTCTCCGCAGCCCCTCAGCGAGGACCCTCGGGCGCAGGTTTTTGCCGATTGGCTTTGCGAGCAGCTGCACGCCCAATAAGCACCGCACAGCGCCGGTTGCAGGCGCTTCGCCTGCCCACGGCTACGATTCCGTCTGGCGCAATGTCATTTCAGGCAGATCCGCCAGCAAGCCTGATGGTGCCAAGGTCGGCATAGATGAGCACATTTTTTCCATGAGTTTCCCTATTTGACCGTAAAGCTGATCAAAGCCTTCCTATTCAAAAAGTGAAAATCAAAAAAACCCGGCCATAAGCCGGATTTTTAAGTTCTGAAACGCCTGATTTTAATTCAGCCAACACTAGGCAAGCGTACCGTGATCTGTGCAAACAGGCTGGAAGAAGTGTGTCATTAAAGTAACGGGCATCAAACCCTGGTTTTTTTGTTTTATATGGGGTTTTTTGGCGGACAGGGGGGATTCGAACCCCCGATACGCTATTCACGTATACACGCTTTCCAGGCGTGCGCCTTCAACCACTCGGCCACCTGTCCTGATTCTGGCTTGGCACGCTGCTTTTAAAGCATCTGATGCCAAGTCCATAATATTAGCAGTATTCTCTCCTGCTTTGCAAGCCCAAGTTTGAGCTCCAGCAGAACATGGTGCAAATAACAGGGCGCGTCTGCGTCATGAACAGCCGCCCCCGGGCGGAAAGCGGCCTTCGTGCCGGCGAGCGTCAGCCGCGTTGCTGCAGGCTGAACATGCGCTCCACGTAACGGGCGATGGTGTCCACTTCCAGATTGACTCGGCTGCCGGCGCGCAGGTTCTTCAAGGTCGTGGCCTGCACGGTATGCGGGATCGGGTTGGTGCGGATCTCGCAACCCTGCGCGTTGTCCTCGACCTGGTTCACGGTCAGGCTCACGCCGTTGACGGTGACCGAGCCCTTGTAGGCGAAATAGCGCGCCATATCCACCGGCGCCTGGATGCGCAGGTCCCACGATTCTCCGATAGGCTCGAAATGGCTGACCGTGCCCACGCCGTCCACGTGGCCCGAAACGATGTGGCCGTCCAGGGAGTCGCCCAGGCGCAGCGCGTGCTCCAGGTTGACTTCGCCGGGCTGGTCCAGCCCCACCGTACGGTTCAGGCTTTCGCGCGAGACGTCGACCACGAAGGAATTGTCGCCCAGTTCGACGGCCGTCATGCAGGCGCCCTGGATGGCGATGGAATCGCCCAGGCGCGCCTCGCCCGGGGGCGGGCCGCGGGCATCGATTTCCAGACGCACGCCGGCGTCCTCCTGGCCTTGCAGCAGGGGGGTGACTTTGGTGATTCGGCCTACGGCGGCCACGATACCTGTAAACACAATAAGCCTCTTGCAGAAAAAAGGGCGTCTTCGCCCCGCACCTTGCGGTGCGTGATCAATCGGAACGGTCTGCCCCGCCCACGGACTGCAGCAAGGCCGCCCAATGGTCGCGCTGGCGGGCCAGCAGGCGGGCATCCTGTCCCAGCAGGCGCAGATCGGTGAATTCAAACGGTTGCACGGCGTCCAGCCCCGACAGGGCGGCGATATCGGCCACGCCCCTGCCCTGGCCCAGGACCTTGGGCGCCACGTACATCAGCAGCTGGTCCACCACGCCGGCGTCCAGCAAGGCGCCGGACAAGGTCGCCCCCGCCTCGGCGTGCACTTCATTGACCTGCTGCCCCGCCATCCAGTCCAGCACGGCGTGCACATCCACATGGCCGTCGCGCAGGGGCATGTGGATGACTTGGGCGTTGCGCTCGGCCAGTTGCGCCTCGCGCTGCGGATCGCGGCGGTGGCTGAAGACCCAGCAGACCGAACCGTCGAGCAAGGCGGCCTGCGGAGCCAGCTTCAACTGCGTGTCCAGCACCGCCTTGATGGGCGGGCGCGGCGTGTCGACAGCCCGCACGTTCAGGCGCGGATTGTCGGCCTGCACCGTCCCTATGCCGGTCAGCACCACGCAGCTGCGCGCGCGCCAATGATGGCCGTCATCGCGCGCCTGCGGCCCGGTGATCCATTGGGACCGGCCGTCGGACAGGGCGCTGCGGCCATCCAGCGAGGCCGCCATCTTCAGCCACAGCCAGGGCCGGGAGCGGGTCATGCGGGCGAAGAAGCCCGCGTTGATTTCCAGCGCCTGCTCCACGCACAAGGGACCGTCCACAGCGATGCCGGCCTGCCGCAAGCGGGCCAGCCCCCGGCCCGCCACCAGCGGATTGGGATCGAGCATGGCCACGACCACCCGCGCCGGAGCGGCCGCGACCAACGCCTCGGCGCAAGGCGGCGTGCGGCCGTGATGACTGCACGGCTCCAGGGTGACATAGAAGGTCGCGCCGCGCACGTCCACGCCGCGCTCGCGGGCCTGGCGCAAGGCCATGACTTCCGCGTGCGGACCGCCCGCCTGCTGCGTGGCGCCGCTAGCCAGCAATTGGCCGTCGCGCACGATCAGGCAGGCGACGCGGGGATTGGGAGCGGTGATGTACAGCGACTGCCGGGCCAGCGCCAGAGCCTGCCGCATCCAGTCGTAGTCGTGTTGATCCAGCATGGCGGCAATCCGGTTCAGGACCGGCTGGGCTCGTTCATTTCGTCGATGGCCTGCACGAACTCGCGGATGTCCTTGAAGCTCTTGTAGACCGAGGCGAAACGCACATAGGCGACCTGGTCGAGCTGCTTGAGTTCGGCCATGACCAGCTCGCCGATAGTCTCGGAAGAGACCTCCCGTTCGCCGGTCAGCTGGAGTTTTTCCTCGATGCGCTGCACGGCGGCATCGACCTGCTGCATGGGTACGGGACGCTTGCGCAGCGCCACGCCCATGCTGGCGCGCAGGCGCGCGGGATCGAAATCCATGCGCGTGCCGTTGCGCTTGGCCACCACGGGCAGGCTCAGCTCCGAGCGTTCGTAGGTGGTGAAACGCCGTTCACAGGCCGAACACTTGCGCCGCCGCCGGATGGCGTCGCCTTCTTCGGTGATGCGGGAATCAATCACCTGGGTATCGACATGATGACAGAACGGACACTTCATTCAAGATCGCGGGCCTTGCGGCCCGCTCCGGGCTGATTATTTGGAGTACACGGGCAGCTTGGAGGTCAGCTCGTGCACGCGGCGGCGAACGTCGGCCAGCACGGCTTCGTCATGCGGGTTGTCCAGCACGTCGGCGATCAGGTGAGCCGTCTGCTCGGCCTCGGCTTCGGTGAAGCCGCGGGTAGTCATGGCAGGCGTTCCCAGGCGGATGCCGCTGGTGACGAAGGGCTTTTCGGGGTCGTTCGGAATGGCGTTCTTGTTGACCGTGATGTGGGCCTTGCCCAGGGCTTCTTCGGCCACCTTGCCGGTGATGCCCTTGGCGCGCAGGTCG
The DNA here is from genome assembly GCF_965112015.1 of Alcaligenes sp. Marseille-Q7550. NCBI lineage: Bacteria > Pseudomonadati > Pseudomonadota > Betaproteobacteria > Burkholderiales > Alcaligenaceae > Alcaligenes > Alcaligenes sp. Marseille-Q7550. The sequence goes on from NZ_CBCOPU010000002.1 coordinate 841,100, forward strand.
ACCAGCATCACGTGGCTTTCGGTACGGCCGGAGACGATGCGCAGGCCGCGCTCCACCAGGGTGCGGGCCAGGACATCGGCGTTCTTGACCACCTGGGCGGCGTAAGTCTTGAACTCGGGAGCCAGCGCTTCCTTGAAGGCTACGGCCTTGCCGGCGATGACGTGCATCAGCGGACCGCCCTGGATGCCGGGGAAGATGGCGGAGTTGATGGCTTTCTCGTGCTCGGCCTTCATCATGATGACGCCGCCGCGCGGACCGCGCAGGGACTTGTGCGTGGTGGAGGTGACGAAGTCGGCGTGCGGCACGGGGTTGGGATAGGCGCCGCCGGCGACCAGGCCGGCGTAGTGGGCGATGTCCACCATGAACAGCGCGCCGTTCTCATGGGCGATGCGGGCCATGCGCTCGAAATCGATGCGCAGCGCGTAGGCCGAAGCGCCGCCCACGATCAGCTTGGGCTTGTGCTCCTTGGCCAGTTGCTCCAGACGCTCGTAGTCGATTTCCTCGTCGGCGTTCAGGCCGTAGGACACGAAGTTGTACAGCTTGCCCGAGGCGTTCACGGGCGAGCCGTGCGTCAGGTGGCCGCCTTCGGCCAGGCTCATGCCAAGCACCGTGTCGCCGGGCTTGAGCACGGCCATGTACACGCCCTGGTTGGCCTGCGAGCCCGAGTTGGGCTGCACGTTGGCGGCCTCGGCGCCGAACAGTTCCTTCAGGCGGTCGATGGCCAGTTGCTCCACCACGTCCACGTATTCGCAACCGCCGCAGTAGCGCTTGCCGGGGTAACCCTCTGCATACTTGTTCGTCAGCTGCGTGCCCTGGGCTTGCATCACGGCTGGGCTGGTGTAGTTCTCAGAGGCGATCAGCTCGATGTGCTGCTCCTGGCGCACGTCTTCTTTCTGAATGGCGGCCCAGAGCTCGGGATCGACTTTGTCGAGAGTGGCAGAACGGTCAAACACGAGGGTTCCTAACGCTTAAGTGGAAGCAAACAAGAAAGCGACATTTTAGCGCGGATGCGGGCCGATCCGCCGCATCCGGCGGCTTTCACGCCGGAAACCACGCAAACCCGGGTAAAAAGCCGGGCGGAAGGAGGCGGGCTCAAGACAATATGAGCATTGCTCAACAAGCCCGCCGCTTGCGTCAGGATTGCTGGATCAGGCGCGGGTTGAGCGTATACAGCCCGGTGATGGACGCCTTGGCCAGGATGTGGCCCTCCATGGCGCGCAGCACGTCCTGGCCGGTGAAGCGGCCTTCCAGCGGCAGCTCGGCCACATCCAGCGCATAGACCGTGAACACGTAACGATGCGGCAGGGCGTCGTTCCAGGGCGGGCACGGGCCGTCGTAGCCGAAGTAGTCGCCGTTCATGTCGCGGTCGTTGGCGAACCAGCCGGTGTAGTCGTTGACGCCCTGGCGCGTGCCGTCCAGCGCCAGCGGGCCGGCCTTGCCCCTGGGCGTGATGCCCTTGGAGTACGAACCTTCGGCCAGCGTGGTGACGCTGGCGGACACATTGATCAGCACCCAGTGGAAGAAATCCACCCGGGGCAGATCCGCCGGCACTTCGCGCCCGGGCTGGTTGACGTCGTCCGGGCGGCTGGGGACGTCGGGGTCGTGGCAGATCACCACGTAGGACTGGGTCTGCTCGGGCGCGTCCGACCACTCCAGATGCGGATTGGCATTGCCCGCCAGGGCAACATGGGACTGGGCGTCGTACCGGCAGAAAGCCAGACGCTCGGGGATGACGCCCTGGTCCTGGAAAGAATCACTACGCAGTTTCATTGCAGACCTCCACAATCAATCAGCCGGTCAGGGTGACGCGGGCGAACTTGCGCTTGCCCACCTGCATCACGTAGCTGCCCGGCTCCAGTTGCAAACCTTTGTCGTCCACGCGCTCGCCGTCGATGCGCACGCCGCCCTGCTCCACGTTGCGCTGGGCCTCGCTGCCCGAGGCCACCAGGCCCGCTTCACGCAGGACCTTGAGCAGGGCCAACTGCCCGGCGACGGTGACTTCGGGCATGTCCTCGGGCATTTCGCCGCGGCGAAAGCGCGCCTCGAAGTTCTCCAGCGCCTGCTCGGCGGCCTTGGCGCTGTGACGGCCCGCGACGTTCTCCTGGGCCAGCTCCCCCTTGACGTCGCGCGGATTGCGGCCCTCTTCGATCTGGCGCCGCAGGCCGGCGATGTCCTCCAGGCTGCGGAAGGACAGCAGCTCGTAGTAGCGCCACATCAGGGTGTCCGAAATGGACATGAGCTTGCCGAACATGGAGTCCGGCGTTTCGCTGATGCCGATGTAATTGCCCTTGGACTTGGACATTTTCTCCACGCCGTCCAGGCCCACCAGCAGGGGCATGGTCAGGATGCACTGCTGCTCCTGGCCGTATTCTTTCTGCAGCTCCCGGCCCACCAGCAGGTTGAATTTCTGGTCCGTGCCGCCCAGTTCCAGGTCCGCCTTCAATTGGACCGAGTCGTAGCCCTGCAGCAGAGGGTAGAGGAACTCATGCACCGAGATGGGCTGGTTGGCCTTGAAACGCTTGGTGAAGTCGTCGCGCTCCATCATGCGGGCCACGGTATAGCGCGAAGCCAGCTGGATCATGCCGCGCGAACCCAGCTTGTCGCACCATTCGGAGTTGTAGCGCACTTCGGTGCGCTCGGGATCGAGCACCAGCGCGGCCTGATCGTAGTAGGTCTTGGCGTTGGTCACGACCTGCTCGGGGGTGAGCGGCGGCCGGGTGCTGTTGCGTCCGCTGGGGTCGCCGATGGTCGAGGTGAAGTCCCCGATCAGGAAGATGACGGTGTGCCCCAGGTCCTGGAGCTGGCGCATCTTGTTCAGCACCACCGTGTGCCCGAGATGGATGTCCGGCGCGGTGGGATCCAGGCCCAGCTTGATCCGCAGCGGCTGGCCGCTGGAACGGCTGCGCTCCAGCTTGCGCGCGAATTCGGATTCGACCAGCAATTCGTCGCAGCCGCGCTTGACAATGGCCAGGTCGGCAAGGACATCCGGGGAAAGGGGCTCTGATGGGAAAGACATAACGATCTGGTGACAAACTAATAAGTAAAAATGCTCGAAAAATGAAGCCTAATGCGCTAGGATAGCCTGCTATTGCGAGCCGCGCTTGAAATTCGGCAAGGATTCGTATCCCAACTTATCTTATCATTCCCGCGCAGGTCAGTTCGCCCGGGCAGGAATGCTTTTTGTCCGCCCAGTACTCACTGACCGCCGCCTGCTGGCAAGGGGGACAGTGACTCGTACGTCCATCAAGGCTCTGGTTTTATGTTCAGCAAAGGGAAACGCTCCTCCCCACCCCTTGACATCCACCAGCCTCGACCTCGTCGAGCTCCATTCATCCGCGCGGGACTGGTCGTCCTGGCCCTGGGTTCCTTCGCAGCCGCCGGCGCGCTGGCGGTCGTCATGCCCAGCAGCCCCGAGCCCCTGATCTACCAGGCGCGCACCGCCCTGCCCCTGCCGGCCGAGATGACAGTGCTGCAGACCCGGGACAGCCAGGCCTACGTCAGCGAAACCCGCATCCGCCGCGGCGACACGCTGGCCGCGCTGTTGCAGCGCATGAACATCAACGAGGAAGGCCTGCTGCAGTTCCTGACGCACGACAAGCAGGCGCGCTCCATTTACAAACTGTATCCCGGCCGCACCTTGCAGGCCGCCCTGGACGCCAACGGCAACCTGCTCTGGCTGCGCTACAAGCATACGCCCTACTCCGAGGAAGCGGGCGGCGGCGTGGCGCGCTGGCTGGAAGTGCGGCCCGACGGCGGCAAGGGCTTCACCGCCCAGGAACAGACCGACCAGGCCCACGCCCAGGTGCGGGTGGCCCAGGCCGAGATCAACAGCTCCCTGTTCGGCGCCAGCGACCAGGCCGGGATTCCTGACAGCATCACGCTGCAGATGGCCGACATCCTGGGCAGCAAGATCGACTTTCTGAAGGACCTGCGCAAGGGCGACAGCTTCCGCGTGGTGTATGAATCCTACGGCCACGAAGGCCAGGAAGTGGGCGCCGGACGCCTGCTGGCCTTGGAGTTCATCAACCAGGGCAAGGTCCACGAAGCCGCCTGGTTCCAGCCCGACAACGGCAGCGGCGGCTACTACGACTTCGACGGCAAGAGCCTGAAAGGCGCCTTCCTGCGCACCGCCCTGAAATTCACCCGCATCAGCTCCACCTTCGGCGGACGCCGCCACCCCGTGCACGGCGGCTGGCGGGACCATAAAGGCGTGGACTACGCCGCCCCGAGCGGCGCGCCCATCCATGCCCCAGCCGACGGCGTGGTCGAATTCATCGGGCGCCAGAACGGCTATGGCAATACCATCATCCTCAAGCATAACGGCGAATTCACCACGCTGTACGCGCACCAGAGCCGCTTTGCCGCAGGCCTGCGCAAGGGCGATCGCGTGGAACAAGGCCAGTTGATCGGCTACGTGGGCTCGACCGGCTGGGCCACCGGCCCGCATCTGCACTACGAATTCCGCATCGCCCAGAAGGCGGTGGATCCGCTGTCCGTGGACCTGCCCGTGGCGCGCGTGCTCGATGCGCCGCAACGCAAGCAGTTCACCGCCGTGCTGGCCTCCTACCAGAACAACTTCGCGCTGCTGCAGCCGGCCGCCGAAGGCGTGCAAGTGGCCAGCCGCTGAGCACGGCCATGCAGGGGCCCCTGTACATCGGCCTGATGTCCGGCACCAGCATGGACGGGGTGGACGCCGTGCTGGCCGAATTCGGCGCACAGGGCGCCCGCATACTGCAGGCGAACAGCCTGCCCATGCCGGCCGCCTTGCGCGACGAGCTTCTGGCCCTGCAGCACCCCGGCCACGACGAGCTGGCCCGCGCCAGTCGCGCCGCGCTGCAATTGGCCGACCTGTACGTGCAAGCCTGCCTGCCCTGGATCCGGGGCCCTGAAAAAACGGCGTTGCGCGCCATCGGCGTGCACGGCCAGACCATCCGGCACGCGCCCGACCAGGGCTATACCTTGCAACTGAACGCTCCCGCCCATATCGCCGAGCGCTGCGGCGTGGACGTGATCGCCGACTTCCGCAGCCGCGATATTGCTGCCGGCGGCCAGGGCGCGCCGCTGGTCCCCATCGTCCACGAGGCCCTGTTCCGCAGCGAAGGCGGCCGAGTCATCCTGAACCTGGGCGGCATCGCCAACATTTCCCTGCTGCTGCCCGGCCAGCCCGTATTCGGCTTTGACACCGGTCCGGCCAATATGCTGCTGGACGCCTGGATACGCAAGCACCGCGGCCTGCCCTACGACCAGGACGGCCGATGGGCCGCCAGCGCCGCGCCCGACCAGGACCTGCTTGCCGCCCTGCTGGCCGAGCCTTGGCTGCAGTTGCCGCCGCCCAAGTCCACGGGCCGCGATCTGTTCAACCTGGATTGGCTGGAGCAGCGCCTGCTGCAGGTCTATGGCGCACAGCCGTTCGACCCGGCCGGCGTCCAGGCCACCTTGCTGGAACTGACGGTGCGCAGCGTCGCCGATGCGATCCGCCGCAGCGCGCCGCAGGCGCAGGAAGTCCTGGTCTGCGGAGGCGGCGCGGCCAATCCCTGCATGCTGGCCCGTCTGTCGGACGAACTGGCCCTGCCCGTGCGGCCTACCAGCGAACTGGGACTGGACCCCCGGCACATCGCGGCGCTGGCCTTCGCCTGGCTGGCCCATGCCCACGTGGAGCGCATCCCCGCCGGCCTGCCCGCCGTGACCGGGGCGCGCCGACCTACGGTCCTGGGCGCCTGCTACCCGGCCTGATCCGGCTTGCGTCCCGCCTGCCTCGGGCTTGCTTTCCGGCAAAGAGCAGCGTCCTCGCGCAGTACAGGCCGCGCCTGCCTGCCGCCAGAACGGCCGCTCTTTTGTCTTTGGACGGTCTGGCCATAAAAAAAAACCCTGCCCAGTGAAAGGCAGGGTTTTTTGTGGCAGACGCCGCTTCAGCAAGGAAGCGCGCGGCTTACACCGTGAAGGAGGAGCCGCAGCCGCAGGTGGTGGTGGCGTTGGGATTGCGGATGACGAACTGCGCGCCGTCCAGATCGTCCTTGTAGTCGATCTCCGCGCCGACCAGGTACTGGAAGCTCATGGCGTCCACCAGCAGCTGGACGCCGTCCTTGTCGATGATGGTGTCGTCGTCGTTGACGAGCTCATCGAAGGTGAAACCATACTGGAACCCCGAACAGCCGCCGCCTTGCACGAATACGCGCAGCTTCAGTTCGGGACTGCCCTCTTCGATCAGCAGTTCGCGCACTTTCTCCACGGCCGCATCCGTGAAGATGAGGGGAGAAGGAGGGGCTTGCAGATCAACGGATTCGGTAAGGGTGCTCATGTGGTTCTCCTGCCGGCCCCCGCCGGCATGCGTAATGATCGTATGGATCGCACAGCGCTTGCGCCGCTCGCGGGTCGGGCGGTCAGTCTGACTGGGCGATGTCCGCCTGGCGGGACACTCTGATGGTGTTTCCTTCCAGGATGTTCAGTGTCAGGGAGGTGGGCTGAAAGCCCTCTGGCAGGGCCAGCCAGCCTATGGCACGCTGAAACTGGTTGAAATTCAAAGCCAAGGGATCCGGTTGTTCGCCGGAGGACTCTGTGGCCGCGGGATCCGGCCCCACGGTCGGCGATAAATCGATTTTAACGGTTTTTCCGCCCTGCCGGCCAGTGCCCTGAAATTGCAGCCGGCCGGAAAAAGCCTTGCCTTCCGTGGCGTTACGCTGCAGCAACACCTTGTAGGCGAGCAGATCGCCGCGCCGGCTGATGTCCAGCGCCCGTATGCTGACCGATCCGCTGGGGCCCGGCGGAAGAAGCTGTTCGTAGAAGGCCAGTTGCTCGCGCGTGTGGGCCAGGTCGGCCTGCGTGCTCTGCAGGGACTTCTCCAGCCCTTTGCGCGTGCTTTCCTCCAGCACCAGCTGGCCGCGCAGGACTTCGAACTCCGTCTGCATCTGGCGCAGGGACTCCTGGCTGCGGCTCAAGTCCTGCAGCGCCTGCTGGATGCTATCGGCGCGCCTGTCCTGCTGGATGAAGCCTTGGTAAGCCCACAGGCCGCCGGCCCCCAGCAGCAGGCCGGCCGCCAGGGCCAGCACGATGGCGCCCGGAAAGCGGGATCGGGCGGACGCGACGCGCGACGATTCGGATGGTTCAGTCATGAACGTTTGACCCGTTCATCAACGGCAAGTTCCCAGGCAGAGCTCCGGCCTTGCGGCCTGCGCTTCTTCGCCGCCATGCGGGACGCGTCCGGCTTTGCCATGCGCCCGTCATGGACGGCGGGACCGACGCCAAGGCCCGCAATCAAGGAAGAATCGCCACCTGGCGCAGGCCGGTCTGCTCGGGCAGGCCGAACAGGATGTTCATGTTCTGCACCGCCTGGCCGGAGGCGCCCTTGACCAGGTTGTCCTGCACCACCAGGATGATGAGCTGATCGCCGTTGCCGGGGCGCTGCACGGAGATGCGCAACTGATTGGATGCGCGCACCGAACGGGTCTCCGGCAGCGTGCCGGCCGGCAGCACGTCCACGAACTGCTCCTGGGCGTAGCGCTGCTCGAACAAGGCCTGGAAATCGGTATCCAGGGCTTCGGGCAGGATGCGGGCATAGATGGTGGAGAACATGCCGCGGATCATGGGCACCAGATGGGGCACGAAGGTCAGCCCCACGGGGCCGCCCGCCAGGCGCTGCAGCTGCTCCACGATTTCAGGATGGTGACGATGGCCGGCCACGCCATAGGCCTTGAAGTTGTCGCTGGCCTCGGCGAACAGGTTGGGGACCGAAGCGCCCTTGCCCGCGCCCGACACGCCGGACTTGCAGTCGGCGATCAGGTGGGCGGTGTCCACCAGTTTCTTGCCGCCTTCCAGCAAGGGGGCCAGGCCCAGCAGCACCGTGGTGGGATAGCAGCCGGGATTGCCGATGACCCTGGACTGGGCGATCTTGTCGCGCAGCAGCTCGGGCAGGCCGTAGGCCGACTGGCGCAGCACGTCCGGGCAGCCATGCTCCATCTTGTACCACTTCTGGAAGACATCGGTGTCCTGCAGGCGGAAGTCCGCCGCCAGGTCGATGACGCGCACGCCCGCCTCCAGCAGGCGCTCGGCCTGGCTCATGGCCACGCCGTGGGGCGTGGCGAAGAAGACGACGTCGCACTGCTCCAGCCCGGCCTGTTCAGGCGTGGAGAACTTCAGGTCCACGTGGCCTCGCAGGTTCGGATACATGTCCGAGACGGGCACGCCGTCCTCCTTGCGGGAGGTGATGGCGACCAGTTCGACGTTAGGGTGCTGGGACAGCAGACGCAGCAGCTCGACCCCGGTGTAACCCGTGCCGCCGACAATCCCTACCTTGATCCGGGTATCGCTGTGTGAAGCCATGAACTTTCCTGAATATGAGGTCAAAAATCGTATGTTACCGCAGTCCCCGCTCGTCCCGGCGCAAAGCGCGCCGGCCGCATGGACAAATGTAGCCGGCAAACAAAAACCCCGGCCAAGGCCGGGGTTCTTGAGCGCCAGACAGGCAGCGAAGCGGATTAACGCTTGCTGAACTGCTTGCGGCGACGTGCCTTGTGCAGACCGACTTTCTTGCGTTCGACGGCGCGGGCGTCGCGGGTCACCAGGCCGGCCTGTTTCAGGGCGGACTTCAGGGACTCGTCGTAGTCGATCAGAGCGCGGGTGATGCCGTGACGGACGGCGCCGGCCTGGCCGCTTTCGCCGCCGCCGTGCACGTTGATCTTGATGTCGAACGATTCGACATGATTGGTCAGCACCAGAGGCTGGCGCACGATCATGCGACCCGTTTCGCGGGCGAAGTATTCGTCGACGGGTTTGCCGTTGACCACGATTTGGCCCGAACCCTTCTTGATGAAGACACGAGCGACGGAGGTCTTGCGACGGCCCGTACCGTAATTCCAGTTACCGATCATGACCTATCCTTAGATGTCCAGAGTTTTAGGCTGTTGAGCACTGTGAGGATGCTCGGCACCAGCGTAAACCTTCAGTTTCTTGGCCATGGCGTAGCCCAGGGGGCCCTTTGGCAGCATGCCCTTGACGGCCTTTTCGATGGCACGGCCGGGGAAGCGCTCTTGCATGGTTTGGAAATTGGTTTCGTAAATACCGCCTGGGAAGTTGGAGTGGCGATAGTATTTCTTATCCTGCGCCTTGTTGCCGGTCACGGCAATTTCAGCGGCATTGATAATGATGATGTAATCGCCCGTATCAACGTGAGGGGTGTATTCGGGTTTGTGCTTGCCACGCAGACGGCGTGCGACTTCGCTGGCCACACGACCAAGGACTTTGCCTTTAGCGTCGATCACAAACCAGTCACGTTTGACTTCATGCGGCTTGGCCACGAAGGTCTTCATGATGGTTCCTAAATATGAAAAATACACAGGGCAAACAACATGCCTGCCCCATTGCGCCGCCCGCACTACATACGGGACAGCCCTATCCGGCCCTGCCAAGACGTTATGTTCCGCCCGTGCATTTTTTGCCAAATAGCTCGCCATAATAACATAAATAGCGGAAAACACACAGGGTTTTCGGAAAACAGGGCCAAGAGGCCACAAAAAAGCCCTTCCCCTGACGAGGGAAGGGCTTTGGACCAGAAAGGCGCCGCGGACGCGGCGCGCAGGGTTCAACCCTTCTTCAGGTTGGACAGGGCGATGCCCAGGTAGTTGTCGTAGGAGCCTTCAGCCACGCGGAACCAGGGCACGATGGCGTCGCGGAAACCCATGTAGTCGTCGTGGATCTTCTTGAACATGGGGTCCTTGTCGCAGAATTCCTTGTACAGCACATTGGCGGTCTTGAAGGATTCGTCCATGACGTCGCGCGGGAAGGCCTTGAGCACGGCGCCGCTGGCGATCAGGCGGCGCAGGGCGGCGGGGCTCTGGGCATCGTACTGGGCGATCATGCGCTCGCCGGCGGCGCGCGAGGCGGTCTCGATCAGGGACTGGTACTGCTTGGGCAGGGCCTTGAAGGCGGCGTCGTTCACGTACAGCGACACCTGGGCCGAACCTTCCCACCAGCCGGGGTAGTAGTAGTACTTGGCCACTTTCTGGAAGCCCAGTTTTTCATCGTCCACGGGGCCGACGAATTCCACGGCGTCCAGCGTGCCCTTTTCCAGCGAGGGATAGATGTCGCCGGGCGGCACCTGCTGGGGCACCACGCCCATGCGGGCCAGCACTTCGCCCGCAAAGCCGGCGGTACGCATCTTCAGGCCCTTCAGGTCTTCGAGCGAATTGATTTCCTTGCGGTACCAGCCGCCCATCTGGGTGCCGGTGTTGCCGAAGGCGAAGTTGATGATGTTGCGGGTGGCGAACAGCTCGCGCAGCAGCTTGGTGCCGTTGCCTTCCTGCATCCAGGCGTTCATCTGGCGGGCGTTCAGGCCGAACGGCACGGCCGTGTCGAAGCTGAAGGAGGGGTCCTTGCCATAGTAGTAGTAGGAGGCGGTCTGGCCGCATTCCACGGTACCGTTGCTCACGGCGTCCATCACGCCAAAGCCTGGAACGATCTCGCCGGCGGGATACAGGCGGATGCTGAAGTTGCCGTCCGTCGCCTCTTCAATCATCTTGCAGAATGCCTGGGCGGTGGAGAACAGGGCCGGCGTGGCTGGTCCGTAGGTGGACGTCAGCTTCCAGTTGACTTTGGGATTGCTCTGAGCAATGGCAGGAGCGGCGATGGCGGCACTGCCGGCCACGGCGCCAAGGCCTGCCTTTTTCAGGAACGAGCGACGCTGCATGAAAAACCTCCTTGTGGGCGTTCGACGATCATTGGGAAATGTTTTTTTGTGCTAAGGATATTACACTGGCGCACAGCCCAGCGGGGCCCTGCGGGACCGGGATTATCCCGCAACCCCGTCATAACGGCGGCCCGCCCATGAAATTAAGTGCGGACGCAGTGCGGGCGCAGCGCGGACGCGGCACGGACAAGGTGCGGAGCGCTCCGGCGCACGGGGCGCCATGCGGTACGGCCTCAGGATCCGGCCACCGACATCTGCTCGATCAGGATGGAGCCGGTGCTCTTGGAACCGCGTCCGAAGGTGTCGGCGCCCACCGCCACGATCTGGGCGAACATGTCGGCCAGATTGCCGGCGATGGTGATTTCCTCCACCGCGTGCTGGATCCGGCCGTTCTCCACCCAGTAGCCGAAGGCGCCGCGCGAGTAGTCGCCCGTCAGGTAATTGATGCCCTGGCCGATCAGTTCGGTGACGAGCAGGCCGCGATCCATCTTGCGCAGCATCGCGTCCAGGTCGTCCTCGGGGCGCGTCAGGCGCGAGCTCAGCAGCAGGTTGTGCGATCCGCCGGCATTGCCGGTGGACGGCATGCCCAGCTTGCGGCCCGCGTAGGAAGACAGGAAATAACCCTTGAGCACGCCGCCGCGCACCACGTCGCGATCGCGGGTGCGCACGCCCTCCGCATCGAATGGCGCGCTGCCCATGGCGCCGGCCAGATGCGGGCGCTCGACCACGTCGATATGCTTGGCCAGCACGGACTTGCCCAGCGAATCCAGCAGGAAGGAGGTCTTGCGGTACAGGGCCGAGCCGCTGGTGGCCTGCACCAGCGAACCGAGCAGGCCCACGGCCAGCGGCGCCTCGAACAGCACCGGGCAGCGGCCCGTCGGAATGCGGCGCGACGACAGGCGCGACAGGGGGCGTTCGGCGGCGTAGCGGCCCACGGACTCGGGGCTGGAGAGGCGGTGGGGATCGCGCGAGGTGCTGTACCAGTAGTCGCGGTGCATGCGATCGCCCTTGCCCACGATGGGGCTGACGCTGATGGAGTGCCGGCTGTAGGGATAGCCTCCCAGAAAGCCGCGGCTGTTGCCCATGACGAAATGGCCTTCCACGGTATCGACCGAGGCGCCTTCCGAATTGCTGACCAGCGGGCTCAGGTCCAGCGCCGCCTGCTCGGCGCGGATGGCCAGGCGGGCCGCCTGGTCCGCATCCAGCAGCCAGGGGTGATGCAACTGCAGGTCCGGATACTCCAGGGCCAGCATGTCTTTTTCAGGCAGGCCCGCGAACGGGTCCTCGGCCGTGTAGCGGGCGATGTGCCAGGCCGCCTCCACGGTCTCGCGCAGAGCCTTGAGCGAAAAATCCGATGTCGATGCCGAGCCGCTGCGCTGGCCCGCGAACACGGTCACGCCCAGGGAGCGATCCTGCGTCTGCTCGACGGTCTCCAGTTCCCGCTGGCGCACGGACACGGCCAGGCCCTTGTTCTCGGAAATATCCACCGCTGCGTCGCTGGCGCCAAGCTTGCTGGAGTGACGCAGCGCTTCGTCCACCAGTTCGCAGAACTGGAACTGGTTGGCGCTGATAGCCAATTGGGAAATAGTTCGTTGACTCATTGCTACTCTTTCAGGGTTAGGCGGTTATCATAGCCAATTGGCGACAATCTTTTTCACTCTTTATGTCCCGCCCACGCACTGAAATCGACGAAAACGGATACGATCGGCCCAGCAAATCGCAGGTCAAACGTGAAATGCATGCCCTGCTGGACCTGGGCAAACGACTGATCGAACTCTCCGACGACAGGCTCAAGCAGCTCCAGCTGGACGAGCGGCTGCTGATCGCCATCAAGGAAGCCAAACGCATTACAGCCCGGGAAGGCCGCCGCCGGCAAATTCACTTTGTCGGTAAGCTTATGCGCCAGGTCGACCCCGAGCCCATCCTGCAGCAACTGGACGTCTGGGAGAACGGCTCCCGGGAACAGACCCAGGCCATGCATCGGCTGGAGGCGCTGCGCGACCTGCTGTTGCGCAGCGACGACGCCCTGACCGAATTCATGAACGAATTCCCCGGCGCCGACATCCAGCAGCTTCGCACGCTGATACGAGCCGCCCGCAAAGAGTCACAGAAAAATGAGACACTGATGCCCGGTCAGGATCCGCAGCGCAAACACTACCGCGCCCTGTACCAGTACATCAAGACCCTGGTTGACCTTTCGGAGTCCCCATGAATCCCCTGCTTGAGTCGATTGAAATTGAAACCGGCCTCAATCCGCAGCACGCCGTCATCTGGCTGCACGGCCTGGGCGCCGATGGCCACGACTTCGCGCCCATCGTCCCCGAGCTGGGCCTGGAAGCCGCCCCGCCCATCCGGTTCGTCTTCCCTCATGCTCCCGTCCAGCCCGTCACCATCAATGGCGGCATGGCCATGCGCTCCTGGTACGACATCTACGTGGCCGACCTGGTGCGCCGCGAAGACGAGAACGGCCTGCGCCACTCCCAGACCGAGGTGCAGAACCTGATCGCCCGCGAGAACGCGCGCGGCATTCCCACCGAACGCATCGTGTTGGCCGGCTTCTCGCAAGGCTGCGCCATGACGCTGCAGACCGGCCTGCGCCTGCCCGAACGGCTGGCGGGCATGGTCTGCCTGTCAGGCTACCTGCCCCTGGCGGGCTCGGTCGCGGCCGAGCGCCATCCGGCCAACCAGAACACGCCCATCTTCATGGCGCACGGCATCATGGACCCGGTCGTGCAGATCAGCCGCGCCGAAGCCAGCCGCGAGCAGCTCCAGTCCCTGGGCTATGCCGTCCAGTGGCACACCTACCCCATGCCGCACGCCGTCTGTCCGGACGAAATCGCCGCCATCGGCGAGTTCCTGCGCCAGGTGCTGCGCTAACACCACGGATGCTCAAGCAGAACGCCGCTGGCCACAGCGGCGTTTTTTTCGACTCGCGCAGGCTCAATCCGAGCGGCGCGTCTCTCCCAGGTCCAGCCAGACCCGCCGCATGCTGGGGTCCTCGGGATCCGGGTCGTTCTGGAAGCCCAGGCGCTTCATCAAGGCCTGCATGGGCGAATTGGAGGCCAGCACGTAACCGTCGATGTAGGTCAGGCCCTGTTCGGACGCCGCCTGGATCAGGGCCTGCATCAAGGTCAGCCCCAGGCCCCGCCGCTGCCAGGCGTCGCCGATGACCAGGGCGTACTCGGCCCCGCGGCCGTCGGCGTTGCGCAGATAGTGGGCAAAGCCGATGATCTCGTCGCGCGGGTGGTTGCGATTGTCCGGATTGGGCGAGCGCACGGTGGCGATGAGCGCCAGCTCCCGGTCATAGTCGATGCGGGTATAGCGCGACAGCATGCGCGGGGTCAGCTCGCGCAACATGGACACGAAACGCATGTAGCGGGTCTCGTCCGAGAGGCCGCGCATGAAGGCCTGCAAGGCCTCGGCGTCCTCGGGCCGGATGGGACGCAGCGTCCAGCGCTGCCCGTCCTGGAACTGGCGCCGTTCGATCAGATGGCGCGGATAGGGGTGGATGGCCATGTGGCGGTAGCCCGCCGTCTCGGGCAGCACCAGCATGGACTGGCTGCTCAGGGTGATCTTGATGCTCTGGATGTACAGGCTGTTGTCGCCGGCCATCAGCGGGTCCAGAGCCACGCCGCTCACGCCGGGCAGCTCGCTCATCAGGTCGGACAGGCGCTCGATCGTCTGCAGCAACTGCGTCAGCACCAGCGGCGTCAGGCGCGAGGACAGCATCTTGCGCCACAAGGGGCTGCGCTCCACCAACTGGCGGGCCAGGTAGCGATTCAGGGGCGGCAGCTCCACAGCCGGGTAGGAGGCGGACAGCCAGCCCTCGTGGCCGGCCGCGCCGAACACCACATAGGGCCCCAGCTTGTCGTCGGTCTCGAAGCGGACCCCCATGGGCGGCAGGTCGGGGTCCGGCAGGCCCTGGTCGCTCGTGACGCGCAAGTCCACCACCGGCACGTGGAAATAACGCAGCAGATCGCGGCATTCCTCTTGCGTGGGCTGGCGGCGCTCGCTCTGGATCTCGCTGACCAGGGCGCGCGCCGGCTCGACTTCGGGCAGCGTGCCCAGAGGCAGCGGCGGCAGGGTCTGCTGCGACAGGTGCTGATTGTAGTGATAGCGCGCCAGCAGGTCGAAGGCGTTGGCGGCGGTATCCGGCGTGCGGAAGGCCGGCGTGCCCACGCCGTCGAGCAGATGACGCAGGGGCCGCATGTCCGCATCGCCGATCAGGCAGGTGATGATGGGCTTGCGCGCGCTGGCCGACAGCATGGCCAGTTGGCGCGAGACCGCCTGCATGTCCGACAGCGGGTCGGGCGTCAGCAGCACCAGGACCCCGTCGATGTCCGCGTCGTCCAGCAGGGTGGAGACCACCGAGTCGATGCGCATGGGCGTCAGCGGCGCGAAGGTGACCACCGGATTCTGGGGCTGGTCGCCCGGCACCAGCAGGTTTTCCAGAGCGCGCTGCGTGGCGGGCGCCAGCTCCGGACAGGAAACGGCGGCATCGGGCCCCAGCACGTCCAGGGCCAGTTGGGCGGCGCCGTTTCCGTTGGAAAACAGGGCGATGCGCCGGCCCTTGGGGCGGCGCGTACAAACCAGCACCTTCAGGGCGGAGAACAATTGCACGAAATACCGGATGCGCACCGCTCCCACGCGCCGCATCAATGCATTGAAGACGGCCTCGTGCGCTTCGCCCGACTGGCGCTGGCCGCCCACCTTCAGCACCACCACGGGCTTGACCGCCGCCACGGCGTGCAAGGCGCTGGTGAAGCGGCGCGAAGCCGGCGTGTGCTCCAGGTAGAGGGCGATGCTGTCCGTGCGCGGATCCATGGCCAGGTAATGCAGCACTTCAGGCACGTCCACGACAGCCTCGTCCCCCACCGAGACAATGGCGGAAAAGCCCAGGCTGACGTCGTCGGCCCAGTCCATCAGGGCGGAAGTGATGGAACGCGACTGGGAAACCAGCGCCACCCGTCCGGCCAGGGCCATCTGCGGCTCGTGGCTGAGGTTGATGCCCAGGTGCGGCCGCTGCACGCCGAAGGCGCGCGGACCCAGCACCAGGCAGTCGTTGATGCGCGCCCAGGAGCGGGCGTAGACCATGTCCTCCAGCGGATCCTGGGACGACAGGTCGGAGGGCAGGATGACCACCACGCGCGGTTTGTGCGGGCGGATGGCATCCAGCGCCTGCGGCAGGCGATCGGGCGCGATGCAGACCAGCGCCAGGTCCAGGCGCTGCGTGCCGACCAGGCCCTCCAGCCGGTCCGGGACGCGCACCTCGGTCGCGCTGACGACGGCCTGCGTGATGCGCCCGGCCAGGCGCGCCGGTTCCTCGCGCAGAATGGGCAAGGGCAGGGTCGAGACCACCAGCACCGAGCGGGGTTCAAACAATGCCGTCAGACGATGCCTCAAGACTGCCATGATCGCTCCGCCATACTGTAAGCACACGCCAAGTTGAAAGTCCTCCCATCTTAAGCACAGCCGCCGCCAAAGTAAAAGCCATCGGCTGCACCCGGCGCGCCTATCCTTTGGTATAGGCGGCGTAGCCCAATGCCTTGGCCAAACGCCTGCTTTGCAGCGGCGGCGCGCCGTAAAATGACGGCTGTCCGGAAAGCAGCGCCTTCCGGCTCTCTGACAGGAAAACCCGCTATGTCCAGCGACAGTAGTCGAAGAAGCAGGCTGCAAGGGCCATCCCGGCGTGACTGATTGATGCGGTCGGCTCCGGCGGCCTGCGCAGCACCCCACGGCGTGACCCCTGCGTCTCGAGTTTACCTCCCGCCGGGCCCCTTGCGGCCCCGCCGCCCCCCCCTTGCGCGCCGATGCGCGGCTCGCCGCCCTGTGCGCCGCCCCCAAGCGCCCCGGCATCGCCTGGCGCATCAATGCCACGACCCGTCGGCCTGAATGCCGCTGGTCCATGGACGGCGACAAGCCTCCGCCGGTACGCGCCCACTGACGCGGCGGCGTCCGCCGCGTCCCGCCGGGCCTCCCACTTTTTTTTGACTTGCCGGCCGCGTCCCGCGGCCCGACCTGCCGCGCCCTGCCGCTTCCGGCCCAGGGGCGGCGCTGCCACGCCTACAAGAACCTGTTCAAAGGCAGGAGAAACACATGAACACCGCAGAACACACCCTAGACCTGAAGTCCCTGGACAGCGAGGACCGCAGCCTGTCCATGCGCGCAGCCCAGGAAGCCCGGAACAGCCTGGAGTCCACGCTGGCCGGGGTCCAGGCCAGCCTGCACGGCCTGACCGACACCGAGGCGCGAGCCCGGCTGGGCGAATGCGGCCCCAATGAAGTAGCCCGCGACAAGCCGCCGCACGCCCTGATCCAGCTTCTGCTGGCCTTCAAGAACCCGTTCATCGCCGTGCTGCTGGTGCTTGCCTTCGTCAGCGCCTTCACCGACATCGTCCTGCCCTTGCGCGCCGGGGAGCCGGCCGACTGCACGGGCGTAGTCATCATTCTTACGATGGTGACGCTCAGCGGGCTGCTGCGTTTCTGGCAGGAGTACCGCTCCGGGCGCGCCGCCCAGGCCCTGAAAGCCATGGTGCGCACCACCGCCAGCGTGCTGCGCCGCTCCACCGTGTCCAGCGGGCCCGTCCTGCGTGAAATCCCCATGAGCCAGGTCGTGCCCGGCGACATCGTGCGCCTGTCGGCCGGCGACATGATCCCCGCCGACGTGCGCCTGGTCGAATCGCGCGACCTGTTCGTCAGCCAGGCGGCGCTGACGGGCGAAGCCCTGCCCGTCGAAAAGTACGACACGCTGGGCGCGGTGGCCGGCAAGCGCGCCGGTCCGGCCAGCGCTGGCGCCGGGCTGCTGGAACAATCCAACATCTGCTTCATGGGCACCAACGTGGTCAGCGGCACCGCCACCGCCGTGGTCGTGGCCACCGGCTCGCATACCTACTTCGGCTCGCTCGCCAAGGACATCGTGGGCTCGCGCGCGCAGACCGCCTTCGACCGCGGCGTGAACAGCGTCAGTTGGCTGCTGATCCGCTTCATGCTGGTCATGGTGCCGGTCGTGCTGCTGATCAACGGCTTCGCCAAGGGCGACTGGACCGAAGCCTTTCTGTTCGCCCTGGCCGTGGGCGTGGGCCTCACGCCCGAGATGCTGCCCATGATCGTGTCGTCCAACCTGGCCAAGGGCGCGGTTGCCATGGCCCGGCGCAAGGTGGTGGTCAAGCGCCTGAACGCCATCCAGAACTTCGGCGCCATGGACGTGCTGTGCACCGACAAGACCGGCACGCTGACCCAGGACCGCATCATCCTGGAACATCACCTGGACCTGGACGGCAGCAGCAGCGCCCGCGTCCTGCAACTGGCCTTGCTCAACAGCCTGCACCAGAGCGGCGTGAAGAACCTGATGGACCAGGCCGTGGTGCGCTTCGCCGAAAAAGCGCCTGCCGCGCGGCAGGCGATCGGCGCCTACCGCAAGATCGACGAGCTGCCTTTCGACTTCATCCGCCGCCGCCTGTCCGTGGTGGTGCAGGCGCCCCGGGGCGAACAGTTGCTGGTGTGCAAGGGCGCTGTCGAGGAAATGCTGGACATCGCCACGCACGTGCAGCACGGCGAGCAGCGCCTGGCCCTGGACGCCGAGCAGCGCGAGCGCCTGCAGGAGCTGGCGCGCGCCCACAATGCGGACGGCTTCCGGGTCCTGCTGGTCGCCACGCGCGAGATCGCCCGCGATCAGGCCAAGTCGCGCTACGAGATCGCCGACGAATGGGGGCTGACCGTACAGGGCCTGCTGACCTTCCTGGATCCGCCCAAGGAAAGCGCCGCCCAGGCCATCGCCGCCCTGACCGAACACGGCGTGGCCGTGAAGGTGCTGACAGGCGACAACGAGGTCATCACCGCCAAGATCTGCCGCGAAGTCGGCCTGGAGCCCGGCCAGCCGCTGCTGGGCCAGGAAATCGAACACATGGAGGAAACCGTGCTGCGCAGCGCCGTCGAGCGCCATACCGTGTTCGCCAAGCTCACGCCGCTGCAGAAGTCGCGCGTGCTCAAGGCCCTGCAGGCCAACGGCCGCACCGTGGGCTTCCTGGGCGACGGCATCAACGACGCGCCCGCCCTGCGCGACGCCGACGTGGGCATCTCCGTGGACAGCGGCACCGACATCGCCAAGGAATCGGCCGACATCATCCTGCTGGAGAAAAGCCTGCTGGTGCTGGAAGAAGGCGTGATCAAGGGCCGCGAGACCTTCGGCAACATCATCAAGTACCTGAACATGACGGCCAGTTCCAACTTCGGCAACGTGTTCTCCGTACTGGTGGCCAGCGCCTTCATTCCCTTTCTGCCCATGCTGGCCATCCACCTGCTCATCCAGAACCTGCTGTACGACATCTCGCAACTGGCCCTGCCCTGGGACCGCATGGACAAGGATTTCCTGCGCAAGCCGCGCAAATGGGACGCGAAGAACATCGGACGCTTCATGATCTGGATCGGACCGACATCCTCCATCTTCGACATCACCACTTTCATGCTGATGTGGTACGTTTTCGGCGCCAGCACGCCCGAGATGCAATCCCTGTTCCAGTCCGGCTGGTTCATCGAGGGCCTGCTGTCCCAGACCCTGGTCGTGCACATGCTGCGCACCCAGAAGATCCCGTTCATCCAGAGCACGGCGGCCCTGCCCGTGATGCTCATGACCGGCCTGATCATCGCGATCGGCATCTATCTGCCCTTCTCCGGACTGGGAAGCCTGGTGGGCCTGCAGCCGCTGCCCTGGGAATACTTCCCTTGGCTGCTCGCCACGCTGTTGTCCTACTGCCTGCTCGCCCAGGGCATGAAGACCCTGTACATCCGCCGTTTCGGCCAATGGTTCTGAGGACATTCCCATGCAATGCAATCTCCGCACCCGCATCGCCCTGCTCGCCGCCGTCCTGGCCGCGGCGGGCCAGGCGCAGGCCGCCGGCGGCGCCCACATCGTCGACGGCAGCGAAGTCGGCGATCCCGGCTCCTGCCATGTCGACACCTGGGCCACGCACCAGGAACACCACCAGAAGCAGACATCCCTGGCCCCGGCCTGCACGCCCGCCGCCCTGCCCTGGCTGGAGCTGGGCGCAAACCTGCTCCATGACTGGCGCGGCTCCCGCCATGAGAGCCGTGTGGGGCCCGCGCTGAAGCTGTCCCTGCTGTCCCCGGACCACGGCCTGGGACTGGGACTGAAGTCCGAGGCCGGGATGGACGCGCGCACGGGCCGCTGGACCACGGCCGGCTGGATCGTGCCGGTCACCCTGCCCATCAGGCCATGGCTGCGCCTGAACCTGAATGCGGGCTGGACCCTGGACAAGGACGATGAAAGCCGCCGCCACGCCGCTTTCTACGGCCTGCAGGTGGAGGCCGACCTTGCCGCGCAGGTTTCCCTGATGGCCGAAACCTTCCAGCGCAAAGGCTCCAGGAGCGGCTACCAGGCCGGTGCGCGCTGGAACCCCGGTAACGGCCCGGTGGACCTGGACCTGCTCGTCGGCCGCCGCGTGGACGGCTCGGACGCCCGCCAGGTGACCTTGGGCATGTCGGTCAGATTCTGAGCTCCGCCTGCCGGCGGCGGCGCCGCGCAAGTATATGATGACGACATCGCCCGGCATCCGTCCGATGCCGGGCCCCGACTGACCGGACTAAGCATGAGCACTCCTGCCTCCCCGCGCCGCGCAAGCGACTCCCCTGCATGGGTCCTGACCGTGCTGGGCGCGCTGATGCTGCTCGTCTTCGTGGCGGACACCCTGACGGATTACGCCATCGCGGCCGCCGTGTTCCACACGCCCCTCCTGCTGATCGCCATTCGCTTCCTGTCGGCGCGCCAGGTCGTCATGCTGGCCGCGGCCAGCATCGTGCTGACCGTGGTCAGCTTCCTGCTGACGCGTTCGGGCCACTACGAAGCGGGACTGGTCAATACCGGCATCAGCATCATCGCCATCGGCGTGACCTCCTACCTGGGACTGAAGCTCAAGTCCGCCCAGGCCGCCGCCCACCAGGCCCGTGAACGGCTGCTACGCCTGTCGCGCCTGACGACGCTGGGACAGTTGAGCACCTCCATCGCCCATGAAGTCAGCCAGCCGCTGGCCGCCATCGCCGCCAGCGCCGGCGCCTGCCAGCGCTGGCTGGACACCGATCCGCCCAATGTGGGGAAAGCCCGGGCAACGGCGCAACGCATTGCGGCCGACGCGCAGCGCGCCAAGGATGTGCTGGAGCGCGTGCGCAGCATCACGCGCAACGAGACGCCCGCCAGGACCGCCTTCGACCTCAACCAGGCGGCGCAGGAGATCATCGAACTCTCGCGCGGCGAACTGCTGCGCGCCGGCATCTCCCTGACCCTGTCCCTGCAGGAGGACCTGCCGCCCGCCTACGCCGACCGGGTCCAGATCCAGCAGGTCGTCGGCAATCTGCTGCTCAATGCCATCGAAGCCCTGTCCGAGCCCGGCGAGCGTGCGCCGCAAATCCACATCCGCACCCTGGCTCCCGAGCCCGGCAAAGTGCAGTTCCTCATCCAGGACAACGGCCCGGGCCTGCCTGCCGGGCAGATGCCGCAACTGTTCGACACCTTCTGGACCACCAAGCCGGCAGGGCTGGGCCTGGGCCTGACCATCAGCCGCGCCATCCTGGACGCCAACAACGGCCACATCGGGGCTGCCGACAACGTCCGCGAGGGCGCCCTCTTTCAGTTCACCCTGCCGACCGCCCCATGACATGCGCCATGCCTACAGATCCCCCCACCGTCTACATCATCGATGACGATCCTTCCATGCGCGCCGCGCTGGAAGACCTGCTGGCCTCGGTGGGCCTGCGGGCCGCGGCGTTTTCCGGCACGCGCGATTTCCTCGCCCATGCGCCCGCCGATGGGCCTTCATGCCTGATCCTGGACGTGCGCATGCCCGAGCAAAGCGGCACGGACTTCCATGTCCAGATGGAGGCGCTGGGCCTGCGCATGCCGGTCATCTTCATCACCGGCCACGGCGACATCCACATGGCGGTCAAGGCCATCAAGCATGGCGCGGCGGACTTCCTGACCAAGCCCTTCGTGGACCAGGACCTGATCGACGCGGTGCAGGCCGCGCTCGCCGCCGACGGCCGGCGACTGCGGCAGGAACAGGCCCGGCAGGCCTTGCGGCAGCGCTGGGAAGCGCTCAATGCGGGCGAGCGGGACGTGCTCGCCCTGGTCGCCCAGGGCCTGCTCAACAAGCAGATCGCGGCGCAACTGGGCGTGAAGGAGGTCACCGTGAAGGTGCGCCGGGCCCGGGTGATGCAGAAGATGCAGGCCGGCTCCCTGGCCGAGCTGGTGCGGCTGTTCGATCAGCTCGGCCTGCCGTCAGGCGCGCAGCCCGCGCCCGACGGGCATCGCGTGCCGGGGCGGCGGGCTGAGTTAAAATAGCCCGGTCCAGTCCCCCTTGCGGACTTCTCAAGGTCAACGCCGAACACAAGTCATGAGCACGTCTACCCCCAACGCCATCCGCACCCGTTTCGCTCCCTCGCCCACCGGCTACCTGCACCTGGGCGGCGCACGCACCGCGCTGTTTTCCTGGGCCTTCGCCCGCCATCACAAAGGCACCTTCGTGCTGCGCATCGAAGACACGGACCTGGAGCGTTCGACCCCGCAGGCCGTGCAGGCCATCCTGGACGGCATGCAGTGGCTGGGCCTGGAGGCCGACGAAGGCCCCTTCTACCAGATGCAGCGCATGGACCGCTACCGCGAAGTCATCGCCCAGCTGCTCAAGGACGGCCACGCCTATTACTGCTACAGCAGCCCCGAGGAAGTCGAGGCCATGCGCGAGAAGGCCCGCAGCCTGGGCCTGAAGCCCCGCTACGACGGCACCTGGCGCCCCGAGGCCGGCAAGACGCTGCCGCCCGTGCCCGCCGGCCGCCAGCCCGTGGTGCGCTTCAAGAGCCCTCAAACCGGCGCCACCAGCTGGGACGACCTGGTCAAGGGCCGCATCAGCTTCGACAACGGCGAGCTGGACGATCTGATCATCGCGCGCGCCGACGGCACGCCCACCTACAACTTCTGCGTGGTGGTGGACGACTGGGACATGAACATCACTCACGTGATCCGCGGCGACGACCACGTCAACAACACGCCCCGCCAGATCGTCATCCTGCAGGCCCTGGGCGCCACCCTGCCCCAGTACGGCCACGTGCCCATGATCCTGGGCCCGGACGGCGAAAAGCTCTCCAAGCGCCACGGCGCGGTCAGCATCATGGAATATGACAAGGACGGCTACCTGCCCGAGGCCATGATCAACTACCTGGCCCGCCTGGGCTGGAGCCACGGCGACGACGAACTCTTCACCCGCGAACAACTGGTGGAATGGTTCGACACGCGCAACCTGAACAAGTCCGCCTCGCAGTGGGACCCCAAGAAGCTGAACTGGGTCAACGCCCACTACATCAAGGCCAGCGACAACGCGGACCTGGCCGAGCGCGTCGCCCCGCGCATCCAGGCGCTGGGCGGCAAGACCGACGGCCAGGACCTGCCCGGCATCATGGGCCTGCTCAAGGACCGCGCCGAGACCCTGAACCAGCTGGCCGAAGGCGCCCTGCTGTTCTGCCGCCCCTTCGAGCCCGCCAGCGACGAACTGCAGGCCGAGGTGCTGACGCCCGAGGCGCGCGTCCTGCTGCGCGACTTCGCCGCCAAGGCCGCCGCGCTGCCGCAATGGAACACGGAAAGCCTGGCTGCGCTGATCAAGCAGGTGCTGGCCGACCACGACGTGAAAATGCCCAAGCTGGGCATCCCCTTGCGCGTGGCCGTCACGGGCCAGAAGCAGACTCCCGCCGTGGACGCCGTGCTGGCCCTGATCGGCCGCGACAAGGTGCTGGGGCGTCTGGCGGGGCTGTAAACGCCGTTCATCTTCCCAAAAAAAGAACCGCCGCCTCGATACAGGCGGCGTTTTTTTTGCGAGACGTCAGTCCGCTTCATTAAGGCGGCTGGCCTCGATGGTCGCTTCGCCCTGCTCGCTGCTGGCCCAGACCGTGCCGTCCTGGATGTTCAGGTTCACGGCCATGCCGCGTCCGGCCAGCTTGGCCAGGGCTTCGGTGCCGGCCGCGTCCAGCGCATAGACATGGATGTTGCGGGCGCGCGTGATCTTGTCCTTGACGCCGTTCCACCACACGCCCACGGTGCGGCCATAGGCCAGCACGGTGACCCGGCGCGCGCGCGAGCTGGCCTTGTGCAGGCGGCGCTCGTCGGGCAGGCCCACTGCCAGCCAGTGCAGCAGCTCGCCGCTCAGGTCGTGCTCCCACAGGGCAGGCTCGTCCGTGTCGCTCAGGCCGCGGGCGAAGGCCAGGCCTTCAGCGGCGTCGGCATGCAGGCCGAAGGCCAGCAGGCGCACCATCAGGCGCTCCTCGGTCTCGGAGGGATGCCGCGCCAGCGTGACGGCATGACTGCCGTAGTAGGCGCGATCGTTGTCGGCAATATTCAGTTCAGCTTTATAGACGGTGGAGCGCAGGGCCATGATGCAGACGGCCCGCCAGGCGGGCCGGAAATAAAGGCCGCTGCAGGAACGGCCCCGGTTGGAAAAGAAAGGAATCAGAACGGCAGGCGATAGCCCGGCGACATCCTGGTCAAACGGTAGGTCGCGCCATCCTGGCTGCGCAGCACCAGATTGCGGGCGGTGACGCTGACAATGGTGTAGCTGTTCTGGTAGATCGGATCGCCCGGCTCGGTGATCACGCCGTTGGACTCCTGGGTGTCCAGGATCAGGGCATTGCCCTCGCGCTTCCAGCAGCCGCTTTCGTTCAGGCCCTGGGAAGGCTTGTTGGGCCGCTTGACCTGCTCGGTGTAGGCCATGGAGCCATCCGCCTGCAAGGTGAACAAGGTGCGCAGTTCGCCCACCACGCCTTTCTGTCGATGCTTGCTGAGCCAGTTGCCGGTCAGGGCCTCGCCGGCGGCCGCCGGCTGGCAGGCGGGATGCGCGGGCTTGGCGGGCGCCTGCGCCTGAGGTGCGGGCGCCGGCGGCTTGACCGCGCAGGCGCTCAATAGAACGGAAGCCCGCAAGGCGGTCCAGGAAGACCGCCGCAGAAAATTCGCCTTCTTCATAGAAACCAGTCCTTCGTCGTTGCATGCCGGCCCGCCGCGCGGGCCGCCCAATCCGGATTATTTTACCTGAAGCCCCGGGCCGGGCCTTCAACAAGATGCATCACAGCGGCAAAGGCAGGCGGGTCTCGTTCTTGATCTCGCGCATGGCCACGATGGTGCGCGTCTGGCGCACGCCCGGCATGTTGAACAGGCAGCGGTGCAGGAAATCGTCGTAGGCCGCGGCGCTGGAGACCAGGATCTTGAGCAGGAAGTCGGCGTCGCCGGTGACGGCGTGGCATTCCAGGATCTCGGGCGCGTCGCGCACGGCGCGTATGAAGTTGTCGACGATCTCGCCCGAATGCCGGTCCAGGCTGATCTGGGTGAACATGCAGCTTTGCAGGCCGACCTGACGGCGATCGACGCGCGCATAATAACCCTGTATGACCCGGTCTTTTTCCAGGGTCTTGATGCGCCGCCACACCGGCGCGG
This sequence comes from Alcaligenes sp. Marseille-Q7550, assembly GCF_965112015.1. Classification (NCBI taxonomy): domain Bacteria; kingdom Pseudomonadati; phylum Pseudomonadota; class Betaproteobacteria; order Burkholderiales; family Alcaligenaceae; genus Alcaligenes; species Alcaligenes sp. Marseille-Q7550. Next base: position 866,256 of record NZ_CBCOPU010000002.1, read on the forward strand.
TGGACAGCCCGACCCGCTCGGAGACCTGCTGGGCGGACGCCCGGCCGTCCTGTTGCAGCACGTCCAGTATTTTTAAATCAGTTTTATCCATATTTAAATAAATACGAAATAAACATTTCAAAGAATAGGGAATACGCGCAACTATAACGCAAAAAAAGAGATGGCGGAAAATCTATCATGAACCTTATCTGGAGGTTCCATCATGACGCAGTCCGTCGACACACACTACAAGCTCAGCGACAACCTGACCGCCCGGTCCGGCCGCATCTTCCTGACCGGCACGCAGGCCCTGGTGCGCATGCTGCTGACCCAATACCGCCTGGACCAGGAGCGCGGCCTGAACACCGCCGGCTTCGTGTCCGGCTACCGCGGCTCGCCGCTGGGCGGTGTGGACATGGCCATGTGGAAGGCGCAGAAGCAGCTTGAACAGGCCAAGGTGCGCTTCCAGCCCGCCATCAATGAAGACCTGGCCGCCTCCATGATCATGGGCACCCAGCAGGCCGGCGAGCGCGCCGACCGCAAGGTCGACGGCGTGTTCGCCATGTGGTACGGCAAGGGCCCCGGCCTGGACCGCGCGGGCGACGCCCTGCACCACGGCCACGCCGCCGGCGCCTCGCGCCATGGCGGCGTGCTGATGATCGTGGGCGACGACCACGTCGCCTCCTCCTCGTCCATCCCGCACGCCAGCGAACACTCCCTGATGGCCTGGAGCATTCCCGTGGTCAATCCATCCTCGGTGGATGAATACGAACGCTTCGGCATCTGGGCCTGGGCGCTGTCGCGCTACTCGGGCTCCTGGGTGGCGCTGAAGGCCATCACCGAAACCGTGGAAAGCGGCCGCTCCTTCGAGATCGCGCCGCTGGACGATCTGGACGCAGCGCTGAACGACGCCCAGGGCGGCCTGCATCCCTACAACCCCGGCGAGTTCCTGACGCCCGCCATCGAGGGCACGCTGGAGGCGCGCCTGCAAAGCGTGCGCGACTTCTCCCGCAAGCACAGCCTGGACCGCATCCTGCAGGCCGCGCCGGGCGCCCGCCTGGGCATCGTCTCCACCGGCAAGGCCACGCTGGATGCGCTGGACGCGCTCGAGCAACTAGCCGGGCTGGGCGAGCTGCCGCCCATCCGCCACCTGAAGATAGGCCTGAGCTGGCCGGTCAACACGGAGTCGCTGGAAAACTTCATCGAGGGCCTGGACCACGTCCTGGTCATCGAAGAAAAAGGCCCCGTCATCGAAGACCAGTTGAAGAACCTGCTGTTCAACCGCGCGCAACGCCCCACCGTATCGGGCAAGCGCGACGTGGAGCAGGAAGTGCTGATCCCGGCCGACGGCCAACTCAGCCCGGCACGCGTGGCCGTGGGCCTGCGCCGCTGGCTGGGGCGGCACGCCGGCCTGCAGTTGCCCGCCTGTGCGATCCAGACCCTGCCCGCCGTCGATACCGGCGGCCTGACGCGGCGCCCTTATTTCTGTTCGGGCTGTCCGCACAACACCTCCACCAAGGTTCCCGAAGGCAGCCAGGCCATGGCCGGCGTGGGCTGCCACTACATGGCCACCTGGATGGATCGCAGGACGCGCGGCCTGACCCAGATGGGCGGCGAAGGCACGGACTGGGTGGGCCTGTCGCCCTTCATCCAGACGGGCCATATGTTCCAGAACATGGGGGAAGGCACTTACTTCCATTCCGGCTACCTGGCCATACGCCAGGCCATCGCCGCCGGAGCCAACATCACCTACAAGATTCTCTTCAACGACGCCGTCGCCATGACGGGCGGCCAGCCGGTGGACGGCCCGATCTCGGTGCCGCGCATCTGCCAGCAGACCCTGGGCGAGGGCGCGCGCCGCGTGGTCATCACCACCGACGAGCCCGAGCGCTACCGGGGCGTGGAGCTGCCCTCCGGCGTGCAGGTGCACCACCGGCGCGAACTGGACCGCCTGCAGCGCGAACTGCGCGAGATCCCCGGCGTGACCATCCTGATCCACGACCAGACCTGCGCGGCGGAAAAACGCCGCCGTCGCAAGAAGAATGAATACCCCGATCCTTCGCGCCGCCTGTTCATCAACAAGGCCGTATGCGAAGGCTGCGGCGACTGCGGCGTGCAGTCCAACTGCCTGTCGCTGGTGCCGGCCGACACTCCCGAAGGGCGCAAGCGCCAGATCGACCAGTCCAGCTGCAACAAGGATTACTCCTGCGTGGACGGCTTCTGCCCCAGCTTCGTATCCGTCATGGGCGGCGCGCTGCGGCGCGGCGACGACGACGGCAAGGCCGCACCGAACGGGCGGATGCTGGAGACACGGCCCGCCCTGCCCGCGCCTGAGGCCCAGGCGCGCGCCGGCAATGTCATCGTGGCCGGCGTGGGCGGCACCGGCGTCATCACCATAGGCGCCGTGCTGTCCATGGCCGCTCATCTGGAAGGCCGCGCCGCCTCGGTGCTGGACATGACGGGCCTGGCGCAGAAAGGCGGCACCGTCATCAGCCACATCCGGCTCTCGGCCGACGGGCGCCCCACCGGCGCCGTGCGCGTGGACTCCGGCCAGGCCGACCTGGCCATTCTGTGCGACGTGGTCGCGGCCGCGCATCCCAATGCGCTGTCCTGCCTGCGGCCCGGCCACACCCACGCCGTCATCAACGAATACCTGGCGCCCACCGCCGAATTCACCCGCAATCCCGATGCGCCGCTGGACGCCCAGCGGCTGCTCAAGCAACTGCAGGACGGAGCGGGCCGCAACCAGGTACGCTCCTTCAATGCGCACGAGGCCGCCACGCGCCTGTTCGGCGACAGCCTGCTGTCCAACATGATGCTGCTGGGCATGGCCTGGCAGCAGGGCTCGGTGCCGGTGAGCGGCGCCGCCATCGAGCAGGCCATACGCCTGAACGGCGTGGCCGTGCAGGCCAATCTGGATGCCTTCCACATCGGCCGCGTGCTGGGCCACGACGCCCAGGCCCTGGCCGGCCTGCAACAGCCCGCGGCCCAGGTCGTGACCCTGCAACGGCGCGAAACGCTGGAGCAGATCGTGGAGCGCTGCAGCCGCAGCCTGGAGCAATACCAGGACGCCGCCTACGCGCGCCGTTTCACCCAGGCCATCGCCGCCTTGCGGCAGGCCGAGGAAGATCTGCGTCCGGGCCAGCGTCCTGCGCTGACGGAAAAGGCCGCGCGCAGCCTGTACAAGCTGATGGCCTACAAGGACGAATACGAGGTGGCGCGCCTGTTCAGCCACCCCGACTTCCGGCAGGACCTGGAACGCCAGTTCCAGGGCGACTTCAGCCTGCGCTTTCATTTCGCCCCGCCGCTGCTGGCGCGCCGCGACCCGGCCACGGGGCGGCCGCGCAAGATCACCCTGGGCCCGCGCACGGCCACCCTGCTGCGCTGGCTGGCCAAGGGCAAGGTCCTGCGCGACACGCCGCTGGACGTGTTCGGCTATACCGAGGAACGGCGCATGGAGCGCCGCCTCTGGCGCGACTACCTGGCCCTGCTCAAGCATCTGGCGCAGCATCTGGACGCCGGCCAGTACCCGGCCGCCCTGGAGCTGGCCGATCTGCCCCAGCAACTGCGCGGCTTTGGACCGGTGAAGATGGCCGCCGCGGTACACTACCGCCAACGCTTCGCCGAACTGTCCGCCCAACTGACACAAAGCGTTGCACCTGCAAATAATCTGACAGCGCAACACCTTTGAGCGCCCGACTGGCGCTACAATGGCTTCCCTCCAAGGTCTTGCTGCGGCAAGGCCTTTTTTGCCGTCTGCAGATTGCAGAAATCGATTGGGAAATTACAAAAGTCAATGTTGCGCAGTCCCCACCCCGTCACTACAATTAGTGCAACGGGCCGCTCGAACCACTAGATGTTGTGGTTCGAGCCCAAGCAAGCACTAGAGCTCGCCGAGTTTCCCCCAAGACCACCATTACCGAATCAACCCGCCGCACGGGTGTGCCCGCGCGCCTTTTTCCACTCCAGGAGTCCCCATGCAAACCTCCCCGATTGCTGAGTCCAGACCCGCCGACCTGGCCGCCTCCGCTCCCGCGGCCGAGACCGGCGCTGCAGCCAATCAATGGTCCATGTTCAGTGTGATCCGCCGCAACGGCGCGGTCATGGGCTTCGAACCGAACAAGATTTCCGTCGCCATGACCAAGGCCTTCCTGGCCGTGGGCGGCGGCCAGGGCGCCGTGTCCGCCCGCGTGCGCCAGCTCGTCGAAGAGCTGACCGCGCAAGTCGTGTCCGCGCTGGTGCGCAACCGTCCCAGCGGCGGCACCTTCCACATCGAAGACATCCAGGACCAGGTCGAACTGGCCCTGATGCGCTCGGGCGAACACGACGTGGCGCGCACCTACGTGCTGTACCGTGAAAAACGCGCCCAGGAACGCTCCCAGTCCGTGGCCACGGCGCAGCCCGCCGGCAAGTCGGGCCTGAACGTCTCGGACAACGGCCGCCTGCGCCCGCTGGACATCGACGCGCTGCGCGCCACCATCGCCGAAGCCGGCTCCAAGCTGAGCATCAAGATCGACGTGGACGGCATCCTGCGCGAGGCCGTCAAGAACCTGTACGACGGCATTCCCGTCGAAGAAGTCTTCAAGTCCGTCATCCTGTCGGCCCGCGCCCTGGTCGAGACCGACCCCAGCTACAGCCTGGTCACCGCCCGCCTGCTGCTGCACACCATCCGCATCGAAGTGCTGGGCGAGGAAGTCTCCCAGGCCGGCATGAACCAGCGCTACGCCGAGTACTTCCCCGAATTCATCCGGAAAGGGATAGATAACGAGCTGCTGGACCCCAAGCTGGCGCAGTTCGATCTGCCCGTGCTGGCGCAGGCCCTGAAGGCCGAACGCGACCAGCAGTTCAACTACCTGGGCCTGCAGACCCTGTACGACCGCTACTTCCTGCACGTGCGCGGCACCCGCATCGAGCTGCCCCAGATCTTCTTCATGCGCGTGGCCATGGGCCTGGCTCTGAACGAGCCCCAGCGCGAACAGCGCGCCATCGAGTTCTACGAAATCCTGTCGTCCTTCGACTTCATGAGCTCCACGCCCACCCTGTTCAACTCCGGCACGCTGCACTCCCAGCTGTCCTCGTGCTACCTGACCACGGTGCCCGACGACCTGGCCTCCATCTACGACGCCATCAAGGACAACGCCCTGCTGGCCAAGTACGCCGGCGGCCTGGGCAACGACTGGACGCCCGTGCGCGCGCTGCGCAGCCACATCAAGGGCACCAACGGCGAAAGCCAGGGCGTGGTTCCCTTCCTGAAAGTGGTCAACGACACTGCCGTGGCCGTGAACCAGGGCGGCAAGCGCAAGGGCGCGGTCTGCGCCTACCTGGAAACCTGGCACCTGGACATCGAAGAGTTCCTGGAACTGCGCAAGAACACCGGCGACGAGCGCCGCCGCACGCACGACATGAACACCGCCAACTGGATTCCGGACCTGTTCATGAAGCGCGTCATGGAGGAAGGCGAATGGACCCTGTTCTCGCCTTCGGACACCCCTGACCTGCACGACAAGTACGGCCGCGAGTTCGAGAAGGCCTACACCGAATACGAGCGCAAGACCGAGACCGGCGAACTGACCCTGTTCAAGAAGATCCCGGCCGTCTCGCTGTGGCGCAAGATGCTGTCCATGCTGTTCGAGACCGGCCATCCCTGGATCACCTTCAAGGATCCATGCAACATCCGCTCGCCCCAGCAGCACGTGGGCGTGGTGCACAGCTCCAACCTGTGCACCGAGATCACCCTGAACACCAGCGACACCGAGATCGCCGTATGCAATCTGGGTTCGGTGAACCTGGCCGCCCATATGGTCAAGAACGCGCAGGGCCAGTACGAGCTGGATCACGCCAAGCTGGAGCGCACGATCAACACCGCCATGCGCATGCTGGACAACGTCATCGACATCAACTACTACGCTGTCGACAAGGCGCGCAACTCCAACATGCTGCACCGCCCCGTGGGCATGGGCATGATGGGCTTCCAGGACTGCCTGCACCTGATGCGCGTGCCCTTCGCCTCCCAGCAAGCCGTGGAATTCTCCGACCGCTCCGCCGAGGCCGTGTGCTACTACGCCTACAAGGCCTCCAGCGACCTGGCCGTCGAGCGCGGCTCCTACTCGTCCTTCAAGGGCTCGCTGTGGGATCGCGGCATCCTGCCGTTCGACACCCTGGCCATGCTGCGCGAAGAACGCGGCGGCTATGTGGACATCGACCAGTCCCAGACCCTGGACTGGGACGGCCTGCGCGCCCGCATCCAGAAGAACGGCATGCGCAACTCGAACTGCATCGCCATCGCCCCGACGGCCACCATCGCCAACATCATCGGCGTGTCGCCCTGCATCGAGCCCACCTACCGCAACCTCTACGTGAAATCCAACCTGTCGGGCGAGTTCACCGTGGTCAACGAGTACCTGGTGCGCGACCTCAAGGCCCTGAACCTGTGGGACGAAGTCATGGTCTCGGACCTGAAGTACTTCGACGGCAGCCTGGCCCAGATCGACCGCATCCCGGCCGAACTGCGCCAGCTGTATGCCACGGCCTTCGAAGTGGACACCCGCTGGGTGGTGGAATGCGCCTCGCGCCGCCAGAAATGGATCGACCAGGCCCAGTCGCTGAACATCTTCATGACCGGCGTATCCGGCAAGAAGCTGGACGAGACCTACAAGCTAGCCTGGGTCCGCGCCCTGAAGACGACGTATTACCTGCGTTCCAGCAGCGCCACCAACGCCGAGAAATCCACCGGCCGCATTGGCGAGCTGAACGCCGTTTCCACCAGCAGCCCGGCCGCCGGCGCTGTTGCTGCCGCGGCCGCGGCCGCGCCTGAGCCCGAAGTGCTCGGCGCCGTCTGCACCATGCGCCCCGGCGACGAGGGCTTCGAGGAATGCGAAGCCTGCCAATAAGCCCTTCTTCACAGGAATGACACAATGTTGAATTGGGACAACGATCAACCCGCGGCCACCGCCGCCGAACCTCAGGACAACGGGGCCTCCAGCCCCGTGGCCTCGACGGCGGCCGGCCTGAACACGGGTGCGGGCAGCCGTATCCGCGCCGCCGACAAGCGCATCATCAACGGCGAGACCGACGTCAACCAGCTGGTTCCCTTCAAGTACAAATGGGCCTGGGAAAAATACCTGGCCACGTGCGCGAACCACTGGATGCCGCAGGAAATCAATATGTCGCGCGACATCGCCCTCTGGAAGGACCCCAACGGCCTGACCGAGGACGAGCGCCGCATCGTCAAGCGCAACCTGGGCTTTTTCGTCACGGCCGACTCGCTGGCCGCGAACAACATCGTGCTGGGCACCTATCGCCACATCACGGCTCCGGAATGCCGCCAGTTCCTGCTGCGCCAGGCCTTCGAGGAAGCCATCCACACCCACGCCTACCAGTACATCGTGGAAAGCCTGGACCTGGACGAGTCGGAGATCTTCAACGCCTACCACGAAGTGCCGTCCATCCGGAACAAGGACGAGTTCCTGATCCCCTTCATCGATCAGATCTCGCACCCCGACTTCAAGACCGGCACCGTCGAAAACGACCAGAAGCTGCTGGAATCCCTGATCGTCTTCGCCTGCCTGATGGAAGGCCTGTTCTTCTACGTGGGCTTCACCCAGATCCTGGCGCTGGGCCGCCAGAACAAGATGACGGGCGCGGCCGAGCAGTACATGTACATCCTGCGCGACGAGTCCATGCACTGCAACTTCGGCATCGACCTGATCAACACGATCAAGCTCGAGAATCCGCACCTGTGGACCGAGGAGTTCCGCGCGAAGATCCGCGGCCTGTTCGAAGAGGCCGTGAAGCTGGAATACGCCTATGCCGAAGACACCATGCCGCGCGGCGTACTGGGTCTGAACGCCGGCATGTTCAAGTCCTACCTGCGCTTCATCGCCAACCGCCGCTGCCAGCAGATCGGTCTGGAGCCGCTCTATCCGAACGAGGAAAATCCCTTCCCCTGGATGGCTGAAATGATCGACCTCAAAAAAGAACGCAACTTTTTTGAGACACGCGTCATCGAATACCAAACCGGCGGAGCGCTTAGCTGGGATTAATACTTGACTGTATAGAGTGTTCCGTTAGACTTCTAGGCGTATAAGGTATCAACCTTATACGCCTGCGTCATTTGCAAAGGGCCAATGCGATTTTCCAGGGCCAGGTCAAATGGGTGTGGACAAACTAAAGACTTGTTCTCAAGGAGCATGATCATGGCAACAGCCAAAAAAGGCGCAGCAAAATCGACCGCCAGCAAAGCGGCCGGCGCAAAAAAAGCAACGCCAGCCAAAACCGCCGTCACCCCCGTGAATGCTGAAGCCCCGAAGGCCAGCCCGACCAGCAGCAAAACCTCCCCAAGCAAGACGCCCGCCAAGTCCTCGGCGACCAAATCCACGACCAAGACCGCCGCCAAGCCGGCTGCCAAATCGGCCGTGAAAAAGGCCGCCGCCAAGAAAGCCGTGCCGGCAAAAACGGCAACCAGCGCCGCCAAAACCGTGAAGCCCGCTGCCAAAACGACGACAGCCAAAACCACGACGGCAAAAACCGCCGCAAAGCCGGCCGCCGCCAAAACCACGGCGGACAAAGCCAGCGCGACAAAAACCGCCAGCGGCAAAAGCGCTGCCAAAACAGCCGCCAAGCCGGCTGCCAAAGCCGCAACCGTAAAGAAGGCGGCTGCCAAAACAAGCGCGACCAAATCCACGCCGGCCAAACCGGCCGCCAAAGCGGACACAGCCGCCAAGGCAAGCACCAAAAGCGCCGCCGCCAAACCTGCCGCCGCCGGCAAATCGGCGGCAAAGCCAGCCGACAAATCCAACGGCAAGGCCGCGGCAAAAACCACGGCCAAACCTGCGGCCAAGCCGGCCGCTTTGGCGGCCGTGAAGACAGCCGCCAAGAAAGCCAGCACCTCCGCAGCCGCCAAAAAGACCGCGGCTCCCAAGAAAGAAGCCAAACCCGTGACCAAAGCAACTGAAACCCCGACGGCCGCCCCGGCCAAGAAGGCCGCCGCCAAGACCGGCAACAAGACCGCCGCCCGCAAGGCCGCCAACACCGCCGCTCCTGCCGAACCAAGCCCCCAGCACCTCAACCCCGTCGGCTCCTCGCCCTTCCCCACCGGCAAGCGCCCGTAAGCCCGACACGCTGTTACACACAAAGAGCCACCCTCATCCGGGTGGCTCTTTGGCTTTGAGCGCTCGCATGCGACAATCCTTCTTCCTTACATCCACTTGAAGCAACCATGTTCAGCGAAGTCGGCCTTTTCCTAATCAATATCGTCTTCTCGCTCCTGGGCACCATATTGCTGCTGCGCGCCTGGGTCTACGCCCTGCGGGTCCATCCCTTCAACCCGTATTCGCAGGCCATGTTCAAGGTCACGGACTGGCTGGTCCTGCCGCTGCGCCGCCTGGTCAAGGCAGGCCGCTTCTGGGACTGGACCTCGCTGCTGGGCAGCTGGCTCAGCGCCTTGGTGTACCTGATCCTCAGCGCGGTGGTCCTGACCGGCTCCTTCTCCGTCCTGGGCAACCTGCCCATGCTGCTGCTGGCCGCCGTCTTCACCGTGCTGCGCTGGGCGCTCAGCCTGGTCTTCTGGATCGTGCTGCTGCAGGCGCTGTTGTCCTGGATCCAGCCTCAGTCGCCCACCATGCCGCTGCTGCGCTCGGTCACCGCCCCGCTGCTCGACCCCATCCGCCGCATCCTCCCGGACCTGGGCGGCCTGGATCTCTCGCCCCTGGTGCTGCTGCTCCTGACCCAGGTGCTGAACATGATCGTCACGCGCATGGCCTTCTCCCTGGTCCCGATCTGAACACGCCTCCTGCCGCCAAGAAGCCACCTGTCACGGTGGCTTTTTTATGGACCGCAAACTTATCGCCTTCGGAACAGCCAGCAATCAATAAAAGGAGGAGTCTCTGTGAAGCCGCCATTCCAGCGTCTACGGCTCACGGCGCTCCCTTCTGGAGTGCTGCCTGCTCTGCCCGACGGGCGAGTCAGAGGGCTCGCCGCAGGCCGTTTGCTGGGACAGGTTGCAAGCCCGTTCTGTTCGAGGACGACGCTTGTGGCTTGTCCGGGGGACAAGCCACCGTCCGAGTTTACGGGGCGCCTGTTCCAGCGAGCGGACCAGGGCACCCATGCGCGGCACGGGCGAGAACTCCAGCCCGTCGGGCAGAGCAGGCAGCACATCTCAAGAAAGCCGAATGCTGTAGCCACTCACAAAAGCCGATCGACTGAAACAGCTTCCTGTCATTCAAGGCTCTTGCCGCCCAGAAATTCAAGCGCAAGAATCAGGATGTACAGGCCCGCGACCGATCCTATACTGCTCCCATCTCCACAGCACCGGCAGATCATCATGAGCAGCCCCCTTCCCTTGCACGACGCACCCGGCCGCTACAGCGAAGCGGAACGCTTTCTGGCCGGACTGGACGCCGACTGGCAGGCGCTGGTCGAGACCGTCGGCCCCTGCGTGCACCAGCCCCGGCCCGAACGCGACCCCTACGAAGCCCTGGTGCGCGCGGTGGTCTACCAGCAACTGCACACCCGCGCCGCCGACCGCATCCTGCAGCGCCTGCTGGCCCTGTACCCGCACGGCCGCTGCCCCGCCCCCGACGAACTGCTGGCCACGCCCGTGGACGCGCTGCGCGCCTGCGGCCTGTCCGGCGCCAAGACCGCCAGCATCCTGGGGCTGGCCCAGGCGCGGCTGGACGGCCGCATCCCCGACCAGCAGACCGCCGTGCTCATGCCCGACCAGGAACTGATACACGGCCTGAGTCAACTGCGCGGCATAGGCCGCTGGACCGTGGAAATGATGCTGATCTACACCCTGGAGCGCGAAGACATACTGCCCGCCGACGACTTCGGCGTGCGCGAAGGCTACCGGCGCCTGAAGAAACTCGAACAGGCCCCCGCCGCCCGGGTCCTGCGCGAACTGGGCCAGGCCTGGTCTCCCTACCGCAGCCTGGCGGCCTGGTACCTGTGGCGCGTACCGCGCATCGACTCCACCCCCTATGCCACGCAAGCACAGCGCTGGCAGGCCATCGTGGAACGCGACAGCCGCGCCGACGCGCACTTCGTCTATGCCGTCCTGAGCACCGGCACCTACGCCAGCCCGAGCGCTGCAGCGCGCCGTCCCAAACAGGAAAACGTACGCTACTTCGACACGCCCGAACAGGCGCAGCAGGCCGGCTTTCGCCCCAGCCGCCACCGCCACGCCGACCGCCGCCAGCAGGCCCTGCAGCACCAGCAAGCCGTGACCCAGGCGTGCCGCCTGATCGAAGACGCGGAAAACGCACCCAGCCTGGACGAACTGGCCGCCGCCGTGGGGATGAGCCCCTACCACTTCCATCGCATCTTCAAGGCCCAGACGGGACTGACGCCGCGCGCCTATGCCCAGGCGCATCGCGCCCGGCGCCTGCGCCGCCAACTGGACGATCCCCGGACCCGCATCACCGACGCCATCTACGAGGCCGGCTACGGCGCGCAAAGCCGTTTCTATGAAGAGTCGCAGGCGCTGCTGGGCATGCCGGCCAGCGCCTTTCGCAAGGCCGGCCAGGGGGCCACCATACGCTTTGCCATCGCCCAATGCAGCCTGGGTGCATTGCTGGTGGCCGAGAGCGAACGAGGCATCTGCGCCATTTCCCTGGGCGATGATCCGGAACTGCTGCTGCGCGAGCTGCAGGACCGCTTCCAGGCCGCCGAGCTGATAGGCGCCGATCCCGGCTTCAACCAGCGCGTGGCGCAGGTGGTGGCGCTGGCCGAAACCCCCTCGGCAGGCCTGGCGCTGCCGCTGGACATCCGGGGAACGGCCTTCCAGCAGCGCGTCTGGGAGATCCTGCGCAGCATCCCCGCCGGGCAGACCGTCACCTACACCGAAATCGCGCAACGCATGGGTCAGCCACGCGCCGTACGCGCCGTGGCCCGCGCCTGCGCCACCAATGCCCTGGCCGTGGCCATCCCCTGCCACCGCGTCGTGCGCCAGGACGGCGACCTGGCCGGCTACCGCTGGGGCCTGGACCGCAAGCGCAGCCTGCTGGAACGGGAACGTTCCTGAAGCCCGACCGCCCCGCCATGAAAAAACCCGGCTTTGGGCCGGGTTCTTTCGCGCCGCGGACCCGCAGGCCCCGGAAAGGACTTACATGGGCACCACGCGGGTGGGGCCGTTGCCGCTGAGCATGCGCACGCGCTGGCCCACCGACAGAGGCACGTCGGCCTCCTGGGCGACCACGCGGGTTTCGCCGTTGTCCAGTTGAACGGTGATCTCCAGCCCCTGGGACTTGCCCATGCGGTTTTCCACGGCATTGACGACCAGACCGCCCAACAATGCGCCGCCGATGCTGGCAATGATGCTGCCGCGGCCGCCGCCGATGGAGCTGGCCGCCACGCCGCCCATGGCCGCGCCGGCGACCGACCCCACGCCGGAGGTCTGGTCCTTCTGGATGGTGACGGGACGCACGCCCACCACTGTGCCCAGGCGCACGATCTGTTCACGCTGGGCCTGGCCATAGCTGTAGACGGAGCTCGATGCCGACTGGTTGGCGCAACCGGCCATCAGGAACACCGGGACGGCCAGGCTCGCTGCCATCAGCAGGCGTACTTTGGGACGATTGAAAAAAGAAGCGTGCATGCGGTTCACTCCGAAAGATGCATCTGGCCTGTCCAAGAGATCTGCGTGCGGGCGCAAGGTTACAGGCTGCGTTCGATGCCGAAATGCTGTTTTAGCATAGCCTGAATGTCAGATCGTTTAAATTCATGGTTCTGGGGGCCGTTACTCGCGATTTTAATACTGCCCATCAGGTTGCCCAAGCTGCAGGCTTCCTCGAAGCTCCAGCCTTTTGTAAGCCCATATAACAGGCCGGCGCGATGCGCATCGCCGCAGCCGGTGGGATCGACCACTTCAGCCGCCGGCACGGGAGCAATGGCAATCTCCTGCCCGTCGCGATAAAGCGTGCTGCCATGGGCTCCACGGGTGATCACGGCGGCTTTCAAGCCGGCGGCGATCTGCGTCATGGACTTGCCGGTGCGCTGCTCGATGACCTCGGCCTCGTAGTCGTTGGCCGTAAGAACCTGACACAGTTGCAGCATCTGCAGCAAATCTTCTCCCGAGAACAAGGGCATGGCCTGGCCCAGGTCGAAGATGAACGGCACGCCCATGGCATTCAGGCGCCGCGCATGCGCGAACATGCCGTCCTTGGCGTCCGGAGCCACGATTCCCCAGCCGGCCTGCTGGCCGGAGAGATCGTTGTCGGCCGAATGCAGCATGGCCCCGGGATGAAAGGACGTGATCTGGCTGGCAGCCAGGTCGGTCGTGATGAAGCACTGGGGCGTGAACAGTTCGGGCATCACGCGCACCATGCTGGTGTCGATGCCCAGGCCCTCCATGCGCTTGATGTAATCCAGGCCGTCGCCGCCCACCGTGCCCACGGGCACGGGCTGGCCGCCCAGCAGCTTGAGCGTGTAGGAGATGTTGCCGGCGCATCCGCCCCACTCCTTGCGCAGGCTGGGCACGAAGAAGGAGACGCTCAGCGTCTGTATGCTGTCGGGCAGGATATGGTCTTTGAAATAGCCCTCGAAAACGGCGATCGTATCAAACGCGATCGACCCGCATACCAGCACTCGCTCGGACATAACTTACCTTATGGAAAAAAAGGGCTAATCTGATAGCCATTGACTTGAAGGCCCCCGGTATCCAGGGGCAGTTGCACCATCAGTTCGGTGCGCGCCGCAAAGGGTTCGCCGCGTCGCTCCGGCGCCAGGTACTGGGCCGGCTCGATATTGCGCCGGGCTATCAGGGCGCCGGAAAAATCCTTCAGGTCCAGCACCAGCGTGGGCCACTCCTGGGGACGCTCGAATTCGTTGCGCAGCGTAAAGCGCAGAGTGGAACGCGAACCTTCGCCCGGCTCCTTGTGCAGCGCCGAGGACACCACGCGGATGTCGCCGATGCGGCGCTCGTAGGGCACCTGGCAGCCCAGGTTCGCGCAGGCCTGCTCCAGCGCGGGTCGCAGCAGCGGAATGTGGCTGGCGATCTGCACGCGATAGACATAGACCACCTGGGCCAGCAGAACCAGCACGCCCGCTGCGCAGAGCAGTTTCCAGAACACGGACCAGGCGCGCCGGCCCAGCCCGGCTTCGCCCTCGTAGCGCGTCTCGCGCTGCATGGCGGGATTGGAAGGAATGACCCAGTCCTCGCCCGATCCGTCGGCCTGACGCGAGGGATATGCGGCGCGCAAGGTGCTGACGCGGTCGCCCACGCTGAAGTCGGGCTCGTTGTCCCCCCAGGAGGATTGGCCGATGTGATGATCGCCGGCGTCGTCCTCGGCATCCAGGCCGGACACGAAGAAAGAAGCGTCCTCGTCCGTCCGGTCGCGCGCAATCGGGGCGCGGGCGCGAATGACGGACGGATCGGCCGGGGTCACCGGCGCCCTGGCCAGGGCGGAATCAGGAAATTTGCGCACCTGCAGGGAATCGTGCGCGGACCCCTCGTCGCGCGGCGGGGCATGGCGGGAGTGCTCGACGAAGCGCGGCCCCTGCGCCGGCGCCTGCAGATCGACATGCTGCACGGTCTGCGTCTCGCGACGTCCCAGCATCGGTTCGGTCTTGGACGCCGGTTCAGGAGCGGATCGCGGCGCATCATAGGTAGGCTCGGGCGCATCATCGTCGATGACCTCTTCGAAGCCATCAAAAATATGTGCGCACTGGATGCAGCGTATATAGCCCCGGCGACGCTGCAGCAGCTCGACGCTGGCTGCAAAAATTGTCCCGCACCGGGGGCAGCGAGTCTTCAACTCCATAAGCCCACCTAAATTCTTGCTGTCCTACACAGACCGTTGCCCGGCCAGACAGACCCAGCCATCGCGCGCCTGCCAGACCGACAGGGGCAGATAAGGCGAGTACACCGCGATCATCTCCTCGGCCTGCCAGTCGTAGATGCCCGACAGCACCAGATGGCCGCCCGGCTTGACGCGATTGGCCAGCATGGGCGCCAGCATGCGCAAGGGATTGGCCAGGATGTTGGCCACCACAAGATCGGTCTGGCCTGGCGGCATTTCGTCGGGCAGCAGCCCTTGCACGTCGACCTGATTGACCTGCGCATTGTAGCGCGTCGAAATGACCGCCTGCTCGTCTATGTCCACGCCCACGGTGTGGCCTGCGCCCAGCTTGCGGGCGGCGATCGCCAGAATCCCCGAGCCGCAGCCATAGTCCAGCACGGTCTGTCCGGGCTGCACATGGTGCGCCAGCCAGTCCACGCACAAGTGCGTGGTCGGTCGGCTGCCGGTGCCGAACGCCAGGCCCGGGTCCAGCTCGATGCGCACCAGATCCTCGCCCGCATCCTGCACCAGGGGCAGGTCCTCGTCATCCTTGTGCCAGCTGGGCACGATCAGGATGCGCTCGCCCACGGGAATGGGGCCGAACTGTGATTGCGTCAGGCGCACCCAGTCGGCGTCGGGCACCTCGCGTACGCTCCATTGAGCCTGCTGCGGATCGAGCACGCCGGCCTCGTACAGGGGTTGCAGCATGTCTTCGGGCTCGACGCCCTCGGGCAGCAGCGCCACCACGCGGTTGTGGTCCCACGCCAGCACCTCCGGCTCTATGCCGGGCTCGCCGTACAGGGGCTGCTCACGATCGGTGTCGCCGTCGGCGTCCTCCACCGACACGGACAGCACGCCAGCCTCCAGCAAGGCGTCGGACAAACGCTCGGCCTCGTTTTCACGGCAGCTCAATAAGAGTTCACGCATACTTGTCTTCCATAAAGCAAAACAGGGGCGAGCCCCTGTTTTGCATGTTCACTGCCCAGGACGAGGCGGTTCGCGATCCTGCCGCCGTCCCTGTGCTTCACTTGCGCTGGGACAGCTTCTGTTCCAGGTAGTGGATGCTGGTGCCGCCGGCCTGGAAGTTGGCGTCCTGCATCAGCTCGCGGTGCAGCGCAACGTTGGTCTGAATGCCTTCCACCACCATTTCCGACAAGGCGATGTCCATGCGGGCGATCGCCTGTTCGCGGGTCTTGCCGTAGGTGATCAGCTTGGCGATCATCGAATCGTAGAACGGCGGAACCGTGTAGCCGGCGAACACGTGCGAATCGATGCGCACGCCGGGACCGCCCGGCGTATGCCAGTTGGTGATCAGGCCGGGGCTAGGGGTGAACTTGAACGGGTCTTCCGCATTGATGCGGCATTCGATGGAGTGGCCTTCGAACTGGATGTCGCGCTGGCGCAGCACGAACTTCTCGCCCGCGGCAACCTTGATCTGCTCCTGGACCAGGTCGATGCCGGTGATCATCTCGGTGATCGTGTGCTCCACCTGGATGCGGGTGTTCATCTCGATGAAGAAGAACTCGCCGTTCTCGTACAGGAACTCGAACGTGCCGGCGCCGCGGTAATGCATCTTGCGGCAGGCATCGGCGCAGCGCTCGCCGATGCGTTCGATCAGGCGGCGGGGAATGCCGGGAGCGGGCGCTTCCTCGATGACCTTCTGGTGGCGGCGCTGCATGGAGCAGTCGCGCTCGCCCAGCCAGATGGCGTTGCGCTCGCCGTCGGCCAGCACCTGGATCTCGATGTGGCGCGGATTCTCGAGGTACTTTTCCATGTAGACCTCGGGATTGTTGAACGCCGCCGCCGCCTCGGACTTGGTCGTGGCCACGGCCGTCAGCAGGGCCGCTTCCGTGTAGACCACGCGCATGCCGCGACCGCCGCCGCCGCCCGAGGCCTTGATGATCACCGGATAGCCCACTTCACGGGCTATGCGCATGATTTCCTGCGGGTCGTCGGGCAGCGCGCCGTCCGAGCCGGGGACCACGGGCACGCCGGCCTCGATCATGGCTTTCTTGGCCATGACCTTGTCGCCCATCGTGCGGATGTTCTCGGGACGCGGACCGATGAAGACGAAGCCGCTCTTTTCGACGCGCTCGGCAAAGTCCGCGTTCTCCGCCATGAAGCCGTAGCCGGGATGGATGGCTTCGGCGTCCGTGACTTCGGCCGCGGAAATGATGGCCGGCATGCTCAGGTAGCTGTCGCGGGCGGGCGCGGGGCCGATGCAGACGGCCTCGTCGGCCAGGCGCACGTACTTGGCGCCGCGATCGGCTTCGGAATAGACCACCACCGTCTTGATACCCATCTCGCGGCAGGCGCGCTGGATACGCAAGGCGATTTCGCCCCGATTGGCGATTAGGATTTTTTCAAACATGTCATCAACCGATGATGAACAGGGGCTGGCCGTATTCCACGGGGCCGCCGTTTTCGACCAGGATTTCCTTGATCACGCCGGATTTGTCGGCCTCGATCTCGTTGAGCAGCTTCATGGCCTCGATGATGCACAGCGGATCGCCTTCCTTGACCGTCTGGCCCACTTCCACGAAAGGAGCGGCGCCTGGGCTGGGAGCGCGGTAGAAAGTGCCGACCATGGGCGCCTTGACGGCATGGCCCTCGGCCGCAGCGGGCGCGGCGGCAGCGGCTGGAGCCGGCGCGGCAGCGGCCGGAGCGGCCACGACCTGGGCAGCCTGCGCCTCGGGAACATAAGCCACGGGGGCAGCCGAGCTCTGCGAAAATTTGACGATCCGGACTTTGTCGTCGCCTTCGGTGATTTCCAGTTCGGCAATACCCGATTCGGCCACGAGATCGATCAGGGTTTTGAGTTTTCTAAGATCCATGCATGCTTCCCGCGACGCCGCACTGTCCTAGTGCTGAATCAGAACGGCATCAAAAAAGAAAATTGGTCAAAAAGACGAAGACAGCCGCCTAGCTGTCCAAGGCAAAACGCAGCGCAGCCTCATACCCGAACGCCCCCAGCCCCACGATCACGCCGCGGGCGGCGTCGGAGAGATAGGAATGATGACGGAACGGCTCGCGCTTGTGTACATTGGACAAGTGGACTTCGATGAACGGAACGCCGACACCGGCCAGAGCATCGCGTATCGCCACGCTGGTGTGTGTGTAGGCACCGGCATTGATGATGATGAAATCGACACCCTCGGCGCGGGCCTGGTGGATCCGGTCGACGAGCCCGCCTTCGTGATTACTTTGAAAAAACTGACACTGTGCGCCATGCTGGTCGGCCAGAGCCCGCAAACCGCCATTGATGTCCTCGAGGGTCTGATGTCCGTAGACATCCGGCTCCCGGGTACCCAGCAGGTTGAGGTTGGGCCCGTTAAGGACCAGAACATGATTCGCCATAGCGGATTTTTCGTGAAGACAGACCGCCTTTTTACGCTAAAAAGCGCCATTTGTCTATCAACGACGCCGATTACAAGCGGTAACCGGGGGATTCCGCATTTTCAGGAGAAAACCGGCCGCGGGCCGGAATTTGCCGAAATTGAACGACGAAGTGCGCCATTTAGCGCTGACGCTTGATAACTTCGTCCAACTTTTGCGGATCGATCTGTCCCAGAATCCGTTCGTCCACCCGGCCGTTGCTTCCAAACACCACCGTGAACGGCAAGCCGCCCTTTTTATTGCCCAGGCTGCGCATCTGCCTGACCCCGCCCGGACCGGCCAGGAGGATGTCATAGCTGACCGGAACGCGCTGCAGGAACTCCTGGACGTTGCTCTTGGAATCCACGGCGATGCCCACGAACTGCACATCCGGATAGCGCTCGTGCAGCGCCTGCAGGTCCGGCATCTCCTTGATGCAGGGCGCGCACCAGGTGGCCCAGAAATTGATGACCAGCGGCTTGCCGGCGTAGGTCGACAAGAGCCGGTCCTGGTCCTGGAGATCGGGAAAGCTCTGCGCCAGGAACGGATCGGCGGGCAGCAGACTGGCCCAGGGCGCCGGGTGCAGGGCCAGCAGCCCCGCGCATAATAAGGCCCGCCGCAGGAAAAGACGCCTTTGCATACTTGCTCACACTTTATAAAAGCACCCCGGACCTCCCCAGGGTGGAACACATCATCCGGCGATGATAGCACCCGCATCCCGGCCAAGTCGGCGCGCCAGATCAAACACTCGACTAAAATGTGGGCCGGAGGATTGTCATGCACATACATATATTAGGCATATGCGGCACATTCATGGGCGGCCTGGCGCTGATCGCCCGATCGGCGGGCCATACCGTGACCGGCTGCGATGCCGGGGTCTACCCCCCCATGAGCACGCAGTTGCAGGAACAGGGCATAGCGCTGATCGAAGGGTTCGACGCCAGCCAGACTGAACTGGCGCCCGACCTGTACATCATCGGCAACGTCGTCTCCCGGGGCAATCCCCTGATGGAAGCCATACTGGACCAGGGCCTGCCCTACGTGTCCGGGCCGCAGTGGCTGGGCGAGAACATCCTGCGCGGCCAGCACGTGCTGGCGGTGGCCGGAACCCACGGCAAGACCACGACCAGTTCCATGCTGACCTGGATCCTGGAGCAGGCGGGCCTGGCGCCCAACTTCCTGATCGGCGGCGGGGCGCCCGCCCTGGGCGTGTCGGCGCGCTTCGACCCCGCGGAGCCGCTCTTCGTGATCGAAGCCGACGAATACGACACGGCCTTCTTCGACAAGCGTTCCAAGTTCGTCCACTACCGTCCGCGCACGGCCGTGCTGAACAACCTGGAATACGACCACGCCGACATCTTCCCCGACCTGAACGCCATCCAGACCCAGTTCCACCACCTGGTGCGCACCATTCCGCGTTCGGGCCTGATCCTGTGCCCGACCGGCGCGCCCGCCCTGGAACAGACGCTCGAGCGCGGCTGCTGGACGCCGGTCAACTACTTCGGCCCCCAGGGCGACTGGGACAGCCGCGACATCAGCCCGACCTCCTTCGAGGTCCTGCGCCACGGCCAGGCCCTGGGCCGCGTGCAGTGGCCGCTGACCGGACGGCACAACCAGCTCAACGCGCTGGCCGCCATCGCCGCCGCGCAGCATGCGGGCGTGGAGCCCGAACAGGCCATCGCCGCCCTGTGCCGCTTCAAGGGCGTCAAACGCCGCATGGAAGTGCGCGGCACCGTCAAGGGCGTGACCGTCTACGACGACTTCGCGCACCACCCCACCGCCATCGCCACCACCCTGGACGGGCTGCGCGGCCAGGTGGGGCCGGCCACGCGCATCCTGGCGGTGCTGGAACCGCGCTCCAACACCATGAAGCTGGGCGCCATGGCCGCCCGCCTGCCGCAGTCGCTGGAGCAGGCGGACCTGGTGTTCTGCTACGGCGAGACCCAGGGCAAGCACGCCCTGGGCTGGGACCCGGCGGTCGTGCTGGCCGAGATGGGCGAGCGCGCCACAGCCTGGAACGATTTGGATAAAATGGTGACTGCCATTGTCCAGGCCAGCCGTCCCGGCGACGCCATCGTGGTGATGAGCAATGGCAGTTTCGGCGGCGTCCACCAGCGCCTGCTGGACCGCCTGCCGCGCTGACCTCCTTCCGTCCCCCCAGGTGCTGTCATGATCCTCTACCTTCACGGCTTTCGCTCTTCGCCTTCGTCCTACAAAGCGCAGCGCATGAAGCAGGCCCTGCAGGAACGGGACCTGCTGCACCTGTGGCGCTGCCCGCAGTTGCCGGCCAGCCCGGCGCAGGCCATCGCCCTGTGCCGGCGCATCCTGGATACGGAACTGGAGGCCGGCAATGCGCGGGAGCGGCTGTGCATCATGGGGTCCTCGCTGGGCGGCTATTACGCCAGCCACCTGGCCCAGCACTACCGCAGCCGGGCCGTGCTGATCAACCCGGTGGTCTACGCCGGCCGGGATCTGGCCACGCAGGTGGGCGAACACACCTGCTACCACTCGGATGCGCCCTTTCACTTCCTGCCCGACTATGTGGACGAACTGGACGACATCCACGTCCCCCGCCCGGCCGATCCGCAACAGTTCTACCTGCTGGCGGCCAAGGGCGATGAAGTCCTGAACTGGCGGGAAATGGCGGACTGGTACCGGGGCAGCCGCGGCCACATCGTCGAAGGCGGCGACCACGGCTTCTCGGATTTCGACCCCTGGATACCCGACATCCTGCAGTTCGCCCTGCAACGACCTTAAAAAATACTTACCGGATGGCCGCGGCCATCCAGATGGAACATCATGTACGTCCTTTTCGAAGACAGCGGCAACTTCAAAGCGGAAAAAGTCTTCTCCGAAAGCGACTCCACCCTGCAAGTGGAATCGGCCTCCGGGAAACGCAGCAAGATCAAGAAGAACACCGTGCTGTTCAGCTTTGAGCAACCCGCTCCCGCGCAGTTGATGGAACAGGCCCAGGCCCTGGCCGAGTCGCTGGACATCAACTTCCTGTGGAATGCGCCCCCCAGGAGGAGTTCGAGGCGGCCGCCCTGGCCCAGGACTATTTCGGCCATGCGCCCGACGCCGTGGAAAAAGCCGGCACCATTTTCGCGCTGCACAGCGCCCCGGCCTACTTCCATCGCCGCGGCAAGGGCCTGTACCGCCCCGCCCCGCCCGAGATCCTGCAGGCTGCGCTGGCCGCCATTGAAAAGAAACGCCTGCAACAGGAACAGATCGAGGCCTGGGCGCGCGACATGGTGCAAGGCCGCCTGCCCGAGCAGGTCGCCCAGAAGGCGCATACGTTCCTGGCCCAGCCGGACAAGAACTCCCTGGAATGGAAAGCCTTCGACCAGGCCCAGAAAGAACTGGGCGTGGGCACGGAAAAACTGCTGCTGTCGCTGGGCGCCTGGTCCAACCCCCTGACGCTGCACCAGCACCGCTTCCTGTCGGCCCACTTTCCCAAAGGCACGGGCTTTCCGCCCATCCAGGTCCAGGAATGGGGCAAGGACCTGCCCAAGGCCGACGTCACCGCTTATTCGGTGGACGACGCCAATACCATCGAGATCGACGACGCCTTGTCGGTGCAGACGCCCGAGCCCGGCCGCATCCGCGTGGGCGTGCACATCGCCGTGCCGGCGCTGGCCGTCAAGCGCGGCAACGAGCTTGACCAGATCGCGCGCAACCGCATGGCCACGGTCTACACGCCGGGCCACAAGATTCCCATGCTGCCGCCCGAGCTGATCGCGCGCTTCTCCCTGGACGAAGGCCAGGCGCGTCCCGCTCTGTCGCTGTACGTGGACGCCGACATCAGCACCGGCGAGATCCTGGCGCATCACACCCGCCTGGAGCGCATCACCGTCGAGCGCAACCTGCGCCAGCACGAACTGGACCCGCTGATCTCCGAAGAGGCACTGAACGATCCCGCGGCCGAACTGCCCTATGCGCAGTGGCTGCGTCCGCTGTGGACCTTCTCGCGCCAGCTCGCCGCCCAGCGCGAGGCCGTGCGCGGCAAGCCCGAGAACAACAACCGCGTGGAATACACCTTCGAGCTGGACGGACCGCACGACGACCCCGACTCGGTCATCCGCCTGGTGCCGCGCGTGCGCAACGCCCCGCTGAGCCTGCTGGTGGCCGAATACATGATCCTGGCCAACCAGCTCTGGGGAGGCCTGCTGGCCGAGCACAACGTGCCCGGCATCTACCGCTCGCAGCAATTCATGCGCACGCGCATGTCCACCACGCCCGCGCCGCATGAATCCATCGGCGTGCCGCAATACACCTGGTCCACGTCGCCGCTGCGCCGCTACGTGGACCTGATCAACCAGGGACAGATCCTGGCCGCGGCCGAACACGGCATCTCCGCCCGCCTGGCCGCCCCCTTCCAGCCCAAGGACGCCGACCTGTTCGCCATCATCGGCGCCTTCGAAGGCCAGTACGCCCAATGGGCCGACTACCAATCTTCGCTGGAGCGCTACTGGTGCCTGCGCTGGCTGCAGCAGAACGGCATCACCCAGGCGCGCGCCGCCTATATCAAAGAAGACCTGGTGCGCCTGAACGACGCCCCCCTGGTGCTGCACGTGCCCGGCCTGCCCGCCCTGGAGCGCGGCCAGGAAGTCACCATAGACCTGCTGGCCTTCGACGAACTGGCGCTGACGGTGGAATGCCGCCTGCGCGAGGTCGCCGCCGCAGCCTGACGGCCATGGCCAGGCCGCCCCGCCGCCTTGCGCAAGGCGATTACCTCTGGCCGGCGGTCGCGGTCTCGGCCCTGGCGCACGCCGCGCTGGTGTGCTGGCCCGCGCGCGCGCCAGCTCCCCAGGCCGCCCGCAGCCTGGACGTGGCCCTGGTCAACTTCAGCACCGAATCCGCCCCCCTGGATCCGCAACTGCTCGCGCAACTGAATCTGGAAGGCGGCGGGCAGGATGCGCGCGGCCAGGCCAGCCAGCCCCTGCCGCTCACGGACCCCGACCTGCCCAACCTGCTGGTGCTGGAAGCGCTGCGCAAGCGCCAGCAAAGCCTGGAAGCCGAGCAGCAACGCCTGCTGGGCGAGCTGGACAGCCAGGATGCCGTGCCGCCGTCCACCCCGCCCGCCGAGTACACCGGCGCCGCTCAGGCTCCCGGGCAGGACGATGACGACCGCAGCCCCCAGATCCGCAACGCGCGCATCGCGCTGCTGCGCGACCAGATCCGCGAACAGCAGCGCCAGCCGCGTTACCATTACGCCGGCCCGAGCGCGCGCGCCAGCGAGGAGGCGCGCTACCTGGACCAGTGGCGCCAGGCCATCGAGCAGACCGGCACCCGCCACTATCCCCGGCAGGAAGGCCGCAGGCTCTACGGGCAATTGCAGATGACGGTCTACATACGACGCGACGGCAGCCTGCTGCGCGCCGAACTGACGCGGCCCGCCTCCGACCCGGCTCTGAACCTTGCCGCCCGGCGCATCGTCGAGCTGGCCGCCCCTTTCGCCCCCCGGCCGCCGGAAGTAGCTCCCGGCGCCGATGTGCTGGTGATCACCCGCAGTTGGGAATTCACTCGCGACACCCTCAGCATGCAGGGCCCGGCCAATGATTGACCGAGCGCCTTCGTCCATGACCCAAGAAGCCTGTTTCAGCTCGGGCAATTCGGCGTTCCGGCTGCCCGGCGGTAAAATAGAGCCTCGACCAGGCTTCACTCGCCACCCGTGCCCGGAGGATCCGTCAGGACACGAAGGCCGGCCGGATCCAATAACAAGACACTTCCTTAGAGCCTCTCATGTCCGACACGACTTCCGCCGGCCGCTACGGCGTCATCGGCAACCCCATCAAGCACAGCCGTTCGCCCGAGATCCATGAACAGTTCGCCCGCCAGTGCGGCATCGCACTGAGCTACGAGCGCATCCTGGCGCCGGAGGACGGCTTCACAGCCGCGGTCCGGGAGTTCTTCGCCGAAGGCAAGGGCCTGAACGTCACCCTGCCCTTCAAGGAACAGGCTTTCGAGCTGGCCGCCAAGCGCCTCGCCCGCCGGGCCCGCATGGCCGGCGCGGTCAATACCCTGTGGATGAAGGACGGCGAGCTGCACGGCTGCAATACGGACGGCGTGGGCCTGTGCTCGGACCTGCGCCGCCTGGGCCACGACCCGGCGGACATGCGGATCCTGCTGATCGGCGCGGGCGGCGCCTCGCGCGGCGTAGTGTTCCCCCTGCTGGAGGCCGGCTGCGAACTGCTGCACGTCATCAACCGCACCAGCAGCAAGGCCCACGACCTGCGCGAGCATGTCGTGGCGCTGGAGCCCGACGCCTCGCGCCGCCTGAGCGCAGGCGGGCTGGACGACCATTCCGGCGACTGGGACATCGTCATCAACGCCACTTCCGCCAGCCTGCAACAGACGCTGCCCGAACTGCCCGACGCGCGCTACCGCAAGAACTCCCTGGCCTACGACATGTTCTATGCAGGCGAACCCACGGCCTTCATGCTGGCGGCCGAACGGGCCGGCGCCGACCAGGTCATGGACGGCCTGGGCATGCTGGTGGGCCAGGCGGCCGCCAGCTTCGCCATCTGGCACGGCGTGGAGCCCGAAGTGGAACCCGTGCTGGCCGCGCTGCGCAGCCAGGTCGGACAAGTCTGACGTGAAACTGGCCGCCCGCCCCTGGAAACTGGCCGGCATGCTGCTGCTGGCGGCCGCCGCCGGCATACTGCTTTACCAGATAGCACTGTTCCTGATGGTGCTGTGGTACAGCGTGATGCCGCCCAGGCTCACGCCCTTCATGGCGGCCGAGCAGCGCGAGCTGCGCGCCGCGCAACCCGATGCGCAGGTGCGCTACGAATGGGTGCCTTACGAGCAGATCAGCGCCAACCTCAAGCGCGCCGTCATTGCTTCCGAGGACGCCAACTTCATGCAGCATTCCGGCGTGGAATGGGATGCGATCCGCAAAGCCTGGGACTACAACCGCCGCCAGGCCGAAAAAGGCTCGGCGCGCCGCCGCGGCGGCTCCACGATTTCCCAGCAACTGGCCAAGAACCTGTTCCTGTCGGACTCGCGCAGCTATCTGCGCAAAGGCCAGGAGCTGATCCTGACCTACATGATAGAGGCGGTCATGAGCAAGGAACGCATTCTGGAACTCTACCTGAACGTCGCCCAATGGGGCACAGGCTTCTTCGGCGCGCAGGCGGCGGCCCGCCACTATTACAAGCAGGACGCCGCGCGGCTGAGCGCCGTGCAGTCCGCCCGCCTGGCCAGTATGCTGCCCAACCCGGCCTACTACGACCGGCGCCGCGACAGCCCCTACCTGCAATCGCGCACCCGCACCATCAGCCAGCGCATGCGGCAGGTCGCCATTCCATGACCGTACACGGCTTTTTTTGTTAACCTAGCCTCGTCATCGCAACAGCCCTATTTACATGCGCACCGCCCGCCGCTACCTCGCTTCCGAAATCTACCGCTCCAGCGCCGTCGTGCTGATCGCCCTGCTGGGGCTGTTCACCTTTTTCGCCCTGATCGAGGAACTGGACAAGGTGGGATCCAAGTTCACGCTCGCCAGCCTGTTCTATATCCAGGCGCTGGAGCTGCCCACGCGCCTGTACGACCTGCTGCCCATCGGTCTGCTGATCGGGGCCATCCTGGCGCTGGCCAGCCTGGCCCAGCGCAACGAACTGGTCATCCTGCGCGCCTCGGGCGTGAGCGGGCTGCGCATGATGGTCATGCTCTGGACCGTTACCCTGCCCCTGGTGGCCGGCGCCTTCGTGCTGTCCGAATACGTCACGCCCATGGCGGAAATCAAATCCAGCGAGCAGGGCATGGCCTTGCTGGGTCGTTCGGGCGGCGGACGGCTGGACAGCGGCTACTGGTTCAAGGAGAACAAGCCGGGAAACGGCATGCGCATCATCAACATCGCCAACCTGCAGGGCAACGGCAGCGTCAGCGATGTCAGCATCTACGACTTCATGGACGGCCAGCGACTGAACATGGTGGCCCAGGCGCCGTCGGGCCAGTTCAAGGAAAATGAACTGGTGCTGCGCGACGTGACCGAAACCCATCTGAGCGAGTCCTCCCACCTTGCCCTGGCCCAGGCCCAGGCGCCGGACCAGCCCCTGGCGCGCATCGAGAAGCGGCCGGAACTGACCCTGCAGACCACGCTGACGCCCGACCGCCTGATCGCCCGCGTCGTCACGCCCGAACGCATGTCCATCCTGGACCTGAAGGACTACATCGACTACCTGGACGCCAACAAGCTGCAGACCAAGCGTCAGGTGGTGGCGCTCTGGCGCAAGGTGGCCTATCCCTTCACCCTGCTGGTCATGATCACCATCGCCGCGCCCATCGGCTTCATGCAGACGCGCCATGGCGGAGTAGGCACCAAAGTCTTTACCGGCATCTTGCTGGGCGTGGGCTTTTTCATGGTCAACCAGTTGGCCCTGAACGTGGCCATGCTCAGCAATCTGCCGCCCTGGGTCACCGCCCTGGTGCCCAACCTGATCGCCATGGCCCTGGCGCTGGGCGCGCTCATCCTGATGGAAAACCGCCACAACCTGCGCCGCCGCCACTCCAGCGTCTCCAACTGAACCATGCCCCTGACCCATTCCGCATCCATCTGGGCCATCGGCGACATCCAGGGCTGCTGCGCTTCCCTGGATGCGCTGCTGCGCCACCCCGACATCCAGGCCGACGAGCAGGCCCATTTCTGGTTCGCAGGCGACCTCGTCAACCGGGGCCCCGATTCGGCCGGCTCGCTGCGCCGCATCCGGGCGCTGGGCGAGCGCGCCACCTGCGTGCTGGGCAATCACGACATCCATTGCCTGGCCGTGGCCGCCGGGGTGCGCAAGCCGGGCAAGCACGACACGCTGGCGGCGCTGCTGGCCGCGGCGGACGCACAGGAACTGCTGGACTGGCTGCGCCATCAGCCGCTGGCGCACTACGAACACGGGCATCTGATGGTGCACGCCGGCGTGCATCCGGCCTGGAGCCCGGAACAGACCCTGGAGCACGCCCGCGAACTGGAAGCCCTACTGCGCGCCGACGACTGGCGCGAACATATTGCCGAACTGTTCGGCAATGAACCCGACGCCTGGCACCCCGCCCTGACGGGTCAGGCGCGCCGGCGCGCCATCGTCAGCACGCTGACGCGCATGCGCATGTGCCGCGCCGACGGGAGCATGGATTTCAAGCACAAGGGTGCGCCGGACCCCGATTCAGGACTCCTGCCCTGGTACGAACTGCCGGACAGGGCCTGCGCCGACGTGCCCATCATCTTCGGTCACTGGTCCACGCTGGGCTTGATGAACACGCCCACGCTGCTCAGCCTGGACACAGGCTGCGTCTGGGGCCGCCAGCTCAGCGCCGTGCGCCTGCAGGACCGGCGGCTGGTGCAGATCCACTGCCCCGAAAACCAGAAGCCCGGCGAATGATGAAAAACTCCGGCCTGTCAGCCCGAGCCTAGTCCACCTCGGCGCCGGCGTGCGCCTCGGATTCATCAGGCGTGTCGACCTCATGCGGCCAGTCGGGGCGGACGACAGCCCGGATGCGTTCCCTGGCCTGCTGGGCCGTGGCGCTGCGGCCCCACTGCATACAGGACTGGGCGGGCATGACGTCCAGGAAATGGCAATGCACCTGGACCCGGCGCGAACTGAGCAGGACCCAGATATTGCCCACCAACGATTGCTCGCCCACGAAGGCGAAACGCTCGGTGCGCCGCCCGGCCTGCTCGAACAGCAGCGCCACAGGCTGGATGTCCACCTCCAGATTGATGGCCGCCTCGAACAGGCTGGCATAGAAAGTCTTGACGTCCAGGCCGGTCGACGTGGTGCCCTCGGGAAACAGGCCCACGGCGTCGCCCCGTTCGAAGCAGCGCTCCATCTGCTGGCTGACCGTATGCAGGGCGCGCCGCTGGCCACGTTCGATGAACACCGTGCCGGCCCCGGCCACCAGCCAGCCCACCACGGGCCAGCGACGGATTTCGCTCTTGGCGATGAAGGAGGTGGGACGCACGCTGTTGAGCACGAAGATATCCAGCCAGGATACGTGGTTGGATGCGTAGAGCACGGCTCTGTCCTGCACGGCGCGGCCATGCTGGAGGACGGCGACGCCGCAGATGCGCATCAGCAGGCGCGACATGCCCAGCACCAGCGCGCGTCGCCCGCCCGGGCGCAGGATGGGAAATGCCAGGCCGACCAGCAGCAGGCCTGCCAGTATCCACAACATCAGCGCCACGGCGCGCCAGGCAAAACGGAATGTATTCAAAGGACTTCAGCCTCGTGAGGGACTCAGACGGGCGGCAGGCGGTCCAGGTAGCGCTGCAGGATCACGGAGGCGGCCACCGCATCGTCGTCGTCGTTGCTTCCCAGCAAGGCTTGGGCCTCCATGCTGGAGCCGCGTTCGTCCACCAACTCCACCGCCAGGCCGTAGCGGCCATGCAGCTGGTTGGCGAATCGCCGGCAGCGAAGCGAAGCATACTGCTCCGCACCCTCGGCGGTCAAAGGCAAACCCACGACCAGGCGGTCGGGCTGCCACTCGTCGAGCAACTTCCGGATGGCGGCAAATCGTTGCTCGCGCGTGACGGGGCGCAGGATGGCATAGGGACGGGCCTGGCGCGTCAAGGTGTTGCCCAGCGCCACCCCGATCTTCTTCAGGCCGTAGTCGAAGGCCAGGATGGTCTCGACGGCCGGCGCGCCGGTGCCCTCTGCACGATCAGGCATGGCCCGCGCCGCCCGACAACATGAGGGGATCGATGCCCAGCAGCGCCAGCGCGCTGTCGTAGCGCTTTTCGAAGGGCGTGGAGAACAGGATTTCGTGGGTGGCCTTGACGTTCAGCCAGGCATTGCCGGCCATCTCGCTTTCCAGCTGCCCCGCGCTCCAGCCCGCGTAGCCCAGCGTGACCAGCATATGCTGCGGGCCCTGGCCGTGCGCCACGTCCTGCAGCACATCCTTGGAGGTGGTCAGGGTCAGTTCGCCCACCGCCAGGCTGGAAGTGTAGGCCTTGTCCGAATCATGCAGCACGAAGCCGCGGTCGGTCTGCACCGGTCCGCCGAAATACACGGAGGTGCCGGCCAGGTCTGTGTCGGCGTCCACCTGGACTTCGATGCGCGACATGAGATCGGCCAGGGTCAGGTCCGTGGGCCGGTTGATGACCAGGCCCAAGGCGCCCTGCTCATTGTGCTCGCAGACGTAGATGACGGTGTCGGCCAGGCTGCCCGATACCACGCCGGGCATGGCCAGCAACAGGTGGTGGGTCAGATTGGCGCTTTCCTGGACCAGCGGCGACTGGCTTGTTGCACTCATACGCACCTCCTGTCGGGGCAGACCACCGTGGGGAACGGGCCGATCACACTTCGATCAGTTCGAAATCTTCCTTGCGGGCGCCGCATTCGGGACAGACCCAGTTCGGAGGCACGTCCTCCCAACGCGTGCCGGGGGCGATCCCTTCCTCGGGCAGCCCCGCTTCTTCATCGTAAATCCAGCCGCAAATCAGGCACATCCACGTACGCATAACATTCCTACTGTATTTGTAAACATAGTCCGATCCGGGTGCAAATCGGGGCAATCCATTAAAATGGGGTCAATATTACTAAACCCTGCGGCATCCGGGCCAAATAATTGGCGCTGGACCACATTTGATACAAGATGGCTGCTGATCTCGAAAATTCAAGTCCAGGGCTGGCGCTCGTTCTGGCGCCTTACGATCCCAGCGGCGGCGCCCACCTGCCGGCCGACGTCGTGACCGGCGCGCGGCTGGGCTGTCACGTCCTGAGCGTGCCCACGGCGCTGCTGGTGCGCGACACCGCCCAACTGGAAAGCATACAGCCGCTGGCCGAGGACGTCGCCGACGACCAGGCCCGCTGCCTGCTCGAGGACGTCAACATCCAGGCCGTCAAGTGCGGGCCGCTCTACAGTCCCGAGATGGCCAGCATGGTGGCCGAGATCTGCGCCGACTACCCCGAGCTGCCCCTGGTGCTGCACCTTACCGCCATGCCCGCCGGCCTGGACGACATCGACGCCGAGGACGCCCTGGACGCCTGCCTGCGCCTGCTGCTGCCGCTCAGCTCCCTGCTGGTCGTGGACCACGCCAGCCTGGAACAGTGGCGCTCGGAAGGCCTGCTGGAAGACAGCGAATCGGCGGCCGCCGCCTTGCTGGCCGCGGGCGCGCATGCCGTGCTGATCACGGCCGGGCCCGGCGCTCCCGGCCAGTGGCACGCCCTGTTCCAGGGACACCACGGCCGGCTCGAATACAGCCTGCCGCGCGACCCGGGCCTGCGCCAGCAGGACATGGACAGCCTGGTGGCCGCGGCCTGCGCCTGCCGGCTGGCCCAGGGCCAGGAACTGGACGGCGCGGTAGAATCAGCCCTGAGCCACCTGCAGGCATGCTCGCGCGACACCTTCCAGCCCGGCATGGGCCACCGCCTGCTCAACCCCGCCCCCTTTCGCCATGACTGACTCCACGCCCCTGCGCTTTCCGGCCGGCCTGTACGGCATCACCCCCGACTGGGACGACACGCCCCGCCTGCTGCGCGCGGTGCGCGCCGCGCACGACGGGGGCCTCAAGGTGCTGCAGTTCCGCCGCAAGCAAGGCAGCCAGGAAGCCCTGCATCAACAGTTGACCCAACTGAGCGAGCTGTGCGCGTCACTGGAACTGCCGCTGCTCATCAACGACCATTGGTCCTGGGCGCTGCAGTTCCCGGTGCAGGGCGCCCACCTGGGCAAGGACGACGGCGACCTGATCCAGGCGCGCCACGCGCTCGGCCAGCATGCCCTGCTGGGGCGTTCGTGCTACAACAGCCTGGAGCTGGCCCGGCAGGCCCTGGCCGAAGGCGCGGACTACATCGCCTTCGGCGCGGTCTTTCCGTCCAGCGTGAAATCCACGCAGTCGCCCATGCCGGCTTCCTTGTGGTCGATCTTGCGGGAACGCCCGCCGCGCCGCCGTGGTGGCCATAGGCGGCATCACCCCCGACAACGCCCCGGCGCTGCTGGAGGCCGGGGTGGACAGCCTGGCCGTCATCAGCAGCCTGTTCGAGGCCGACGACGTGCGCGCCACGGCGCAGCGCTTCACCGATCTTTTCCTAGCCCAGGCCCGGTCTCGCCACGCGCGCTGACCGGACCGCCTGCCACGAACCAACCGTTCTTACCGTCTGGATTTCTGCCTCATGTCCCGTAACACGCAACTTTTCGAACGCGCCTGCGAATTCATTCCCGGCGGCGTCAACTCGCCCGTTCGCG
The DNA here is from genome assembly GCF_965112015.1 of Alcaligenes sp. Marseille-Q7550. Classification (NCBI taxonomy): domain Bacteria; kingdom Pseudomonadati; phylum Pseudomonadota; class Betaproteobacteria; order Burkholderiales; family Alcaligenaceae; genus Alcaligenes; species Alcaligenes sp. Marseille-Q7550. Next base: position 897,557 of record NZ_CBCOPU010000002.1, read on the forward strand.
CCTTCGGCTCGGTCGGCGGCACGCCCTGCTTCATCGAACGCGCCCAGGGTCCCTACATCTGGGATGCGGACGGCCGGCAATACACCGAATACGTCGGCTCCTGGGGCCCGGCCATCCTGGGCCATGCCGATCCGGACGTGGTCAAGGCCGTCCAGGACGCGGCCGTGCACGGCCTGTCCTTCGGCGCGCCCACCGAAGGCGAAGTGGTGCTGGCCGAGACCATCACCAAGCTGCTGCCGTCCATCGAGCAGGTGCGCCTGGTCAGCTCGGGCACCGAGGCGACCATGAGCGCCATCCGCCTGGCGCGCGGCTACACGGGCCGCAAGACCATCATCAAGTTCGAAGGCTGCTATCACGGCCACGCCGACAGCCTGCTGGTCAAGGCCGGCTCGGGCCTGCTCACTTTCGGAAACCCCACTTCGGCCGGCGTGCCCGCCGAATTCGTGGCCCACACCCTGGTGCTGGACTACAACGACCTGGACGCCGTGCGCGACGCCTTCCAGCAGAAAGGCCAGGACATCGCCTGCGTCATCGTCGAACCCTTCGCCGGCAACATGAATCTGGTGCGCCCCGCCCCCGGCTTCCTGGAAGGCCTGCGCGAGCTGGGCACCGAGCACGGCGCGGTACTGATCTTCGACGAAGTCATGACCGGTTTTCGCGTCGGCCCGCAAGGCGTGCAGGGCCTGACGGGCATCCGCCCCGACCTGACCACGCTGGCCAAGGTCATCGGCGGAGGCATGCCGGTGGGCGCCTTCGGCGGACGCCGCGACATCATGCAATGCGTGGCGCCCGTAGGCGGCGTCTACCAGGCCGGCACGCTGTCGGGCAATCCGGTCGCCGTGGCCGCCGGCCTGGCGACCCTGAAGAAGCTGGCCCAGCCCGGCTTCTACGACACGCTCAACAGCAACACCGCTCTCCTGGTCCAGGGCCTGACCGACGCCGCCCGCGAAGCCGGCGTACCCTTTTGCGCCGATCATCAGGGCGGCCTGTTCGGCATCTACTTCAGCGAACGCATCCCCGCCTCCCTGGCCGAAGTCTCGGCCGGCGACATCGCGCGCTTCAAGCGCTTCTTCCACGCCATGCTGGACAAGGGCGTGTACTTCGCCCCGTCCGCCTTCGAGGCCGGCTTCGTGTCCGTGCAGCACACGCCCGACGTCATAGCCGCCACCGTGCAGGCGGCGCGCGAGGTCTTCGCCACGCTCAAGGATTGATGTCCCTCCGGCGGCAGGCATGAAAAAAGCGGGGCGCCACGCCCCGCTTTTTTTTGCCCCGCCCCGGTCAGCCCTGCGCCATCTGCCGCAGCACGAAGCGCTGCAGCTTGCCGGTTTCGGTGCGCGGCAGATGCGTCACGAATTCAATGGCGCGCGGATATTTGTAGGGCGCGGCATTCTCCTTCACGAAGTCCTGAAGCTGCCTCTTGAGCTCCTCGCTGCCCGTAAAGCCCGGCTTGAGCACGATGAAGGCCTTGACCACCTGGCCGCGATCCTCGTCCGGCGCGCCCACCACTCCGCATTCGGCGACCGCCTCGTGCTTGAGCAGGGTGCCTTCCACCTCGGGGCCGGCGATGTTGTAGCCGGCCGAGACTATCATGTCGTCATTGCGGGCCTGGTAATACAGATAGCCGTCCTCGTCCATCTTGAAGGTGTCGCCGGGGAAGTTCCAGCCGCCCTGCACGAACTGCTTCTGCCGTTCATCGTTCAGGTACTTGCAGCCGGTCGGTCCCTTGACCGCCAGGCGCCCCGCCGTGCCGACCGGCACCGGGTTCAGGTTCTCGTCCAGGATCGCGGCCACATAGCCGGGCACCACCTTGCCGCTGGCGCCGGGCCGCACCTGCTCGGGCGGGCTGGAGACATAGACGTGGATCATCTCGGTGCCGCCGATGCCGTCGGTCATCTCGATGCCCGTGGCCTGCTTCCACAGCTGGCGCGTGGCGTCGGGCAGGGCCTCGCCGGCCGAGACGCTGGCGCGCAGGCTGGCCAGCGAATAGCGGCCCACCAGCGCGGCCATCTGGCGGTAGAACGTCGGCGCCGTGAAGGTCATGGTGACCTTGAAGCGGTCTATGGTGGCCAGCAGATCGGCCGGAGTCAGGCGCTCCAGCAGCACCGTCGACGCGCCCGCCCGCAGCGGGAAGCACAGCAGGCCGCCCAGGCCGAAGGTGAAGGCCAGCGGCGGCGTGCCGCAGACCACGTCCTGCGGGCTCAGGCGCAGGATGTGGCGCGAAAAGGTGTCGCACATGGCCAGCACGTCACGGTGAAAATGCATGCAGCCCTTGGGCTGGCCGGTGGTGCCGCTGGTGAAGGCGATCAGGCAGACATCGTCGGCCGCCGTGTCGCAGGCCGTGAAATCGGCCGGTTTGTCCTTGAGCAGGGATTCCAGGCCCTCGGGCCCTTCGTCGTTGAAGCACAGCAATTGCCTGAGCACGGGCGCATGGCTGGCATGGCCCGCGTCCATGCAATGATCCAGCTCCTCGCGCAGGCGCACATCGCACAGCGCGGCGTGGATCTCGGCCTTTTCCAGTATGGTCTTGAGCTCCACGGCCCGCAGCAGCGGCATGGTAGGAACCGTGACCAGACCCGCCTTGATGCTGGCCAGCCAGCAGGCCGCCATCATGGGATTGTTCGGACCGCGCAGCAGAATGCGGTTGCCCGGCACCAGCTTCAGGTCCTGCGTCAGCACATGGGCGATGCGGTTGGTCAGCACATCCAGTTCCGCGTAGGTCAGGCTGGCGTCCTGCTCGCCCTGCGCCCAGCGCAGCGCGATCCGGTCCCCATGCCCGGCGGCCACCTGCTCGCTCAGCAGCGCCGCGGCGCAGTTGAAGCGGGCCGGATAGTCCACGTCGGGATTGCCCTCGATCAGCATCCGCGGCCACCATTCCAGCGGCGGCAGATTGTCACGAGCAAAAGTATCGATATGGGCCGAACGTTCCATCCTTGTCTCCTGCGTATGTAGCGCCCCGCTCGGGCGTAGGCCCCGGCCAGCCGGCGCACACCGCCGCATGTACCAAGACCTATATTGTTTAGTTCTAAACTATATTAGCAAAAAAAAACCTGGCCGCCACTGCTTGAGCCTACGGGTTATCCGCAGTAGCGGCACCAGCGCCGGGTCCGCCGCGGCTCAACGCTCCGCCTGAAGCCCTGGCATGATTGACAAGCCCGGGCTGAGCCTCGAATAGAGGATTCGGCCCTGCCAAAAGAATTCGGCATCAAAAAGACGTAAAATTTTCAATTAAGAAAATAATTGAAAACGTATCCGTTTAGAATCAAAAATGAAGAGCGGAGCCACTGCCGGCACTGGACCTCATACGCCAGCTTATTCATGACACTTGAAGCAGATAGTCCCTTGATTTCATCCAGCTTATGGAGCAATGCGCGTCCATATTCCAAGGATGGGGAAGTTAAGTCGGCGAAGGTAATAAGCAAATTTCCGAATACTGTTTTTCATGCTTCCCGCTTGTCCGCCGGCAAGCTTCAGTATACGTTTTTAATAATATTATTAATTTAAACTTAAAAACGAATTTACTTTGATCTGCCGCAATGTCAAACTTGCAAGCACCCCCCTAAAATGACACCTGAGCTTACCCAGCTTACTTCCGGCTGCGGTCTGCGTCCTTCAAAGCTAAAAATTTTGGACATGCACCATTAAGGCCAGCTATCTATGATCATGAACGATATCCCAGCTTCCGCCGTCGCCGACGCCGCCCCCGACCTGGAGAGCCGTGCCAGCAGCGACGATCACTTCGACGTGCGCCTGTGGCTGCGCCTGATGGCCTGCACCAACTTGGTCGAAGGCGAGATCCTCAGCCGTCTGCGCACCGAACATCAAACCACCCTGCCGCGCTTCGACCTCATGGCGCAACTGCAGCGCCGCCCCGCCGGCATGAAGATGAGCGAACTCTCGCGCCACCTGATGGTCACCAACGGCAACATCACCGGCATCACCGACCAGCTCGAAAAAGAAGGCCTGGTGGAGCGCATGAAGGTAGTCACCGACCGGCGCAGCTCCCTGATCCGCCTCACCCCCAAGGGCAAGCGCCAGTTCCGCAAGATGGCCGCCTCGCATGAACAATGGCTGCAGGACATGTTCGCCGACCTGTCCGAGAAAACGCGCAAGAACCTCTTCGAAGCCTTGGGCGAACTCAAGCTCATCGCCCGCAACCACGTCTCGATGGGCGCCCGCCAGAACTGATCCGGCCCGCTCCCGTAAGCATGTGCCCAGGCGGCTCAAAGCAAGTATCATTACTGTTTTGAGCCGCCTTTAACTTTGTTTTCCGGATAGCGTCATGGCCGTCAATCTGTTCATTCCTTCCGAATCCGACATCCACCCCGTCGCCGGCGTCAGAATCGGCATCGCCGAAGCCGGCATCCGCAAGGCCAACCGACGCGACCTGACCGTCTTCGAACTGTCGCCCGGCAGCAGCGTGGCAGGCGTGTTCACCACCAACCGCTTCCGCGCCGCGCCGGTGCAGGTCTGCGAGGCCCACCTGGCCACGCACGAGGACATAGGCGCGCTGGTCATCAATACCGGCAACGCCAACGCCGGCACGGGCGAGACCGGCCTGGCCGACGCCCGCCACACCTGCAATGAACTGGCCAGGCTGCTGAACCTGCGCCCTCAGCAGGTGCTGCCCTTCTCCACCGGCGTTATCCTGGAGCCCCTGCCCATGGACCGCCTGCTGGCCGGCCTGCCCAAGGCGGTGGCCGACCTGAACGCGAACAACTGGTTCAATGCGGCCCACAGCATCATGAACACGGACACGCAGCCCAAGATCGTATCGCGCCAGATCACCCTGTCCGGCAAGACCGTCACCCTGACCGGCATCAGCAAGGGCGCGGGCATGATCCGTCCCAACATGGCCACCATGCTGGGCTTCCTGGCCACGGACGCGGGCATCGCCCCCGAACTGCTCAAGGACACGTGCCGCCTGGCGGCCAACCGCTCCTTCAACCGCATCACCGTGGACGGCGACACCTCCACCAACGACTCCTTCATCATCATGGCCACGGGCCAGAGCGGCGTGCAGGTGGAGTCCATCGCGGACCCCAACTACAACAAGCTGCTGGACGCGCTGGTGGACGCCTCGCGCGAACTGGCCCAGAAGATCGTGCGCGACGCCGAAGGCGCCACCAAGTTCATGACCATCCAGGTCGAGGACGCGGGCTCCTCCGAGGAAGCCCTCAAGGTGGCCTATGCCATCGCCCATTCGCCGCTCGTCAAGACGGCCTTCTTTGCTTCGGACCCGAACCTGGGCCGCATCCTGTGCGCCATCGGCTACGCCGGCATCGCCGACCTGGACGTCTCCCGCTTGCGCCTGTGGCTGGGCGACGTGCTGGTGGCCCAGAACGGCGGCCGCAATCCCGACTATCGCGAAGAAGACGGGCAGCGCGTCATGCAGGAGGCCGAAATCCTGGTGCGCGTGTCGCTGGGCCGCGGCCAGGCCAGCGAGACCGTCTACACCTGCGACTTCTCCCACGAATACGTATCCATCAACGCGGATTACCGCTCCTGACGGCAACAGGCCCCGCCGGTCGCCCGGCGGAGCCTGTCGTCGTCACGCTTGTTCCTGGCCCGGACCGGTTCCGGGCCTTTATCTATTTGGCCATGCCCTTGATCAGCGAGATCACCGCCAGGATCAGGAACACGAAGAACAGGATCTTGGCGATCGAAGCCGCGCCAGCGGCGATGCCGCCAAAACCCAGGACGGCGGCCACGATGGCCACGATGAAAAAGATAACGGCGTAGTACAGCATACGACTCTCCTTGTGACGGCCGCGGCTGGCGGCCACGTAGCATTGACAGCCCTGATGACGCCCCGCCCCGGACGGGGCCGGCGCAGGCCGCCGCGCTAATAACGGTCGTACTTGTCGTAGAAGTCCTTCACTTCGCGCTCGGCTTCTTCGCGGGTGCGGCCGTAGCGCTCCTGCACCAGACCAGCCAACTGCTGGGAGTCGCCCTTGACCCGGGCCAGTTCGTCATCGGTCAGGTCGCCCCAGACGGATTTGGCCTTGCCGGCGAGCTGTTTCCATTTACCTTCGATCGTGTCTTTATTCATGCTGTTCCCCTTGTGTAAGGTTTCAGAAATATCGACGTACGCTCATCGAACGTTACCCATACCGTAGCTAAACATGCCGGGCGGCAGGCCACAGAATGCCAGTAAATGTAAACGTCTGTTGTTGCCGGCCCGCCCGGCGGCCATGGCGGCTGCGGTCATGGACGGTCTTGCCGCGGCGCTGCGGCTCCCCGCCGTTTTTCGCCGCCGCGACGTAACCAATAGATGCGAAATGCAGACAGCCCAAGCCCCAAACCATTGACGGCAAAGCCTTTTTACCTTATTATTTTTTGCTTGGCATTTTGCGTGCCAAGCTATTTTCAACGATTGCCGACTGCATGCTGACCAATCCGCCCTGCCGCCATGCCTATGGGACAGTGCGGTGTCGGGGCGCCAGCCGGATTGAATCTCTAAGGGACTCCCTATGTACGCGGTTATAAAAACCGGCGGTAAGCAATATCGCGTTACTGCTGGCCAAAAACTCAAGATAGAACAGATACCGGCTGACATTGGGCAAGAAATCTCGCTCGACCAGGTCCTGTCCGTAGGCGAAGGCGAAGCACTGAAGATCGGTGCTCCTTTCGTTGACGGCGCCGTGGTCAAGGCAACCGTTCTTGCGCAAGGCCGTCACGACAAAGTGAAAATCTTCAAAATGCGCCGTCGCAAGCACTATCGCAAAACGCAAGGCCATCGTCAGAACTACACCGAAATCCGCATCGAGGCCGTCAACGGCTAAGCCGTTGCTCGAAGCGAATCTGGTATTTTCTTCATCAAGGAGCTAAAACATGGCACAGAAGAAAGGCGGCGGCTCTACGCGGAACGGCCGTGACTCACAGGCCAAACGACTGGGCGTAAAAGTTTACGGCGGTCAGGAAATTCTGGCTGGCGGCATCATTGTCCGTCAGCGCGGCCCTCAGTTTCACCCCGCCGTGTCCGTGGGCATTGGCAAGGACCACCCCCTGTTCTCCCTGGTCGATGGCAAAGTCAAATTTTCCATCACCGGTGCACTGAACAAGCGTACCGTTTCGGTCGTTGCCGCCGAGTAAGCTCACGCTCCACGCGTAGCAGCCCAGAAAGCCCTGCCGTTTGCGGCGGGGCTTTTTCTTTGCGCGGCCGACCCCAGAACGACAAGAGCACGCCTGCCCGGCGCGCAATCCGCCGGCTCCGCGCCCAATCTCCTATACACTGAGCACTTAGTGTTTTTTGTTTAAAATGGTCCGGATACGGGACCGCGGCCACGCGTGTTCCTGGACCCATACAGCACTCATCACCATGAAATTCGTAGACGAAGCGACCATTGAAGTCATCGCAGGCAAAGGCGGAAATGGCGTCGCCAGCTTCCGCCGGGAAAAATTCATCGAAAAAGGCGGGCCGGACGGCGGCGACGGCGGCCGGGGCGGCAGCATCCATGCCGTGGCCGACCGCAACGTCAACACCCTGATCGACTACCGCTACGCCCGTCTGCACCGCGCCCGCAACGGCGAAAATGGCCGCGGCTCGGACCAGTACGGCGCCGCCGGCCCGGACATCGTGCTGCGCCTGCCCGTGGGCACCATGGTGTTCGACGCCGACACCGGCGAACAACTGTACGACCTGAAACGCCACGGCGAACGCGTCACGCTGGCCAAGGGCGGCCAGGGCGGGATGGGCAACCTGCACTTCAAGTCCAGCGTGAACCGCGCTCCACGCCAGTTCACCTACGGCAAGGAAGGCGAGCAGCGCAAGCTGCGCCTGGAATTGAAGGTGCTGGCCGACGTGGGCCTGCTGGGCATGCCCAACGCCGGCAAGTCCACGTTCATCTCGCGCGTCTCCAACGCCCGCCCGCGCATCGCCGACTACCCCTTCACCACGCTGCACCCCAATCTGGGCGTGGTGCGTTCCTCCGAATCGCACAGCTTCGTGGTGGCGGACATTCCAGGCCTGATCGAAGGCGCCTCCGAAGGCGCGGGGCTGGGCCACCTGTTCCTGCGCCATCTGACCCGCACGCGCATCCTGCTGCACCTGCTGGACGTCTCCAGCCTGGATCCGGATGTGGACGTGGTGGAAAAAGTCGTCGCCGAAGCCCGCGCCATCGTCGAGGAACTGCGCCTGTACAGCGAAGAACTGTACGCCAAGCCGCGCTGGCTGGTGCTGAACAAGCTGGACATGGTGGACGATCCCGAAGACCTCAAGGCCCGCCTGCTCAAGGAGCTCGGCTGGGAAGGCCCCGTGTTCGGCATCTCCGCCCTGACCGGCGAAGGCACCCAGGAACTGGTCTGGCAACTGCAATCCTGGCTGGACGAGGAAACCCGCAAGGAACACATCGAACAGGACAAGGCCGACGGCACCCACGTGTACGACGACCCGCGTTTCGCCCCGGACTGAACAGGCCGGCGGCCCGTTGCGCCGGCCTTCGGGGCCGGCGCGAGCACATGACGCCCGGCCCCGCGGTCAGCCTGCCGCTCCTTCCCTCCGGGCATTTTCCCTATTTCTACGCTAACCGATGGATCTCAGGCTCATCATGCAGCTCTCTTCTCACTCCGAGTCCGCCGTCGCCCAATCGCGGCGCCTGGTCGTCAAGGTGGGTTCGTCCCTGGTCACCAACGAAGGCAAAGGCATAGACCTTGACGCCGTTGAGCAGTGGGCCACCCAGATCGCCAGCCTGCATGCGCAGGGCAAGCAACTGGTGCTGGTCTCCACCGGCGCCATCGCCGAAGGCATGGCGCGCCTGGGCTGGCCGCGCCGGCCCAAGGCCATGAACGAACTGCAGGCCGCTGCCGCCGTGGGACAGATGGGCCTGATCCAGGCCTATGAAGTGGCCTTTGCCCGCCATGGCGTGCGTACCGCCCAGATCCTGCTGACTCACGAAGACCTGGCCGACCGCCATCGCTACCTGAACGCGCGCAGCACAATCAACACCTTGCTGGACCTGGGCGTGGTGCCCATCGTCAACGAGAACGACACCGTGGTCACCGACGAAATCCGCGTGGGCGACAACGACACGCTGGGCGCGCTGGTGACCAACCTGATCGAAGCCGAGGCCCTGATCATCCTGACGGTCCAGGGCGGCCTGTACAGCGCCGATCCGCGCCGCAATCCGGACGCCGAGTTCATCTCCCTGGCCCAGGCCCGACACCCCACGCTGGACGCCATGGCCGGCGGCTCGGGCACCATGGTGGGCACCGGCGGCATGATCACCAAGATCCTGGCGGCAAAGCGGGCCGCCAACAGCGGCGGCCACACCATCATTGCCTCGGGCCGGGAAAGCAATGTGCTCTCGCGTCTGGCCCAGGGCGAACGCATCGGCACCGAACTGCGCGCCATGCTGCCCGTGCGCTCGGCTCGCCAGCGCTGGCTGGTGGACCACCTGCGCGTGCGCGGGCGCGTGTCGCTGGACGACGGGGCCGTGCGCGCCCTGACCGAAGGTCATAAAAGCCTGCTGCCCGTGGGCGTCACCCACGTGGAAGGCGAGTTCGACCGGGGCGATGTGGTCGCCTGCGTGGACCGGCATGGCGTGGAGTACGCGCGCGGCCTGATCAATTATTCGTCCGACGACACCCGGCGCATCATGGGCCAGCCCAGCCACCTGATCAATGAACTGCTGGGAGGCGCGAACGACACCGAGCTGATGCACCGCAACAACATGGTGTTTCCCAACTCGGCCGCCGAGTCGGACTGACCCGTCAAGGCCGGCCTCGAACTTCCGGCCTTGACCCGCTCCGCCCCCGCCTGTTGAAATAGACCGGCCAAACGTATCGAATTACGACAGCGGGCGCGCATGACGCGCCTTGCTCCTGCGCAGCCCTGCCGCGCCATATAAGGAAAAGTATGAAGATCCTCGTTCTGGGCGCCGGCGTGGAAGGAGTCACCAGCGCCTATTATCTGGCCCGCCAGGGCCACAGCGTGACGGTGGTGGATCGCCTGCAGGGCCCCGCCCTGGAGACCAGCTTCGCCAATGCCGGCCAACTGTCCTTCGGCTACGCCTGCCCCTGGGCCGCGCCCGGCATCCCCGCAAGGCGATAGGCTGGATGTTCGACCGCCACCCTCCCTGACCATACGTCCGGACCGCAGCCTGGACCAGATCCGCTGGCTCCTGGCCATGTGGCGCAACTGCACGCCCGACCATTACGCCACCAACAAGGAACGGATGGTGCGGCTGGCCGAATACAGCCGGCATTGCCTGGCCGAGCTGCGCGAAGCTACCGGCATCCAGTACGAGCAACGCCGGCAAGGCACGCTGCAGCTTTTCCGCACCCAGAAGCAACTGGACGCCGTCGCCGCCGACATCCAGGTGCTGCAACAAGCCGGCGTGCGCTACGAGCTGATGCCGGCCTCTGAGCTGCACCGCGTGGAACCCGCCCTGCGGCATGTTGAGCACAAGCTGAGCGGCGGCTTGCGCTTTCCTGACGACGAGACCGGCGACTGCCAGCTTTTCACCACCCGCCTGGCCGAGCTGGCCCGTCAGGAAGGCGTGGAATTCCACTGGGGCCAGACGATCCAGCGCATCCATGCAAGCGGCGGACGGATCAGCGGCGTGCAGTGCCAGGACGAACTGCTGGTGGCCGATGCCTATGTCGTCGCGCTGGGCTCCTGGTCCACGGGCCTGATGAAAGACCTGCAGGCCATTCCCGTCTATCCGCTGAAAGGCTATTCCATCACGGCGACCATCGCGGACGAATCGCGGGCGCCGCAATCCACCCTGCTCGATGAAAGCTACAAGATCGCCTTGACCCGTTTCGATCGCCGCATACGCGTAGGCGGCATGGCGGAAGTGGTGGGCTTTGACAAACGCCTGAACCCGCGCCGCCAGCAAACCTTGCTGATGGTGCTGAACGACCTGTTCCCCGGCAGCTACCAGAGCGGCGTGGATCTGAACTTCTGGACCGGCCTGCGGCCCAAGACCCCCGACAGCACGCCCATCATAGGCCGCACGCGCTACGACAATCTGTTCCTGAACACCGGCCACGGCACGCTGGGCTGGACGCTGGCCACCGGCAGCGCCCAGTTGCTGGCCGACATCATCAGCGGCCGGGAGCCCGCCATCCGCGCCGACGACCTGTCGGTGCAGCGCTACGCGCATTGACTGCAGCGGCAGAACGCCCGCCACCGCGGAACACGGACGCACGAGCAAGCGTCATTCGCAACGGCGGGAGTACAAAGAGTTCATCCCAGGATCCTGGCGCCGGACGAACCGCATGATGCGGAGGGAAAGAACGACAAACCAAGGCTTCAGTCGCGCAGTTCGCAATTGGCGGCAAACATATAACCCCAGTTGTGCACCGAGCGCACCGGCAGCACGGTATCGCCCCGGTTGAACTTGCGGCGCATCCGGCTGACCAGCACCCCCAGTCGATTGATGAGCAGAGCCGAAGGCGGGTCTTCGATCTCGCCCTGCACACCGGCGATGGCGCTGAGCAGTTCATGGTGGCTGGCGCGCCGGTCGGGGTGATGCAACAGGCAGCAGATGAAAGAGCGCTCCGTGGTGGTCAGGGCGAAGGATTGCCCGTTGGGCGCCACCAGGGCCCAGCCTTCCTGGGTGAGCGCCCAGTCGGCGCGTTGGCGCAGTTCGGGCAGCATGGGCACCTGCATCAGGCGGCGCTGCAGGCTTTGCAGGCTGGCCGCCAGCAATTCGAAGGACGCATCCCTGGGACACAGTTGGTCTCCGCCGCTGTGCAGCGCCTGGAGCATGGCCGCGTCGCAATAGTCCGCCTGCATCAGGATGCCGACCTGCGGGCACAGCATGCGTAGGCGGACGGCAGCCGCGCAGATATCGGACAAGGCGCCGCCCAGCCAGGCAATGCACACCGAGCCCATGTGCCTGCCCCGGCTTTGCGCCAATTGCAGCAAGGCGGTGGAGTCGCGGCAGGAAATCGGCCGATAGCCCCGTTCCGCCAGGGCCTTGACCTGCTGTTCCAGCAGGTTTCGATCAGGAATGACACTGGAGAGGTACAGCACAACAGGACCGCCAGTAACCACATTTGTAACCGACATAGTTGATACCTTAACTATAATGACGCCAGATGACCCTGCCTGACATTATAAATCACAAACGTGTTATTTAATCAAAACCATCGTGGTGGGCGTTGCATCAACAATCTGTGGTGTGAAAAACTTCTCCGAACGCCTGCGCCACGCACGGCAACAACGCGGCCTGTCGCAGGCCGGGCTGGCCCGCTTGTGCGGCCTGAGCCAGAGCGCCATCTCCAACTACGAGAACGGCACGCGCCGCGACGCCCGGGAAATCCTGGACCTAGCCAAGGCCTTGAGCGTCAGCGCGCAGTGGCTGCGCAACGGAGTGGGCATGATGGAGCCCCGGGCGGGCGGCGCCCTGGTCATGCATGAACCAGACGGCGGACCGCCCATCGTCACCTGGCCTTTCAGCCGCTTTTCCGTGGATGAAATCGTCGCGCTGCCCGTGACCGAGCGCGAACTTCTCGAGCGCACCGTGCGCCACCTGCTCGACGGCATGAAACCCCGCTAGCGGTCCCGCTCGCGGCAAGACCGCAGCGTTCAACATCACATACGGGATTATCCATCAAAACCATCGTGGTCGGCGTTCCATGAACAATCACTGGTGTGAAGCACTTTTCCGAACGCCTACGCCATGCCCGGCAGCAGCGCGGCCTCTCCCAGGCCGAGCTGGCCCGGCTCTGCAACCTGAGCCAGAGCGCCATCTCCAACTACGAGAGCGGCGCGCGCCGTGACGCCCGCGAGATCCTGGACCTGGCCAAGGCCCTGAACGTCAGCGCCCAGTGGCTCAAGAGCGGCCTGGGCCCCATGGAGATCAGCGTGGGCGGCGCACTGGTCATGCATGAACCGGACGGCGGACCGCCCATCGTCACCTGGCCCTTCAGCCGCTTCTCCGTGGACGAGATCGTGGCGCTGTCCGGCAAGGACCGCGAACACCTGGACCAGACCATACGCCATCTGCTCAATGGCATGAAAAGCAAATAAGCTTTATCAGCCCACAGACAGGTCCAAGACACCTATACTTGTCCTCACGCAGGGGTACTCGCCGCAGGCGGGTTGAGAAACACCCTCGTACCAGTACGGATAATGCCGATGCTGGGAGCGTGCGCCCCAGGTGCAATGCCTGCAAGGTGCTTCTTCCTATATCGGCTCCACCCCTTCCTTGGAGCTGCAATGACAAGCAAAAACCCAACTTTCACAGCCACCGCGGCCAGCGTGGACCCGGCTGCGATCCAGCCTTTGCCCAATTCCCGCAAGATCTACCAGACCGGCTCGCGTCCCGACCTGCGCGTGCCGTTCCGCGAGATCACCCTGGCCGATACCCCCAGCCAGTTCGGCGCGGAGCGCAACCCCGCTCAGCGTCTACGACACCAGCGGCCCCTACACGGACCCGGCCGCCCACATCGACATCCGCAAGGGCCTGCCGCCGCTGCGTCAGGCCTGGATCCAGGAGCGCGACGACACCGAACTGACCGCCGGCCTGAACAGCCAGTACGGCCGGGCCCGGCAGGCCGATCCGGAGCTGGACGCGCTGCGCTTCGAGCTGGTCCGCCGGCCGCGGCGCGGCAAGCCCGGCGCCAACGTCACCCAGATGCACTATGCGCGACGCGGCATCGTCACGCCCGAGATGGAGTTCGTGGCCATCCGCGAGAACCTGCGCCGCGAGCAATACCTGGAAAGCCTGCGCGCCAGCGGCCCGCAAGGCGAGGAAATGGCCCGTCGCCTGACCCGCGTGCATCCCGGCCAGGGCTACGGCGCCACCCTGCCCGCCCTGGTCACGCCCGAATTCGTGCGCGACGAGATCGCGCGCGGCCGGGCCATCCTGCCGGCCAACGTCAACCACCCGGAAACCGAGCCCATGATCATAGGCCGCAATTTCCTGGTGAAGATCAACGCCAACATCGGCAACTCGGCGCTGGGCTCGACCATCGGCGAAGAAGTCGAAAAGATGACCTGGGCCATACGATGGGGCGCGGACACCATCATGGACCTGTCCACCGGCAGGAACATCCACGAGACGCGCGAATGGATCATCCGCAACTCGCCCGTGCCCGTGGGCACCGTGCCCATCTACCAGGCCCTGGAAAAGGTCGGCGGCATCGCCGAGGACCTGACCTGGGACATCTTCCGCGACACGCTGATCGAGCAGGCCGAACAGGGGGTGGACTATTTCACCATCCACGCCGGCGTGCGCCTGCCCTTCATCCCGATGACGGCCAGCCGCATGACGGGCATCGTGTCGCGCGGCGGCTCCATCATGGCCAAATGGTGTCTGGCGCATCACCGCGAAAGCTTCCTGTACGAACGCTTCGAGGACATCTGCGACATCATGAAGCAGTATGACGTGGCCTTCTCGCTGGGCGACGGCCTGCGGCCCGGCTCGGGATACGATGCCAACGACCAGGCCCAGTTCGCCGAACTGCGCACCCTGGGCGAGCTGACCCAGGCAGCCTGGAAGCACGATGTGCAGGTCATGATCGAAGGCCCCGGCCACGTGCCGCTGCACCTGATCCCGGAAAACATGCGGCTGCAACTGGAGCACTGCCACGAAGCGCCCTTCTATACGCTGGGACCGCTGGCCACGGACATCGCGCCGGGCTACGACCACATCACCTCCGGCCTGGGCGCGGCCATGATCGCCTGGCAGGGCACGGCCATGCTGTGCTATGTCACGCCCAAGGAGCACCTGGGCCTGCCCAACAAGAAGGACGTCAAGGACGGCATCATCACCTACAAGATCGCCGCCCACGCGGCCGACCTGGCCAAGGGGCACCCGGCCGCGGCTTTTCGCGACAACGCCTTGTCCAAGGCGCGCTTCGAGTTCCGCTGGGAGGACCAGTTCAACCTGGGCCTGGACCCGGACACGGCGCGCGACTTCCACGACGAGACCCTGCCCAAGGACTCCATGAAGGTGGCCCACTTCTGCTCCATGTGCGGACCCAAGTTCTGCAGCATGAAGATCTCGCAGGACGTGCGCGACTACGCCAAGGCCAAGGGCCTGGACGAGGCGGCCGCCGTGGACCAGGGCATGAAGGAGATGTCGGTGCAGTTCGTGCAGCAGGGCAGCAAGCTGTACCAGGAGGCTTGACGCCTTCATGATCAGGCAGTGAAAGCGCCCCGGGCGGGTTTGTCCTGCCTGGGGCTTTTTTGCGGGGCTTCTTCGATTATCAGGACCATTGCAGGCGGGGGAGCGATCCGGGAGGCAAGCATTCTGCTGTTCGAGCGCGACGCTTATGACTCGTCCGAGGGGCGGGCCATCGCGCGAGTTCAGAATGCGCCCGGAGCGATCCGCCGACAAGGGCACCGGTGCAGCACCGGCAAGCCATCAGCCCAGACGAGCCCGCTCACTTCCTGAACGGCGTCTTTGCAAAGGCCTGCTTGCTTATCAACCAGCCGATCCGCACCCCGCAACTAGATGGGTAAGCTTGTTCGCGCACCATCACGCCCAAAAAAAGCCCGGCGAAAGCCGGGCCTTTGCTCGTCCGCGCCTGCAGGCGCATAAAGCCTTTACTGCTGAGGGGCGTACAGATACAGCTCCACGCGCCGGTTCATGGCGCGGCCTTCCGCCGTGGCGTTGTCGCCGATCGGCGAATTCGGCCCGCGGCCCTCGACCATCAGGCGGCCCTGGCCCACGCCTTGCTGGGTCAGGTAGTTGGTGACGGCGCTGGCGCGGTTCACGGACAGCGTCTGGTTGGTCTGGGCGGAGCCCGTGCTGTCGGTGTGACCGATGGCCTTGGCGCGCAGTTCGGGATGCTGGACCATGGCGCGCGCCACGCTGTCCAGCACCGGCAGCAGAGCCGGCTTCAACTGGTACTTGCCCGTGTCGAAGGAGACGCTGCTGGGGATATTGACACGCAGGCTGCCGTCGGGCATTTCCGTGACGTCCACGCCCAGGCTGGTCGCGCCGGACTGCTGGACATCCTTCTTGATGCCGGACCAGTTGTAGGCCGCAATGCCCCCGGCCAGGGCGCCGATGCCCGCACCGATGGCCGCCGCCTTGCTGCTGTCTCCGATCAGGGCGCCCAGCCCCGCCCCCACGGCGGCGCCTGCCCCCGCTCCAACGGCAGTGCGCCCGCCCGTACCCATATTGTCCATGGTGCCGCAGCCGGCCAGGATGGCGAAAGCGCCTGCACATGCCGCAAACTTGGCAGAACGAATGGAAATTGTCATTCTTTTCTCCGTAATCTCGAAATTAAGTACAAGGGCCTATCGAGCGCCCCTATGCTAGCAAGGCGCGCATAGACTCGGTGTTACAGAATGGTTCCAAACACCTCTGTTAACAATTCTTGATCAAACGGACTGCACTTCACCTGCACGATGCCCGTCCCTGACGGGCACCGGACGGCCAGGACCTAGAACAACTCAGCGCCGGAGCTGGCCACAACCTCCTTGTACTTCTTCAGGTCACTACTGACAAGCTCGCGGAACTGCTCCACCGTGCCCGGTTCGGCATCCGAGCCCATCACGGCCAGCGCCTGGCGCACGGACGGCTCGGTCAGCGCCTTGGCATAGGCATCGTGCAGCTTCTGCACGATGGGCTGGGGCGTGCCGCCGGTCACGAACACGCCGAACCAGGTCCCCAGGTCAAAGGGCTGAACGCCTGCCTGCTCCATGGTGGGCACGTCCGGGAAGAAGTTGGAGCGTTCCGTGGTGGTCACGGCCAGGGCCTTGACCGAATCGGCCTTGATCAGGGGAGCGGCCGAGGCCAAGTTGTCGAACATGAAATGCACCTGGCCGGCCAGCAGGGCCGTCTTGGCCGGGGCGGCGCCCGCATAGGGCACGTGTATCGAATCGATCTGGGCGCGCGTGTTCAGCACGGCGCCAGCCAGGTGTCCCGCGCTGCCGTTGCCGCCCGACGCGAAATTGAGCTGGCCGGGATGCTGCTTGGCGTAGGTCACCAGGTCCTGCACCGTGGCGATCTTGTTGTCCTGCGCGAATTCCTTGTTGACGATCAGGATGTTGGGGACCGACGCCACGAGCGCGATGGGCTCGAAGCTCTGCACGGGATCGAAGGGTACGGTCTTGTACAGCCAGGGATTGATGGCGTTGATGGCCACGGCTCCCATCATCAGCGTGTAGCCGTCCGGCGCGGCCTTGGCCACGATGCTGGCGCCGATATTGCCGCCGGCGCCCGACTTGTTCTCCACCACCACGGTGCCCAGGTCATCCTTGACGCGCTCGGCCAGCAGACGCGCCATGCTGTCCAGCGGCCCTCCGGGCGGATACGGCACCACGAACTGGATGGGTTTGGAGGGAAAGGCATCTTCAGCCATGACGGCGGGCGCGGCCATCATGGCGGCGACTCCCGAGGCGGCCAACAGCCCCTTGCGTACACAAAACATCGAACTATCCTTCAAAGAAAAAAATACTCCACGGCGCGCCTTCGGCTTGCTGCCCCCGAGGAAGCGCTTTTTGCCTTGGGCGGTCCGACGACAAAAAAACAGGCCTGCGCACGGCGCAGGCTCAGTGAATGATCTGGCTGAGGAATTCCCGCGTGCGCTCGTTCCGGGGAGCGTCAAAAAACGCATCCGGCGCATTCTGCTCAATGATCTCGCCCTGGTCCATGAAAATGACCCGGTCGGCCACCTTGC
The DNA here is from genome assembly GCF_965112015.1 of Alcaligenes sp. Marseille-Q7550. NCBI lineage: Bacteria > Pseudomonadati > Pseudomonadota > Betaproteobacteria > Burkholderiales > Alcaligenaceae > Alcaligenes > Alcaligenes sp. Marseille-Q7550. The sequence goes on from NZ_CBCOPU010000002.1 coordinate 915,143, forward strand.
GCGCAAAACCCATTTCATGGGTGACGCACAGCATGGTCATGCCGGTTTGGGCCAGCTCGACCATGACCTCCAGCACTTCCTTGACCATTTCCGGATCCAGCGCCGAGGTGGGCTCATCGAACAGCATGATTTTAGGCTCCATGCACAGCGAACGGGCAATTGCCACGCGCTGCTGCTGGCCGCCGGAGAGCTGGCCGGGATATTTCTGGGCCTGCTCGGGGATGCGCACGCGCTCCAGGTATTTCATGGCCATGGCCTGGGCCTGGGCCTTGGTCTTGCGCAGCACCCACATGGGCCCCAGCGTCAGGTTCTCCATGACGGTCAGGTGCGGGAACAGATTGAAGTGCTGGAACACCATGCCCACATCGCGGCGTATGGCCTCGATCTGGCGCAAGTCGTTGGTCAGCTCCACGCCGTCCACAATGATCCGGCCCTGCTGATGCTCCTCCAGCCGATTGATGCAGCGGATCAAGGTGGACTTGCCCGAGCCGGAGGGCCCGCAGATCACGATCCGCTCGCCCCGGCCCACATCCAGGTTGATGTTGCGCAGCACGTGGAACTGCCCGTACCACTTGTTGACGTTCTTCAGCTCAATGATGGCCTCTGCCATGCAAAACTCCTAGTAGGGTCGGCCGCGGCCCGCACCTGGCGCGCCGCGGCCTGTCTCAGCGTTCATACCCGGTCTGCAGCCGGCGCTCCAGGGCGCGGCTGTAACGGGAGATCGAATAGCAGAACACGAAATAAATCAGAGCGATGAACAGATAGGCTTCGGTGCTGAAGCCGCGCCAGGCCGCATCGGCCAGCGCCACCTTCGCGGCCTGGGTCAGGTCGAAGATGCCTATGATCACCACCAGGGAAGTGTCCTTGAACAGCGAGATGAAGATGCTGACCAGCGGCGGAATCACGATCTTGAGCGCCTGAGGCAGCACGATCTTGCGCATGGTCTGCCAGTAGCTCAGGCCGATGGACTCCGCGCCCTCGTACTGCCCTTTGGGGATGGCCTGCAGGCCGCCGCGAACGGTCTCGGCGATATAGGCGGCGGCGAACAGGATGATGGCGATCTGGGCGCGCAGCAGCTTGTCGATATTGAAACCTTCGGGCATGAACAGAGGCAGCATCACCGAGGACATGAACAGCAGGCTGATCAGGGGGACGCCGCGGATCAGCTCGATGTAGACCACGCACACGGCCTTGACCGCCGGCAGACGCGATGTGCGCCCCAGGGCCAGCAGCAGCCCCAGCGGAAAGGCGAAGGCAATGCCGAAGGTGGCCAGGATCAGAGTCAGCGGCAGACCGCCCCACAGGCTGTTCTCCACATAGCTCAGGCCCAGCACGCCGCCCCACATCAGCACGCCCACCACCGTCAGGCCGGCCAGCCACAGCAGGGGCAGCCAGGGCTTCCAGAACCAGCTCACGCAGCTGCACACGATCAGCAGCGTCAGCAGGATGGAGGCCAGCAAGGGCCGCCACTGCTCGTCGTAAGGATAGATGCCGAACAGGATCAAACGGTGCTTCTCGCGGATGAAGGCCCAGCAGGCTCCGGCGCTGGCGCGGCAATCCTGGGCCGTCCGGGCGTCGAAATTGGCCTTGATGAACAGCCAGTCCACCAGGGCAGGCACGGTCATCAGCAGCAGCCACACCACCAGGACGGTCAGGATGGCGTTCAGCGGCGAGGAGAAGAGGTTCTCGCGCAGCCAGCCGATCAGGCCGCGCTGCAGCGGCGGCGGGGCCGACAGGGTCGAGGTGTTCTGACTCATTAGCGCTCCACCAGGGCGATGCGGTTGTTGTACCAGTTCATGAAGATCGAGATCGACAGGCTGACGGTCAGGTAGGCCGCCATGATGATCAGGATGCCCTCGATCGCCTGGCCCGTCTGGTTCAGCGTGGTGTTCACCACCGATACGATGTCCGGATAGCCGATGGCCACGGCCAGCGAACTGTTCTTGGTCAGGTTCAGGTACTGGCTGGTCATGGGCGGCACGATGACGCGCAAGGCCTGCGGCAGGATGACCAGGCGCATCATGCGGCTGCGGGTCAGGCCCAGCGCCTGTGCGGCCTCCCATTGCCCCTTGCCCACGGCCTGTATGCCCGAGCGCACGACTTCGGCCACGAAGGCCGAGGTATAGATGATGAGCCCGGCCAGCAACGCGGCGAACTCAGGCGACAGGGTCAGTCCGCCCGCGAAGTTGAAGCCGCGCAGCTCGGGCACGTCCAGCGCGATCGGCGCGCCGCTGAGCAGCAGTGCGGCGGCCGGCAGGGCCAGCAGCAGAGCCGCGCTGGCGCGCCCCACCGGGAAGATACGTCCGGTCTGCTCCTGGCGGCGGCGCGCCCAGTGCGCCAGCAGCACCACGGCCACGATTGCCGCTCCCAGGCCCAGCAGCAGCCAGTTCAGGCCGTCGCCCTGCAGCGGGGGCAGCTTCAGGCCGCGGTTGGACAGGAGGGCGCCGCTGACCGGATTGAGCGCCTGGCGGGGACCGGGCAGCGCATCGGTGATCAATGCATACCAGAAGAACAGCTGCAGCAGCAGCGGGATATTGCGCATCACCTCCACGTACAGGCCCGCCAGCCGGGAGATGAGCCAGTTCCTGGACAGGCGCGCGATGCCCAGCACCGTGCCGATCAAAGTGGCGGCGACGATGCCGATGACCGAGACCTTGAGCGTATTGATCAGGCCCACCAGGATGGCGCGGCCGTACGTGTCGGACGGCGTATAGGCGATGGAGGACTCGCCGATGGCAAAGCCCGCCTCGCGATCCAGGAATTCAAAGCCTGTGGAAATATTGCGCACCGCCAGATTGTGCAAGGTATTGGAGACCAGATACCACACACAGAAGCCCAGTATGCCCAGGATCAGGACCTGGTAGATGATGCCGCGCGTGAACGGATCATTCCAGGACAGGCGCCGGCGCGGCGCCTGCGGAGCAGGTGTGTTTTGTGCCATAGCGTAAAACCCGTGTTAGCAGCACTACGCGTAGCCCTGCGAGATGGCCCGCGCCCCGCCGTCGGCGAGGCGCGGAAACAGAGGGTGAAGATGTGGAATCTTAACGCACTGGCCACCCGTACATCAGTCCGCCGTCTCGCCATTGGGCGTTCAGGCCGCGCTCGAGCTTGAGCGGCGTGTTCTTGCCCACGTTGCGCTCGAAGCTTTCGCCGTAGTTGCCCACCTGCTTGATGATGTTGTAGGCCCACTTGTTGTCCAGCTTCAGGCCCTTGCCCAGTTCCCCGGACACGCCCAGGATGCGCTGCACGTTCGGATTGTCGCTCTTGGCCTTCTCGTCCACATTGGCGGAGGTGATGCCGTATTCCTCGGCCTCCAGCATGGCGTTCAAGGTCCAGCGCACCAGCGTGAACCATTCATCATCGCCCTGGCGCACCATGGGTCCCAGCGGCTCCTTGGAGAGATCCTCGGGCAGGATGTCGAAATCATCCGGCGAAGCTTGCGCAGCGCGCATGGAGGCCAGCTGGGACTTGTCGGTGGTGAAGGCGTCGCAGCGCCCGGAGGTGAAGGAGCGCATGGCCTCTTCGGGGTTGTTGATCACGACCGGATTGAACTTGATGTTCTGGGATCGGAACCAGTCGGCCAGGTTCAGCTCGGTGGTGGTGCCGGGCTGCACGCAGACCGCGGCGCCGTCCAGCTCCTTGGCGCTTTTCACGCCCAGCGCCTTCTTGACCATGATGCCCTGGCTGTCATAGTAATTCACGCCCGCGCTCATCAGGCCCAGGGTGGTGTCGCGGGCGATGGTGGCGGTCGTGTTGCGGGTCAGCACGTCCACTTCGCCCGATTGCAGGGCGGTGAACCGCTGCTGCGTCGTCAGGGGGTGACCTTGTACTTGGCCGCGTCGCCAAAGACAGCGGCGGCGATGGCGCGGCAGGCGTCCACGTCTATGCCCGACCAGACGCCCTTGCTGTCAGCCAGCGAAAAACCGGCGATGCCGGTGGATATGCCGCACTGGACAAAGCCCTTCTTCTTGACTGCGTCCAGGGTTTCGCCGGCTTGTACGCTGGCGCCAAATGCCATCAAAGCCACACCGCATGCAATGGTTTTCACGAACCTCATGGTATGTCACCTCCTGTTTACTTTTGGTAAATGGATGCAGATTACAATTGCAGCTAAGCTGTCGGTATCCAATCGTATGACCAGTGTTGCGAAACAAGTATGGGGAATTTCCCTCTTATGGAACCACGGCCGGCCATGTTTGGCCCGGCGCTTTGACGCCGGCCCGCGCCGGGCCGCCATCGTGGCGCCCCGGGCAGACTTACCTTTGATTTTCCATCGCGATGATCGAGTTCCAACACGTTTTCAAGTCGTATGGCCGCGGCAGGAATATTCTTGCCGACATCAACTTCCGCATCCAGGCCGGCGAGTTCATTTTCGTCTCCGGTCCCTCGGGAGCCGGCAAATCCACCCTGCTGCGCCTGATCGGCGGCCTTGAGCCGCCCAGCCGCGGCTCCGTGCAGGTCAACGGACACCGCCTGGACAAGCTGTCGGCGCGCGCGCGCCCCTACCTGCGCCGCGCCGTGGGCGTGGTGCTGCAGGACACACACCTGCTGTACGACCGCAGCGCGCTGGCCAACGTCACCCTGCCGCTGGCGGTCGTGGGCCTGGACCCGCGCACCGCCCAGGCGCGCGCCCGCGCCGCCATGGAAAAAGTGGGCCTGCGCGGCAAGGAGGACCTCAGCCCCGTGGAGATGCCCGGCGGCGAACAGCAGCGCCTGCCCATCGCCCGGGCCACCGTCAACCGCCCGGCCATCCTGCTCGCGGACGAGCCCACCGCCAACCTGGACGCCGACAACGCCAAACGCATCATGGACGTCTTGATGGATTTCAACCGGGTCGGCGTGACCACGCTGATCGCCTCCCATGACCTGAAGCTCATGGCCCGCTACGCCCGCCGCACCCTGCTGATCCAGGACGGGCGTTTCTCCGACCATCCGGGGGTGCTGGCATGACGCGCTGGCTGCGACACCATCAATACGCCCTGCTGGTGGCCCTGCGCCGCCTGAAGGTGCAGCCCTTCTCCTCGCTGTCCAACCTGGTGGTCATCGCCTTGACGCTGGCCGTACCCATACTGGGCGCCGCCATCCTGCTGGCCGCGCAGCCCGTGGTGCGCGAGATCCCGATCTCCCCCGAAATGACGGTCTTCATGAAGCAGGACACCAGGCTGGAGCAGGCTCAGGAATTGACGGCCCGCATCCGGCAGGAGTTCGAACCGCTGCTGGCGCAAACGCGCCTGGTCAGCAACGAACAGGCGCTGCGCCAGCTCAAGGGCAACCCCACCTGGGCGGACGCGCTCGCGGTGCTGCCCAGCAACCCCCTGCCCCATGCCATCGTCCTGACCCAACACGAGGCCCCCGACCTGGCGGCGCGGGCCGACACCCTGGCAAAGGACATCCAGGGCCGCGAAGGCGTGGACAGCGTGCTGCTGGACAGCGAATGGGTACAGCGCCTGGAGGCCATCCTGCGCTTCATCCGCATCGGCCTGTGGATCCTGATGGCCGGCGTGGGCGTGGTGGTCATCGCCACCGTCTTCAATACCGTGCGCCTGCAGGCCCTCAGCCAGCGCGAGGAAATCGCCGTGGCGCGCCTGGTGGGCGCAACCGAGGCCTTCGTGCGGCGCCCCTTCCTGTACATGGGCGCGCTGACCGGCCTGCTGGCCAGCGCCCTGGCCTGCGGCTTGGCGCTGCTGGCCCTGACGCCCCTGAACCAGGCGCTGTCGCGCCTGGCCGCCAGCTACGGCGTGCCGCTGCAACTGCGCCTGCCCGACTTCTCGCTCCTGCTGACCGCCGCCGTCCTGGTCGCCATCCTGGGCGCCCTGGCCGCGCGCTGGTCCGTCACCCGCACCACACAATACTGATGTCCCTACCCGAACCCTGTACGCGCGGCCTGGCCGGCCGCGTGGTGGCCTGGCAGAAAGAGGCGGGCCGCCACCATCTGCCCTGGCAGCACACCCGGGACCCCTACCGGGTCTGGCTGTCCGAGATCATGCTGCAGCAGCCCCAGGTCGCCACTGTCCTGGGCTACTACGAGCGTTTTCTGGAACGTTTTCCCACCGTGCTGGACCTGGCCGCCGCCAGCCAGGACGAAGTCATGCCCTATTGGGCCGGCCTGGGCTACTACGCCCGCGCCCGCAACCTGCACCGCTGCGCGCGCGAAGTCGCGCAACACTGGCAGGGCCGCTTCCCCGGCACGGCGGCGGAACTGGCCGGGCTGCCCGGCATAGGCCGCTCCACGGCCTGCGCCATCGCAGCTTTCTGTTTCGGCGAACGCAGTCCCATCATGGACGGCAACGTCAAGCGGGTTTTCACGCGCTATTTCGGCATCTATGGTCCGACGCAGAAGAAAGCCGTGGAGAACGCGCTGTGGGACAAGGCGCAGGAGGTGCTGGCACAGGCGCCCGCCGATCTGGACATGGCGGCGTACACGCAAGGCCTGATGGACCTGGGCTCGCAGTGCTGCACGCGCAGCAAGCCGACCTGCAGCCTGTGTCCCCTGCAGTCGGACTGCTATGCCCACACCCGCCAGGTGCAGGCCGAGCTGCCCAGCCCCAAGGAACGCGCCCGCCAGGACGAGCGCTGCTGCCACGTGCTGATCCTGGAGCAGGACGGCCGGCTGCTGCTGGAACAACGCCCCGACAAAGGCATCTGGGGCGGCCTGCAGACCCTGCCCCAATTCGACGACGAACAGGCCCTGCACGCGGCCGCGCGGCGCTGGTCGAGCCAGGAGCCCGTGGCCCTGGCCTCATTCCAGCATGTGTTTTCGCATTTCAAGCTGCACATCACGCCCTGGCTGCTGGAGGCCGACGGCCCCGTACTGGCCGAGCCCGCCGCCCGGCAGCGCTGGCTGGAACTGGACGGACTGCGCGACGCCGCCCTGCCCGCGCCCATACGCAAGCTGCTGGACGGCCTGTACGGCGTGGACGAGGCGCAATTGACGCTGGAATAGCGGCGCGCCTCCGGATACTGAACAGGCTCTAGGGCCTGCCCGGCCTGTGGTGGCTGATGCTCATCAGCATCCCGCAGGCCACGCCCAGGGTCATCAAGGCCGTGCCGCCGTAGCTCAGGAACGGCAGGGGCACGCCGACCACGGGCAGGATGCCCGTCACCATGCCGATGTTCACGAATACATAGACGAACAGCATCATGGACATGGAGCCGGCCAGCAGGCGGCTGAACTGCGTCTGCGCGGCCACGGCGATCGTCAGGCCGCGCACGATGAGCAGCGCATACAGCACCAGCAGCATGATGCCGCCATACAGGCCGAACTCCTCGGCGAACACGGCGAAAATGAAGTCCGTGGTGCGTTCAGGCACGAAATCCAGGTGGGACTGGGTGCCCATCATGTAGCCTTTGCCATAGATGCCGCCCGAACCGATGGCGATCATGGACTGGATGGTGTGAAAGCCCTTGCCCAGCGGGTCGCTGCCCGGGTTGAGCAAGGTGCAGACGCGATGCTTCTGATAGTCGTGCAGGACCACCCAGTTCAGGTCGGGCACGCAGATCTGGTCTTCGTAGTAGAGCAAGGCGCTGATGCCCAGGATCAGCACCAGGAAGATGGGTACCAGCAGGCGGAACGACAGGCCTGCGAAATAAATGACGCAGAAACCGGCGCCGAACACCAGCAGCGCGGTGCCAAGGTCCGGCTGGCGCACGATCAGCAGGAACGGAATCATGAGCAGCACGCCGGCCACCAGAAAGTCCATGAAGCGCATGCGTGAGCCCTGATGGCGGTCGAAATACCAGGCCAGCATCAGCGGCACCGAGATCTTCAGCATCTCCGAAGGCTGGATGCGCGCCACGCCCAGGTCCAGCCAGCGGGTGGCGCCCTTGCTGGTCTCGCCGAAGAACTCCACGCCCAGCAGCAGCACCACGCCCAACGAATACACATAGGGCGCCAGGCGCATCCACAAGGGCGGCGGAATCAGGGCGGCCAGCCACATGACGCCGAAGGCCAGCAGGAAATTGCGCGTCTGGTCGGCAAAGCGCCAGTCGGTGCCGCCCACGGCCGAATGCATGACCGTCAGGCCCAGCACCGTCATCAGCAACAGCAGCAGCAACAGGGGCCAGTCGAAGGCGTTGATGGCTTTCAAGCCCCATTGAAGAAGACGTTTCATTGCAAATGCCCCCGCTCGACCAGCCAGTAATCAAACACCTGGCGCGCCACGGGCGCCGCCACCGAGCCGCCCCAGCCGGCGTTCTCCACGATCAGCGCCACGGCGATCTTGGGATTGTCGGCCGGCGCATAGGACATGAACAGGGCGTGATCGCGCAGGCGTTCATCGATGGCATTGGCGTTGTACTTGGCTCCGCGCAGGCTGAACACCTGGGCCGTGCCGGTCTTGCCGGCGGCCTGGTAGGCCGCGCCCGCGAACGCGCGCCGGGCGGTCCCCATGCGCACCACGTCCACCAGCGCGCGCTTGACCACGTCCAGGTTGGCCTGCTTGAGGGGGATGACCTCGGTATCGATGCGCACCGGCTTTTCGACGTCCGGATCATGCGGGTTGACGATCTGGCTGACCAGGTGAGGCTTGCGGGAGATGCCATTGTTGGCCAGCACGGCGGTGGCGTGGGCCAGTTGCAGCAGGGTGAAGGAGTTGTAGCCCTGGCCCACGGCCACCGAGATGCTCTCGCCCGCATACCAGCGCTGCTGGGCGGGCTTGCGATAGGCCTGGCGCTTCCATTCGGTTGACGGCAGGATGCCGCGGCGCTCGCCGTCCAGGTCTATGCCGGTGTATTGGCCGAAGCCGAACTGCTTCATGAAGTCGTGCAGACTGTCCACGCCGATCTCCGGCCCCAGCGAATAGAAATAAGTGTCCGAGGACACCACCAGCGCGCGGTGCATGTCCGTGGCGCCGTACACGGCGCCGCCCGCGTTGCGGAAACGCTGCCCGCCGAACTCGAAGTAGCCGGGGTCGGGCAGGCGATCGGTGGCGTTGCGCTTGCCCAGTTCCAGCGCCGCCAGCGCCACGAAGGGCTTGTAGGTGGAGCCGATGGGATAGGTGCCGTACAAGGGACGGTTGATCAGGGGGTGGTCGGGCGAATCATTGAGCTTGCGCCAGTTTTCGACGTCGATGCCGTCGATGAACAGATTGGGGTCGAAGGAAGGCGCCGACACGAAGGCCAGCACTTCTCCGGTGGCCGGCTCGATGGCCACCAGGGCGCCGCGGCGCCCCTTGAACTGGGCCTCGGCCACCTTCTGCAAGCCTATGTCCAGCGACAGTTTCAGGTTGGCTCCCGGCACCGGATCCACACGGCTGAGCGTGCGCACCGGGCGCCCCGAGGCCGCCACTTCGACTTCCTCGATGCCGGTGCGGCCATGCAGGGTCTGCTCCCAGGTCTTTTCGATGCCCTTCTTGCCGATCACGCTGGTGCCCCGGTAGTTGCCCGTCTGGCCCGTCTCTTCCAGACGCGTCTGGTCGGCCTCGGAAATGCGGCCCACATAGCCAATGACATGGGCGGCCGCCTCGCCCTGCGGATATTCGCGCACCCAACGCGCCTGCAGGGTCACGCCGGGAAACTTGTAGGCGTGGGCCGCGAACCAGGAAGCCTCGTCGTCATTCAGGTTGTTGCGCAGCATGCTTTCCGAATAGCGGCTGTTCTGCGCCACGCTCTGCTTGAAGCGGCGCCGGTCGCGCGAGCTGAGCTCCACCAGCTGCCCGACCTTGTCCAGCATGTCGTCCACGGGCTCTTCGAGATTGGCGGGCACCACCGACAGGGTGTAGTCGCGGTAGTTGCGCGCCAGCACCACGCCGTTGCGGTCCAGGATCTCGCCGCGCCGGGGCGTGATGGGCACCACCGCGATCCGGTTCTGGTCGGCGCGTGCGGCAAAGCCTTCGTAGCGCACCACCTGCAAATACCACAGGCGCACGCCCAGCACGCTCAGCAGCAATGCGGCCAGGATGCCGGCCACCATGGCGCGGACCAGCATCCGCTGGCGTTGCTGGTGGGTGGTTTTCTTGAATTCGAACATGGCCGCCGCTCCGTTCAGGGCGAACCGGAATCGGTCTCGTCATGACGCCGCTGCGGCAGAAAGAGCACGCTGTCGGCCAATGGCCAGAGCGCCGCCGTCAGCAGGACGGCGCCGGCCCAGTCCCAGCCCGACCACTCTCCCATCAGCCAGGCGTGCAGCACGCGCACCACGAGCTGTGCGAGCAGCATGACGGGCAGCATGTGCAGCACGTGGGTCCACATGCCGAAATGCAGCATGCGCCGGCGCAGCACCAGGGCCCCGTACACCACCAGCACATAACTGAGCGCATGCTCGCCCAGCAGGCTGCCGTCGTGCACGTCCACCAGGATGCCCAGCAGGAAGGCCAGCGACATGGGTACGCGGCGCGGTTCGTGCACCGCCCAGAAGGCCAGCACCAGCATCAGCAGGTCGGGCGCGAAGGACCACAGCCGCCAGGGCAGCATGGAGGACAGCCACATCAGCAGGATGGAACCCCAGACCAGCCAGGGACTGGAGGCCCGGGAAAAGGGGCTGCTGTCGATGGGCTGCAGACTGCTCAGGGATGAATGCCGCGCCCGCCGGGACTGCGTATCCGGGGATTCAGGGCGATTCATGGTCTGGCGTGTCCTGTTCAAAAGGAGGTTCGCTCTCGGGCACGAGCAGGATCAGGAAATGGCGATAGCGTTCCGGATGCGACAGCGGCGAGACCAGCGCCAGGGCGAATCCCGAGGCGTCGTCCCGTTCGATGCGATCCACCGTGCCCACGGGCAGGCCGGCCGGAAACAGGCCGCCGATGCCGCTGGTGATGAGCGTGTCGTTCTCCTGCAGGTCCACGTCGGCCGTCAGGTAGCGCACCTCCACCTTGCCGCCCGGATTGCCGCCGAAGGCGATCAGGCGCAGGCCGTTGCGCAGCACCTGCACCGGCACCGACACCTTGTCGTCGGTGATGAGCGCGGCCTCCGAGGTGAAGCGCGTGACGCGCACCACCTGGCCGACCACGCCACCCTCGTCGATGACCGGCATGCCGGGACGGATGCCGCTGGAGGAGCCCTTGTTGAAGATCAGGTGGCGGGCATAGCCGTTGGGAGGCTCGTACAGGACCTCCACCGCCACGGAAGGCTGGGTGACCGCATCGGCCACCTGCAGCAGGCGGCGCAACTGTTCGTTTTCCGCCGACAGCTGGGCGGCATGGGTGGAGAGCTGAGCCAGCTCGATGCGCTGGCGTTGCAGCGCTTCTTTTTCGGAGCGCGCCGTGGAAGCCGCGTCGGTCCAGCTACTGAAATAGCTCACCAGGTCGCGCGGGGCGAGCATCACGCGCTGAAAGGGATAAAGCACCGCCGCCACGGCCTGGCGCACCGGCTCGAGCACGGCCAGGCGAGCGTCGGCCAGCATCAGGCCCAGGGCCAGCACGACCAGCGCGGCCACGCGCAGCTCGGCGGACGTGCCGCGCCTGAAAAGCCGGATGGAGCCTTGTTCTCGCATTACTCAAGCACTCGGACGCTTGCCCCCAGGGCACGGACCGCCCGGGGGGCTGAGCAGGGATCAGTCGTAGATGAATACGGATTCCAGGCGCTCCAGATGCTCCAGCGCCTCGCCGCAACCGCGCACCACGCAGGTCAGGGGATCTTCGGCCACCACCACGGGCAGGCCGGTCTCTTCCTGCAGCAGGCGGTCCAGATCATGCAGCAGCGCGCCGCCGCCGGTCAAGACAATGCCCTTGTCGGTGATGTCGGCGCCCAGTTCGGGCGGGGTCTGTTCCAGCGCGGTCTTGACGGCCGAGACGATCTGGTTGAGCGGATCGGTCAGGGATTCCAGGATTTCGTTGGAGGAGACGGTGAAGCTGCGCGGCACGCCTTCGGACAGGTTGCGGCCCTTGACTTCGATCTCGCGGATCTCGGTGCCGGGAAAGGCCGAGCCGATCTGCTTCTTGATGAGTTCGGCGGTGGGCTCGCCGATCAGCATGCCGTAGTTGCGGCGGATGTAGTTGATGATGGCTTCGTCGAACTTGTCGCCGCCCACGCGCACCGAGCCCTTGTACACCATGCCGCCCAGGGAGATGATGGCCACTTCGGTGGTGCCCCCGCCGATGTCCACGACCATGGAGCCGCTGGCGTCCGAGACCGCCAGGCCCGCGCCGATGGCGGCGGCCATGGGTTCCTCGATCAGGTAGACTTTGCTTGCGCCGGCGCCCAGCGCGGATTCCTTGATGGCGCGGCGCTCGACCTGCGTGGAGCCGCAGGGAACGCACACGATGATGCGCGGGCTGGGAGCGAACATGCTGCGCGGATGCACCATGCGGATGAACTGCTTGAGCATTTGTTCGGTGACCGTGAAGTCCGCGATCACGCCGTCCTTCATGGGGCGGATGGCTTCGATGTTGCCTGGCACCCGGCCCAGCATCTGCTTGGCCTCGTGGCCGACTGCCTGAATGATTTTCTTGCCATTGGGGCCGCCTTCGTGGCGGATGGCTACAACGGACGGTTCATCCAGTACGATACCCTTGCCGCGTACGTAGATAAGGGTATTGGCCGTACCGAGGTCGATTGCCATATCGCTGGAAAAGTAACTGCGTAGGAATCCGAACATGGGCGCGCAACGTGTAAAGTGTTTGGGAGATGGGCAGGTAAATTCGGCGCGGAACTCAAGCGTGAAACGGCAGGCACAAGAACCAGGCAACGAATTCAGAAATACCTGGGAAGGAAACGGTCAATGATAACTTATAATTGGTCTGCACTAGGACTGTTTTAATGGTCAGTTAAGTTCTGTAACCTTCACATTTCCCATAAAAGCGCGAATCTGTCGCCAACTGACAGGTCTCCGCCATTTTTTATTACTTATTTTCGACTACGACCCCCATGTCCATCACTCAACAGGATGTTGCCCGTATCGCGCAACTGGCGCGCATCGATTTATCTGCCGAACAGACCGTCCAGGTCGAGCAGGATCTGACGCGCATCCTGGGGCTGATCCAGACCCTGCAGACCGTCGACACCACCGGCGTCGAACCCATGGCCCACCCCTTGTCCGCGCACCAGGAGATCAGCCTGCGCCTGCGCGAGGACCAGGCGCTGCCCACGGGAACGGTGGACAGCCGCCAAGCCATGATGCGCAACGCCCCCGCCGAACAGGACGGCCTGTTCCTCGTGCCCACGGTCATCGAATAAAGCAGAACCATGTCTTTCTCCCCTGAATTCGCCTCCATTGCCACCTTGCTGCAATCGCTGCAACCCAAGACCCTCAGCGCCCCGGCACTCCCGCAGCAGCCGCTGGAGCGCAGCGCGCGCCGCCAGGACCTGAACGCCTTCGTGCAGCAGGAACCGGCCCTGACGCTGGCCCAGGCCGACGCGGCCGACGCCCTGATCGCGCAAGGCAAGGCCGGTCCGCTGACCGGCATTCCCATCGCCCACAAGGACCTGTTCGTCACGCGCGACTGGCGCACCACCGCCTGCAGCAAGATGCTGGGCGACTACGTCAGCCCCTTCGACGCCACGGTGGTCGACAAGCTGCAGGCCGCCGGCGCGGTCTCGCTGGGCAAGCTGAGCTGCGACGAGTTCGCCATGGGCTCGCGCAATGAAAGCTCCATCTTCGGACCCGTGCGCAACCCCTGGGACAGCAGCGTGATCCCCGGCGGCTCCTCGGGCGGCTCGGCCGCCGCCGTGGCCGCCGGCCTGGTGGCCGGCGCCACCGCCACCGATACGGGCGGCTCCATCCGCCAGCCCGCCGCCCTGTGCGGGGTCAGCGGCATCAAGCCCACTTACGGCACGGTATCGCGCTTCGGCATCATCGCCTACGGCTCCAGCCTGGACCAGGCCGGCCCCATCGCCCGCAGCGCGCGCGACCTCCTGGACCTGCTGGAGGCCATGTGCGGCTTCGATCCGCATGACGCCACCAGCCTGGAATTCTGCGACGACCAGCCCAACACGGGCGAGCGCATCCGCAAGCAGTTCGAGCAGCACGTCGCCCAGTACGACGCTCAGGGCAGCCAGCCCCTGAAGGGTCTGCGCATCGGCGTGCCCGCCCAGTTCTTCGGCGAAGGCCTGGATCCGGCCATCGCCGCCGGCATCGAATCGGCTCTCAAGACCTACGAAAGCCTGGGCGCGGAACGGGTCACGGTGCAGTTGCCCCTGACCGAACTGTCCATCCCGACCTATTACGTCATCAGCCCGGCCGAGGCCTCCACCAACCTGTCGCGCTTCGACGGCGTGCGCTACGGTCACCGCGCCGAGCAATACACCGACCTGGCCAGCATGATTTCGCGCTCGCGCTCCGAGGGCTTCGGTCCCGAAGTCGTGCGCCGCATTCTGGTGGGCACCTACGTGCTCTCGCACGGTTACTACGACGCCTACTACCTGCAGGCGCAACGCGTGCGCCGCATGATCGTGGACGATTTCCAGAAAGCCTTCGCCCAGTGCGACCTGATCCTGGGCCCGGTCACCCCGACCCTGGGCCGCAGGATCGGCGACGCCACGGACGACCCCACGGCCGACTGGCTGGGCGATATCTACACGCTGGGCGTGAGCCTGGCCGGCCTGCCTGCCATGTCCATTCCCTGCGGCCTGAGCGGCGGCGACAAGCCCCTGCCCATAGGCCTGCAGATCATCGGCAACTACTTCCGCGAAGGCCAGCTGCTGGCCTTCGCCGACCGCTTCCAGCAAGCCACCGACTGGCATCAACGTCAACCAGGACAAGAATGATGGAATGGGAAATTGTCATCGGGCTGGAAACCCACGTTCAGCTCTCGACCGAATCCAAGATTTTCTCCAGCAGCAGCACCCGCTTCGGCGCGCTGCCCAACACGCAGGCCAATGAGGTCGACATGGCCCTGCCCGGCGCGCTGCCGGTATTCAACCGCGGCGCGGCCGAACGGGCCATCCGCCTGGGCCTGGCCGTGGGCGGCCGCATCGCGCCCCGCTCGGTCTTCGAGCGCAAGAACTACTTCTACCCCGACCTGCCCAAGAACTACCAGATCAGCCAGATGGAAATCCCGGTGGTGTCGGGCGGCACGATTTCCTTCATGGTCGGCGACGAGGAAAAGACCGTCAATCTGACTCGCGCCCACCTCGAAGAGGACGCCGGCAAGTCGCTGCACGAGAACTTCCGCGGCCCACACGGCGAGTCCTCCACCGGCATCGATCTGAACCGGGCCGGCACCCCGTTGCTGGAAATCGTATCCGAACCCGAGATGCGCTCGGCCGCCGAGGCCGTGGGCTATGCGCGCGCACTGCACAGCCTGGTCGTCTGGCTGGGCATCTGCGACGGCAACATGCAGGAGGGCTCCTTCCGCGTGGACGCCAACGTCTCGGTGCGCCCCAAGGGCCAGGCCGAGTTCGGCACGCGCTGCGAACTGAAGAACATCAACTCCTTCCGCTTCCTGGAACGCGCCATCCAGTACGAAGCCCGGCGCCAGATCGAACTGATCGAGGACGGCGGCAAGGTCACGCAGGAAACCCGCCTATACGACGCCGATCGCGACGAGACGCGCAGCATGCGCAGCAAGGAAGACGCGCACGACTACCGCTACTTCCCCGATCCGGACCTGCCGCCATTGATCATCGGCGCCGACTGGATCGAGCGCGTGCGCCAGGACATGCCCGAACTGCCGGCCCAGAAAAAGGCCCGCTTCGAGCGCGAATTCGAACTGAGCCGCTACGACGCATCCCAGCTCACCGTGGACCGGGCCACGGCGGACTTCTTCGAAGCCGTGCTGCAGGCCGGCTCGCCCGCTCACGCCAAGCTGGCCGCCAACTGGATACTGGGCGAGCTGTCCGCCACCTTGAACCGCCAGGAACTGGACATCGCCCAGTCGCGCGTCAGTCCCGCTCAACTGGCCCGGCTGATCGCCCGCATTGCCGACGGCACCATCTCCAACAAGATCGCCCGCGACGTCTTCACCGCGCAATGGGAAGGCGAACTGGACGGCGATGTGGACGCCATCATCGAGGCCAAGGGGCTGAAGCAGATCAATGACGCCGGCGCCATCGGCGCCATGGTCGACGAAGTGCTGGCCGCCAATGCCGACATGATCGAACAGTACCGCGCAGGCAAGCAGAAAGCCTTCAACGCGCTGGTCGGCCAGGTCATGAAAGTCGCCAAGGGCAAGGCCAACCCCCAGCAGATCAACGAAATGCTCAAGCAGAAGCTGGACGCCTGATCCGCCGGGCGCCCCCAATGAAAACACCAGGCCGCGCGCCTGGTGTTTTTTTTTGCTGACCTTGAGCTGTGCAGCCTTGTTTTATTCTTTTCACCATCGTCAATAAAAAAACATTAGCCAGAATCGTTATAAGCAAGCGAAGTTTTGGTATTTCACGAGGCGCCGGGACACATGCTGAAATACTTTCCATGGGAAACCCGCCGTTCACGAGCAACCCGCTCCGCCCGGCCCCCGCCTATGGCCCGAGACAAGCATTCGGGCCTTGTTTCTTACTGGATGCCTCATGAAAACGTCTTTCAAGCTGTTCGCCTCTCTCGCCCTGTCCCTGGTCGCGGGCCTCGCCCATGCCGACCGCCTGGAGGACATCAAGAAGTCCGGCGTGCTGACCATCGCCGCCTTCGACAGCAACCCGCCTTTTGGCTTCGTGGACGCCAAGACCCGCCAGATCGTGGGCCTGGACGTGGACTTCGGCAAGGCGCTGGCCGACAAGCTGGGCGTCAAGCTCGCCATCCAGCCCACCAACCCCGCCAACCGCATCCCGCTGCTCAGTTCCAAAAAGGCCGACCTGGTCGCGGCCAACTTCACCATCACCGAAGAGCGCGCCAAGCAGATCGATTTCAGCATTCCCTACTTCGCTTCCGGCCAGCAATTCATCGCCAGGATAGGCACGCTGAACTCGCCCGAACAGCTCAACTCCCTGCGCATCGGCGTGGACAAGGGCACGACCAATGAAATCGTGCTGCGCGAGAAATTCCCCGGCGCCACGCTGGTCGCCTACGACGACACGCCCTTCGCCTTCACGGCCCTGCGCAACGGCAACGTGCAGGCCATCACGCAGGACGGCCCCAAGCTGATCGGCCTGCTGGCCAACGTGCCCGACAAGGACAAATACGAAATCCCCGCCTTCTCCATCTCGGACGACCTGATCGGCATCGGCATCCCCAAGGGTGAAGACAATCTGAAGAAATTCGTGGACGCCACCTTGCTGGAGCTGGAGCAAAGCGGCAAGGCCGACGAGATCTACAACCGCTGGTTCGGCCCTGACACCGCCACGCCGCTGGCCCGCCTGTACAAGATCGGCCAGGACAAGTAAGCCGCTCTGCGCTGACCGGACACACTGTCCACCCCGGCCCGGCCGGGCGTGGGCGGCGTCTTTTCCATCGGGCGGCTGCGGCGGCCCTGCTCTCTTATCATCATGTTCGCTGTCTCCGACTGGCTGGCGCCGCACTATGTGGGCTGGCTGCTGAAAGGCTTCTACCTGACCTTGTGGCTGTCCGCCCTGGTGTCCGTGGTCGCCACGGTCCTGGGCTTTTTCATCTGCCTGGGGCGCCTGTCGCGCCGCCGGCTGCCCTCATACCTGAGCCGCGCCTACCTGAGCCTGTTCCGCAACACGCCGCTGCTGATCCAGCTGTTCTTCTGGTATTTCGGCGCGTCCGGCCTGATGCCCGAACACTGGGTCGCCTGGCTGAACACGCCGCACCGCATCGAGCTGGCAGGCGTGCCGCTGTCCTGGCCCAGTTTCGAGTTCCTGGCCGCCCTGTGGGGATTGAGCCTGTACACGGCGGCCTTCATCGCCGAAGAGCTGCGCTCAGGCGTGCAAGGTGTGCGTGCCAGCCAATGGGCGGCCGCCCGCTCGCTGGGGCTGGCGGACTTCCAGATCTGGCGCTGGATCATCATGCCCCAGGCACTGCGCAACGCTTTTCCTTCGTTGCTGGGACAGTACATGAACACCATCAAGAACACCTCGCTGACCATGGCCATCGGCCTGGCCGAGCTGTCCTATGCCTCGCGCCAGGTGGAGACCGAAAGCCTCAAGGCCTTCCAGGCCTTCGGCGTCGCCACCGCGCTCTACATCCTGGCCGTCGCCCTGGTGGAAACGGGCGGGCAATACCTGCAGCGGCGCCGCTATCAGGTATGGGGAGGGCAGCGATGAACCTGCACGTCATCCAGGACAATCTGCTGTACTTCATGGTGGGCGCCTGGCCCCACGGCCCGCTGGGCGGCGCGGCCCTGACGCTGATCCTGAGCCTGAGCAGCGCCCTGGCCTCCGCGGTCCTGGGATTGGCGCTGGGCGTGGCGCTGTCGCTGACGCGCGGCCTTGCGCACCAGGCCCTGGTGCTGGTCCTGGGCTTTTTTCGCGCCATTCCCGTGCTGATGCTGATCTTCTGGACCTACTTCCTGCTGCCCATGCTGTTCCAGATCGACATACCGGGCACCGTCACCGTGGTCTGCGCCCTGTCGCTGATCGGCGGCGCCTACCTGGCCCATGCCGTTCATGCGGGCATACGCAGTCTGCCCGCCGGCCAATGGCAGGCCGGCCTGGCCCTGGGCCTGACACGCCGCCAGCTGATGCGCTGGATCATCCTGCCGCAGGCCCTGCCCATCATGCTGTCCTCCTTCATCAACCAGTGGGTGGCCCTGATCAAGGACACTTCGCTGGCCTATGTGATCGGGGTGGCGGAGCTGTCTTTCGTCGCCACCCAGGTCAGCAACCGCGAAATGATCTATCCCGTGGAAATCTTCCTTTTCGTGGCCCTGGTCTACTACCTGTTCTGCAGCGGCCTGCAAGCCCTGGCCGACCTGGCGGCGCGGCGTTGGCAGCCTGGACGGCAAGCGCGGTAAGAGCCGCGGCAGCCTGTATTTCCTCCCGGGAAACGAGCTTCTGCCAGCGTCGTCAAACTCTCCTCATGACAAAAGTACGCATGGACAAACACTTGCTCGCCCCGCTGTCTTGAAAAGCCCCTTCGGGCATGCTGGTTCCTGGTTTTCACCCCTTCAGGAACCACCTCATGTCCCGTTACGACACCTTCTACCGCAGCCTGTTTGATGAACCACTGGTGCTGCACGACTTCATTGCCCACTGCCTGCCCGATGAACTGGGAGAGCGCATCGAGCAGGATTCACTGCAGTCGCTGAGCATCTGCTTTTCCCAGGCGGATCGGCCTGCGCGACAAGCCGACATGGCCTGGAGCCTGTCTTTGAAAGGCGGCCAGCGCCTGCTGCTCTTGCTCGAGCACCAATCGCGCAGCGACCGCTCCATGGCGCTGCGCATGCGCAGCTACAGCACCCTGTTGCACGAACGGCATCATCACAACGAGCCCACTGCGCAGCTGCCGCCCATCCTGCCCGTCGTCCTGCACACGGGTGATACGCCCTGGAGCGCGGCCACCGACGTGCAGACCCTTCAGCTCAACATTCCTCCGTGGCTGCAACGCTACAACCCGGCGCAGGCTTTCCTGCTGATTGAGCAGAAACAACTGCTTCTGAACCAGTCCTTGCCGCCCCAGGCCATCATCACCCCGATCTTCCGTTTGCAGCACCTGCAAAGCATGGACGAGCTGCGGGAGTGTCTGCACACTATTGCCAGGCTGACCCATCCCATCGAGCATGCACGGCTGCGCCGCCTGCTCAGCAGCTGGGTCCAGCATGTCGTGCTCCCTTTGCACCTGCCCCACCTGGATACGCCCCTGATCCATTCTTTCGAGGACATCGACGCCATGATCAATTACGAGGCACGCAACTGGGAAGTGCGCTGGATGAAACAAGGAGAAGTCCAAGGCGAACGCCTCCTGCTGGAACGCCAGCTGCAGAAGCGCTTCGGCGCTCTCGACGACGCGACGGGTCAACGCTTGAAGCAAGCCAGCCGCGAAGAGTTGGAATCCTGGTCCCTGAACTTGCTCGATGCCCGGGCCCTGGAAGACGTGTTTCGCACCTAGGCCTGAAGCCCCCCCATGCCGGGCGGGCTCAGATGCCGTAGCGGTCCCGGTAGGCCTTGACCTGCGGCGCATGGGCGGCCAGGGTCTGGTCGTCGGCGAGCAGATCCATGATATCGGCCAGCGATGCAATGCTGATCACGGGAATGCCGTAGGCCTGCTCCACTTCCTGCACGGCGGAATGAGCCGACAGCGCATCATCGGCGCCCGCGCGCTCCATGCGGTCCAGGGCGATCAGCACGGCGGCCGGCTCGGCGCCGGCGGCCTTGATGATCTGCATGGATTCGCGCACCGAGGTGCCGGCGGTGATCACGTCATCGATGATCACGACCTTGCCCTGCAGGGGCGCCCCCACCAGCGTGCCGCCTTCGCCATGATCCTTGGCTTCCTTGCGGTTGAAGGCGAAGGGCACGTCACGGCCATGGGCCTGGGGGTGCTCGGCCAGGGCGATGGACGTTGCGGTGGACAAGGGAATGCCTTTGTAGGCGGGGCCGAACAGCATGTCGAAAGGCACGCCCGAATCCAGCAGGGCCTGGGCATAGAAACGCGCCAACTGGCCCACGCTGCGGCCGGTGTTGAACAGGCCGGCATTGAAGAAGTAGGGGCTCAGACGGCCGGACTTGACCTTGAATTCACCAAAGCGCAGCACGCCCTGTTCCAGGGAGAAGCGCACGAAATTGCGACGATTATCTTGTTTGGCCGACATGACAGAATAGGTAATTGAAAAAACAGCACCTATTTTACAGACTTGGCGGCGCGCGTCCTGTCCTGGCCGCCGAACCATTCCAGCAGGAAGTCGATGAAACTGCGCACCTTGGGCGTCAGGTAGCGGCGACTGGCGTATACCGCATGCAGTTCCTGGGGCGTCTGCCGGTAATCGGGCAGCAGCTGCAGCAGGCGGCCGCTGGCCAGATCGTCGGCCACCAGCCAGTCCGGCAGGTAGGCCAGGCCCAGCCCCTCCAGCACGGCGTAATAGGTCAGGTTGGTGTTGTCGGACTTCATCGCCGGGCGAAAACGCAACAATTCGCGTCCTTCAGGACCGATGAACTCGAACCCATCCTGATGCAGATAGCTGGGCGTGACCGCGGCAAGCCGCATCACGTCCACCGAGGTCAGCGGCGCCCCATGGCGCGCCACGAAAGCAGGCGAAGCCACCAGGTGGAACTGAATGGGACAGATATGGCGCGCGATCTGATGCGGCGAAGGCTCGCGCGTGACCCGCAAGGCCAGGTCGAACCCTTCGGCCACCAGATCCACTTTGTGGTTGCTCAGGCTCAGGTCCAGGACGACGTCAGGAAAGCGCTTCTGATAAGCGCTCAGGATCCGCGCCACCTGGGCGTTGGCGAACCACACCGGCGCCGTCACGCGCAGCACCCCTTGCGGGCTCTGCTCCGAGCTCAGCAAGGCTTCCTGCCCTTTCTGCAAGGTATCCAGGGCCATCAGGCAGTAATCGAAATAGGTCTGGCCCAGTTCGGTCAGGCTCAACCTGCGGTTGCTGCGGTTGAGCAGGCGCGCGCCCAGCTGCTTCTCCAGATGCGCCAGATGCTTGCTGACCATGGGCGCGGACATGTTCAGCCGTTGCGCGGCGGCGACGAAACTGCCTGCCGCCACGATCTCCCTGAACACCCGCAGGCTTTGAATGGTATCCATGATTTCCTTTTAAGAAATCAATTGTTAAAAAAACCGCTAGTCATTTCCTGATAGTAATTCAATAAGCGTTCAACATGCACCGACCAAGGGCATCCACAAGCTCAACCGTGGGCAGGGCCGACAATAATCGTCATACTATGGCCAGGCTCCCGTTCAGAAGCCTGGTCTACTGCCCTGTTCCATCGATGCCTTCATTTCTACAAAGGAATCATCATGAGCGCAGTTACTTCCCAATGGTCCCCCCGCGTACTCAGCATCCTGCGCATCGTCGCCGGCTATGCGCTGTTCACACATGGCTCGGCCAAACTCCTGGGTTTTCCCAAGGTGGACATGTTCGCCAACCTGCAGATCGCCTCGCTATATGGCGTGGCCGGGATTCTGGAATTGATCCTGGGCGCACTGCTGGTCATCGGCCTGTTCTCGCGCTTCGCCGCCTTCATCGCCTCGGGCCTGTGCGCCGCCGCCTATTTCATCGGCCACGTCAGCGCCAGCACCTTCTTCTTCCCCTTGCTCAATGGCGGCGAAGCCGCCGTCCTGTTCTGCTTCATCTTCCTGTATCTGGCCGTGGCCGGCCCCGGCTCCTGGAGCGTGGACTCGGCCCGCAACGCCGCCTGACCGTCCTTTCTTCTGAACGCCTCCCTGCCCGCTCGGGCAGGGGCAGGAGCCATTCATGAGCATGCCTACCTATTTCATCTCGCATGGCGGCGGACCCTGGCCGTGGATGCCCGAAGCCCAGGCCATGTACGCGCCGCTGCGCGCCGCCCTCAAGGATATACCCCGCCAGTTGGGACGCACGCCCAAGGCCATGCTGATGGTCTCGGCGCACTGGGAAGCGCGCGGCGACCATCTGCTGGTCGCCTCCGCGGAGCGTCCCGAGATGGTGTACGACTACTACGGCTTTCCGCCCCACACCTACGAGATCCGCTATCCCGCGCCCGGCAATCCGCAATTGGCCGGCCAGGTGCGCGAGCTGCTGCAATCGCAGGGCCTGCCCACGCGGGAAGATGCGCAACGCGGCTTCGATCATGGCGCCTTCGTGCCGGCCTACTGCATCTATCCCCACGCCAACGTGCCCATGGTGCAACTGTCCATCCATGGCGGCTACGATCCTGCCCTGCACTATTCGATCGGCCAGGCCCTGGCGCCCTTGCGCGCACAGGACATCCTGATCATCGGCAGCGGACTGAGCTATCACAACCTGCGCAATATGGGCGCGGGCGGGGTGGAGCCTTCGGCGCAGTTCGACCAGTGGCTGGACCAAAGCCTGTCCCTGGACGATGCGGACCAGCGCCGTCAGGCCCTGCTGGACTGGGAACACGCGCCCGCCGCGCGCATCGCCCATCCCCGCGAGGACCACTTGGTGCCCTTGATGGTGGCGGTGGGCGCCGCCCACCACGAAGCGGCCCATCGTTTTCATCACGAGACCCAGGCCTTCGGCGGCCTGACCGTCTCCAGCTACCGTTTCGGCCAGGCCTGACGGCGAACCAGCGCGCCGCCACCTGACGCGGGGCGGCAATACGGGTTAAAGTGCTGACGCTACAAGGAGAATACCGCCGTGCTACGCGTCACATCATTAAACGTCAACGGCATTCGTGCCGCCTTCCGCAAGGGCCTGCCCGCCTGGCTCCATGCCCAGCAGCCCCACATCGTGTGCATGCAGGAAATCAAGATCAGCGCCGCTGACCTGACCGACGACATGCGCCACCCCGGCCAGTACGAAGGCCATTTCCACCACGCCCAGAAGAAAGGCTACAGCGGCGTGGGGCTCTACCTGAGCCCGCGCGCCGAGGCCGTGACCGAAGGCATGGAATGCGAAGAGTTCGATGCGGAGGGCCGCATCCTGCGCGCCGACTGGAACAAGCTCAGCGTGATCAGCGCCTACCTGCCTTCGGGCTCTTCGGGAGACGAGCGCCAAAGCGCCAAATATCGCTTCCTGGACCACTTCGAGCAATGGATCGGGGATCTGATGCGCGAGCACCGCGAGACCGGCCGGGAATTCATCATCTGCGGCGACTGGAACATCGCGCATCGCGAAGCCGACCTGAAGAACTGGAAAGGCAACCTGAAGAACAGCGGCTTCCTGCCGGAAGAGCGCGCCTGGATGAGCAAGGTGCTGGAGGAACTGGCCTGGGTGGACGTATACCGCAGCCTGCATCCGGATACCACGGATGAATGCTATACATGGTGGAGCAACCGCGGCCAGGCCTGGGCCAAGAATGTGGGGTGGCGCATTGACTACCAGATTGCCACCCCGGGTATTGCTGCCACGGCCTTGAAGGCCTCGATCTACAAGGAGGAGCGCTTCAGCGACCACGCTCCCCTGACCATCGACTACGACTGGGCTCTGTAAAGACGGGCGGGTTTTTCAACCTGCCTGCTCCAGCATGTAGCGCACCACGCCGCGCAATTGCTCGTCGCTGGCCTTGGCCGCGCCGCCGCGCGGCGGCATGGCGCCCTTGCCCTTGAGCACCACGTCCATCAGGGCGTCTTCGCCCTGCTCCTTCAAAGGCGTCCAGCGCGCCTTGTCGCCCAGGCGAGGCGCGTTGGCCATGCCCGAAGCGTGACAGACCATGCAGGACGAACGGTACAGCTTGACGGCCTCGTCCTGATTCGCCTGAGCCGCCGGCACGGCGGCCATGACGGCCAGTCCGGCCAGCATGGTGGACACAATGGTGGCTGGACGATGACGGATTTTCATGTTCTTCTCCCTAGAGCGGGCGGCATGTCCTCATGCCGCCGCGTTGCTTGCCGAGTTAGTCTCAGGCCTTGATGGGGCCGGGAGGGCTGACCTGTTTCATCAGGTCGTCGTTCCATTCGCCTTCCACCAGCACGTGGCCGGCCGCGCCCAGTTCGAACGCCTCGATCAGGTTGTGATTCACGTAGGCGTACACGCCGGGCTGCCTGAAGGTGTAGAGCGCCGCGCCCGCCGAGCCGCCGCGGATGAACCAGGTTTCCAGGTTCTTGGCGGGCGGATCGTCGAACTTGCCCAATTCCCAGACCCAGTCGCCGTGGCCGCCGATCAGGTGCGGCCGGGTGTCGCGGTTGGCCTGCGAGTGGATGAACAGCACCGTCTCGCCCACCTTGGCCTTCATGGCGCCATCGCCCGTCAGGGAGCCGACCTTCCCGTTGAACACCACATGGCTGGGGACCAGGCCGCGCATGGCCTCCGCCGTGTCGCCATAGCTTTCCGCCGCCGAGGCGTACTTCTTGAAGTTGCCTTTTTCATCGCGCGGGATGTACAGGTCGAATTCGCCTATGGTGTAGGCGCGGTCGTAATGCAGCGGATTGCCGGACGAATCCTTCAGGCCGTCGCGCGGCAGCACCATGACCGTGCCGTGCATGCCCGCCACCACGTGCCAGGCCACCGAGCCTTCGGGTGCGCAGTGGTAGATGAACGTACCGGTGCGATCGGCCTTGAAACGCAGCGTGACCTGCTCGCCGGGGTTCACATTGGTGAGCTTGCCGCCGCCCAGCGCGCCCGTGGAGGCGTGGAAGTCGATGTTGTGCGGCATGGTGTTGGTGGCCGCGTTGATCAGGGTCAGTTCCAGGTAGTCGCCTTCATGCACCACCATGGTGGGGCCGGGCATGGAACCGTCGAACATCATGGCGTGCATGGTGGTGCCGTCGCGATCGACGACGATTTCCTTTTCCTGGATGGTCATGGTGAACTCGACCACGCGCGGTTCGGGGCCGACCTTCTGTTCATGCGGATGCACCATGGGCGGCGCAACCAGGTCCACCTTGACGCGCTTGAGCTTGGCAATTTCCGCTTCGGTGCGCGGCGCCAGCCAAGGCGCCGACTTCCTGGGCGCCGCGGTCTCGCGCGCCTGCACTTGCGCCGCCAGCAAAGTCGTTCCGGCTGCCACGCCCAGGCCAGCGCTCTTCAAGAAATGACGACGTTCCATAGTACCTCCCGGTTTATCCAGGCTTGCAGCCTGTCGATTAGTGTTCTGCGGGTTTTGCAGTCCATGGCTGTATTGCACCGCATCCGCCGATTTCGCTCTTTGCTGCAGCTCAAACAGCACCACTTTTCCTTGACGTAGGTCGCGCCTCAAGCGGGCGCCTTCCACCTCGGGCGGCCCGGCGGCCACACAAAGAAAACCGCCCGAAGGCGGTTTTCCAGACTGGCCGTCAGGACCGGATCAGCGGGCCGATCCCGTTGCCGAGCCGGCAGGCAGGGCGCTCTGGCCGCGGCGTCCGGCCCAGATGCGCACGAACACCTGCTGGAACACGAGCAGCGCGCCGGCGATGAAGACCACGTCGCCCAGCGTGCGCCACCAGCGCAGCGACTGCAGGATGGGCTGCTGCATGAATTCCTCGCTGCGGGCATACCACATGCCCTCGGAAATGCTGGCCCAGGCCTGGATGATGCCCACGGGCAACAGGCTCACGAACATCATCAGCGCCAGACCGATGTTCAGCGTCCAGAAGCCCCAGCTCATCAAGCGATCGTTGAAGCGCACATGGGGTGCCAGATAGCGCACCACCAGCAGCACGAAGCCCAGGGACAGGAAGCCGTACACCCCGAACAGCGCGGCGTGCGCATGCACCGGCGTGGTGTTCAGGCCCTGGATGTAGTAGAGCGAGATGGGCGGATTGATCATGAAGCCGAAGACGCCCGCACCCAGCATGTTCCAGAAGGACACGGCCACGAAGAACATGACGGGCCAGCGCAGGTCGCTCATCCAGCCGGCGCGCTCCTGCAGCTTCCAATTGCTCCAGGCCTCGTGGCCCAGGATGATCAGGGGCACCACTTCCAGGGCGCTGAAGGTCGCACCGATGGCCATGATGGGCGTGGTCGTGCCCGAGAAGTACAGATGGTGCAGGGTGCCGGGCACGCCGCCCAGCAGGAACATGGAAGCCGCGGCCAGGCTGGCGACGGTGGCGCTGCGGCGCGTCACCAGGCCCAGGGCGGTGAAGATGAAGGCCAGCGCCGTGGTGGCGAACACTTCGAAGAAGCCTTCGACCCACAGGTGCACGACCCACCAGCGCCAGTATTCCATGATGGTGATGCTGGTGTGCTCGCCATAGAACAGGCCCGAACCGTAGAACAGGCCGATCGCCACGGTGGATGCGGCCAGCAGCATCAGCAGGTGGTTGTCGCCCTTGTTGCGACGCAGGGCGGGCATCATGCCGCGCAGCATCAGCACCAGCCAGAAGGCCAGGCCGACGAACTTGATGATCTGCCAGAAGCGGCCCAGGTCCACGTATTCATAACCCTGGTGGCCGAACCAGAAGTTCAGTTCGGCGGGCAGGATGTGCTTGATGGCCAGGTAGTTGCCGGCAAAGGAGCCCAGGAACAGGACCACCAGCGCGCCGAACAGGATGTCCACGCCCAGGCGCTGGAACTTGGGGTCCTCGCCGCCGTTGATGATGGGCACCAGGAACAGGCCCGCCGCCAGGAAGCCGCTGGCGATCCAGAACAGCGCCGCCTGGATATGCCAGGTGCGCGTCAGGGCATAGGGGAACCACTGCGAGACGTCGATGCCGTAGAAGGTCTGGCCTTCCACCGTGTAGTGCGCCGTGAAGCCGCCCAGAAACACCTGCAACACGAACAGCGCGACGGTCAGGAAGGCGTATTTCTTCAGGGCGCGCTGCGAGGGCGTCAGGCGCACGCTCAGCACGGGGTCCTGGGCAGGCGCCTGCGGCAGGGGATCCTCCTTGTGCAGGAAGGACCAGCCCCAGACCAGGAAGGCGATGCCCGCCAGCAGCAGCACGACACTGACGACCGACCAGACCACATTGGCGGTGGACGGATGATTGTCGATCAGGGGTTCGTGCGGCCAATTGTTGGTGTAGGTCACGTTCGTGCCGGGACGCTCCGTGGCGGCCGCCCAGGACAGCCAGAAGAAGAAGCGCGTCATGTCCTCGCGGCGCTGCAGGTCCGGCAGGGTGTTGTCCTTCATGGCGAAGCTGGCCCGGGTGTTCTTCAGCTCGGGCGCGTCGCCGAACAGGTCGATGTAGTACTGCGCGGTCTGCTCGATCGCCTGGGCGCGCCGGTCGCTGATGCGCAGCTCGCCCGTGGCGGCGTCCACCCGGTTGCCGCGATACTCGTCCTGCAGCTCCTGGCGCAGATTGGCCTGCTGGGAGGACGTCAACTGCTCATAAGGCAGCGCATAGGCCTGGCGAGCGGCCAGGTCCAGCCAGGCCAGCGCCTCGCGGTGCAGCCAGTCGGCGCTCCAGTCGGGCGCCTGGTAGGCGCCGTGGCCCCAGATCGAGCCCAACTGCATGCCGCCGGTGCTTTGCCAGGCGGACTGTCCGCGCTCGATCTGTTCCTGCGAGGTGAACAACTTGCCGTCCTGGGTCAGCACCTTGACGGGCATGGGCGGCGCCTGGCGGTAGACCTCCACGCCCGTCCAGCCCAATATCGAGAACGTCACTATCAGAACTGCCAGCAACGCCAGCCATAAACCCTTGTAACTACGCATGACCGCCTCCGTGAACCCGTTCGGTCGAGTTCTTGAACAAAATATTGTTTTCCAGATGGATGTGTTCCATCAGGTCCTGCCGGAATTGCTCCAGCCCGCCGTACAGGGCGCGCCAGGTCGTGCAGGCGTCCTGCGGCAGTTGCAGGTCCTGGGTGAGTTCCAGCACGTCCTCCAGGCTTTCGCCGTGCTGCTCGTGCTCCAGCCGCATGACGGCGATGGGGCTTTGCGCCATGCTGTCCGAGCCGTGCGTCAGCATGGGAAACAGCACGCGCTCTTCCTTGTGCATGTGGCTTTCCAGTTCCTGCTGCAGGGACTCCAGCACGTCGGCCAGCCCCGCCGGGCAATGGGGATGGTCCTGGTGGCGGACTTCGACCCGGCGCGCCAGGCGGATCAGCTCGGGCAGTTGTTCACGATGGACGTCGTGATAGCGCTGGACCAGGTGAGCGATCAGTTGCGGGACCGGAACCTGGCGCCAGTCCTCGCCGTCCTCCCTGGCCTGCTCCTGCAATTGCTTGAGTGCCTGGACCAGCCCGGCCGTGTCGACGGACCGGCGCTCGGCCGCCTCGCGCAGGCTGACGTGCCCGCCGCAGCAGAAATCCAGCCTGTGCTGGTGGAATACACGGGTCGCCCCTGGTATTTCGCTGGCCAGATCGCTCAGGCTGCGCCCCAGAAGTTCAAGTGTCATGCCGCACTCCTTGAAAAAATGATTGCATTGCGTTCAAAGCAAGGAGCATGCCAACCTGGATTGATCTGGATTAAAGGGCTTTCCGGCCAGCCACGGTATAAATGACCCACCGAAAAACGGGTACTTTCCACCATCAGGGTAATTTTCACCCATGCTTGAACTCCTCATCGCCGACCTGGCCACCGACATCCCAGGCGCCCTGCGTCTGCAGCGCATGGTGCAATTGGTCGCCCGCCATTTCGCCTGCGATGCCGTAGGCCTGCTCAAGCTGGACGACACCGTGCTGCGCATCATGGCCGCCAGCGGATTGAGCAACGACACCATGGGCCGGCACTTCGTCATTGCCGACCATCCCCGTTTCGCCCGCATCCTGGCCAGCCGCAGCCCGATCCGCTTCGAGCCCGACTGCGAGCTGCCCGACCCCTACGACGGCCTGCTGGACGACAAGCAGGGACAGCCCCTGCCCGTGCATGACTGCGTAGGCATTGCCCTGCACCTGAAAGGCGCGCCCTGGGGCATCCTGACCCTGGACGCCCTGCAACCGGGCACCTTCTGCGAGCAGGCCCTGATCGAGCTGCAGCGCTGCAGCCTGGTGCTGGAAAGCGCCATCCGCGTGAGCGAGCTGGAAGAAGAAAACCGCAGCCTGCGCCTGCTGTCCACGCAGCCGGCCGGACGCCTGGCGCAGACCAGCTCCTCGGAGATCATCGGCGCCAGCGTCCCCATGCTGGACGTGATCCACTTGCTGGACACGGTGGCCGATTCGGAGCTGCCGGTGCTGCTGCTGGGCGAAACCGGCGTGGGCAAGGAGCTGTTCGCGCGCCGCCTGCACCAGCGCTCGCGCCGCAGCCACAAGCCGCTGGTCTACGTGAACTGCGCCGCCCTGCCTGAATCGCTGGCGGAAAGCGAGCTGTTCGGCCATGTGAAAGGCGCGTTCTCGGGCGCGCAGGCCGACCGCGCCGGGCGCTTCGAGGCCGCCGAAGGCGGCACGCTGTTCCTGGACGAGATCGGCGAGCTGTCGCTCTCGGTGCAGGCCAAATTGCTGCGCACGCTGCAGAACGGCGAAGTCCAGCGCCTGGGAGCCGACCATCCGGTCAAGCTGGACGTGCGGCTGGTGGCCGCCACCAACCGCGACCTGGGCCAGCAGGTCGCCCAGGGCGCTTTCCGCTCGGACCTGTTCCACCGCCTGTCCGTCTTTCCCCTGAACATCCCGCCCTTGCGCGACCGGCACAACGACATCCTGCTGCTGGCCGGGCATTTCCTGGAGGCCAACCGCTCGCGCCTGGGCCTGCGCGGGGTACGACTCTCACCCGGCGCCGAGGCCGCCCTGCTGGCCTACCACTGGCCCGGCAATGTACGCGAACTGGAACACCTGATCAGCCGGGCCGCCATCCGGCTGCTGGTCGATGCGCCCGACCGCAATCAGATCTTCACGCTGGACGCCGACAATCTGGGCCTGACTCCGCCCGTGCATGCTCAGCCCCCTGCCGCCGCGCCTTCCCGAGGTCCAGTCTGGCAACCGCTGCGCCAATCGGTGGACCAGTTGCAACGCCATCTCATACGCCAGGCCCTGGAGCACTCGGGCGGCAACTGGAGCCAGGCCGCCCGCCGCCTCGGACTGGATCCCAGCAACCTGCACAAACTGGCCGGCAAACTTGGGCTCAAGGCCCGTTCAGAGACTTTCATTCATGAATGACATTTCCAGCGCCTCCATGCTGTCGGCCCTGCCCGTGTTCTCCCGGCTGGATGCCGCCAGCCTGGACGATCTGTGGCGGCAGGGCCGCCTGATCCGATACGACAAGGACAGCCAGGTCTTCCGCCAGGAGCAGGCCAGCGACCACTTTTTCGTGCTGCTGCAAGGCTTGATCAAAGTCGTGCGCACCATGCCCAACGGCTCGCAACTGCTGGTGCGCTTCGCCTTGCCGGGTGATGTCATCGGGATCGCTCCCGCCCTGCGCCGGCGCAGCTATCCGGCCACCGCCGTCAGCGTGACCCAGAGCGCCGCGCTGGCCTGGCCCGAGCAGGCCTGGGAAGGCCTGACCTCGCGCTACCCCTGCCTGCTGCACGCCGCCCAGGATACGGTTTCCCGGCGCCTGAGCGAGGCCGACGACAGGCTGCTGGAAATCCACAGCCTGGAAGTGGAGCAGCGCCTGGCGCACAGCCTGCTGCGCCTGATCCGGCAAGTGGGCCAGGACGATGCGCAGGGCACGTCCCTGAGCATCCCCGTGACCCGCCAGGATCTGGCCGACCTGGCCGGCACCACGCTGTACACCGCCAGCCGCATCGTCAGCAGCTGGGACCATCAGGGACTGATACAGGCCGGCCGCAAGCAGATCACGATCGCCGACCTGGACGGATTCGCGCGTA
Organism: Alcaligenes sp. Marseille-Q7550; assembly: GCF_965112015.1. NCBI lineage: Bacteria > Pseudomonadati > Pseudomonadota > Betaproteobacteria > Burkholderiales > Alcaligenaceae > Alcaligenes > Alcaligenes sp. Marseille-Q7550. The sequence continues at coordinate 946,080 of NZ_CBCOPU010000002.1, forward strand.
CCGTGCTCGACGGCGCCTGAAGCCGCCGGGCCAATGAAGATCCGGCTTTGCCGTGAACGGCGAAGCTTGCGCCATATTCAGCCCTCGGTCACCAGGCGCAGGCCCAGGTAGCGCGGCGGTACGCCGACCGAGCAGGCGCCGGACTTGGGATCGCGGATGAAATCGGGCATGACGGCAACGTGCTCTCCTCCCAGGGTGCGCACGCCGCAATTCTCCAGCCGCGATTCAGCGGCCGGCGTGCCCAGCCTGTGCACGCGGACATGGCAGGTGTCGGTCCATTCCGACACCTGGCCGCCCGCATCGAACACCCCGTGCGCGTTTGCCTGCCCTTGGCCCATGGGCGCCAGGGGGACTTCCTGTTCCTGCTTGCGGCGATAGTTGACCTGGTATTCCTCCAGCCACAGGGCCGCCTGGGCGTTCTCGTCCAATGGCCCCTGGGCGGCATCGGGAGCCTGCAGGCCCGCGAAGTAGCTCCACTCCAGAAAAGTCGGCAGTCGAAAACGCCTGCCGGTACGCTCCGACAGCCAGGCGGCGTAGTCCTGGCCGTCCTGCCAGCTGACGCCAGCCACCGGCATGTCCCGCGCCTGTCCCTGGCCGACGGGATCGGCCTGCTTGCAACGCCCTGCGGCAACGCATTGGCTGTAGTCCCGCTGGCTGACCAGATGCTTCATGACCTGCAGGGAGGCGGCGGGCGCGTACATGACCGTATCGGACGCCACCAGCTTGCCGTCCTGCAGGAATTCGCCCGGCTGGACCAGCAGGCGCGCCGGTCCCGCAACACTGACCAGCTCCGGCATTTCCGGCGCGGCGGCCTGTTCGCCCGCCGAGCACGCCGCCAGCAAGGCCGCCAGCGCCATGGTTCCCAGAATTCGCTTTCTCATCGACAATCTCCGCTACATGTCTGGATTGGAACCCAGGCGGCGGCCGCTGTCCTTGCGCCAGGGCAAGCACAGCAGTAACACTATGCCATCAACGCAAAACCGCCTTGCATCTGCGCACTTTTTATTTTCGGGACAGGCTGAGAAGATAGATGCTCACCCTACCCTCCGGAGCAGCCATGAAAATTGCATTGATCGGCGCCAGCGGCTATGTCGGCTCGGCCCTGCGCGATGAAGCCCTGGCCCGCGGCCATCAGGTCAGCGCTCTGGCCGGCCACCCCGAGAAGCTGCCGGCCCACCCCAAGCTGACCGCGCTCAAGGTGGACGTCATGAATGAGCAGGCGCTGGCCGACAAGCTGCGCAAGCATCACGCCGTCATCAGCGCCTTCAGCGGTCACGCCCAGCCGGACGTGCGCGCCTACTACGTGCAGGGCATGCGGCACATCCTGAACGCCGTGCGCCTGGCCGGCGTCCCGCGCCTGCTGGTGGTGGGCGGCGCCGGCGCGCTGAACGTGGGACCGGGGCAGGCCCTGCTGGACACGCCCGACTTCCCCAAGGAGTGGAAAGCGACGGCCGAAGGCGCGCGCGACGCCCTGGCCCTGCTGAGGGCCTGCGACCTGGACTGGACCATGCTGGCGCCCTCCGCCATGCTGGAACCTGGCCGGCGAACCGGGCAGTTCCGCCTGGGCAAGGACGATCTGCTGGTGGACGACAAAGGCGACAGCCGCATCAGCACCCAGGACTACGCCATGGCCATGCTGGACGAAGTCGAACGCCCCCGCCATACCCGCATGCGCTTTACCGTGGGTTACTGATCAGGCCGGCACACAACAAGACGGGCGCCTGACAGGCGCCCGTCTTGCTTGATCTGCGGCTTGGCGCAGGTTCAACTGAAGAAATTCATGAACCCCGTGATGATGACGGCGTTGAAGAAGTCGATGAACAGCGAGCCCACCAGGGGGATCACGAAGAAGGCCTTGCGCGAGGGGCCGTTGTCTTCGGTGAAGGCCTGCATATTGGCCATGGCGTTGGGCGTGGCGCCCATGCCGAAGCCGCAGTGGCCCGCGGACATCACGACGGCGTCGTAGTCCTTGCCCATCACGCGGAAGGTGACGAAGGACGCGTAGGCGAACATCAGCACGGTCTGGGCGACCAGGATCAGCAGCAGCGGCCCGGCCACCTCGGCCAGTTCCCAGAGCTTCATGACCATCAAGGCCATGACCAGGAAGAAGGCCAGCGACACATTGCCCATGATCTCGAATTCTTTCTCGGGCAGGCGGTAGCGGCGCCAATCGATGATGTTGCGGATGACGGCGGCCACCAGCATGGAGCCCAGGTAGGCCGGCAGGACGATGCCGCGCTCGGCCAGCCAGTTGATGATCAGGCTGCCTATGCCTATGGCCACGGCCAGCAGCACCACGGCGTACACGGGCATGTCGAAACCGCTGTCGTCGACCTGGATGGTTTCCGTATGGGTGGCGGGCGCGGCATCCTTGCCCTCGTGCTGGCGGCGATGGCGGCGATGCGGCTCCGGACCTGTGATGCCGTGGCGCTTCATCAGGCGCAGGCCCACCGGGCCGCCGATCACGCAGCCCATGACCAGGCCCCAGGTGGAGGCGGCAATGGCGGCGGGAAGGGCCCCGGTGGCGCCCGCGGTCTCCATCAAGGGGCCGAAGGCGGCGGACGTGCCATGGCCGCCCGTCATGGATACCGAGCCGGCCGCCAGGCCGATCAGCGGATTGGCACCCCAGCATGGCCAGGGAGACGCCCATGACGTTCTGCAGGACGATCAGGCCCACGGCGCAGCCCAGGAACATGGCCACGGCCACCCCGCCCTTCTTGAGCAGCTCGAAACTGGCCGAGAAGCCGATGGTGGTGAAGAACGCCATCAGCAGGAAATTGCGGATATCGTCGTTGAACTGGAAGGTGAAGGCGCCGGTCTGGTGCCCGACCAGGGCGATCAGGGAAAAGATCAGTCCCCCGATGATGGGGCTGGGGATGAAATAGCGCGCCAGGATGGCCACGCGATTCTTGATGTACTCCCCCAAAACCAGAAAAACGGCGGCCATGCCGACCGTCTGTGCGATATCAAGCTGGATGTCCATGAATCCTTTCCCTTACATCTTTTGGATATGTCGACGCGACCCTCTTTACCAAGGCAGGATTCACTGCCGCAACATGCCGGGTGCGCGTGCAAATTTTTTGCAGGCAGGCCACACGATAACGCGACGCACCTGTGCTGAGCAAATTGCAGCGGGGTTCAGAAAATAACATAATCGACGGATTTCACGTGTAAAAACCGTTGAATTTCCGCGATCTGCTTACAAAAAAGTCCAGCTTCCCTAGGAGACGTCTTTTAGCCTTGCAGTTCAGGCAGTCAAAAAAAACCCGCCGTTCGGCGGGTTTCACGAATGCGGGTTCAACGGTCGCGCTTGACGGCGAAGGCGCACAGGCGCAGCAGGACCTGCTTGAATTCGCTGTCGGGCACCGACTCCAATGCCTGCACGGCGAGCTCGGCCTCGGCTTCGGCGGCCTGGCGGGTATAGGCCAGGGCGTCGGTCTGCTCGATGGCCTGGGCCACGGCGCTGAAATCGGCATCGCCGGTCTCGATGGCTGTCTTGATGAGCTGCGCCTGTTCGGGCGTGCCCACTTCCATGACGCGGATCAGCGGCATGGTGGGCTTGCCTTCGCGCAGGTCGTCGCCCACGTTCTTGCCCAGCGCTTCCGTGTCGCCGGTGTAGTCCAGCACGTCGTCGATGAGCTGGAAGGCCGTGCCGATATGGCGGCCGTAGGACGCCATGGCTTCTTCCAGGTGCGGCTGCGCGCCGGCCACGATGGCGCCCACCTGGGCGGCGGCCTCGAACAGCTTGGCGGTCTTGTAGCGCACGACCTGCAGGTAGCGTTCCAGGGAGACGTCCGGATCATGCACGTTCAGCAACTGCAGCACCTCGCCTTCGGCGATGACCGTGGTGGCGCCCGACAGCACGGCCATGGCGCGCATGGAGTCGGATTCCACCATCATCTCGAAGGAGCGGGAATAGAGATAATCGCCCACCAGCACGCTGGCGGCGTTGCCGAAGACGGCATTGGCGGTGTGGCGGCCGCGGCGCATGTCCGATTCGTCGACCACGTCGTCGTGCAGCAGGGTCGCGGTGTGGATGAACTCCACCACGCCGGCCAGCAGGTGATGCGTGGCGCCCTGATAGCCCAGCGCCCGGGCCACCAGCAGCAGCAGGGCGGGCCTCATGCGCTTGCCGCCGGCGCTGACGATGTATTCGCCGATCGTGCGTATGAGCACCACGTCCGAATTCAAGCGCTCACGAATGACGACATCGAGAGCCTTCATGTCGTCGGCGATAGGTTCAATCAGGGCTGAGAGGTTCAAAACAGGATTCCGGACGAGTAAGTGGTGCGGCCGCCGTCACGGCCATTCATAACTTGGTGATTATACGATTTTGAGTCGCTTTAGGCCTATTGTTACCAGCCTTGCACGGATTTGGGCACTGGAAAGCGTTTCAAATTAGCGATAATAGCGGTTTCGAAGACCGATTACGGAGACTGTCTTGAATCCGCAAGACCTCAGCACACTGATCAGCCGCGCCGAACGCGTCCTGGCCCAGCTGGAAGCCTGGCTGCCCCCCGCCCCCCGCCCATCAACTGGGACGCCGTCGCCTTTCGCTGGCGCAAGAACGGGTCGCGCGGCTGGCTGGAAGGCGTCAGCCACGTTGCCGCCATACGCAGCGAGGACCTGCACCACATCGAGCGCCAGAAAAGCATCATCGAACGCAACACGCGCCACTTCCTGGAAGGCAAGCCCGCCAACAACGTGTTGATGACGGGCGCGCGCGGCACGGGCAAGAGCTCGCTGGTCAAGGCCATGCTGTCGCAATACGCCGACCGGGGCCTGCGCCTGATCGAAGTGGACAAGTCGGACCTGGGCGACCTGGGCGAGATCATCGAGCTGATCAGCGTCCGCCCCGAGCATTTCATCATCTTCAGCGACGACCTGTCCTTTGAAGAAGGCGAAGCCGGCTACAAGGCCCTGAAGTCGGTGCTGGACGGTTCGGTGGCCTCTCCGGGCGACAACGTGCTGATCTACGCCACATCCAATCGGCGCCACCTGATGCCGGAATACATGAAGGAGAATCTGGGCGTCTCCACCTCGGCCGACGGCGAGATCCATCCCGGCGAAGCGGTCGAGGAAAAAGTGTCCCTGTCCGAACGCTTCGGGCTGTGGCTGTCCTTCTATCCCTTCAAGCAGGACGACTACCTGGACATCGTCTACTACTGGCTGGGCGCGCTGGGCTGCCCGGCCGAGCAGATCCAGGCCTCGCGCACCGAGGCGCTGCAGTGGGCGCTGGAGCGCGGTTCGCGCTCGGGCCGCGTGGCGCGCCAGTTCGCCCGCGACTGGACGGCCCGCCATGTGTAAACCCTGCATCGAAGTGGCCGTGGGCGTGCTGCTGCAGCCCGACGGCCGCGTCCTGCTGGGCAGCCGCCCGGCCGACAAGCCCTGGCCGGGCTGGTGGGAGCTGCCCGGCGGCAAGATCGAACCGGGCGAGGACGTCATGCAGGCCCTGGCGCGCGAGCTGCGCGAGGAACTGGACATCGAGGTCACCGAGGCCCAGCCCTGGGTCACGTACACCCATGAATATCCCAAGAATTTCGTCAAGCTGTACTTCTGCCTGGTGCGCGGCTGGCAAGGCGAGCCGCGCGGCATGGAAGGCCAGGAACTGGCCTGGGTGCGCCCGGCCGGCCCGCTGGACGTGGGTCCCGTGCTGCCGGCCACCGAACCGCCCCTGAAATGGCTGCAGCTGCCCGAACGCTACCTGATCACCCAGATCGAGGAGCCGGCGCGCCTGCCCCAATACCTGCAACAACTGGAACAGGCCCTGCAACAGGGCCTGGCGCTGGTCCAGTTCCGCGAACCGGGCTGGGCGGCGCGCGAGGACGCGGAATTCCACCTGCACCAGGCTTTCTTGCAGGTGGTCAGCCTGTGTCACCGCTACCAGGCCCGCTGCCTGGTGAACAGCGTGCATCCGCAGAGCTGGTGGGACCATGCCGACGGCGTGCATCTGCGCGCCAGCGACGCGCTGGCCCTGGCCGAGCGTCGCCACGACACCCTGACCGCCTTCCCTGCCCTGAACCAGGGACTGATCGGCATCTCGACCCACAACGAGAGCGACATCGAGCTGGCCCGCAAGATCCAGGCGGACTTCCTGGTGCTGGGCCATGTACTGGAAACCCGCTCCCATCCCGGCGACCCCGGCATGGGTTGGGCGCGTTTTGCAGAACTGGCCTCCCAGGCGGGCCGCCCGGTCTATGCCATCGGCGGGCAATCGTCGCAGACGCTGGACCCGGCCCGCCGGCACGGCGCCCATGGCATTGCCGGCATACGCAAGCTGATGGACGGCCCGCAGGCATGATGCCGCCGGTCACCATCTCGGAGCACGAAGGCGTGCGCTACCTGCACCTGGGCTCGCCCTGGGTGCAGGGCGCCATGCGCCTGGACGCGCCGGAACGCCTGGAACTGGAATACATACGGCAGATGATGATGTGGACGCTGTTCCTGGATCAGCCCCGGCGCATCGTCCAGCTGGGCCTGGGCGCGGGCGCGCTGACGCGTTTCTGCCATCGCCACTTTCCCGATGCGCTGGTCGAGGCCGTGGAGCTGAACCCCGAGGTGTACAGGGCCTGCCGGCTGGTCTTCGAACTGCCGCCCGACAACGGACGCCTGCGCGTGCACATCACCGATGCACTGGCCTACCTGCGGCAGCAGGACGCAACGCTGGATGTCCTGCAAGCGGATCTGTATTCCGACCAGGCCGATCACCCCGCGCTGGAAGACCTGGATTTCTACCAGGCCTGCCGCCAGGCCCTGGCCCCGCACGGGCTGCTGACCGTCAATCTGCTGGGCGCCCCGCTGGTTCATGCACGCAATCTGCACGCACTGCAGCAGATCTTCGCCGCCGTGGCCTGGCTGCCGGAAAGCCACGACGGCAATATCGTGGCCATCGCCTTCAAGCAGGCGCCGCAAATCGATTTTGACGAGCTCTATGAGCGCGCCGAGCGCATCCGGAGCCGACTCGGCCTGGACGACGCCCGCAATTGGGTCGACGGCCTGTACGCCTGGATGGAGCAGGATTAGGGCGAGCCGGCGGACGCGGCCGTTCCCGATTCCGCCTGCTCCGCGCCCGACGGGGCCGCCCAGCCTCCGCCCAGGGCGACCAGCAGCTTGACCGCGGCGCGCAGGCGCTGCGACTCCAGGTCCAGCGCCTGCCTCTCCGCGGAAAACGCCGTGGTTTCGGTTTGCGCCAGGCTCAGGTAGTCCACCAGGCCCGCGTCGAACTGATTGCGCGTCAACTGCAGGGACTCCCGCGCCGCCGCCAGGGCCCGGGCCTGGCTGGCCTGCTCGAGCCCCAGCCCGTTCAAGTCCGAGAGCGCATCCTCCACTTCCTTGAGCGCGGTCAGCACGGTCTGGCGATATGCGGCAACCTGCTCGTCATAGCCGGCCTCGGCCTGTTCCACCTTGGCCCGGCGCGCGCCGAAATCCAGCAAGGTCAGGGCCAGGGACGGCCCCAGGGACCACACGCGGGCCGGCGCCGTCAGCCACTCGCTCAGATCCGAGCTGCTGAAGCCGCCGCTGGCGTTGAGTTTCAGGCTCGGAAACCAGGCTGCCTTGGCCACGCCGATCTCGGCGTTGGCCTGCGCCATGCGGCGCTCGGCGCGCGCCACGTCGGGGCGCCGCTCCAGCAGGCTGGACGGCAGGCCCACCGGGATGTCCGGCACAACCGGCCAAGGCGCATGGGGCACCAGTTCGAACTGCGAGGGCGGACGCCCCACCAGCACCGCCAAGGCGTGCTGGTAGCCTGCTTTTTCACGATTCAACGCCAGACGCTGAGTACGCGCCCCTTCCAACTGGCTGAGCGCCGCGGCCACGTCGCTCTGCGCGGAAAAGCCGGCGTCCAGGCGGTTCTGATTGATCTGCAAGGAGCGCTCGTAAGCCTGTACGGTCTGGTCCAGCAGGCGCTCGGCCGACTCCGCGCTGCGGTACTGGAAATACGTCTGCGCCAGTTGCGACTGCAGGCTCAGGCGCGTGGCCACCATGTCGGCCGCGCTGGCCTGCAGCGAGGCGTCGCCCGATTCCACTTGGCGGCGGATGCGCCCCCACAGGTCCACCTCCCAGGACACGTTGGCGTTCAAGTCATACGTGCTGCCGCTCTGGCTGGTCTGGCCCGAACCGCTGCCGCGGCGGGTGGAAGCCGCCGTGCCGTTCACCTGCGGGAACAGGCCCGAGCGCGCGTTGGACAGCGCCGCCTGGGCCTGGCGCACCCGCGCCTCGGCCTGCTGCACGGAAAAATTCTGGGTGTTCAGGCCGCGCATCAGTTCGTCGAGCACGCCATCGTTGAAGGCCGCCCACCAGGCGCCGCGCGCCTGCAGGTCCGCCGGCTGGGCGGTCTTCCAGGCTCCCTCGACGCGGGCTTCGCGAAAATGCTCGCCCACGGGGGCGTCGGGACGCTGATAGTCGGGACCCACGGCGCAGCCGGCCAGGGCCCCCAGCAGCAAGGCCAGGCTCAGGCGCGTCAGGGGCGCGAAGAAAAGACGGTTAGCGGGCATGGTCAGTCTGCTCGTCCAAAGTAGTGCGGCGCATGCGGCGCAGGAAACGGTGGCGCAGGCGGTCCAGGTACAGATAGACCACCGGCGTGGTGTACAGGGTCAGGATCTGGCTCAGCGCCAGGCCGCCCACGATGGTGACGCCCAGCGGCTGGCGCATCTCCACGCCGGGACCGGAGGCCAGCACCAGCGGAACGGCGCCAAAGATGGCCGACAGCGTGGTCATCATGATGGGCCGGAAACGCACCAGGCAGGCTTCATAGATGGCCTGGCGCGAATCCAGACCGTGCTCGCGCTCCATCTGCAGGGCGTAGTCCACCATCATGATGGCGTTCTTCTTGACGATGCCGATCAGCAGGAACACGCCTATCATGGCGATCAGGTTGAATTCGCCGCTGGTCATCATCAGGGCCAGCAAGGCCCCTATGCCCGCCGAGGGCAGCGTGGACAGAATGGTCAGCGGATGCATGTAGCTTTCGTACAGCATGCCCAGCACGATGTACAGGGCGACCAGCGCGGCCAGGAACATCAGCGGCTGCTTGGCGATGGAATCCAGCATCTGGGCAGTATTGCCTTCGAAGCCGGCCTGGATCTCGCGCGTGGGCAGCTGGATGCGCGCCATGGCCTGCTCGATGGCCGCCGTGGCCTGGCTCAAGGTGACGCCTTCGGCCAGGCCGAAGGATACGGATTCAGCCACCAGCAGACCCATGTGATTGATGCTGCGCGGCGTCGTGCCGGTGGTGAAACGCGTGAAGGCCGACAGGGGCACGCGCGTGCCGTCGCGGGCGACGACCTCGATCTCCTTCAATGACTGCAGATCCTGGGCGAAGCGCGGCTCCACCCCCATGACCACGCTGTACTGGTTCAGGCGCCCGTAAATGGTCGCGACCTGCCGCTGGCTGAAGGAGTTGTTCAGCGTATTGGCCACTAGCGCCATGTCCACGCCCAGACGCATGGCCTGGTCACGATCTATCTCCAGCTGTACCAGGCCTGCCTTGTCGTCCGTGCTGGTGTCCACATCCACCAGTTCGGGCAGTTCAGCCATGGCCTGCTGCACCTTGGGCAGCCAGGTCTTGAGCAGCTCCAGGTCGCTGCCCAGCAGCGAATAGTCGTAGGATCCGGAGCGCGAGCCGCTTCCCCCGCCCACCGGGATGTCCTGCTGGGGCACCATGAACATGCGCGCGCCCGGCGTGGTGCTGAGCGGTTCGCGCAGGCGGTTGACCACGTCCGTGGCGCTGGATGTGCGCTCGTCCAGCGGCTTGAGCTCGACCAGGATGAAGGACGAGGTGCTGCCGCCACGCCCGCCCGCGAACACGGCCACCGAACGTATGTCCGGATCCTGGTTCAGGATGGCCCGGAAATGCTCCAGCTTGGGCTCCATGGCCTGGAAGGATGTGCCGCGGTCCACGCGGAAGAACCCCATCAGCTGGCCCGTGTCCTGTTGGGGAAACAGACCCTTGGGCACCACGGCGTACAGGTAGACGTTCAGCCCTATGGTGGCGAACAGCGACAACAGCATGATGCGATGATGCTTCAGGGCCCAGTCCAGGGAGCGCCGATAGCCGCGCCAGCTGACCTCGCCGAACCAGCCCAGGAAGCGGCTGAGCGGATTGCGCGCCTGTCCATGCTGCGGCCCCGGACGCAGCAGGCGCGCCGACATCATGGGCGTGAGCATCAGCGAGATGATCAGCGAGACCATCACCGCCGTGCACAGCGTGACGGCGAACTCCATGAACAGGCGCCCGGCCAGGCCGCCGATCAGCCACAGGGGAATGAACACGGCCACCAGGGACAGGCTCATGGCCGTCACCGTGAAGCCGACCTCGCGCGTGCCGCGCAACGCCGCGCGCATGGGCGACAAGCCCTTCTCCAGGTAGCGCATGATGCTCTCGAGCACCACGATGGCATCGTCCACCACGAAGCCCGTGGCCACGATCAGGGCCATCAATGAAATGGTGTTGAGCGTGAAGCCGAACAGATACATCAGGGCGAAGGTGCTGATCAGCGAAGCCGGCACCGCAATCGCCGGAATCAGGGCCGCGCGCCAGTTGCGCAGGAACAGCAGCACCACCAGCACCACCAGGGCGACGGCGATGATCAGGGTCAGCTGGGCCTCGTCCAGCGTGGCGCGGATGCTGGGCGTGCGATCCTGCGCGACGGACAGGTGGGCCTCGCTGGGCAGCATGTCCTCGATGTCGGGCAGGCGCTCGCGTATGGTATTGACGGTCTCGATGATGTTGGCGCCCGCCTGGCGGCGCACGATCAGCAGGACCGCCGGCTGGTCGTTCAGGTAGCCCAGGCTGTGGATGTCCTCCACCGAATCCTCCACCTTGGCCACATCGCCCAGGCGGATCACCTGCCCGTCCTGGGTCTTGAGCACCAGCGGCTCGAACTGGCGCGCCTGGTTGTACTGCTTGCCCGAACTGAGCTGCCACTGATCCTTGCCGTCTTCCAGGTAACCGTTGGGCCGCAGACTGTTGGCATTGTTGATGACGGCGCGCACGTCATCCAGCGCGACGCCGGCCGAGGCCAGCGCCTTGGGGTTCAAGCCCACGCGCACCGCCGGCAGGGAGCCTCCGCCTACGTCCACCGAGCCTACGCCCGGAATCTGCGCAAGCTTCTGCTGCACGATGCCGCTGGCCATGTCGTAGAGCTGGGCCTTGGTCGCCGTGGGCGAGGTCAGGGCCAGCACCATGACGGGCATGGACGAAGGATTGACCTTTTCGTAGGTGGGCACGCTGGACATGCCCGAGGGCAGCATGGGCCGGGCCTGGTTGATGGCCGCCTGCACGTCGCGGGCCGCGCCCTCGATGTCCCGGTCGAGCTCGAATATCAGGATGATCTGGGTGGAGCCTTCGCTGCTGCGCGAGCTCATCTCGGAAATGCCGGCGATCGAACCGAGCGACTGCTCCAGGGGCGTGGCCACGCTTGAGGCCATGGTCTCGGGGCTGGCGCCGGGCAGGCGGGCCTCGACCGCAATTATGGGGAAATCCATTTCCGGCAGCGGCGCCACGGGCAGCAGGCGAAGCGACAAGGCGCCGGCCAGCACCATGGCCAGCGCCAGCAGGCTGGAGCCCACCGGCCGGAAGATGAACAGACCCAGCAGACGCTTCATGAGGCCTCGCGCGCGCCGCTGCGGCGGGTGAAGCGGTCAAAGAACAGATAGATGACGGGCGTGGTGAACAGCGTCAGCAGCTGGCTGGCCAGCAGGCCGCCCACCATAACCAGGCCCAGCGGCTGGCGCAGCTCCGCGCCCGAGCCGGTGGCGAACATCAGCGGGATGGCGCTGAACAGCGCGGCCAGGGTGGTCATCAGGATGGGCCGGAAGCGCAGCAAGGCCGCCTGATGGATGGCCTGGCGCGGAGGCAGGCCCTGCTCTCGCTGGGCCTCCAGGGCGAAGTCGATCATCATGATGGCGTTCTTCTTGACGATGCCAATCAGCAGGATGATGCCGATCACCCCCACCATGTCCAGGTCCCGCCCAGCCAGCAACAGCGCCACCAGAGCCCCGATGGCCGCCGACGGCAGCGTGGACAGGATGGTGATAGGATGGATGTAGCTCGCGTACAGGATGCCCAGCACGATGTACATGGTCAGCACCGCCGCCAGCATCAGCCATAGCGTGCTGGACAAGGAGGCATGAAAGGCCTTGGCCGCCCCCAGGTAGCGCAGGTCCACCGAGGCCGGCATGCCGATGTCCTCGCGCACCGTCTCGATGGCGCTTATGGCGTCCGACAGCGAATAGCCCTCGGCCACGTCGAAGGATGCGTTCACGGCCGGGAACTGGCCGAGCCGCTCCACCGACAAGGTGCTGGGCAGCAGCTGGATGCGCGCCAGGGACGTGACCGGCACCGAAGTCCCGGAGCTGGTCGTGACGTAGATGTGCTCCAGGTCCTGCGGCGCCTGGCGATAATCGCTCTGCACTTCCAGCACGACGCGGTACTGGGTCGACTGGGTATAGATGGTGGAGATCAGGCGCTGGCCGAAAGCATCGTACAAGGCGTCGTCGATATTGGCCTTGGTCACGCCCACGCGCGCGGCCGCATCGCGGTCTATGTCCAGCAGCAGTTGCAGGCCATCGTTCTGCAGCCCCATGGACGCGTCCTTGATCTGCGGCAGCCGACGCACGGCGTCCAGCCACTTGGGCATCCATTCGTTCAGCACGTCCGTGTCCGGATCGGACAGGGCCATCTGGTAGACGTTGCGGCTGATCTGGTCGTCCACCGTCAGCTCCTGTATGGACTGCTGGTACGCCGTCAGGCCGGGAATGTCCGCCAGACGTTCGCCCAGCCGCGCCATGATTTCATCGGCGCCGGCGCGCCCGCTGCTCCGGGGCTTCAGGGAAATCTGCATGCGGCCGTTGTTCAGGGTGGCATTGGTGCCGTCCACGCCGATGAAGGAGGTGACGGTATCCACATCCGGATCTTCCAGTACGATGGCGGCCGCCTCTTGCTGCAGGCGACTCATGGCGCCGAAAGAAGCCGTCTGCGGCCCTTGCGTGATGACCTGGATCAGGCCGGTGTCCTGCTGCGGAAAGAAGCCCTTGGGCACCACCACGTACAGCAGGCCGGTAAGCGCCACCGTGCCCAGGGCCACCAGCAGGGTCAGCCTCTGGCGCCGCAGCACGAAGACCAGGCCCTTGTCGTAGGCGTGAATGACCCTGTCCATCTGGACGCCGGCCCAGGTCGTGAAGCGGCCGTGCTTCTGCTCGGCGCTGGGCTTGAGCATGCGCGCGCACATCATGGGCGTGAGCGTGAGAGAGATGAACAACGACAGCAGGATGGCCACGGCCAGCGTGATGGCGAACTCGCGGAACAGCCGCCCGATGACATCGCTCATGAACAGCAGCGGTATCAGCACGGCGATCAGGGAAATGGTCAGGGACAGCAGCGTGAAGCCGATCTGGGCGGCGCCCTTCAGGGCCGCCTGCAGGGCGCTCTCGCCTTTTTCGATGTAGCGCGCGATGTTCTCGATCATGACGATGGCGTCGTCCACCACGAAGCCGGTGGCGATGGTCAGAGCCATGAGCGTCAGGTTGTTCACGCTGAAGCCGCACAGGAACATGATGCCGAAAGTGCCGATCAGTGAAATGGGCACGACCACGCTGGGGATGACGGTGGCCGTCCAGGTGCGCAGGAACACGAACGTGACCAGCACCACCAGCACGATGGCCAGGATCATCTCCTTCTGCACATGGTCCACCGAATCACGGATGGTCTGGGTGCGGTCGGTGGCCACCGACACGTCCACGCCCACCGGCAGCGAACGGCGGATCTCGGGCAGCAGGCGCTGGATCTGGTCGACCACGTCGATGACGTTGGCGCCGGGCTGGCGCTGGATGTTCAGCAGGATGGCCGGCTCCGATCCGGCCCACGCGGCCTGGCGCACGTCCTCGGCGTCGCGCACCACGGTCGCCACCTCGCCCAGCCGCACCGCGGCGTCATTCTGATAGGCGATGATCAAGTTCTCGTAGTCGCGCACCGACTTGAGCTGTTCGTTGGCGCTGATGCTGGTGGAGCGTTGCGGTCCGTCCAGATTGCCCTTGGGCTGGTTGACGTTGGCCGCGACCACGGCCTGGCGCAGATTGGTCAGGGTCAGGTTGCGCGCGGCCAGGGCGGCCGGGTCGGCCTGGATGCGCACGGCCGGCTGCTGGCCGCCGGCGATGCTGACCAGGCCCACGCCGTTGACCTGCGAGAGCTTCTGCGCAACCCGCACGTCGATCAGGTCGCGCACCTCGTGCAGGGGCATGTTGGGCGAGGTCACCGCCAGCGAGATCACCGGCGTGTCGGCCGGATTGACCTTGTTGTAGATGGGCGGGGCGGGCAAGTCGTTGGGCAGCATGTTGGACGCCGCATTGATGGCCGCCTGCACCTCCTGCTCGGCCACGTCCAGCGACAGGCCCAGGTCGAACTGCAAGGTGATGCGCGAGGCGCCGCCCGAGCTGGAGGAGATCATCTGCGACAGGCCCGACATGCTGCCGAAGCGCCTCTCCAGCGGCGAGGTGACCAGGGCCGCCACCACATCGGGACTGGCGCCCGGATAAAGGGTGACCACCTGGATGGTGGGATAGTCCACCTGCGGCAGGGCCGCCACCGGCAGCATGCGATAGCCCAGCAGGCCGGACACCAGCAGCGCGACCATGGCCAGGGTGGTGGCCACCGGGCGCAGAATGAAAAGTCGGGACATGCTCACCGTTTATTCACCCGCTGGGCGTGCGCGCCGGCCCGATCCGCCGGCCGGCCGCTGGGCCTGTTCCGGCTTGGCCGCCGGCGCCTGGGCCTTGCCGGCTGCGTCCATCACTTCCACGACCGAACCTTCGCGCAGGCGGTCGGTGCCTTCCACCACGATGCGCTCGCCCGCCTTCAAGCCCGAAGCCACCAGCGTGGTGTCCAGCGAGGCGGTGCCCAGTTCCACAGGCTGCACATGCACCTTGTCGTCCGCGTCCAACGTATACAGATAGGTGCCCACCGAGCCGCGCTGCACCGCGTAGGACGGGATCAGCAGCCCTTGCTGCTGGCCCAGGTAGATGCGCGCATTGACGAACTGGTTGGGAAACAGGGTCTCGTCGGGATTGTCGAACTCCGCCTTCACGCGCAAGGTGCCCGTGGCCACGTCGATCTGATTGTCCAGGGCCTGCAGCCGGCCCTGGCTGGAAAGCACCCGGCCGTTGCTGTCGGTGACCTCCACGCGCAGCGGCGCCTGGCTCTGGCGCATGGCCTGCGAGAGAGCCGCCAACTGATTCTGGGGCAGGGAGAATTCCACGCCGATCGGATCGGTCTGGGTGATGACGACCAGGCCGTCGGTATTGGCGGCGGAAATCAGGTTGCCCTGATCCAGCTTGCGCAGACCCAGACGACCGTCCAGCGGCGCCGTAATGCGGGTGCGATCCAGCTGCAATTGGGTGCGGGCCACTTCCGCCTGGCTGGACTTGACCTGCGCCTGAAGCTGCTGCACGGCGGTTTCCTTGGTCTCCAGCGCCTGGCGCGAAATCGAATTCTGCTGGAACAGCACGCGGTGACGCTGCAGCTCCTGCTGCGCGCCCTTGAGCTGGGCCTGGTTCTGCAGCAACTGGCCGCGCGCCTGATCCAGCTGGACCTGATAGGTGCGCGGATCGATCTCGGCCAGCAGGTCGCCGGCCTTGACGCGCTGGCCGTCCTTGAACAGGACGCGCACCAGCACGCCGTCGACCTCGCCGCGCACGGCCACGGTCTGCAGGGGCTTGACCGTGGCGATGGCCGTCAAAGTCTGGTCGATCAGCCCTTCCTGCACGGTTACGACGCGCACCGGCACCTTGGCGGAGACCATCATGCCGCGCGGTCCGCGCGGCTGGCCGGAGGCGCTTTCGGTCGCGGCGGGCTTCGGAGACAAAGCGTAATAAGCCAGGCCTCCCGCCACCAACAGACCCAGCACCAAGCAGACATAAAAGGTTCGGGACTTCCGACCTCTGCCTGTATTTAACTCCGACATGTAAGCTCCCCGGCTAAAACTCGATTGTCCGCACGCAGCGTCAAAACCAGCGTTTAACAGCAGCGCGCCCGTTTCGGACGCGCTCGCGCAACGTGTGACATTATTCCATTGAGCCCGGCGCAAGGGAGGGTTTTATGTCCGTGCGCGAAGCCTGCGTGCAACAGCCGCCCGCTCCGGCGCGCGCCTGCCCGGCCAAGTATAAAAGCCGCTACCTGAACCTGATATGAACGGAACTGTTCAACCGAAATTGCAGCGCGCCAGCCGGAAAGGGATGTCCGCCGTGACCGGTTGCGGCTTGAGCTGGTTGTCCTGCTGCACGAAGCGCACCCACACCACATAGCGGTTGGCGCTCATCTCGGGATAGATGCGCGCGCCGGCGTTCACCCACACCCGCAGCAACTGGAAGGACTTGCCGGCCAGCATCTCCTGGTAGGAGCCTTCGCGGGCGGTCTGCTCGACCGCGTCGCCCGATTGGCGCAGCAGGCGCAGGATCAGGGCCAGGCCCTGGTACAGGGGCGCGAAGGGCTCCGACCAGCGCCGGATGTCCTCGACGCGCTCGGCATCGGGGCGCTGCTGCCAGGAGTAGTAGGACGGCATGTCCACCTGCGAGGTGCCGCCCGGAACGGCGACCCGGCCGCGCAGGCTGGCCAGCCATTCATTGTCGCGCAGGCCCTGGCCGACCCGCCCCTGCGCGGACAGCTCGGCCGCCGCGCCGTTGATTTCATCCAGCATCTTGTCCAGCGCCTGCAACTGCACGCCGGGATGCTCGCGCAAGGCCGCCAGCGCGATGCGCTGGCGCTCGAGGTCCTGCAGGACGGCGGAGCGCAAGTCGGTGCGATCGGAGATGTCCAGCAAGTCGAACAGGGTTGCCACGGCAACCTGATGGGAGTGCGCGTCCAGGCTGCGGGCAAAGTGAAACAGCCGCTCGAACAGGTATTCCACCCGGAGCAAAGCCCTGACACGCTCGTTGCATGGGTATTCGTATAGAGTCACGCGTTTAGAAACCTTTATTAGACTGCTTGCGGCGGGGGGGGGACCCCGGTCCACCGGACCCGTCCCTTTTTCACATGGCCCGGGCGCGCTGCTCCAGGAGCGGCAGCGTCGTCTCCCCGTCATTCAGGACGACATCATCGGCCAGCGCAAGACGCTGCTCGCGCGTGGCCTGTGCGGCCATGATACGCTCAATCGTGGCAATGGACAGCCCGCTGCGCTGCTGCACGCGGCGCACCTGGGTGGCCGGATCGCAATCGACGACGCAGATGCGGTCCACCCGCTCCCGCCACCGGCCCGACTCCACCAGCAAAGGCACCACCACGACAAGATAACATCCCTGCGCAGTCAAGGTCTGTGCTTTTGTTACGGCTGAAATCAAGGGATGAATGATGCCCTCCAGGCGGCGGCGCGCCGGCGGATCCTGAAAGACGCGGGCGCGCATGCGGTCGCGGTCCATGGAGCCGTCCGCGGCGATGAACTCCTGCCCGAAGGCCTGGCGGATGGGTTCGATGGCCTGCCCGCCGGGCGCGGTGAGCTGATGGGCGATCACATCCGTATCGATGACGGCCGCGCCCCAGGCGGCGAAGAAATCCGCCACCTTGCTCTTGCCCGATCCGATTCCCCCCGTCAGCCCTATCGTCAGCATGCGCCGTCCATCCGTCAAAAATGAAACTGTAACGTAAGGACGGCAATCCTCCTACCCCGCAGGCAAAGGGCGGCGCTGTCCTGCGCGCAAGGTCTCGCGTAGAATCGCAGTATCCCTCTCCACGGAAGTCCGCCATGCCTTTTCAGAAGATCACGTCCCTGCGTCCCCTTTCCCTGGCCATGGTCGCCCTGCTGGCGGCCTGCGCCCAGAGCCCGGCCCAGCCCGACCCCAACGAAGGGCGCGGTTCTACGCAGCAGGATGCCCTGCGCAACGCCCAGGGCCGCGACACGACCCGCGCTCCTTCGCAGATCACCCTGGGCTTCGGCGACCAGGAAGGCGTGCGCCCCGTCGCTCCCGCCCAGCCTGAACAGCAAGCCGCGCCGCTGGGCACGACAGTGGCCGAACTGGCCGAGCCCAAGACCTTCCTGGGCACGCTGTCCTGCCCGCCCCAGGGCGGCGCCTGCTCGCCTTCCAAGATCAGCGTCACGCTGGCGCCCGCCGGCCAGTGGCGCCTGCGCGCCATGCCCCTGGACGGCGGACAGGCGCGCAGCGCCGGCGGCTGCTGGGTGCCCATAGGCGCGCAGCCCACGCGCATCGCCCTGCTGGCGGACAACGACACCACGCTGGCCGACCTGAGCTTCGTGAATGGCAATGTACTGCGCATCAATACGTTCAACCAGCAGCGCCCCACGCTGGAAAGCCGCCTGACCCGCCAGGCCGACATCGACCCCATTGCCGAGCTGGACGGCAAGCCCGTCCCGGCCTGCCGCTGAGCACGGACCGGCTCTAACCCGCCCGCCTGCCCGATACCCTGGGCGGCAGCGCCTCCAGCAGGCCCGGTTCGCTGAACACGCACCGGGTCAGCTCCACGGCATTGCGCACCCGCAGTTTCTGGAAGACCCGGGCCCGGTGCGCTTCCACGGTGCGCTGGGAAATAGCCAGTTCGGCCGCGATCACCTTGTTGGCCTTGCCGATGGCGATATAGGACAGCACGTCGCGCTCGCGCGGCGTCAGGCTGTCGAAGAGGACGTTGGCGGGAAGATGACCATTCAATACCATGTCAGCCTCGCGATACATGTGCCGGGCGGCCGTGCCGCTGCCGGCTCAACTTGTTAACCATAAGACATATTTTGTCATTTTATGCAACATACGAGCGACTGTTAGCTCTGACAGGATGACTTTGTCACAGGTCTAAGTGGTCAATAAAAAAGCACGGCCTGAACCGTGCTTCGTTGTCCTTGCTGCCGTGATCGCGCAATCAGGCCTTCACCATCTCCAGGTTGTCGATCAGCCGGGTGGCGCCCAGCTTGGCGGCGGCCAAGGCCACCAGCGGCTCGCCGCCCTGGATCTGTTCCGGCGTGGGTTCCAGCAGGTCGGACTGGCGGCGCAGGGCCATGTAGTCCACCTGCCAGCCGCGTTCGGTCAGGCGGCGGGCGGCGCGCTCCTCGATCTGCTCGCGGCTGTCGCCCTGCTGCAATTGCCGCGCCATTTCCTGCAGCGCCTGGTAGAGCTGCGGCGCTTCGGCGCGCTCGGCCTCGCTCAGGTAACGGTTGCGGGAGGACATGGCCAGGCCGTCGGTCTCGCGCACGGTCTCGTGCGCCAGGATTTCCACCGGCAGCTGGAACTGGCGCACCATCTGGCGCACCACCATCAACTGCTGGTAATCCTTCTTGCCGAACACGGCCACGCGCGGCTGCACGCAGGAGAACAGCTTGAGCACCACCGTGCACACGCCTTCGAAGAAATCGGGGCGGAAATGCCCTTCCAGGATGCGGCCCAGGTGGTCCGGCGGGCTGACGCGGAAATTCTGCGGCTCCGGGTACATTTCCTTTTCCGACGGCGCGAACAGTACGTAGACGTCCCGTTCCTGCTCCATCTTGGCCACGTCGTCCTGCAAGGTGCGCGGATAACGGTCGAAGTCCTCGTTGGGCCCGAACTGCAGGCGGTTGACGAAAATGCTGGCGACCACCGGATCGCCGTGCTGACGGGCCAGCTTCATCAGCGACAGGTGAGCCTGGTGCAGATTGCCCATGGTAGGCACGAATGCCACGCGTGTCTGGCCCTGGAGCTGATCGCGCAGTTCTTGGATGTTGTGGACGACTTTCAAAAATTTCTCCGCTACGGAATGAGGCCGGCTGGCCCGCCCTAGGCCCGGATGTAGGTCAGGCGCAGGTAAATGGGAGCATAGGGCTCGGCCTGGGTGATTTCAAGCAGGGACTCTCGTGCCAGTTCCAGCATGGCCAGAAAGTGCACGACAATCACCGCCGCCGGATCTCCCTGATCCAGGCGTTCGGAAAAAAGCTGGGTGAATTCCATGAAGCGCACGTCCTGCAATCGGCGCAGGATCTGGCTCATGTGATCGCGAACCGACAATTGCTCGCGGGTGATCTTGTGGCTGGCGTTGAGCTTGGCGCGCTTGAGGATGCCCAGCCAGGCCTGGCGCAGGTCGTCGGCGCAGACCTCGGGCAGGATCTCCTCCACGACCAGCTCGGCGTGGGCGGCCGCCAGAAGGTAATCGCGTCCCTGCAAGGGCAGCTCGTCCAGGCGGCGCGCCCCCAGCTTCATGCGTTCGTACTCCAGCAGGCGGCGCACCAGCTCGGCGCGCGGGTCCTCGACCTCCTCGCCGGTGTCGGCCTTGCGCACGGGCAGGAGCATGCGGGACTTGATCTCGATGAGCAGGGCCGCCATCAGCAGGTACTCCCCGGCCAGCTCCAGATTGCTGGCGCGGATCTGCTCAACATAGGCCAGGTACTGCCCGGTGACCTGGGCCATGGGAATGTCCAGGACGTTGAAGTTCTGCTTGCGTATCAGGTACAGCAACAGGTCCAGCGGGCCTTCGAAGGCGTCCAGAAAGGCTTCCAGCGCATCGGGCGGGATGTACAGATCCTGGGGTATGGCGAACAGGGGTTCGCCGTACAGTCGCGCCAGCACCGCATCGGCATCGGCCTGCGGCTCGTCCAGCGCGATTTCCTGTTCGATCTCGGACACAGGTCAGGCGTGCGGCTTCAGTTGTTCTCGTAGTACACGTAAGGCTTCTGAGGCGTGCGCGCCGCCTTGTAGCCGTCCTGCAGCTCCTGGTCGATCTGCTTGTCCCACAGACGATGACGGCCTTCGCGCTGACGCGCTTCGGTATCGGGATACTGATCTTTGTATTGCTTGAGGAACTGGGTGATTTCCGATTCGTAATTCTTTGCCATAATACCTGTACGCCTAAAGTAATTGGATAACAGAAAAGTTCGAGTTTACTGCACCGAACACCGGAGAGCTCGCTGCATGACGTCTGTCACGACCGAAACCGCTGCCGATGCGGCCATGTCTTCCCAGGAGCGCCGCGCCATACGCATCATTCCCTACATCGTCGGCTGCGCGCTCTTCATGCAGATGCTGGACTCCACGGTGGTGGCCACCGCCCTGCCCACCATGGCGCTCTCGCTGGACACCAGCGTGATCCGCATGAACATCATCATCACCAGCTACCTGCTGGCCGTGGCCGTGTTCGTGCCCATCAGCGGCTGGGCCGCCGATCGCTTCGGCGCCCGCAAGGTGTTCCTGGCCGCCATTTTACTCTTTACCGTCAGTTCTGTTGCATGCGCCTTGTCCCAGAACCTGCCGCAACTGGTGGCCGCCAGGGTGGTGCAGGGCATGGCCGGGGCCATGATGGTCCCGGTCGGGCGCATCATCCTGCTGCGCCGCGTGCCCAAGGACCAGTTGCTGGGCGCCATGGCCGTGCTGACCCTGCCCGCCTTGCTGGGGCCCATCATCGGCCCGCCGGTGGGCGGCTTCCTGGTCACCTACGCCACCTGGCACTGGATATTCCTGATCAACATCCCCGTAGGGCTGCTGGGCATCGCCCTGGTGCTCAAGTACATCCGCGAAGACTACCCCATGGAGCGCGCCCCCTGGACTGGCTGGGCTTTCTGCTGAGCGCCGTCTGCCTGGCCACGCTGGTGACCAGCTTCGAGAACGTGGGCCACGGCACGCTGAGCTGGCCCACCCTGGGCTGGCTGACCCTGACCGGCCTGGCGGCCGGGCTCTGGTACGGCTGGCATTCGCGCCAGGCCGCCTACCCCATCATCGACCTGACGCTGCTGCGCACCAAGACCTTCGCCATTTCCGTGCTGGGCGGCAATCTGTGCCGCTTTTCCCTGGGCGCTTCGCCTTTCCTGCTGGCCATTCTGCTGCAGACCAGCTTCGGCATGAGCGCCCTGGCCGCCGGCCTGATCACCTTCACGGGCGCCATCGGCGCGCTGGTCATGAAGCTGGCCGCTCCGCCCATCATACGGCGCTATGGCTTTCGCCGGGTGCTGATCGTGAACGCCTGGCTGACCGGGCTGTTCATCGCCCTTTGCGCCCTGTTCCAGGCCAGCACGCCGCTGTGGCTGATGGCCGCCGTGCTGACGGCGGGCGGCTTCTTCCGTTCGCTGCAATTCACGGCCGTGAACACGCTGACCTATGCCGACCTGGACTCGCACGCCATGAGCCGCGCCAGCAGCTTCGCGGCCATGGCCCAGCAGTTGGCGATCAGCCTGGGGGTGGCCTGCGCGGCCGTCACCCTGAACGTCAGCATGTCCCTGCGCGGCGCCACCGCCGTTGCCACGCAGGACGTGGTCTGGGCCTTCCTGATCCTGGGCGCCATCACGGCCGCCTCCAGCCTGTCCTTCGCCCGCCTGTCGCCGGCTGACGGCGACGCCCTGCAGGAAAAACAGACCCGAAAGTCATCCAGCGCTAGAGGCCGCGCAGCGCCGGCGTTCAGGCTGGAGCGGCCGCATCGGCCAGCAGCATCACCAGCTTGCAGTCCGGCCGGATCGCCAGCCTGAAGGTGAACTGCTGGACGCGCCGCCCGCCCAGCCGCGGGTGCCGGAAATCCCGCAGGCCGCCTTCGCGCTCGACCACCGTCTGCCGCCCCCACCAGAAGGCGAACACCTGGCTTTGCTGGGCCAGTTCGTGGATCAGGGCCTGCGGAGCCGGCTCGTTCGCCTGCGCGCCGACGGCGGCGCGGAATTCGGCCACCGCGCGGCTGGCGCGCTGCTCCCAGTCCTGCACCAGGTCGCGCGCGGCCGGATCCAGGAAGATATAGCGCAGCAGATTGGGCTGCTCGCTGCGGTCGGGCCAGCCGTCGAACAGCTCCAGCAGGGCCTCGTTGCGCGCCAGCACGTTCCAGCTGCGATCCAGGATGTAGGCCGGCGCAGTGATGCTGTCCACGCAGGCGCTCAAGCCCTGCGGCAGGGGCTGGATGTCGCCCTGCCAGTGTTCCGGATCGGCGCAGTCGGCCAGCTCGAACAGGTAGTGGCGCTCCGCGCGGGCCAGCTTCAGCACGGACGCCAGGCGCGCGCAGACCGCCGGCGAGACGGTGACATCGCGGCCCTGCTCGATCCAGGTGTACCAGGTGGTGCTGATGTCGCACAACTGCGCCACCTCTTCGCGGCGCAGGCCCGGCGTGCGCCGCCGCACGCCGGGGGCCAGGCCCAGGGCCTCGGGCCGGATGCGTTCACGGGCATGGCGCAGGAAGCGGCCCAGCGCCTGGCGCCGGGTGAGGGCGGCGGACTGCTCCGCCGCGGTTCCGGTGCGCCCGCCCATGTCAGCCCAGCACGCTGGACAAGGTACGCCGCACGTCCTCTTCCGTGCGGCCGCTGCGCCGGATGTAGTCCTGCAACTGGTCTTCGCCGATATTGCCCACGTTGAAATACTTGGACTGGGGGTGGCTGAAGTAGAAGCCGGACACGCTGGAGGCCGGGATCATGGCGTAGCTGTCGGTGATGAACATGCCGATCTCCTCGCACTGCAGCACGCGGAACATCTCCTGCTTGACCACATGCTCCGGGCAGGCCGGATAGCCGGGAGCCGGGCGTATGCCCTGGTATTTTTCATCGATGAGCTCCTCGTTGGACAGGCGCTCGTCGGTGACGTAACCCCACAGGTCGGTGCGCACGCGAGCGTGCAGGCACTCGGCGAAGCCCTCGGCGAAGCGGTCGCCCAGGGCCTTGATCATCAGGTCCGAGTAATCGTCGCCCTCGGCCTGGAAGCGCTCGGACAGCTTGTCCACCCCGAGGCCGCCGGTCACGGCGAACAGGCCGATGTAGTCGGCCACGCCGCTTTCCTTGGGCGCGATGTAATCGGCCAGGCACTTGCTGTCCACGCCTTCGCGCTTGACGCCCTGCTGGCGCAGGTTGCGCCAGGTGAAGAGCACCTCGCTGCGCGACTCATCGGCATAGACCTCGATGTCCTCGCCGTTGACCGTGTTGGCCGGGTAGAAGGCGACCACGCCGTTGGCGGTGAGCCAGCGGCCTTCGATGACCTTCTTGAGCATGGCCTGTCCTTCCGCGAACAAGGTCCTGGCCTGCTCGCCCACCACCTTGTCCTCCAGGATGGCGGGATACTTGCCGAACAGGCTCCAGGTCTGGAAGAAAGGCGTCCAGTCGATGTACTGGGCGATTTCGGCCAGGTCGTAGTTCTTGAACACGCGCCGGCCGATGAACTTGGGACGCGGCGGCACATAGGCGGACCAGTCTATGGCCGGCTTGTCCTCGCGCGCCTTGTCCAGGGAGATCAGCGGCGTGGCCTTGCGGTTGGCATGGCGCTGGCGCACCTGCTCGTATTCCTCGCGGATCTCGGCCAGGAACTCCTCGACATTGTCCGACACCAGGTTGGTGGCCACGCCCACGCAGCGGCTGGCGTCCGGCGTGTAGATGACCGGGCCGTCGTAGTGCGGCGCGATCTTCACGGCCGTGTGCACGCGGCTGGTGGTGGCCCCGCCTATCATCAGGGGAATGTTGCGCTCGCGGAAGTAGGGATCGCGCTGCATTTCGGACGCCACGTAGGCCATTTCCTCCAGGCTGGGCGTGATCAGGCCCGACAAGCCCACGATATCGGCTTGCACTTCCTTGGCCTTGGCCAGGATCTCGGCGCAGGGCACCATCACGCCCATATTGACCACTTCGAAGTTGTTGCACTGCATGACCACCGACACGATGTTCTTGCCGATGTCGTGCACGTCGCCCTTGACCGTGGCGATGACCATGCGGCCCTTGGAGCGCACGTCGCCGCCGGCCGCCTCGATCTGGCGCTTTTCTTCTTCGATGAAGGGAATCAGGTGGGCCACGGCCTGCTTCATGACGCGCGCGGACTTGACCACCTGCGGCAGGAACATCTTGCCCTGGCCGAACAGATCGCCCACCACGTTCATGCCGTCCATCAGGGGACCTTCGATGACGGAGATGGGGCGGCCGCCCTGGGCGGCGATCTTCTGCCGGACCTCTTCCGTATCTTCCACGATGAAGGTGGTGATGCCATGCACCAGGGAGTGGATCAGACGCTGCTCCACCGAGGCTTCGCGCCAGGCCAGGTCTTCTTCCTTCTTGGCGCCCGAGCCCTTCACGCTTTCGGCCATCTCCACCAGACGCTCCGTAGGGGTGCGCTCATCGGCCGGATCCGTCTTGCCCTTGGGCTCGGCGCGGTTCAGGATGACGTCCTCGATCAGGTCGCGCAGATGCGGCTCGATGTCGGCATACACGCCCAACTGGCCCGCGTTCACGATGCCCATGGTCAGGCCTTCCTGGATCGCGTAATACAGGAACACCGTGTGGATGGCCTCGCGCATGGCTTCGTTGCCGCGGAAGGAGAAGCTGACGTTGGAGATGCCGCCCGACAGGCGCGCGTGCGGCAGATTCTTGTGGATCCAGCTCACGCCCTGGATGAAGTCCAGGCCGTAGTTGGCGTGCTCGTCCATGCCCGTGGCCACCGCGAACACGTTGGGATCGAAGATGATGTCCTCGGGCGGGAAGCCCACCTCGTCCACCAGCAGGCGGTAGGCGCGCTCGCAGATCTCGATGCGGCGCTGGAGGTTGTCGGCCTGGCCCTGCTCGTCAAAAGCCATGACCACCACGGCGGCGCCGTACTTGCGGCACAGGCGGGCGTGCTCCAGGAAGGGTTCGATCCCCTCCTTCATGGAGATGGAGTTGACGATGGCCTTGCCCTGCACGCAGCGCAGGCCGGTCTCGATCACGTCCCACTTGGAACTGTCGATCATGATGGGCACGCGGGCGATATCCGGCTCGGAGGCGATCAGGTTCAGGAAGCGGTGCATGCAGGCCGCCGAGTCCAGCATGCCTTCGTCCATGTTGATGTCGATGATCTGGGCGCCGTTCTCGACCTGCTGGCGCGCCACGGACAGGGCCTCTTCGTAGTTCTCTTCGCGGATCAGGCGCAGAAAGGCCTTGCTGCCCGTGACGTTGGTGCGCTCGCCGACGTTCACGAACAAGGTGTCGTCGTCGATGTTCAAGGGCTCCAGGCCCGACAGGCGCGTCTTGACGGGAACCTCGGGCACGACGCGCGGCGGCAGGTCCCGGCACAGCTCGGCGATGGCGGCAATGTGCTCGGGCGTGGTGCCGCAGCAGCCGCCCACCATGTTCACCAGTCCGGCCTGGGTGAATTCCTGCAGCAGGGCGGAGGTATCGGCCGGCGTTTCATCAAAGCCCGTTTCCGCCATGGGATTGGGCAGGCCGGCGTTGGGGTACACGCAGACATAGGTGTCGCAGAGCTTGGACAGCTCGGCCACGTAGGGGCGCATGAGCGCCGCACCCAGGGCGCAGTTCAGGCCTATGGTGATGGGGCGGGCATGGCGCATGGAGTTCCAGAAGGCTTCCACGGTCTGGCCCGACAGGATGCGCCCGGAGGCGTCCGTCACCGTGCCCGACACCATGACGGGCACGCGCTCGCCGCGCTCCTCGAAGACGCTTTCCAGGGCGAACACCGCCGCCTTGGCATTCAGGGTGTCGAACACGGTCTCGATCAGCAGGATGTCCACGCCGCCGTCCAGCAGGGCGTTGACCTGCTCGGCGTAGGCCACGCGCAACTGCTCGAAAGTCACGTTGCGGGCCGCCGGATCGTTCACGTCCGGGGAAATGGAGGCGGTCTTGGGCTGTGGGCCCAGCGCGCCGGCCACGAAGCGCGGCCAGTCCGGGGTGCTGAAGGCGTCGCGCGCCGCACAGGCTAGACGCGCCGATTCCAGGTTCAGGTCGTAGCTGATGCCCGGCAGGTCATAGTCGCCCTGGGCGATGTCCGTGGCGCCGAAGGTATTGGTGCTGATGACGTCCGCGCCCGCTCGCAGGTACTGGTCGTGGATCTCGCGGATGATGTCCGGGCGCACCAGCGACAGCAGTTCGTTGTCGCCCTTCAGGTCCTTGTGATGGTCCGCGAAACGCTCGCCCCGGAAATCCGCCTCGCCCAATTTGTAACGTTGGATCATGGTGCCCATGGCACCGTCCAGGATCATGATCCGCTGGCCCAGGCGGCGAGCGAACTCGGCCCCGCGAGTGTAGGCGGAAATCGGATAAGGCAAAGCAGGATGGGACACTGGCAAACCCCGTGGCAAGTAAAAAAAGACCCCCGCGCCGCGCCTCCGGCTTGCTGGCCTCCAAGGGCGCCGGCCGCGAATCTGGTGGATTGACGCCACAATTGTAGCCTTTTGCATCCGCGAACAGACCCAAACCCTTAACGTTTGCGTCACAGGCATGTAACATTTGCCGCTCGGAAAGAGGTGCTTTCCGGTCCGGCCCCGCCCGGGCCTGGGAAAGTCAAATGGGAAACGACCCCCGCTCCGCCCAGGAGCGGCCAAACGTGCTGCCCCCGCAACGGTACATGCCCCGCGCATAGCCCGATACCAGCCTCTTGGGACCTGCCCGCAGGTTCCTGCCGCCCTGAATCCATTGCCGCCCCACCGCCGGGCGGCCTCGTTCAACGACGTGCGGGGACGCACGTCATACAGGAATCACCATGTCCGCATTTTCCCTCCGGCCATTGATGGCCGCCGTGGCCGGCGCCCTGCCGCTGCTCGCCGCCGCCCAGACCGCCCCCGTCGCCAAGCTCGAACAAATCGTGGTCACTCCAAGCAGCATCGAACAGCCGCTGAAGAACGTCGTGGGCGACGTGACCGTGATCGGCCGCGATGCCCTCCAGAAAGCCGGCCAGAGCAGCGTGGCCGAGATCCTGCAGCGCCAGCCCGGCGTGGAGATCACCACCAACGGCGGCCCGCAGGCCGTCACCAGCATCTACCTGCGCGGCACCAATCCGCAGCAGACCCGCGTCATGATCGACGGGATGCGCATCAACAGCTCGACCAGCGGCTCGGTGAACTGGCAGGCGCTGGATCCCGCGCTGATCGAGCGCATCGAGATCGTGCGCGGCGCCGGCAGCAGCCTGTACGGATCGGACGCCATCGGCGGGGTGATCAACATCATCACCCGGAGAGGCCAGCGCGAACGCGCCTTGAGCGCCTGGGGCAATGTGGGCCTGGGTTCCTACGACACTTTCAAGTCCAGCGCCGGCTTCTCCGGCGCCACGCAGGGCTGGGACTACAGCCTGGCGACCAGCTACGGCACGAGCGACGGCTTCAACGCCACCAACCCCCAGGCCGGCAGCTTCACCTACAACCGCGACAAGAACGGCTACACGCAGCACGGCTTCAGCGGCACGCTGGGCTATGAATGGGCCCAGGGCCAGCACCTGGGCCTGACCGCGCTGAACAGCTACATGGACGGCCAGTTCGACGGCGGCCCCGGCATCAAGACTCCCAGCACACTGACCCGCCAGCAGGCCTATGGCCTGACCAGCACCAACAAGCTGGCCGAACGCTGGACCAGCCGCCTGAGCGCCTCGCTGAGCAAGGAAGATGTGGAAACCCGGCTGTACGGCTCACGCTATTCCACCCTGCAGCGCCAGTACAGCTGGCAGAACGACCTGGCCGTGGCCCGGGGCCATACCGTCTCGCTGCTGGCCGAGCGCCTGGAAGAGCGCATCAAGCACACCACCGTGCACAACGAAGACAAGCGCAACACCAATGCCTTCGCCCTGATCTACCGCGGCGACCTGGACCGCCACCACCTGCAGGCCAGCGTGCGCAACGACAATATCAGCGGCTACGGCAACAAGGTGACCGGCGGCCTGGGCTACGACCTGGACGTGACCGACAACTGGACCGTGGGCGTGGCGGCGAACACCGGCTTTCGCGCGCCGACCTTTGCCGACCTGTACACCCCCTACAGCTGGGGCTTCCAGGGCAATCCCGACCTGCGCCCCGAGAAGTCGCGCAACGTGGAAGGCCATGTACGCTATGCCGACGACACGACCGAGCTGGGCCTGGTGGTCTACCAGAACCGCATCCGCGACATGATCAACCCCTACGTCTGCGATGCGAATTTCGAATGCACGACCTCCAACACGGAACGTGCCCGCATCACCGGCCTGACCCTGACGGCCATGAAGCAACTGGGCGACACCACTCTGACGGCCAGCGCCGACTTCGCCAATCCCAAGGACGACAATACCGGCAATCAGCTGATCCGCCGCGCCAGGCAGAACTACAAGCTGGCCGTGGAACAGCGCTTTGACGCCCTGAAAGTCGGCGCCGAGTACCAGTTCGCCACCCGCCGCTTCGAAGACGCGGACAACAAGGTGCGCCTGGGCGGCTACGGCCTGCTGAACCTGACGGCCAGCTACCCCATCACCGCCAGCCTGGAAGCCCAGCTGCGCTGGAACAACGTGCTGGACAAGGACTACACCCTGATCCGCGGCTACAACAATCCCGGCTCCAGCGTGTTCCTGAACCTGGCCTGGCGCATGTAAGAATGGCGCAAGGGCCGGCCTTGCGCCGGCCCGCCCTGGAAACCCGACCATGCCCGCTTTCGCCACGACTTCCCGCCTGCGACGGCTCCTGAGCGCCATGGCGGGCGCATGTCTGCTGGCCGCGAAGGCGGCCTGTGCGAGCACCCTGGGCGCGCCGGCGCAGGCGGAATCTCCCACGGTCGTGAGCCTGGCCCCGCACATCACGGAAATCCTCTTTGCCGCCGGCGCGGGCGACCATCTGCTGGCCGTGGACAGCGCCAGCGACTTTCCGCCCGGCGCCCTGACCCTGCCGCGCATCGGCGATGCGCTGCGCGTCAACCCCGAACGGCTGCTGCAGCTCAAGCCCGACCAGGTCTGGGCCTGGCAGAGCGGCCAGATCGGCCCCGAACTGACCCGGCAGCTGCAGCAGGCCGGCATAGGCCTGACCCTGGCCGCTCCCGTCCGCCTGGACGACATTCCCGCCCTGGTGCGTCAGGCCGGGCTGGAACTGGACACGCGGGACCAGGCCGAACGGGCCGCCGCCGCCCTGGAGAACCAGATCGCCGCGCTGCGCCAGGACCGCCATCCGGGCGACGCCGTAACGGCTTTCCTGGAGATCGGCCACGAGCCCCTGTATACGCTGGCCCGCGATCCCTTGACCCAGGATGTGCTCGACACCTGCGACGCGCGCAACATCTACGCCGGGCACGCCGCCGTGGCGCCCACCATCAGCCTGGAAGACGTGCTGCACAAGAAGCCGCAGGTGGTCATCATGGCCTACCGCGACCCGGCAATGCTGCGCGAGCGCCACCGTTTCTGGGAAAGGCACCTGGGGCTGGCGCCCCAGGCCCTGCTCAACCTGGACCCCGACGCCCTGTACCGCCCCGGCCCCCGCCTGATCGACGCCGCGCACGAGCTGTGCGAACAGCTGGACCACTACCGGGCCAGCCAGCCCTGAGCGTCGCTTCCGGACGGACGCCGCGCGCTTGGCCGCCGATTCGCCACGATGGCCGCGGGCCAGCCCACGCGGAATCCATAAATCGATTATTCTTCTGTTTATTGGCTATTTGAAACAGCCTGCGCCTGTCCGCGCGCAGTTCTCCCGCATCACCACCATGACCCACACCCTGAAGAACGACCCATTTGTCCTGGCCGGCAAGACCTATCAATCCCGCCTGCTGGTGGGCACCGGCAAATACAAGGATTTCGACGAAACGCGCGAGGCCATCGAAGCCAGCGGCGCGGAAATCGTCACCGTGGCCATCCGCCGCACCAATATCGGCCAGAACGCCGACGAACCCAGCCTGCTGGACTATCTGCCGCCCTCCAAGTACACGCTGCTGCCCAATACCGCCGGCTGCTACACCGCCGAAGACGCGGTACGCACCCTGCGCCTGGCGCGCGAGCTGCTCGACGGCCACAAGCTGGTCAAGCTGGAAGTGCTGGGCGACTCCGGCAACCTGTTCCCCAATATGCCCGAGACCCTGAAAGCCGCCAGGACACTGGTCGCCGAAGGGTTCGACGTCATGGTCTACTGCGCCGACGACCCCATCCAGGCGCGCATGCTCGAGGACATAGGCTGCGTGGCCATCATGCCGCTGGCCTCGCTGATCGGCTCGGGCATGGGCATCCTCAATCCCTGGAACCTGCGCCTGATCATCGACCAGAGCAAGGTCCCCGTCCTGGTGGACGCCGGCGTGGGCACGGCCTCGGACGCCGCCATCGCCATGGAGCTGGGCTGCGACGGCGTGCTGATGAACACCGCCATCGCGGGCGCGCGCCAGCCCATCCTGATGGCCAGCGCCATGAACCTGGCCGTGCAGGCCGGCCGCCAGGCCTACCTGTCCGGCCGCGTGCCGCGCAAGTACTACGACGCCGACCCCAGTTCGCCCACCGAAGGCCTGATCCACTCCCGCACGTCCTGACGACATGATCCCCAATACGCTGACCATCGCCGGAGTCGATCCCTCCGGCGGCGCCGGCATTCTGGCCGACGTGAAGGCCATGAGTGCGCTGGGCGCCTACGCCACCGCCGTGATCGCCGCCCTGACCGCCCAGAACACCCAGGGCGTCACCGGCATCTGCCCCGTCCCCGTGGACTTCGTGCGCCAGCAGATCGATACCCTGTTCGCCGACGTGCGCATCGACGCCGTCAAGATCGGCATGCTGGGCCAGGAAGCCGTCACCCGCGTGGTGGCCGACCGCATGGCGCACTTCAAGCCCAGGCATCTGGTGCTGGATCCGGTCATGATCGCCAAGAGCGGCGACCACCTGCTGGAACGCGCCGCGGTCAACGCCCTGCGCGAAGAACTGGTTCCCCAATGCACCATGATCACGCCCAACCTGCCCGAGGCCGGCGTGCTGCTGGACGCCCGCCCGGTCGAGACCCTGAAGGAAATGCGCCAGGCGGCCGAACGCCTGCGCCGCCTGATGGACCACAGCGACCAGCGCTGGGTATTCCTGAAAGGCGGCCATTTGCCCGGTTCGGACTGCATCGACCTGCTGCACGACGGCGACCAGATGATAGAAATGCCGGCCAAGCGCATCGCCACGGCCAACACGCACGGCACCGGCTGCACCTTGTCAGCGGCGCTGGCCGCCCTGCTGCCCCAGCACGCCAGCGTGCCGCAAGCCGCCCTGGCGGCCAAGCAGTACCTGTACGAAGCCATCGCCCGCTCCGGCGAGCTGGAAGTGGGCAGCGGCCATGGCCCGGTGCACCATTTCCACCGCCTCTGGCCGTCCTCCTAACTGCGGCCGCCCACGGGCGGCGCCTTTCGCTTCTATGTCTACACTCGGTATCATCGTCGCCATGCACGAAGAGCTGGAAGTCGTGCTGGCCCGCCTGCAGGACGCCCGGACCCATCACCGCGCCGGCATGACCTTCCATTGCGGCGCCTACCTGGGCAAGGCCGTGGTGGCCGTAGTCTGCGGCGTGGGCAAGGTCAATGCGGCCGCCTGCACGCAATTGCTGATTTCGGAATTCTCCGTCGGCCGCATCATCAACATCGGCATCGCCGGCGGCCTGGCCCCCGGCATCGTGCCCGGGGACGTGGTCATCGCCGACACGCTGGTGCAGCACGACATGGACGTGCAGGCCCTGGGCCTGCCGCCCGGCCAGATATTCCGCCTGGACACCTTCGACTTTCCGGCCGACCCCGCCCTGCTGGCCATCGCCCGCCAGGCCGCGCAGCGCATCGAGGGCCACCGGGTGCACGTGGGCCGAATTGTTACCGGCGACCAATTCGTCGCCTGTAACGATAAAATACAATGGCTGACCCGTACGTTCGGAGCGCTGGCCTGCGAGATGGAAAGCGCCGCGATCGCCCACGTGTGCTACCTGAACTCCTTGCCCTTCGTCTGCATCCGCAGCATCTCCGACAATGCCAACCAGGGCGCGCACATGGATTTCGACACCTTCCTGCCGATCGCCGTGGACAATGCCAGCGCCCTGCTGCACGCCATGGTGCCGGCATGCTGAGAACGTGGACAGGTTCCATGCCCCGGCGCGCTGATACTGGTGCGCTGGCTTATAATCGATTCTTTGCCAAGCCTTTAGTTTTCTGGAAGCTATGAACATCACCGCGCTGTCTGAACTCGAACGTGCCCGTTACTACATGGTCGAACAACAAATCCGGCCCTGGAACGTGTCCGACGAAAACGTGCTGCAAGCCCTGTTCTCCGTCCAGCGCGAACGCTACGTTCCCTCGACCCTGCGCTCGATGGCCTTCTCGGACACCGAGCTGCCCCTGATCATCAACGCCGTGGACACCCACGAGACGATGCTCTCGCCCAAGGTCGAGGCCCGACTGGCCCAGGAACTGCAATTGCAGCCCACCGACGGCGTGCTGGAAATCGGCACCGGCTCGGGCTACCAGGCCGCCCTGCTCGCCCACCTGGCCCAGCAGGTCACCTCCATCGAAATCGACAGCAAGCTGGCCGCATTCGCGCAGGAAAACCTGCAGCGCAACAATGTGCGCAACGTCAAGGTCGAAGTGGGCGACGCCCACGCCGGCTGGGGCACCACCGAATACGACGCCATCCTGGTCACCGGCTCCGTACCCGCCATCCCCGACGCCCTGAAGTACCAGTTGTGCGTCGGCGGCCGCCTGGTCGTGGTGGTGGGCCAGAATCCCGTCATGACGGCCGTGCGCATCACCCGCACCAGCGCCGCCAGCTTCGAGACCACCCCCTGTTCGACACCTGGATCAAGCCTCTGCGCGGCACCGCCGTGTCCCAGTTCCGCTTCTGAACCAGGCCGGCATGGGGTCCGCCATCCGCCTGCAACTGTGCATTCTGGCCTTCGGCGTCCTGGGCGGCGCCGCCCAGGCCCAGGACCTGCTCCAGATCTGGAACCAGGCGCTGGCGCGCGAACCACAGTTCGGCGCCTCCCAGGCGGCCCGGCAGGCGGACCAGGAACTCGTTCCCCAAAGCCGCGCCAAGCTGCTGCCGCAGGTCACCGCCACCGGCACGGCTGAATGGCAGGAACGGCGCCAGACCAGTCAGTTCGCCAACCGCAACTCCACGGACCGCGCCGCCTGGACGCTGGCCTTGAGCCAGCCCGTCTACAACCGCAGCGCCTGGGCGCAATACGAGCGCGCCCAGCTTCTGGCCCGCAGCGCCGACGTCCGTCTGTCGCTGGACAGGCAGGACTTGATGCTGCGCGTGAGCCAGGGCTATTTCGACGTGCTGGCCGCGCAGGACGCGCTGGCCACCCTGAAGGCCCAGCAGGCCGCCATAGACGAACAACTGCGCGCCGCCGACCAGAACTTCCAACTGGGCGGCGCCACCATCACCGACGCCTACGAAGCGCGTTCCCGCCTGGACCTGACGCGCGCCAGCGTGCTGCAGGCGGAGAACGCCCTGCAGGTCGCTCAGGACAAGCTGGCCGCCCTGACCCTGGAACGCCCCGGGGAGCTGGCCCGGCTGCGCAGCCCGCTGCGCCTGCCCGCCCCGCAGCCGGCGCGCCTGCAGGACTGGCTGGACCAGTCCACCCAGTCCGGGCTGGCGGTGGCGCTGGCCGACCTTAACGCGCGCGCCGCCGAGGAACAACTCAAGAGCACCCAGGCGCAGCACCAGCCCACGCTGGCCCTGAAGGCCCAGACCGGCAGCGGTAGCGACCAGACCCTGTTCGGCCAGACCGGCGGCGGCCCGCGCTCGCTGAACAGCTCCGTGGGGCTGGAACTGAGCATTCCCATCTTCCGGGGCGGCGAAACCTCTTCGCAGGTACGCGAACAGACCTCGCGCCTGCAGCAGGCGCGCTATCAGCAGCAGTTCGCCGTGCAGCAGGCCATCCAGCAGACGCGCCAGTACTTTTCGGGCGTCACCACCGGCCTGGCCCGCGTGCAGGCCCTGGAAGCCGCCGAAAAATCCAGCCTGGAATCCGTGCAGGCCAACAAGCTGGCCTACGAGATCGGCGTGCGCGTGAACATCGACGTGCTCAACGCCCAGCAGCAACTGTACGAAACCCAGCGCAGCCTGTCCCAGGCCCGCTACGACGTCCTGATGAACAGCCTGCGCCTGAAGGCCGCCAGCGGCACGCTGGACGAGAACGACCTGCGCGCCGTCAACGAACTGCTCGATTCCTCCCGTACGACGCAACCCTGAATCCATGCGTCGGATCGGATCAAAGAGTGATCTGATCTTCTTTCCAAAGCTCAGTGCATACCCGGATAGGGAAGTCCCTGTCTCGGGCGCGCGCTCGCGTCCCGGCCCTGGATCCAATCCCTTTCGCCAGTTCTTTCCAGTCAACTGATAAAAAAGGTTTTTTCATCTGGCCACACGCAATGGATCCAAGCCTGCCCGCGTCGCCTGACTCATTCATGCAAGCTCGTTTCAAGGCTGGACCGGCAGCCGGCCATCTTTTTTTCAAATTACATGTCGATATGATTCAAATCATCAAATGATCTGATTTGATCGTACGCGACAGCCTTGCATCCGTTGCCGTCCCGTGCGGACCCGTTGGACCCATTGCCAACCACCCGGAAAGATCCGCCAGAGATCCAGGGGAAACGGAGACCATTCCATGAAATTTCTCAGAAAGCTGGACCGGCACCTGGAGCGCTGCCTCATGCTCTGGCTCTATGCCTTCGTCGTCATCGTCATCGTCGTCGAAGTGCTGCGGCGCTTCGCCCTGGACTACTCCTCGCTATGGGGGGAAGAGGCCGCCCGCTACGCCTTCATCTACCTGACCTGGATCGGCGCGGCCGCCGCCATCAAGAGCAACGGCCACATCCGCATCGACCTGCTGTTCAACCTGCTGCCGCCCCGGGGCGTCGCCCTGCTGAACATCCTGGCCGGCCTTTGCTCCGTCGTCTTCGCCGTCTTTGCGCTGCGCCTGTCCTGGGAGCCCGTGGCCGTATCCATGCAGTACGACTCCGTCACCGACGGCCTGCGCCTGACCAAGGCCTGGTTCCTGTTCGCCGTGCCCTTCGGCTTCACGCTGGTGCTGCTGCGCGCCGTGCAGATGACCTGGATCAGCGTGAGCGACCTGCTGCGCGGCTCCGTCACCCTGCCCGACAGCAAACTTTTCGACTGAGGGAGCAAGCATGCTTTATTCCAACTACAGCGCCGAGCTGAATGTCGGCATGGATGTGGCCGGCCCGCTGCTGCTGATGCTGGCCCTGTTCGCGCTGGGCGTGCCCATCTGGGTGTCCCTGGGGCTGACCGGACTGGCCATGCTCTGGTTCACCGGCGCCCTGCCCCTTTCGCTGCTGGGCGAGAGCCTGTTCAACGGCGTGGACGCCTTCGCCCTGATCGCCATCCCGCTGTACCTGCTGACCGGCGACGCCCTGGTGCGCACCGGCCTGTCGGACAAACTGCTCAACATCGCCGAAGCCACCATGGGTTCGCTGCGCACCGGCATGGGCACCTCCACCGTCATGGGCTGCGGCTTCTTCGCCTGCATTTCCGGCTCCGATGCGGCCGGCTGCGCGGCCGCGGGGCGCATCACCTTCGGCCGGCTGGTGGAGAAAGGCTATCCGCCCGCCTACGCCGCCGCACTGGTGGCGGCCGGCTCCTGCACCGGCATCCTGATCCCGCCGTCCATCGCCTACATCATCGTGGGCCTGGTCCTGGGCGTGCCGGTCACCAGCCTGTTCCTGGCGGCCGCCATTCCGGGCGTGCTGGTGCTCGTGGCCATCATGATCACCAACATCCTGATCAACCGCTGGCGCGGCTACGAGCAGAGCAGCCAGGGCTTCGACTGGGGCCGCTGGCTGGCCGCCATGTGGGACGGCAAGTACGCCCTGTCCATTCCCGTGGTCATCCTGGGCGGCATCTATTCCGGCTTGTTCACGCCCACCGAGGCGGCCGCCGTCGCCGTGCTGATCACCTTGGCCATCGGCTTCTGGAAGAAGACCATCACGCTGGCCGACATTCCCAAGATGCTGGCCAGCTCGGCCAAGGTCAACGGGGTGATCGTGCCCATCATCGCCGTGGCCCTGCCGCTGGCCCAGGCCCTGGCGCTGGTGGAAGTGCCCCAGGCCTTCGCCGGCATGATCAGCGACTACACCAGCGACCCGGTGCTCATCATCCTGCTGATGCTGGCCATCTTCATGCTGGCCGGCTGCTTCATGGAAGCCACGCCGAACATCGTCATCCTCTCGCCCATCATGTATCCGCTGGCCATGGAGATCGGCATGGATCCGCTGCACTTCTGCGTGTTCATGATCACCACCCTGGGCATAGGCTTCATCACGCCGCCGCTGGGCCTGAACCTGTTCGTGATTTCCGGCGTGACCGGTCAGCCCATCCTCAACGTGGCCCGGCATTCGGTCGCCTACGTGATCGCCCTGGTCGCCGTGGCCCTGATCATCGCCTTCGTCCCGCAGCTTTCGCTGTGGGCCTTCTAGAGAGATACGCATGTCTTTACTTGATTCCCTGTTTTCGCTGGAAGGCCGCCACGCCCTGGTCACCGGCGGCGGCACGGGGCTGGCGGCCGAGATCGCCCGCGCCCTGCATGGGGCCGGCGCCCGCCTCACCCTGGTCGGCCGGCGCGCCGCTCCCCTGGCCGAACAATGCGAGCGCCTGAACGCGGCGCGCCCCGGCACGGCGGATGCGCGCCAGGCCGACCTGTCCGATCCCCAGGCCATCGCCGCCCTGGCCGCGGAGCTGGGCGAAGGGCAGAGTCCCGACATCCTGGTCAACGCCGCCGGCGTCAACCTGCGCCAGCCCGCCCAGGCCACATCCCTGCAGGACTGGGACTACACCCTGCGCCTGAACCTGACCGCCCCCTTCCTGCTGGCCCAGGCCCTGGCGCCCGCCATGCGCCGGCGCGGCTGGGGCCGCATCGTGAACATCGGCTCGCTGCAGTCGGTCCGCGCCTTTCCCGACAGCATGGCCTACGGCGCCACCAAGGGCGCCATCGTGCAACTGACCCGCGCCATGGCCCAAGCCTGGTCCGGCGACGGAATCACCTGCAACGCCATCGCGCCGGGGCTGTTTCCCACCGCCTTGACGCAGGCGCTGTACCGCGACCCGGAACAACTGGCGCGCATGGCCGCCTCCACCTGCGTGGGCCGCAACGGGCAGCTGGAGGACCTGCACGGGCTGGCGATCTACCTGTGCAGCCCGGCCTCCTCGTTCATGACCGGGCAGACCCTTTTTCTCGACGGCGGTTTCACCGCCCGCTGACCTTTCACTGGTTTTCACTTATCCGGAGATGCCGTATGACTTGCCAGCTCATCGACCTGACCACCGAGACGCCCTGGTGGCGGCTCGAGACCGATGACCAGGAACTGCAGACCATGGCCCCCCGGCAGGCCGTGCGCATGCTGGAACAACTGCTGCTGATCCGCCGCTTCGAAGAACGCCTGTTGAACCTGAGCGTGCTGGGCGTGCTGCACGGCCCCGCCCACTCCAGCATCGGCCAGGATGGAGCCGCCGTGGGCGCCCTGTCCATGCTGGGGTCCCAGGACAAGATCAACGGCACCCATCGCATGCACCACCAGTTCCTGGCCAAGGCCCTGAACCATGCCTGCCCGGCCGACTACGATCCGTTGCAACAGGACTATCCCGCCGCCATGCAGGAAGTGGTCATGCGCACCTACGCGGAAATCCTGGGCCTGACGCCCGGCTACTGCGGCGGGCGCGGCGGCTCCATGCACCTGCGCCATCCCGAGGCCGGCATCTACGGCTCCAACGCCATCGTGGGCGGCAATCCCTCGCACGCCGTGGGCTACGCCTTCGCCGACAAGCTGCGCGGCCGCCCCGCCGTGTCCGTGGCCTTCTTCGGCGACGGCGCCACCCAGAGCGGAGCCTGCTACGAAGCGCTGAACCTGGCCGCGCTGTACAAGACCAGCACCATCTTCTTCATCGAGAACAATCTGTACGCCGTCTCCACGCACGTCAGCGAACAGACCCGCGAGACCCGCCTGTCGGCCCGCGGCCTGTCGCTGGGCGTGCCGGCCATCGAGTTCGACGGCATGGACGTGCTGGCGGCCCGGGCGGCCATGCGCGAGGCGCTGCGCATCATCAGCGAACAGGGCGGCCCCGTGCTGATCGAGGCCCGCACCTACCGCTACCTGCACCAGTCCGGAGCGCAGAAGGGCAGCGCCTTCGGCTATCGCGCCAAGGACGAGGAGGCCCAATGGGCCGAGCGCGACCCCATGATCGTCTATCCCCGCCAGCTGATGGCCCGGGGCCTGCTGGATCAGGAGCAATTCCAGGCCCTGTCCGCCAAGATGGACGCGGTTCTGAACGCCGCCCTGGACGTCCTGGTGCAGGACCACGCCGGCAAGCAGCCGCGCATCCGCGCCGAGCTGTGGCCGCGCCCCGAGACCGTGGATTACGGCATCCGCGGCGATCTCAGCGAACTGAACGGCCTGCCGGTCCTGGAGC
Organism: Alcaligenes sp. Marseille-Q7550; assembly: GCF_965112015.1. Lineage (NCBI taxonomy): Bacteria > Pseudomonadati > Pseudomonadota > Betaproteobacteria > Burkholderiales > Alcaligenaceae > Alcaligenes > Alcaligenes sp. Marseille-Q7550. Next base: position 985,110 of record NZ_CBCOPU010000002.1, read on the forward strand.
AGGAGGACCTGCCCGCGACACGGCGCCAGCCCGCCAAGTTCGTGGACGTGATTTCCGCGGCCATGCTGCGCAACATGCAGCGGGACGACGGCATCGTCATCTTCGGCGAAGACGTGCACCGCCTGCGCGGAGGCACCGCCGGCGCCACGCGCAATATCGGGGAACAATACCCAAACCGCCTGATCGGCACGCCCATCTGCGAGAACGGCTTCACCGGCCTGGCGCTGGGCGCGGCGCTCAACGGCCTGCGGCCGGTGGTGGAGATCATGTACCCCGACTTCTCGCTGGTGGCCGCCGACCAGTTGTTCAACCAGATCGCCAAAGTGCGCCACATGTTCGGCGGCGAATTCCCGGTCCCCGTGCTGGTGCGCAGCCGCATGTCCGCCGGCACGGGCTACGGATCCCAGCATTCCATGGACGCGGCCGGCCTGTTCGCCCTGTATCCCGGCTGGCGCATCGTCGCCCCCTCGCGCCCCCACGACTACATCGGCCTGCTCAACGCCGCCCTGCGCTGCCACGACCCCGTGCTGATCGTCGAATACCAGGACCTGTTCCGCAATGTGGACGATGTGCCCGCCGACGAATGGGACTACATCGTGCCCTTCGGCAAGGCCCGCATCGCCCGCCCCGGCCAGGCCTGCACGGTGCTGACCTACGGCAATATGGTGGGCATGGCCTGCCGGGCGGCCGAGCTCAGCGGCGTGGACGCCGAAGTCATCGACCTGCGCAGCCTGGACGCCGCCGGCATCGACTGGGAATGCATCGAGGCCAGCGTGCGCCGCACCCAGGCGCTGGTCGTCGCGGAGCAGACCACGCGCGGCACGTCCATCGGCTCGCGCCTGATCAGCGACGCCCAGGCCCGCCTGTTCGACTGGCTGGACCACGAGATCGTCCACGTGACCGGCTCCGAGTCATCCCCTGTCGTCTCCAAGGTGCTGGAGGCCGCCGCCCTGGCCAATCAGGACGATCTGGCCCGGGCGCTCGTCCAGCTCCAGCGCACCCGCAACCCCAACTGGAGTCCCGAACATGCCAGCCAGGATTGATGACGCCCTCATGCACCATACGGCGCTGAGCGTGCATGATTTCGACCGCGCGCTGCGCTTCTACACCGGCTTTCTCGGCTTCGAGGTGGAAGGCGAGATGGACCAGCGTCGGGAGCCCGCGCTGGCCACCGTGGTCGGCCTGCCCGGCGCCTGCATACGCTGGGCCATGCTGCGCCTGGGAAGCCAGCGCGTCGAATTGTTCAAGTACTACGAACCCGTGGGCGATACGCAGCCCCGCCGCCAGTGCGACCTGGGCTACAACCACATCGGCTTCGTGGTGCCCGACGTGGATAAGGTCTACGAGCAAGCCGTGCAGGCCGGCTACGCCTGCGTCTCCCCGCCGCAGACGCTGCGCAACGGCGCCACCCGCGCCTTCTACCTGGCCGAGCCCGAGGGAGCCGTGACGGAATTCATCCAGTTCCTGGACGCGCAGGCGCCCGGGGCGCCGGGAGAGCGCCATGACTGATCGCCGCATCGCCTTCATCGGCTTGGGCACCATGGGCCTGCCCATGGCGCTGAACCTCGTGCGCGGCGGCTTCCAGGTGCAGGGCCACGACCTGAATCCCGAAGCGCTGGTGCAACTGGCCGGGCAAGGCGGCCAGGCCTGCGCCGACATCGCCCAGGCCTGCCGCCAAGCCGGACTGATCATCACCATGCTGCCGCGCGAAGAGCATGTGCGCGCCGTGCTGCTGGGGGCCGATGGCGTGCTCGAGCACGCGGCGCCCGGCGCGCTGGTGGTGGAGATGAGCACCATTTCCGTGGCCGGCAGCCAGGACATGGCGGCGCAGCTTGCCCGGGCCGGCATAGACATGATGGACGTGCCGGTGGGCCGCACCCCGGCCGACGCGCGCGCCGGCACCCTGCTGGCGCTCGCCGGGGGCACCGCGCAGCAACTGGAACGCGCCCGGCCCGCGCTCGATTGCATGGCCGACCGGGTGCTGCATCTGGGGCCGCAAGGCAACGGCGTGCGCATGAAGATCATCAACAACTTCATGTCCATGGTCGGCATGGTGATGACCGCCGAGACCCTGGCCCTGGCCGAAGCCAGCGGCATCGATCCGCTGCTGGCCGCCGAGGTCCTGCAGAACACCACGGCCGGCCGGGGGCAGATCAACGTCAACTATCCGCGCAAGGTGCTCAGCGGCGATGTGAGTCCCGACTTCCCCATCCACCTGGGCCTGAAGGACATCAGCCTGGGCGTGCAACTGGGCCGCGAGCTGGGCGTGCCCCTGTTCGTCGGCCAGGCCAGCCAGGCCCTGTTCCAGAGCGCCCAGAACCTGGGCCTGGCCAAGGCGGACTGCACCGCCATGCTGCTGGCGGTGCAGCAGCTTGCCGGGCGCATCCCTCTGATCCCCCTGCCCAAGGAGACGCCATGAATGCTCCCCGCTCCCGCGTCTGCACGCGCCTGCTCGGCGCCCTGACCCTGCTGCTGTTCGCCGCCTTCGTCCTGAACCTGCTCCTGGGCAAGCTGCACGCCCTGAAGCTGGGGACCTTCCCACGCCTGGACGACGCGGCCGAATTCCTCGTGCTGCTGCTGGCGGCCGGCAGCTTCGTGGCCTACACCTGCAGTCTGCCGTCCCGCTGATCCCTATACCAGCGCCTTGAAGCGCAATCCACAGGAGACAAGCATGAAAACCACCCCATCCCCCTTGCTGAGCGCCCCCGAGCGCCGCCGCTTCCTGAAGCTGAGCGCCACCACGGGCTTCACCGTCGCCGCGGTCGCCGCGGGCGGCGGCGCGCTGTTCAGTCCCGAGGCCGTGGCGCAGACCAAGAACGAGGAGCGCGAACGCGCCGAAGCCGCCAAGTACACCATGACCATCGCCACCTCCTATCGGGTGGGAACGGACCGCACCTTCCCGGTGATGCAATTGCACCTGAAGGAAAACATCCAGAACGCCACGCGCGGACGCATCTACGTCAAGCTGGTGCCTGGCGGGGCCATAGGCTCGGACTCCGAGCTGGCGCAGAAGGTGCAGGCCGGCACCATCCAGGGCGCCCAGCACTCCATGTCCAATTTCGCGCCTTTCGCGCCGGCCGTGGACCTGATCAATATGCCCTACTGGTGCGGCGACAATCGGCAATTCGTGAATCTGGTCAGCTCCAGGGCCTGGGCCGAGCACGTCAACCAGCGCGTCGAGGCCAACGGCTTCAAGCCCTTGCTCTACCAATGCGTGGACCCGCGCACCATCTCGCTGCGCAAGGGATTCCGGGACACGCCCATCCGCACGCCGGAAGACCTGCGCGGCATGAAATTCCGTGTGCCCGGCTCCAAGATCCTGGCCCAGGTATACCGTCTGATGGGCGCCAACCCCACGCCGGTGTCCTGGGGCGAGACCGCCTCGGCCATCCGCCAGGGCGTGGCCGACGGCCTGGACCCCAACGTCATGGGGCTGAACCTCTTCGGTTTCAAGGAAATCATCTCCCACGTCTCCTTCATCCGCGCCGTGCCCGACGGCGGCGCCTACTCCTGCAACCTGAAATGGTTCCAGAGCCTGGACAGCGACACCCAGGAGGCCTTGCTGTGGGCCGCGCAGATCACCTTCCTGCAGAACATGGCCCATGTGCCCGCCGCGCGCGAGTTCGCCATGGCCGAAATGGAGCAGGCCGGCGTGCAGTTCTACCACCCCAGCAAGGACGAGCTCGCCCAATGGAAAGAAGCCGCCGGCGCACAGCGCAGCGAATGGGACGATATGAAGAAATCGCTGGTTGGCTCGCTGGATGTCTTCGAACAGCTCAACCAGGCCGCCAACACGCCAAGCCGCTACTACGTGCACGACGTCTGACACGCTGGGCGGGCCGCCCGCCCATCCACTCCCGACACTGGATCGATATTGCCATGACTTACCTGAAAACCCTGACATTGCCGCCTACGGGCGAAGTGGCCGACGCCGCCCGCGTGGTGAGCTGGCTCGTCCAGCCCGGGCAGGCCTACGCGGCCGGCCAGGTGCTGTTCGAGCTGGAAACCGACAAGTCCATCATCGAGATCGCCGCCGAAGAAGACGGCGTGCTGCTGGAGCATTGCGTCGCCGAAGGCGAGATGCTGGAGCCGCTGGGCGTCTATGCCAAGGCCCAGGTCGAGGGCGAGCCCCAAGAGCCCGCCCCTGACGAGGCCCCGCCGCCGGCCGCCACGAGCGCCGCCCCGGCAGGCATCACTGCAAGCGCCCCTGCTGACGCCTCTGCGCAAGCCCCTGCGGACGTCCCTGCAGACGCTACGGCCCGTGTTCCGGGCGCCCGCATCCCCGCCACGCCCGCCGCCCGCCGACTGGCGCGCGAAAACGGTCTGTCGCTGCAGGACATTCCCATGCAGTCCCGCCGCGTGCAAGTGGCCGACGTGCAGGCCCAGCTGCGCACGGGCGGCGCGCCGGGCCAGTCGCCGCGATTCGTGCTCATCCATGGCATCTTCGGCGACGCCAGCGCCTGGTCAGGCCTGCAAAGCCAGCTGCGTCGCCAGAATCTGGCGGTGCAAACTTTGGAGCTGCCCGGCCACGGCGCCAATCAGGAAGATCTCAGCCAGTTGGAAGACATCGTCCAGGATTGCGCAACGCGCCTGAAGAGCGGCGAGGGCGGCCCCATCGTGCTGGTAGGCCACTCTTTCGGCGGGCTGGTCGCCGCCCACCTGGCCAGACGCGCCGACCTCCCCGTACGCAGCCTCGTGCTGATCGCCCCGGCCGGCATGGGCACGCGCATCAATCAGGACTTCCTGGACGGCATGCTGCACGCGCGCACGCCGCAGGCCCTGCAACGCGAACTCAAGCGCCTGACCGCCGAGAGCGTCCCGCTGTCGGACACGCAGCTGGGCGGTATGCTGGATCACATCGAGCGCCGCAAAGCCACGCTGGCGGGAATCTGTGCCGAACTGGCGCATGCCGGCGTCCAGCAGCACGACCTGCTGCCTGTCCTGGAGCAGCTGACCGTGCCCGTCACACTGATACAAGGGCGTCAGGACGCCATCGTCAACTGGCAGGACGCGCTGGACGCGCCCGCCCAGACCAGCCTGCATCTGCTGGCCGACGCGGGCCACATGCCGCAATGGGAAAAACCGGGGCTGGTGGCTCGCCTGGTCGTGAACGGCGCGAATCGCAGCCACGCCATGCATTGAACAGGCCGGAGCCCGGCGGCCAGCCCGCCGGGCGGGCGATCAGTCGTAGCAGAACGCGAGTTGCCGGGCGGCGTCCTGCAGATGCGGCAGCTCTCCTCGCAACTGCTCCACCGTGACGCGCGCCCGCGGAGCCGCGATCGCCACCGCCAGAACGGACTGCCGGGAGCCGGTCGGAATGGCCACGGCCATGCCCAGCACGCCGCTCAGGAACTCCTCCTGATCCAGGGAGACGCCCTCCCGGGCGATCTGCCGCAAATGCCGGCGCAATTCATCCGGGTCGGTAATGGTATTGGGGGTATAGGCCTGCAAGGACAAGGCGCCCAGGTACTTGTCCTGCTCGGACTCCGACAATTGGCTCAGAAGCATCTTGCCCACCGCCGAGCAGTGCAGGGGCATGTGGCTGCCTGGCTCCAGCCGGAAAGCCAAGGGCCACTGGGCCTCGACGCGGTCCAGATACTGGGCCTGGCCATTGACGATCATGGCCACATTGCAGGTCTCGCCGGTACGCAAGGACAGCGTGCGCAGGACTTCGTGGCGCGGGCCGCGCCGCACCTGTTCGGCCACGGCGCCCACGGACAGGCGCACCAGGGCATCGCCCGGCATCAACTGGCTGCGGCGGACGTCACGCTTCAGGTAGCCCAGGCGTATGAGCTGGGCGATCAGGCGATTGGTCGTGGGGCGCGACAGCGCCAGCGCATCGGTGATCTGCGCGGCCGAAGGCGGGCTGGGCGACAGAATCACCATCTCCAGCACCTTGAGCGCCTTGCCCAGCACGCCGGCCTTGTCGGCGGCGGTCGCACCGTCTTTTTCGAGTTGTTTGACCATGCCCCAGTGTAATCAATCTTGACCACTTTCGACATAAGCCCGGCCGCGGGAAATCCGCTATTGCCGCAGCTTCTTCACCAGCGCCGTCGTGGAGCGCTGGAACTCAAAAGGGATGGCGCGGGCCTCGCCGCCCCAGCTGCGCACCAGCGCGGTTTCCGGCAGCACCTCCATGTCGTAGTCGCCGCCCTTGACGATCAGGTCCGGCCGCAGCGCGGCGATCAGAGCTTCGGGCGTGTCCTCCGGAAAGATGACCACCGCATCCACGCAGGCCAGCGAGGCCAGCAGCGCGGCCCGGTCCTGCTCGCCATTGATGGGGCGTTCCGGACCTTTGTTCAGGCGGCGCACCGAGTCATCGGCATTGACGCCCACCACCAGCGAGGCGCCCAGTTGAGCGGCCTCGTCCAGATAGGTGACGTGACCGCGGTGCAGCAGGTCGAACACGCCGTTGGTAAAGACCAGCGGGCGCGGCAGCCGGCCCTGGGCGATGGCCAGGACCAGCGCGTCGCGATCCAGTATCTTGGCTTCGAAGCGCGCCGTCATGTCAGGCCGGAACCAGGGACTCGGGCGCCGCCTGACGCGTCAATTCCTTGCGATAGCGGTTCAGGTCCTGAACCGTTTCGAAGGAGCCGCCCAACAGCAAGGACATATTGTGCAGGATGCGCGTGCTGACCTTGTGCTCCCATTCCTTGTCGAAGCGGATCTGGCTGTCCAGCCAGTTCTCCAGCCAGCCCGGCGAAGGCAGCTTGGGCTGCACGGTGTCCTGGGGATAAGGGGCCTTGTTCACGTGCAGGTTGGTCGGATGCAGGGCCTGGGCCGTGCGGTGGGCCGAAGCCATCAGCACGCCGATCTTGGCAAAGGCCATGCGGGCCTGCAGGCCGAACTCCTGGCCCTTGTGCACCAGGGCGCGCTTCATGTAGCGCAGGTAGGCGCCGGCGTGGCGGGCTTCATCCTGGGCCACGATCTTGTAGATGGCCTTGATGACCGGCTCGGTGTGCCAGTCGGCGGCGCGGCGATACCAGTGATTCAGGCGCACTTCGCCGCAGAAATGCAGCATCAGCGTCTCCATGGCCGGCGCCGGATCGAACTCGAAGCGCACCTTGTGCAGCTCTTCCTCGGTAGGCATGAGCTCGGGACGGAAACGGCGCAGGTATTCGATCAATACCAGGGAATGCTTCTGTTCCTCGAAGAACCAGACCGACATGAAGGCGGAGAAGTCGCTGTCGTCCTTGTTGTCGCGCAGGAACATCTCGGTGGCCGGCAGGGCGGCCCATTCCGTGATGGCGTTCATCTTGATGGTGTAGGCCTGCTCGTCGCTGAGCTTGCTGCCGTCAAAATCGTCCCAGGGTATGTCGTGCGACAGGTTCCAGCGCACCGCCTCCATGGATTTGAACAATTCGTGGTAGAGCATAACGATTCCTAAAAAGAATCAAGCGGTTCCTTGACGGCGGCGCGAAGGCCGGCCGGACAAGGCTGCAAGAGGCCGGCGCGGGAAAACGGCCGGCAGCCTGCGTCCATCGTAGAACCTGTGGTTATCAGAAATATGTCAGTCAAAGAAAAAGACCGACGCGTCGCGTGGAACATACAGTTCATCGTCCCGCCAACGCCCAGATGGCAATGCCAAGCGCCACGGCCAGCACGGCGCACAGCACCGTGAGCAGGCGATTGGTCTGCTGCTGCGACTGGCGCAACAGCCTGAGTTCCTGGTTCAGCGTCTGCCGTGTATCGGGCCTGTCCAGGTTGGCATAGACCAGACGCGGGAGCTGCGGCAGTATCTGGGCCCACTGCCCCGCTTCCTGTCGCAGACGCTGGTAAAAGCCGGACGGACCGACGCGCTGGTACATCCACTTTTCCAGATAGGGTTTGGCCGTGTCCCACAGATCCAGTTCCGGATCCAGGTCCCGCCCCATGCCCTCCACGTTCAGGAGGGTTTTCTGCAGCAGCACGAGCTGCGGCTGGATTTCGACATTGAAACGCCGCGAGGTCTGGAACAGCCGCAGCAGCACCTGTCCCAGCGAGATCTCCGACAGCGGACGATCGAAATAAGGCTCGCACACAGCCCGCACCGCCCCTTCCAGCTCCTCTTCGCGCGTCTGCGGCGGCACCCAGCCCGATTCGATGTGCAACTGCGCCACCCGGCGGGAGTCCCGGCGGAAGAAGGCCAGGAAATTCTGGGCCAGGTAGTTCTTGTCGAATTCGGACAGGGAGCCGACGATGCCGAAGTCCAGGGCGATGTAGCGGCCCAGGGTCTGCGGCGCATCGGACACGTAGATATTGCCGGGGTGCATGTCGGCATGGAAGAAGCCGTCGGCAAATACCTGGGTGAAGAAGATTTCCACGCCCTTGCGCGCCAGGTCCTTCAGATCCACATTGGCGGCGCGCAGGCGGTCGATCTGGTTGATCGGAATGCCCTTCATGCGCTCCATGGTGAATACCGAGGAGGCGCAATATTCCCAGATGACTTCCGGGACGATCAGCAGTTCGGCACGCTCTTTCACCAGGGAGAAATTCCGGCGCAGCTGGCTGCAGTTGGACGCTTCGCGAATCAGGTCCAGCTCGTCGTTCAGGTATTTGTCGAACTCGGCCACGACTTCGCGCGGCTTCAGGCGCCGGCCGTCGGGCCCCAGACGTTCTATCAGTCCGGCGAGCGCGCGCATCAGACGCAGATCCTTGTAGATGACCTCGTGCATGCCCGGACGCAGCACCTTGACGGCCACCTCGCGCCCGTCGTGCAGCTCGGCGAAGTGCACTTGGGCGATCGATGCCGAAGCGATGGGCTGCATGTCGAAGCGCTTGAACAGCTCCTGAGGCGGAGCGCCCAGCGCCTTGTGAATGGTGGCGGCGGCCACTTCCGAGGGAAACGGCGGTACGCGGTCCTGAAGCAGCGCCAGTTGCTCGGCGATGTCCAGCGGTATCAGGTCGCGGCGCGTGGACAGCACCTGGCCGAACTTCACGAAGATCGGGCCCAGGCTTTCCAGCGCCAGCCGCAGGCGCACGCCGCGCGGCAGCCGGGGCGCGCGCCCCAGTCGCACGATGCGCAACATCCGGAAGGCCCAGGGGTGGCGGATGCTGGAGAGCACGAGCTCGTCCAGGCGATAACGGAAGGCGACCAGAAGAATGGTGAACAGGCGGCTGAACGAAAACATGGTCAGTGCTCGCGCCGCTTGATTTCAGCCTGCTCGAGGCGCCGTTCCAGCCCGTCCAGCCGGGACAACAGGCCTTGGGCCTGCTCGCGAAGCCGCTCGAACTCGGAATGCGGCACCAGCAGTCCGCTTTCCTGCGACAGGTACTCCGTGACATTGTCCGCAAGGCGCTGGCCCAGATCGCGCAGGCCTGCAAAAGCCTGGCGCGCGCCGCCGACGAGGCGATGCGCCATGACATCGCCCACCAGCCTGGACAGGTCCTCTTCGGCGTCCCAGCGCAGATTGGCGGCCAGGTCCGACACCAGATTGGCCAGGCCGGCTTCACCCTGGACGAGCATGAGCTGCGCAACGCGACTGAAATCGCCGTCCTTGAGCACCTGCGGCAAATCCGGCAGGCGCTCGGCCGGCAGGGTCAGGGTGACGTCCGGCACCACGGCCGGATGCCCCAGGTCCAGTTCGCCCAGGGAGGTGATCGTGTAGACCAGGCGCAGGCGTCCCAGCACCAGCGCCACCGTCTTGCCGGAATGGGCGCGCAAGCGATCGCGCGCCCATTGCTCGCGGCGCAGCAAGGCATTGAGCAGGCGCACGCCCGCGGCGGCAGGGTCGAGGAAGGAAGGGATAGCAGGCATGTCCATGTGGGCTCGCTGCCGACGCCAGCAAACCAGTCAAATGAAAACAGTCAGTTTAACCCGACATAGACACCGTTCGATGCACGGAACTGAAAGGATAAGCGCGCCCTGGCCGCGAGCCGGGGCAAGCGCCCATCCTTGTGACAACAGCCGCCTTCCATGTTCGGAGGCGGCTGTCTCTGCGGCCACGCCCGATCAGGCGTTGGGATCGACCGGGATCTGCTGGATGCCGGCCAGCAGCCAGCCGGCGCCATCGGCCTTGAAGAGATTCCATACTTCTTCGAAGCGGAACGCATCGGCGCCGGCCTCTTCGCGCAGCATGCCCGAGTAGCGCACGCTGGCCAGGTGGCCATCGGCCACTTTTTCTATGCCCAGCAGCTCGGCATTGAGCAGCACCACTTCGGTGACGTTGTCGCCTTGGCGCTGCAGGATCTGCGGCGCGGCTTCCTTGAGCAGGTCATCGGTCAGGTAGTTGCGTAGCTGGTCCAGGTCGCCCTTGTCCCACAGCTTCTGGATTTCCACGAACTGCTTCTTGGCATTGGCCAGGAAGGTGGGGGTATCGAAATCGCCGGGAATGAACCAGCTCTCGTCCACTGGCGGGGCCGGCGCGGCAGCCACGGCGGCAGGCGCGGCGGCAGGCGCGGCGGCCGGAGCGGGATTGGACTGCTGCCAGGGCGTGGGCGCCTGGCTGTTGCGCATCATGGGCTGGGCGCCGGCGCCGGCCTGCTGCATGGCGGGCCGGGACGAGGAACCGCGCAGGCGGCGCACGATGAACAGGACCGCGAACACCACCAGGCCGATCAGCAGCAGGCTGGACATCATTTCCAGGAAGGCGCCGCCCAGGCCCAGGCTGGACAGCAGCGCGGCAATGCCCAGGCCGGCGGCGATGCCGGCGATCGGGCCCAGGAAACGCGACATGCCGCTCTTGGCGGCCGTGCCGGCTGCGGCGGCGCCTGGCGCGCCGGCGGCCGGGGCCGCCGGGCGCGTCGTGGTGTTGGCCGCGGCCGGAGGCGTCACGGCGGAACGGTTCTGGGTGATGTTGGAAGACTGCCGGCCCATGCTGGAACCGCCGCCCATGCGGCGGGCTTCCGCATCATACGACACCGTCAACATAGCGCCGGTGCTGACGGCCAGCACAGCGGCCATGAAGAAACGAGAAAGTCGGCTAGACATAGTGCAAGACTCCTGGCTGACATGACCTGCCTGCGACACCGGACCTTGTCCGCTGCAGCCTGGGGCCACCCCAGTCGATTGTTCAAGAAAACTTACGGAAAGCTGAACATTACCATGACACTTTCCACCATACCAGATTTTTTCAAGGGAACAGGTGAAAAAGACAACGGCACCCGCGGGTGCCGTGATTGTCTGCGAAGGCCGGGCTCAGTCCAGGCGCACGCCTTCGTGCAAAGCCGCGATGCCTGCGGTCAGGTTGAAATACTGCACCCGTTCCAGGCCCGCCTCGCGCATCATGCCGGCCAGCGTTTCCTGGTCGGGATGCATGCGGATGGATTCGGCCAGATAGCGGTAGCTGTCCTCGTCCTTGGCCACCCATTTGCCGATGCGCGGCAGGATGTTGAAGGAGTACCAGTCGTAGGGCGCCTGCAGCGGCTTGGCGATGCGCGAGAATTCCAGCACCAGCAGCTTTCCGCCAGGACGCAGCACCCGTTTCATTTCCGCCAGGGCGCGATCCTTGTGCGTCATGTTGCGCAGGCCGAAGGCCACCGACACGCGATCGAAGTATCCGTCCGGAAAAGGCAGGTGCTCGGCGTCGCAGACCGCCGACGGCGTAAGAATGCCCTTGTCCTGCAGGCGGTCGCGCCCCACGCGCAGCATGGAGCTGTTGATGTCCGTGTGCCAGACTTCGCCGTCGGCGCCGGCCTGGCGCGCGAAGGACTGGGTCAGATCGCCGGTACCCGCCGCGATGTCCAGCACCTTCATGCCCGGACGCACGCCGGCCCGGCCTATGGTGAAGGCTTTCCAGATACGGTGCAGGCCGCCCGACATCAGGTCGTTCATGATGTCGTAGTTGCTGGCCACCGAGTGAAAGACCTCGGCGACCTTGCCGGCCTTTTCATTTTCGGCGACAGTCTGGAAGCCGAAATGCGTGGCGGAATCCTGGGCGGAGGAAGTATGAGGGCGCTGTGTTTCCATAATGACGTAATCGTAACGCAGATTTCCGGCGCCGGAAAAAAAGTGACAAGGCTCCCGTCCGCAGGCACATGTTGCAGTTTCATGCACGTTCACAAACCTGAAACATTTGCGCCATATGATGGCGGCATATCCTAGGGTGAACCGACTTTCAGACACCCCCGCAGCCCTTTCACTTCTCTATCGGACCTGCCTGAAGAAACAATGAGTACAAGCATATTAGTCGTGGAAGACGAACCCGCGATCCAGGAACTGATTTCAGTCAATCTCTCTTTCGCCGGCCATAAGGTCTTGCGCGCCTTCGATGCCGAGCAGGCCCAGGTGCTGATCCGCGCCGAGCTGCCCGACCTGATCCTCGTGGACTGGATGCTGCCCGGTTCCTCGGGCATCAGTCTGGCGCGCAAGCTGCGCACCGACGAGCGCACGCGCCATATTCCCGTCATCATGCTCACGGCCAAGGGTTCCGAGCAGGACAAGGTGGACGGCCTGGAGGCCGGCGCGGACGACTACATCACCAAGCCCTTCTCCCCCAAGGAGCTGATCGCCCGCATCAAGGCCGTGCTGCGCCGCCGCGCGCCCCAGTTGACCGACGACATGATCACCATCGGCAACCTGCAACTGGATCCGGGCACGCACCGCCTGTCCAGCGACGGCCTGGCCCTGACCATAGGCCCCACCGAATTCCGCCTGCTGCATTTCTTCATGACGCATACCGAACGCGTCTTCACGCGCTCGCAACTGCTGGACCAGGTCTGGGGCGACCATGTCTTCGTGGAGGAGCGCACCGTGGACGTGCACATCCGACGCCTGCGCAAGGCGCTGGAACCCACCGGGCACGACAAGCATATTGAAACCATCCGTGGCTCAGGCTATCGTTTTGCCCTCTCCCCCCTGGAAAAAGCACCGGTAGCCTGACCCCATGCTCAGCACATTGACGTCTATTTTTCTCTGGGCCGTATTCGGCGCCATCATGGGCTGGTGGCTTGGGGCCGCCACGGGCTTCGCCTGCCTGGCCTTCGGCCTGCTCATCATGGTGCTGGTCAGCGGGGCGCACGTGTCCCGCATCCAGAAATGGACGCGCAACCTGAACGATCCCCCGCCGCCGTCCATCGGCCCGTGGGACGCCATCCTGGCTCCGGTCTATCGCCAGTTGCGGCGCGACCGCCACGAGATCCTGGACCTGAACCGCCACGTGGACGGCATCATGATGGCCGCCGAGGCCCTGCCCGACGGCGCCATCACCCTGAACGCCGACATGGAATTGCAGTGGTGCAACCAGACCGCCTGCGAGCACATCGGCCTTAACCTGGCCACCGACCGCCACCACAGCATCTTCAACATACTGCGCGCGCCCGAGTTCTCGCGCTACGCGCGCCAGTCCCGCTGGGACGGCCCCCTGCTGCTGCACATCGACAAGGACGGCCTGGAGAAGTCCCTGCTGCTCCAACTGACCCCTTACGGACTGGGCCAATTCCTGATCGTCACGCGCGACGTCACCCAGGTCGAGAAGCTGGAAACCACCCGCAAGGACTTCGTGGCCAACGTGTCGCACGAGCTGCGCACTCCCCTGACCGTGCTGCTGGGCTTTCTGGAGACCCTGCAGGACATGCCGCCCGAAAGCCTGACGCCCGAGCAGCGCCAGCGCTACGAGACCATGATGCTGGAGCAGACCCGGCACATGCAATCCATCGTGGCCGACCTGCTGACCCTGTCCACGCTGGAGTCCTCGCCCACCGTCGAGGGCGAGACCGTACAGGTCAGCAACCTGATCCAGAGCGCGCTCAAACAGGGCGAGGCCCTCTCCGGCGGACAGCACACCTTCGTCACCAACCTGGACCCCAACCTGGCCATTCAGGGCATGGAGAACGAGCTCAGCTCGGCCGTCTCCAACCTGATCACCAACGCGATCCGCTACACGCCCAAGGACGGCACCATCACGGTCAGCTGGTACGTGCTGGACAACGGCGACGCCTGCTACTCGGTGCAGGACACCGGCATCGGCATCGCGCCCCAGGACATCCCTCGCCTGACCGAACGCTTCTACCGCGTGGACAAGGGCCGCTCGCGCTCGACCGGCGGCACCGGACTGGGCCTGGCCATCACCAAGCACATCGTGGTGCGCCACAACGCCGAACTGCAGATCCAGAGCCGCCTGGGCGTGGGCAGCATCTTCACGCTGCGCTTTCCCAAGAGCCGCGTCCGCATCCTGGACAACTAAGAATCTACGGGTGCTGCATTGGCCCTACAATGAACGGCTCTACCCACGTTGGCGGCCGCGGGCCGCACAGGAGCCAAGCATGTCGAACACAAGCGGGCTACGCCCATTCCATCTTGCCTTTCCGGTTCACGACCTTGCCGTGGCGCGGCAGTTCTACGGGCAGACGCTGGGCTGTCCGGAAGGACGCTCCTCGGACCAGTGGATCGACTTCAATTTCTACGGCCATCAGATCGTGGCGCACCTGGCGCCCGAGGAATGCGGCAGCAATGCGACCAGCGCCGTTGACGCCCACAATGTGCCCGTGCGCCATTTCGGCATCGTGCTCGACATGCAGACCTGGCAGGAACTGGCCGACAAGCTGGTGGCCCAAGGCACGGACTTCGTGATCGAGCCCTATATCCGCTTCAAGGGCGAGCCCGGCGAGCAGGCCACCATGTTCTTCCTGGACCCGTCCGGCAACGCGCTGGAATTCAAGGCCTTCAACAACCTGGACTCGCTGTTCGCCAAATAAGCATGTCCCTCCCCTGGCAACTCGTTCAGCAAGGCGACCGCTGCCTGCTGATTCAATTCGGCGGCGGGATTTCCCTGGAAACCGGTCTGCGTTGCACACAGGCCGCCCGGCTGCTGCGAGCCCGCGCGCCGGATTGCGTCCGCGATCTGGTGCCCAGCTTCACCGCCGTGGCCGTCCATTTCCAGCCCGACGGCAGCGCCGATCAGCCCGAACGGCTGCACGCCTATGTCCATGAAGCGCTCCAGGATCTGGACGCGGCCGGGGAACAGGCCGCCACCGGCGCCCTGGTCGACATTCCGGTCTGCTACGGAGGGGACTTCGGCCCCGACCTGGCCGACATGGCCGCAAAGCTGAGCCTGAGCCAGGCGCAATTGATCGAGCTGCACTGCAGCACGCCGCAACTGGTCTTCATGGTCGGGTTCGCGCCGGGCGCGCCCTACCTGGGCATCCTGCCCGAAGCCCTGAACCTGCCGCGCCGGGCCACGCCGCGCACTGCTTTGCCCAAGGGCTCCGTGGCCATTGCAAACCGGCAGACCATCATCTACCCCAACGAGTCGCCCGGAGGCTGGCACCTGATCGGCCGCACGCCCCTGGACCTGTTCGCCGCGCGGCGCTCGCCCGCCGCCCGCCTGGCGCCCGGCGACCAGGTGCGCTTCATCCCCATCGCCCCCGAGCAATTCGAGCACTGGACCGAGACATGAGCCTGCGCATCGTCAAACCAGGCCTGCTGACCAGCCTGCAGGACAGGGGCCGCTATGGCCAGCAGCACCTGGGCGTTTCGCCCAGCGGCGCCATGGACGAACGCGCCCACCGCCTGGCGCGCCTGCTGGCTGGCAATCGGCAGGACCAGGACCTGGCCAGCCTGGAAATCACGGTGTCAGGCCCCGCCCTGGTCTTCGACTCCCCCTGCATCTTCGCCTTGGCGGGCGCCGACCTGAACGCGGCCCTGGACGGACAGCCCGTCGCCCCCTTGCGCCCCATCCTGGCGCGCACCGGACAGACCCTGACGTTGCAGGTCGCGCGTCCCGGCCAGGGCGCGCGCGCCTATCTGGCCATTCACGGCGGATTCGACGTGGAGCCGGTACTGGGCAGCCAGAGCACGCACATGCGCGTAGGCCTGGGAGGTCTGGACGGAAGGGCTCTGCGCAAGAACGACATCCTGCCCCTGGCCCGCCCCCTGCCGGCGGATCCACAGGTGCTGGACCGTCTGAAGGGACAACTGGACGAGTTGCGCATCTACCTGCCGGCCGCCCTGGCCCTGCCCGTGCGCGACCGTGTGCGCGTCGTTCTGGACGAGCAGGCGGACCTGTTCACGCCCGAATCGCTGGAGCTGTTCCAGACCCAGAGCTACCGCATCAGTCCGGCTTCGGAACGCATGGGCTACCGCCTTGAAGGACAGGCCTTGCAGCGCGGCAGGACCCAGGAACTGCTTTCCGCGCCCACCTGCTTTGGAACCATCCAGGTTCCCAACGATGGCCAGCCCATCGTGCTGATGGCCGATCGCCAGACCACTGGCGGCTACCCGCGCATCGCCCAGGTCGCCGCCGTGGACCTGGCCCAACTGGCCCAGCGCCTGCCCGGCCAGAGCCTGGGCTTCGAGGTCGTCACGCTGGATCAGGCCCTGTCCCTCAGCACCCGCCAGGAGCAGGCCTTCCAGCGCCTGAGCGACAGCCTGCAGCCGCTGCGCCTGTCCTTGCAGGACTGCCTGGGGTAATTCCACGCATGGACAAACGGCTGCGCGCCCGGCTGTTCTGCCGGAAGCAATCAGTCATTCTGGTTCCTGGTCCTCACCCCTTCAGGAACCCTTTCCATGTCCCGTCACGACGCCTTCTATCGCAGCCTGCTCGACGAGCCTCTTGTGCTGCACGACTTCATCGCCCACTGCCTGCCCGCCGAGCTGGGCGAACGCATCGAGCAGGAATCGCTGCAGGCCTTGAACACCCACTTCGCCCATGCCGATCGACCCACACGCCAGGCCGACATGGCCTGGAGCCTGACTCTGGACGGCGGCCAGAACATGCTGCTCTTGCTGGAGCACCAATCGCGCAGCGACCGCTCCATGGCGCTGCGCATGCGCAGCTACGGCGCCCTGCTGCACGAACAGCATCAGCATCGCCAGCCCAACACGCCCCTGCCTCCCATCCTGCCCGTGGTGCTGCACACGGGCGATACGCCCTGGAGCGCGGCTTGCGACATGCAGACGCTCATGACCGATACGCCGCCGTGGCTGCAGCGCTACAACCCCTCGCAAGCTTTCCTGCTGATTGAGCAAAAACAACTGCTTCTGAACCAGTCCCTGCCGCCCGAAGCCATCATCACCCAAATCTTCCGCCTGCAGCACCTGCAGAGCATGGACGAGCTGCGGGGCTGCCTGCACACTATTGCCAGGCTGACCCATCCCGTTGAACATGCTCGGCTGCGCCGACTGCTGACCGGCTGGGTCCAGCACGTGGTGCTGCCCTTGCACCTGCCCCATCTGGACACCCCCTGATCCATACTTTCGAGGAGATCGACGCCATGATCAATTACGAGGAACGCAACTGGGAACTGCGCTGGATGAAGCAAGGACATGCGCAAGGAGAGCGTGCAGGCGAACAGCGCATTCTGCATCAGCTGCTGCAACGCCGCTTCGGCCCAATCAATAGCAATATTGAACAGCGCCTTCAACAAGCGGACAGCAAACAACTGCTGGACTGGAGCCTGAACCTGCTTGAAGCGGAAACGCTGGAACAAATATTCCGGCCCTGACGCTGCCGCAAACAAAACGCCCCGGCTTTGCCGGGGCGTTGACTTGGCGAGGCGCCGCGCTTACAGAAACAGCTTGTAGGCCGGATTGTCCGTCTCGTTCCAGTAAGGATAGCCAAGGGCGTCCAGGAAAGCCTTGAATTCTTTCTTGTCCGCCGGCGGGACCTGGATGCCGATCAGGATGCGGCCGTAGTCGTCGCCCTGGTTACGATAGTGGAACAGGCTGATGTTCCAGTCCTGGTTCATGCTGCTCAGGAACTTGCGCAGCGCGCCGGGGCGCTCGGGGAACTCGAAACGCAGCAGGACTTCGTTGGTGGCCTCGCTGGAAGTACCGCCCACCATGTAGCGCAGATGCGTCTTGGCCAGTTCGTTGCCGGTCAGGTTCTGGGTGCCGAAGCCTTTCTTCAGGAAGCGCTCTTCGAGCTTGGCGATCTCGGCTTCAGAGGAGATCGACATGCCCACGAACACATGCGCCTGTTCGGGATTGGACATGCGGTAGTTGAACTCCGTGACCGAGCGGGTGCCCAGAGCGTCGCACAGGCGGCGGAAGCTGCCCTTGCGCTCCGGAATGGTCAGCGCGAACAGGGCTTCGCGGGCCTCGCCCACGTCGGCGCGCTCGGCCACCATGCGCATGCGGTCGAAGTTCATGTTGGCGCCCGAGGTGACCGCGATCAAGGTCTTGTTCTTGAGCTTGTGCTGGACGGCGTAGCGCTTGGCGCCGGCCAGGGCCAGGGCGCCGGCCGGCTCCAGGACGCTGCGCGAGGCCTGGAACACATCCTTGATGGCGGCGCAGACCGCATCGGTGTCCACCACCACGAAATCATCCACGTACTGGCGCACCAGGCGGAAGGTCTCGGCGCCTACCTGCTTGACGGCCGTGCCGTCCGAAAACAGGCCCACGTCCGGCAGATTCACGCGTCGTCCGGCCTTGACGCTGCGCACCATGGCGCAAGAGTCCTCGGTCTGCACGCCGATGACCTTGATTTCAGGACGCAGGGCCTTGATGTAGGCAGCCACGCCGGCCGCCAGGCCGCCCCCGCCTATGGCCACGAAGACCGCCTCGATGGGGCCGGGGTGCTGGCGCAGGATTTCCATGGCCACCGTGCCCTGGCCGGCGATCACGTCCGGATCATCGAAGGGATGCACGAAGGTCAGGCCTTCGTTCTTTTCCAGTTCCAAGGCATGCTGGTAGGCATCGGAATAACTGTCGCCAGCCAATACGACTTCGCCGCCCAGATTGCGCACGCCGTCGATCTTGACCTGCGGCGTGGTGGTGGGCATGACGATGACGGCCCGGCAGCCCAGCTTGCGCGCCGACATGGCCACGCCCTGCGCGTGATTGCCCGCCGAGGCGGCCAGCACGCCGCGCTTGAGCTCGGCAGCCGAAAGATTGGCCATCTTGTTGTAGGCGCCGCGCAGCTTGAAGCTGAAGACCGGTTGGTAGTCCTCGCGCTTGAGCAGCACCGTGTTGCTAATTCGAGCCGATACCTGGGGAGCGGGTTCAAGAGGTGTTTCGACGGCAATGTCGTACACTTTCGAGGTGAGTATTCGCTTTAGGTAATCGTTCGACATGATTCAGGTTTAAATTAACGACCGGTTTGCCACCCTGGCGGTCCTATGGCGCACGCCACGGGCCCCATCACCGGAAAAGAAAAACAGAATACCATAGGCAGGCGCCCCCGCTGGCGTCCACTTTCACTCTACGCACCCGACCCCTTTTTCTCCATGCAAGCCTGGTTGCACGAATCCATCAATTGGCTCCTGGCCGCCCTGTCATTGCCCGAAGTCGGCCTGAGCGCCATCTTCACCGTCAGCCTGGTATCGGCCACGCTGCTGCCGCTGGGTTCCGAACCCGCCGTCTTCGCCTACGTGAAACTCGCGCCCCACATGTTCTGGCCCGCCGTGCTGGTGGCCACGGCGGGCAACACCCTGGGCGGGATGATCAGCTACGCCATGGGCGCGGGCGCGGAGAAAGCCTACGAAGCCTGGCGCCTCAAGCACCCGCATTCCGAAGACTCGGGCCAGGGCCAGGCCCTCAAGAGCAAGACGGCGGGCCGCTGGCATGACTTCAGTTCGCGCTGGCTCACGCGCCTGGGACCGGCCGCCCTGCTGTTTTCCTGGCTGCCCGTGGTGGGCGATCCCTTGTGCGCGGTCGCCGGCTGGCTGCGCCTGCCCTTGTGGCCCTGCACGGTCTACATGGCCATCGGCAAGCTGGCCCGCTATATAAGCATGACCGCCGGACTGCTGTGGATCTTCCCCCGCCTGGGCTGGTGAAAAGAGCCCCCCCGCCTCGAATGGCGTCTTCACAAAGGCTTCCCCTGCCGTCAAGCAACAAATTCATTCCATACAGGCCGGCGCTCCGCGCTTAATCATTACGCGGCCCCCTGGTATGAGGGCAGCCGGGCTGGGATTCGTATACACTTGTCTTTTGCATATCCGCTCGAGCCCGAGCGCCCTTGACGGGCATTGCCAACTATCGCCATGAACGCCCCCATCGCAAGTCAGTACCTGGCCTCCCAGGCAAGCAACACCGACACGCCGCGCCTGCGTGAAATCCCGTACAACTACACGTCTTACTCGGACCGCGAGATCGTCCTGCGGCTGCTGGGCGAGGAAGCGTGGGAAAAGCTTTCCGAACTGCGCTCCGAGCGCCGCACCGGCCGTTCGGCGCGCATGCTGTTCGAAGTGCTGGGCGATATCTGGGTCGTCAAGCGCAATCCCTACCTGCAGGACGACCTGCTGGACAATCCCAAGCGCCAGCACCAGCTGATCGAGGCGCTCAACCACCGCCTGAACGAGATCGACCATCGCCGCGACAGTTCCGCGCCCGAGCGCGACGCCAAGGTCATGCGCCTGCTGCGCGCCGCCCGCGACGCCGTGGCCGCCTTCGAGCAGGAGTTCAACGACACCCGCGACCTGCGCCAGCAGGTGGTGCGCAGCCTCTCGCGCCTGACCTCCAAGGACAACATCAAGTTCGACGGCCTGTCGCGCGTCTCGCACGTCACCGACGCCACCGACTGGCGCGTGGAGTACCCCTTCGTGGTGCTCACGCCCGATCACGAAAACGAAATGGCCGCCCTCGTGAAGGCCTGCATCGACCTCAAGCTGACCATCATCCGCGCGGCGGCGGCACCGGCTACACCGGCGGCGCCATCCCGCTGACCTGGCGCTCGGTGGTCATCAACACGGAAAAACTGGACGCCATCGGCAAGCCCGAGCAAAGCTCGCTGCCCGGCGTCGATCAGCCCGTCACCACCATCCTCACCGGCGCGGGCGTGGTCACGCGCCGCGTGGCCGAGGCCGCCGAGGCGGCCGGCGCCGTCTTCGCGGTGGATCCCACCTCGGCCGACGCCTCCTGTGTGGGCGGCAACATCGCCATGAACGCCGGCGGCAAGAAGGCCGTGCTGTGGGGCACGGCCCTGGACAACCTGGCCTGGTGGCGCATGGTGGACCCCAAGGGCGATTGGCTGGAAGTCACGCGCCTGGACCACAACATGGGCAAGATCCACGACGTGGACGTGGCCCGCTTCGAGCTCAAATGGTTCGACGGCAGCCAGGCTCCCGGCGCGCGGCTGCTGCGCACCGAGGTGCTGGCCATCGAAGGCCGGCGCTTTCGCAAGGAAGGCCTGGGCAAGGATGTCACCGACAAGTTCCTGGCCGGCCTGCCCGGCATTCAGAAGGAAGGCTGCGACGGCCTGATCACGCAGGCCCGCTGGGTGCTGCACCGCATGCCGGCGCACACCCGCACCGTCTGCATGGAGTTCTTCGGCCAGGCCAAGGAGGCCGTGCCGTCCATCGTGGAAGTCATCGACTACCTGAACGGCGAAGGCAAGCGCATCGGCGCCATCCTGGCCGGCCTGGAGCACCTGGACGAACGCTATCTGCGCGCCGTGGGCTACGCCACCAAGAGCAAGCGCAGCGGCCTGCCCAAGATGGTCCTGATCGGCGACATCGTCGGCGACGACCCGGATGCCGTGGCCAAGGCCGCCTCTGAAGTCGTGCGCCTGGCCAACGGCCGCTCGGGCGAAGGCTTCGTGGCCGTCAGCGCCGAGGCCCGCAAGAAGTTCTGGGCGGACCGCTCCCGCACCGCCGCCATCGCGCGCCACACCAACGCCTTCAAGATCAACGAAGACGTGGTCATCCCGCTGCGCCGCATGGGCGAATACACCGAAGAGATCGAGCGCATCAACATCGAACTCTCCACCGACAACAAGCTGCGCCTGACGCGCGAGCTGGAAGACTTCCTCAAGGGCGACCTGCCCGTGGGCAAGATCGAGGACCCGGACGACGCCGAGCACACCCGCGAGGAAATCCTGGAGGCCCGCCGTCACGACGCCCTGCAGGTGGTGCAGGACGTGCGCCGCCGCTGGCAATGGCTGCTGGACAACCTGGACACGCCGCTGGCCGGCAGCCAGGACGCGCTGGCCGAGCTGGGCGTGCCCCTGGAGCCCGCCGCCGTCGCCGAACGCCTGCAGGCCCAGCCCAAAGCCACCATCTTCCAGCTTCTGCAGGACCACACCATCCGCACCTCGTGGAAGACGGAGATCCGCGAACGGCTGGAGCACATCTTCCCCGGCGCGGACTGCGCCGCCGTCCTGACCGAACTGCAGGCCATCCACGACCGCGTGCTCAAGAGCCGCGTCTTCGTGGCCCTGCACATGCACGCAGGCGACGGCAACGTGCACACCAACATCCCGGTCAACTCCGACGACTACGGCATGCTGCAGCAGGCCAACGTCACCGTGGCGCGCATCATGCAGATCGCACGCAACCTGGACGGCGTCATCTCCGGCGAGCACGGCATCGGCCTGACCAAGTACGAGTTCCTGACCCAGGAAGAGCTGGAGCCCTTCCAGAACTACAAGCGCGAAGTGGACCCCGGCAACCACTTCAACGCCGGCAAGCTCATGCCCGGCGCCGACCTCAGCCGCGCCTGGACGCCCAGCTTCAACCTGCTGGGCCACGAATCCCTGATCATGACGCGCAGCGAGATCGGCTCGATCTCCCACGCCATCAAGGATTGCCTGCGCTGCGGCAAGTGCAAGCCCGTCTGCGCCACCCATGTGCCGCGCGCCAACCTGCTGTACTCGCCCCGCAACAAGATCCTGGCCACCTCCCTGCTGATCGAAGCCTTCCTGTACGAAGAACAGACCCGGCGCGGCATCAGCCTCAAGCACTGGGAGGAATTCGAGGACGTGGGCGATCACTGCACGCTGTGCCACAAGTGCTACAACCCCTGTCCGGTGGACATCGACTTCGGCGACGTCTCCATGGAGATGCGTTCGCTGCTGCGGCGCATGGGCAAGAAATCCTTCAACCCCGGCACCGCGGCCGCCATGTTCTTCCTGAACGCCAAGGATCCGCGCGTCATCAAGGCCACCCGCACGGCCATGATAGACGTGGGCTACAAGGCCCAGCGCCTGGCCCATGATGTGCTGGCCGCTCCGGCCCGCAAGCAGGTCGCGGCCCCGCCCGCCACCACCGGCAAGGCGCCCATCCGCGAGCAGGTCGTCCACTTCATCAACCGCAAGATGCCCGGCGGCCTGCCCAAGCAGACCGCCCGCAAGCTGCTGGACATTGAAGACCCGAACTACGTGCCCATCATCCGCAACCCGAACACGACCTCCGTTGACTCGGAAGCGGTGTTCTACTTCCCGGGCTGCGGTTCCGAACGCCTGTTCTCACAGGTCGGCCTGGCTACGCAGGCCATGCTCTGGCACGTGGGCGTGCAGACGGTGCTGCCTCCCGGCTACCTGTGCTGCGGCTACCCGCAGCGCGGCAACGGCATGAGCGACAAGGCCGAGAAGATCATCACGGACAACCGGGTGCTGTTCCACCGCATGGCCACCACGCTGAACTACCTGGACATCAAGACCGTGGTGGTCAGTTGCGGCACCTGTTACGACCAGTTGGCCGGCTACGAATTCGACAAGATCTTCCCCGGCTGCCGCCTGATCGACATCCACGAATTCCTTCTGGAAAAAGGCCTGAAGCTGGAGGACGTGCAAGGCGTGCGCTACATGTACCACGACCCCTGCCACACTCCCATGAAACTGCAGGACCCCATGAAGACGGTCAAGTCGCTGGTGGGCGAATCCACCATCAAGGCCGACCGCTGCTGCGGCGAATCGGGCACGCTGGCCGTGTCGCGTCCGGACATTTCCACCCAGATCCGCTTTCGCAAGTACGAGGAACTGCTCAAGAACAAGCAGGCAGTGAGCAGCGACGGCTTTCAGGGCGAAGTCAAGGTCCTGACCTCCTGTCCTTCCTGTCTGCAAGGCCTGGCGCGCTACCAGGACGAAACCAAGATGGATGCAGACTACATCGTCGTCGAGATGGCCAAGCACATGCTGGGCGAGAACTGGATGCCCGAGTACGTACGCCGCGCCAACGAGGGCGGCATCGAGCGCGCGCTGGTCTGATCATTCCGCTTCGCCAGGAAACGGGCCGGCTCGATGCCGGCCCGTTTTCGTTTGCACTTTCCTGAACATCCGCCCGGAGCTCTCCCATGTCCGACGACGCCTTGCTGCTCACCGGCCTGCAACAGTTGCTCAAGACCCAGCGCACGGCCGCGCTGGGCACGCTGACAAACCGGGGCTTGCCTTTCGTTTCCATGGTGCCCTTCGCTGTCTGCCCGGAACAGCAAGGCATCGTCATCCATATCAGCGAGCTGGCGGCCCACACCCGCTACCTGATGCAGCGGCCCGACGCCAGCCTGCTGGTCTGCCGCGGCGAGCAGGACGGCGTCAGCGTCCATGACCTGCCGCGCGCCACCTTCCAGACGCGGGCCGTCCAACTGAAGCGCGGCGACCGGGCCTGGGAGCAGGCTCGCCAGGCTTATCTGACGCGCTTCGCGGACAGCGAGTTCATGACCTCGTTCCAGGATTTCCACTTCTTTTCTCTGGCCATCGTACGCGTGCGCCACGTCGCCGGCTTTGGCGCCGCCCGCAGCCTGGACCCGGAGAAAGTCCGCCAGCTGCTGGCGTCGGACATCTGACTGCGCCGGCTTCGTGTCTGCAGAGCCGCCGCGGGCACGCAACAGAACTGAACATGCGCCGGGCTTGCAAGACATGCCTGTTCCGCACATTAAACGGCTTCTTTACCAGGGCGTTTCCAGCCCGAGTCAGATAACGGCTTTTATGCACTCGTCACTGGCGCTACGTTTCAAACGCCTGGCACGCGGAACCGAGGTCCAGCCAGGCTATAAGATGCAGGCTCTCTGCCGTCAATCACAGAGACCGCGGCGACCGCCGCCCGCCAGGGATGCAGCACCGCAACGAGCATGCAAGAATCACAGAGAGCAAGAATGTCGCATAAGAGAATCAAAGCCGGCCTGCTGCAAGCCGGCCTTCTGGGCCTGGCCGCCCTGCCCGTCGCTCAGGCCGCCTCGGTCCAGGACTGGAAGACCAAGGAATACAGGCGCCAGCCCGGCCTGGAGATGATTCGGGCCGCCGAAGCCTATGCCCTGGGCTATACCGGCAAAGGCGGCACGGTCGGCTACCTGGATTCAGGCATCGCCGCCAGCCATCCCGAACTGTCCAGCGCCATCGTGGGCGGCTTCGATTTCAATACCGGCACGGCCTATGCGCCCGGCTCAGGTATCGACCAGGACCCCGATGCCGCGAAGGAGGGCGGTCACGGCAGCCATGTGGCCGGCATCATCGCAGCCCGCCGGGACGGCGTGGGCATGCATGGCGTCGCCTTCAACAGCAAGCTCTTTGCGGTGTCCTCGCTGGTGCCTCCCCAGGAAGAGGACGACGATGATGACACGCCCCTTACGCCTGAGGAGCGTGCCGAAGCCATCGCTTTTTTCGACCGTTCTCTTTCCCAGGGCTGGAATTACCTGGCTGGCTTCAAACTACCCATCATCAACAGCAGTCTGGGCGTGAATGGCTGCAACAAAGCATCGGACCCGCCGCCTTGCAATGTTGTCGACTACGGCTCGGCGCAGGCGGCGCAGGAAACCCATCCCCTGACCATCGAGGGATTTCGAAACAGCGCAGCAGCTGGCTCGCTGATGGTCATTTCCACCGGCAATGAAAGTCAGCCCCACCCCGACCTATTGGCCGGCGCCCCCTATTGGTTCCCAGAGCTCAGAGATAATTGGCTGGCGGTCACGGCCCTGGACGAAGATGGAGACCTGGCTCCGTATGCAAACCGTTGCGGCGTGGCCGCCGGATGGTGTCTGGCCGCACCCGGAGGGGGCCACGAACCAGGCATCTATTCCGTCAACTCCAAGGGAGGCTACACCTACATGAGCGGCACCTCCATGGCCGCCCCGCATGTCGCCGGCGCCGCCGCCCTGGTCAAGGAGGCCTTTCCCTACTTCACGGCCTATCACCTGCAGCAGACCCTGCTGACCACCGCCACCGACATGGGCCATCCGGAGATCTACGGCTGGGGCCTGCTGAACGTGGGCAAGGCCGTGCGCGGCCCCGCCCAGTTCACCCGCCTGTTCGACGTGGACACCCTGGGCTTTGACTCCACCTTCTCCAACGACATCAGCGGCAGCGGCGGGCTGAGCAAGCGCGGCGCAGGCTCGCTGCAACTGACTGGCCGCAACACCTACAGCGGACCGACCATCGTCAGCGGCGGGCGGCTGGCCGTCAACGGCACCCTGGCCTCGGCCGTGACCATCGAGCCCGGCGGCACGCTGGGCGGCTCGGGCGTGGTCAGTCAGGTCGAGAACTACGGTACCCTGGCGCCCGGCAATTCGGTCGGCACCCTGACCGTGAGCGGCGACTACACCGCCCACGAAGGCTCCGTGCACGAGCTGGAAGTCGGCCCGGCCGGCGCCACCGACCGCCTGGTCGTGGGCGGCAAGGCCCACCTTGCCGGCACCCTCAAGCTGGCCGGCGGCCCCTACCGCCAGAACGTGCCCTACTCCTTCCTGCAAGCCGGCCAGGGCGTGACCGGCGAATTCGCCCACATCACCTACAGCATGGCGTTCCTGTCGCCCACGCTGCTGCGCGGCCAGGACCTGTCCCTGCTGATCCAGCGCAATGACGTGCCGTTCGCCCGCTTTGCCGACACCGCCAACCAGCGGGCCGTCGCCCATGCCCTGGATCCGGCCTCCGCGCAGCCTCCGGCCGCCATGGCGGATGTCTACGACACCGTGCTGAACGCCGAGGCCGGCCAGGTGGCCGGCCATATGGAGCAATTGCAGGGCCAGGTCCATGCCGGCGCCGCCTCCGCCCTGCTGGGCAACGGCGACCTGCTGCCGCGCACGCTGGCCCGCCAAGCCGGCGCCGCCCGCCGGGCCGCCGGCCGGGACACAGTGCTGTGGGCCGACGTGATCCAGCAGCGCCGCGACCTGGACGGCGACGGCAACAGCCGCGACGTGCGCCACGATGTCGGCGGCCTGTTCCTGGGCGGCGACACCGCCCTGGGCAGCCAGGGCTGGCGCCTGGGCGCCGCGCTGGGCTACCTGGAGAACCGCATCAAGCTGGACGCGCACGGCCAGTCTGCGCGCAGCAACAGCTACAGCGCCGCGCTGTACGGCGCCCAGAGCTGGCAGGCCGGCCCCGGCAGCCTGAACCTGCTGGCTGGCGGCGCCTACACCCGCCACAGCCTGGACAGCCGCCGCCAGCTCGAGCTGGGTGCGCCCCAGACCCTGAAGGCCGACTACCGGGCGCACAGCGTGCAGGCCTTCGCCCAGCTCGGCTACGGCATGCCGGTGGGCGAACACGCCCAGATCGAACCCTATGCCAGCGTGAACTGGCATCAGCTGCGCCAGGGCTCCTTCACCGAGCACGGCGGCCAGGCCGCGCTGCGCGCCGATGCGCAGCGCCAGGACCTGAGCACCGTGACGCTGGGCCTGCGCGGCAAGACCACGCTGGAGATCAAGAGCGCCAGCCTGGCCTTGACGGCCGGACTGGGCTGGCGGCACGCCATGGGCGACTCCACGCCCGAGCGTCGCCTGGCCTTTGCCGCCCTGCCCGGCAACGACTTCCGCATCAGCGGCGCGCCGATCGCCAAGAACGCCGCGGTGGCCGAGCTCGGCGCCGAGCTGCTGGCCAGCGAGCGCACCTCCTTCGGCCTGAACTATCAGGGCCAGTTCGGCCGCAACCAGGACCACGCCGGGTCCTTGTCCCTGAAAGTGAAGTTCTGACGTCCGCCCCAAGGCAAAGATCCCTGCGATGCTCCGGCATGGCAGGGATGCGGTTTCAAGAAAAAGCCCGCTGCAAGCGGGCTTTTCACATCAACGATCCGTTTCCTTAAAACTGCAGACGGTATAGACCGGCAGGCCTGAATCGATGACGGCCTTGGAGCCGCCCAACTCGGGCAGGTCGATGATGGCGGCCGCTTCGACCACATTGGCGCCCAGGCGCTGCAGCAGGCGCGCCGCCGCCAGCAAGGTGCCGCCCGTGGCGATCAGGTCGTCGATCAGCAGGACGCGCTGGCCGGGACGCACCGAATCGGTATGCATCTCGACGCTGGCGTTGCCGTATTCCAGGGAATATTCTTCGGCCACGGTGTTGAAAGGCAGCTTGCCCTTCTTGCGCACGGGCACAAAACCCAGATTCAATTCGTAGGCCAGCACCGAGCCCACGATGAAGCCGCGCGCATCCACGCCCGCCACCAGATCCAGCTTCTGGCCCATGTAACGGTACACGAACAGGTCGATCAGCACCCGAAAGGAGCGCGGATCCTGCAGCACAGGAGTGATATCGCGGAACGTCACGCCCAGTTTGGGCCAATCCGGCACATTGCGGATCGTTTGACGTATGTATTGGGCAGGATCAGTTTGCATGGCTAAGCTTCTACAACAAGAAAAATCCTGACGCGAAAAGCGTCCATGGATACGCCGCAAGTGTACACAATTGGGCCGGAGCAACAAGGGCCGGGCCGACTTGTTGCAAGACGTTGTACTAATACGACGCACTTGACCGCCGCAACGCACAAGCAAGTCCAGCGCCGCGTCGATCCGATCTTGCCGAGCCTCGCCGCCGTCAAGCGAAGGCTCGTGGTCAATCCCGCTCTTGATCGGACACTTCCACCAGGGTTCCGCCTTCCAGTTGGAGTACACGGTTGACCAGCGGCAAAAGGCGCGTGTCGTGCGTGGCCATGATCACCGTCCTGCCTTGGCCGGCGTTCAGAATGTCGCGCATCAGGGCCTGACTGGTGGGGCCGTCCAGGCTGGCGGTGGGCTCGTCCAGGAACCAGATGCGAGCCGGCGACAGCAGGACGCGAGCCAGGCACAGACGACGCTGCTGCCCCAGCGACAATTGCTGTCCGCCCTCCCCCAGCCAGGTGTCCAGCCCCTGCGGCAAGGCCCGCACCACGGACTCCAGCTGGGCGTCGCGCAAGGCCTGCCACAGGCGTTGCTCGGCGGCAGCGGGATCGGCCAGCAGCAGATTGTCCCGTACGGAGCCCAGGAACAAGGGCGAATCCTGCGCCAGCAGGGCGCAATGGCGAAACCAGCCGGACCGCGACCACGCTGCGGCGGGTTCGCCTTCGATGCAATAACTGTCCGGCAGAGCCGGCAGCAGCCGCATCAGCGCGCCCAGCAAAGTGGACTTGCCGGAACCGCTGGCCCCGAACAGGGCCAGATGCTCGCCGGGACTCACCCGCAAATCCACGCCGCCCAGGACCGGCTGATCTCCGTAGGCAAAGTCCAGCTTCCTGAGTTCCAGCAAGGCCGGCCGGCCGGTCGGCAGCTCGCGCCCCTGGTCCGCCCCCTCGTCCAGCGGCTCGTCCACGACCTGAAGCAGGCGGCGGCTGGCCGCCTCGACCTCGCCCAGGCGCGCGGCGCCGCGCATCATGGGCGCCATGATCTCGAACAGGCCCAGCAAGGCCAGCACCAGCCCTACCCAGACAGGACCGCTCAAGGCGGCCAGGTCAACCTGCCGCGCCCCCGCCATCAGGCAGGTCAGCAGCGCCAGGCCCATCAGGACCTGTTGCAGAAATTGGCCGGCCACGCCCCAGACGCTGCTGTGCAAGCGAGCTCGGCCCAGATTGCGGCTGATTGCCTCGGCCTGCTCCTGCACGGTCTGCTGGGCAGCAAAAATCTGAATGTCCACATAGGCGCGCACCGCATGATGGGTCAAGGTGCGCAGGCGGTTTTCCAGCCCATGCACGCGCCGGGCGGCATGCGCCGCGCCGCGGGCGCACAGGTAGGGCACCAGGCACGCCGCCAGCAGGATGCAGGCCAGCACCAGCCAGGCCCACCATGCCAGCCAGACGCCGAGAATCAGGCTGAAGGCCAGGCCCGCCAGCACGGACGTCGTCAGGGGCGCGACCAGCAGCAGGAACACCAGGTCCAGCACGGCCACATCGGCGGTCAGGCTGGCGGCCAGCTCGCCATCGCGGAACTGCGCCAGCCTGGCCTGGCTGAAACGGGCCAGGCTCCCGAACACCCGGGTACGGATGCTTACTTGAAGATCCAGGGTCAGCGCATGGCCCACGACGCGCTCCAGATAACGCGAGGCGATGCGCCAGAAGGACAGGCCGCGTATCAGGGCGGAGGGCCCGAACAGGTTGAAAACGATGCCCAGCGGCGCCAGGAACGCGCCGCTGAGGAACCAGCCGACGACCCCCAGCAACCCCACTCCGGCGGCCACGGTGCTCGAAGCCAGCAGAATGGTCAGCAGAAGTGTGCCGCGCCGGGCGCGCAGGCTGCCGATCAACAAACGGAACCAGGCCTTCATGCCGACAGCACCCCTTGAACAATGCGCAGGCGCGCCGAGCAACGGGAGGCCAGATGCTCGTCATGGGTCGCCAGCACCAGGCAACGGCCGCGGCAGAAGTCCAGGATGTTGTCCATGACCCGGTCCCGCGTCGCCGCATCCAGCCGGGAAGTCGGCTCGTCCAGCAGCACCAGATGCGGATCGGTCAGAAACAGGCGGGCCAGGGCCAGACGCTGGATCTGCCCGCCGGACAAGCCGAAACCGCCTTCTCCCAATGCGCTGTCCAGGCCCTGCGGCAGCGCACGCACGAAATCATCGGCGCAGGCCAGCTCGAGCGCGCGCCAGAGCTGTGCATCGCTGGCGTGCGGATCGGCCAGGCGCAGGCAGGCGCGGATCGACTCCATGGACAGGAACGCCTGCTGGGACACCAGCACCACGCCGTCGTGGCGCGTCAACAGGCGGCCGGTCGTATCGTTGCCGCGCAGCATCACCCGCCCGTCTTCCAGCGGCCGCAGGCCGACCAGGGTCTCCAGCAGGCTGGTCTTGCCCGTGCCGCTGGCGCCGAGCAAAGCATAGGACTGGTCGATGTAGAGCTGCAGGCCCGGAACTTGCAGCAGTGTTCCAGCGCCGCCCAATTGCGGCAGTCGCAGATGACTGAGCACCAGCATGGGCAATGCGGAAAAAACCGAGCCCGTCTCGGCCGGCGACCCGGCCGGGATCAGGTCCCGCCCCAGGCCGGCCCAGACCCGGTCCAATTCCGCCGCCGCGGCCCGGGCGGCCGCCCGGTCGTGATAATTGGCCGCCAGCTGGCGCAAGGGTTGATAGGCCTCGGGCGCCAGCAATAGGCAGAACAGGCCTTGCTGCAGGCTCAGGCCGGAAAAGGAGTCGCCCAGATAGCCCAGGTAGCCCAGGCCTATGTAGACCGCAATGCCGGCCACGCCCAGCGCGGCGAAGAACTCCAGCACGGCGGAGGACAGAAAGGCGATGCGCAGCACCTTCATGGTGCGCGTGCGCAACTCCTGGCTGGCCATCTCGACACTATCGATTTCGTCCCGGCTGCGGCCCAGCAGGCTCAAGGTGAAGATGCCGCGCAGGCGGTCGGCAAAGAAACCGGACAGGCGCAAGGTGGCCTGCTGCTGGTCGCGGCTGGCCGCTTCCGCGCCCCAGCCCACCAGAGCCATGAACAAGGGAATCAAGGGCGTGCTGAACAGCAGGATCAGGGCCACGATCCCGTCCACGGGCAGCACGGCCAGCATCAGGGCCAAGGGCACCAGCGCGGCCGCCGCCATGGACGGCAGATAACGGGTCAGGAATCCATCCAGCGCCTCCACCTGGCTGACCAGGCTGGTGGACAGCTCTCCGCTGCTGCTGGAGCGCAGGCGCGGCACGGTGCTGCGGAACAGGCGGGCGAACAGCTCGGTGCGCAGATCCTGCTTGATCTGCTCCGACACCTGCTGGGCGCGGCGCTCGCCGCTGGCCAGCAGGGCGGCGCGCGCCAGCAGCAGGACCAACACCAGGCCGATGGCCGGCCATTGGCCGGCCCAGGCCAGTCCGTCCACGACCACGGCCTGCACCACGCCGGCCAGCAGCCATGCCTGGGGAATCAGCAAGGCGCCCGCCAGCACCGGGGCGGCCATGGGCCAGCGCAGGGCCGCGCGGGCGCGGGCGGAGAACTCCCCCAGCCACTGCTGCGCCGATGGCGCCTGCAACTCCAATCAGACCTCGATGTCCGCGCCAGGCGCGCGCTGCACATCGTCCAGCACGGCCGTGGTCTGGCGCAGTTCGAACCACATCGCGTTCAGGATGGCGAAGGCGCAGGCCAGACCCAGGCCCAGAATCCAGGAAAAATACCACATAGTCTCAGGCCTCCTTAGTAGGAATGGGGAGCGTCGTTCATGCCGGCTACCGTCACCTTGCCGCGCATCACGCGATACACCCAGGAGGTATAGAGCACGATGATGGGCAGGAACACCAGGGTGATGAGCAGCATCAGCCAAAGCGTCAGGTGGCTGGCCGAGGCGTCGAACAGCGTCAGGCTGGAGCCCGGCGTCAGCGACGAAGGCAGCAGGAAGGGAAAGACGGCGAAGCCGAAGGTCAGGATGATGCCCGCCAGTGCCAGGGAGGAGAACAGCACCGCCAGCAACCCGCGCCCGCGTCCGGCCAGCAAGGCGCCCAGCAGCAGCCCGGCGAAGCCGGCGGCCGGCGCCAGCCAGAGCAGCGGCCATTGGCGGTAATTGGCCAGCCAGCCGCCCGGCACCACGTCCACCGCCTTGCCGATGGGGTTGGACATGGCGTGGCCGACTTCGGGCCAGCTCATGGCGTAGCCGTTCAGGTGGGTGATCCACCAGCCGCCCGCGGCAAAAGCCAGGATGGACAGCAGGCCCAGAGGCACAGCCCAGGCTCGGGCGCGGCGCGCCACCTGGTCCGAGGCTTTCCAGGCCAGCACCACCACGCCCTGGAAAGCCAGCATCAGCACGCTGAGCAGGCCGCACAGCACGGCGAAGGGCTGGAACAGGCCGAAGAAACTGCCATCGTACATGGGGCGCCGCGTGGTGGAATCGAAACCGAAGGGCACGCCCAGCATCACATTGCCGATGGCCACGCCGAACACCAGCGCGGACACCAGCCCGGCTACGGTCCAGATGGCGTCCCAGTTGCGACGCCAGCGGCGCGAGGCCAGCTTGCTGCGGTACTTGATGGCCACCGGCCGCACGATCAGCGCCACCAGCAGCAGCATCATGGCCAGGTAGAAACCGGAGAAGGCCATGGCATACAGCAGGGGCCAGGCCGCGAAGGCCACGCCCCCGGCCACGATCAGCCAGACCTGGTTGCCCTCCCACACGGGGCCGATGACGTTGTAGAGCACGCGCCGCTCGTCGTCCGTGCGGGCCACCAGCGGCAAGGCCATCGCCACGCCCAGGTCGGCCCCGTCCATGATGGCGAAGGCGGCCAGTAGCACGCCCAGCAGCAGCCACCAGATCACGCGCAGCGTGTCGTAATCGAGAAGAATCAGTTTTTCCATGGTGTTTCCCCCTTAACCGCGCAGCAAGGGCGCATTGCGCGAGCCATAGGACAGGGCCGACGGCGCGGGCGGCGCGCCATGCTCGTCGGGTCCCTTGCGGATCGCATGCAGCATGACTTTCACGCCGATGACCGCCAATGTGCCGTACAGCAGCAGGAAGATGCTCATGCTGATCATCAGGTCCGTGAAGGACAGCCCCGAGGCGGCGTAATACGTGGGCAGCACGCCCTCGATAGCCCAGGGCTGGCGGCCGAACTCGGCCACGAACCAGCCGCATTCGATGGCGATCCAGGGCAGCGGTATGCTCCAGACGGCCAGCTTGAGCAGGCGCGGATGACGCTGCAGCCGGTCGCGCGAGGCCAGGAAGAAGGCCACGGCGAAGAACAGGATGAAATACAGCCCCAGCCCCACCATGACGCGGAACGTCCAGAACAGCGGCGCCACCTGCGGCACCGTGTCCCAGGCCGCCTTGGCGATGTCCTCGGGGCTCGCCTGGGTGATGTCCTGCATGTAGCGCTTGAGCAGCAAGGCGTAGCCCAGGTCGCGCCAGTTGGCGTCGAACAGGCGGCGCGCCTCTATGTCGGAGGCGTCGGCGCGCACGGCCTGCAAGGCCTGGTAGGCGCGCAGCCCGTTGGCGATGCGGACCTTGGCGTGCTCGACCAGTTCATTGATGCCCAGCATGGGCGTGGTCAGCGAACGGGTGCCGATCAGGCCCATGACCCAGGGGATCTCGATGGCGAAGCTGTTCTCGCGCGCCTCCTGGTTCGGGATGGCGATCAGGTTGAAATTGGCCGGCGCCTCCTCGGTCTCCCACATGGCTTCCATGGCCGCGATCTTCATCTGCTGGTGCTCGGTCGTCAGGTAGCCGCTCTCGTCGCCCAGCACCACGACCGACAGGGCCGAGGCCAGGCCGAAGCTGGCGGCCACGGTCATGGAGCGCTTGGCCAGGTCGATGTGACGCCCGCGCAGCAGGTACCAGGCGCTGATGCCCATGATGAACATGGCGCCCAGCACGTAGCCGGCGCTGACCGTGTGCACGAACTTGGCCTGCGCGACCGGGTTGAAGATCACCTCGGCGAAGTCCGTCATCTCCATGCGCATGGTCTGCGGATTGAAGACGGCGCCCACCGGATTCTGCATCCAGCCGTTGGCCACCAGGATCCACAGGGCGGACAGATTGGTGCCCAGCGCCACCAGCCAGGTCACGGCCAGGTGGCCCAGCTTGGAAAGGCGGTCCCAGCCGAAGAAGAACAGGCCGACGAAGGTGGCTTCCAGGAAGAAGGCCATCAGCCCTTCGATGGCCAGGGGCGCGCCGAAGATGTCGCCCACGTAGTGGCTGTAATAGGCCCAGTTCATGCCGAACTGGAACTCCATCACGATGCCGGTGGCCACGCCCAGCGCGAAGTTGATGCCGAAGAGCACGCCCCAGAACTTGGTCATGCGGCGCCAGATCTCGCGGCCCGTCATGACGTAGACGCTTTCCATGATGGCCAGCAGGAAGGACAGGCCCAGCGTCAGCGGCACGAACAAGAAGTGAAACATCGCGGTGGATGCGAACTGCAGCCGCGACAAGGTAACGACATCCAGATCAATCATGACGACCCCCAGTTTGATCAGCCTTGCGAATCTTTCCGGCAAAACCCAGGACTTTCTGAACCTTGCTGCCCAGGCGCATCAGGTTCTGCAAAGTCTCCGGCGGCAAATGATGCACTTCGTCAAACCAGCCACACGCCAACTCGATCAATTCCAGCATCTCGGTGATGCGCTGCTGGCCGTACGCCTCTTCCTCGTTCACGGGCGCTTCCATAAGGATACTTCGCAACAGCGTCAGCGTGGGGTCGATCTCGCGCTTGCGCTTCTCCTCCACCAGGGTGCGGAAGATCTCCCACACGTCCTTGGGGGACTCGAAGTATTCGCGGCGCTCGCCGATCTTGTGGGTCATGCTGACGAGCCGCCAGGATTGCAGCTCGCGCAGGCTCATGCTGACGTTCGAGCGCGAGATGCCCAGCGTCTCGGCGATTTCATCGGCGTGCAGGGGTTCGGGGGAAATGAAGAGCAGGGCGTAGATCTGGCCGACGGTACGGTTGACCCCCCAGCGTCCGCCCATTTCCCCGAAGTGCAGAACGAATCGTTCCGCCTGTGGTCCTAGGTTCATGGTATTTTGAATTTTCAGTAATTACTGAAACAACGAAACAGATCGTATCTTAACCCTAAAGTATTCATGCGGCTACTGGTTTCACGCCGGGGGCCTTAAAATAAGGCCCGGCAAACCGACATGCCAAGCATGCGCTTCGCGTTTACAATTTCTCAATGAATAAACCGGACCTTCCCGACCCCGACCAGATCCTGGCTTCGGCGCGTCGCACCTTCGCCACTGAAATCGAGGGCCTGCAGTCGCTCAGCGCCCGGCTGGACGAACATTTCGTCAAGGCCACGCAGATGCTCATGCACTGCCAGGGCCGCGTGGTGGTCACCGGCATCGGCAAATCCGGCCACATCGCCCGCAAGATCGCCGCCACCCTGGCCTCCACCGGCACGCCGGCCTTTTTCATGCACGCGGCCGAGGCCCTGCATGGCGATCTGGGCATGATCACCAGCCAGGACGTGGTGGTCGCCATCTCATACTCCGGCCAGGCGCAGGAACTGATGACCGTGCTGACGGTGCTGCGCCGTATGGGCGCCCAGCTGATCGCCATCACCGGCAACGCCCAGTCCGAACTGGCCCTGAACGCCGACCTGCACCTGGACGCCCACGTGGAGCACGAGGCCTGCCCGCTGAACCTGGCGCCCACCGCCAGCACCACGGCCGCGCTGGCGCTGGGCGACGCGCTGGCGGTGGCCTGCCTGGAGGCCAAGGGCTTCAGCCGCGAGGACTTCGCCCGCTCGCACCCCGGCGGGGCCCTGGGACGCCAGCTGCTGACGTTCGTGCGCGACATCATGCGCCGCGGCGAGCAGTTGCCCGTCGTGACGCCCGACACGCCGGTCCCCGACGCGCTGGCCGAGATGTCCGCCAAAGGCATGGGCATGACCATCGTGGCCGACCCGCCGGGTCATCCGGTGGGCCTGTTCACCGACGGCGACCTGCGCCGCCTGATCGCCCGCAAGGGCGACATCCGCGGCCTGCCCGTCTCAGAAGGCATGACGCGCCAGCCACGCAACATTTCCGCGGACGCCCTGGCCATCGAGGCGGCCCGCCAGATGGACAAGCTGCGCATCAACCAGATGCTGGTACTGGACGCAAACGGGCTACTATTAGGGGCTCTGCACATGCACGACCTGTTGGCCGCAAAGGTAATCTGACCATGTTGAACAATCCAACCGCCCCGCTGCACCCCGCCGAAGCGCAAATCCTCGCCAAGCTGCCCGAGACCACCCGTGAACGTCTGCGCGCCCTGCGCATGCTGGTCTTTGACGTGGACGGCGTCATGACCGACGGCCGCCTGTGGTACAGCGAACAAGGAGAAGTCTTCAAGGGCTTCCACGCCCTGGACGGGCACGGCCTGCGCATGCTGGGCGAGAGCGGCATCTCGGTGGCCATCATCACCGGCCGCGAGAGCGGCATCGTGGCGCGCCGCGCCGCCGAGCTGGGCATACGCTTCGTGCACCAGGGAGTGCGCGACAAAGTCGCCATCCTGTCGCAGATCGCCCAGGAGAACGGCCTGGCCCTGAACGAGCTCGGCTACATGGGCGATGACCTCATCGACCTGGCCGCCATGCAGCGCGTGGGCTTTTCCGCCAGCGTGCCCAATGCGCCCTTCTACGTCTCCCAGATGGCCAGCTGGGTCTCCACCCTGCCCGCCGGCCAGGGCGCCGTGCGCGAATGCTGCGACGCCATCCTGGCCGCCCAGGGCCGCCTGGCGACCTTCATCGCCGGCGGTCTGCTGAAAACCACCGGAGTCATCCAGTAACCATGCGCGATCGCCTGCCCACCGTCATTTCCCTGCTGCTTCTGGCCCTGCTGGTGCTGGCCACCTGGTGGGCGGTCGACTACACCCAGCGCTCAGTGGCCATCGACCCGCCGCGCCGCGTCACCCATGAACCCGATTCCTGGGCGCGCAACTTCACCATGGTCAGCACCGACGCCACCGGCATGGCCACCAATCGCCTGGACGGCGAACTGGCCTATCACTTTCCCGACGACGATTCCTACGAAATCGAAAAACCGCGCGCCGTCAGCAGCCGCGCCCAGTCGCCCCGGACCGTCGCCACCTCGGACACCGCCCCCACGAGCGCCGGCGGCGACACGATCACCATGAAAGGCAACGCCCACATCCACCGCCAGGCCACGGCCGAGGACGAGGCCCTGGACGTGCGCAGCAGCGTGCTCATCATCCTGCCCGACGAAGACGTGGTCTACACCAACGAACCGGCCCTGGTGGTCAATGGCCAGTCCACCATGCGCGGCACGGGCATGCGCTACGACAATCGCGTTCGCCAACTGAACGTCATGTCGGAATCCGACGTTAAAATCTCGGGCCAGCAGACACAGAAAGCGCGATCCTCCAACAGCTCTAAGGATTCCCCACCATGACCACGCGTCACAGCGCCAGCTCCAGCCTCCGGCCCGAGCTCCTCACCCGCCTCCTGCGCAGCGCCCTGGGCCTGGCCATGGCCTCGGCCGCCCTGGTCCTGCTGCCGGGCGCGCCCGCGCAGGCCCAGGCAAGCACGGAAGCGGCCCAGGAACCGGACACCTCCGTGTTATCCGACACCCTGACCTACGACGACGTCACCAAGCAGACCATCTACAAGGGCAATATCGTGCTCACGCGCGGCGCCCTGACCCTCATGGCCGACCAGCTCGCCATCGAACAGGACGCCGAAGGCTTCCAGCACGGCACCGCTACGGTCACCGAGCGCCCGCGCGTCACCATACGCCAGGAAGAGCCAGCCAAGTTCGAGCTGCTGACCGCCGAAGGCGTCAAGGCCGTCTATAACGGCAAGACCGAGGAAATCGAGCTCATCGGCAAGGCCATCGTCAACCGCTACGTCTGCGGCAAGCTGCAGGACACCATCCAGGGCCAGCGCATCATCTACCGCCAGAAAAGCGGCACCTACCAGGCCTTCGGCGGCGCCGAATCGGCCACGCGCGACGGCCGGGTACGCTCGGTGGCGCGCTCGCGCGCCAGCGCCGACGCCGCCCTGGCCGAATGCCAGCGCAAGTCCTCTCCCCGCAAATAGCCCGGATTCCGCTCTAACATGGTTGCATCCTCCAGCCCGTCCACTCCAACCCGCGCCGACAATTCCGTCAAAGGCAGCCTGATCGCCCAGGGCCTGCGCAAGACTTATGGCAAGCGCACCGTGGTGCAGGACGTGTCCCTGAACGTGGAAAGCGGCGAGGTCGTCGGCCTGCTCGGCCCCAACGGGGCCGGCAAGACCACCAGCTTCTACATGATCGTGGGCATCGTGCACGCCGACGCCGGCCGCATCGAGATCGACGGCACCCCCATCACCGGCATGCCCATGCACAAGCGCGCCCGCCTGGGCCTGTCCTACCTGCCCCAGGACGCCTCCGTGTTCCGCCGGCTGACGGTCGAGGAAAACATCCGCGCCGTGCTGGAGCTGCAGCAGGACGACAAGGGCCGCGCCATCAGTTCGCGCGAGATCGGCGAGCGCCTGGAGACCCTGATCGCCGAACTGCAGATCAGCCACATCCGCCGCAACACCGCCGTATCCCTGTCCGGCGGGGAGCGCCGACGGGTGGAGATCGCCCGCGCCCTGGCCAGCAATCCGCGCTTCATCCTGCTGGACGAGCCCTTCGCCGGCGTGGACCCGATCGCCGTCATCGAGATCCAGCGCATCGTGCAGTTCCTGAAGGGCCGCAACATCGGCGTGCTCATCACCGACCGCAACGTGCGCGAGACCCTGGGCATCTGCGACCGCGCCTACATCATCAGCGAAGGCACGGTGCTGACCAGCGGGCACCCCTCCGAGATCATCGACAACGAGGCCGTGCGCAAGGTCTACCTGGGCTCGAATTTCCGCATGTAGTCCCCCCTGCCCCGGCCCTTGCGCCGGGGCTTTCTAAAGCGCGTCCACCCTAGGGTTTTCCTGACATTTTCCCTTGATCCAAGTCATGTAATCCCGCTGACATATAGGTATACTGGAATCTCCAACATCAATAGTAAGGAGCCTTCAGAACGAACCCTCCCGCGTCTTGGACGCACCAGCATCACTACTACGGAGAGCCTATATGAGCCTTAACATCAGTGGCCGTAATCTCGACATCACCCCTGCTATCCGCGACTACGTCAAGAACAAGATCGGTCGGATCGACAAGCATTTCGACAATGTGGTCGACTCCCAGGTCATGCTTTCCATCGAACGTCTGAAGCACACTGCCGAAGTCACCGTCCGCGTGCCCGGCAAGGACATCCACTGCGCCGCTTCCGACGAAAACCTGTACGCCGCCATCGACCTGCTGGCAGATAAAATCGACCGCCAGGTGGTCAAGTCCAAGGAAAAGGCGACCAGCCACGCAAATGAGCCCGCCAAGCGGCTCGAGGTCCCGGCCGCCTGACCGCGCAGGACTCTCATCAGCAGGCCCGACCTGCCGACAGACCCCGCACCGTCCGGTTCGGGGTTTTGTGTTTTATGGCACACTGCCGCTCTGTTCCACGCTGTGCAAAAAGTGTTCAGCTAAAAAACATTCCCCCCTATAATGGCCGTCATGAATCTCTTGTCGCGCATTTTGCCTCTGTCCAATGTGGTTCTGGATCTTGCTGCCACCAGCAAGAAACGCGCTTTCGAACAAGCCGGACTGATCTTCGAGAACCATCACGGCATCGCCCGGACAGCCGTGTTCCACAGCCTGATCGCTCGCGAGCGGCTGGGCTCCACAGCGCTTGGCCACGGCGTGGCCGTGCCCCACGGTCGCATCAAGGACCTGAAGGAGCCCTGCGCCGTCTTCATGCGCCTGGCCGAACCCGTGCGCTTTGACGCCAGCGACGGACGCACCGCCAGCCTGCTGTTCTTCCTGCTGGTGCCCGAGACCGCCACCCAGACGCACCTGGACCTGCTGGCCGAGATCGCCCGCCTGATGGCCGATCCGGACGTGCGCCAGGCCCTGGCGCAGGAAACCGATCCGGCCCGGATCCACCACATCCTGACCCAGCCCGCAGCCCTTCAAGCGGAAGACCCCGATGCTGACAGTCCAAGAGCTGGTCAATGACAACAACGACAAGATCGCGGTCAGCTGGGCCGCCGGCAAGCACGCCGCCAGCCGGCCTATCCCCGATCTTGGCATGGCGGCCGCCGACCTGGTCGGCCACCTGAACCTGATCCATCCCTCCCGCATCCAGGTCTTCGGGCCGGAAGAGCTTTCCTATTACAACCGCTTCGACGTCAAGCGGCGCCAGCATCACCTGGAAGACCTGGTGCAGGGTGGCGTGCCGGCCATCTTCATCGCCAACAACGCCTCCGCGCCGGCCGACCTGCTGGAGTTCTGCGAGACGCAAGGGGTGCCGCTGCTCTACACGCCCATCGACGCCGCCCAGCTCATCGACCTGCTGCGCATCTACCTGGGCAAGCGCCTGGCCCCCAAGACCACCATGCACGGCGTATTCATGGACGTGCTGGGCCTGGGAGTGCTGATCACCGGCGAATCAGGCCTGGGCAAGAGCGAGCTGGCGCTGGAGCTGATCTCGCGCGGCCACGGCCTGGTCGCGGACGACGCGGTCGAACTGTCGCGCACCGCGCCCAACATCATCGACGGCCAATGCCCGCCGCTGCTGCAGAATCTGCTGGAAGTGCGCGGCCTGGGATTGCTGGACATACGCACCATTTTTGGCGAAACCTCGGTTCGTCGTAAAATGAAGCTCAAGCTGATCGTGCATCTCGTCCGCTCCAACCCCGACAACTTCGAGCGCCTGCCCACCCAGGACCAGGTCCAGGACGTGCTGGGCATCGGCATCAAGCGCGTCATGCTGCAGGTGGCCGCCGGCCGCAACCTGGCCGTGCTGGTGGAAGCGGCGGTTCGCAACACCATACTCGCCTTCCGCGGCATAGACACCATGGGCGACTTCATCGAGCGCCAGGCCCTGGCCATCATGAACAGCCGTGAAGACTAGGCAGCCTTTGCGGCTGCCCCGTTTCTGACGAATCGTCGGCCAGGCCGAGCCTGCCGACGAACTGATTCGAATGCGAATCATCGCATCGTGTTAACAGGCCCTAACCACAATGCTGAAAGTTGTATTGATCACCGGCATATCCGGATCGGGAAAATCGGTTGCGCTGCGCCTGCTGGAAGATACCGGCTATACCTGCGTGGACAATCTGCCCGCCCGCTTCCTGGCCGAATCCGTCGAAAGCTTGGCCGAGCAGGGGTTGGAGCGCCTGGCCGTGGCCATCGACGTGCGCGGCTCCGGCGATCTGGACACCTTGCCCGAGGTCATCCGCAAGCTGCGCGAAGATGGCTACGCATTGCGCGTCATCTTCCTGAACGCCAGCGACCATACCCTGCTGCAGCGCTACTCCGAATCGCGCCGTCGGCACCCGCTCACCGACCGTCTGCGCCAGGACGGCCGCTCGCCGTCGCTGGAGGAGTGCATCGCCGTGGAGCGCGAGCTGACCGCGCCGCTGCGCGAACTGGAGCATGTCATCGACACCAGCGACACCACGCCCGGCCAGCTGCGCGCCTGGGTGCGCGACCTGGTGCAGGCCGACCGCGCCAGCGTGGTGCTGACTTTCGAGTCCTTCGCCTACAAGCGCGGCGTGCCGGGCGATGCCGACCTGGTCTTTGACGTGCGCTGCCTGCCCAACCCCCACTACGATCCCGAACTGCGCCCCATGACCGGACGCGACGAGCCCGTGGCCAGATGGCTGGCCCAGGTCGGCTCGGTGGCAAACATGGCCGCCGACCTTGCCAGCTCCGTGCGCCCCTCGCTGCCGCTGTCCATGCAGGACACCCGCCACTATCTGACCGTGGCCATCGGCTGTACCGGCGGCCAGCATCGTTCCGTCTACGTCACCGAGCAGCTGGCGCTGCGCTTCGCCGACCACGCGCCCCTGCTGGTGCGCCACCGCAACCAGCCACCCATCAATCCAGTCCCATGAATCCATCCTCCCTGCGCGCGCTGGGAGCCATGCTGGCGGCCCTGGCGCTGCTGGCGGGCTGCTCCTCCAGCCCCAAGCGCTCCAAGCCCAAGCCCGGCGCCACCGTCTCCGCCCCTCGCGGCGGAGGCTACTACAAAGATGACGGGCCCGCCGGCCGCATCCCCGCCAATCTGCTCTCCACTCCCAACGCCACCCCCGCCTCGAACCCATTGCCCGCAGCAATACCCGTCCCTACACGGTGCTCGGCAAGAGCTTCGTCCCCCACACCAGCCACAAGCCCTTCTCCCAGACCGGCACCGCGTCCTGGTACGGCCGCAAGTTCCATGGCAAGAAAACCGCCAACGGCGAAACCTACGATATGTACGCCATGACGGCAGCCCATCCCACGCTGCCGATTCCCAGTTATGCGCGCGTGACCCGGCCCAGCACCGGCAAATCCGTCATCGTGCGCATCAACGACCGGGGTCCATTTCATAGTTCTCGCATCATCGACCTGTCCTATGTGGCCGCCGCCAAGCTGGACCTGATCGCGCCCGGCAGCGGCACCGTACTGGTGGAGGCCATCACCGAGGATGAAATCCGCGCAGGCCGCTTCGACGACAACGAAACCCGGATCGCCCGGGCCGCCACGCAGGCCGCGCCCGCTCCGGCTCCCAAGCCCAGCCTGGTGGTCAAGGAGGAGCAGCAGCCGACTCCGGACGCGCTGGACGCGCTGGCGCAGGAAGAACTGGACCTGGAACTGGACGAATCGCCCAGCTGGAGCAGCGATGCAAGCGACCAGCAATTGATCGTCCAGTCCGCCGCGCCAGCCCAGCCGCGCCGCAACTCCGCATCCGGCGAGACCCGCGTCTACCTGCAGTTCGGCGCCTTCTCCGCGCGCCAGAACGCTTCCGCCCTGGCGCAGCAACTGAACCGCCAGATCGCGCAGGTGGAGTACCGCAACGCCGAGGTCGAAGCGCACAACGAATTGTTCCGGGTGCAGATAGGCCCCTACCAGAGCCGCACGGAAGCCATCAATGCGGCCTTGCGCATCCGCCAGGAGACGGGCCTGAACCCGGCCGTGGCGGTGCGCTGACGAAACGGCTCAATCGCCGGACCGCTCCTCCCGGGCCTGGCGCGCCAGGCCCCAGGCGTACAGCACATCCCGCGGCACGCCGCTAGCCTGGCTGCCGATGCGCGCCGCATCGCGCAGCGACACCTGCTCCAGCAAGGCCGACATCCAGCGCTCCGTGGCCGCATCCAGCTCCGGCGCATCATGCTCCTGGCGCGGGGCCTCGTGCAGGATCAGCACGAACTCGCCCTGCTCCCGATGGCCGTCCTCGGCCAGCCATTGCTCGGCCTGCCCCAGGGGCACGGTATGGATCTGCTCGAAACGCTTGCTCAGCTCGCGCGCGAAGGTCAGGCGGCGCTGCGGCCCGCAGACCTGTTCCATGTCGCGCACGGCCGCCCGCAGGCGATGCGGCGACTCGAACATCAGCACCGGCATGTCCAGGCCGGCCCACTGCTGCAGCCACTTGCGGCGCGCCACTGCCTTGGACGGCATGAAGCCCGCAAAGGCAAAGGCCGGATTTTCGTCGCTGGTCGCTCCGCTGCCCATCAGCGCCGCGATCACGGCCGAAGCTCCCGGCAACGGCACGACCCGGTAACCGGCTTGCCGCACTTCGCGCACCACGCGCGCGCCCGGGTCGCTGACGGCGGGCGCGCCCGCGTCCGAGACCAGCGCCACTCTCTGGCCCTGCGCCAGCCGCTCGATGATGGCCGATGCCGCCTGGGCCTCGTTGTGCCGATGCGCGGCCATCAGCGGCGTCTGTATGCCCCAGGCCTGCAGGAAGGGACGCGTTGCGCGCGTATCCTCCGCCGCAATAATGTCGCACTGTTCCAGCGCCTGCCAGCCGCGCAGGGTAAGGTCTCCAAGGTTGCCGATGGGCGTGGCCACCACATACAGGCAGGACTCGGGCCAGACCTGGCCCCTGACCTTGTCCATCATGCCCTGCCAGGCTCCGGCCGACGGCGTGCGGCCCTCTGTGTCGCTCATGCTAAATCCTGTCTAAACATCGTTGTCATTGATTGCCCATGAATCCCTTCGAACAGGCCCGCCGGTCCCAGGAACGCGCGCTGCGCCGCCTGCGGCGCGCTCGCCCCGCTTCTGCGGCCCCTTCGGAGCGCCGTTCCCCCAGCCAGCAACGCGGCGACCGGGCGGAGCAGCGCGCCGCCGACCACGTGCAGCGGCATGGCGCGCGCATCCTGGCGCGCCAGTTGCGCGCCCGCGGCGGCGAGATCGACCTGCTGCTCTGGCACGAAGAGCATCTGGTCCTCCTTGAAGTGCGCCAGCGCAATTCGCATCGTTTCGGCGGGGCGCTTGCCAGTGTAAACCGGGACAAGCAGCGCCGTCTGATCCTGGCCGCCCGCCAATGGCTGCCGGCCCTGGCCCGGCGCCATTTCCAGGGACGGCTGCCGCCGTGCCGCTTCGATGTGATCGCCATCGAAGGCGAGTCGCTGCGCTGGATACGCAACGCCTTCGCCGACCAGTGAAAACGCCCTTGATCCCCTGCGCCGGGAACCTTCCGGAAACGGGCCTGTCATAGTCTTTTAAATACGGCTGCGTTTTTTTCAACATGACACGATCTGCCTGCCCCAC
Source organism: Alcaligenes sp. Marseille-Q7550 (assembly GCF_965112015.1). Classification (NCBI taxonomy): domain Bacteria; kingdom Pseudomonadati; phylum Pseudomonadota; class Betaproteobacteria; order Burkholderiales; family Alcaligenaceae; genus Alcaligenes; species Alcaligenes sp. Marseille-Q7550. The sequence goes on from NZ_CBCOPU010000002.1 coordinate 1,029,808, forward strand.
GGCGAAATTCTCCATGCGATAATGCGCGCTATGGACCTTATCGCCTTAATGACATCGCATTTCGACGATTCCGTCGACACCCTCAAAGCCAGCACCCGCGAACTGGCCGAACCCTGGCCGCGGCCGTGGAGCTGCTGTTCGCCACCCTGGCCAACGACGGCAAGATTCTGGCCTGCGGCAACGGCGGCTCGGCGGCGGACGCCCAGCACTTCATCGCCGAACTGGTCGGTCGCTTCGAACGCGACCGCCTGCCGCTGGCGGGCATCGCCCTCAACACCGACACCTCCATCATGACCGCCGTCGGCAACGACTACGGCTTTGACAGCGTGTTCGAACGCCAGGTCAGCGCCCTGGGCCAGACCGGCGACATCCTGGTGGCCATCTCCACCAGCGGCAACTCGCCCAACGTCATCCGCGCCATCGAAGCGGCGCGCGAGCGCGACATGGTCATCATCGCCCTGACGGGCAAGGGCGGCGGCAAGATCGCCGAATTGCTCTCCGACACCGACATCCACCTGTGCGTGCCCCACGATCGGACCATGCGCATCCAGGAAGTCCACATCGTCCTGCTGCACGCCATGTGCGACGGCATCGACGCCCTGCTGCTCGGAGACCCCCTATGAAGAACAACCGTCTGATCATCGCCGGCCTGCTGGCCGGATCCCTGCTGTCCCTGTCGGGCTGCGGCCTGCTGGTCGTGGGCGGCGCCGCCGCCACCACCGCCGCGGTCGCCACGGACCGGCGCACCACCGGCGAACAGGTCGAGGACAGGGCCATCGTCATGAAGGCGGGTTCGGAAACGCGCCGCCTGCTGGAAAACAAGGAAGGCCGCATCAACACGTCTTCCTACGCAGGCGTGGCCCTGCTGACGGGCGACGTGCCCACCGAAGCCGACAAGGCCGAGGCCGGCCGCCTGGTATCACAGGTCGAGAAAGTCACCCGCGTGGTCAACGAATTGCGCGTGGGTGAACCCACCCCGCTGAGCGTACGCTCCAACGACTCCTGGATTTCCACCCGGGTCAGCACCGCGCTCATCAACACCAAGGAAGTTCCCAGCCGCACCATCTCGGTCACCACCGAGCGCGGCGTGGTCTATCTCCAGGGACGCGTCACCCAGGACGAAGGCGAACGCGCCGCCATTGCGGCCGCAGGCGTGCCCGGCGTGAACAAGGTCGTCAAGCTGTTCGAATACGTCAGCGCCGAAAGCCTGGCGCAGCCGCTGTCCAGCAACACGCAAAAGACGACTCCGTCTCCGGCGCCGGCTGAGCCAGCCCCCGCCGCCACCTCCGTCGAAGTCATGCCTGTCCAATGAAAAAAGTACTGATCATCGCCGTCGCCGTGGCGGCAGCCGTGGGCCTGGGAGTCTGGACCATGTCCGACTCCAAGCCCAGCGCCCCCAATGTGGCCTTCACCGACCTGAACGGCAAGACCTTCCACACCGAAGATCTGCGCGGCAAGGTGGTGCTGGTCAAGTTCTGGGCCACCGACTGCACCACCTGCGTGGCGCAGATGCCCGACAACATCGCCAATTTCAACGCCCTGTCCGGCAAGGGCTTCGACATCGTGGCCGTGGCCATGAAGCACGACCCCATCAACTACGTGCGCAACTTCACCCAGTCGCGCCAGTTGCCGTTCACGGTCGCCCACGACGACACGGGCGAGATCGCCAAGGCCTTCGGCGACGTGCGCCTGACCCCTACCGCCTTCCTGCTGGACAAGCAGGGCCACATCATCAAGCGATACCTGGGCAATTACGACAAGCAGGAATTCATCGCCACGGTCGAGAAAGCCCTGTCCAGCAGCTGATCTTTACTTTCGCCCCAGCCACATACAACCCCGGGTGCCAGCAGTGGACCCGGGTTTTCTTCAAGTGAGCGCGTCAATGAGCACCACAGATTCGCAGAATTACTCGTCCACCGTCAAAGCGGAGGTCCTGTCCGAGGCCCTGCCCTACATCCGCCGCTTCCACGGCAAGACGGTGGTCATCAAATACGGCGGCAACGCCATGACCGAAGAAGCCCTGCAGCGCAGCTTCGCCCATGACGTCGTGCTCCTGAAGCTGGTGGGCCTGAACCCCGTCGTGGTGCACGGCGGCGGCCCCCAGATCAACGACGCGCTCAAGCGCATCGGCAAGGAAGGCACCTTCATCCAGGGCATGCGCGTCACGGACGCGGAGACCATGGAAGTGGTCGAATGGGTGCTAGGCGGCCAGGTGCAACAGGACATCGTCATGATGATCAACGAGGCCGGCGGCAAGGCCGTGGGCCTGACCGGCAAGGACGGCGGCATGATCCAGGTCACCAAGAAGATGCTGCCCGACGCCGAGCACCCCGGGGAGCTCCTGGACATCGGCTTCGTGGGCGACATCCAGCGCAGTCAGCCCGAGGTGGTCAAGGCGCTGCAGGACGACCAGTTCATCCCCGTGATCTCCTCCATCGGCTACGGCGAGGACGGACAAGCCTACAACATCAACGCCGACGTGGTCGCCGGCAAGATGGCTGAAGTACTGGGCGCTGAAAAACTGGTCATGCTGACCAACACGCCCGGCGTGCTCGACAAGAGCGGCCAGTTGCTGCGCCGCCTGTCGGCCCAGACCATCGACGAACTGTTCGCCGACGGCACGATCTCCGGCGGCATGCTGCCCAAGATATCCTCGGCCCTGGACGCTGCGCGCAACGGGGTCAATTCCGTGCACGTCATCGACGGCCGCGTGCCGCACTGCCTGCTGCTGGAGATCCTGACCGATCGCGGCGTGGGCACCATGATCAGCTCGCACTAAAGCCTGCCGACACCGATATGCGCGACCCAATCCGCGCCCATCCCTGGGCGCGGCCCCTCACGGCCTGCCGCCAGGGCGGCCCCATCTGGCTGTTCGACCTGGACAACACCCTGCACAATGCCTCCGGCGGCATCTTCCAGGCCATAGACCAGCGCATGCGCATCGGCGTGGCCCAGACCCTGGGTGTGGACATGGACACGGCGGACCGGCTGCGCATGGAATACTGGCAGCGCTACGGCGCCACCATGATAGGCCTGCACCGCCATCACGGCGCCGATCCGGCGGCCTTCCTGAGGCACGCCCACGATTTCGACGTGCCGGCCCTGCTCAGTGCGGAGAAAGGCCTGCCGGCGCAAGTGCGACGCCTGCCGGGCTACAAGCTGCTGCTGACCAACGCGCCGCTGGAATATGCCCGCCGGGTGCTCAAGGCCTTGAACCTGCTGCCCGTCTTCGACGGCATCTGGGCCATCGAGCACATGCAATTGCAGGGCCGCTACCGGCCCAAGCCCTCGCGCGCGCTCATGCGCCAGACCCTGGCCGTGCTGCAGGCCCAGGCGCGCGACATCATCCTGGTCGAAGACACCTTGCGCAACCTGAAAAGCGCCCGCCAGATGGGCATGCGCACCATCCACATCTACAACGCGGGCACGCCCTTCAGCGCCCTGCATCGAGGGCGCAACCAGTACGTGGACAGCCGCATCAGCCGGATCGCCCAGCTGGGCAACCACCGGCATGGCGGCTCTACTCTGGAAAATACGGGGTTGTCTTAAAGCAGCTCGGCCGCGCTGCAGACCGGGCAGCCCGGGTCCTTGCGAAAGCGCACGGTGTGCCAGTTCATGTTGAAGGCGTCCACGCTGAGCAGGCGGCCCACCAGGGGTTCGCCAAAGCCGCCCATCACCTTCAGGGCCTCGGCGGCCTGCACGCTGCCCACCATGCCCAGCAAGGGCGAGAGCACGCCCGTCGTGGCGCAGCGCAGCTCTTCCACATCGTCGGCTTCGGGAAACAGGCAGTGGTAGCACGGAGCCTGCGGCTGACGCAGGTCGTAGGTGCTGACCTGCCCGGAAAAGCGGATGGCGGCGCCTGAGACCAGCGGCTTGCGGTGGGCCACGCAGGCCCGGTTGATGGCATGACGCGTGGCGAAGTTGTCGCAGCAGTCCAGCACCAGGTCCACCTGCCCGACCCAGTGCATCAAGGCCGCGTCGTCCAGACGCTGCACCACCGGCTGCACCTGGACCTCCGGATTGAGCTGATGGATGTGGACCCTGGCGGACTCCACCTTGTCCCATCCCAGCCTGTCGGTGGTATGGGCGATCTGGCGCTGCAGGTTGCTCAGTTCGACCTGGTCGTCGTCGACCAGGGTCATCCTGCCCACCCCCGAAGCCGCCAGGTAGGCCACCACCGGCGAACCCAGGCCGCCGGCGCCTACGACCAGGATGTGGGAAGCCAGGATGCGTTCCTGGGCTTCCACGCCGAACTCGTCGAGCAGGATATGCCGCGCATAGCGCAGTAGTTGCTGATCTTCCACGTCTGCACGCTCGCGATCAGGGCGTCACCGGCTCCACGCCCTTGGGCGTGATGCGGAAGCGCTCGATGCGCGGTTGATCACTCAGCGGACTTTTTTTTTCAGCAGCGGCCTCTTCACCGGCCTTGGCGTCCTGGGCCGCCTGCTTGGCGGCCGCCACCTTGGCGGGGTCGTTCTTCTTGACGGGGCGGCCCGCCAGTTGATTGAGCGCCTGCTGCAACTGGAAGTCGTCGTCCCCGCCGAACTCGAACATCTTGAGGTCAGGGTTCAAGGCTACTTCGTCCTTGGCGCCGTCGGCCTCCTCGTCCACCTTGCTGTTGAGCAGATGACGCTTCAGGTCCACTTCACGCGGCAGGCGGAACAGGTTGCCCGGGGCGGTGTCGTCCACCACCACGTCCGGTTCCACGCCGGTCACCTGGATGGAGCGGCCGCTGGGCGTGTAGTACAGGGCGGTGGTCAGCTTCAGGCCGGCATCATCGGACAGGGGCACCACGCTCTGCACGGAACCCTTGCCGAAAGTGCGATTGCCGATGATGGTGGCGCGCTTGTGGTCCTGCAGGGCGCCGGCCACGATCTCGGACGCCGAGGCCGAACCCACGTTCACCAGCACCACAACGGGCACCTTCTTGAGCCAGTCGACCTGCTTGAGGATGTCGGCGTCGGCATCCAGCTCGCCCAGAACGGACTGCATGGGCTTGACGTAGTACTCGCGGTTGGACGAGGGAATGCGGCCCTTGGTGGACACCACCAGGGTGCCGGGCTCCAGGAAGGCCGAAGACACGCCGATGGCGCTCTCGAGCAGGCCGCCCGGGTCGTTGCGCAGGTCGATGACCAGCCCCTTGGGCGCGCCGGCGCCCTTGTTGACGGTGGCCAGTTGCTTGATCAGGTCGGCCGCGGTGCGTTCCTGGAACTGGGCGATGCGCACGTAGGCCACATCGCCGGGCAGCATCTTAGAGCGTACGCTGCGCACCTTGATCAAGTCGCGCACGAGCTGGAATTCAATGGGTTTTTCACGTCCGGCACGACGGATGGTCAGCTTGATGGACGTCTTGGGTTCGCCGCGCATCTGCTTGATGGCGTCGTTCAGCGTCATGTCCTTGGTGGGCTTGCCATTGATGTGCGTGATGATGTCGCCCGCCAGGATGCCGGCGCGCGCGGCCGGAGTATCCTCGATGGGGGAGATCACCTTGGGCATGCCGTCCTCGCTGCCGATCTCGATGCCCAGGCCGCCGAAGCCGCCCTGGGTCATGGCTTCCATTTCCTTGAAGGCGTCGGCGTCCAGGTAGGCCGAGTGCGGATCCAGATCATTGAACATGCCCTTGATCGCATTGTTGATCAGGGCCTGGTCGGACAGGGGCTCCACGTATGTATTCTTGATGGCGGCAAACACATTGGCGAACTGCTGCAGTTCGCGCAACGGCAAGGGCTCGCCACGCTGGGCGGCTGCGGTAATGCCCAGGCTGATCAAAATGCCGCCCACGGCGCCTGCTGCCACCAGACCGATGCTGCCAAACCTTCGAGTGCCCATGCACATTCCCATTAATTCAGATTCAAGACTGGGCCGGGATGTTCCTGTCGGCCCGCCCAAGCATTATAGAGTAGCCCAAAAAGCCATACTAGCAGCCTGTCCGTTGATAACCAATGCAAATTTACCGTGTCGCAGACGGGTGCGCGGCGCTTGGAACCTGTTTACGATCTTACTGGCCGAGCCAGACTTGCGGATTGATGGGCTTGCCCTGGTGGCGCAATTCGAAATACAGGCCGGGTTCCACCTGCCCGCCGGTCGCGCCCACGCGGGCCACCGCCTCGCCGCGCCCCACGATGTCGCCCACCTGCTTGAGCGTGCTCTGGTTGTAGGCGTAGACGCTCAGGTAGTCTCGGCCATGGTCGATGATGAGCAGGTTGCCGAAGCCCGACATCCAGTTGGCGAATACCACCCGGCCGGGGGCCACGGCGCGCACCGGCGTGCCGGCGTTGGCGCGCAGCACGATGCCGCGCCAGATGCCGCCGTCGGGGCGCGCGGCGCCGAACTCGCCCTGCACCTGGCCGCGCACCGGGTACGGCAGGCCCCGGGCCATTCCCCGGAACCCGCCTTCGGGCTCCACGGCGGGCTGGGCCTGCGCCGGCTCCTCCGGTACGGCTTCGACTTCGGGCACCGCCGGCCGCTCCGGCCTGCTGATGGCCGGGCTGGGCTCGGACGGCGCATCCAGGCTGTCGGACAGCAGGCGCTCGTGCTCGGCGGGCGGCCGATAAGTGGATGGCGGAGGTGCCGCTGGCGGAGGTGCCGCTGGCGGCGCTTCCGGCTCCGGCGCGGCGGATGGGCTGCGCGGCGGCGCGGGAAGCGGCGCGGGCTGGGTGGCGCGTGCGCGCTCCAGCAATTCGCGCTCCCGTTCCAGGCGCGCCTGTTCGCGGGCGGCCTGCTCCTCGCGCGCCTTGCGACGCTGCGCCTCCTGGCGCGCCAGCTCGGCGCGGCGAGCCTCCTCAGCGCGTCTGGCGGCCTCACGCCGGCGCTGTTCCTCGGCCTTGCGCGCCAGCTCCGCCTGGCGGGCGATCTCCACCTCCAGGCCGGAGATCAGCTCGCCCAGTCGTCTGTCGTTCTGCTGCAAGCGCGAAGCTTCCCCGCGCTGGCGATCCAGCTCGGCGCTGATGTCGGCCAGCACCTTGGCGCGCTTGTCCTTCTGTTCTTCCAGGGCCGCCTTCTGCTCCTCGGCCTCGGCCGCCAGTTGCTGCTGTTCTTTCTCGCGCGCCGCAAGCTGCTGCTGGAGGCGGTCCAGCCGTTCGACGGTGCGCCGCACCTTGTGGACCTGTTCGGTCTGCTGGCGCGACACATAGCCCAGGTAATGCAGTTCGCGATTGATGGCGTTGGGGTCGTCGCCCGACAGCAGGGCGGCCCAGGGCGAGACGCCGTTCGCATATTGCGTGCGCAGCTGCTCGGCCAGCTCCTGCTGGCGCCGGGCCTTGAGGGCCTGCTGCTCGGCGATCTGCCGGCCCAGGACCTGGAGCTGCCCGTGCAGTTCCTCCTGGCGCCGCTCCAGTTGCGCCAGGCGGCGGTCTATGTCGGAGATGGCCTGTTCGGATTCGCGCAGGGCGCTTGCGGCGTCCCGGCGCGAACCCTCGCTGCTGTCGATGGACTTGCGCAGCGCGTCGATCTTCTGGCGCAGCTCCGCCTGCTGCTTCTGTGCCTGGGCCTGGCGCGCGGTCAGGTCAGGGTCGGCGGCCAGGGCCGGCAGGGCCCAGACAGCCAGCAGCAGGCAGAAGCCGGCGCGCCGCATTACTGATGGGCCTTGCCCTGGTTGGCCACGGCCTGCATCTGGGCCTGGATGGCTTCCTGGTCGCCCAGGTAGTAATGACGGATGGGACGCAGGTTCTCGTCCAGTTCATAAACCAGCGGCTGACCGGTGGGGATGTTCAGGTGGACGATGTCCTCGTCCGAGATGCCGTCCAGGTGCTTGATCAGGGCGCGCAGGCTGTTGCCATGAGCCGTGACCAGCACGCGGCGGCCCGAGCGGATGGCGGGCGCGATGGACTCCTCCCAGAACGGCACCACGCGGGCGACCGTGTCCTTCAGGCATTCTGTGCGCGGCAGCTGTTCGGCCGGCACGCGCGCGTAGCGGCGGTCGAACCGCGGAATGCGCGGGTCGTCCTCGCCCACCGGATCGGGAGCGATGGCGTAGGCGCGACGCCAGACCAGCACCTGGTCCTCGCCGTATTTTTGTGCGGTTTCGGCTTTATTTAAGCCCTGCAAAGCACCATAATGGCGTTCGTTCAGGCGCCAGCTCAGTCCTACGGGCGTGTGCATGGCGTCCATGGAATCCAGGGCGATCCACAGCGTACGGATGGCGCGCTTGAGTACCGACGCGAAAGCCAGGTCGAACTCATAGCCGTTTTCCTTGAGCAGCTCACCTGCCTGCTTTGCCTGTTGGCGCCCGGTTTCGGTAAGATCGACGTCGGTCCAGCCGGTGAACCGGTTTTCCCGGTTCCATTGGCTTTCGCCGTGTCGCATCAGTACAAGTTTATACATGGTAAAAACAGCCTCGAGGTTGAAAAATCGGCGCCACTCTATAATCGTGTGATCCCGCCCTTTTTTCTTGTTTTTCTTGGCACTCAACAGGATTTAACGTGGACTTCATATTAAGTCAGAATAATCTTCTAATTTTAGCAATTGCGCTGGTTGCCGGCATTATGCTGTTAATGCCCAGCTTTTTCAAAGGCCGTGCCGGACGGGCCGTTTCAACCGCCGAAGCGGTACAGATGGTAAACCAGAAAGAGGCCGTGCTGATCGACCTGCGCAGCGCCGACCAGTTCAAGGCCGCCGCCATTGCGCAGTCCCGCAACATCCCCGCCGCCGACCTGGACGCCAAGGCCGCCAGCCTGCCCAAGGACAAGCCCGTCATCCTGGTGTGCGACACCGGCCGCAGCGCTCCGCGCAGCGTGGCCGTGCTGCGCAAGCACGGCCTGCAGGAAGTCTACACGCTGGAAGGCGGCATCCAGGCCTGGATGCAGGCCAGCCTGCCCGTCAAAAAATCGTAAGCCAACGCTCCACGAGGTACTCATGGCAAAAGTAACGATGTACTCCACGATGGTGTGCCCATACTGCGTGCGCGCCGAAATGCTGCTCAAGCAGCGCGGCGTGACCGAGATCGACAAGATCCTGATCGACCGCGAGCCCGAGCAGCGCGCCATCATGATGGAACGCACCGGCCGACGCACCGTGCCCCAGATCTATATCGGCGACACCCACGTCGGCGGTTACGACGACCTGGCCGCCCTGGACCGCGAAGGCGGCCTGCTGCCGCTGCTTTCCGCCTGATTCTTTTACTTACCACTCTCTCACCCCATAGGACCCACCATGGCCGACCAGAACACCCAGACCGCTGCCGACCAGGAAGCGCAACCCAGCTTCAGCCTGCAGCGCACCTACATCAAGGACATGTCCATCGAAATGCCCAATGCTCCCCAGATCTTCCTGGAGCAGGAGGCCCCCACCGTTGAAGTGTCCATCAATGTCGGCGGCCAGCGCCTGGCCGACACGGTCTACGAAAGCACGGTGACCGCCACCGTGACCACCCGTATCGGCGACAAGGTCATGTACCTGGTGGAGACCACCCAGGCCGGCATCTTCGAAGCCGCCAACATCCCCGCCGATCAACTCGACCCGCTGCTGGGCATCGTGTGCCCGACCATGCTCTACCCCTACCTGCGCGCCGCCGTGGCCGATGCCATCAATCGCACGTCCCTGCCCCCGCTCCATCTGACGGAAGTGAACTTCCAGTCCCTGTACGAGCAGCGTCTGGCGCAAGGCGCTGAACAGTCCGGCAACCAGCCCCTGCAGGCCTGATCGTGCCGCAAGCGCGCACCACCCCTCGCGTCGCCGTCCTGGGCGCGGGCAGTTGGGGAACGGCGCTGGCCGCCCTGGCCTGCGCCCAGGCCCCCACCCTGGTGTGGGCGCGCAACCCTGCCACGGCGCAGGAGATCAACACCCGGCACCGCAACGAACACTATCTGCCCGGGCTCGCCCTGCCGCAGAACCTGCAGGCCACCGACCAGCTTTCGCAGGCCATGGCCTTCGTGCTGGACGACGATGCCGCGCCTGCGCTGATCATCCTGGGCGTGCCGGTGCGCGGCCTGGCCCAGACCTGCCAGGACCTGTCGCGCCACCTGCCCGCCGAACGCCGCCAGCCCGTGCTGGTGGTCTGGACCTGCAAGGGCTTCCAGCATGAAAGCGGGCTGCTGCCGCACCAGATCGCGCAACAGAACCTGCCGGGCCATGCCTGGCTGGGGCGCGCCGTGCTCTCGGGCCCCTCGTTCGCACTGGAAGTAGCCAAGGGGCTGCCCGTGGCCCTGACGCTGGCCAGCGAGCCCGCCGCCATGGCTCATGTGGCCCTGGACGCGCTGCACGGCACCCAGGCGCGGCTCTATACCAGCAGCGACATCATAGGCGTGGAAGTGGGCGGCGCCCTGAAGAACATCATGGCCATCGCCTGCGGCATCGCCGATGCGCTGGGCCTGGGACACAATGCCCGCGCAGCCCTGATCACGCGCGGCCTGGCCGAGATGCAGCGCCTGGGCGTGGCCCTGGGCGGCCAGGCGGAAACCTTCTCCGGCCTGACCGGGCTGGGCGACCTGGTCCTGACCGCCACCGGCGAGCTGTCGCGCAACCGCCAGGTCGGCCTGGCGCTGGGCGCCGGCCAAAGCCTGGACAGCATCCTGGCCACCGGCATCACCGCCGAAGGCGTGCGCTGCGCCAGCGCGGCGCTGGCCATGGGCCGAGCCCATCACGTCGACCTGCCCATCACCGAAGCGGTTTGCCAGATCCTCTTTCACCAACTCCCGCCCCGCCAGGCGGTCAGCGAACTGCTGGCGCGCGAGGCCAAGCAGGAAAGCAGCTGAACACCCATCGTGGCGCCGCCCGTCCACGGCTGCGCCGACAGGGCCGCGAGCCCTCTCCTTGCGCCCAAGGGCGAACCCGTACTTATTTTTTGAATCCGAACCATGTCATTGCTAGCACGCTTCCGCCGCTTGATGTCCCAATCCCTGCTGGGCCTGGCCTGCGCCGGCCTGACGGCCGCCTCGGCGTCGGCCCAGTCCAGCTGGCCCGAGCGCCCCATCCAGATGGTCGTGCCCTTCCCGGCCGGCTCCTCTCCGGATGCGCTGGCGCGCGCCATCTCCGAGCCGCTGGCGCAGGCCCTGGGCCAACCCGTCATCGTGGACAACCGCCCGGGCGCGGGCGGCAACATTGGCACCCGTTTCGTGGCGCACGCCAAACCGGACGGCTACACCCTGCTGCTGACCATCAACGGCCCCATGGTGACCGCTCCCACTCTGTACAAGACCACGCTGGGCTACGATCCCCTCAAGGACCTGCAAGCCATCTCCATGATAGGCACCAGCCCTAACGTGCTGGTGGTTCCGGCCGACTCACCCGCCAACAGCGTCCAGGAATTCATCGAACTGGCCAAATCCCGCCCCGGCGCGCTCAACTACGGCACAGTAGGGCCCGGCAGCTCCGCCCACCTGGCCATGGCCATGCTCGAGCACGCCACCGGCATCAAGCTGGAGCAGATCCCCTACTCGGGCTTTCCACAGATCCTGACCGCCATCATCGCCGGCGACATCGACGCCGCCTTCATGGTGCCGGGCATCGCCATGCCGCAGGTGCAGGCCGGCAAGGTCAAGGCTCTGGCCATCACCTCGCTGCAGCCCAGCGAGCTGCTGCCCGGCCTGGAAACCATGGTCGAGGCCGGACTGGACAATTTCGAGGCCATCTCCTGGGACGCCTTCTTCGTGCCCAGCAATACGCCCGAGGACGTGGTGGCCCGCCTGAACAAGGAAGTCACCGCCATCCTGCAGCGCGAGGACATCAAGGCCAAGCTCAACGCCTTCTATTTTTCGTCCGAACCGTCCACGCCCCAGGCAATGACGGACAAAGTCATCTCCGACAAGGCCCGCTGGGACGCCGTGATCGAGCGCCTGAAACTGTCGCTGGAATAAGCGCCGGTCCCTCAGACGAAAAAGCCGCTTCCCGGGAAGCGGCTTTTTTCATGAGCGCCGGTCAGGTTCGCCGTTCATACGCCCCCGTCATAGCCGGCCTGGCGCCAGGCCTCGAAGACGCAGACCGCCACGGCATTGGACAGGTTCAGGCTGCGCTGGCCGGCCCTCATGGGCAGGCGGATACGCTGCTCCGGCGCGAACAGGTCCAGTTGCTCGGCGGACAGTCCCGCGGTTTCGCGGCCGAACACGAAAGCATCGCCCGGTCGGAAGGATGACTCGCCGATCAGGCGGCTGCCCCGCGTGGTCAGGGCGAAACAGCGGCCCGGCGCCGCGCCCGTGGCCTGCAGGGCTTCTTGCAGGTCATCGTGCACGCGCACCTGCGCCCATTCATGGTAGTCCAGGCCGGCGCGCCGAAGCTTGCTGTCCTCCAGCTCGAAACCCAGGGGCCGCACCAGATGCAGCACGCTGCCGGTATTGGCGGCCAGGCGGATGACATTGCCCGTATTGGGAGGGATTTCGGGTGAGACCAGCACGATATGAAACATGAAGCATCCAGAAAAAACGCCGCCAAAGCGGCCAGGCATGATTTACGGTACAGCCACGGTCCAGGGAGCGCGGGCCGCCACCAGGGCGTGGACCGACCGCGCTCCCGCAGTCCGGCAGGCCCGGGCCAATGCATCGAGCGTAGCGCCCGTGGTAAGGACATCGTCCACCAGCAGCAGCTCCCGGCCCCGCAGCTCGTCTCCGGCCACGAAAGCGGCGCGCATGGCGGCGCGGCGCGCCTGCCTGCCCAGCCGCTTCTGGGCGAGGTCCCGGGCTCCCGCCCAGCGCACGACCCCGGGCCGCATCCGCAGGCCCAGCAGACGAGCGACCCGCCGCGCCAGCACGGCGCTGGGGCTGAAGCCGCGGCGGCGCAGGGCCTGCGGCCTGGGCGGAACGGGGATCACCCAGGCATCGGCGCCCAGGCCGGGGCCGCAGCGCCGCCACTGATCGACCATCAGTTCGGCCAAGGCCGGTGCGACCTCCAGCTGATGCGAAATTTTAAGCCCATGGATAAGCATGTCGCCAGGGTGTTCGTAATCGAAAGCCGCCACCGTGGAGCACAGCGATACCTGCCCGGCGCCGCAATCAGGACAGGCCAGCAGCGCCAGGGGCGGCAGGGCCAGCGCGCAGCGCGGGCACCGCACGCAGCCCGGACGAGGTCCCAGCACCTGCCGGCACAGCCCGCACAAGGCGCCTGACGTCGAACGCAAGCCGCACAACAGGCAGGGCCTGGCCGGAAAATGACGCCACAAGGCCAGGGGTTGCAGGTCGCGCGGCGGCGGGGGATGCGCCATAATAACTTGTTGTCCTTACGGAAATACGCTGGCCTGATCACACCACGAGACCGGGATCCGCGCCAGCGCCACTTGCGCAAACATGGCCCGGTTCCCCTCGCTGCCCGACAATCCCGTCCACGTCGAACGGCAGTTCGACCGTCGCGCGCCCCTGGACCAGGCCCAGTTCCTGTACGGGGAAGTCGCCCAGCGCATGCTCTCCCGGCTGGCCCTGATACGCCTGCAGCCGGCCCACATCCTGGATGCCGGCTGCGGCGCCAGCCACGCGCTCGAGCCGCTGCGCTCCCGCTACCCAGACATGAACTACGTCGGATTGGACCGCAGCGCCAGATTGCTGGAGACCGCACGCGAACGCTACCAATCCAAGCCCAGTCTGTGGCAACGCTTGCGCAACCAGCCCACGCCGGCCGCCAGCTGGGTGCAGGCGGATCTGGCCCAGAGCGGCCTGCCCGCCGAAAGCCAGGAGCTGATCTGGTCCAACATGGCTTTGCACTGGCATCCCGAGCCGCATCGAGTGCTGGCCGAATGGCGGCGCCTGCTCAAGCCCGAGACGCTGGTCATGTTCTCGTGCCTGGGCCCCGGGTCTCTGGCCGAGCTGCGCAGCGCCATGACCCAGGCCGACCTGGGGACGCACAGCATGGAATTCGTGGACATGCACGACTTCGGCGACCTGCTGCTGGAAAACGGCTTCGCCGATCCCGTGATGGACCAAGAGATCATCACCCTTACCTATCGCACCGCGGAAAAGCTGCTGGACGACCTGCGCATCCTGGGCGGCAACCCGCACATCGGCCGCAGGCCAGGCCTGAGCAGCCTGCAGTGGCGTCAGCGCCTGCTGCAGGCGCTGGAAAAACAGCGCCACATGGACGGCACGCTGCACCTCACCCTGGAAGTGGCCTATGGCCACGCCTGGCGCGCCCGCAGCCAGCGCGGCATGCAGGGCGAAGTCAGCGTGCCCATCTCCACCATAGGCCGCCGTCCCAAGCCCTGAGGCGGCGCGCCAGGCCCTTTCTGACAAACCATCTGTTTAGAGGTAAACTTGTTCGGCCGGCCCCATGGCCGGCTGCGTTCTCAGGGCGGGGTGCAAGTCCCCACCGGCGGTAATGGCCCTGGAACCTGTTCATGAAAAATGCTTGAACAGGTTCTTGACCTAGCCCGCGAGCGCCTGGCCCATGGCCGGGGACAGCAGATCCGGTGCGATTCCGGAGCCGACGGTAACAGTCCGGATGAAGAGAGAACGGGATACAGATCTCTCCACCACGCCGGGCCTGCGTCCGGCGTCGGCCGATTGCCTATCCTGCTTCCTGCAAGCCCTGTTTGTTGTCTTGAAACAGGAAATCATCATGAACAGCTTCACCCCCGCCAGCCAGCTGGCTCCCCGTATCGCTTTCATCCAGGCATGCTGGCACAAGGACATCGTGGACCAGGCCCGCCAGGGCTTCGTCGACGACGTGCGCGCGCTGGGCCCGGATCCCGCGCAGATCGACTGCTTCGAGGTCGGCGGCGCGTTTGAAATCCCCCTGCATGCCAAGCGTCTGGCGCAATCGGGCCAATACGCCGCCGTGGTGGCGGCCGGCCTGGTCGTCGATGGCGGCATCTACCGCCACGACTTCGTGGCCACGGCCGTCATCCAGGGCCTGATGCAGGTGCAACTGGAAACCGGCGTGCCCGTGTTCTCGGTGGTGCTGACGCCGCACCACTTCCATGATGGCCGTGAGCACCACGACTATTTCCATCGCCACTTCGTGATCAAGGGCCAGGAAGCCGCCCGCACCTGCCTGGACACCGTGGCCAAGCTGCAGGCCCTGCCCATGCCGCTGGCCGCGCCCGCTCTCTGAGACAGCGCTACTGAACAAAAAAGGAACCGCCCTGCTCCAGGGGGTTCCTTTTTTTCTGGATCCGCAAGATGCGGGCTCAGGGCTGGACGGTCGGCACGCCGGCCTGGAATTGGCGCGGCTTGTGAGCGATGACAGGCAGGCTGCGTCCCTTGATCAGGACGTTCCAATAAAACCAGGGCAGGAAGGAGCGCTTCAGGCCCCAATACAGGCGCCGGGGCACACGCGGATCCAGGGGCAGGCTCGGGGCGACCGTGCCGCCATAGGTGAACTCCGCCAGCAGCACCTTGCCTCTGGACGTGGTCAGGGGACAGGCGGCGTAGCCGTCGTAGGAATGCACCTGCCCGCCACCGCGCAAGGCGCTCAACAGATTGCCGACCAGCACCGGGGCCTGGCTCTTGATGGCGGCAGCCGTCTTGCTGTTGGGCGTGGACGTGCAGTCTCCCAGGCCGAACACGTTCGGGTAGCGCGGATGGCGCAGCGTATTCTTGTCGACCTCCAGCCAGCCGTTGGCGTCGGCCAGCGCGCTCTGGCGGATGAAGTCCGGCGCGCACTGCGGCGGCACCACGTGCAGGAGGTCATAGGCGACTTCTTCCCGTACGGGCTGTCCGTCCACCACGGACTCGAACACGGCTATCTTGTCCTGGCCGCGCACCTGCACCAGATTCTGCCCGAACCGGGTGTCGGCGTCATACGCCGCCATGACCTTTTCCAGGGCCTGCGCATAGAACGGCACCCCGAACACCGTGGGACCGGCGCTGCGGAACTGCAGGCTGTGCGGCCGTACGCCCTGGCTCCGAAAATGATCGGCAGCCAGATACAGGGCTTTTTGCGGCGCCCCCGGGCATTTCACCGCGCCGGCCGGCTGCGTGAAGATCGCCGTGCCGCCCGTGAACTGCCGGACCAGCTCCCAGGTGTAGGGAGCCAGGTCATAGCGGTAATTGCTGGTGACGCCGTTCTTGCCCAGCGATTCGGCCAGGCCTTCGATGGCATCCCAGTTGATCTGGATGCCGGCCGCCACGACCAGATAGTCGTAGGCGACGCTCGTACCATCGTCGAGCTCGACCCGGTTCTCCTCGGGCAGCAGCCGCAGCACGCGCCGGGCGATGTGGTTCACCGTGGCGGGCAGACAGTCGCGCAGGGGTCGGCGCGTGTCCTGGGCGCGGCAGGCGCCGCCGCCGACCAGCGTCCAGGCAGGCTGATAATCGTGATGCTCGGACGGATCGATCACGGCGATGTCCAGGTCGGCCTGCTGGCGCCGCAGGCGGGCCGCCACGGCCGCGCCGCCGGCGCCGGCGCCGATGACTGCTACGGTATGTTTGCGGATGGTTGTCGATGTAGTGCTCATGGATCCTCGGGAAAAGCGCAGGCGATGGGGCGCCGGACCATTCTAAGCACCCGCTATCAAGGGGAAAACGAAACAGAGGTTATGTCTTTATGCCCACGGTCTCTAAGCGCGCCGGCGTCGCTGCCGCCAAAGAAGAAAAGCCCGCGTTTCGCGGGCTTTTCTTCGTGTTGCCACTGGATCAGGACTGATTGCGCTTGCGGGACGAATCGATGCCCAGCTGCTTGAGCTTGCGGTACAGGTGAGTGCGCTCCAGGCCGGTGCGCTCGGACACCCGGGTCATGCTGTGATTCTCGCGGCGCAGATGGTATTCGAAATAGATGCGCTCGAATTCATCGCGCGCTTCACGCAGGGGCAGGTCCAGGGAGATGCTGCCCAGTTGGGATTCGTCCACTTCAGGCTCGGGCGCGGCCACCGCCGGCGGCTGGCCGGGAGCGGCAGGCGCGGCCGGGACGTCGGGCCGGCGCTCGTTGCCGTTGGCGGCCGGACGGGCGGCGGCCAGGGCCTTGGGCGCGACGGTGCGCTCCAGGCCGGCGGACACGGTCTTGAGCAGGCGCTGCATGGTGATGGGTTTTTCCAGGAAATCCACGGCGCCGATGCGCGTGGCTTCCACAGCCGTGTCCACGGTGGCGTGACCGCTCATCATGACGACCGGCATGTCCAGCAGCCCCTGGGAAGCCCATTCCTTGAGCAGGCTGACGCCATCGGTATCGGGCATCCAGATGTCCAGCAGGACCAGATCGGGACGGCCGCGCAGGCGGGCCTCGCGAGCCTGGGCGGCATTTTCCGCCAGCTGAACGGTGTGCCCCTCGTCGTAGAGAATTTCCGACAAGAGTTCGCGAATGCCGATTTCGTCATCAACTACCAGAATTCTGGCCATATAGCGTCACCTACGTACTTTTTACGCATTATCGTTTGCTTGCCGCCCAGAGTCCAGACGAATATGCTGGCCGGCAAGCCGTGTTAAGAGGATGGAAATGCGTGCGCCCCCCTCACGGCGATTGGAGACATCGATCCTGCCGCCGTGCTCCTCGATGATTTTCTTAACTATAGCAAGTCCCAGACCGGTGCCGGTGGGCTTGGTGGTTACATAGGGGTCAAAAACCCGCGCCAGCATCTGGGGATCGAAGCCCGGTCCGTTGTCCGAGACCACGAAGCGCACCGCGGCCGGTGAATCCGCTCCTTCCACGCCCGCCATCATGGTTTTAACAAATACCCGCGCCTGGTCAAGCGACTGATCCTGGGCGGCGGCCTCGCGGGCGTTGGCCAGCAGGTTGTGGATGACCTGGCGCAACTGCGTGGGATCGCCCTGTATCAGAGGCAGGTCCGGATCCAGCTCCACATCGATGGCCACGCTGTAGCCGTCGTCGCGCACCATCCCGTCCACCGGATCCCAGCCGTACAGCGTCAGGACTTCCGTGATGAGCGAATTGATGTTGATGTCCTGCATCTGGGTGGCGGGCTTGCGCGCGTATTCGCGGAAATCCTCCACCATCTTCTTGAGCGAACCCACCTGGTTCACGATGGTATTGGTGTAGCGCAGCAGCATGGCCGCGTGCGTCTCGTCCAGCTGCGATTCCAGCTTCATGGCCAGGCGCTCGGCCGAAAGCTGGATGGGCGTGAGCGGGTTCTTGATCTCGTGCGCCAGCCGGCGCGCCACCTCGCTCCAGGCCACCAGGCGGCTGGCCGAGATCACGTCGGTGATGTCGTCAAAGACCACCAGGTAGCCCGTGGCCTGCCCGTCCACGCGCAGCAGCGTGCCGCGCGCCAGCACGGTGACGATGGTGTCGCGCGCCTCGTTGGCCTCGCCCATCTCCAGTTCGAACTGCTGCTGCCAGTAGGGATGCTCGGATCCCAGGGCCTTATGCGCGGCGAAGGCCTCGCGGATCACGGTGGCGAACTTCAGGGCGCCGTCCAGCGTCTCCAGCGGCCGGCCCTTGATGGCCCGCAGGTCCACGTGCAGGATGCGTTGCGCGCCCTGGTTGAACATGGTGACGCGGAACATCTCGTCAAAGGCCAGCACCCCGCTGGACAGATTGCTCAGCACCGATTCCAGATAGACGTTGGAGCGTTCCAGCTGCAGCCGGTTCTTCTCCACCATGCGGCGCGCCTCGTCCAGTTGCCGGGTCATGGCGTTGAAGGAGCGGGTCAACTGGCCCAACTCGTCCTTGGCGGGGGGTTCGGGCAGGGGCCGGTAGTCCCCCACGCCCACGGCCTGGGTGCCCGCCGCCAGCGTCAGCAGGGGACGGGTCAGGCGACGCGACAGGGCCAGGGCGGCGGCCACGGCCGTGAACACCGCCAGGATCAGCGCCAGGGTCAGGGTGATGCCGTACAGCTTGCGCAGGCCCTGGCGCGACAAGGCCAGCTCCTGGTAGTCGCGAAAGCCCTGCTGCACCTGATTGGCATTGCGGGCGATCTTGTCGGGCACCGGCTGGATCACCTGCAGCCAGCGGGCGTCGGCGTTGCCGCCCAGCGAAGCGGTGAAACGATTGGCCTCGCCCAGCGGCAGCACCGTGCGCAGGCGCAGGCCGGTGGATTCCACCGGCGCCCCGCTTTCGTCGACGGCTCCGTCGGACGCGGGCTGATCGTCGTCCACTTCGGCCGCGGAATACTGGCGGGAGATGCGCAGCTGGTTCATGACGCTGGAGGGCGGCATGTCCGGCAGCAAGGTGTCGTATCGGGAAGAGGAGAACGCCAGCAGACGACCGTTGCTGGAAAAAATCATGGCCTCGGACACGCCGTTGTTCTCGCGCAGGGTGGTCAGCAGGCTGCTGTACTGCGCACCGTCGGACTTGTTCAGCGCGGCCACCATCTCGTACGCCCTGCCCTCCAGTTCGTTCAGTTGGGAGTCGAGCGCGGCGCGCCCCAGACTCAAGCCCGACTCGAGCGCCGTGTCCACGCGCACGTTGAACCAGGATTCGATCGAGCGCGACATGAACTGCACCGACAGGATGTAGATGAGCACGCCGGGAATGATGCCGATCAGGGTGAAATAGAACGCGAAGCGCGCCGTCATGCGCGCGCCGAACTGGCGTCGGCGTATCTGCCGCACCAGGCGGGCGGTCAGCAGCAGCACCCAGGAGATCAGGGTGGCGGCCAGCACGCCGTTGAGCACCAGCAGCAGGTCGTACTGCTGCGCGTAGCGCGAAGCGTTGCCCGTGGACCAGACCAGCAGGGAAAACAGCGCCAGGGCGCTGACCGCCGCCCCGGCCAGGGCGGTGCGCAAAACCCAGCGGATCAAGGCCGGGGCTCGGCGACGGAGACGGAAAAAGAAAAGGTTTTCCATGGGGTAGCAAGCGACCATGCAGAACTGTTGATGGCATCCACCTGGAAAGGACGGGCCAGCAGGGAGGTATCCAGCCGCAGGCGCAGGCGGCCGTGATATTCCAGGTCATGGTCCAGGTCGGCCACGTAGGCCACGGCCCAGCCGCGGATGTGGCGCAGCATGTCCAGCGCATCGTTCATGGACGACTCCGGCAGGGACAAGTCCCCGGTGCCCACGCGCCATTGCCGGGTCAGGGCGTTGTATACGACCCGCCAGGTCTGTTGTTCCTTGACAACGTTCTTGTCGAACCACCACCAGCGTGGTCGGGCCACTTCGACTTCAGCCGTGAAATACAGCGGCACGCCCTTCTCGGCGGCGTTGCGCAATTCGTCGCTGAGCTCGAATTCGATGTCGGCGTCGATGTAGAGCTTCTCGTCCCGAATGTGAGGTTCCACTTTGACCACCCGCTCTCCCGACGCCGCGACCGGCACGATGTCTTCGGCAGACGTCAGCGCGCAGTGGAAAATCAGCAGGAAGGACAGAAGAACGCGCCACATCGGGATCAACCGCAAGGAGAACAAAGTCGGAACCCTTATTGTGACGGCTCAAGCACGACGCGTAAATAAAGCATAGAAAAAGCCGTCGCCATCGGCCAGGGAACGGCCCGGCACGCCGGGCAGGATCTGGCCGGGAGACGGCAGCAGCTCGGCTTCCTCGTGACGGGCGAGGAAGGCTTCCACCTGCTGCTGGCCTTCGGCCGGAAAGATCGAGCAGGTCGAATACAGCAGGTGGCCGCCCACTCGCAGGGTGGACCACAAAGCGTCCAGAATGGTGCTCTGCAGACGGGCGGTGTCGGCCACATCGGACTCGCGCCGCAGCCAGCGTATGTCCGGATGGCGGCGCACGATGCCCGAGGCCGTGCAGGGCACGTCCGCCAGGATGGCGTCGAAAGGCCGGCCGTCCCACCACTGCGCGGGGCGGGCGGCGTTGCCCTGTGCAACCCGCACATGCTCGCCGTCCAGCCCCAGCCGGCGCAGGTTCTGCGAGACGCGCTGCAGGCGCTCGGCGTCCGAATCCAGGGCGAGCAGGGACAGGTCCGCCTGCTCCAGCAGATGGGCGGTCTTGCCGCCGGGCGCCGCGCAGGCGTCGAGCACGCGCATGCCGTCGCGCAGCGGCAGCAGCAGGCCGGCCTGCTGGGCGGACCAGTCCTGCACCGACCACCAGCCCAGATCAAAGCCCGGAATGGCATGCACCGGCAAGGCCTTGTCCAGGGTCACCGCGCCCTGGCCGGGCGAGCTGGAAGCGATGCCGGCCTCCTGCAGCACGGCACGCAGCCGTTCCACCGTGCAGCGGCGCTGGTTCACGCGCAGCGTCAGCGGGCCGGGGCGGTTGGCGGCCTGCAACAGTGCTTCCCAGTCGCGCGGGTAGGCGCGGCGCAATTCCTTGACCCACCAGCCCGGATGATTCCAGCGGGCTTCTGGTCGGGACTCGACCTGCGCTAAAATTGTCTCGCGCTCGCGCGTGAAGCGGCGCAGCACGCCATTGACCAGCCCCTTGGACTGGCGCAGCGCGGCCTGGCTGTCGGCGGCGCGCACCGCCTGGTCCACCACCGTGTGCACCGCGTATACCGGAACGTCGGGCCGGTCGGCGAAGACTTGCGCGTCGGCCTGCACGCGCATGGCCGTATCCAGCAGCGCCAGCGACACCATCAGCAAGGCGTCCAGCCAGGGGTTGCCCGGCTGGCGCGGCACCAGCGTGATACGTATCTGGCGCGCATGGCCCAGGCGGCGCAGCACGTGGAAGCTGACGGACTGCACCGCCGCCCGCGCAGGCGCAGGCGTGGCCGCCAGGCTGTCGGACAGCGATTTGCCCGCCAGCACGCCCTCGACATGGCGGGCGCTGAGCAGCAGGACTTCGGACAAGGGCAGGGATGGGGAAAGGTGCGTGTCGGACACTGGAAAACCGGTAGTAAAGAAAAATATGTCTGCGACTTTAGCACTATTTGACGCATTGGCCGGCCCGCAAGCCAAAGACCGGCGCGCTTGAACGCGCAGGACGTTAAAATCAATCCTATTTGCCAATTTCGAGCCATCCGGCTCCAGAAGGACCCTCTATGACCGCCCCCAAAGTCGGATTCGTGAGCCTGGGATGCCCCAAGGCCCTGGTGGACTCCGAACGCATTCTTACCCAGCTGCGCACCGACGGCTACCAGATCACCTCCAGCTACGACAACGCCGACGTGGTGGTGGTCAACACCTGCGGCTTCATCGACAGCGCCAAGGCGGAGTCGCTGGAGGCCATCGGCGAGGCCCTGGCCGAGAACGGCCGGGTGATCGTCACCGGCTGCATGGGCGTGGACGAAAGCGTCATCCGCGACGTGCACCCCTCGGTGCTGTCGGTCACCGGTCCCCAGCAGTACGAACAGGTGGTGCGCGCGGTGCACGAAGCCGCCCCGCCCTCGCTCGAGCACAACCCCTACCTGGACCTGGTGCCGCCGCAGGGCGTCAAGCTGACCCCGCGCCACTACGCCTACCTGAAGATCTCCGAGGGCTGCAACCACAGCTGCTCCTTCTGTATCATCCCGTCCATGCGCGGCAAGCTGGTCAGCCGCCCCGTGGGCGATGTGCTGGGCGAGGCCGAACGCCTGGTCAAGGCCGGCGTCAAGGAACTGCTGGTCATCTCCCAGGACACCAGCGCCTACGGCGTGGACATCCGCCAGCGCACCGGATTCTGGAACGGCCGCCCCGTCAAGAGCAGCATGGTGGACCTGAGCGCCGCCCTGTCCGAGCTGGGCGCCTGGGTGCGGCTGCACTATGTGTATCCCTACCCGCACGTGGACAACATCATCCCCCTGATGGCCGAAGGCAAGGTCCTGCCCTACCTGGACATCCCCTTCCAGCACGCCAGCCCCTCCGTGCTGCGCGCCATGAAGCGCCCCGCCTTCGAAGACCGCACGCTCTCGCGCATCAAGCAATGGCGCCAGGACTGTCCGGACCTGACCATACGCTCCACCTTCATCGTGGGCTTTCCCGGCGAGACCGAGGACGACTTCCAGTACCTGCTGGACTGGATGAGCGAGGCCCAGCTGGACCGCGTGGGCTGTTTCCAGTATTCGCCCGTGGAAGGCGCGCCCGCCAACCAACTGGACGGCGCGGTGCCCGATGAAGTCAAGCAGGAGCGCTGGGAACGCTTCATGGAGCACCAGCAGGCCATCTCCGCCGCCCGCCTGGCCGCCAAGGTAGGCCGCGAGGTGGACGTGCTGGTCGATGAGATCGACGAGGACGGCGACGCCGTCGCCCGCTCCAGCGCCGACGCGCCGGAGATCGACGGCAATGTGTTCGTCACCAGCGAGCAGCCCCTCCAGCCCGGCCAGATGGTGCGCGTGCGCATCACCGACTCCAGCGAGTACGACCTGTTCGCGCAGGCCCTGTAACCTCATGGGCCGGCGCTCCGGCCCCGCACAAGCCATGAGCATCTATCAACTGGACGAACACCGCCCCCGGATCGACGACAGCGCCTTCGTGGCCAGGGAAGCCACCCTGATCGGCAAGGTCGTGCTGGAAGAAAACAGCAGCGTATGGCCCGGCGCGGTCATACGCGGCGACAACGAGACCATCACCGTGGGCCGCGGCTCCAACGTGCAGGAAGGCGCGGTACTGCATACCGATCCGGGCTTTCCGCTGGACATCGCCGAACACGTCACCATCGGCCACCAGGCCATGCTGCACGGCTGCACCATAGGCGCGGGCGCCCTGATCGGCATCCAGGCCGTGGTGCTGAACGGCGCCGTCATCGGGCGCGACTGCCTGGTCGGGGCCGGCGCCCTGGTCACCGAAGGCAAGGTCTTTCCCGAACGCAGCCTGATCATAGGCTCGCCCGCCAAGGCGGTGCGCACCCTGAGCGATGAAGAGGTGGCCAGGCTGCGCCACAATGCCAAGGTCTACGCCGAACGCGCCGCCCACTACAAGACGGCCCTCAAGCGCCTGGATTGAGCTTATTCCCTCGCCTCGTCATCTACTGGAGATTCACCCGATGACCCGCAAGATTCTCGTGACCGGCGGAACCGGTTTCATTGGTTCCCACACCTGCGTTGAACTGATCGCCGGCGGCTATCAGGTCCTGGTCCTGGACAATCTGTCCAACAGTCGGGAAACCGTCCTGGACGCCGTTGAACAAATTACTGGCGCGCGGCCCGGGTTCATCCGCGGCGACATCCGCGACCGCGCCCTGCTGGACTCGATCTTCAAGCAGCACGACATCGGCGCCGTCATCCACTTCGCCGGCCTGAAAGCGGTCGGCGAATCCGTCGCCAGGCCGCTGGACTACCACGACAACAACGTCGCCGGCACTGTCACCCTGCTGCAGGCCATGCAGCAGGCCGGCGTGCGCAGCCTGGTGTTCTCCTCGTCCGCCACCGTCTACGGCGACCCGCAGCAGCTTCCCATTCCCGAGGACCACCCCTTGTCGGCCACCAACCCATACGGCCACACCAAGCTGGTCCTGGAAGAAATCATGGGCCAGCTGTCCAGGAGCGAGCCGGGCTGGCGCATCGCTCTGCTGCGCTACTTCAACCCCGTGGGCGCGCATCCCTCGGGTCTGATCGGCGAAGCCCCGCAAGGCGTGCCCAACAACCTGATGCCTTATGTGGCGCAGGTCGCCAGCGGCCAGCGCGAACGGGTGCAGGTCTTCGGCCAGGACTACGACACCCCGGACGGCACCGGCGTGCGCGACTACATCCACGTCATGGACCTGGCGCAGGGCCACGTCGCCGCCCTGCGCTACCTGCAGGACAGCGAGCCCGAGCTGCTGGCCGTGAACCTGGGCACCGGCCGCGGCTATTCCGTGCTGGAGATGATCCAGGCCTTCGCGCGCAGCAGCGGCCGGGACATTCCCTACACCATTGCGCCGCGCCGTCCAGGCGACATCGCCGCCTGCTGGGCCGATACGCGCCTGGCGCGTGAAAAGCTGGGCTGGACCGCAGTCAGGGACATACAGGAAATGTGCGACGACGCCTGGCGCTGGCAGGCCAGCCAGGAATAGGCGGGCGCTCCATGCTGCCATCGCCAACGGCGATGGCACGTTGACAGATGATTGATTTGCAAGGCGGAAAGCGGCCTCTAGAATGAAGCCGTCAATCTAAAAACCTCATTCAGAGACAGACCGCTATGAAAACCTACCGCATCGGCCAGATCGTCCCAAGCTCCAACACCACCATGGAAACCGAGATTCCTGCCATGCTGCAGGCTCGCTACGCCGAGTTTCCGGAAGAGCGCTTCACCTTCCACTCCTCGCGCATGCGCATGATGCACGTGAACCCCGAGGAACTGAAGGCCATGGACATCGCCAGCGACCGCTGCGCCGTCGAACTGAGCGACGCCCGCATGAACGTCATGGCCTACGCCTGCCTGGTGGCCATCATGGCCCAGGGCGACGGCTACCACCGCGTCTCGCAGGCCCGCCTGCAGAACACCGTCAAGGAAAACGGCGTGGAGATCCCCGTGCTGAGCTCGGCGGGCGCCCTGGTCGATACGCTGAAGGAATTCGGCTACAAGAAAGTCTCCATCATCACCCCCTACATGAAACCCCCGACCAAGCGCGTGGCCGACTACATCACGGCCGAGGGCATCGAAGTGCAGGACTCCATCAGCCTGGAAGTGTCCGACAACCTGGAAGTGGGCCTGCTGAACCCCGAGAACCTGCTCGAACACGTGCAGCGCCTGAACCACGACGGCGTGGACGCCGTGATCCTGTCCGCCTGCGTGCAGATGACTTCCCTGCCCGCCATCCAGCGCGCCCAGGACCTGATCGGCAAGCCCGTGCTGTCGGCCGCCGTCTGCACCGTGTACCAGATGCTCAAGACCCTGGGTCTGGAAACCCGCGTACCCAACGCCGGCCACATCCTGTCCGGCGCCAAGCCCCAGCAGGCCTGATCGCCCGCATCGTTGCGCAAAGCCCTGCCGGTCTGCGCCGGCAGGGCTTTTTTTCATATCGTCGATGAAGAAAAAAACGATATGATGCGTGCATGAAACTGGACCTCCTGACCCTCAAACTGTTTGTCCGGGTACTGGAAGAAGGCACGATCAGCCAGGCGGCCGAGCGCGAGCACATCGCCGCGGCCGCCGTCAGCCGCCGCATCGCCGACCTGGAACAGGCCCTGAACACCACCTTGCTGGTGCGCACCAACAAAGGCGTCAGCCCCACTGCGGCGGGGCTGGAGCTGCTGTACCGCTCGCGCGCCCTGCTCAACAGCGTCGAGGATATCGAATCACGCCTGCAGGCCTATTCACAGGGCCAGCAAGGCCTGGTCCACATCCTGGCCAACACCTCGGCCATCTCGCAGTTCCTGCCCGCGCCGCTGGGCGAATTCGGGCGGCTGCATCCCAGCATACGGCTGCAACTGGAAGAGAAGACCAGCCTGGACATCATCCGCGCCCTGGCCGACGGCAAAGCCGACCTGGGCGTGTTCACGCGCCTGCCCTACGACGCCGACATCGAGGCCTATCCGTTTCGCAGCGACGAACTGGTGGTGCTCGCGCCCCTGGACCACCCTCTGGCCCGGTACGAACGCCTGCGCTTCGAACAGACCCTGGAACACGAGCAGATCACCCTGCTGCCCGGCACGCAGATCAACTACCAGATCACCAAGGTCGCCATGGAAGCCAACCGTTCGGTGCGCGTGCGCACGGAAGTGTCGGGCTACGACGCCATGTGCCTGCTCGTGAACGCCGGCATGGGCATCGCCATCCTGCCGCGCGAGAGCGCCCGCATCTACAAGGTGCCCCAGACGCGCATGATAGAACTGGAGGACGACTGGAGCCGGCGAGACATCCTGATCGGCGTGCGCCGGCGCCGGGACCTGCAGCCCAGCGCCCTGACGCTGCTGAACTTCCTGCTGCAGACCGCGTCCTGAACCCGAAAAGCCGGGCTTCACTCGCCTTGGCGCCCGCATGCGCCTTGGGCTCGCCAAGGTTTGACCCTGCGGCACGAAAGCAGTACGATACCCTATAACGTAATACTTTCACCCGGGAGACCGCTATGACCGAGGCCATCACTCTGACATCAAAGGGACAAGTGACCGTGCCTAGGGATATACGACAGCGAATGGGGCTGAAGCCCGGCGACAAGATCACCTTCTCGCTGCTCAGCGACGGGACCCTGGTTGTGCGGCCCAAACTGCGGCATGTGTCGGACTTGGCCGGGCTGCTGCATAAACCTGGTAGAACACCTGTGCCGCTCAAAGAGATGACTGTTGACCTACCGACCGATGACTCCGTCTCATGAGCATAGCCATAGACACAAACGTGCTCGTCCGGCTTCTGACTCGCGACGATGAAACACAGTGCGCGGCAGCAGTTCGGATCGTGCAGGCCGCTGCGGAAGAAGGCACGCCAGTGTTGATTTCGTCGGGTGTACTTCTGGAAACGGAATGGGTGCTGCGCAGCCGCTACAAGCTTTTGCCGGCGGAGATCCAGCAGGCCTTCAATGCGGTCCTGGAGACACATGAGCTCGTCGTGCAAGAGCCTGCCGTACTGGAAGAGGCCCTCAAGCTATGGCGCAACTGGGTTGGCGCTGACTTTGCGGATTGCATGCACATTGCCAATGCGGTTCAGAATACACGTACCCTGGCTACATTCGATCAGAATGCCGCCCGGCTGCCCGGCGCAGCGATTATTCCTCTTTGACCGGATAGCAAGATTTCCTTTACCTCTATCTACCCGCCAACTTGCCACCTACGAGCCTTTGGGCAATTCGAGCTGTAAATCGGGGCGGGTCCAAGTAAAGTTTGGCATAGAAAAAAATTTAAATTCAACAGGTTAGGATTTCCCTGCAGGGCTTCGCAATGATTCGCCCTGGCGCACCGCTTCGGCTTGCAGCCCCGCCGTCACGAAGGCCACGATCTGTTCGAACACCTCGCCGGTGTCGTTCGGGTCGCAGACCACGGGCGCCAGCTCCTCCAGGCGGTGCGTGTCGGAGAACGCGTACATGTAGGCGCCTATCATCAGCACCATGCGCCAGTACACATCGCGCGCCGGCAACTGCGGCAGGATTTCCTCCAGCAGGTGCACATAGGCGCGCGTGGAGGCATCGTAGGCCTCGTTGCGCAGCTTGTAGGAGATCTCCGCCGGCTCCGTGTGCAGGCGCGCCTGCAGGCGCAGGAAGCGCCGGCCGCCTTCGGTCTCGCGCAAGGCGATGGTCGGCGCCAGGAAGGCGCGCACGACCTCCTCCACCCGGGCCGCGCCGGACTGGGCGCGAATCTGTTCCAGGCGCCGCAGGCGCTCATCCGAGATCAGGCGGCCGCGGCGGATGAAGACGGCCTCGTACAGGCCGTACTTGGACCCGAAGTAATAATTGATCAGGGCCTGCGTCACGGCGGCGCGCTGCGCGATGGTGCGCAGCGTGGTGCCCGCGTAGCCGGTTTCCGAAAACTCCTGCTCGGCCGCATCCAGGATGCGTTCGGACGCATTGTCGCCCGCCCCTTCCGGCCGTCCCGGCCGGTCGCGCTTGACCCAGCGCCCTGCGGCGGCTGATGGCATACCCATTCTCCCCTTCGATGATTCCTTATTTTCCGCCGAATGGCTCGTTCACGACAGCCCCATGCGTCGCCGGGCCCTGTGCATGGAGCCGTTGCGCGTCGCCCAGCGCAAGCCTTGCGCCATGGTCGATACGGCGGCCAGGCGCCAGCGCTGCTCCAGCCCGGAAGGCTCATGCCCGAAGCAGGCCTGCGCCCAGGGCGGCAGCAGATCCAGGGCCGAGGCCATGAAGATCCGGCCCGCCAACGCCTTGGGGCCCTTGAACTGGTCCGCGGATCGCCTCAGGATGCGGGCGACCTCGCGAGTGCGCTCGTCCACCACGACAAGGGCGCGATGCTGGTCCATGCGCTGCTGCAGGCTTTCCCGGTCCCACGCCAGCCCGGCGTCCGCTCCCAGGGCCCGGGCCACGACCCGGTATTCGCGGATGTAGCGATCCTGCAGCTCTCCGGCCAGGTCGGGACGGCGGTAGCGCAGGTGCGCGCGCAAAAAGCTGTAAGCCTGGCTGTGATGCACCCAGGCCAGCAACTCGGGATCATTGGCGTCGTACGGCGTGCCGTCCGGCAAATGCCCATGCACCCGCTCATGCAGGCGCCGCACCCGGGCGATGAACTGCTCGGCTTGCTCACGTCCGCCATAGCTGACGGCCGAGATGAACTGGGCCGTGCGCGCCAGGCGGCCCTGCATGTCCTGGCGGAAATTGGAATGATCCCAGACGCCCGCCAGCACCCGTGGATCCAGCATCTGCAGATACAGCGCCGCCACCCCGCCTATCAGCATGGAGGTGAAATCCGAATGCACGATCCATACCGCCGAATCCGGGCCGAACAGCCCTGGATCTCCCGGCGGCACGGTAAAGTCCACCGGGCTGGAATCCAGCCCGGTGACGGCGTGAATCTGGTCTTCGATGCGCTGGCGCAGAAATTGCAATCAGGTTCTCCGTAAGCTCAGGACGAAACCGGCGCGGTTTCCGGCTGGAAGTCAGTGGCATTATACGAATACACCCAATCGGTCTTGATGCCGCCGGCGTGCGGATTGCGGGCTTGCTGCTCGCGGTAGGCGGCATCGCGCCGCGCCTGCTCCTCCTTGTCGGCCAGGTGATAGGTGCGGCCGCGTTCCCGGGCCTCCAGCTGCACGCGGCTGGTGCGCGGCAGGCGCTCCTGTTCGTAGCGCTGCAGGGCCAGCGCCAGGTTGTCCGGCCAGGCCGCCAGGGCGGCGGCCAGCACATACGCATCCTCGATCGCCATGGCGGCGCCTTGCGACAGGAACGGCAGCATGGGGTGGGCGGCGTCGCCCAGCAGCGTCACGCGCCCCTGCGTCCAGGTCGCCATCGGGTCGCGGT
The DNA here is from genome assembly GCF_965112015.1 of Alcaligenes sp. Marseille-Q7550. Taxonomy (NCBI): domain Bacteria; kingdom Pseudomonadati; phylum Pseudomonadota; class Betaproteobacteria; order Burkholderiales; family Alcaligenaceae; genus Alcaligenes; species Alcaligenes sp. Marseille-Q7550. The sequence goes on from NZ_CBCOPU010000002.1 coordinate 1,059,252, forward strand.
CGAACAGTCCCCACCGATAGACCTCCTGCACGCGCTCGAACAGCCGCTGGATGTTGGGATGCCAGCCCGCAAAAGCCGCCAGCATTTCCTCCCGCGTGCTGCGCACGTTCCAGGATTCCTCCACCCAGTCGCTGGTCTCATTGACCGCCACGATGTTGACCGCCTTGCCGCCATTGACGAAGTAGGTGACGACATGACTCTTGGGGCCGAACCAGAACGAGGCTTCGGGCGCCACGAAATCGGGCATCTGCTCGAATGGCACCACGGCGCGATAGCACATATTGCCGGTGAAGTGCGGCGCCTCGGCGCCGAACAGGGCGCGCCGCACCTCCGAGCGCCCGCCGTCGGCGCCGCCGATCAGATCCGCCTCGCAGCGGCTGCCGTCGGCGAAATGCGCCACGGCCTTGTCCGCATCCTGGCTGATGCCCACGCACTGGGCATTGAACGTGACGCGCGCATCGCCCAGCAGACGAGTCAGCAGCTCATGCAGGTCGGCGCGATGCACATGGAAGAACTCGGCGCCATACAGGCGCGGGCAGTCCGCCTTCAAGGGAATGCGGAAGCTTTCCTCGCCCGTTTCCCAGTTGCGCCCCACCAGCGCCTCGGGCAGGAAGCCGACGGCCGCCAGGGCCTCGTGGGCGCCCAGGGCATTGAGCACCTTGACGGCGTTGGGCGTCATCTGGATGCCCGCCCCCACCTCGCCGAAGCCCGCCGCCCGCTCGAACAGGTGCACCTCGATGCCGCGCTGCGCCAGCGCCGCCGCCAGCGTCACGCCGCCGATGCCCGCGCCCATCACTCCCACTTTCAAGGTCTTGCTCATGCTCTCTTCCTCCGCCCGTCCAGCGGGCAACAACATTAATTTAATTAATCGAATAAATAATTCATGACCCGAACCAGGCCGCGCTGCCGAGCGGCTCCGGCCTCCGATCAGCCGCCCAGGTAGGCGCTCAGCAATTCCGGATCGTCCCGCAAGCTGGAGCTGTCCTTCTCGGCGATCACCTGCCCGGTCTCCAGCACATAGGCCCGGCTCGCCACGCTCAAGGCGTTGTGCACGTTCTGTTCCACGACCAGGATGGACACGCCGTGCTCGCTGATCTCCCGCACCACCTCGAACACTTCCAGCGCCATCTTGGGGCTGAGGCCCAGGGACGGCTCGTCCAGGATGAGCAGCTCGGGTTCGGACATGAGCGCCCGCGCGATGGCCAGCATCTGCTGCCCGCCGCCGCTCAGGGGTCCGGCCAACTGGCGGGGGCGTTCCTTGAGGCGGGGGAAGCGATGGAAGGCGAGGGCCTGGCGGCGCGCGACTTCGATGCGCGACCGTATCAGGTACGCGCCCAGCTCCAGGTTTTCCTCCACGCTCATTTCCGGCCAGACGTGGCGCTCTTCGGGGCAGTGCGACAGTCCCAGGCGCAGGATGTGATCCGGGCTGCGTCCCTGTATGTCCTGGCCCTTCCAGCGTATGGCGCCCGCCATGGGCCTGATCAGGCCGGAGATGGCCCGCAGCGTCGTGGACTTCCCGGCGCCGTTGGCGCCCAGCAGGGCCACGACTTCCCCGGGCTGCACCGTCAGGCTGACCTCGTGCAGGGCCACCAGATTTCCATAGCCGGCCACGACCTGGTCCAGTTCCAGCAAGGGCGGCGTGTTCACGACCTTCATGCGGCTTTCCTCCCCATGTACGCTTCCAGCACCTGTTCATCGGCCTGGATCTGGGCGGGCGTGCCGCTGGCCAGCTTCTTGCCGAAGTTCATCACCACGATGTGGTCCGAGACTCGCATGATCAGGTTCATGTTGTGCTCGACCACCAGCACGGACTCCACCCATTGGCCGGGCAGGCTGCGCAGCAGCTCGGCCAGGTGCTCGGCCTCCCGCGTGTTCAGCCCGGCTGCCGGCTCATCGAGCATCAGCAGCCGCGGCCGCGCCGCCAGCGCGACCGCCACCTCCAGCAGACGCAGCTCTCCGCAGGACAGCGAACCTGCCTGCACATCCGCGCGGCGACTCAGTCCGACCAGCTCCAGCAGCGCGCCGGCCGCCTCGTCCATCTGCCGGCTCTGGGCCTGGCGCCGGCCTCCGGGCCAGAAGGTTCGCCACAGGGGGTCCCGGTCCTGCATGTACTGGGCGTGCACCAGATTGTCGAAGACCGGCAGCGAGCGCAGCACATTGGTCTTCTGGAAGGTCCGGATCACGCCCCGCTGGGCCATGTCGTAGGGCCGGCTGCCGGTCACGTCCTGCCCGTCCCAGCGCACCTGCCCCCTGGAGGGCTGATAGAAGCCGGTGATCAGATTGAAGCAGGTCGTCTTGCCCGCGCCGTTAGGGCCGATCAGGCTGACGATCTGACCCTTGGGCACCGCGAAATCGATGTCCTGCACGGCATGGATGCCGCCGAATGATTTACCCAGTCCTTGAACCTCAAGCATGGCGCACCCTCCTGAATCCCTGCGCGAAACGCTGCCGCACATATCCCATGACCCCGTCCGGGGCGAACAGCACCACACCCATCACCACCAGACCGAACAGGGACAGGCGCAGCTCCTTGAATTCGCGCAGATACTCTTCCAGCAGGGTCACGATCACCGCGCCTATGACCGGGCCGATCAGGGTGCCCTTGCCGCCCAGCAGCACGATGATGATCATGGTGGCGGTGAACGGAAAGCCGAAGACCTCCGGCCCCACGAAGCCGATGTAGGTGGCGTAGTAGGCGCCGGCCAGGCCCGCCAGGAAGGCAGCCACCACGAACACGAACAGGGCGTAGCGGAATGGATTGATGCCCACGGACTGCGCCACATAGCGGTTCTCCCGCAAGGTGACGGCGGCGCGGCCGGCGCTGGAATGAACCAGCCGGTAGCACACGTAGAAGGTCAGGGCGGCCAGCGCCACGCCCATGGCCACGAAGCCCCGCTTGCCGTGCAGGAAAGGCACCGCGTCCAGGATCGCCGGGTGCGCGACGCCGGCGATGCCCATGGGGCCGTTGGTCAGGCCTATCCAGTTGTTGGCCAGCAGGCGCAGCACCTCGGCGAAGGCGAGCGTCACGATGACGAAGAAGGGGCCGTTCAGACGCAGCGTGATGCGCCCGATCAGCCACCCCAGGACGGCGGCGATCAGGGCGGCGGCGCAGAGCGACAAGGTGACTGGCCAGCCCACGGAGGGCGAGCTCAGGATGGCCACTGCATAGGCGCCGATTCCGAAGAAGGCCACGTGTCCCAGGGGAAATTCCCCCACATAGCCCACGATCAGGTTCAGGCTGCTGGCCAGGATGGCGTAAAGCAGCATCAGGACCAGGATGTGCAGGAGGTAGTCGCTTTGCAGCACGCCCCCAGCACGGCGGCCACGATCAGGCTGCCGATCAGAAAACGTCGTTCGATAGTCATTCAGGCACGCTCCGCACGGACGGAAAACAAACCATAAGGGCGAAACAGCAGGATCAGGATCACCAGGGCGAAGCCCACCATGTCCACGGTGCCCGTCTGCACGAAGCCGCCCCACAGAGCCTCGGCCACGCCCAGGATCAGGCCGCCCAGGATGGCGCCGGCGAAATTCCCCATGCCGCCCAGGATCACGACCACGAAGGCCTTGAGGCTGATCAGCCCGCCTATGGACGCCTGGGCGACGTAGATGGAGCCCAGCAGCATGCCCGAAGTGGCGGCCAGGGCCGAACCCATGGCGAAGGTCGCCGCATAGATGGTGGAGGTCTTGATGCCCACCAGGCTGGCCGCGGTCGGGTCCTGGAAGGTCGCCCGCATGGCCTTGCCCAGCTTGGTCTTCTGGATCAGCAGACGCACCGCGACGATGGCCAGCACCGACATGGCGATGGCGAACAGGCGCACTTCGGTGATGAACACCGGGCCGACGAACAGGGGCGCGCTGGGCACCGGCGCCAGGACCTTCTGCGGCGCCGTGCCCACCAGCATCAAGGCGGTGTTGGCCAGGAATATGGACATCCCTATGGTCAGCAGGATGCCCGGCTCGGGCCCCTTGTCACGGATGCGCTCGATCAGGAAGCGATCCAGCAGCCAGCCGAAGGCGGCCATCACCAGGATGACCAGGGCCAGCCCGGCAAAGAAGTTCAAGCCCAGCTGCTGGGTGACGATCCAGCCCAGCAGCCCCCCTATCATGTAGAACTCGCCATGCGCGAAGTTCACCAGCCTCATCAAGCCGAAGATCAGGGTCAAGCCCAGGGCCGACAAGGCGTAGAACGTGCCATTGACCAGCCCATTCACGATGAACTGCAACGTTAGGTCCAGCACTTTGCTATCTCCTCAACAAAGCCAGAACGAAGTCCGGGCCGATCAGTCATTGGTCACCGACGTTTCGGCCACGATCTGCGGCTGTCCGCCCTGCAGCTGGACCAGCACGGCGTCGAACCCGTAGGCCTGGCGCTTGTCATTGAACGTGAAGCTGCCGTTGGGCCCCTGGTAGTCCGTGGCGGCCAGCGCCTGGCGGATCTTGTCGGGATCGGCGGCGCCCGCGCGCTCGATCGCGTCCATGATGATGTTCAGCGCGTTGTAGCCGGCCGCCGAGTACTTGCCGGGCAGCTCCTTGTACGCAGCCTGGTAGTCCTTCACGAACTGCTGGTTCTGCTCGCGCTTGATGGTATGCGCGTAGGGCACGGCGGCGTAGATACCCTCGGCCGCCTCGCCGGCCAGCCCCACGAAGTCCGCGGTGGCCCAGCTGCCCACGCCGAAGATGCGCGACTGCAGGCCCACTTCCTTCATCTGCTTGACCAGGATGGAGCCGTCCTGGGTTTCCGCGGCCACGAAGATGCCGTCCGGCTTCTGGGCGCGCAGGCGCGTCAGCATGGTGTAGAAGTCCGTGGCGCCGTGATCGAAATACAGCTTCTCCACCGTCTCGCCGCCCAGCGCCTCGATCTGTCGCGAGATCTCCTCCATGCCGCCCCGGCCCCCGTCGTCGTTCACGCCGATGTAGGCGATGCGCTTGAGCTTGAGCTGCTCGACCAGCAGCTTGGCAAAGGCATGCGCCAGCAGGCCGTCGGTCTCCGCCGTGCGGAAGAACCATTCATTGCCCCGTTCGGTCAGATCGCTCTTGGACGACACCCCGGACAGCAGCGGCACCTGGTACTTCTGGGCCACGCTCATGACGGCGATGGTGGCCGAGCTGCAGAATGCGCCGGACATCACCGCGACCTTGTCTTTCTGGATCAGCTTTTCGGCGGCGTTCACCGATTTGGACGGCTGGCATTCGCCATCCTCCACCACCAGCTCCACCTGCTGCCCCAGCACGCCCCCCTTGGCGTTGCGCTGCTGGACAGCCAGGCGCGAACCGTTCACATCCGCCACCCCGTTGTACGCCACCGAGCCGGTCAAAGGCTGGATGACGCCGATCCTGATGCTCTCGGCTTGCGCCGCCGCCCCCATGCCGAGCGCCAATCCGGCCACGGTCATCAGCATTGTCTTCCGCATTCTTGTCTCCTGAAGGATGTTTGTAAGTCTTGGAATTGCTGTCGGAAAAATATTAACTAAACGATGAATAAATAAAAATATAGTGAATACCCTAGGTAATTTTCTTCAACTACACCTTTTCTATCAAAGGCTTACAGTTATTAGATAGTCAGCAGGCTGATTGATTGATCGCAAGGGCTCTTGTCCAGAGCGCCGCGGCGCCGTCCCGGGCGCAACGAGGCTGGACGAAAAAAGCCCGGCGCGCAGCCGGACTTTTTGGGTCGATTCAACGCGCGGGCCAAGGTCTAGCTGCAGTACTGCGATAAAGCTCAGATACCGCCCATCAGCATGTATTTGACGACCATGTAGTCGTCCAGGCCGTAATGCGAGCCTTCGCGGCCCAGGCCGGATTGCTTCACGCCGCCGAAAGGCGCGGCCTCGTTGGACAGCAGGCCGGAATTGATGGCGACCATGCCGTATTCCAGGGCCTCGGCCACGCGCCAGACGCGGCCGATGTCGCGGCTGTAGAAATAAGCGGCCAGGCCGAAGATGGTGTCGTTGGCCTGGGCGATGACGTCCGCGTCGCTGCTGAAGCGGAACAGCGGAGCCATGGGGCCGAAGGTCTCTTCCTGCGCCACTTTCATGGCGGGCGTGGCATCCGCCACCACCGTGGGCAGGTAGTACTGTCCGCCCAGCTCGGGCTGCTTGCCGCCGGTCAGCACGCGGCCGCCCAGCTTCAAGGCGTCGGCCACGTGCTCGCTGACCTTGTCCACGGCGGCCTGGTCGATCAGCGGCCCCTGGGTGACGCCCTCCTCCAGGCCGTTGCCGACCTTGAGCTTTTCCACGGCCGCCACCAGCTTCTGCGCAAAGGCGTCATACACCTTGTCGTGCACATAGAAACGATTGGTACATACGCAGGTCTGGCCCATGTTGCGATACTTGCTGGCGATGGCGCCCTCCACGGCGGCATCCAGGTCCGCATCGTCGAACACGATGAAAGGCGCATTGCCGCCCAGCTCCAGCGACACCTTCTTGATCTGCTCCGCGCTTTGCGCCATCAGGGTACGGCCCACTTCGGTCGAGCCGGTGAAGCTGACCTTGCGCACGTCCGGGTTGCCGGTCATCTCGCCGCCGATTTCCGCGGCGCTGCCGGTGATGACGGAGAACACGCCGTCGGGCACGCCCGCTTCCTGCGCCAGCACGGCCAGCGCCAGGGCCGAATACGGCGTCTGGCTGGCGGGCTTGACCACGATGGGGCAGCCGGCCGCCAGGGCCGCGCCCGCCTTGCGGGTGATCATGGACGAAGGGAAGTTCCACGGCGTGATGGCCGCGCACACCCCGATGGGCTCCTTGACCACCACGATGCGCTGGGCGCCCGAGGCGGCGGGAATGACGTCGCCATAGGCGCGCTTGCCTTCTTCCGCATACCACTCGAAATAGGACGCCGCATAGGCGATCTCGCCCTTGGCCTCGGCCAGCGGCTTGCCCTGCTCCAGGGTCATCAGCACGGCCAGGTCATCCTGGTGCGCCATCATCAGCTCGAACCAGCGGCGCAGGATCACGCTGCGCTGCTGGGCCGTTTTGGCGCGCCAGCCGGCCCAGGCCTGGCGGGCGGATTCGATGGCCCGGCGGGTCTCGGCCGCACCCATGCGCGGCACGGTGCCCAGCCCTTTGCCGGTGGCCGGATTCTGGACTTCCAGGGTCTTGCCGGAATCGGCATCCTGCCACTGGCCATTCACGAAACACTGTTGGCGAAACAGGTCCTTGCGCTGCAATTGTTCCATTCTTGTCTCCTGTATAGACGTTAATAGGCCGCGCCGGCCTGCACGGGCGCACTGCTCACGTCGTCGCGAAACTGCGCCAGCAGGTCGGTGGCGGCGCGGCGCAACAGCACGGCGTCCACGCCCACGGCCACGAACTGCGCGCCCAGCTCCAGATAATGACGGGCGGTGGCCACGTCCGACTGCAGGATACCCGGCGCCTTGCCGGCCTTGCGGATGCGCACGATGGCATCCTCGATGGCGGCGCGCACCTCCGGATGTCCGGGCTGGGTCAGATACCCCATGCTGGCGGCCAGGTCGGCCGGGCCGATGAACACGCCGTCCACGCCGTCCACCGCCAGGATGTCATCCAGATTGGCCAGCGCCTGCGCTGTTTCCGCCTGGCACAGCACGCAGATTTCCTCGTTCGCGCGCGCCAGGTAATCCTGCGTTCCGCCCCAGCGGGCCGCACGCGCCAGGGCCGTGCCCACGCCGCGGATGCCCTGGGGCGGATAGCGCACGGCCGCCACGGCGTCCCTGGCCTCTTGCGCATTCTGCACCATGGGAATCAGCAGGTTCTGCGCGCCGATGTCCAGCAGCATCTTCAACTGCACCGGATCGTTCCAGCTCGGGCGCACCACCGGCGCAACCGGATGCGCCGCCACGGCCTGCAGTTGCGCCAGCAGGGTCTGCACGTTATTGGGCACGTGCTCGCCATCGAGCAGCAGCCAGTCGTAGCCCAGCCCGGCGCACAAGTCCGCCGTATAGGGGCTGGCCAATCCCTGCCACAGTCCGATCTGGGCCCGGCCCTGGCGCAAAGCCTGCTTGAACGCGTTAACGGGGTGTTTCATGTCTCATCCTTTCCTGTGGCAATCATTCAAAGCGACAGTTAATGGTACCCAGTGTGCCGTAGTCTGCGCAAAATACATCGCCCTTCTGGGCGAACACGGGCCGCGTGAAGGAGCCCGACAGGATCACCTGCCCTGCGCGCAGGCCCACGCCCAGCGACCCGAGCTTGTTGGCCAGCCAGACCACGCCATTGCCGGGGTGGTTCAGCACGCCCAGGGCCAGGCCGGTCTCCTCGATGATGCCGTTGCGCACCAGGCCGGCGCCCACCCAGCGCAGGTCCAGTTCGTCCACTTTCACAGGGCGCCCGCCCGTGACCACGGCCGCATTGGCGGCGTTGTCTGAAATGGTGTCCAGCACCTTGCGGGTGACCTTGGTCTCGGGATCCACCTGGTGGAAGCGCGCATCGATGATTTCCAGGGCCGGCACCACGTATTCGGTGGCGCGCAGCACGTCCATCAGCGTCACGCCAGGGCCCTTCAAGTCCGTTCCCAGGACGAAGGCCAGCTCGACTTCCACCCGTGGCACAATGAAGCGTTCCATGGGCAGGGCCGCGCCATCGGCGTAGAACATATCGTCCAGCAGCACGCCGAAGTCCGGCTCGTTGATGTTGGAGGCCAACTGCATGGCGCGCGAAGTCAGGCCCACCTTGTGGCCGCGCACCACGCGGCCGGCGGCCACCTTGCGGCTGACCCAGGCATGCTGGATGGCATAGGCGTCATCCATGGTCATGTCGGGGTACTGCAGCGACACTTGGCGGATCTGCTGCCGGGACTGCTCGCTGGCGTCCAGTTGTGCCGCAATCTGTTCAATCACTTTAGAATCCATCACCTAATCCTTTTTATCTCGGTCAGCCTGACTTCATGCCAACCCCATTCAAACATCGCAACCTGCCCCATCTGTTCCTGTCCGCCCGGGAAGTGCTGATGCAGCGGTTCCGCCCTGTTCTGAGCGAAGCAGGCATCAGCGAACAGCAATGGCGCGTCCTGCGCACCCTCTACGACGTCGACTCCCTGGACGCCGCCACCCTGGCCCAGCAGGCCCAGATCCTGGCTCCCAGCCTGACCCGCATGCTGCGGGTGCTGGAACAGGCGAACCTGATCCAGCGCTGCGCCGACCCGGACGACCTGCGCCGCCAGGTCATCAGCCTGAGCGAGCAGGGCCGCCACACCGTAGCCGGCCTGAGCCCGCGGATCGAGGCCATCTACCAGGACCTGGAGCAGGCCATCGGGCCCGAGCTGCTGCGCGCGCTCTATGACAACGTGGACGTCATGATCGAGCGCATCCAGGCGCGCTGAGCCCCCTTCCCGCCGTGCGGTTCATGCCCTCATCGTAGCAGAATTTAATTAACATGTTAACTTATTAGCGAAGGCGGAGTAAATCCGCCCGCGTCCGGCTCAGTTGGCGTCCCACCAGGGCTGCAGATCCACGCCCAGGCCCGGCTGCCGGGGCACGGTCATATAGCCGTCGACGATGGCCGGCGGCACCGCCACATCGTTGCTGAAGAACCGCGCCGTGCCCATGCCGCAGGGTTCGATCGGCTGGGCCAGCAAGGCGGCCGCATGCAGCGCCACATGCAGCCCTATGGGCGTCTCCAGGCTGGCCGTGACCACGCAGCGCACGCCGGCCTCGCGCGCCTGCGCGATGATCTGGGCGGCCACATCCGGCCCGCCCACCCGCGGCGCCTTCAGGATCAGCACCTTGGCGGCCTGCATCTCGATGGCGCGCTGGGCATGGAAGGGCGAGCGTATGGAGTCGTCCAGCGCCAGGGGGATGGAGGTGCGGCGGGCGAACTGCGCATAGGTCGTCAAGTCAGTGCCGCGCGGCAGGGGCTCTTCGATGTAGTCGATGTCGAAACGCTCCATGGCCTGGATCTGCTCCAGGGCCCAGTCCAATTCCCAGGACTCGTTGGGGTCCAGGCGCATGCGCAGCGCGGGAAAGGCGCTGCGTATGGCCGCCACCCGCTCCAGGTCCAGGGCGCGCTCGGCCGTGCATTTGACCTTGACCATGTCCTGCCCGCGCTCCAGTGCAGCCCGCGCCCGCTCTACGCAGGCGGCCGGCTCCGCATCGCCGATCAGGTCGTTCACCGGCACGCGCGCCGCCGGCCGGGCATCGCCCGCCAGGTATTGCGCCAGCGAAACGCCCTGGGCGCTGGCGCGGGCCGACAGCACGGCCGAAGCCAGGCCGCAGCGCACGCGCGGCGATACTTCCCGCAAGGCCAGTTCGTGGAAGAAGCCTTCGTCCGCCGCGTCCAGACCATGCAGGAGCGCCGCGCAGTGGGCGGCGAAACTCCAGCCGTCATAGATGACGTGCGGGGGCAAGGCGGACTCACCCCAGCCCACGTGGCCGTCGATCTCGGCCCGCACCAGAAAGCCGCGGCGCACGTACTGGGTGCCCTTGGACCAGCGGTACGGCACCTGCAGGGCCTGGTTGTAGGGTTTCAACTGCAAAGCCTGGTTCATGTCTTCTCCTTGTGTCCGGTCTTGTCGGGGTTCAGGCGGCCGGCGCCGCTTCGCGCTCCAGCAGCACGCAGCGCTCCGGATGCAGGGACAGCTTCACGGCCCGACCCACCGGCAGGTCCAGGTAGGCCGAGGCCACCGCGGACAGGTTTTGCCGGCCGTCGCTCACGAAGCTGTAATGCGTGCGGTCGCCCACGAACACCTTGTGGCTGACGGTCGCCGGCACCAGGTTCTGGCCCTGGGCCGACTCGGGCAGGATCTCCACCGATTCGGGACGTATCATCAAAAAGCCCGCCCGTTCGCCCAGGCCGTGGGGATCGCTGGCGCGGATACGCCCCAGAGGCGTGTCCACGGCCGCGAAGCCGCCGTCGGGCTGGACGGGAGCGCAGGCGAACACGTCCACCTTGCCGATGAACTGCGCCGTGAAATGCCGGCGCGGCTTCAGGTACAGGTCCATGGGCGTGCCCTGCTCCACGATGCGCCCTTTTTCCATGACCACGATGCGGTCCGACATCGCCAGCGCCTCGTCCTGGTCATGGGTCACGAAGATGGTGGTGGTCTTCAGGGTCTTTTGCAGGTCGCGCAGCTCATCGCGCATCTGTTCGCGCAGCTTGGCATCCAGGTTGGACAGCGGCTCGTCGAGCAGCAGCACCTTGCCGTTGCGCACGATGGCGCGCGCCAGGGCCACGCGCTGCTGCTGCCCGCCCGACAGCTGCGTGGCCGAGCGCTGGGCGAAGTCGCCCAGGCCCACCATCTTCAGGGCCGACAGCACCTGCTCGCTGCGCTGCGCGCGAGGCACGCCGGCCGTCTCCAGCGGAAAGGCCACGTTCTCGAACACCGTCATGTGCGGCCAGATGGCATAGGACTGGAACACCATGCCCAGGTCCCGCTTGTGGGTGGGCACGTTGACGCCGCCCGCATCATTGAAGATGTCCTGCCCGCCCAGCGCGATGCGGCCGCGCGTGGGCTCCTCCAGCCCGGCGATGCACCGCAGCGTGGTGGTCTTGCCGCAGCCGCTGGGTCCCAGGAAGGTACAGAACTCGCCTTCGCGAATCTCCAGGCTGATGGATTTCACCGCCTCCACCAGGCCGTGCTCGGTGGCGTAATGCACTTGCAAATCCGAAATCGACAACATGACTACCCTCTTATCGCTTGTTCGCGGAGCCGCGCGAGCCCCACATCTGCCAGACCAGCATGGTCACGAACATCAGCACCACCAGCCACAGGCCCACGGCCGCCGCCTTGTTCGGCTCGCCGCCGACCCAGAAATTCCACAGCACCACGGGCAGGGTCTGGTTGCCGCCCCCTGCAGCAGCAGCGCCGAGGACAGCTCGCGTATGCAATGGGCGATCACCCAGATCCACACGCCCATCACCGCCGGCAAGGTCAGCGGCAACACCACCCGGCGCATCACGCGCAGCCAGGACGCGCCTGATGCGCGCGCGGCCTCTTCCAGTTCGCGATGCAGCTGCATCATCACGCCATTGGTGCTGCGCGTGCCGAAGGGGATGTAGGTGGTGACGTAAGCGATGGCGATGATCCAGATGCTGCCGTAGATATTCAGGAAGGACAGGTTCAGGTAGACATAGATCAGGGCCACGCCGATCATGGTGCCGGGGATGGCGATGGGCAGGAAAGCCAGGAAGTCCACGACCTTGGCGCTCTTGCCGCCGCGCCGCACCACGACCCAGGAGATCAGCACCGAGAACAGCGCCACCGCGGTGGCCGCGACCACGCCGATGATCAGCGAATTGGCCAGGGCGCCCAGCGTCAGGGGATTGGTGAAGAAGGCCAGGTGGTTGCTCCAGTTGATCAGCCCCACGGCCTCCATGGACGGCGGCATCAGCCAGGGCATCAGGCTGGTCCACAAGAGGATGCCCAGCGGCAGGATGGTGGCCAGGAAGAAATACAGCATGATCAAGGCCAGGACAGGCCACTTCCACCGCCCCAGGGGCAGCAGGCGAGGCCGGAAGTTCTTGCCCGTCACGGTGACGAAACGGTTCGCATTGCGCGTCAGGCGGTGATAGACCATGGCCTGCAACAGCAGGATGAGCAGGAAGAACACGGCGATGGTGCTGATCACGTGATAGGCCGACATGCCGCCGGCGCTGTCCGTGGCCAGGTAGACGATGCGGCTGGACAGCACGAAGATGTTTACCGGCATGCCCAGCGTGCCGGGCACGTCGAAGACCAGGAAGCCCACCATCAGCATGAAGATCGCCGCCGCCAGCAGGGAGGGCGCCAGCAGCGGCAGGAAGATGCGCCGGAACAGCAGGTAGCGCCCCGCCCCCGCCGTCATGGCGGCCTCCTCCAGGCTGGGATCCATGTTGCGGAACGCCGGGCACAAGATCAGGAAAGTGGAAGGCACCAGCGACAAGGACTGCACGAAGATCATGCCGCCCAGGGTGTAGATGTCGAAGCCTATGCCCTCGATCCCGGTCCAATCCTGCAGCAGGGTGTTCAAGAAGCCGATGCGCGGGCTCAGCAGCAAAATCCAGCCTATGGCCAGCAGGAACGGCGGGATGGCCATGGGCAGGGCCAGGAAGATGCGCAGCCCGCGCTTGCCGGGCAGGTCGGTGCGTTCCACCACCCAGGCCAGCGCGATGCCCAGAACCATGGCGCCGGCCATGGAGCCCACGGCGAACTGCACCGTGACCCACACCATGCGCCAGAAGGCCGGATCGCCGTAGACGCTGAAATAGTTGCCCAGCGTCCAGCCTGGGTCGAAGGGCAGGCCCGAGGGCGTCAGGCTGCTGACCAGCAAGATGCCCAGGGGCACCAGCACCAGATAGGCCAGGATGAACACCAAGGCCAGCACAGGCAGGCTGAACCGCCCTGCCCGAGGTCCGACTGCAACCGCCATTGCTCTTCTCCTTGTCGGTTGCGCCGCGCACGGCGCAGCAGCCGCCCCACGGCGCCGCTGCGGCGGCGCGCGGTCGGGCTGATTGGAAAAAACGAGGAATCAGCCGCCGGTCACTTGACCTTGGCGCCCTCGGCCAGGATGGCGTTGAACTTGTCGTTCAGTTCGGCCAGCTTGTCGTTCTGGTCGAAGGGCCATTCGGACACTTTCACGTCCTTGAGCATCTGGTGGGTCTGCGTGCCTTCCACCACGGGATTGCCCCGCGCCGTCGCGTCCTCGTAGATCCTGGCGCCCTCCGGCGTGGTCAGCCACAAGGCCAGCAGCATGGCCGCATCCGGATTGGCGGAGGACTTGGTGATGCCGGTGGAGATGGTGTGCATGGGCGTAGGGTCGAGCAGGCGGTACTTGACCGGTGCGCCGGCCTTCAGGATGGGCTGGAGGGAATGGTAGAAGCCCAGGGCGATGTCCACTTCGCCGGAGGCCACGCCCTGGGCCAGCGGGAAGGTGGACTTGAACAGGTAGGGCTTGAGTGTGACGAACTTGCGCAACTGCTGCTCCGCCTTCTCCTCGCCCCAGGTGTGCGCCAATTGGGCAAAGGCCGCCGCCCGCACCCAGTTGCCGATGCGCCCGCGCCACTTGTCGTTGATCAGTTCGTCCCAGCTCGCGGGCACTTCCTCGTCCTTGACCTTGCGGGTGTTCCAGATCTCCACATAGACCGAGGCCGTCGTGGGCACGGAATAGTTCACCGGCAGCAGCTTGGCCGGCAGGTCCAGGTTTTCGGCGCCCAAGTCCTTGAGCAGGCCGCGGTGGTTCAGTTGCCACAGGTGGTCCGGCCCGCCGGTCAGCACGTCCGCGCTCTTGCCCGAAGCCTGCTCCTCCTGGATCACCCGGGACGCCAGCTCGTTGCCGCCGACCAGGCGCACGTAGCGGACCTTCACATCCGGGTAGCGCTGGTTGAACCCGGCCAGCACCTTGGAAATCTGGTCCTCGGGGGAGCTTTCGTACCAAGTGATCTGCTTGCCGTTGGCCGCCGCCCCCTGGGCCAGCCTGTCCATGACGGCGGCGCTTTGCGCCTGTGCCGGAACGGCGCAAGTCGCCGCCCAGATTGCCGCCACCCCCAACATCGAATACCGCTTCATCCACGTGTTCATGAGCTGTCTCCGCACCCGTTCCGGGTCATGTTGTTCCAGGTTTTTAATTAACCTGTTTAGTAATTACATGATGCCCAAGAACCGGGACCCGCTACAAGTTGGGGTATGTACTGAAAAGCGCCAATAGCGCGCCGGGATCAGATCTGCAAGCCTGCGCCCACTTCTTTCACATAAGCGGCGAACTCGGCGGCGGCCCGATCCCGCGGACGCGGCAGATCGATGTCGATGCGGGCGCTGACGCCCGCCGGGCTGCCGCCCAGCACGATGACGGTATCGGCCAGGAAGACGGCCTCATCGATGTCATGGGTCACGAACAGGATGGCGGCGGAACTGCGCTGCCAGACCTGCACCAGCTCGTCCTGCAGCGCCTGCCGGGTCAGGGCGTCCACCGCGGAAAACGGTTCGTCCATGAGCAGCAGATCGGGCTGCACCGCCAGTGCCCGGGCGATGCCCACGCGCTGAGCCTGTCCGCCCGACAATTGATGCGGCCAGCGATCCTTCAGATGGGCCAGCCCCACCTGGCGCAGGGACGCATCCACGCGCTGTTCGCGTTCGGCCCGCGACAGGCCCAGGCCTTCCAGGCCATAAGCCACGTTGGCCCCCACTCGCCGCCAGGGCATCAGGCGGCTGTCCTGGAACACGAAGGCGTTGGAACGGCGTCCTGGGCTGTCCGTCAGGCTGGAGCGCAGGTGGCCGAAACTGGGCCGGCTCAGACCGGCAGCCGCTCGCAGCAGCGTGCTTTTGCCCACGCCCGAGCCGCCGACGATGGCCACGAAGTGCCCCGCCTGCACGTCCAGGCTGACATCGCGGATCACGGGAGCCGGCGCGCCAGGGTACTGAAAGCCGAACCCCTGGAACTGAATCAAGGCTGCCACTGGAGAATCCATTTGTTGAAGGTCAGAAAAACCATGTCGCACACGGTGTAGACGACGGAAATGATGAGCATGTACACCACCACGGCGTCATAAGCGCCGACGCCGGCCGCGGCGTTCATTTCCTGGCCCATGCCGGGCACGCCCAGCAGTTCGGCGGCGATCAGCGTCATCCAGGCCTGCCCGATACCGGCGCGCACGCCGCTGAGCAGGCCGGGCGCGATGGCCGGCAAGGTCACCGTCCAGGCGCGCGCGAAATAAGACCCATGCCCGAAAGCCGAAGCCAGCTCGTAATAACGCGGGTCCACCGAACGAACCGCGCTGTAGGTGGCGAAATAGTTCAGCCAGAACACGCCGATGGCGATCACGAAGGCCGCGCCGGCATGGCTGACCTTGAACCAGGCGATGGCGAACACCACCCAGGCCAAGGGCGGGATAGGCCTCAGCAAACGCACCAGATAGGCCTGCAGCAGGTCGAGGCGGCGCAAGGTGGCCGAGGCCAGGCCGAACAGGATGCCCAGCGCCGTGCCCAGCCCCAGTCCCCAGAAATAATGCACCAGGCTGGACTGGGCGGCCGGCCACAGACGGCCGGACTCGATCTCCGCCATCAAGGCCGCCGGCAGGGCCAGGGGATCCGGCAAGGTGCCCCTGGGCGCCCAGTCCAGCACGTAGGCCAGGCGCCATATCAAGATGAATAGGGCTAGGCCGGCCAGGCCGTACACGATCCGCTCCAGCCCGCGCTGCCACAAGGCGGCGGCGGCCGCGCCGGCCTGCGAGGCGGCGGGCGCGGCCAGGGGGGCTTGCTTGGCGACGCTCATTGACTGACCGCCTTCTGATAGAAGCGCGTATCGAACAGGCTCTGCACGTCATCCAGCTTGGTGCTCAGCGTGCCCAGCGTGGCCTGGAAGTCCTGCAGTTGGCGGGTCGCTTCGATGATCTTGCCCGGATCGGCCTGGAACTGGTCGTGGGAGCGCTCGATGGCGCCCTGCACCACGTCCTTGGGCAGGCGTCCGCCGCCCACGTACTTCTGCACATAGGGCGTGGCCTTGGCGGGGTCATCGCGCAGCAGGGCGGGGGACTGCACCTGAGCGCTGACCAGATGCTGCACCAGTTCAGGCTTGTTCTGGATCAGGGATTCGCGCACCAGCAAGACGGCGCCCGGCTGGTTGGGAAACAGCTCCGCTCCGCGGGCCAGCACCTTGGCGTCGGACTGGCGCTTCAGGATCTGGCTGACCGTGGGCTCCAGGATGGCGGCGGCGTCCACGGCATGATTGCTGAGCGCCTGCTGGATCTGGGCCTCGCCCTGGTAGATCAGTTCCACGGCATCGGGCTTCAACTTGAGCACATTGCGCAGCCAGTACTGCAGGGCCGCCTCGGGCACCGCGCCCTTGGGATAGCTGGCGATCAGGGGCTTGCGGCCCTTCTCCTGCGTGAAGCGGGCCACCGCCGCCGCGAAGTCGGGTGCGCCGACAGGCTTGGCCGGATCGAAATACGCCGCCAGGTCGCCGATGGCGACCACATTGACCTGTTCCACGATGTTGGAAGCCACCACCTTGACGTCGGCGCCCTTGGCCTTGGCCACCAGGGCGGGACCGATGCCCACGTACGCCACATCCAGTTGGCCGGCGATCAGCGCCTGGGTCAGGGCCGGACCGCTCTGGAAGGACACCAGCTTGGGCGCAGGTTCGCCTTCAGGCAGCAAGGCGCCCGACTCCAGCCCCACGAACAACTGGGCGGCCGGCAGGATGGGCAGATAGCCGATCTCCAAGGCCTGCTCCGCAGCATGGGCGGGCAGGGAAGCGGACAAGGCCAGCACGCTGGCGGCTACATAACGAAAAAACATGAAGAACTCGAAAAACAGGCCAAAATTGAAGCATAAACCTGTTGGGGAGACGTATCTTTATTTGCTTATAACCATGAGAAATAACATGTTCACTTTCTGTATGGAAACTCTAGCTATACTGATTAGTACATAACTATATTTTCCTCGGACCACAGGACGCTCCATGCAGTGCTTCCCAATCACTTGTTCATGTCCACCATGCCTAATCTCTCCGAGCATCACATCGCCCTGATAGTCCCTTGCTACAACGAAGAGGCGGCCATCGCGGCCGTCGTGCGGGACTTCAGGCTGGCCATTCCCACGATCGACGTCTATGTCTTCGACAATAATTCCACCGACCGTACCCAGGAAGCGGCACGGGCGGCCGGAGCAACCGTGTTCCACGTGCACAAAAAAGGCAAAGGCAACGTGGTGCGCCGCATGTTTGCCGATATCGATGCTGATTACTACATTATGGTGGACGGCGATGCGACCTATGACGCCTCCTGCGCTGGCGAAATGGTGCGTCGCTTGATCTCGGAGAATCTTGACATGCTGGTGGGCTGCCGGACGGACGGCGGTGAGAAAGCCAAC
The DNA here is from genome assembly GCF_965112015.1 of Alcaligenes sp. Marseille-Q7550. Lineage (NCBI taxonomy): Bacteria > Pseudomonadati > Pseudomonadota > Betaproteobacteria > Burkholderiales > Alcaligenaceae > Alcaligenes > Alcaligenes sp. Marseille-Q7550. The sequence goes on from NZ_CBCOPU010000002.1 coordinate 1,077,009, forward strand.
TACCGTCGCGGCCACCGCTTCGGCAATCGCATGCTGACTGGTTCGGTCAAGAACATATTCGGCGGCGAATTCACCGACATGCTGTCCGGCTATCGGGTCTTTTCCCGTCGCTACGTCAAGTCCTTTCCCAGCCTGTCCGCCGGCTTCGAGATTGAGACCGAACTGACTGTGCATGCGCTGGAGATGTCCATGCCCTACGGGGAAATGGACACACGTTACGGCGCCCGGCCTGAAGGATCCGTCAGCAAGCTTTCCACCTATCGCGACGGCATCCGCATTCTGCGCACGATAGGCCGACTGTACATGTTCGAACGCCCCTTGGCCTGCTTCAGCATCATCAGCGGCCTACTGGCCCTGCTGGCGCTGATATTGGCAACTCCCTTGTTCATTGATTACCTCCAGGACGGCCTGGTGCCCCGCCTACCCACGGCCATCCTGGCCACGGGCTTGTCCATCGTCAGCCTGCTCATGTTCGTCACTGGCATCATCCTTGATTCCCTGACACGGGCACGTCGGGAAATGAGGCGCTTTGCCTATCTGGCCATTCCACTGCATAGAACCCCCGAGCGCGATGCCCAAACTTAGAGAACTTATTTTTTTTGGACTGGCTGGCACTGCTGGCTTCCTGATCGACAGCGCCATGCTCTACATGCTCAAGGACGCGCTCGGTCTGTACCTGGCGCGCGTCGCCTCGTTTCTATGCGCCGTGCTCGGAACCTGGCTCATCAATCGCAGCCTGACCTTCCAGCATCGCCCTTCCCGGCTTCCTCTGGCGCATGAATTCATACGATACCTGGGAATGATGATGCTCGGCGGCGCAGTCAATTACCTCGTCTATGTCCTGGCCGTCCATAACCTGCACACGGTGCGCGAATACCCCGTCATCGGCGTGGCCCTGGGCAGCCTGGCGGGCATGCTCGTCAATTACGCACAGATGAAGCTGTTGTTGTTCAAGACCGATCATCATGCTGGCCATCGCTAAGCACATGATGGGAAAAGGCATGCCTCTCTGGGCGACCACCCTCCTGTTTCTGTGCGCCGCCATACTGAACCTGGCCATCTTCTACCCAGGCATCGTCACGCCGGACTCCCTGTCCCAATTGGCGCAAGCCGACAGCAACACCTACAGCGACTGGCATCCCGCCCTGATGGCCTGGCTCTGGCGCCTGAGCAACTTCGTCGTACCCGATCATGCCGGCCTGCTCGTGCTGCACCTGGCCGTCTTCTGGAGCACCTTGTTCTACCTGTCCCGCTTGAATCCCGGCCAATCCCCGCTCTGGTACCTGGGGCTGGGCCTGCTGCCATTCATCCTGGGTATCAGCGGCGTCATCTGGAAAGACGTGGGCACCGCCTATTTTCTGCTGCTGTCCGCCGCGCTGCTGCACAGGCGCGGTCATGCGCCCGCCGCCACGTTCTGGCTATGCGCCTTCGTCGCCGTGGGCTACCGCTACAACACGGCGCTGTCCATATTTCCTTTGCTGTACCTGTATTTCCATCAACGCTTCCAGCGCATGCGCTGGCCAGCACTGCTTGTCGCCTCCGCGGTCGCCATGGCGGCTGTATATGCCGCGGTTCAGGCTTTCAATTCAGGCATACTCAACACCCGCAAGGACAACCCGTCCGTCGTCATCCTGGTGGATGACCTGACCCACCTGTCCGTCGCCCGGCAAGAATCCTTGATTCCCGGACTGAGCCTGACGCAACTGCAGGACAGCTACAAGGCCTCCATCAACGACAATTATTTCCGCCTGCACGACAAAGGCGAACCGCCGCTTTCCTTTGAAAGCATCCAGGCGGCCTGGCGTCACGCCATACAGAAGCACCCTTGGGATTACCTGAGCTTCCGGCTCAAGGCCTATGCGCGCTTCATGGGCATTTCCCTGCCTGCCCCCTTCGACCTGAACAAGCCCAGCTACAGCTATTGGGAGCCCTATTCCTACGAATCAACAAAAACCAACCGCTTGCGTATTCTGGTCGGCAAATATGTCACGAGAATAGCCAAGACGCTGCCGTTCCTGTTTACAGGCTGGTTCTGGCTGCTGGCGGCCAGCCTGCTGCTGATCCAGAGCTGGCGCCTGCGCTCCCGTGAAAACGCAGGACTGGCGGCAGTGCTTTGCCTGTCGGCAATGATCAACTTGTTTTCCTACCTTCTGGTCGCAAACGCGCCCTATTTCAGATATTTTTACTGGTCCATACTAGCGTGCTGCATGGCGGGCCTTCTGCTGGCGCGGCAAAGTTCCGGACCGGCCCGCTGACGCGTTTGCGCGCTGGCAGCCAAGCTTGCTTTCTTGCTCCCGGGTGTCCGCCACCGCCCGGGAGCTCCATGGCGATTTATTTTTCGATCAAGCCATCAAACAAGCGCTCGAAGCTCTTGACCTTCTTAGACCAATCCCATTCCTGGATTTTTTCCAGCCCGTCCCGGGAGATCGCCGCCGCCTCGGATGCCCCCCGGCATAGAACTTCTTCAGCCGCTCTTTCAGGGCATCGATGCTGCGCTCGGGCAGGATGAGGGAGAATGGATCATTACCTAGCGCCTGCGGCACCACGCCTACATCCGTCGTAATTACCGGCACCCCGCAGGCCATGGCCTCAAGGACGGGATTCGGCGTGCCTTCGATCTTGGATGGGCACACGTAGACGTCCAGCTTCGCATAGTAGGCCGGCATGTCTTTGTGCGCGATAAACCCTTGCTGGCGGTCCGCCAGCTCCAGACGTATGTCCAGGCCCTCCTGCTGCAATTGCTCGACGGCCGGTTTCAAAATGCTGTGAAAACCCTTGAAGTCCTCGCCTTGCCCTGCCGCCCATTTGGAGTTGCCCGCCCAGCCTATCACCAGGGTACGCTGGCCCAGGGTATTGAAACGCTCAAGATTCACAGGCTTGAACAGGCTTAGGTCGACGCCATCCTCGGCCAATTCGGCCGGGGCCGGGTATGCTTCGATGTTCTTGTAAATATCCAACAGGCGCTGGGAACTGACGGTATACCCTTTGACCAATTCGTTGAACAAGGGAATACGCGCCTGAATTTCATCATCGCTCAGGAAAAGGTGGTCGTAAACCGAGGTTGTTATCACCCGATCCCGTACGTATTTCTGAACGAAGACGTCAGGCTTGAAGCCCATCATCCGCGCATAGCCCTGCGCGAACTCGTGCCGGACCAGATTCAGGTACTCGCGCCAGAAAAAGTGCGTCACGGCGCAATCGGCGGTCATGACCAGGATCTGATCGATGTTGTCGACCACCTCGGTGGGGATGATCTGGAAGTCAAATCGATGCCCCAGGTGCTTGACTATCTGCCTCGCAATGTTGGCGAACGCCCAATGATCCGAATCCACAACCAATGCAATCTTGGGCTTGCCATGCACTTGCGCGGGCGCCAAAGCCGGCTCAAGCACCTCATCATTGCCCTCCAGGGGGGCACCGGCCGAAATATCGAGAGAACGGTGCTTGTCCCTCAGCCAGAACTCCACTCCCGTCGACCAGAACTGAAAGCCATGCTTGCGCTCCAGGTGCTTGGCGGCCTGATGCAGTATGTCGCGTGTAAAGCGAGTACGTTCGTACTCGATGTCCTCCGTCGTCACTGGCTTAGGATGATCATGGATCAGAGCCACGGCGCCCGTCGTACCTACTTTGGCGCCTTCCTGGAACAATCGTATGGAAAAATCAATGTCCTCGAAGCCAATGAACATGGCTTCGTCATAGCCACCCAACTTCAGGAAGGACTGCTTTTTGAGCACGCATGCGCCGCCGAACAAAAAGGTGGACAGAAAACCCTGCCCGTCGAAATCGGAAGTTTCCACCTGGGGAGAGACGCTGCCAGCGCCAACATGGACATGCTTGTCATCGAAGCTGACATAAATATTCCCCCCTTTGGCAAACAAGGTCTTGCCATCAGGGTCCAGCAAAGGCAGGCTCATAAAGTGACAACCCAACAGCGACAAGTCGCTTTGGATGCGCGGCAAAGGATTCCGGACAAAGTAAATGTCGTTGTCCAGGAACATGATCCAGTCGGTTTCGACATGGGGTATGGTTCTATTTCGGCCGCCGCTGACCCCGTAATTGCGGCCTAGTTCGACCAGCTTGGCATCAAGCTTCAGCTCATGCAACACGGCCCGCAGCTTATCCAATTCCTCGACATTGGACCCGTTGTCGATGATCAGGACCTTGCCCTTGTACCCAGGCATCCGAGCCCGAATGGAACGCAACAATTTTTCCGATAGCGACGCTCTGTTCATGGACAGGAACGTGATGGTTAGATTTTCCCCATCGAGGCCAATATTCGCCCCGCCCTTGGCAATCAGGTCCTTGTTGAGCAAATGATGATTCGGCTCGTAAACATACGGAAGCGAAGCCAGCCCCCAACCAAATCTACTTTTTTATTCATCCGGAATTATCTCTTCAGAATCCGTACACATTTAACTACGGCTCGGCGCAGGCTCTCGGGAATTTTGTCGCTGATGCGACGATAGCGCCAATAGCCCACCTGCATAACGCCAATGACACCATTCAGACGATTGATCTCGTCCCACAAGCCATTGATGTTCTCGCGGATCACCTTGTTCTCGGACTGTACGGCCGCCAGCAACAAAGCTTTATTGCGCAACTCCTGACGCTCCAGCTCCAAAGACTGGGTCAACTCCCTCTCCCTGGTAGCTGCATGCTCCAAAGCGGCCTTCAAATCGGAAACCGAATCGAAAGCCAGAGCGTCGAACATCCGCGCATAAGCGTCCATACTCACGCCGAAATACGCTGCGCCATGCGAAAAGCCGCTCGTATTCCACAAACCCATGAAATAGCTGCTGTTCTCCGTCGCCAGCGGCATCAAACTGTCGTTTTCGACTACGAATGCCGCACCCAGCTCATTGGCCTTCATCCACGAACTGTAGAGCGGCTCCAATGAGGTCCCGTCCAGCGGAGCGGTTCCGAATCCGAACACGGCCGACCCCAGCGCCCAATGGACGTTGTCGCCCAGGATCTTGGTGCTGACCGCCTGAAACTCCTCCAGGCGATACTTCCTCAAGTGATAGGGATTGGCCTGATCCTCGTTAGGGTAATACCAATAATCATTGGGGCAGGACACCAGGAAAACAGCCTCGGGTTTGGCGACGCGCTTGAGCGCGCTCAAATAGGCTTCGTGATCCATGACATGTTCGATCGTTTCTATGGAGACCACCACGTCGAACATGCCCGGCTCGAACAAATCATCCAGACTCGTGGCATCGGCCTGAATGTATTCCGCCCCCGACGCGGCAAATACCCGGTGGCTCTTCTCCACCGCTTCTGCAGATATATCCACGCCTACCACGCGGCGAGCGCCTGCCCGCATCATCAAGGCCGATCCATAGCCTTCGCCACAGGCAATATCCAACACAACCTTATCTTTCACAAAAGGCAGAATGCTGGCATAGCGGGCCAAATGTATCGTCGACTCTTGCGTCGGATGTTCCGGGCGGGCGGATAAGTCTAAGCGTTCCATAATCTCTTTTCAAATGAGTAAATTCACGCTCGTCTTTTCCATTTCCAGCAATATGGTGAATGGCGGAAACAAACCAACGAGCTGACAGAGTCTACTGATCAGTCTTTGCACAGATCTTGCAGCAGTTGATTCAATTTTTGCCTGAACGCGAGATTGTAGGGGTCACGATATCTGGCCAATAAAGCACGCACTTCGTCGCGATGCGCCAGCACAAGGTCGATCCGTGCTGCAATGGCCGTCGGATCATCCACCTTGGGCTCTACGAGCAGCTCCGCTAGACGTGGCGAGACCGCTGAATACACGTCCCCCGCCGGCCCCACGATGCAAGGCACACCCATCGCCCAACTTTCCAAGGCAGTCATCGGGGAACATTCCGTATTGGTCACGTAAAGGTTCAAGTCCTGCTGGGCGATCAGCTGCAGGAAATTGGGGCGCGGCATATGGTGATAGTGCCGGACCGCTTTGACGCCCAAATCGACATGGCGAATATCGTCCTCGTGCAGATTGGTGTTCAGCACAACGTCAGGGCGTCCCGCCACCGCCAGCAACTGCACATGGGGATTCTTGTACCAGGAGCTGATGGCGGAAAAAAGGCCGATCTGTATGGACTCGCCACTGCCCCTGAAGCTTCGGCCGGCAACGGGCAGGTCCGGGACGGGATTGAACAGGTCCCAGGCTCGGATGCCGATCCGCTCCAAGGCCAGATGCAGCCCAGGCTTCACCGGCACCATCCCCCTGATCACGCCTTCCCGATAGGCGGCCTGCCACATCTGAAAATGCGCCGCCTGCCCTTTATCCACCCACTGCGCCGGCGAGCCATGCCACATGAAAAACTGGCGCAGGCCCGGATTCAATTGATGCAGGCGGCGCGCCAGCGCCAGATGCAGTACCGACCCCCCGCTATAAACCAAAGGAACCCGTAGCTTGTCCGCCAGCATCTTGGCCAGGTCTTCCAGATAAGCGTGACGCTCGACCTCCGGGAACTCGGAGTCGAAATAGGGAAAACGCAGCACATGAGGGCCGAACAGGGTTTCCGTCGACGCAGCCACACCTTTCCACATCGGCGCATACACCACCAAAGGCCGGCCGTCGGGCCATTCTTCCAGCAATTGCCGATACGATAAGCCTATACGCTCGTAGTCCGGGGTTCCCTGCTGGTTACCGCCATGCAGGATCCGGTTGTAGAAACCAGCGAATCGCGGTGAAAGCCGATTGAGCCTGTCGACCAGGCCCAGGCGCTTGGCAAGCCGTACAGACGAACGCAAGGTCGTTACAAGCATCCGCCTGGCTGCGCTGCCGGCGGCCGCCTTGGCCAAGGCCTGCTTGCGAGACAGACCTTGATCCTGATGACGTTCATAGGCCAGATTCAGGAAGTCCACCCATTTGCCCAACAAAGGGCTGTCAGGCCCGAATTGCGCCTGATAAGCCTCCCAGTTGGCTTGCTGCAAACTACGAAGCTCCTGCGGCTGCCTGCAAAGGCGAATCAGCGCCTGCGCGAAAGCACCCGCATCACGTGGGCAAATGAACGGCCGCTGCTGCTCAGGCAGTGCATCGAGCGCAATGCCCACCGGGGTCGAAACCACGGCACAGCCACGGGACATCGCCTCGATCAAGGTCAAAGGCGTGCCTTCCTTTTCCGAAGCGATGAGCAAGATGTCCGCTTTTTCCAGTTCGGCCAGAATCGTCTCGTGCGGGACCTTTTTCTCCGCCGAGTCGAAACACACGAACTCGACATTCGGGAACTTCTCCTGTACCAGCTCCAAGGCGGGACGAATGACCGTCGCCAGCCCCTTGTAGTCCATGAAGCCAGCGTATTCGCCCCATTTGGAATTGCCCGACCAGAGCACCCGCAAGCCATTGCCGTCGGATTTGGAGGGGATGGCCGGTAAAGAAGAGATCTCCGGCCAATCGAAGATCACGCCGTCCGGATCGCGAACCAGCGGATCGTGCGAATAGATGTCGAACAAATCCCTGCACGTCGTGAAATAGCCGTCGACGAAATCAAACAGGCCAGCCCGCGCTGCTAATTCAAAACTGCTCGCGTACAGATAATCCGGAATATGCGTTGTAAACGCATGGCGGCAAAAAGCAGTGAACGCGTCACTTTGTCCCGCCACCGTCTTGAGGATGAGGTCCAGGTGTTCACGGAAGAAAAAGTGCACCAGATCCAATCCCTGACCATTGACATGTCTGACCAGGGCGTTCGGATCGTCGAAGTCTTCCCAATAAATGATGTCGCAAGCATCCAGCAAAGGCCCCAACCGGGCCTGCATGGACTGGGCGATGATGTCGAAGGCCCAGCCACGGATATCCACGATGAAGGCCATGCGGCGCGGCTTTACCGCCAGGGCGGCCTGCATGCCCTGCCCTGCGGCGGACGGATCAGCGCCCGCGCTCATTTCTGCTCCAGGTAGTCCGAGTAAGCCTTGAGCCCCTCGGCGACATCTCCAATGAACTTCAGATGACCGCCCTCGAGCCACATGACCTTGTTGCACATGTCAGAAATAACGGCTCCCGAATGCGAAGCGATGAACACGATATTGGCCTTGTCCTGGAAGGCCTTCAGGCGGGCATTGGCCTTTTCCAGGAAGGCGGCGTCGCCTACGCCGATGACCTCGTCGAGCAGCAGCAATTCGGCCTCGACGGCCGTGGAGATGGCAAAGGCCAGGCGAATGCGCATGCCGGACGAGTAGGCACGGATGGGCAGGTGCAGGTAGTCGCCCAGATTGGTGAACTCGGCGATCTCGGCCGTCTTGGCCTCGATTTCGTCGGGCGTCATGCCCAGCAGCATGCCGCGCAGCTTGATGTTCTGGTAGCCGGTCATGGAGTCGTCCATGCCCAGGCCCATTTCCAGCAGGGCCACTGCCTTGCCCTGAACGTCCAGGCGCCCGGACGACGGCTCGTATATGCCGGCCAGCACGCGCAACAGGGTGGATTTGCCTGAGCCGTTCGAACCGATCAGGCCGACACGGTCCCCATCGCCGAACTCGAAGCTGACGTCCTGCAGGGCGCGCACCACGGTGATGCCATTGTCGCCCGCGCCGATGCGGCCCGAGGCCAGCTTGTTGAGCATGCGCATTTTCATGGAGCGGCCGCTCAATTCGTAGACCGGCATCTCCACAACAAGATTCTGTGCTTTTACGTGAGACATTCGGCTGCTCCTAGACCCAGTACGGAATGCGTGCACGGTACTTGCCGTGCATGAAAAGACTCAACAGGGTCCCTGCCACGGCCAGCCCCAGACAGACCATCCAGCTCAACAAAGGGACGGAGGTGCCCAGCAAGGGGCCCCGCACCACCTCGATCAGATGGGCAAACGGATTCAGATCGATCAACAGCGGGTACTTCTGCAGCATGTCGCGTTTGAAGAGGATGGGAGTGATGTAGAAAATGACCTGAATGAAGCTGGCCACGATCTGCGGCAGGTCCCGAAACCGGGCGCAGAGAAGCGCCAGCAAGGTGACCGCCCAAAGCAGGTTCCACACCACCAGGGCAAAACCCAGGACAAAGAAATGCAGCTGGTGGAAGAAGTCTATCTGGAAGATCAGCAGCACCAGGATCACGATGACGAAGTTGTGCGCCAGCACGATCATGTTGCGCCACAGGGTCTGGAACACGAACACCCCGCGCGACAGAGGCACCTGCTTCAAGTAGGGGCTGGCGCTGATATAGGCATTGCAGCCATCATTGATCGTGGTGGAGATGAACGCCCAGAACACGAAGCCGATAGCCAACAGAGGCAGGTACTCGCGTAGCTCGGCCTTGAACAAAGTGCCGTACACAAGGCCCAGAGCCGTCACCAGAATGGCCATGCTGATCGTCAGCCAGAAGGGCCCGATCTTGGAGCGCGCGTAGCGTTGACGAATTTCCACCCAGCCGAGCAGGAGCCACAGGCTACTGGACCGGACGCTCTGCGCCATGTCCCGATAGCCGATACTGAAGAATCGATTCATTCCCTAACCTAAAAAAAAGCCGGTCCGCAGGCCTTGCCGTCAGACCCGACGCCGCAACCGACCGGCATAGATGCCCCCCCGCAGGGAGTCCGAGAGCAGGCGCACCGGAATTCTAATACTTAAATTTCGGGCAAACTCAAAAATGTTAATGAAACCCCAGCGTAAAAACTTGCGCTGGATGGCGTATTCAAAACGCGCATAATACCGCCCTCCCCGACGAGCCAGCATTGAACGACCGGCACGCGCCCAGACCGTAGGCTCGGGCATATTGTCCAGCCGCGCCCCATCCAGAAGCAAACGGACCCACAAGGCGTAATCTTCGAAATACCGGTCATCCTGATAGCTGCCGACCTGTAGAACCCGCTGTTTGCGGAACATGACGGCCATATGATCGCACGGATTGCGCCAGCGTGCGTAACGAGCCAGTTCACGCATCCCGCAGGGCACGGGTTTGAGCAGCAGCCCTGTCTCCTGGGGGCTGAGCTCGAATTCCAGGATGGGCGAGCTGAATGCGTCAATCTCCGGATGGGCCTCGATGAAGGCCAACTGCCGCTCGAAGCGGTCCGGCATGCACAGGTCATCCGTGTCAAAGCGCGCAACCCACTCGTGGCGGCAGTGCGGCAGGCCTGCCGCCAATGCGGGGCCCAGACCGCGGTTTTCCGGCAAAGGCACCAGGGTGAGAGGCAGGCGCTCACGAAATGACTCGATCACTTCGCGCAATGGCGCCGGCACGGGTCCATCCAGCACCAGGACAAGTTCATCAGGCACTACGCTGCCCTGGCAGACGCTCTCGAGCGCCTGCCGGCAATACTGGGGATCGTCCCCTCGATAGGCGGACATTAGCAAACTGAACGGTACAGACATAGAAAAAATCGGGCGCTTGCGGTTGACGCATCCCGCGAGGCAGCACAAGCGCGGGCACAACCTGAGTGACGCCATCAGGACGTCATGATGAAGGGAATCGGAGAGCGGGACAGCCTAAGTTTGTAACACGACGTTCCACGACAGCAAGCCGTGCCGTGCAAGAATACAACGTATGTATAACTCTACATTGCGTTGCAACAAAATCGTCATAACCTTAAGCGCATCCGGGCAAGTCCCCTATCTTTACCATGGGAATGGGGTATCGTAGTCTTCAGGATCGAGGCGCCCGTCCGCCTTCAGCATCAACCTGTGTCATACGATGTCCGCCAACCCCAGGTTCAACGTCCGGCGGTCGGGCAAGTCGTGTAAACTTTGCCACCGCTTGATACGCATCCTCCTATGACCCATCTACACACCAGACGCTACACCAAGCTTCACGAACAGGTTCTGCTTTCACGCACCTTCTCGTTCTTGTGCGGCTGGCTTCTGACGGTCGCCATTCCGGCGACCCTCTATTGGGGTCATCCATTCTGGGAAGCCAAGGATCCCGGACGCTGGACCGCCATCACCCTGGTCTCGGCCTGCCTGCTGCTTTCCTATATAAGCATTTCGCGCACAGTCAACAACTATCCGGGCGGCCAAAGCATGGGGCTGATCATCTCCAATGTCCTGGTCATCTACCTGGTGGGCGCAGTGGCAGCGCTGCTCCTGCGCGTGGAGCTCTCCCGCTACATGCTGCTTATCAGCACTTTCATCAGCATCAACTGGTTCATCGCCGAACACCTGCTCACAAAACGATACCTGAAGGCGAAGATCGCCATCATTCCCGGAGGCATGGCCAATGAACTGATCCCGCTGGGAGAGATCGACTCCCGAGTGCTGACGGCTCCCAACCTGGCCGGCGTGCGCTACGACGCCGTCGTGGCCGACTTCAGCGTACTCGACGACACCTGGCAACGCTTCATCACTCAGTGCGTCCTGAACGGCATCGCCGTCTATGACGCCCGGGTCATGTACGAGGCCATCACCGGACGCGTGCGCCTGGTACGCATGACGGACAACAACCTGGGCGCGCTGCTGCCGTCGCGTGGATATGAGCGCTTCAAGACCATACTGGACATCATTCTGGTGATCCTCGCCCTGCCCGTGCTGCTACCCGTGCTGCTGGTAACCGCGCTCTGCATACGCCTGGACAGCCCTGGGCCTGTCTTCTATACGCAGACCCGCATCGGCCGCGGCAACCAGCCATTTCGCATCTACAAGTTCCGCAGCATGAAGACCGAGGCCTGCTTGCAGCAAGAAGCCCGGTTCGCCCAGGAGGACGACCAGCGCATCACCCGCGTCGGTCATGTCATCCGCAAGCTGCGCATCGACGAACTGCCACAACTGCTCAATGTCCTGAAAGGGGACATGGCCATCATCGGCCCCCGCCCGGAGCAGCCCGAATTCGTGGAACAGTTCGACCAGACCTTGCCGTTCTATACCTATCGGCACGTGATCAAGCCCGGCATCACCGGCTGGGCACAGGTGCGCTACGGTTATGCGGCCGATGAGAACGACACGCAGGCCAAGATCGAGCATGACTTCTACTACATCAAGCACGCATCGATCTACCTGGACATCTACATCCTGCTGCTGACGGCGCGCACCGTGCTGACCGGGTTCGGCGCCCGCTGATCAGCCCGGCGCGAGCTCCTGCCGGCGCTGGCGCAACAAACCCATCAACACAGCCAGCATCAACAGAAAAAACATCAGAGTATTGTTGCGTATCAGCATGACCTGGCTCTGACTGTATACGCTGTAGCCCAGCACCAGGCACACCCCCGCCAGAGCATAGCTGCGCATTACGGTATCAGGATGACGCAGGCAGACCAGAAAATGCCAGGCGGAGCTGATCATCAAACAGATCAGAGCAATCAGGGCCAGGCCGCCGTACATCACCCAGACCTCCAGGAAGGTATTATGCGTATTGGCCAGGCTGGCGGGCACCTGGCCCAGCAGGCCCGCCTGGGCGCGTTCGCGCAGTTCCTGTCGGAACTGGACCTCTCCCCAGCCCAGAACCGGCTTTTCCTTCAGCAGCTCCAGAGACGTCTGCCAGATGGCGAAGCGGGCACCCAGGGAGCTGGAGCTTTCGGCGCCCTCGTCCTGATATTCGGCAAGGTCCTGGGAGACTTCCTGAATCCGCTCCTGCACAATAGGCGAATACAGGGTGACGACGACACCGGACGCGACGATGGCCACCGAGGCCAGCAGACAGGAAAGCAGATTGCCCCGCCGCAGATAAGACAGCAGGAACAGCATCAAAAAAACCGGAATCGCCACCCAGCCGCCTCGCGTGCCTGAAAAATAAGAGCCGAGCAGGCCGCAGACGGCTCCGGCCGCCAGCGCCGCCATCCAAAGCCGGCGATATGCACACCGTTGGCAGAGCGCCCAGCACAAGCCCACGGTCAACATTACGCCTATCGTCAAGGCCAGGTTGCCGAACTGGATGGCGCCAGTGTAGCCATATGCCTTGAACTCACCGGACTGCATCATCTTCCAATAGGCTACCGCCAGGCCGCTGATCGCGCCCACGACCAGACCGGACCAGAATGCCGCCGACTTCGGCGGCTGTTTCAGACAAGCCAAGACCAACACCGCACCCAGAGCGAACTTGGCCGGGACTTCATAGGCGTCGGCCGGGTCGCCATGCCAGGCCGCCGCCACCACGCCCAGCACGGCGAATGCGCCCATCCAGATCAGCACCCAGCCTTCCGAGGACTCAAGCGCCATGCGGGGAGCGCGGCCAACCAGCCAGAGCGAATAAAGGGCCAGTACGCCAAGCACGTAGGAGTACCCGCTTTTCGTCGACAACAGGCTCGCGAGGAAAAGAAATACCAGTATCGACGTGATGCGATGGCCTTGGCGGGAAAAGAGAGTAGCAAGAGCCATGGGTCAGGAAAAGATAATCATCCAAGTCAGGTATTGTTCGCTTTTGACGCAAGCCGGAATAGCCTGCCCTGCGCGACGCCGCTCCAATAATAGGCCGACGTTGCAGAAAAAGTCGGCCTTGCTTGCATAGGGCGGTGCTAAATTGTAACCATAGAGCGTCAAACCCAAGCGGTTTAAGTGCGATTAATCGCCCCGCACAGACGCCCCATGTCAAACTAATACGATGTGCTCGCCGATCCCATAGGCCAAAAGGCGGCGGATTGGCCGCAGCCAGGGAACGGCGCGACCTGCCTGGCCATCTGCTTAGATACCTCTGTACCACCATGATGCAAACGGTTCGCTCGCATTTTTGTATCATCTAGCACAGCTTGGGCGTCAGCCCGCTTCACTACAAGACAACCATCCACATGCGCATTCTCGTCACCGGAGGAGCCGGCTTCATCGGTTCGGCGCTCATCCGCCATCTAATCCAACACACCTCGCACACAGTACTGAATCTGGACAAGCTCAGTTATGCAGGCAATCTGGACTCGCTGGAAGCGGTGGCCGGCAATGATCGCTACCACTTCGGCCAGGTGGATATCGGCGATACCGACGCCCTCACCCGGCAACTGGCGCAATTCCAACCCGACGCCGTCATGCACCTGGCGGCGGAGTCGCATGTGGACCGCTCCATCGACAGGCCGGCGCCCTTCATCCAGACCAACATTGTCGGCACCTATACGCTGCTGGAGGCCTGCAGAAATTACTGGAGCGGTCTGGAGCCGACCCGCAAGGCGGCGTTTCGCCTTCATCATGTCTCGACAGACGAGGTCTACGGCGACCTGGGCGATACTGGCGGCCTCTTCACAGAAGCCACGCGCTATGCTCCCAGCTCGCCCTACGCCGCCAGCAAGGCAGGTTCCGACCATCTGGTGCGCGCCTGGCACCGCAGCTACGGACTGCCCATTTTGATTAGCAACAGCTCGAATAATTTCGGTCCATGCCAGTTCCCGGAAAAGCTGATTCCCCACATGATTCTCACCGCTCTCCAGAGCCAGCCCCTGCCCGTTTACGGCGACGGGGCACAGGTCCGGGACTGGCTGTATGTGGAAGATCACGCCCGCGCCCTCTTGACCGTCCTGACACAGGGCCGCGTTGGGGAAACCTATAATATCGGCGGAGGCAACGAGCGCAGGAACCTGGATGTCGTCACCGCAGTCTGCAGACTGCTGGACGAGCTGGTCCCCGGCCTGAGGCCATACGCAGATCTCATCACATTCGTGCAAGATCGGCCCGGACATGACAGGCGCTACGCCATCGATGCCACAAAGATTCAGCGCGAGCTGGGCTGGCGTCCCCTGGAAACCTTCGAATCAGGCCTGCGCAAGACCGTGCAATGGTACCTGGATAACGCTCAATGGTGGGAACGCGTGCTCAACGGCGCCTACCGACTGGAACGCATGGGGAACAAGGCATGAAAGGAATCGTTCTGGCCGGCGGCTCGGGCACCCGCCTGCATCCCATCACCCTGGGCGTGTCCAAGCAACTGCTACCCGTCTATGACAAACCTATGATCTACTATCCCCTGTCTGTACTCATGTTGGCAGGAATAAGGGAGATCCTGGTCATCTCTACGCCTGAGGACCTGCCCAACTTCCGCAAGTTGCTGGGAGACGGCTCGCGTTACGGCCTGGCGCTCTCCTATGCCGAGCAGCCCTCGCCCGACGGGCTGGCGCAGGCTTTTGTCATCGGCGCCGACTTCATCGGCAGGGACAATGTCAGCCTGATCCTGGGCGATAACATCTTCTATGGCTACGGCTTCAGTCAGATGCTCCGGGAAGCCCGCTCCCGCCGCGTGGGCGGAACCATCTTCGGCTATCAGGTCACAGATCCGGAACGCTTCGGCGTCGTGGAATTCGATGCGGCGGGCAAAGCGATCCACATCGAAGAGAAACCCATGCAGCCCAGATCCAACGTCGCCGTCACAGGCCTATATTTTTATGACAATCGCGTCGTCGACATCGCCCGCGGACTCAAACCTTCGGCCCGCGGTGAGCTCGAAATCACAGACGTGAACAATGCCTATCTGCAAGCAGGCGAACTGCAGGTCTGCATGTTGGGGCGTGGCTTCGCCTGGCTGGACTCCGGCACGCATGAAAGCCTGATGGAAGCCGGCTCGTTCATACGCGCGATCGAACATCGCCAAGGCCTCAAAGTCGCCTGCCTGGAGGAGATCGCCTTCAATCAAGGCTGGCTCAGCCAGGAACAATTACGCGAACAGGCCCATGCCTTGGGAAAGACCGGCTATGGCCAATATTTATTAAGGCTGCTGCAGGACTGATATGAATGTTCTGACCACGGCCCTGCCCGGCGTCCTCATCATCGAACCTCTGGTATTTGGCGATGAGCGTGGTTTCTTCAAGGAGACCTTCAGCGAACGGCGCTACCGGGATCAGGCCGGCATCTATTTGCCGTTCGTACAAGACAATTACTCCCGTTCCCAACAGGGCGTACTGCGTGGACTGCATTTCCAGAAGACCCGGCCGCAAGGCAAACTGGTCAGCGTGGTCCGGGGCGCGATCTATGACGTCGCCGTGGACATAAACCCGGACTCAAGCACCTTCGGCCGCCATGTAGGCATTGAATTGAGCGAGCACAATCACCGCCAGCTCTGGCTGCCCCCCGGTTATGCGCACGGTTTCTGCGTACTGAGCCCGGAAGCGGACCTCAGCTACAAATGCACGGACTACTATCACCCTGATGATGAAGGCGGACTCGCGTGGGATTGCCCTCGTCTGAACATAAACTGGCCAATCCACGATCCCATCCTGTCCGCTAAAGACAGCCGGCACCCCGGACT
Organism: Alcaligenes sp. Marseille-Q7550; assembly: GCF_965112015.1. Lineage (NCBI taxonomy): Bacteria > Pseudomonadati > Pseudomonadota > Betaproteobacteria > Burkholderiales > Alcaligenaceae > Alcaligenes > Alcaligenes sp. Marseille-Q7550. The sequence goes on from NZ_CBCOPU010000002.1 coordinate 1,093,072, forward strand.
GGAGCAATTTCTTACAGGCCGGCAAGGCCCCCTCTCATGACTCGCCTCCTGATTGCGGGCGCTCAGGGACAGCTTGGCCAATCCTTCTCCTGGCTGCTCCAGCAACAGGCGAGTCCGGCCACGGATGCCATTCTGCTGGGCCGTGCCGAGCTGGACATTACCGACTCGGAGTCGATTGCGCAGGCCCTGGAGCGCCACCGACCCGACGTGCTGATCAACGCCGCCGCCTACACGGCCGTGGACAAGGCCGAATCGGAGCCCGGACTGGCGCGGCTCGTCAACGGCATCGCGCCCGGCCTGCTGGCGCAGGCCTGCGCCAGCCGCGGCATAGGGCTGCTGCATGTTTCCACGGATTACGTCTTCGACGGCCAGGCGGCCACGCCCTATGCGGAAGACGCGCCGACGGGGCCGGTCAGCGCCTACGGTCGCAGCAAGCTGGAAGGCGAGCAGGCCGTCCTGTCCGCCCTGCCCTCGGCCGTCGTGCTGCGCACCAGCTGGGTCTTCAGCCAGTTCGGCAATAATTTCCTGAAGACCATGCTGCGCCTGGGCCGGGAGCGCAGCGAATTGAACATCGTGGCGGACCAGCTTGGCGGCCCCAGCTACGCCCCGCATATTGCCCAGGTGCTGCTGGAGCTGGCCGGCAGGATGGCGCAGGACCGGAAGCCGCGTTTCCAGGACGCCGGGCAGGCAGGCCCGAACGCCGGCGCAGAGCAAAGGGAACCCGCCCGCCCTGGAGCCTGCACGCCAGCCGGAATTTACCATTACGCCGGGCAGCCGACCGTCAGCTGGCATGACTTCGCCAAGGACATCTTTCGTCAGGCGGTGGAGCTGGGATTGCTGGCCAAGCCCCCGCGCTGACCCCGATCCCCGCCAGTCAATACCCGACCCCGGCGCGTCGGCCGGCGCAGTCGGCCTTGAGCCAGGACAGGCTGGACTCGCTGCTGGGCAAGGATGCGATACCCAGGGACTGGCGCGCAGGCGTACACCTCAGCCTGTTGGCGCTGCGCGAAGTGACTTGACCCGAAAACGGACACAAAAAAGGCACCTTCGGGTGCCTTTTTTGTGGAAGTCGCCAGACTGGATCAGTGCTTGCGAACGTCACGCAGACGACGGGCGGCGGCTGCCTGGGCGGCCAGCATGGCCAGCTCGGCTTCCACCACGGCGATGTCGGCCTTGTCCTTGGTGTTGCGCAGGGCTTCTTCCGCACGCTTGCGGGCTTCAAGTGCCTTGGCCTCGTCCAGGTCGTGAGCGCGAATCGCGGTGTCCGACAATACGGTGACTTTCCCGGGCTGAACTTCGAGTATGCCGCCAGCCACGAAGATGTGCTCTTCACGGCCATCGTCCATAACGATCTTCAGCGTGCCGGGACGAATCCGCGAGATCAGCGGGGTGTGGCCGGGCAGAATGCCCAGCTCCCCGGCCTCGCAGGGCAGCGCCACGAACTTCGCCTCGCCGGCGAAGATCGATTCTTCGGCACTGACCACGTCAACATGAAGCTTAGCCATGAGCAATCCTTACTGAATAGTCTTGGCTTTCTCGAAAGCCTCGTCGATGGAACCGACCATGTAGAACGCCTGCTCGGGCAGGGCGTCGCACTCGCCGTCGACGATCATCTTGAAGCCACGGATGGTTTCGGACAGAGGAACGTACTTGCCGGGAGCACCGGTGAACACTTCGGCCACGTGGAAAGGCTGCGACAGGAAGCGCTGGATCTTGCGGGCGCGAGCCACGATCTGCTTGTCTTCCGGCGACAGTTCGTCCATGCCCAGAATGGCGATGATGTCACGCAGTTCCTTGTAGCGCTGCAGCGTCTGCTGCACGCCGCGGGCGACCTGGTAGTGCTCTTCACCCACGACCTGGGGGTCGAGCTGGCGGCTGGTGGAGTCCAGAGGATCCACGGCGGGGTAGATACCCAGAGCAGCAATGTCACGCGACAGCACCACGGTGGAGTCCAGGTGCAGGAAGGTGGTGGCGGGCGAAGGGTCGGTCAAGTCGTCGGCTGTAACGTACACGGCCTGGATGGACGTGATCGAACCGGTCTTGGTGGAGGTGATGCGCTCCTGCAGCTTGCCCATTTCCTCGGCCAGCGTAGGCTGGTAGCCCACGGCCGAAGGCATACGGCCCAGCAGAGCGGACACTTCGGTACCGGCCAGGGTGTAGCGGTAGATGTTGTCCACGAAGAACAGGATGTCGCGGCCTTCGTCGCGGAACTTCTCGGCCATGGTCAGGCCGGACAGCGCCACGCGCAGACGGTTGCCTGGAGGCTCGTTCATCTGGCCGAACACCATGGCGACCTTGGAGTCGCTCAGGTTGTCCATCTGGATCACGCCGGCGTCCGCCATTTCGTGGTAGAAGTCGTTACCTTCACGGGTACGCTCGCCCACGCCGGCAAACACGGACAGACCGCTGTGCTGCTTGGCGATGTTGTTGATCAGTTCCAGCATGTTCACGGTCTTGCCCACGCCGGCGCCGCCGAACAGGCCGACCTTGCCGCCCTTGGCGAACGGGCAGACCAGGTCGATCACCTTGATGACGGTTTCCAGCAGTTCCACCGAAGGCGACAGTTCGTCGAACTTGGGGGCTTCCTGGTGGATGGAGCGACGCTCGTCGGACTGGATGGGACCCACTTCGTCGATGGGGCGGCCCAGCACGTCCATGATGCGGCCCAGGGTGCCGGTGCCCACGGGCACGGAGATGGGAGCGCCGGTGCCGGCCACTTCCATGCCGCGACGCAGACCGTCGCTGGAACCCATGGCGATGGTGCGAACCACGCCGTCGCCCAATTGTTGCTGTACTTCAAACGTCAGGCCTTTTTCAGCGAAGGCCGAGCTTTCGTCAACGAGCGTCAGGGCGTCGTAGACTTTTGGAATGCTGTCGCGGGGGAACTGAATATCCACCACGGCGCCGATGCACTGAACGATGGTACCGTTGCTCATGTTTAGTCCTTGCAATATAACTTTGATGGTGTGCCTTGCCGTGTCTTACACCGCAGCGGCACCCCCACGATTTCGGAGATTTCCTTGGTAATCGCCGCCTGGCGGGTCTTGTTGTAGACCAGCTGGAGCTCGCCGATCACGGACTTCGCGTTGTCCGAAGCGGCCTTCATGGCCACCATGCGGGCAGACTGCTCGGAAGCCATGTTCTCGGCGACTGCCTGATACACCAGACCTTCCACGTAACGCAGCAGCAAGTCGTCGATCACGGACTTGGCATCGGGTTCGTAGATGTAATCCCATCCGTATTCGGAGGAATTGGCAACGCCAGTTTCTGCGTTGACCTGGTCGCCGGCCTGGAACGGATCCTTCAGGCCGGTGGGCAGAGGCAATAGGCGAATGAACGTCGGGTCCTGCTTCATCGTGTTGACGAAGCGGCTGGTCGCCAGATAGACGGCGTCGATGCGACCTTCCACGAAATCGTCGATCTGCACCTTGATGGCGCCGATCAGACGTTCCAGGTTGGGCGCGTCGCCCAGGCCGACTTCCTGGGAGACCAGCTTGGCGCCGACACGAGCCAACGTGCCGGCAGCCTTCCCACCCAGAGCGGTCGTCTGCACCGAAATGCCCTTGTCCTCGAACTCGCGCAGTCGCGCAAGCACCAGACGCAGGATGTTGGTGTTCAGGCCGCCGCACAGACCTTTGTCCGTGCTGACCACGACGATGCCAACAGCCTTGATTTCGGCGGGCTCAACCATGTAGGGGTGAGTGTAGTCGGGGTGCGCCTGCATCAGGTGCGAAGCGATCTCGCGCACCTTGTCTGCATAGGGACGGCCGGCCCGCATCCGTTCCTGCGCCTTGCGCATCTTGGATGCCGCCACCATCTCCATGGCTTTGGTGATCTTGCGCGTGTTTTGCACGCTCTTGATCTTAGTACGAATTTCCTTGATTCCGGCCATCACACTTTCCTGTAAGGGCATTGTCGGGAGACTGGCGAGGCCGCCGCCTCCCGCTAATCGTGACGCCGGAAGCACTCCGGCGCCTGCCTGCAGTGATTAGAAAGCGCCGTGCTTCTTGAAGTCCTGGATGGCTGCAACCAGCTCAGCCTCGTCTTCCTTAACCAGTTCCTTCTTGCTTTCGATGCGCTGGACCAGTGCGTCAAACTTGTTGCGCAGGTGATCCTTCAGGCCTTTCTCGAAAGGCAGGACCTGAGACACGTCCAGATCGTCGAAGTAACCGTTGTTCACGGCGTACAGGCTCACGGCCAGTTCCCACACGGCCAGAGGCTGGTACTGGGGCTGCTTGAGCAGTTCCACCACGCGCTTGCCGCGCTCGAGCTGGCGACGGGTGGCGTCGTCCAGGTCGGAGGCGAACTGGGCGAAGGCGGCCAGCTCACGGTACTGGGCCAGGTCGGTACGGATACCGCCGGACAGCTTCTTGATGACCTTGGTCTGGGCGGCGCCGCCCACGCGGGACACCGAGATACCGGCGTTGATGGCGGGACGCACACCAGCGTTGAACAGGTCCGATTCCAGGAAGATCTGGCCGTCGGTAATCGAAATCACGTTGGTCGGCACGAATGCGGACACGTCGCCGGCCTGAGTTTCGATGATGGGCAGGGCGGTCAGCGAACCGGTCTTGCCCTTGACTTCGCCGTTGGTGAATTTTTCAACGTATTCGGCGTTGACGCGGGCAGCGCGCTCCAGCAGGCGGGAGTGCAGGTAGAACACGTCGCCGGGGTAGGCTTCGCGGCCTGGAGGACGGCGCAGCAGCAGGGACACCTGGCGGTAGGCCCAGGCTTGCTTAGTCAGGTCGTCGTAAATGATCAGGGCGTCTTCGCCGCGATCACGGAAGTATTCGCCCATCGTGCAGCCCGAGTACGGAGCCAGGTACTGCATGGCGGCCGATTCCGAAGCGGAGGCGGCCACGACGATGGTGTATTCCATGGCGCCGTGCTCTTCGAGCTTGCGCACCACGTTGTTGATCGTGGAAGCCTTCTGGCCCACGGCAACGTAGATACATTTCACGCCATTGCCCTTCTGGGCGATGATGGTGTCCACGGCCACGGCGGTCTTGCCGGTCTGGCGGTCGCCGATGATCAGCTCGCGCTGGCCGCGGCCGATCGGCACCATGGAGTCCACGGCCTTGGTGCCGGTCTGCATGGGCTGGGACACGGATTCACGGGCGATCACGCCGGGAGCGACCTTTTCGATGACGTCGGTCAGCTTGGCGTTGATGGGGCCCTTGCCGTCGATGGGGTTGCCCAGCGTATCGACCACGCGGCCGAGCAGCTCGGGACCCACGGGCACTTCCAGGATGCGGCCCGTCGTCTTGACGGGATCGCCTTCGGAAACACCGGTGTATTCACCCAGAATCACGGCGCCGACGGAGTCGCGCTCGAGGTTGAGGGCCAGACCGAACGTGTTGTTCGGGAATTCGAGCATTTCGCCCTGCATCACATCGGACAGACCGTGGATGCGAGTAATACCGTCGGTCACGGATACGACCGTACCTTGTGTACGAACGTCAGTCGACGCGCCCAGGCCTTCGATGCGGCTCTTGAGCAGTTCGCTGATCTCGGACGGATTAAGTTGCATGTTCAGACTCCTGAAATCCTGTTTACTGACTCGCGCTTATGCGGTCAGCGTATCGCGCATGCTGGCCAGCCGGGCCTGCACGGAAGTGTCGAGCACCTGGTCACCAACGACCACCCGAATACCGCCAATCAGATCAGCGTCGACGGTCACTGTCGGCTTAAGCTTCAGGCCAAACTTCTTTTCGAGGCCGGCGACCAGCTCGCTGACCTGAGCGTCGCTGAGCGGGAAAGCGCTGGTGATCTGCGCCTGAGCCGTGCCTTCGAGTTGGTGTTTCAATAGATCGAACTGCTCTGCAATCTGAGGCAGCGGCCAGATGCGCTGATTGTCCACCAGCAGTTCGAGAAAGTTGCGAGCCTTTTCGGGGACCTGGGACTTGATCAGGCCTGTAAAAAGTTCGAGACGCTGCCCATTGTTCAGGCGCGGATCGTTCAGTGCCTCGCGCACATCGTGAAGACCGGCCACCTGAGCCATTTCGGACAACAGGGCCGACCACGATTCGAGGCCCAGACTGTCGTCGCGCACAGCGGCGAACAGGGCCTCGGCGTAAGGTCTGGCAATAGTCGATAGTTCAGCCATGGCCTGCCTTGATTTTAAAGTTCAGCCTTGAGCTGCTCAAGCAGCTCAGCGTGCGCTTTCGCGTCAACTTCGCGGCGCAGGATCTGCTCGGCGCCTTTCACGGCCAGGGCGGCGACTTCGCCACGCAGACCTTCACGCACGCGTTGCACTTCCTGGGCGGCGTCTTGCTGAGCCTGGGCGATGATGCGGGCCTTTTCGGCTTCAGCTTCACGACGAGCCTGCTCCAGCAGGGCAGTCGCCTGTTTTTCGGCGTCGACAATCCGTTGATGATTTTCGGATTTGGCCGATGCTTCCATCAGGCTGATACGCGCTTGCGCCTCGCCCAGACCTGCCTTGCCTTTGTCGGCAGCGGCCAGGCCGTCGGCGATTTTCTGACGACGATCATCGATTGCTTTCGTCAATGGCGGCCATACGAATTTCATCGTAAACCAGGCCAAAACGAAAAACACGATCATCTGGAAAAAGAGAGTCGCGTTTAAGTTCACGGTCGTATCCCTTCAATACCACTTGTGCCGGATGCTGGATTGCGTCCCGACACCTGTATGTTCAAGTCGGAAGCGGTGCATGTTCACGAACGAGCGCTGCACCGCCAACGACTGCCTGTCCGCATGCGGAAGCGCAGCGGACCCGCCTTGTTACCCGACGAATGGGTTGGCGAATGCAAACAGCATGGCGATACCGACACCGATCAGGAAGGCAGCATCGATCAGACCGGCCAGCAGGAACATCTTGGTCTGCAGGGCGTTCATCAGTTCAGGCTGACGAGCCGATGCTTCCAGATATTTACCACCCATCAGGGCGATACCAATGCAAGCGCCGAAAGCGCCCAGGCCGATGATGATACCGCAAGCAAGAGCAACGAGAGCGACGTTGGTCATGACAACTCCTTGGTTAAAAATCAGGTGTAAATCAAAAAATCAAAAAAGCGTGAGCAAGCGAACTTGCATCCCGGCCAGACCCCATTGCCCGGCCGGAAACTGATTAATGGCCTTCGTGAGCTTGCCCGATGTAGACAAGGGTAAGCATCATGAAAATGAATGCCTGCAGCAGAACGATCATGATGTGGAAGATCGCCCATACAGAGCCGGCCAGAACGTGGCCGATGCCCAGTCCGAGGCTGGCGCCATTAAACCCAGTCCATGCACCGCCCAGCAGAGCGATCAGCATGAAGACCAACTCACCGGCAAACATATTGCCGAACAGCCGCATGCCCAGGGAAACCGACTTGGCTGCGTACTCGATGCAGTTCAGCAGGAAATTGAAGGGGGCAAGCACGACGGCCATGATGCCGCTGGCAGTGAATGGTGCAGTGAACAGTTCCTTGACGAAGCCGCCGGGGTGCTTGATCTTGATGCCGTAGTAGAACATCAGCAGCAGCACGCCCAGGGACATGCCCATGGGCACGTTCAGGTCGGCGGTCGGCAGAATACGGTGGTAATAGAGCGGATCGCCGTGCTCGGTGCCCAGGCCGGTCGAATGGAAGATCCAGGCCAGCAGGTCGACGGGGACCAGATCCAGGACGTTCATCATGACGATCCAGAGGAACACCGTCAGGGCCAGCGGCGAGACGAACTTGCGCGATTCCGCATTGTGCACGATGGACTTGGCCTGGTCTTCGACCCAATCGACCAGGATTTCGACGAAGGACTGCAGGCGGCCGGGTACGCCGGCGGTGCAGCGGACGGCTGCGCGCCACATGAAGAAGACCACGACCAGGCCCATCAGCAGGGACCAGAACATGGAGTCGTAGTTGATGACACCGAAGTTGGCCAGAACATCCTGTTTTTCACCCAGGTTATTCAAGTGAACCAAGTGGTGTTGGATGTACCCTGACTGAGGCGAAATATCACTAGCAGCAGCCATCTGTATTTACCCTGTGACGTATACGCTAAGGGACAAGCCCGTGAAACAAAAATCCGTTATGGCAGCTTGCGGAAAACCAGCAGCAGCACATAGCCCTTCAAGACACACAGCAGGCCGAACAGCAGGGCCGGCCAGACCAGCCAGCCCGTATTCGCCCAGGCGGCCAGCGCCAATGTCAGTACTGCAAAGCCCAGCTTGAAGGCCTCCCCCCAGAAGAAGGAAAGCGCGCCGGCGTTGCCGCCGCCCATCAAGCCCAGCAGGAGACGCAGCGCGAACAAGGCGTTGGGCACAAAATAAGCAGCCGCACCAATCAGTGCCGAGGCTGCTGCATTCGCGCCGGAAACCCATGCGGACAGACCGATCGCCAACAAGGCCATGAAAGCCTGGGCCATCAGGGTGCGCGCGATTCCTTTGCCTGCCCGGCGCGCCAGGCGGGCGCGCTGCTCCGGTGTGAGAACCACGGGTTGTGGAAAGGAAGAGGCTTTCCCTGCTGCCTGCACCGTGTCCGCGGTGCCCGTCTGCTGATCGACCGGCTGATTCATAGTAGGAAAAACTCGGATAAAGTTGTGTGGATGGATGTGCTACAACTACAGGCCCAAAAGGCCGCGCCACCCCATCCGCGCAAAGTTATCGGCTCCTTAAAAAGCCGCTGGCGTCAAACCCATAAAGTATAGCGTCTTTTTTTTGTTGCAAGCAAATTGAGTCAGGCTTGTTTCAGCTTGGCCGCAGGGTTTCGAAGACGAAGAATCAAGGAGAACAAGGGGTCGGGAAATTTTGTAACGTTGCACTGCAGCAACTTTACAACAACCCCTATGTTTTCATTGACTTTTAAACAGTTTAGCGATGCTTGAATTCCGGCTTGCGCTTCTCCACGAAGCGCGCATGCCCTCCTTCTGGTCCTCGGTGGCGAACAGGACATGGAAGTTGCGCCGCTCGAACAGCAGGCCTTCCTCCAGCGAGGACTCGAACGCCCGGTTCACGCATTCCTTGGCCATCAGCACGGACGGCAGCGACATGCTCGCGATCACCGTGGCCGCCTCCAGCGCTTCGTCTATCAATTTGTCGGCCGGCACCACGCGCGAGACCAGCCCGGCGCGTTCGGCCTCGTCGGCGTTCATCATGCGCGCCGTCAGCACCAGATCCATGGCCTTGGCCTTGCCCACCGCGCGCGGCAGGCGCTGCGTGCCGCCGAAGCCGGGGATGACGCCCAGCTTGATCTCCGGCTGGCCGAAGCGGGCCGTGTCGGCGGCGATGATGAAGTCGCACAGCATGGCCAGCTCGCAGCCGCCGCCCAGCGCATAGCCGGCCACGGCGGCGATGATGGGCTTGCGGATGCGGCGCAGCTCCTGCCAGTGGCCGCCCAGGTAGTCCTGGGAAGACACATCATGGTAGTTCCAGTCCTTCATGGCGCCGATGTCGGCGCCGGCGGCGAAGGCTTTTTCGTTGCCGGTCAGCACCAGGCAGCCTATCCCGTCGTCGGCCTCGAACTTCTGCACCAATGCATACAGTTCGGCGATGACTTCGTTGCTGAGCGCGTTCAGGGCTTTGGGCCGGTTTAATGTCAATAAAGCAACACGACCATGCACCTCTGCTTTGACCAAGGGTTCGTTCATGCTGACTCCCAACAAAATTAAATAGAATAAGGCAATGGAACCTACACCCGTACTTTACCGCGCCCTGCCGGAAGATCTATCCGGCCATCGCCTGACTGTCCAGATACAGATCACTTCCCCCAACCCCGAAGGCCAGATCCTGAGCCTGCCCGCCTGGATTCCCGGCAGCTACCTGATCCGCGACTTTTCGCGCCAGATCGAAAGCATCGCCGCCTCCAGCCAGGGTACGCCCGTACCCGTGCGCAAGCTGGACAATCACCGCTGGCAATGCGCGCCCTGCCAGGGGCCGCTGCACATCCAGTACCAGGTCTATGCCTGGGACCTGTCGGTGCGCGGCGCGCACATCGACGAGACCCATGCCTTCTTCAACGGCGCCGGCGCACTGCTGGCCGTGGAAGGCCAGACCGACCACCCCTGCCTGCTGGAGCTGGTCGAGAACGAGCAGATCGCCCACTGGAACGTCTACACCAGCCTGCCCGAAGCCCAGGGCCATCCCGGCGCGGCCGCGCGCCATGGCTTCGGCCTGTACCGCGCCCGCGACTACGACGAACTGATAGACCATCCCGTCGAAATGGGCACGCCGCAGGTCATCAGCTTCTTTGCCCACGGCGCCGAACACGAACTGGTCTTCACCGGCGTGCTGCCCAACCTGGACCTGGCCCGCATCGCCCGCGACGTCGAGCAGATCTGCGCCGCGCAGATCGCCTTCTTCGAACCTGAAACCCGGCGCGCGCCCTTCCTGGACAGCAGCTCGCGCTACGTCTTCATGACCATGGTGACCGACGACGGCTATGGCGGACTGGAGCACCGGGCCTCCACCGCCCTGATGGCCTCGCGCCGCGACCTGCCCGCCCAGGGCCAGGACAAGGCTGTCAAGAGCGCCGGCTACCAGACCTTCCTGGGACTGGTCAGCCACGAATACTTCCACACCTGGAACGTCAAGCGCATCAAGCCGGCCGCCTTCGCGCCCTACGACCTGAGCCGCGAGAACCACACCCGCCTGCTGTGGGTGTTCGAAGGCTTCACCTCCTACTACGACGACCTGATGCTGCTGCGCTCGGGCGTGGTCTCGGAGCCCGAATACCTGGGCCTGCTGGCCAAGAACATCAGCGCCGTGCAGCGCAGCCCCGGCCGCTTCAAGCAGTCGGCGGCGGAGAGCTCCTTCGATGCCTGGACGCGCTACTACAAGCAGGACGAGAACTCCCCCAACGCCCTGGTCAGCTACTACACCAAGGGCGCCTTGATCGCCCTGGGGCTGGACCTGTGCATCCGCGCCCACAGCGGCCAGGAAAAAAGCCTGGACGACGTCATGCGGCTGATGTGGGAGCGCTATGGCCGCGATTTCTATCAAGGCAAGCCGCAAGGCATGCCGGAAGACGCCATGCCCGCCCTGATCCTGGAGGCCACGGGCTTTGACGCGACGGATTTCATCGCCCGCTACGTGGACGGCTGCGAGGACCTGCCCCTGAAGCCATGGCTGGCCGGACAAGGCGTGCAACTGGACTGGAAAGCCGCCTCGAAACTGCCCAGCCTGCAGGCGCGCCTGCGCCAGAACGGCGGTCAATGCCAGCTGGCCACGGTATTCACGGACGGCGCAGCCCATCAGGCCGGCCTGTCGGCCGGCGACACGCTGGTGGCGCTGGACGGCCTGCGCATCAGCGACAGCGCCGGCCTGGAGCGGCTGCTGGGCGCCTATGAAGCCGGCCAGACCGTGCAGATCCACGTCTTCCGCCGTGACGAGCTGCGCTGCTTCACGTTGCAGCTGGCCCGCCCCGCCCTGGACGAATGCATCCTGGCCCGCCTGCCGGCCTGATGATCAACCCCGGCGGCCGCCTCCCCGGCCGCCCTTCCCGCTTCCTGCCTGTCATGCCCACCCGCCGCATTTTCATCAAGAACCTGGTCGTGGACGCCTCCATCGGCATCCTGGACCACGAACTGGCCCGCCGCCAGCCCCTGCACATCGACGCCGAATTCGACGCCGCCATCACCCGTACCGTGGACGACGCCGACATAGACAGCGTGCTGGATTACCGGCAATTGCGCCAGGCGCTGATCGAGGTCAGCACCTTGCATCACACCAATCTGCTGGAAACCCTGGTCGAACAACTGGCCGATCGCATACAGAACGAATTCCCGGCCATAGAACGCGTTAAAATCCGGGTCAGCAAGCCCCAGGCCTTCCCCGACTGCGACGCCGTCGGCATTGAAATCGAACGCAGCCGCTGATTGCGCGCGCACGCCCGCCCGCCGGCGGGACGGGGCAAATGACACTCCTATCGCTTTTCCTATGTCCCAAGACACCAGCACCCTTCCCGCTCCCGAGACCGACGCCGTCGCCTTCGCCACCAAGGCCGAACGCAAACAGCGCGTCGACGACAACAAGCTCAGCAAGCGCATCATGCGCGAAGTGGGCCGCGCCATCGGGGACTTCAACATGATCGAGGACGGCGACAAAGTCATGGTCTGCCTGTCCGGCGGCAAGGACTCATACGGCCTGCTGGACGTGCTCATGACCATGCAGAAGCGCGCGCCCATCAAATTCGACATCGTGGCCGTCAACCTGGATCAGAAGCAGCCCGGCTTCCCGGACCACATCCTGCCCGACTACCTGGAAAAACTCGGCGTGCCCTATCACATCGAGACCCAGGACACGTATTCGGTAGTGACGCGCGTCATCCCCGAAGGCAAGACCATGTGTTCGCTCTGTTCGCGTCTGCGCCGCGGCATCCTGTACCGCGTCGCCAAGGAGCTGGGCGCCACCAAGATCGCCCTGGGCCACCACCGCGACGATATCCTGGCCACCTTCTTCCTGAACCTGTTCTACGGCGGGCGCATGAAAGGCATGCCTCCGAAGCTGATGTCGGACAACGGCGAGCACATCGTGATCCGCCCGCTGGCCTACGTGCCCGAAAAAGACCTGATCGCCTACGCCAAGCTCAAGCAGTTTCCCATCATGCCCTGCAATCTGTGCGGCTCGCAGGAAAACCTGAAGCGCCAGGAGATCAACCGCATGATCGCGGAATGGGACAAGAAATTCCCGCACCGCTCCTGGAACGTCTTTGGCGCGCTGACGCGCGTCATTCCCTCGCACCTGATGGACTCGCAGCTGTACAACTTCACCGATCTGAAGGTGACCGGCCAGGCCGATCCGGACGGCGATACGGGCTTCGACCAGGATTACTTCGACGACCACCTGCCCGCGGGCCTGAGCCCTGCCGACCTGGCCGACGAGGAGGACGCCCGCAGGGACGCCTTCACCCCGGCCCAGCCGGCCGCCGCGGGCGAGCAGAAGATGATCTTCGTCAGCAAGCGTCGATCAGGTCAATAGGCCGATCGGCAGACAAAAAAAACCTGGCTGCAAAGCCAGGTTTTTTTGTTTCAGGCCGGCTTCTGCGAGCCGTCCCAGCGTTCGCCGGGCACCTGAATGTCGAACAGCTCCAGCACCCGCATCACCGTGTGGTCGACGATGTCGTCTATGCTCTTGGGGCGCAGGTAGAAGGCCGGCATGGGCGGGAAGATGATGCCGCCCATTTCCGTGACCGCCGTCATGTTGCGCAGGTGCGCCAGGTTGAACGGCGTCTCGCGCACCATCATGACCAGGCGGCGGCGCTCCTTCAGGGTGACGTCCGCCGCGCGGGTGATGAGATTGTCCGAAAGCCCGTGGGCCACCGCCGCCAGGGTCCGCATGGAACAGGGCACGATGACCATGCCGGCCGTGGGAAAGCTGCCGCTGGCCAGCGTCGCGCCCACGTCCCGGAAATTATGGACCTGGTCGGCCAGGGCCTGGATGTCGTGCCGGCCTATGTCCAGCTCGTACTTGATGTTCAGCACCCCGGAAGGCGAGATCACCAGATGGGTCTCGACATCCGGACAGGTCTTCAGCACCTGGAGCAGGCGCACGGTGTAGACGGCCCCCGTGGCCCCGGTCATGCCGACGACAAGGCGTCGCCTGGCGCTCACTCCAGGGCCCCGGCCTCGCGCAGCATGGCTTCCAGCTCGCCGTTCTCGTACATTTCGGACACGATGTCCGAACCGCCGACGCATTCGCCCTTGATGTACAGCTGGGGAATCGTGGGCCAGTTGGAGTAATCCTTGATGCCCTGGCGCACTTCCGCGTCGTCCAGCACATTGACGATGACCACCTGGCTCAGGCCCACGGCGCGCAGGTTCTGCACGGTGCTGGCGGAGAAGCCGCATCGGGGAGCCTGGGCGGTGCCCTTCATGAACAGGACGACAGGGTTTTCCGTGACCGTTTCGCGGATGAAATCTTGAACTTCACTCATGATGTTCTCGTAAGAAAAGAATTAACGTTGACCGCCTGTGACCCGCCGTATCCCGGCCAGATCGGCATGGCTGGCGATCTGGGTGAATCCGGCGTGACGCAGCATATTCTGCACATGGTCGGCCTGATCCCAGCCGTGTTCCATGAGAAGACTGCCCCCCGGGCGCAAATGCAACCCGGCCCCTTGAACTATTGTACGCAAATCCGTCAAGCCGTCAGCCCCGTCCGTCAGGGCATGGCGCGGCTCGAAGCGCACGTCCCCCTGGTCCAGGTGCGCATCGTCCGCCGCGATGTACGGCGGATTAGACACGATCAGGTCAAAGGGCGGCAGACCCGACACGGCATCGTACCAACTCCCCAGGCAAAACTCGACTTTCCCGCACAGCCGCTGGGCGTTTAGGCGGGCCTGTTCCAGCGCCGGGGCGCTGATGTCCGTGGCCACCACCTGCGCATCTGGTCGCGCCAGCGCCAGCGAGACGGCGATGGCGCCGCTGCCGCAGCCCAGGTCCAGGATGCGCGGCGCCGCGACGTCCCGCAGGCGCTCCAGCGCCTGTTCCACCAGGGTTTCCGTATCGGGACGGGGAATCAGCACGTCCGGGCAGACCAGGAATTCATGACCCATGAACTCGCGCACGCCGACGATGTAGGCCATGGGCTCGCCCGCCAGGCGGCGCGCTTCCAGGCGGCGATAGGCCTGGACCCTGTCCTGCGGCAGCTCGTCCGTGTCATGGGCGATCAGCCAGGAGCGGGAGACGCCCAGCACCTGCATCCAGAGCATGTCCCGCTCCAGGCGCGGCAAGGCGCTGTCCGCCTGCAAGGCGCGCAGAGTCAGGCTCATGCCTCCGCCAGCGCGGCCAGTTGCTCGGCCTGGTGCTCGGACAGCAGGGCCTTGATCAGCTCGTCCAGATCGCCGTCCATGATGTATCCCAGCTTGTACAGCGTCAGGTTGATGCGATGATCCGTCATGCGGCCCTGCGGGAAGTTGTAGGTGCGGATGCGCTCTGAACGGTCGCCCGTGCCCACCAGGCTCTTGCGCTGGGCGGCCTCCTTGTCGGCCTGCTCGCGCTGCTGCTTGTCTTTCAGGCGGGCCGCCAGCACCTGCATGGCTTTCTCGCGGTTGCGATGCTGGGAGCGGTCGTCCTGGCATTCCACCACCAGCCCGGTGGGCAGGTGGGTCAGGCGCACGGCCGAGTCGGTCTTGTTGACGTGCTGGCCACCCGCGCCGCTGGCACGGAAGGTGTCCACGCGCAGGTCGGCCGGGTTGATGACGATCTCGCTCAGGCCTTCGGCCTCGGGCAGCACGGCCACGGTGCAGGTGGACGTGTGGATGCGGCCTTGCGCCTCGGTTTCCGGCACGCGCTGCACGCGATGGGCGCCGGACTCGAATTTCAGGCGTCCGTAGACGTCCTGGCCCTCGATGCGCACCACCACCTCCTTGTAGCCGCCCAGGTCGGCCTCGCTGGCCGACATGATCTCGGTGCGCCAGCCGCAGTTCTCCGCGTAGCGCATGTACATGCGCAGCAGATCGCCCGAGAACAGCGCGCTTTCGTCGCCGCCGGCGCCGGCGCGGATCTCGATGAACACGTTGCGGGTGTCATCCGGGTCGCGCGGCAGCAGCAGGATCTGCAGCTCGTCTTCCAGTTGCTGGATGCGCTCCTTGCCCAGCTTGAATTCTTCCTCGCCCATTTCCTTCAGTTCGGGATCGGACATCATGTCCTGGGCGGCCTGCAGGTCCTGCTCGGCCGATTCATAGGCGGAAAACGCGGTCACCACGGGTTCCAGTTCGGCACGCTCACGCGACAGTTTGCGAAACTCGTCCATATTGCCGGCGATCTCGGGCTCGGCCAGCATGGCATCCACTTCGATGAGACGGCGGGCCAGTTGCTCCAGCCGGCTGCGCATAGAGTCTTTCATAGGGGAAAAGCCTAAAGGGAAATCAGAAGGCCTGGGCGCAGGGCGACGCTACACATCTGGCTGCACCGCAGGAAGTCGGTGAAACAAGCCGCCAGAAACGCTAACGCCGACGCGTGGTGGAAGGCAGCAGGCGAGGCAACAGGCCCAGCAGCTGCTCGCGCTCGGCGCCTTCGCTGCGGGTCAGTTCGGCCATGGGGCCGTGCAGGTACTTCTGAGTCATGCCGTGGGCCAGCCATTCCAGCACGTCGGCGGGATCGTCGCCGCGGGCCAGCATGCGGCGGGCGCGGTCGAGCTCGTGCTGGCGGACCTGCTCGGCCGACTGCTGGACATCCAGGATGGTGGGCACGATGGCCCGGTTGCGCAGCCAGTGCATGTACTGCTGCACCTGGGTGTCGATGATGGCTTCGGCCTGCACCACTGCGGCGCGGCGGGCGTCGGTGCCGCGCTGGACCAGGCGGCCCAGGTCGTCGACCGTGTACAGATAGACGTCGTCCAGGCGGCCGACCTCGGTTTCGATGTCGCGCGGCACGGCCAGGTCGACCATGACTACGGGGCGATGGCGGCGTGAACGCACGGCGCGCTCGACCATGCCCAGGCCCAGAATGGGCAGGGTGCTGGCCGTACAGGAGACGACCACGTCGAACTCGGCCAGGCGGTCGGGGATGTCGGCCAGCTTCATGGTGGTGGCCAGGAAGCGCGAAGCCAGGGTTTCCGCACGCTCCTGCGTGCGGTTGGCCACCACGATGCTACAGGGGTTGACCGCCGCGAAGTGGGTGGCGCACAGCTCGATCATCTCGCCGGCGCCGATGAACAGCACCTTGGCCTGGGACAGGTCGCCGAAGACGCGTTCGGCCAGGCGCACGGCGGCAGCCGCCATGGACACCGAATGCGCGCCGATGGCGGTCTGCGTGCGGACCTCCTTGGCGACGGAGAAGGTGCGCTGAAACAATTGGTGCAGCAAGGTGCCCAGCGAACCGGCCTCGTTGGCGGCGCGCACGGCGTCCTTCATCTGGCCCAGGATCTGGGGCTCGCCCAGCACCATGGAGTCCAGGCCGCTGGCCACGCGAAAGGCGTGGCGCACGGCTTCGTTCTGGTTGTAACGGTACAGGTGCGGAGTCAGTTCGGTGGAACGCAGGCTGTTGAAGTCCGCCATCCATTCGGGCAGGCGTTCGGCCACGTGCGGCTCGGCCGCGCAATAGATTTCCGTGCGGTTGCAGGTGGACAGGATGGCCGCTTCGCGCACGCCGTTGCCGAACGTGGAACGCAAGGTGTCCAGCGCCGGCTTCAACACGTCGATCGGGAACGCCACGCGCTCGCGCACGGAGACCGGCGCGGACACGTGATTCAGACCGAAGGTGAGGACATCTACTGACATGAGCGATAGGGGCCGAGGCCCTGAAAAGACCGAAACAGGCGGCCCTGCCTGGGCAAGCCGCGTGCGATGCACCTGATTTTACGCCGCCGGGATGCTTTTTGACAAAAATGCTCCGCGACGCCGTTTTTTATGATTATAATCTGCCCTCCTGCGAAAGGACCGGTTTGACGTCACGATCGACCTTCTCCAGGAGGCGAAACAAGGAAAGTGCAAAATTTTTTGTTGTTTTGCGCGCACACTTCAAAACCTGTGTTATAGTTTCGTTTTTACCGAGCAGCACATGGCCTGGTAGCTCAGTCGGTAGAGCAGAGGATTGAAAATCCTTGTGTCGGTGGTTCGATTCCGCCCCAGGCCACCAGAATCGCTTCAAAGAGCCCAGCTTAACCGCTGGGCTTTTTGTTGTCAGCTTGATCGGCTCGGGCTGACTTTGGCTCTACCCCATAAACAGCCGCACTGGGCTAAGACCAGCATGCGGTCGTTCTCTCGGACCACCTGGCGCAATGCGCTCATACCCAGGGGTTGATAATGGTCACGCCGGTATTTTTGAAATCCGGCACATTGCGCGTAACGACCGTCATGCCATGAACGAGCGCCGTTGCCGCAATCAGCGCGTCGCGCTCACCTCGCTTGTCAGGCACTTGCAATCGGGCGCAGCGTTGCGCTACGGCTGTGTCAACCGGCAACGTGCGGCTGGAGAACTCCGGCAAGACATGTTGCTCTAGCCAAGAACGCAACATGGCACCTTGGATTGGATCCTTGCGTTCGATGGACAGAATGCCAAGCTCCAGCTCCATGATGGTGATGGCTGACACGAAGAGGTCTGCTGCATCGACACTTTCCGTCCAAGCGGCAACGTTCACATCCGCTTTGCCAAGTCGCACCTTGCGTAATTCGGACACCACATTGGTATCGAGCACATACATCATGAGAAATCAGCCGGTTGGATCCTAAGGTCTGCACGCGGCGGCTCAAAATCAATGTCCGCTGCATCTGGCATTGCCCGCGCATCTGCGATGTTACGTCGCTGCTTGGTCAGCCGTTGGTACTCCTCGAAACTCAAAAGCACATGCGCCGGTTTACCGCGATCCGTGATGAACACGGGGCCGCTTTTGCTTGCTTTCTTAGCACGGGTCACGTCTTGATTCAGCTCTCTGCTCGATAGGGTCGTGATGGTCATGGCGATGTCTCCTGCACCAAAATGACATGTAGGTACATTACTACAAGAGAAGCGCTTTTTCAAGTTTTTGTGGCGTCTTCAGGGCCAACTCAGGTAAAACCCCATTTGGCCAAAGTGGCTGCGCCAGTTGGTGCGGGGTTCTCCGGTACACAGCAGCCATCTCAGCCGAAATCCGCGATGCGCGCATGCAGGATCGGAAGGTGTTGGTTCTGACCGAACGCACGGAGCACCTCAATGCCATGAGTCGAACTCGACAACTTGAAACCAGCACCCTTTGTCTTGCGCGGCCGCATGTCGAAAAAGCAGCGAGCAGCACTGGTGGACGATCTGAAAGCACTGCCGCCAGATGCTCCTCGTGTACTCCTGGCGACGGGAAAACTGGCTGGCGAGGGCTTCGATCATCCGCCTCTCGACACATTGCTACTGGCCATGCCGATCTCCTGGAAGAACGCAGTTCGCGTTTTAACGCAACGGCCCCGCCTCAGACTCTGGAGTAAGGCCGCCCCCGATTCGGGCTTTGCTGACAAAGAGAAACGTCTACTTAAATGTGCGGCTGCGATCGATGCTAGGCTGGCCTGATATCTGTTTGCCTTTCAAGAGGAGCCAGAATCATGCGTCTTTTTTCAGTCTATGTTCGACACGCATTCGTCGCGGCTGGCGCGGCCGCAAGCCTGGGGCTGGCGGCGCCGGCCCTAGCCGACGACATCACGATTCCCATGGCCTTGGCCACCAAGGATGGATCTGCGGACAAGATTGGGCAGGTGTCCGTCAGCCAGACGAACTACGGCCTGGTCTTCACGCCGGAGCTCGAGGGGCTGAAACCCGGAATCCATGGGTTTCACGTCCATGAAAAACCCGACTGCGATCCCGCCGAAAAAGAAGGCAAAGTGACGCCGGCCGGGGCGGCGGGAGGTCACCTGGATCCCGAAAAGACGGGCAAGCATGGCTTTCCCTGGGGCGATGGCCACCTGGGCGACCTGCCGGCGCTGTACGTCGGCGCGGATGGGACGGCGACAACGCCCGTGCTGGCTCCGCGCCTGAAGTCGCTGGATCAGATCCGCGGCCGCGCCCTGATGATCCACGAAGGCGGCGACAACCACTCCGACCATCCCGAACCGCTTGGCGGAGGCGCCGGCCGGATCGCGTGCGGCGTCATTGAAAAATAGGCTTCCGGCTTTTTCAACCTCTCCAAGGAGACGTTATGAACGGACAAGTGGAATCTTCTTTTAAACGCCTGCAAGACCTCATCAAGGACATCCGTTTTGCGATGTTCACCACTCACGGCGCCGGCGATGTCCTGCATGCCCGGCCCATGACGACCCAGAAGGCCAAGATGGAGCGGCCGGACGACGACAAGCTCTGGTTCTTCATGTCGCGCTCGAGCGAGCCCGTGGCAGAGCTGCTGGCCGACCCGCGCGTCAATGTCAGCTATGCGGACAGCAGGCACGACACCTACGTTTCCGTGGCCGGCACGGCCAGCCTGGTCGACGACATGGACCACAAGGAACGCTTCTGGAATACCATGACCGAGGCCTGGTTTCCCAAAGGCATCGAGGATCCCGACCTGACCCTGGTCTGCGTGCAGATCCATTCCGCCGAATACTGGAATGTGGAAGAAGGAAAGCTGACCCAGATGGCCAAGATGGTCAAGGCCGCCATCATGGGCGAGCGTCCCGCCGATATGGGCAAGCACGGCAAGATCGACTAGACTTGCCCGGAATCAGCCCGAAAAGCCCAGCCGTCGAGCTGGGCTTTTCAGTTTTCGCACCAGTGCCCGCTTACGCGCCTTCGTCGCTCAGCAACACCTGCAGCCAGCGCTTGACCCGAATCTCGTGTTCGCGTTCGATCTCCAGCGCGTCCTGGAACAATGCCGCCATATCATCCTGCCCAGCGTCGCGCACCAGTTCGACCAGCAGCTCCCAGCAGGCCTTGTCCGTCATTTCCGCCGTCAGAAGAACCTGCAGTCCGTGCGCCAGCGTGGTGCGCGGGTCGGTCAGCACCTGGATGATGCCCATGGACGCCACGGCGCTCACGTCGGCCGACGGGGTCTGCGCGGTAGGGTCGCCGCCCAGCTCCTTGATCGCCCTGACCACCAGTTGGTAATGATGCAGTTCCTCGTTCATGATGTAGTGCAGGTCGGCCAGCAGGGCCGTCTTTTCGGCATACTCGCACGCCTTCACCTTGCCTATCATGGCCTGGTAGAGCCGCACGCCGCTGCGCTCGTAGGCCGCCCGCTCGCCCAGCTTGTCGAACAGGACGGCGGGGCGGCGGCCCATCAGCTCTCCCACCGCGGTGGTGGCGATTCCCCTGCCGGTCACGGGCATGGGCACCGCGCCCACCCGCTCGGCATGACGGATGTAGTCCCCCCGCAGGGCGGCGATGGCGTCTTCATTGCCCTCCAGCGGCTGGGCGGGCCAGGTCCGCGCATACTCGATCTGATCGGGGCCCATGACCGGCGCCATCTGGATGCCGGTGCGATTCATTCCTACCTTGGTCTGGTTTTCCATGTCAGCTCCTTGCCGTATCGATCTGAATGCGATGGTTCAACTGCGTGCCCGGCGCCCACTGATATCCGGCCGACACCGTATTGGTCGGCGAGCCGTCGGCGTTCAGAATGGCGCGCTGGCGCAGGGACTGCGGGCTTTCCTGCTCCAAGGGCACGTAGTTCGTCCCCTTGGCGCGCAGGTCCACTTCGGCCTCGAGCACGCTGCGGATGAATTCCCGTTGCGGCTTGAGGCCCAGAGGCGCCGGCATGGCCGTACCCAGCACCTCGGCCGGATCGCGGCGTTCATGCTTTTTGAACAGTTCGCACACTTCCGTCAGATGGCCCAGCTCATAATCCAGGAAGCGCTCCCAGATGGCCTTGATGCGCGGGTTGGTCTCGGATTCCACGCAACTGTAATAGGTGTGGACCTCGGTGGCCTCATGGATCAGGATCTTCTCCAGCCAGGACTCCTCCGGATCCTGCAAGGAGCCGTACTGCGTGACGTGCTGCTCCTCGATGGAGGCGATCTCGGCATAGAGCTGGCGCGCCACCGGATCGGCGAACAGGGGACCGATGTTCATGTAGTAATCATGGGTCTGGTATTCGGCCGCCGTGATCAATGTGGCATGCACCTTGGTCAGGATGTGGGCCCGCGCGCGGTCGTAGGGCTGACGCACGTCGTCGTCGGGATGGCGGTGCTCGTCCGCGGTGGGCCTTCCCGGCACGATGTCGGTATATCCCTGGATGATGTTGTTGGCGTCCTTGCCCTCCAGCCTGTCCAGCATGGCGCTGTAGCGGTACAAGTGGTCGAAATCCTCCAGCAGGCCGAAACGGTAGGTCTGCGCCTGGTAAGGATCGAGCTCGGCCTTGGCGACGGCGGCGGTGACTTCGATGGCCACCTGCTCATAGGCAATCGTGGTCTCCAGGGGAGAATGGTCGGCCGACAGCAGCCAGTTCACCAGGGTGGCCTGATGCTGCTCCACCCGCCGCAGGCGGGCCAGCGGCAAGCGCAGATCCCGGTTGAAACGCGCAGCGATGTGCTTCAGACGCAAGGCGTCCAGCTCCAGTCCATTCAGCAGGATGATGCGGATCCGCGTGAAAGCGTCGTCGTCCAGCTTGCTGATGGGTTGGCCCACCATGTCCCGCCAGGTGAATTTCTGCCTGTCCAGCGGCGTGCCGGGCTGGTCCCATACATTGTTCAATAAACTCATAGACTCTCTCCCTGCTCGTTGAAGTGACGGTCGTGGTGCGCACGGCTGCCACACCAGCAAGTTCCATGCCCTGGATGAAAGAGCCCGGTCCGCGGGCCGGACTCTCCAAGGGACCGACGCGCCGGCCGGCGCTTCGCGCTCAATCTGCATGCAGCAGCCGCGCCAGGCCTTGATACAAGGGGCCGCTCATCACCAGCACGAAGACCATGCGCGCCACCTGGAAGGACGTGACCATGGGCGCACCCAGCTGCAGGACCTTGGCGGTGATGGCCATCGCCGCGATACCGCCGGGGCTGACGCCCAAGGCCAGCGTGGGGTAGGGAATGTCCGAAAGGCGGAACAGCAGATAGGCGAAGCCGAAGGCCAGACCCAGGTTCAGCACATTGGCCGCCGCGACCACGCCCAGGTAGCGCGGCGCCCGGCGCAAGAAGTCCGAGCCGAACTTGTCGCCCAGCGACCAGCCTATGCATAGCTGGCCCAGGTTGGTCATCTCCACCGGCAGGCCCGACAGCACCACATCGTTGTAGGTCAGCAAAGCCACGACCAGCAGTGGACCCAACACCCAGGGATTGGGCAGGCTCAACACCTGAAACAGCCCGCCTGCGGCGCTGCTCAGCAGCATCAGCAGGGCCAGGCCGGGCAGATACAGGAAGTCCGGCCTGAGCACCGCGCCGGCCTGTTCGCCGGAAACCCCCAGAACCTCGAAGACAAAAGGAATGATCAACACCACCATCAGCACGCGCAGGCTTTGCGCCGAGGCCACCATGTCCGGCCGCGCGCCATAACGTTCGGCCAGCCCGGTCATCTCGCTGGCGCCTCCCACCGCGCTGGCGAACCAGGCCGTGCGCAAATCCAAGCCTGCGAAACGGGTCAGCATGAAAGTGCCCAGGCAGCACAGCACCAGAGCGAACAGCATTCCCATCAGGATGAAAGGCGCATTGCCGGCGATCAGTCGCACCATGGCCGGCGTGAAATACAGGCCCAGCGAGGCGCCGATGACCCACTGGCCCGCATTGCGCAACGCAGGCAGACAGACGCCGGGGCTGCCCGCCATCTTGGTGACGGCGGTCAGGATCAGCGCCCCCAGCATCCAGGGCATGGGTATATGGAGCCGGCCCGCGCCCAAAGCGCCGAGCAGCGCTATGACAACGCCGATGCAGACCCGAATCCCTATATTCATTTGCAAACCCCTAAATCCAGGGGCTGGTTCTATTTGACGGCCAGCGACGTCCATGCACGCCAGTTGCCGCTTGTCCCTGAACCGGTACAGATGCGCCGGCCGATGGGTCTCGACACGACTGCCAAGCCAGCAAGTTCCATGCCCTCGACGAAAAAGCCCAGTCCGCGGACTGGGCTTTGCAAAAGGGCCGGCACGACTGACGACGCCGCGCGCTCAGGATACGCGCAGCAGCCGCGCCAGACTTTGATACAGGGGGCCGGTCAGCACCAGCACGAAGACCATGCGCGCCACCTGGAAGGAGGTGACCATGGGCGCACCCAGCTGCAGGACCTTGGCGGTGATGGCCATCTCCGCGATGCCGCCGGGGCTGACCCCCAGCACCAGCGTGGGATAGGGAATGCTCGACAGGCGAAACAGCAGATAGGGGAAGCCGATGGCGATTCGAATCCATATGTTCATCTGCAAAACCACAAAGCCAGGACCGGGCCTGGCGCCCCTCTTCTTCATTTTAATAAGACCCGGCAGGCTCGCCGGTCAACTCCAGGACGAAGCGGCGCAGCCAGCGGTTCTCCTCGTCATGTTCCGCATTGATGTCCCAGATCATGGAGACGATGAAGGAAGGCACGCGCAGCGGCGCCGCCGACACCGCCAGGCGGCGATTGGACTCGGCGAACGAATGCGCCGCGTAATCCGGCAAGGTCAGCACCAGCCGGCTGCCGATCACCGCATTGACGGCGCCGGAAAAATGGGTGAACGAAGCCTTGACCTTGCGCTGGACATGTTCGGCATCGAACAGTTCATCGACAAAGCCGCGCAAGCCGTCATAGGAGACGCGCCCGTGCTGCGCCTCCAGGTACTCCTGCTTGCTGATGGGCGTGGAAAAGTTCGTCGACTCGCGATCGTACAAACAGGCGTAAGAGGCCGAGAACAACACCTGTGACTTGTGCACGGCGCTCAGGTGCTTGGGACTGGAACAGATGACCAGGTCCGCATCATGCTCCGCCATGCTTTGCGGCCATACATAGCTATTGGTCTGATAGAAGGAAAAACTGATGGACCAGCCACGCTGGTCCACAGCCCGGATCATGCGCTTGGCGAGCATGTTCTCCAGATCGTCGGACAAGGCGATGCGAAATACCCGGCTGGAGCGTTGCGGGTCGAAATGCTGCTCCGGCGTCACCAGCGCAGAGATGCTCTTCAAGGCCTCCGAAATCTGCGGCGCGATCTCCAGGGCTTTGTGCGTGGGCGCCATACCGTGGGAGCCGCGCGTGAACAGCTCGTCGTTGAACATCACGCGCAGCTTGCGCAAGGAAGCGCTGACGGCGCCTTGCGTCACGAACAGGACGTTGGCCGCCTTGGTCACGCTGCGCTCGTTCATGAGGCACTGGAAAACCAGCAGCAGGTTCAGATCCACACGCCTGATATTAGCAATGTTTATCGAGGTCATTTATCGAATTAGTTTGAATAATTACCTGCCGTGATTAGACTGAAAATCGGCCACAACCACAACAAAGGCCATCCCAAACTTGTTCTGCACGAGGAGCACTATCATGGGCATCACTGCTGCCCCACGCCACGGCGCCGCCGCCGTCCCAGGCCGTCCCGGCCTGAACAGAAAACAGGTCGTCGCGGTCGGCATCGGCAACTTCATGGAATGGTTCGACTTCGCCATCTATGGCTACTTTGCCGCCATCATCGGCAGCATCTACTTCCCCTCGGACGCAGCCGGGGTATCCCTGCTGTCGTCGCTGGCCGTCTTTGCCGTCGGCTTCATGTCCCGTCCCTTCGGCGCGCTCATCCTGGGCCCGATCGGCGACCGTTTCGGCCGCAAGATCGTCCTGATGATCACTGTATTCGGCATGGGCGTATTCACCACCCTGATCGGCCTGCTGCCCGGCTATGCCACGATCGGAATCGCCGCGCCCATCCTGTTGGTGATCCTGCGCTTTCTTCAGGGCATGATGGTGGGCGGCGAATGGTCCGCCGCCGGCATCTTCCTGGTGGAAAGCGCTCCTCCGAACCGTCGGGCCAGCCCCGCCAGCGTCGTGCCCTTCACCGCCGGCATTGCCTTTCTGGCCGGCACGGCAACCGCCGCCGCGATCAGCACCGCCCTGAGCGATGAACAACTCATCAACTGGGGTTGGCGCCTGCCCTTCGTGCTGTCCATCGTCATGACCTTCGTGGCCGTCTTCATCCGGCGCAAGCTGTCCGATACGCCGGTCTACCACGAGCTGCAGGAGAAAAAAGCCAACAACACCCTGGAGCGCGTCTCCCGCAAAGACAAGTTCAATGCCTTCCTGCAGTCCTTTGCCTTTCCCGCGCTGTTCCTGGTCTCGCTCTACTACTTCATCACCTACGCCAACAATCATCTGGTCTCCATATTGGGCATGAGCAAGACCTCGGCGCTGTGGCTGTGCAGCATTTCGCTGGTGGCGTATTGCGTGCTGCATCCGCTGGTGGGGCGCTTCTCGGATCGCCACGGCCGCCGCAAGCCGGCCTTGTTCGCGGCGCTGGGGCTGACCATCATGGCCTACCCCGTCTTCCTCATGCTGAACTCCGGCAAGACCGGCCTGATCCTGCTGGGCCTGATCATCCTGGCCTTCCTGGTGAGCATCTCGGCCGTCATGAACGTCGTGCTGCTGGTGGAAGTCTTTCCGGCATCCATCCGTTCCACCGGCGCGGCCCTGGGCCACAACGTATCCTCGGCGCTGCTGGCCGGCCCCGGCCCGTTCATCGCGGCGGCGCTGATCCAGTACACCGGCAACCCCAACGTGCCCGCCTGGTATCTGGCCGCCGTATCCCTGGTGTGCTTTCTGATTCTGTATACCCGCCTGCCCGAAACCAGAGACATCGATCTTTCCGCAGGCTGATCAACCATGGAGACCACTATGACCAAAGTCGCCGTCGTGCAAGCCGCGTCCATTCCCTTCGATTCCGCCCGCAGCGTGGAAAAAGCGGCCGACATCCTGCACCGCGTGGCCGGGAACGGCGCCCGCATCGCCGTCTTTCCCGAAGCGTTCCTGGGCGGCTACCCCAAAGGCATCAGCTTTGGCAGCGTCGTGGGCAACCGCCGCCCCGAAGGGCGCGAACTCTACCAGATGTATGTGGACGGCGCCGTCTCCCTGGACGGCCCCGAGCTGCAGGCCCTGGCCGACGCCGTCACGCAAAGCGGCGTGCATACCGTCATGGGCGTCATCGAAAAAATGGGTCGCACCCTGTACTGCACGGCCCTGACCCTGGCGCCCGGCAAGGGCGTCGTGGGCCTGCACCGCAAGCTGATGCCCACCGGCCAGGAGCGGCTGGTATGGGGATTCGGGGATGGTTCGACCATGGGCACGGTGGATACGCCGCATGGCCGCATCGGCAATGTGATCTGCTGGGAGAACTACATGCCGGCGCTGCGCCAGACCATGTACGCCCAGGGCACGGAAATCTATTGCACCCCCACCGCCGACGACCGCAAGACCTGGCCCAGCTCCATGGTCCATATCGCGCTGGAGGGACGGGTGTTCGTACTGTCGGCCTGCCAGGCCATCCGCTTGTCGGCCTACCCCGAGTCCTTCCGCCGGGAGTTCGACCTGCCCGGCCATGAATCGGAAGACGGCTACATCATGCACGGCGGCAGCATGATCGTCAGTCCGGTCGGCGAGGTCCTGGCCGGCCCCGTCTACGACGAGGAAACCGAGCTCTATGCCGAGCTGGACATGGGCTTGCTGAAACAGGGCAACCTGGACTTCGACGTGTGCGGCCACTATTCCCGCCCCGACATCTTCTCGCTGCACGTCGACACCCGGGCCAAGCAGGCCGTGAAGTTCCAGGCTGAAGACGCGCCTGAGCAAGCGCGCTGAGGCCTTCTGCCGGGAGCCGGCTGCGGCAGGCGCCCGGCAGAACTTTTACCCCGCCCCCTGATTCTTGACCGCGGCAAGATGGTCCTGTCGAAGCAGTTTGCCCTTTTGTTCTTGTTTAGATAATATTAGTTCAATATTATTCTTTTTTTAAGAACAAAATGGACCTGGAATCCCTCCGAATATTCAAGGCCGTGGCTGCCGAACTGAGCATCACGCAAGCTTCCGCCCGGCTGGGTCGCGCGCCGTCCAACGTCACCACCCGCGTCCAGCAACTGGAGGCGGACCTGGGAGTCGAACTGTTCGTGCGCACCGGCAAGCGCATGGCCCTGTCCATGGCCGGCGAACATTTCCTGGATTATGCGCAACGCATGCTGGCCCTCGAGGAAGAAGCTCGCCAAGTGGTGACGGGCGGCCGGCACGGCGGCGTCCTTCATCTGGGCAGCATGGAAAGCACGGCAGCCAGCCGCTTGCCTGACCTGCTGGCGAGCTACCACGCCCATTTTCCCGCGACGCGACTGGAAGTCGATACCGGCCCGTCCCGCCAGTTGCTGGAGCAGGTGCGCAACGGAAGGCTGGATTGCGCCTTTGTCGCCCTGGCGCCGCCTCTGGACGAGGCGCAAGCGCTGGCCGACCTGGGCCTGTCGGCCAGACAGGTCTGGCAGGAAGAACTGGTGATGCTTCTGCCCGCCGGCCACGCCCCGGTGCGCACCGCAAAGCACATCCGGATCCGTTCGCTGGCGGCGTTCAAGCAAGGCTGCGCCTACCGGGCCATGGCCGAGGAATGGCTGGGCATGGCTGGCAGCGCCGAATGGTCGGTTCAAGAGGTCGGGTCTTATCACGGCATGGTCGCCTGCGTAGCCGCGGGCGCCTGCGTCGCGCTCCTGCCCAGAAGCGTGCTGGAACTGACCCGCATGCCGCCGGACCTGACGTGCCTGAGCATCCGGCACGCCCATACCTGGCTGGCCTGGCGCACAGGCTACGACACGCCCGCCTTACGGAATATGCTCGAGCAGCTGGAAGGCATTCCGGCATGAGACGCGCAACCGCCGTCCATGAACCCAACTGGCGCCCTGCCATCGAGGCCGCCCTGGTCATGGCGATCGGCATGGGCTTCGGGCGCTTTGCCTTCACGGCGATTTACCCGCACATGGTCGAGGAAAACCTGCTGAGCCTGCGCGACGGCAGCCTGGCGGCCTCCGCCAACTATGCCGGCTATCTGCTCGGCGCACTGCTGGCCTTCAGGCTCAGAGCCCGCACGGCCCATCGCCTGTGCCTGTGGGCGAGCGCAGGCACGGCCGCCTGCCTGGCCGTCCTGGGAGCGGTCGAATCGGTCGCCATCATCCTGGCGGTCCGCGGGCTGGCGGGCGTCTTCAGCGCGCTGGCCATTGTGGCGGCATCGCTATGGCTGCTGGAGCGCCAGCAGCAGATGCACCGCGCGCCGCTGCTGTATGCCGGGGTCGGACTAGGCATCGCCTTGTCGTCGGAGTTGCTGGCCGCCGGCGCGGGCGCGGGACTGGACAGCAAGGCACTATGGCTCCTGCTGGGCGCCGTCAGCGCCGCCATGAGCGCGGCGATCGCGCCAGGCCTGCTGTCGGGGGCCGCGCCCGGCAGGACGACACGGCTTGCCGCCGCACAGACGCCGCCTCCCGTGCGGCCCGGCCCCCTGGTCGCCATCTACGGCCTGGCCGGCTTCGGCTACATCATCACTGCAACCTATCTGCCGCTGCTGGCGCGGGCCGCCCTGCCGGAGCTGGACGCCGCGCATGTATGGGCGGCATTCGGACTGGGCGCGGCGCCGCCCTGCTTTCTCTGGCATCGCCTGCACATGCGTCTTGGCACGCGCTCCGCGCTGGCGACGAACCTGGGCGCGCAGGCCCTGGGAGTCATGCTGCCCGTCGCGGCGCATCATGCCGCCGCCTATTTGCTGAGCGCCCTGCTGGTCGGCGGCACTTTCATGGGGACCGTGACCATCGCCATGCCCGCCGCACGGCTGGCCGGCCAGGCGCGGGGGAACCTGATGGCGGCCATGACGCTGGTCTACGGCATAGGGCAGATCGTGGGGCCCATGGCGGCCAACGCCCTGTTCGCGGTCAGCGGGACGCTGGACGGCTCACTCTGGGCGGCCGGGGCCGCCTTGCTGGCCGGCGTGGCGATCAGCCTGCGACGCCTATAGCCATGCAGCCGGGGCCTGCTCCTTCGAGAACCGGCGCGAATCCTCGGGCGCTTCCAGGTATAGTGAAAATACCTTATCCAAAGGAGCCCGCATGGCGCCTGCCACCCTGCCCGACCTGTACCTTCCCGTGATCCGCTCCCTGCTGGAGACGGACCTGTACAAGTTCACCATGCTGCAGGCCATCCTGCACGCCTACCCCATGAACACGGCGGAGTATCGCTTCGTATGCCGCAGCACGCCGGCCTTCCCGCTGGCCGAGCTGACCGAGGCGGTCAATGCGCAGCTGGACCACCTGTGCTCGCTGCGCTTCGCCCCCGACGAACTCGATTACCTGGCCGACCGCCGCTACATCAAGCCCGACTTCATCCAGTTCCTGCGCATCTTCCAGTTGCATCGTCCCTTCATCCAGGCGCGCGCCGAAGGCGAGGCATTGGCAATCGTCGCCAAAGGCCCGCAGATCCACGTGATGCTGTTCGAGATCTACGTGCTGGCCATCGTCAACGAGCTCTATTTCAGGCGTCTGACGCATGACAGCCAGGAACAGACCCTGGAGACGGGCCGCATCCGCCTGAAGGAGAAAATCGCCCTGCTGCGCGGCGAACTGGACGATCCCGCGAACCAGCGCCGCCATCCTTTCGAGTTCTTCGACTTCGGCCTGCGGCGGCGCTACAGCGGCCCCTGGCACGAAGAAGTGGTGGGCACGCTGAAAGACGCCCTGCCCGCCTGCTTTCGCGGCACCTCCAATGTGTACCTGGCCCGGAAGTTCGACCTGGTGCCCATCGGCACCATGGCGCACGAATATCTGCAGACCTTCCAGACTGTCGGCATCCAGCTGCGCCACTTCCAGAAGGCCGCCCTGGAGGCCTGGGTGCAGGAGTACCGCGGCGACCTGGGTACGGCGCTGACCGACGTGGTCGGCATGGACGCCTTCCTGGCCGACTTCGACCTGTACTTCGCCAAGCTCTTCGATGGGCTGCGCCACGATTCGGGCGATCCCGTTCTGTGGGGTGAAAAAGCCCTGGCGCACTATGCCAGGCTGCGCATCGACGCCCACACCAAACGGCTGACCTTCTCGGACGGGCTGAACGCGCCCACCGCCCTGGCGCTTTACCGCCACTTCGGCGATCGCGTGCAGCTGGGCTTTGGCATAGGCACCAACCTGAGCAACGATCTGGGCCACACGCCCCTGAACATCGTCATGAAGCTGGTGCAATGCAACGAGCAGCCCGTAGCCAAGCTTTCCGATTCGCCCGGCAAGACGCTGTGCGACGACATCACTTTCCTGAACTACCTGAGCCAGGTCTTCAAGCACCCGCTCTGAGCCCGGCGCACATAAGGAACCCCCATGCGCAACCCGCATTCCATCGCCGTGGTCATAGGCCGCTGGCAATTGCCCCACCTGGCCCATCTGGCCCTGATCCGCAAGGCTTTCGAGCTGGCCGATACCGTGGTGGTGGTCATCGGCTCGGCCCGGCGCTCCCGCAATCCCAAGAACCCCTTTACGGCCGTCGAACGCCAGGCCATGCTGGACAGCATGCTCGAGGACGAGCAGCGCGCCCGCGTGCGCTTTCTGCCGGTGCGCGACTACTACGACGACAAGCGCTGGGTGCACGCCGTCCAGCAAGGCGTGCAGTCCCTGGCGGCGCGCGAGGCGGCGGCCCGCCCGGACATCTGCCTGGTGGGCTTCAACAAGAATGAATCCAGCTACTACCTGGACCTGTTCCCCAACTGGCGCTTCGTGGATTCGGGCAGCGCCATGAAAGTGGACGGCGCCGCCCTGCGCGACGTGTTCTTCAGCGAAGGGGATTTTGCCCGCGTGCTGGCGCCCTATGTGCACCCGGGCGTGATCGCCTACCTGCAGGGCTGGAAAGCCCTGCCCGAATACCGAGAGCGGCTGGAAGAAAAAAGGCGGTGGACGCCTACAGGGCCAGGTACACCGGGCCTTGCTACCTGACGGCGGACAGCGTGCTGGAGATCAACGGCCACGTGCTGCTGATCCGGCGCGGCGGCAACATCGGCCACGGCCAATGGGCGCTGCCCGGCGGCTTCGTCGATCCGCACGAGACGTTCTACCGCGCCGCCCTGCGCGAACTGGGCGAGGAAACCGGCTACAAGCCCCTGCGCGCCACCATGGACGCCGCCCTGCAGGCCCAGGCCGTCTTCGACGACCCGACCCGCAGCCCGCGCGGCCGCCTGGTCACCAAGGCTTTCCACTTCCGGCAGGCCCTGAACCGCCTGCCCGAGGTACGCGGCGAGGACGACGCCAAGGAAGCCGTCTGGTGGCCCGTGGAACGCCTGTCCGAGATAGAGGAAGAACTGTTCGAGGACCACGCCGTCATCCTGGACCGCTTCATCCCCTTCATGGACGCCGCGCGCACCGCCGCGGACTAGAAGAACCGCTGCCGCACCCACGGCGCCGGCAGCACGTTGAGGGCTCCGGCGACCATCATGACCAGGGAGGCGTCCATCGACGTCGTACTGAGCGTCAGGATTCAGTCCCCGGCGGCTTGCCGCGTCCAGTTCGAGCTTTCCGGCAGTTTTTATATCGGATTCCATAAAAGGACAAAGTGAAACATCAATTATCCTTATAAAACATAGGACAATATCCGGCCGACCAATGCGATTGATTCCCAATTGCAAAAACATCAATTAAATCAAAGCTGTTTTCGATACAGAAAAACCCCTGGCGTTTCGTTTTCCGACTCCCCCAGGCTTATACTGTCTAACCATGAAACGGGTTGCAACGCTCACAAGGCCGCGCCCGTCCGATTTTGAAACACCAATAATCACTCTATTGGAGAGCCGCATGGTCAACATGAGTCGGCGTCAGTTCTTCAAAGTGACGGGGGCCTCGCTGGCCAGCTCCAGCATGGTGCTGCTGGGCGCCGCGCCCACCCCCGCCATGGCGGAAGTCAGGCAGTACAAGCTGACCCGCATGACAGAGACGCGCAACACCTGTCCTTATTGTTCAGTCGCCTGTGGGGTGCTGCTGTATTCCCGCGGCGACGGCGCCAAGAACGCCCAGCCCAGCGTGGTGCACATCGAAGGCGATGCGGATCACCCGGTCAACCGCGGCACGCTCTGTCCCAAGGGCGCCGGCCTGGTGGACTTCATCCACAGCCCCAACCGCCTGAAATTCCCCGAATACCGCGCCCCCGGCTCGGACAAATGGGAACGCATTTCCTGGGAAGATGCGTTCAATCGCATCGCCCGCCTGATGAAGGAAGACCGCGACGCCAACTTCGAGGCCACCGCCGCCGACGGCACCGTGGTCAACCGCTGGCTCACCACGGGCATGCTGGCCGCCTCGGCCAGCAGCAACGAAGTGGGCTACATCACGCACAAGGTCATCCGCAGCTTCGGCGTACTGGCGTTCGACAACCAAGCTCGTGTCTGACACGGCCCGACGGTGGCAGGTCTTGCCCCGACGTTTGGCCGTGGCGCGATGACGAACCATTGGGTCGACATCAAGAACGCGGATATCGTGCTGATCATGGGCGGCAACGCCGCCGAGGCCCACCCTTGCGGGTTCAAATGGGTCACGGAGGCCAAGGCGCACAACAAGGCGAAACTCATCGTCGTGGATCCCCGCTTCACGCGGTCGGCGTCCGTGGCGGACTTCTACGCGCCCATGCGCACCGGAACGGACATCACCTTCCTGGGCGGAGTCATCAAGTACCTGCTCGACAACGACAAGATCCAGCACGAATACGTGCGCAACTACACGGACATGTCGTTCATCGTGCGCGAGGACTTCGACTTCGAGCTGGGGCTGTACTCCGGCTACAACGAGGAAAAGCGCAGCTACGACAAGACATCCTGGGACTACGAACTGGGCGAGGACGGCTACGTCAAGACCGACCCCACGCTGCAGCATCCGCGCACCGTGTACCAGTTGCTCAAGAAGCACTACGAGCGCTACACGCCCGAGATGGTGCAGCGCGTCTGCGGCACGCCGCAGGACAAGTTCCTGAAGGTCTGTGAAATGCTGGCCTCCACGGCCTCGCCCGATCGCGCCGGCACCATCCTGTACGCACTGGGCTGGACGCAGCACAGCATCGGCTCGCAGATCATCCGCACCGGCGCGATGGTGCAACTGCTGCTGAGCAACATCGGCATTGCCGGCGGCGGCATGAATGCGCTGCGCGGGCACTCCAACGTCCAGGGCCTGACGGACCTGGGGCTGATGTCCAACCTGCTGCCCGGCTACCTGACGCTGCCCAACCAGGCGGAGAAGGAATTCGACGGCTACATC
Source organism: Alcaligenes sp. Marseille-Q7550 (assembly GCF_965112015.1). Lineage (NCBI taxonomy): Bacteria > Pseudomonadati > Pseudomonadota > Betaproteobacteria > Burkholderiales > Alcaligenaceae > Alcaligenes > Alcaligenes sp. Marseille-Q7550. The sequence continues at coordinate 1,126,554 of NZ_CBCOPU010000002.1, forward strand.
GCCGCGCGCGCCCAGCAGCCGCTGCGGCCCAACCAGCTCAGCTACTGGCGCAACTACAAGAAGTTCCACGTCAGCCTGATGAAGGCCTGGTGGGGCGATGCCGCGCAGGCCGAGAACAACTGGGCCTTCGACTACCTGCCCAAGCTGGACAAGCTGTACGACATGCTGCAGGTCTTCGAGCTCATGGACCAGGGCAAGATGAACGGCTACATCTGCCAGGGCTTCAACCCCCTGGCCGCCGCGCCCTACAAGAAGAAGCTGCTGCGCGCCTTCTCCAAGCTCAAGTACATGGTCATCATGGACCCGCTGGTCACGGAAACGTCGGAATTCTGGCGCAACTACGGCGAGCACAACGACGTGGACAGCGCCTCCATCCAGACGGAGGTCTTCCGCCTGCCCACGACCTGCTTTGCCGAAGAGGAAGGCGCGCTGGTGAACTCGGGCCGCTGGCTGCAATGGCACTGGAAGGCGGCCGAGCCGCCCGGCGAGGCCAAGAGCGACATCGAGATCATGGGCACGCTGTTCACCCGCCTGCGGGCCATGTACCAGAAAGAAGGCGGGGCCTACCCGGACCCCATCCTGAACCTGTACTGGCCATACTCCAATCCGGACGATCCGAGCGCCGCCGAACTGGCCAAGGAATACTCGGGACGCGCCCTTGCGGACCTGACCGATCCGAACGACCCGACCCGCGTCACGCGCAAGGCCGGCGAGCAGCTGGACGGCTTTGCCGAACTGCGCGACGACGGCACCACGATCAGCGGCTGCTGGATCTACGCCGGCGCCTGGACGCAGCAGGGCAACCAGATGGCGCGGCGCGACAACAGCGACCCGACCGGCATAGGCCAGACCCTGAACTGGGCCTGGGCATAGCCGGCCAACCGTCGCGTGCTGTAGAACCGCGCCTCCTGCGACCTGGAAGGCAAGCCCTTCAATCCGCGCCGCAGCCTGGTGAACTGGAACGGCAAGCGCTGGGTGGGCGCCGACGTGCCCGACTTCAAGATCGACGAGGATCCGGCCGGCGGCATGTCCCCCTTCATCATGAACCCCGAAGGCGTGGCGCGCTTCTTCGCCCGCAAGGGCATGGCCGAAGGCCCCTTCCCCGAGCACTACGAGCCCTTCGAGACTCCGCTGGGTTACAACCCGCTCAGTCCCGACGAGCCGCGCGCCGTCAGCAATCCGGCCGCACGCGTCTTCAAGGACGACCTGGCCTCCATGGGCAAGGTGGAGGAGTTCCCCTACGTGGGCACCACCTACCGCCTGACCGAGCACTTCCACTACTGGACCAAGCACGTGCGCCTGAACGCCATCGTGCAGCCCGAACAGTTCGTGGAGATCGGCGAAGAACTGGCCAAGGAGGTGGGCATCGCGCACGGCGACCGCGTCAAGGTGTCCTCGAACCGCGGCTACATCAAGGCCGTGGCCGTGGTCACCAAGCGCATCAAGGCCCTGACCGTGGACGGCAAGCCCATGCACCAGGTGGGCATTCCCATCCACTGGGGCTTCGTGGGGCTGGCCAAGCCGGGCTTCCTGGCCAACACGCTGACCCCGCCGGTGGGCGATGGCAACTCGCAAACCCCCGAGACCAAGTCCTTCCTGGTCAAGCTTGAAAAGGTATAGGAGTAAGCCATGGCATTGCAATCATTGGATATCAAGCGGCGCTCCGCCACCACCACCCCTTCGCCCAGCGTGCGCGAGCCCGTGGGCGGGGAGGTGGCCAAGCTCATCGACACCAGCAAGTGCATAGGCTGCAAGGCCTGCCAGGTCGCGTGCATGGAGTGGAACGACGTGCGCGACGAAATCGGCGAGAACGTGGGGGTGTACGACAACCCCGCGGACCTGACCGACAAGTCCTGGACCATCATGCGCTTTGCGGAGTACGAGAACCCCGCCGGCGACCTGGAATGGCTGATCCGCAAGGACGGCTGCATGCACTGCGAGGATCCGGGCTGCCTGAAGGCCTGCCCCTCGCCGGGCGCCATCGTGCAGTACACCAACGGCATCGTGGATTTCCACGAGGAGAACTGCATAGGCTGCGGCTATTGCGTCACGGGCTGCCCGTTCGACGTCCCGCGCATCTCGGAAAAGGACAAGAAGGCCTACAAGTGCACCTTGTGCTCGGACCGGGTGGCCGTGGGGCAGGAACCGGCCTGCGCCAAGACCTGCCCGACCGGGGCCATCGTCTTCGGCACCAAGGAGGACATGAAGCAGCACGCCTCCGAACGCATTGAAGACCTGAAGTCGCGCGGTTTCGAGAACGCCGGCCTGTACGACCCGGCCGGGGTGGGCGGCACGCACGTCATGTACGTGCTGCATCACGCCGACAAGCCCGAACTGTACAGCGACCTGCCCAAGGACCCGCAGATCAGCCCCATGGTCTCGCTCTGGAAAGGCGTGGCCAAGCCCCTGGGCGTGGCCGCGATGGCATTGACCGCCCTGTTCGGCTTCTTCCACTACATCCGTACCGGCCCGAACGAGACGGACGAGGAAGACGAACGCCGCGCCGATGAGGAAGCACGACGGATCGAGGAGGTCCATCATGACTGAGCATAAACGCGACAGAATGATAGTGCGCTACACCGCCGGCCAGCGCATCAACCACTGGATCATCGCCATCAGCTTCGTGCTGCTGGCGCTGTCGGGGCTGGCGCTGTTCCACCCTTCCCTGTTCTGGCTGAGCAACCTGTTCGGCGGCGGCCCCTGGACGCGCATCCTGCATCCGTTCATCGGCGTGGTGCTGTTCGTGTGCTTCTTCGTGTTCGCCGCCCGCATGGTGCGCCACAACACCTTCGACCGCGGCGACGCGACCTGGCTGCGCCATTTCAACGACGTGCTCAATGCCAGGGACGAGCGCATCCCCGACGTGGGCCGCTACAACGCCGGCCAGAAGGTCCTGTTCTTCGCGCTGGTGCTGCTGGTGCTGGGCCTGCTGGTGACCGGGGTGGTGATGTGGCGCGAGTATTTCTCGCTCTACTTCCCCATCTGGGCCATACGCCTGGCCTCGGTGCTGCACGCGGTCTTCGCGCTGCTGATGATTTGCGCGATCATCGTGCACATCTACGCCGGCATCTGGGTCAAGGGCTCGGTCAAGGCCATGACGCGCGGCACCGTCAGCCGCGGCTGGGCCTGGAAGCACCACAGGGCCTGGTTCCGCGAAGAAGTGGGCAAGCGCCCCACCCGCCAGACCAAGTAGGTCGTCACCGGCCCGGCGATCCCGGGCCAACCACCGGCAGCCATGCCCGCATGCGCGCATGGCTGCCTTGTTTCAGGAGTCTGCCTTGCAACGCATCCTTCCGCGCGGCGAGATCGAAAGTCTGGACCACACGTCCATCCCCCGGCTGCGCCTGCCGGTGCGGGCCAGCGTCTTTGCCGACCGCGCCGCCCGCCTGCGCCAGCTGGCCGCCGACAATCCCGCCGGCGCCTACCTGAACCTGCTGGCCGTCCTGGTGGACGGCCAGCACCGCGAACTGGCCGCCCTGCCCGACACGCCGCTGCCGGCCGAGCTGATCGAGACCGCCCGCACCCACGGCATGCCGCCGCTGCTGGCCTCCGGCTGGAAGCGCGACGCCCGCTGGCGCGCCATCCTGACCGGCCTGCTGAACCACATGACGCAAGCGCCGGGCGTGCCTGAGGCCGCCGTGAACGTGTGCCGGGGCCTGCTGGCGCAATTGCAGGACCAGCCGCAGGCCATCGAGGAACTGGCCGACGCCCTGCTGGCCGAACAATTGGCCGAGGACGACGGCGCCGCCGCCCCTTCGTGATGGCGGCCCTGCAGGTCTACTGGACCCACCTGGCCTGCTCGCTGGACGAAAGGCAGCTCCCGGTCACCAGTCCCTTCGGCGTCTGCCCGGCCTGCGGCAGCCTGCCCGTGGCCAGCATCGTGCGCGTGGGCGGACGCGAGGACGGCTGCCGCTACCTGTGCTGCCCGCGCTGCTCGCTGGAATGGCACCTGGTGCGCGTCACCTGCTCGCATTGCGAAAGCACCAAGAGCGTGGCCTATCATGCCATCGAGGACGGCCCCGAAGGCATCAAGGCCGAGTCCTGCGACAACTGCCACACCTATCGCAAGATCTTCTACCAGGAAAAGCAACTGGGCGTGGACCCGGTGGCCGACGACCTGGCCAGCCTGGCCCTGGACGTGCTCATGGGCGAGGAAGGCTACTCCCGCTCCAGCGGCAACCCACTGCTGTGGCAGCAGTCCTGATCTGAACCGGCAGACGGGCGGCGGCGGCGTCCGCCTGTCGATTCCATCCGGACTCCGTGGTAGCCTTTGCACGATGAACACTGCGACTCTTTCCCCCGAGGCGCCGGCCGGCGCCAAAGACATCCCATCGCTGGATCGCCTGCTGCGCTCGCCCGAGTTCGCACCGCTGCTCCAGGCCTACGGCCACACCCAGGTCGGCCAGCTCATGCGCGCCTGCCTGCAGGACTTGCGCGACGCCGCCCTGCAAGGAAAGCTGGACCGGAGCGCCCTGGACACGCCGGCCCTGGCCCAGGCCCTGCAAGCCCGCCTGGCGGCGCGCAACGAATCCCGGCTGCGCCCGGTCTACAACCTGACCGGCACCGTGCTGCACACCAATCTGGGCCGCGCCCTGCTGCCGGACCAGTCCGTGCAAGCCGTGGTCCGTGCGCTGACTTCCCCGCCAACCTGGAATTCGACCTGGAAACCGGCGGACGAGGCGACCGGGACGACCTGATCGAGCCGCTGCTGTGCGAACTGACCGGCGCGGAGGCCGCCACCGTGGTCAACAACAATGCCGCCGCCGTGCTGCTGATGCTCAATACCCTCAGCGACCGGCGCGAAAGCGTGGTATCGCGCGGCGAACTGGTCGAGATCGGCGGCGCCTTCCGCATTCCCGACATCATGAAGCGCGCGGGCGCGCGATTGGTGGAGATCGGCACGACCAACCGCACCCATGCCGCCGACTATGAAAACGCCATCGGCCCGCGCACGGCCATGCTGATGAAGGTCCATTGCAGCAACTACGCGGTCAAGGGCTTCACCAAGAGCGTGGACGTGGGCCAGGTGGCCGACATCGCGCATGCGCACGGCCTGCCTGCCAGCGTGGACCTGGGCAGCGGCACGCTGGTGGACCTGGCGCAATGGGGGCTGCCGCCCGAGCCCACCGTGCGCGAAACCATACAGGCGGGCGCGGACATCGTCACCTTCAGCGGCGACAAGCTGCTGGGCGGCCCGCAGGCCGGCCTGATCGTGGGCCGCGCCGAACTCATCCGCAAGATCAAGAAGAACCCGCTCAAGCGCGCCCTGCGCGTGGGCAAGCTGACCCTGGCCGCCCTGGAGCCCGTGCTGGCCCTGTACCGCGCGCCCGAGCTGCTGCCCGAACGCCTGACCACCTTGCGCCTGTTCACCCGCCCCGCCTCGGCCATGACGGAACAGGCCGCCCGCCTGGTGCCCGTCCTGCAGTCCTGGGCGGGCGCGGATTTCGCCGTGGAACCGGCCGCGCTGTTCAGCCAGATCGGCAGCGGCGCCCTGCCCGAGGACGTGCTGCCCAGTTGCGGCCTGCGCATCCGCCATGCGGGGCCGGGCCGTCCGGGGCGGCACCTGACACGCCTGGAAACCCGGCTGCGCGAACTGCCCAGGCCCGTCATCGGACGCATCGCCGATGATGCGCTGTGGCTGGACCTGCGCTGCCTGGAAGAAAGCCAGGAGCCCGATTTCACCGCGCAACTGACTGCAGAACAAAGCACATGATCGTCGGCACGGCAGGACACATCGACCACGGCAAGACCACCCTGGTGCGCGCCCTGACGGGCGTGGACACCGATAGGCTGCAGGAAGAGAAGAAACGCGGCATCTCCATCGAACTGGGCTATGCCTACACGCCGCTGGCCAACGGCGAAGTGCTGGGCTTCATCGACGTGCCCGGCCACGAGCGCCTGGTCCACACCATGGTCGCCGGAGCCACGGGCATAGACTTCGGCCTGCTCATCGTGGCGGCCGACGACGGCGTGATGCCGCAGACGCGCGAACACATGGCCGTGCTGGAGCTGTTGGGCCTGCGGGAAGGCGCCATCGTGCTGAGCAAGGCCGACCGGGCCGACGAACAGCGCATCGCCCAGGTACGCTCCGAGGTCGCCGCGCTGGTGCAATCCACTTTTCTGCAGGACGCGCCGGTTTTCGTGGTGGATGCCGTCTCCAGCGGCGCGCCCGGCGTGGAGCCGCTGCGCCGCCACCTGCACGAACGCGCCATGCAGTCGGCCGTGCAGGACAGGGAAGGTTACTTCCGGCAGGCCATCGACCGCGTCTTCACCTTGCAGGGGCACGGCACCATCGTGACGGGGACCGTGCACGGCGGCCTGCTGGACCTGGACGGCCCGCTTCCGGACCTGCGCCTGATGCCCCAGGGCAGGCCCGTACGCGTGCGCGGCATCCATGCCCAGAACCGGCCGGCCCGCCAGGCCCTGGCCGGCCAGCGCTGCGCCCTGAACCTGGGCGGCGTGGACGTACAGGACATCTCGCGGGGAGACTGGCTGGCCGATGCGCGCTGCTTCGTCCCGTCGGCGCGCATCGACGTGGAACTGACGCTGCTGGACAAGGCCGATGGTCCGCTGCGCGCCTGGTCACCCTGGCATGTGCATCTGGGCGCCGCCCACCTGACCGCGCACGCTGTGCCGCTGGACGGCGAGGCGCTGCAGCCCGGCCAGACCGGCAAGGTCCAACTGGTCTTTGAACGAGCGATCTGCACGGTGACGGGCGAACGCTTCATCCTGCGCAACGCCCAGGCCCGCGAGACCGTGGGCGGCGGCATCGTGCTGGATCCCGGCGCGCCGGACCGCAAGCGCCGCTCCGCAGCCCGGCTGGCTTGGCTGGACGCCCTGGCGGGCTGGGCGCGCGGCGGCGACCTGGCCGACCTGCTGGACCAGGCGCCCTACGGGCTGGAGGAATCCGCCCTGCTGCGCCTGGCCGGCGGCCGCGCCGACCGGCTGGTCCCGCCGCCTAGGGCTCGGTGGCACGACCCCGCCCGCCCGCAAGGCGAGCGCATCCTCTTGAGCGATGCGCGTCTGGAAGCGCTCTGTGCCCAGGTGGAAAACGCCGCACTGGATTTCCATGAGCGCAACCCCGACGAGCCCGGCCTGTCCCCTAGCCGGCTGCGGCGCATGGCGGCTCCCACCATGCCCGATGCCGTCTGGCAACTGGTCTGCGAACAACTGCTGGCCCTGGGCCGGTTGGTCCGCCAGGGCGCCTGGCTGCATCGTCCGGGGCACCGCGTCGCCCTGACGGCCGAGGACGCCGCCCTGGCGGAAGAATTGCTGCCGCGCATCGAGGCCGGCGGCTTCGATCCCCCCTGGATGCGCGACCTGGCCCGCGAGCTGGGCGAATCGGAAGAACGCGTGCGCGCCCTGCTGCGCCGGCTGGTGCGCCAGGGCGAACTGTTCCAGATCGTGCATGACCTGTTCTACCACCGCGACCAGACGGCGCGGCTGGCCCTTGTCGTCGCCGAGCTGGACGCGGGCAAGGGCGTGAGCGCCGCGCAGTTTCGCGACGCCACCGGCCTGGGCCGCAAGCGTGCCATCCAGATCCTGGAGTTTTTCGACCGCATCGGCTACACTCGCCGCCTGCGCGACCGCCACGTCCGGCGCGGCGAGACCTGGCCGGATGCGCCCGGGACGAATTTGAAGGCCGACCTGCCCTAAAGTATGATGTGGGCTTCGCGGAAAGCATCCGTGCCCGGTGGCACGGCCGGGCTTCAAACCCGGTTGGGGGCGTCAGACGTTCCCAGGTAGGTTCGACTCCTGCTGCTTTCCGCCATCTTTCCCTTCATGCCAGCGGCCCGGCGTCACGCCGAACTCGCGCCGGAACAAGGCAATGAAGGCGCTGATATTGTCATAGCCCAGCTCCAAGGCAATACTTCCCACCGCCCGACCCTGCGCCAGCAATTCCAGCGCGCGCAACAGACGCACGCGCTGACGCCAAGCCATCAGGCTGAAGCCGGTTTCCGCGACATAACGACGGCTGAGCGTGCGCGGCGCCAATCCCGCCCACTGCGCCCAGGCGTTCAGGCTGCGATCGTCGCCCGGCCGGTCGATCAAGGCCTGGGCAATGCGCAGCAGGCGCGCATCGGCGGGCAGAGGCAAGCCCAGGTCCTGCTCGGGCAAAGCGCGTATCTCGTCCAGCAACACCGCGGCCAGACGCTGCCGCTCCGGCGTCCAGGCTTGCCCTTCCCAGGTCGCGGCCCGGATCACCGCCTCCCGCAGCAAGCCGGACACCTGCAGCACGCAGGCGCGGTTGGACAGGAGCCGGCACGCCTGCGGCTGCACATAGACGCTCCAGCCGGCGAACGGACCATGCGAACGCAGGCTATGCATCAGCCCCGGCGGCACCCAGACGGCATGGGTGGCCGGCACCACCCAGCGGTGGCGTCCCGCCTCCACCGTCAACAGCCCTTGCGAGGCGCCCAGCAACTGGCCGCGCGCATGGCGATGCGTCGGCGTGGCGCGCTGCTCGCCGGATTGCCGGGCCACCGCCAGCACGGCGGGCCCATCTTCAGAACCGGCCAGCAAAGGCGAAATAAGCGGCAAAGTCATGAATTGGCGTGAATGAGCTATGGATTGGCTTTTATAACGCACACAAGCCATGGCCTGCTACCTAACATGATGGAATCTTTTTCAGTGGAGAACATCATGCGAGCCGAAGACATCCTGCCCGACGACCAGAATCACGTGAGCCGCAACGGCGTCGTCATACGCAAAGGCAGCGTGGGCGCGTTTCTGGCCAGCGCCCGACTATGGGCCGACCCCGCCGCCCCTGAACCGGAACGCGGGCGCGCCGGCCGGGACATGCGGGCCATCCTGCCCGCGCTGCAGGCATTGGGGCTATTCGAGGTGCTGGCGGTCCGGGACCCGGCCCTGGCCGCCTACCTGGGATTGGACGATCAGGGCGTCAACCGAGCCTGATCGTCCCGGCCCGGCGCAGGCCCCCCTATAGCGCCAGCTTCTGAACAGGTGACCGCCAGCACCTGGGCCTGTTCGGGCCCCAGGCTAAGCACGCTGTGAGGCAGCTCGGAATCGAAGTACACCGAATCCCCCTCTTCCAGCGTGAAGCTGTGCTCGGCAATGGTGACCTGGATCCGCCCCGCGACCACGAAGACGAACTCCTCGCCCGAGTGCGGAAAAGTGGAGGCCTGCTCCTGCTTTTCATGGGGCGGATAGATGATGAAGGGATTCATCAGACGGAAACGCCGCCGTCCCGCCATGGCCTCGTAGCGATAGCCGTCCTGGCCCCGATGGCCCGGCAGCGGCAGGCGGTCGGCCCGGCGCACGATGCACACGCTTTCGTCCTGATCCAGGTCGGCCTCGCCGATCAGTTGCGATACGCCCATGCCATACGCCTGGGCCAGCTTGACCACGGTGGAGATGGATGGCGCGCTGACGGCCCGCTCCAGCTTGGACAGGTAGCTTTTGGTCAGGCCGGTGCGCTGGGCCAGTTGTTCCAGCGACAGGCTGTGTTGGCGGCGCAGGGCGCGCAGCCGGAAAGGAAGATTGGTCATGGGCGAACAAAAGGCGTGGCGCCCGGCGCCGGCCTGAAGCAGGCCGGCCGGAGCGCCCGTGTAAAAAGCAGCCTCTTATTCTACTCAAGAACGTCCGCGTGGCGTTTCAAAGCCTGCCGGGCGTGATATTCGAACCCGATCTGCGAGCGCCGCGGCTTCAGGATCCAGTCGTGCGCCTCCCGCCCCAGCTCCGGCGCGATGGGCTTGATGCGGCCCGCCGACATCGCCAGCAACTGCATGCGGGCGGCGCGCTCGAACTGCAGGGCCAGTACGCAGGCCTCCTCGATGGATTCAGCGGCCACCAGCATGCCGTGGTGCGACAGCAGGATGGCCCGCTTGTCCCCCAGAGCCTGCGAGATGATCCGGCCTTCCTCATTGCCCACGGGCACGCCCGGCCAGTCCTTCAGGAAAGCGCAGTCCTCGTACAAGGGGCAGTTGTCCATGTGGGACACTTCCAGCGGGACTTCCAGCATGGACAGGGCGGCGGCGTGCAGGGGATGGGTGTGGATGATGCAATTGACGTCCGGCCGGACCTGGTAGATCCAGGAATGGAAGCGGTTGGCCGGATTGGGCATGCCCCGGCCTTCGAGCACGTTCAGGTCCTGGTCCACCAGCAGGATGTTGGATGCGGTTACCTCGTCGAACCCCAAGCCCAGCTGCTGCGTGAAATAGACGCCGTCCTGCTCGCCTCTGGCCGTGATCTGCCCGGCCAGCCCTGAATCGTGGCCGCCGTCGAACAGGATGCGGCAGGTCAGGGCCAGCTTCTCGCGCACGCTGCGTTCGGGTATCTCGAACTGGGCCTGCATCTGGCTTTGCGCCTGCGCAATCAATACCGACTTGGGCAGGCTCATGGTGTCGCTCATATCAACTCCTTCAACAAATGGATGTCTTGAAACCTGTTCAAGGTCTTCATAGCAGCGGGACATAGCCCGGCAGGGCCTGCATGCGCGCCAGCCAGTCGCGCACGTGCGGATACGGCTGCAGATCGTAGCCGCCTTCACCCGCCATATAGGTGTAGGGAAACAAGGCGACGTCCGCGATGCTGGGCGCCTCGCCCACGAAACAGGAACGGGTCCGCAGATGGCTGTCCATGTGCGCCAGGGCACGGCAGCCCTGCTCCCGCCGCGCCACCGGCGGTGGAGCGTCCGGCGACATGGTGCGGCGCAGATGCACCCACAGGCGCGGCTGGGCCAGATTGACCGTGCGCTCGGTCTGCTCGACGGACAGCCACTGCAGCACTTGCGATTGGCCCAGCCTGTCCTTGGGCAGGAAGCCCGTGTCCTGGGCCAGATGCCACAGGATGGCGCAGGATTCCGCCAGCCATGGCCCCTCGACGGTGCGCAGCACCGGCACCTGTCTCCAGGGATTGATGCGCCGGAAATCCTCCGTTTCCAGGTCGCCGTCCACGATGGACAGGCTGCGGCGCCGCACGGTCAGGCCCAGGTAGCCGCACAGCAGGCGCACCTTCCAGCCATTGCCGGAATAAACGGTGTCGACCAATTCCAGGGCGGGTGTCGTCATGATTCGTTCCTCAATCAAGGGTGATCCGGGCCGTCTGCACGATGTGCCGCCACTTGCGGCGCTCGGCGGCGATGAAGTCCTGGTATTCCTGGGGCGTGCCTGCATAGACCTGGCTGCCCTGCTGCGCCATGCGCGCCTTGAAATCCGGATCGGCCAGGGTCCGCTGCAGGGCCTGGCCCAGCGCGGCCACGACCTGCGGCGGCGTGCCTGGCGGCGCCAGCAAAGCATTCCAGGAGCTGATCTGCAGGTCCGGCGCGCCCAGTTCCGCACTGGACGGCACCTCGGGCGCAGCCGCGGAACGCTGCCCGTCGGCCAGCACCAGGGCCTTGAGCTTGCCCGCCTGGACCTGCGGCATGACCACGGGAATGGCGTCCATCACCATGTCCGCGTGCCTGCCGACCACGGCGCTGACGGCTTCGCCGCCGCTCTTGAACGGAATGTGCAGCACATCGACCTGTCCGGTCAGCTTGAACAGTTCCATGCCCAGATGCGGCGAACTGCCCACCCCGGCCGAACCAAAATTGAGACTGCCCGGCGCATGGCGGGCCTTGTCGACCAGTTGGGCGTAGCTGTCCACGCCCAGGTCCGAGCGCACCGCCAGCACGTAGGGCGAGCCCGTCACCATGCCTATGGGCGAAAAGGCCTGCGGATCGTAGCTGACCCTGGACATGATCAGGGGATTGACCACCTGCGTGCCCACCGTGCCCATGAATATGGTGTACCCGTCCGGCCTGGCGCTCTGCGCCGCCTGGGCGGCGATCATGCCGCCCGCGCCCGCCTTGTTTTCCACGATCACCGTCTGCCCGAGCTGCTGCCCCATCTGCTGGGCGAGCTGGCGCGCGATGAGGTCCGTGATGCCGCCGGCCCCGAAGGGCACGATCAGCCTCAAGGGCTGGCTCGGGAATTCCGCGGCCTGCGCCGTCCCCATGGCCATGGCGACCGCCCACCCGGCCGCCAGCATCCGCACAGTCTTCTTCATGTGATGTCTCCTGAACTTTTGAATTTTGAATTGTTCAAGACACATTCTTCTTTTAAAGACACGATGTGTCAAGTAGAGGAATTTGTTTCCATGATGATGTGTCTGTTTGCAGACTGCTGAACAAGACCGAGCTCACTTTTCTGTTGCACATTGGGTTGCCATATCCAAACTACAGAACCAATCTGCGCGTTCTGCAAAAAACCAACCAACAACTTTCAGCAAAACGCGTCAAATTACGTAATTTAAAAAACAAAGGTAGACTGGGGCTCTTTGCCTCAATGTTCAGAAAACCGAAGGTCAGGAGCCAACTTTCGATGTCTACCGCAGCTGATCTCGCCATCTATGCAGGCGCACGCGCCTACCGGCATATTCAAAGCAATGGCTTGCAGGCAAAAGACATCGGCAAATTGATCGGCAGCGCCGGTGGACCAAAAGCGCTGGCGCTGACGGGCCTGGATCAGTACCTGTTTGGCGATTGGCTGACGACAAGCCGGCAACCGCTCTGGCTTTTCGGCAGCTCCATCGCCGCCTTGCGAATTGCGCGCGCTGCCCAGCCTGAGTCTCGCGCCGCCTTCGAACACTTTGCGCAGCTTTATGTGGAATGCTCGCTGCCCGTACGAGCATGTGCTTCGGACATCACGCGCGCCACGCACGACATGTTGCGCTCGCTGATCGGAAGCGTAGCCGAGCAATCCGCCATCATCGACAACCCACGCTATCGCCTCGCTATCAGCATTGCACGCTGCAAAGGCTGGACCTGCTCCGACAATCACAGACAACTGAGCCTTGCCTTGGGCGCGTGCCTGCTAGGCAACTATTTGCACTCTTCCATTCCCCGACTGTTCTTTGAGCGCGTCATCGTTCACGACCCGCGGGCGCCCTTGCCTGTCCACGAAATGCACAAAGAACAGGCCAGTTATGCAGCGCTCGAGCAAGGCAACCTCTTTGACACCCTGACGGCAACGACAGCTATTCCGCTGCCCATCCAGGCAGTCAGCGCCGCATCCAACTGGCCGTCTGGAATGTATCGGGACGGCGGCCTGGTCGACTACAACTTCTGCACCTTGGGCTTGACGGGCCCCGGCTTCACCTTGTTCCCACACTTTGGCCAGACCATCAGCGCCAACTGGTTCGACAAATACCTGCCTCGTTGGCAGAAAGCCCGCCGCCCCCACATGCTGGACGATCTCATCATGATCTGCCCAACCCCCCGTTTCCTGGACCGGCTCGAGGAACGGAAAATACCGGATCGTTCCGACTACAAGCGCCTGCCCGACCCGGCAAGGCGCCGACATTGGCAAAACGCCGTCACCCAAAGCCAGCGCCTGGGCGATCAATTCGCTCAGTGGGTAGACCAGGACAAGCTGGCGCAGATCACACAGCCGCTGATATTTCCCTGACCACATGTCTTTGTATCCCTCTTGAACGACTGCCTCGCAAAGACTCCCTTCGCTATCAAACAGGCAATACGTTTCGCACAATCCGCCCCAAAGCCATCAATAGAATCGGCCCTAGCCCGCAAGGCCAGTACCTGTTAATCAAGTCTTCATGGCTGTGCCGCCATTACCAGATGGTTGATGCAGTGATCATTGTGAGCCGTTCAAGACGTGTGCGAGCCAGGTAGGGCGGGTCAGGCGGTTTGCCGCAGGCGGGGGATTGCCCAGCAGGCCCTTATTCACCTGTTCGAGCGGGACGCTTGTGTCTCGTCCACTGGACGAGACACCCCGCGAGTTTAGGACGCGCCCGGAGCAATCCCCCGACAAGGGAACCGGTGCGCAGCACCGGCAAACAGTCAGCCCAGCCTGGCTCGCACACGTCTTGAACGGCGTCTTCACAAAGACTCACTCTGCTATCAAACAGTCAATACGTCCTCACACAATTTAGTATCATTTCAACTTCACCCCACTCATTGCGTGCACACCTCATGGATACTCCCATTCGCCTGACCCAATACAGTCATGGAGCCGGCTGCGGCTGCAAGATTTCGCCCAAGGTGCTGGACGTGATCCTGGCGGGCAGCGGCGCCCAGAACCTGGATCCGCGCCTGTGGGTGGGCAACGCCTCGCGCGATGACGCGGCCGTGTACGGGCTGGACGAGGAGCGCGGCGTGGTCTCGACCACGGACTTCTTCATGCCCATCGTGGACGATCCCTTCGACTTCGGCCGCATCGCCGCGACCAACGCCATCAGCGACATCTACGCCATGGGCGGCGACCCCGTGATGGCCATCGCCATCCTGGGCTGGCCGGTCAATGTGCTGCCGCCGGAGGTGGCCCGCGAAGTGGTGCGCGGCGGCCGGGCTGCCTGCGACGCCGCCGGCATCGCGCTGGCGGGCGGCCATTCCATCGACGCTCCCGAACCCATCTTCGGCCTGGCCGTGACCGGCGTGGTGGACAAGGCCCGCATGAAGCGCAACGACACCGCCACCGAAGGCTGCCGGCTGTACTTGACCAAGCCGCTGGGCATCGGCATCCTGACCACCGCGGAGAAGAAGGCCAAGCTGCGTCCGCAAGACGTCAACCTGGCGCGCGACTGGATGTGCACCCTGAACAAGCCCGGCAGCCGCTTCGGCCGCCTGGCCGGCGTCAAGGCCATGACGGACGTGACCGGCTTCGGCCTGCTGGGCCACTTGGTCGAGATGGCCGACGGCAGCGGCCTGACCGCGCTCCTGGACGTGGACCGCGTCCCGCGCCTGCCCGGCATAGAACATTACCTGGCCGAGGGCTGCGTGCCCGGCGGCACCGGCCGCAACTTCGACAGCTACGGCCACCGCATCGCCGCCATCAGCCAGGATCAGGTCGACCTGCTGTGCGATCCGCAGACCAGCGGCGGGCTGCTGGTGGCCGTGGAGCCGTCCGGCGAGGCCGAGTTCCTGGCCGCGGCGGCCGAACTGGGCCTGGCGCTGGAGCCCATCGGCGAACTGGTTCGGCAACAGGCCCACGCCGTCGAAGTCCGTTGATGCGCCAGAACACCCAGAATTACCGCGAGCTGTTCCTGAACGACGTTCCCCTGATGGACGCCCGCGCACCGGTCGAATTCAGCAAGGGCGCCTTTCCCAACGCCGTCAATTTGCCCCTGATGAACGACGAGGAACGCCGTCAGGTCGGCATCTGCTACCAGGAGCACGGCCAGAACGCCGCCATGGAGCTGGGCCACCGGCTGGTCAGCGGCGATATCAAGCGCCGGCGCCTCCAGGCCTGGGCGCAATTCGTCCAGGCGCACCCGGACGGCTACCTGTACTGCTTTCGCGGCGGCCTGCGGTCCCAGATCACGCAGGCCTGGCTGCTGGCCGAGACCGGCGTGGCCTACCCGCGCGTCATCGGCGGCTACAAGGCCATGCGCGGCTTCCTGCTGGACAATATCGATCAAACCATCGCCGCCGCCCGCTTCACCGTGCTGGGCGGCATGACGGGCACCGGCAAGACGGACGTGCTCAAGCAGCTGGACCACAGCCTGGACCTGGAAGGCCACGCCCATCACCGCGGATCGAGCTTCGGCAAGCATGCCGCGCCGCAGCCGGCCCAGATCGACTTCGAAAACCGGCTGTCTATCGACATGCTGAAGAAATCCGCCCGCGGCCACCGGCACTTCGTGCTGGAAGACGAAAGCCAGCTCATCGGCAGCTGCAGCCTGCCCCTGGAGCTGTACCGGGGCATGCAGGAATGGCCCATCGTCTGGCTGGAAGACAGCCTGGAGAACCGCATCGAGCGCATCCTGCGCGACTATGTGGTGGATCTGCGGGCCGAATTCACGGCCGCCCACGGCGAGGATGCCGGGTTCGAGCTGTTCGCCCAGCGTCTGCGCCAGAGCCTGGACCGCATCGTCAAGCGCCTGGGCCGCCAGCGCCACGAGCAGCTGGCCGCCATCATGGACGCCGCCCTGGCCGAGCAAAGGCGCAGCGGCATGGTTGACGGACACCGCGACTGGATCAGCGGCCTGCTGATCCAATACTACGACCCCATGTACGCCTACCAGCGCCAGCAAAAAGCCGGCCGCGTGATCTTCCAGGGGGACGCTCCCGCCGTGCTGGACTACCTGCGCCGCCAGAGCTAGCCATACCCCGTCCCCGTGTTGCGCCTGCACGCCGGGCGGTGCCGTCCTGCGCGCTCGGCACAGAAAATCAGACGATAAGGTAATTCTCCACACTCCTGGGTAAGTTTCGGCCCGCCGGGCCTTCCTATACTTTTTCCGACGGCGCGACACAGCGCCGCAACAGGCAAGCATTACAGAAAACACCGGGATGGGCTCAGGCCCATCCTGTCCAAAACCTGTTCGGAAACACATGCCCAGGACTGGTACGGCGCGCCGCCCCAGAGCCTGCCCCTGCACGCGCAACGGGCATTGCGCATCCGTGCCGGCGTTTCCCGGACAGTACCGTGGAGACAGCTATGTCAGCCCCTGAACCCTTGGCTGGCGCTGCGGCCCGACCCTTTATCGGTCAGCCGCTGGAGCGCCTGGAAGACGACGCCCTGCTGACCGGCCGCGGCAGCTACGCCGACGACCTGGCCGTCAAGCCCGGCACCCTGCACGCCGCCGTCTATCGCTCGGCGCACGCCCACGCCCGGCTGTTGCACGTCGACACGAGCCGCGCCGAACAACTGCCCGGCGTGCGCGCCGTCCTGACGGCGGACGACGTCAAAGCCTGGTCCAAGCCCTTCATCTCCGGCATCAAGCAGGGTACGGAGCTGTGGGCCCTGGCGATGGACAAGGTGCGTTACGTCGGCGAGCCTATCGCCGTGGTGGTGGCCGAAAACCGCTACTTGGCCGAAGACGCCCTGGAACTGATCCAGGTCGACTACGAGACCCTGCCCGCCGTCGCCGGCATCGACGCCGCCATCGCGCCCGAGGCCCCCGTGCTGCACGAGGCCCTGGGCGGCAACGTGCCGCACGACCGCCGCTTTTGCTACGGAGACCCGGACTCCGCCTTCGAGCAGGCGGAACACCGCCTGGAACTGACCATCCACTACCCGCGCAACTCGTGCACTCCGATTGAATGCGGGGTGGTGATCGCCGAGCACCTGCCCGGCGACGAGGGTTACGAGATCACATCCAATTTCATGGGGCCTTTCTCCATGCACGCCGTCATGGCCATGGCCCTGAAGGTCAGCGGCAACCGGCTGCGCCATCGCTACCCCCGCGACTCGGGCGGCAGCTTCGGCGTCAAGCAAAGCGTCTTCACCTCGGCCGTGCTCATGTGCCTGGCCTCGCGCAAGGCGGGGGGCGCGCCCGTCAAATGGGTCGAGGACAGGCTGGAGCACCTGGCCGCCGCCACCTCGGCCACGGCGCGCAAGACCACGATCAAGGCCGCCTTCGGCTCGGACGGCCGCATCGCCGCCCTGGACCTGGACCAGATGGACGACGTGGGCGCCTATCTGCGCGCGCCCGAACCGGCCACCTTCTACCGCATGCACGGCTGCCTGACCGGCCCCTACCAGATCCGGCATCTGCGGGTGCGCAACCGCGTCGTGCTGACCAACAAGACGCCCACGGGGCTGGTGCGCGGATTCGGCGGACCGCAGGTCTACTTTGCACTGGAGCGCATGATGCAGCGCATCGCCCTGCATCTGGGCATGGATCCTTTGGAACTCTACCGCCGCAACTTCATCCAGCCCGGACAGTTTCCCTACAGCGCCGCCGCCGGCGCCCTGCTGGACTCGGGCGACTACCCCCGGGCGCTGGAGCAGGCCTGCCTGCAGGGCGGGCTGGAACAATTGCTGGAACGGCGCGAGCAGGCGCGCGCGCAGGGCCGCCTGTACGGCATCGGCTACGCCGCCATCGTCGAGCCCTCCGTGTCCAATATGGGCTACATCACCACGGCCCTGACGCCCGAGCAGCGCGCCAAGGCGGGCCCGAAGAACGGCGCCGTCGCCGCCGCCACCGTCAGCATCGACCTGCTTGGCAGTATTACCGTCAACATCGCCTCGGCGCCGGCCGGCCAGGGCCACATGACCGGCTGCGCCCGGATGCTGGCCGACGTGTTCGGCCTGCGCCCCCAGGACATCCGCGTCAACGTGGATTTCGACACGCAGAAGGATGCCTGGTCGGTGGCCGCCGGCAATTACTCCAGCCGCTTTGCCGGCGCCGTGGCCGGCACCGTATTCCTGGCGGCCCGCAAACTGCGGGCCAAGGTCGAACGCATTGCCGCCCACCAGTTCGGCTGCTCCCGCGAAGAACTGGTCTTTGCCGACGGACGCATCCATCCCGCCGGTCAAAGCGAACGCGCGCTGCCCTTCGGACGGGTGGCCAGCACGGCGCACTGGTCCCCGGGCGAGCTGCCGGCCGGCGAAACTCCCGACATGCGCGTCACCGAGTTCTGGACGCCGCCCTCCCTGGGCGCGCCCGATACCGAAGACCGCGTCAATACCTCCGCCGCCTACGGCTTCGCCTTCGACATCTGCGCGCTGGAAGTGGATCGCCATACCGGCCGGGTGCGCATCGACCGCTATATAACCGCCCACGATGCCGGAACGCTGCTGAACAGCGCCCTGGCCGACGGCCAGATACGCGGCGCCTTCGCGCAGGGCCTGGGCGCGGCGCTGATGGAAGAATTCCGCTACGGCGAAGACGGCAGCTTCCAGTCCGGCACCCTGGCCGACTACCTGATCCCTACCAGCTACGAAGTTCCCGACCCGGTCATCGTGCATCTGCAAACGCCCAGCCCCTTCACGCCGCTGGGCGCCAAGGGCCTGGGCGAAGGCAACAACATGAGTACGCCGGTCTGCATCGCCAACGCCCTGGCGGACGCCCTGTCGACCGAGCGCGACATCGTCGACATCCGCCTGCCGCTCAGCCCCAACCGGGTCCTGGACCTGCTGGGCATGGACGACCCCGCGCCATCGTCGGGGGAGCAGGCCGCCGCACCCGCCCAGGCCGCCAGGCGCGGCGCCGGCCATGCCCTGAGCGCCAACGGCAGCACCCGCATTCCCGCCCCGCCCGACGCCGTCTTCGACGTCCTCATGGACCCGCAGGCCCTGGCCAAGGTGATCCCGGGCTGCGACGAGCTGCACCGCACCGGGCCCGACACGTACAAGGCCGAGGTCACCCTGCGCATCGGCATGATCAAGGCCCGCTACGAAGCCACCATCGCCCTGTCCGACATCCGGCGTCCGCACAGCCTGCGCCTGTCAGGCGCAGGCGTCTCCTCGCTGGGCGGCGCCAAGGGCCAGGGCGACATCACGCTGACTGCCGTGGAAGGCGGCACCCTGATGGAATACCGCTACGAAGCCGAAGTCAGCGGCAAGGTGGCCTCGGTAGGCGGACGCATGCTGGAGGGCGCGGCCAGGATCGTGCTCGGCCAATTGTTTGAACAACTGGGCCGCCAGGCAGGCGGCGCCCCCTGTCCAGGCCGTCCCTGTGGCGCCGCCTGCTCAAGCTGCTGGGAGCTGCCCGATGAAACCCGCCGCCTTCGACTATCAACGCATCCAATCCGTTGAACAAGCCTGCCAGGCCCTGGCGCGCGCCGGCGAGGACGCCCGCATCCTGGCCGGAGGCCAGTCCCTGGTCACCGTGCTGAACATGCGCCTGTCCCAGCCCGCCCTCGTGCTGGACATCTCGCGCTGCGAGGAACTGCGCTTCCTGCAAGTGGAAAAGAATCAACTGCGCATAGGCGCCGCCGTCACCCAGGCGCAACTGCACGCCTGGCCGACGCTGGCGCAGGACGCGCCCCTGCTGGCCCAGGCCCTGCCTTTCATCTCCCATTTCCAGATCCGCAACCGGGGCACTGTAGCTGGTTCCATCGCGCATGCCGACCCCAGCGCGGAGCTGCCGCTGTGCCTGGCCGCGCTGGGCGGAGAGGTCGTGCTCCAGTCCGCCAAGGGACGGCGCGTACTGGCGGCGGCGGACTTCCAGCAAGGCATGCTGACCACCGCCCGCCGTCCCGACGAACTGGTGACCGAGGAGCGCTTTCCCCTGGCCAGGCCGGGCCATGCCTACGTCTTTGACGAATTCTCCCTGCGCCGCGGCGATTTCGCCATCGTGGCCTGCGCCGTGGACCTGCACGACGCGGGCCTGCGCCTGGGCATAGGCGGCGTGGCCGACCGTCCCGTCGTGGCGGACTGGCCCCGCCTGGACGAGCCCGCCCTGCGCGAACGCATCAACGACCTGGCCTGGTCCCTGCAGGCCCAGGACGACCAGCACGCCAGCGCCGTGTACCGGCGCCACCTCGTGCGGCACATGGCCTGGAACGCCATCCAACGGGCAGGCCAGGCGCTGGACTCACAAAGGAAGCCATCATGACCGCCTCCCGGCAAGCGCAGCGCGTGTCGCTGCAACTGAATGGATCGGCGCGCTCCGCGCTGGTGGAAAGCCGCCGCCTGCTGTCCGATTTCCTGCGCCACGACCTGGGCGCGACCGGCACCCATGTGGGCTGCGAACACGGCGTATGCGGCGCCTGCACCGTGCTGATCGACGGCGTGGCCAGCCGCGCCTGCCTGTGCCTGGCCGTCCAGGCGGACGGCGCCCAGATCCAAACCGTAGAAGGCCTGGCCGGCGAGGTCCTGCACGAACTGCAGGCCGCCTTCAAGAAGCACCACGCCCTGCAATGCGGCTTCTGCACGGCCGGCATCCTGATGTCCTGCGTGCACTTCCTGCGGGAAGTGCCCCAGCCCAGCGAAGAACAGCTCCGAGACATGCTCTCGGGCCACCTGTGCCGCTGCACGGGTTACACGCCCATCGTCCAGGCCGTACTGGAGGTGGCGCGCCAGCAAACAACGACAAAAACCATGGAGAGCAGCAATGCTTGATCTCGGAAGCACCTTCCTGCAAAGCGTGGAACGCAGTCCCCACGCCTGCGCCATCGTGGCCGGCGAACGGCGCCTGAGCTACGCGCAATGGTTCGAGGCCATACGCGCGCTGGCCGGGGGCCTGGAGAGCATCGGCCTGAAACATGGCGATCATCTGGCGATCGCCTGCCAGAACCGCTGGGAAATGGCGTCCCTGCACTGGGCCTGCCAGTTCCTGGGCATCATCGTCACCCCGCTGAACTGGCGCTCCAAGCCCGACGAGCTGGACTATTGCCTGGCCGACTCCCAGGCGCGCGCCCTGGTCTTCGATCAGTCCTGCGCCCAGGCCGTGGCGGGCTCGGAACGCGCCCAGGCCATTCCCCGCATCACCATCGACGCCGGCCTGCCGGCCAGCCACGACTTCGAGGAACTGCTGCGCGCCGAGCCCTTCGACGGCCGACCGCGCGCCGGCGCAAACGACTTCTCCCTGATGCTGTACACCTCCGGCACCACCGGCAAGCCCAAAGGCGTGCCGCGCCGTCATCGCCACGAACGCGCCGCCGCCGTGGCCCACGTGGCCCAGAACCTGTACGGCCATGGCGAACGCACGCTGGGCGTGATGCCGCTCTACCACACTATGGGGGTGCGCTCGCTGCTGGCCATGGCCCTGATCGACGGCTGCTTTGTCTGCATGCCCAAGTTCGACGTGGCCCAGGCCCTGGCCCTGATCGAACGCGAGCAGGTCACCAACCTGTACCTGGTGCCCACCCTTTACCACGACATCCTCGCTCATCCCACCTTCACCCGGACCGCGACCGGCAGCGTGCGCAAGCTGGGCTTTGCGGGCGCGCCCATGCCCGAATCCCTGCTGCGCCGCCTGGACGAGGCCTTCCAGCCAGATCTGTTCGTCAACCACTACGGCTGTTCGGAGATCTACACCTTCTCCATCAGCCAGGACGCACGCGCCAAGGCCGGCTCGTCCGGCCGCGCCGGCATCAACGGGCGGCTGCGCATCATCGAACTGGGCAGCACCGATCCGAACGCCTGCCTGGGCCCCATGCAGGAAGGCCAGATCATCGCCGACCTGAACAGCGACGAAGCCTTCGAAGGCTACTGGAACCGCCCCGACGCCGACGCCAAATCCCTGCGCCAGGGCTGGTACTTCACCGGCGACACCGGCTACATGGACCAGGACGGCGACCTGTTCGTCAGCGGCCGCGTGGACGACATGATCATCAGCGGCGGCGAGAACATCTCGCCGGTGGACATCGAATCGGTGCTGTCGCTGCACCCCGGCGTGGACGAGGTCGCCGTGGTCGGACTGCGCGACGAGCGCTGGGGCCAGCGCGTGGTGGCCTTCGTGAAACGCTCGCATGCGCTCTCGGCCCAGGCGCTGGACGACTACTGCCGCCAGACCGACCTGGCCAATTTCAAGCGCCCCCGCGACTACCTGTTCGTGGCCGAAATCCCCAAATCGCCCGTGGGCAAGATCCTGCGCCGCAAGCTGCTGGCGGGCGAATACGAACTCGACCCCGCGGACGTCCCCCCGACTCCCGTTTTATCTGACATGAAGGATGCCCAATGACTTCCCTGCACCACCCCGCCCACTCCCTGCTGGACGACCTGGACGGCTTCCAGGTCCAGATCGATGAAGCCCGGCAGCGCGCCGACATCATCCTCGGGCGCCCTCCCTTCAACACCATCTCCATGCACCAGCGCGACCAGTTGCGCCTGGTGTTCGAAGCCCTGGACGAACATCCCCAGGTGCGCGTCATCGTGCTGCGCGCGCAGGGCGAACACTTTTCCAGCGGCGGCGACATCCGCGGTTTCCTGGACGCCACGCCCGGACGTGTCTCCCAGCTGGCCTGGGCCATCGCCGCGCCCGAACGCTGCTCCAAGCCCGTCATCGCCGCCAACCGGGGCTATTGCTTCGGCGTGGGCTTCGAGATATCGCTGGCCTGCGATTTCCGCATCGTGACGGACACCACCCAGTACGCCCTGCCGGAACAGAAGCTGGGCCAGATCCCCGGGTCGGGCGGCTCGGCTCGCCTGCAAAGCATGGTGGGCATAGGCCGCAGCAAGGACATCGTGATGCGTTCGCGCCGCATCCCCGGCCCCCAGGCCTGCGACTGGGGCATCGCCCTGGAATGCGTGCCCGACGAACAACTGGAAGCCGCCACCGACAAGCTGGTGGCCGAACTGCTGGAGTTCTCGCCGCTGGCGCAGCGCACCGCGAAGAAACTGCTCAACGACAGCGAGAACAGCTCGTTGAGCGCCGCCATCGAGCTCGAAGGCCATTGCTACAGCCGGCTGCGCAGCTCGGAGGATTTCCGCGAAGGCGTGGAAGCGTTCCACGCCAAGCGCAAGGCCGTCTTCACCGGCCGGTAGCACGACCTGACTGCGGCGGCCCGCAACGGCCGCCGCGCCCACAACAATATCCGGAGACACTCCATGCAAGCCAACCAGACCCTGGATTCGCCCAGTCTGCCCGAGCACGCCGCCACCCTGCCGCCCCGCAAGGCCTTCTTTGCCGGCCTGGCCTCCACCTTCGGCTGGGCGCTGGACCTGTTCGACCTGTTCATTCTGCTGTACGTGGCGCCCATCATCGGCCGCCTGTTCTTTCCGTCCAGCCAGCCCACCCTGTCGCTGGCGGCCGTCTACGCCTCCTTCGCCGTGGCACTGCTGGTCCGCCCCATGGGTTCGGCCATCTTCGGCAGCTACGCCGACAAGCACGGCCGCAAGCGCGCTTTGCTGATCGCCATGGTCGGCGTGGGCCTGTCCACCGCGGCCTTCGGCCTGCTGCCCACCATCCACCAGATCGGCCTGGTCGCGCCCGTCCTGTTCCTGATCCTGCGCATCATCCAGGGCATCTTCGTGGGCGGCATCGTGGCCTCCACGCACACCATAGGCACGGAATCGATCTCGCCGCGCCACCGCGGCCTGATGTCCGGACTGATAGGCAGCGGCGGCGCCGGCATGGGCGCCATGATGGCCTCCTTCGCCTACTTCGTGCTTTCGCGGCTGTATCCCGGCGCCGAATTCGAGGCCTTCGGCTGGCGCGTCATGTTCTTCTGCGGCCTGATCAGCACCTTCTTCGGCCTGATCATGTACCGCCTGATCGACGAAACCCCCGCCTTCAAGCAGATGCAGGCCGAACGTCTGAAGAAAGGCCCTTCGGCCAAGCCTGAAAAGCCGCTGCGCACGCTGTTCCTGGGCGAGTACCGCAACACCATGCTGCTGAACCTGCTGATCACCTTCGGCGGCGGCGCCACCTACTACATCACGGCCGGCTACCTGCCCACGCTGCTGGACATGGTGGCCAAGGTCAGCCATGAAGACGCGTCCGGAGTGCTCATCATCAGCTCCATCGGCACCATTTCCGGCGCCCTGTTCTTCGGCGCGATGAGCGACCGCATCGGCCGCAAGAAGACCTTCCTGATCCTGGGCGCCCTGTGCCTGGTCGGCCTGCCCAGCCTGTTCACGCGCATCGCCCCCGGCCTGGAGCTTGGCCAGATCACGCTGATGACCTTCGGCATTTCGGTGCTGGGCGGCGGCATCATCGCCCCGGTGCTGATCTTCCTGAACGAACGCTTCCCCACGGTGCTGCGCGCCAGCGGCACCGGCCTGTCCTGGAACATCGGATTCGCACTGGGCGGCATCATGCCCACAGTCGTGTCGCTGGTCAGCGCCAGCCCCGGCCACATCCCCCAGGTGCTGGCCATCTGCTCGGCCTGCCTGGCGGCGGTGTACCTGGTCGGCGCACTGGTGGTGCCCGAAACCAAAGGCAACTTCAACTGAGGCCGCAGCATGCCCGGCGAACCTGTTTCGCCGGGCCGCCGCTTAGGCACAATACTAATTCAACCCTAAACAAAAGCCATCGATAATCACCGGGACAAGAAAGACCAACACGCAGGAAAGGCTCGCTCACCACAGGTTCGCCCATGTCGACCGCACTGAAAATATTCCAGGGAAAGTTTGGCCGCGTCTCGCTGCTCGACATGAGCAAGCCGCTGGTCACGCACGCCCACCACCACTGCCACGCGCTGATCAAGGTCAGCGGCGTGGACAGCGCCTTCATCGTCAAGGGACGCAAGCAGCCTCTGACGGACGACAGCGTGGTCCTGGTCAACGCCTGGGAGCCGCATGCCTATGCCCACACCGATCACGGACAGGGACGCTGCATCCTGATGGCCTTCTACCTGGAGCCTTCCTGGCTGGCCGAGATCCTGCAGGCCCTGACCGTCAGCAGCCATCCCCAGTTCTTCCCGCGCTCCTGCGCCCTGCTGCCTCCGGCCGCCCGCAGGCTGACCAACGCGCTGGCCGCCGAGATGATGATCAGCGACGACATGCCGGCCGACGTGCTGGAGAGCCGCATCTTCGATGTGTTCATCGCCACCGTCGAGCACAACTCGGAACTGCGCAACTTCAATTCCCTGCTCTACAGCCTGCGCGGCAAGCCCGCGGACCCGCGCATACGGCGCGCCATCACCACCATGCAGGCAAACCTGATGTGCGGACTGGACATGGACCGCCTGGCGGCGGACTGCGGCCTGTCGCGCGCGCATTTTTTCGAGCTGTTCAAGAGCAGCACCCGCCTGACGCCCGGCGTCTACGCCAATGTCCTGCGCGTCGAAAGCGCCATCAAGGGCTTGAGCGACCGCAGGCAGAACATCAGCGACATCGCATACGACATCGGTTTCTCGGCCCCGGCCCACTTCACGCGTTTCTTCCGCCAGCACCTGGGCATCACGCCCAGCGACTACCGGCGCGCCGTGGACATCGTCTGCCAGCCCGACCACGACGCCATGCCTTTGCCGTAAGACATTCGCGGGGCCAAGCCCCGCGAACATCCCGGCGCGCTACGGCGCCGGCGGCTTGAACTCCGGATAATAGCTGCCCACCCCGATGAGCGCATCGCCCACGCGCTGGTAGAAAGCGCGCTTGCGCTCGACGCGGCGCGTCTGCGGATTCATCCAGTCGTAGTCGATGGCATGGATGACGTTGCGATCCACGTTCGCCAGCATGTCCTCCAGGAAGGCCTTGCCGTGCAGGTCCTTGAAGTCCGCGATGGGCTTGCCGTCGAAACGGCGGTTGGCGCCGTTCAGCACCACCGTGCGGCTGGGGATGTCCAACACGAAGACGTACAGATCGCGCCGCGTGAACTGGCCCTGGCGGTTGGCAAAGCGCCGCAGCGCCTGCTCCGGATCCTGGAAATAACTGCTGACGGCCTGGTCCAGCAGCTCCTTGGCCTGGTTCTCGGTGGCGCGCGCGGGGAAGTAGCCCGTAGCCACCACGACGCCGTCCACGTCCTGGTAGTAGGCCAGCTTCACTTCGGGCTGGCCTTCGGCCGGATTGAACCAGTAGTACTCCAGGGAACCGGCCGGCTGGCGCTGCGCCTGTTCCAGCATCTCCTTGAAGAAAGGCCGGTTGCGCGCGTCGGTTTCCTCCAGCACCGACTGCCCGATCAGCGTGGCCGACCAGCCGCCGCTGGCCAGCATCATCCCGTCGCGGCTCAAGGCGTATACGTACAGGTCCTTGTCGGTGAAGCGGGCGTCGCGATTGAAGTCATTGACGGCGGCCGGACCGTTCTTGCGCACGTGCTCCACGGCGCGGGCCAGCAGGTCCTGCACGCGCTGCTCGATGCCGGCCGGCGCGGCGGCCTGTGGCGCGGCCTGGTGCGCCTCCTGCCCCCAGGCCGCGCCGCCCAGCCCAAGGCCCGCCGACAACGCGGCGCCGGCCAGCCAGGTCTTGCGAAAATCAGTGCTCATGATGTCAGTACCCCATTTTCGTCGGCAGCCACAGGGAGATGGCGGGCACGAAGGCAATGATGAAAATGGCCACGGTCAGCGCGAAGATGAACGGCAGCGCCTTGCCCACGATGGACTCGACCGAGGCTCCGCCTATGCCCGAGGCCACGAACAGGTTCTCCCCCAACGGCGGCGTGATGAAACCCACCGACAGCGCGCAGATCACCACGATGCCCACATGCGTGGGATCAACCCCCAGCATATAGGTGACCGGCAGCAGCACGGGCACCAGGATCATGATGGCGGCCAGCGTCTCCATGAACATGCCCACGAACAGCAGGAACACGATCAGGATGACCCAGATCAGGTACAGATTGTCCGTCCAGCCCAGCAGCGAATCGGCGATCGTGGCCGGAATCCGCTGCTCGACCAGCAGGCGGCCGAACACCGTGGCCGCGAACAGGATCAGCAGCACGCGGCCCGTGATCCAGGTGGTCGTGCGCAGCGAATTGAACAGGGACTTGAAGGTCAGCTCCCGGTGGATGAACAGGCCCACGAACAAGGTGTAGAAGATGGCGACCACAGCCGATTCGGTGGGCGTGAAGATGCCGGCGTAGATGCCGCCCAGAATGAACACGGGCGCCAGAATGGACCAGACGCCTCGGCGCAGCGCCTGCCCGACCTCGCCCAGGCTCCAGCCTTCGCTCAGGCCCTTGTAGCCCTGCTTGCGGGAAATGACGTAGTTCAGGACCAGCAGGCTAGAAGCCATGACCAGGCCCGGTATCACCCCGGCGATGAACAGCTTGGAGATGGACACCGATGCGAAGGCGCCGTGCTTGGCGACGGCATCCGGCGGCGGCGCCATGCCCAGGGCCGAGATGCCGAAGATCACCATGGGAATGGACGGCGGGATGATGATGCCCAGGCCGCCCGCCGAGGCCGTCACCGCCGAGGCATAGCGCAGGTCGTACTTGCGGCGCGTCATGGCCGGGATCATCAGCATGCCCACGGCGGCCGTGGTGGCGGGGCCCGAACCCGAGATGGCGCCGAAGAACAGGCAGGCCAGCACCGTGGCCACGCCCAGGCCGCCGGTAATGGGCCCGGCCAGGCTCTCGGCAATGTCCACCAGCCGTTTCGATATGCCCGCCGCTTCCATCAAGGCGCCGGCCAGCACGAAGGCCGGCAGGGCCATCAACGGGAAACTGCCCACGGACGTGAAGGCGATCTGCACGAAGGAAATGGGGTTCTTGCCCAGGATGAGGAAGGCCGCCATGGCCGCGCCGGCCAGCGACACGGTGATGGGCGCGCCGATCAAGCAGGACGATGAAGCTGCCGAACAAGATGCCTACGACGGATTGTTCCATCATTGCCCTCCTTGCAGGCCGGCCGCCGGCTGTTGCTGCGCCGCAGCCCGCTTGATGGCCTCGATCTCGGCCTGCTCGGGATCGACGATCTGCACCGACTTGAACAGGGTCAGGTAGTTGTTCCACAGGATGCGCAGCGACATCAGCACAAAGGCGACCGGCAGGATCATGAAGAAATACTTCATGGGTATGCCCGTGGTCTGCGACTTCCAGAACAGGTTCATGCGATTGAATACGAAGTCGTAGGCCAGCCAGGCGAAATACAGGTTGAACGCCACCCAGATCAGGTCGGCCAGGGCTTCGGACACCTTTTTCACGATGGGCGGAAAGAACATGAACTGGAACGTGACCCGATTGTGCGCCTGCATCTTGGCCGCCACCACGGCGCCCAGATAGGCGAACCAGACGAACATATAGGTGGCGACTTCCTCGCCCCAGGGAATGGAATAGGCAAAAAACTGGCGCACCAGAATCTGCACGAACAGCAAGGTGACGAAAACAGCCAGCAACAGGCCGCAGACGTATTCTTCAATGTGGTTGACCAGGTGAATCAAGACGCGCTTAAGACTCATGGCGACCTCCTGCAACGATCTTCAGTGAAGGGGGATCCGGGGCGCCCCGCCCGCCGGCGCGGGCTGGGGCGTCCAGCCTTTCCAGTCTTAACGCTTGAGCGAAGCCAGCACGGCGTCCAGCTTTTCCTTGCCGCCCACCGCATCGTAGAACTGCGGCCAGACCTTGGTCTGCGCAGCCTCGATCCAGGCCTTCTCGCCATCGGCCGGTTCGGTGATCTCCATGCCCGCGGCCACCAGTTCCTTCTTGATGCGGTCCTCCGTATCCTGCAGGTACTTGAAGCTATGCTCGGTCGCCTCCTGGCCGGCTTCCAGTATGGCCTTCTGGATCTCGGGGCTTTGCGACTGGAAGACCTGTTCGCTCACGATCAGGGGTTCCAGCGAGAACAGGTAGCGGATCGGGGTGATGTACTTCTGCACCTCGTTGAACTTCATGGCCGAGACGGTGATGTAGGGATTGTCCTGGCCATCGACCACGCGCTGCTGCAGGGCGGTGAAGGTCTCGGACCAGGCCAGCGGGCTGGGATTGATGCCCCAGGCCTTGTAGGTGGCGATCATCAGCTCGTTCTTGGGCACGCGGATCACCAGGCCCTTCAGGTCGTCCAGGGTGGACACCGGGCGCTTGGAGTTGGTCAGCACGCGAAAGCCCGAATACGACCAGCCTATGATGCGCACCTGCGCATCGCGTATGGTGTTCTCGGTCAATTGCTTGCCCACCTCGCCCTGCGTGAGCTGGCGGGCGTCTTCCGGGCTCTGGATCACGTAGGGCAGCGTCAGCACCGCCACGGACGGCGAGAAGGGCGTGATGTTGTTGATGGCCAGGATGGAAAAATCCAGCAGGCCCATGGCGGCATTGTTGACCGTATCCTGCTCATCGCCCAACTGGCTGTTGGGGAACAGGTCCGCCGTGGCCTGGCCGTTGGTCTTGGCCTTGAGGCTTTCGGCAAAGGCCTTGCCCAGCTCGTACTGGGTGCCGCCGGCGGCGTCCCCGATGGCCACCTTGAACGCGGCGGCGTGGGCGGCCGGAACGGCCATCGCGGCGCCCACGGCCAGCAGCGCGGGCAGGATCATTTTTCGCACAAATTTCATACTTGTCTCCGTCCTCCTCTTGGGAGGTTTATTTATTGATGGTATGAGGCGCAACAACAGGGAATGACTGCTTACAAGACTTCATCCTTCAAGTAATACCAGCGGTACAGCAATCGATGGCCCAGACGGCGGAAGGGGGCGAACACCTCCGAGGTCACCATCTCGCGCACGTTGGGGAAAGGCAGCCGGGACTGGAAGATGGGCAGGTCCAGCTCGCCGCCCTTGCCGGCGATCAGCTGGGCCAGGCGCCGGCCGGCCTGCGCCGAGTACATCACCCCGTTGCCGCCGTAGCCCATGGCGTAGTACAGGGTCTCGTCCTTGTTGGGCTGGACGATGCGCGGCATCATGTCATGGCTGACATCCACCCAGCCCCACCAGGAATAGTCGATCTGGATGCCTTTGAGCGCGGGGAACTTGCGCGCCATGGCCTCTTCCAGGTTGCGGCGGTATTGCGCCTGGGGCGCGTCCCGGCCGGTGATCGCGCTGCGGCTGCCGATCTGCAGGCGATTGTCCGGCAGCAGCCGATAGTAGTTGCGCAGCACGCGGGTATCGGTCAGCACCTGGTGCGTGCGGAAATTGCAGGCCTCGATCTCGGCCTGGGTCAGCGGCCGCGTCACCATGGAATTGGACAGGATGGGGAACAGGCGGTTGCGGAATTCCGGGTTCAGGGCGTTGGCCGTGTAGCCGCCCGTGGCCACGCCGACCGCGCGGGCCCGCACGATGCCGCCGGGCGTGCGCAGGTAGTGCTGGCCGTTGCGGGTTTCCCAGCCCTGCACGGGGCTGGCCGGGTGCACCTTGACGCCCAGCGCCCGGGCCTTCTTCAGGTAGCCGAAGGCCAGCTTGGCGGCATGCACGCCTATGCCCTCGGGCTCATGCATGGCGCCCTGGGCTTCGTGATCGTCCACCCATTCATTGCGCACCGTCTGCGCATCGAAGATGCGTGCGTTGTAGCCGAAGGTCTCGCGCAGCAGCGCGGCTTCTTTTTCCAGTACAGGCATGACCTTGGCCCGGTGCGCCACATACAAGTGGCCGCCCGGCTGCGGATCGCAGTCTATGTCCTTGATCAGCTCCTTGAAGTTCTCCATGCCCTCGACGCATTCGCGGTGCATCTTGAGCGCCGTGTCCAGGCCCCAGCGGGCGATCCACTGCGAGCGCTTCAGGCGTCCGGAAGCGCATTGCGCCTGGCCGCCGTTGCGCGTGCTGCAGCCCCAGGCCGTGCGGTTGGCCTCCAGTACGGTGGCCTTGATGCCGTATTCCTGGGCCAGGAAGATGGCGGTGGTCAGCCCGGTGAAGCCCGAGCCTATGATGACCACGTCGGCATCCATGTCCTTCGTGACCGGGCCGTCATCGCCCGGCGGCTCGCCCGCCGTTCCTATCCAGTACGTGGGCGCGTAGTCGCGCCCCTGCCCGGGCGTGGCATCCAGCAAGGGGTCATAGGCGGGGTCGTAGGCCGCCCGGGGCGCCGTGGCGGCGCTCAGGGTCCGGGCCACTTCTTTGTCGGCAAGATCCATGGCTCATTTCCCGGCTGGCAATACGGGGCGTTGCTTGCGGAAGGCGTTCTTGACGGCGATCTTGCCGTCGCGGAAGGTGAATACGTCCACCATGCGGGCCTGCACGCGGGAGCCGTCGGCCGCGGTTCCCTGGAACGTGGTTTCCGACACGCCGCGATCGCCCGTCACGAAATGCTCGCCGTCCAGCCAGGCGGCATCGGGGAAGGTGATCCAGGCCTGCTCGAAGGCGGCGCGCACCTGCTGGGCGCCCTTGTGGCTGGCGCCCAGCACGCCGGGGCCGGCCACGGTGTGGAACTCGCAATCCTCGGTGACCATGCTCATCAAGGCATCCAGGTCATGGTCGTTCCAGGCTTTTCCAAAATCCTTCAGCAGTTGCAGAAGCTGTTCTTGTTGGGACATTGTTTCCTCCATGTGCATCTTGTTCATCCTTCAACCTTTAGCGTTTGAAGAGATGTTTTGAGCAAGATACGCAATTCACGCAAAGCCCCATAGCACCAGCTGGATGCTATCTATTGGTCCAGCAGAACGGGCCTGGAAGCAGGCCTGTCCGCCATGGGCGCAATGTCCCGCAGCGCCTGCGCCAGACGGGCGATGCCGGGTTCGATGTGCGACATGGGGATGGAGGCAAATCCCAGGCGGAAAAACCGTTTATTGGCTTGATCGTCGGCGAAAAACACCTCTCCCAACTCGATCAGCACGCCCAGCTCCTCGGCTCGCGCCGCCAGCGCGGCCGCGTCCAGCCAGGCCGGCCCTTCCACCCAGCAGGAGGCCCCGCCGCGTATGGGCGTATAGCGCAGCCCGGGTAAATACCGATCCAGCGCGCTCATCAGGATGACCGCCCTTTCCTGCTGCACGCCGGCCCGCCGGCGCAGCAGCGCGTCCAGGTGCCCCAGCGACATGAACAGGGCGAAGACCCGCTGCAGGTAGGCGGTGGGATGGCGTATGTTCAGGCGCCGCACGGCGCGCAGGTGCTCGATCAAGGCGGAGCAGCCCACCACATAGCCCAGGCGCACGCCCGGGGCCAGCTGCTTGGAGAAGCTGCCGATGTAGATCACCCGCCCGCTGGTGTCCATGCTCTTGAGCGACGGCAGGGGCTCGCCGTCCAGGCGGTACTCGCTTTCGTAGTCGTCCTCGATGATGACGAAGTCGAATTCATCGGCCATCTGCAGCAATTGCCGGCGCCGCTCCAGCGACATGCTGACGGTGGTCGGGCACTGGTAGCTGGGCGTCACATACACGTAGTCGCAGCCGCGCAGGGCCTCGCCCGGAATCAGGCCGTCCTCGTCCACGGGCAGCAGCACCAGCTTGTTGCTGCGGCTGGCGAAGATATTGCGCGCATCGGGGTAGCCGGGATCCTCGATGCCTACCGGAGTGTCCGGTCCCAGCAGCAGGTCCGCGATCAGGTACAGGGCGTGCTGCGCCCCCACGGTGATGACCACTTCGTCCTCGCCCGCCCACACGCCCCGACGCGGCAGTACGCGGCTGCGCAGCTGCTTGATCAGGGAATCATCGTCGCGCAGGATCATGTCCTGCGCCCACTCGCCCACTTCCAGCGCGCTCAGCGTGCGCAGGCAGCAATCGCGCCAGGCGGAGATGGGAAACAGGTCGGCGTCGAACTGACCGTAGATGAAGGGATAGGGGTAGCTGCGCCAGTTGGCGCGCTTGCGGATGTTGCGCTGGCGCGCGGGCGCGAAGCGAAAACGCCTCTCCCAGTCCGGCGCCAATCCCTGCGGGGCGGCGGCCGGCGGCAAGGGAACGGGCACATGACCCGACAGCATCATGGGATTGACGAAATAGCCCCGGCGCTCGCGCGAGACCAGATAGCCTTCGTCCACCAGGTTCTGATAGGCGATCACCACCGTGTTGCGCGCCACGCCCAGGATGGCGGCCATGTCGCGGCTGGACGGAATGGGCAGGTCCTCGGGCAGCTGGCCGTCCAGCACCAGGGAAACCATCATCTGCCGGATCTGGCCCTGCAGGCTCAGGCCCGAATCGGCGCCGCGCAGGAACAGCTGGCGCCACATGATGCCGCTGGATCGTGAATTCATGTCTCCTCCTTGCCATGTACAGCGTCTCTGGACGGATGTGTTTTTCTTGTGAGTCCGACACACTATCCTGTTTCCGCCGCCAAGGGGAAAACAGCTAGGTCGTCGCCGGGGTTATCAAGCCGGTCATGGGAGAGGACGCCTGGGCCTGGTAGGCCTTGCGCGGCATGCGCCCGGCCAGGTAGGCGTCGCGCCCGGCCTGCACCGCGCGCCGCATGGCGCGCGCCATGCGCACCGGGTCCTGGGCGTAGGAAATGGCGGAATTCATCAGCACCGCGTCGCAGCCCAGCTCCATGGCGATGGCCGCGTCCGAAGCCGTGCCCACGCCCGCGTCCAGCAGGACGGGAACCGAAATGGTGTCTATGATCAGGCGCGTGTTCCAGGGATTGAGGATGCCCATCCCGGAGCCGATGATGGAAGCCAGCGGCATGATGGCCACGCAGCCCATGTCCTCCAGCATGCGCGCCTGGATGGGATCGTCCGAACAGTACACCATGACCTGGAAGCCCTCCTGCACCAGCGTGCGCGCCGCCTTCAGGGTCTCGGGCATGTTGGGGTACAGGTTCTGCGCATCGCCGAAGATCTCCAGCTTGGCCAGCGGGTGGCCGTCCAGCAGTTCGCGCGCCAGGCGCAGGGTGCGCACCGCATCTTCGGCGGTGAAGCAGCCGGCCGTGTTGGGCAGGTAGGTGTAGCGCTCGGGGCTCACGTAATCCAGCAGGCTGGGCTCGCCCGGATCCTGGCCGATATTGGTGCGCCGGATGGCCACCGTGACGATTTCCGCGCCGCTGACCTCGATGGCCTCGCGGGTCTGCTCGAAATCCTTGTATTTGCCTGTCCCTACCAGCAGGCGCGACTGGTACGACTTGCCGGCAATGATCAATGGGTCGTTCATGGCCCTGCTCCTACAGATGAATCAAGCGCCTGGCCGGCTGAGCCGGCCAGGCCAGGGTCACGATCAGATGTAGTCCTTGTACTTCTCCAGCAGGCGCACGGGCTTGGCCAGCGCGTCGCGACGGAACGGGTCGCCCAGCTCGCGGGTGCACATGATCTCGATGACGCAGGTCTTGCCTTCGTTCATCTGCATGTCGATCGCGCGCTTCAGGGCCGGGCCCACGTCCTCCAGCTTGTCCACCACGATGCCTTCGGCGCCCATGGACCGGGCGATGCCGGCGAAAGAAGGGCTGTCCAGTTCGCCCGCCACGAAGCGGCGGTTGTAGGAACTCGACCTGGTTCTTCTTCTCGGCGCCCCACTGGCGGTTGTGGAAGACCACGGCCGTCACGGGGATGTCATGGCGCACGGCCGTCAGGATCTCCATCATGCTCATGGCCCAGGCGCCGTCGCCGGCGTAGGCAATGGCGGGACGCTCGGGCGCGGCCGTCTTGGCGCCGATGATGGTGGGCAGCGCGTAGCCGCAGTTGCCGAAGCTCATGGGCGCGAAGAAGCTGCGCGGACGCTCGAAGCGCAGGTAGCTGTGCGCCACCGAGTTGATGTTGCCGATGTCCGTGGACACCATCACATCCTTGGGCATGGCTTTTTCCAGCTCGCGCAGCACCTGGCGCGGATGCAGGTATTCGCCGCCGCTGAAGGGCTTCTCCTTGGCGTTTTCAGCAATCATGTCCAGGCTGTAGGGATCGGTCTCGTGGGTCCACTCGTCCAGCTCCTTCTCCCAGGCGGCCTTCTCCGCGGCGATCTTGTCGGCGCGTTCGGCCTTGGTGGCGTCGCAGGCCAGATCGCGGCCGTCCAGGCGCTTGGCCAGTTCCTGGGCCACCGCCTTGGCGTCGCCGCAGATGCCCACGGCGATCTTCTTGACCAGGCCCAGCATCTTCTGGTCGGCGTCCACCTGGATGATCTTGGCGTTCTTGGGCCAGTAGTCCATGCCATGCTGGGGCAGCGTGCCGAACGGTCCCAGGCGGGTGCCCAGCGCCAGCACCACGTCGGCCTGGGAAATCAGCTTCATGCCGGCCTTGGAGCCCTGGTAGCCCAGCGGGCCGCACCACAGGGGGTGGCTGGCGGGGAAGGAATCGTTGTGCTGGTAGCTGTTGACCACCGGCGCGCCCAGGCGCTCGGCCAGGGCCTTGCACTCTTCCACGGCGTCGGCCATGACCACGCCGCCGCCAGAGATGATGACGGGGAACTTGGCCTGGGCCAGCAGATCAGCCGCCTCGTCCAGGCTGCGCGCGCCGCCGGGCCGCGGTCCACGCGGGCGGGCTTGGGGATTTCGCAGGTGATTTCGCCGTAGAAGTAGTCGCGGGGAATGTTCAGCTGGGTGGGACCCATTTCGCTGACGGCGCGGTCAAAGCAGCGCGCCGTGAACTCAGCCATGCGATTGGGATTGGTCACGTGACCCTGGTACTTGGTGAACTCCTGGAACATGGGCAGCTGGTTGCATTCCTGGAAGCCGCCCAGGCCCTGGGTGTTGGTGCCGGTTTCAGGGGTGACGATGACCACGGGGCTGTGCGCCCAGTAGGCGGCGGCGATGCCCGTCACGCAGTTGCTGATGCCGGGGCCGTTCTGGCCGATCACCATGCCGTGGCGGCCGGACACGCGGGCGTAGCCGTCGGCCATGTGGGCGGCGCCCTGCTCGTGCACCACCGGGATCAGGCGGATGCCGGCGGGAGCAAAAATGTCCATGGCATCCATGAAGGCCGAGCCCATGATGCCGAACATATCGGTGACCCCGTAGGACACCATGGTTTCCACAAATGCCTCGGAAGGCGTCATCTTGGTTGGTCCGCTGACTACGCTGCGATTGTCCGTATTGGCCTGGCTCATGTTTCAGTCTCCATTGCGCGACGGGCCAGGGGCGGCCCGGTCATAAAGTGAAAAATCT
Organism: Alcaligenes sp. Marseille-Q7550; assembly: GCF_965112015.1. Taxonomy (NCBI): domain Bacteria; kingdom Pseudomonadati; phylum Pseudomonadota; class Betaproteobacteria; order Burkholderiales; family Alcaligenaceae; genus Alcaligenes; species Alcaligenes sp. Marseille-Q7550. The sequence continues at coordinate 1,162,439 of NZ_CBCOPU010000002.1, forward strand.
TGTTTTTCGAGATTTTTTATGAACTTTATCGAGACAAATGCACAGTGTCAACATAGAATCTCAATTATCGATATTCAACGTACCGATTTTTGTTTTATTTTTGCATATCGACGTACGAACATTCACGCCGCGCCGCCCGCCGGCCCGCACGAAATGGGGGTTCCATGACCATCACCACTTTGCCCGACCACATGGTCGGCATCCGCGACACCTTCGGCCTGCCCCTGGACGGCCAGGCCCTGGCCCTGCAGCCCGGCGCCGCCCAGGTGCCCGCGCGCGATGAGGCCTATCGATTCAATCCGGAAGTCACCCGGGCGATTCTTGCCGGCTTCACGCACAACCGCCGCGTCCTGGTGCAGGGCCGCCACGGCACTGGCAAATCCACTCATATCGAACAGGTCGCCGCCCGCCTGAACTGGCCCTGCCTGCGCGTGAACCTGGACGGGCACCTGAGCCGCCTGGACCTGGTGGGCAAGGACACCATCCAGATCCAGGACGGCCTGCAGGTCACGGGCTTTCAGGAAGGCCTGATTCCCTGGGCCATGCAGCGCCCCATGGCGCTGATCCTGGACGAGTACGACGCCGGGCGCCCCGACATCCTGTTCGTGGTGCAGCAACTGCTGGAACAGGACGGCGGCCTGACCCTGATGGACCAGAACCGCGTCATCCGCCCCCATCCGCAATTCCGCATCTTCGCCACGGCCAACACGCTGGGCCTGGGCGACACCAGCGGCCTGTATCACGGCACGCAGCTGCTCAACCACGCCCAGCTCGACCGCTGGAACATCGTGGCGCGGCTGGACTACCTGCATCCGGACCAGGAAACGGACATCGTGCTGGCGCGCGTGCCGGGCAAGGACACGCCGGCCGGGCGCGAACAGGTGCAAGCCATGGTGGCGCTGGCGGCCATGACGCGCCATGGCTTCGCCTGCGGCGACCTGTCGGCGCTGATGTCCCCGCGCACCGTCATCACCTGGGCGCAGAACGAAGAAATCTTCCACGACCTGGAACTGGCCTTCCGGCTGAGCTTCCTGAACAAGTGCGACCTGTCCGAACACGCGCTGATCGCGGAATACTATCAACGCTGTTTTGGCCGGGAGCTGGCCCTGGAACCCCTGGCCGGGGAGCACGCCGGATGAGGGATCCCACACTCCTGCGCCGCCTGCACCGCGCCCACGAGCTGGGCGCGGCCGTGGCCCGCGCGCTGACGGACGACCCGCTGGTCCACCACCGCCAGCAGGCGCTTTACCGAGGCGAGCTGCGCCTGGCCAGCCTGGCGCCCCACCTGCGCCCCGATCCGCAGGACGATGCGCACAGCCTGCGCGGCGTCGCGGACAGCCTGGCCCTGCGCCTGCTGCATACCGACCGCGCCCTGCATGCCGCGCGCCTGCCCGACGAGCCCGTGTCCCGCCTGTTCTTCGACTGGCTGGAACTGCTGCGCACCGAGACCCTGGCCGCACGACACTGGCCGGGCGTGCGCAGGAACCTGCGGGCGCGCTTCGAACGCTGGTCGGCCGGCTACCACCACCACGGCCACACCCGCAGCGAACTGGGGCTGCTGGTCTACACGGTGGCGCAGATGGTGTGGAGCCGGCTCAACGGCTGGCCCGTCCTGGAAGAAACCGAAGACCTGATCGAATCCACGCGCGCGGGCATCGCCCCCATGATGGGAGGGCTGTTGCAGACCCTGAAGCGCAGCGCCCCCGACCAGGACCGCTACGGGCTGGCCGCCCTGGAGCTGGCCGGACGCATAGGCCTGACCGTGCAGGGGCTGCGCCCGTCCAGGCCGCGCCAGGAAGGCGGGGATGCGCCCGAACTGCAAGCCTTCGCCCTGCTGCTGCCCGACAGCGACGAACCCAGCTACGGAGGCGTGCGCCACGACCAGGACCGCGCCGCGCGGGAAGCGGCCCAGGGCGGCTATCGCGTGTTCGACCGCAGCGACGAAGGAAGAGCGCATGGCCTGCCTGGTACGGGCGCCCCTGCTGCGCCAGTTGCGCGAGCAACTGGACCAGGCCATCGCCGCCTATGCCATTCCGCTGCCGCGGCTGGTGGCGCGCATGCGCAAAGTGCTGCGCCAGCCCCTGCGCGATCAATGGCAGTACGGCCAGACCGAGGGGCTGGTGGATGGCCGGCGGCTGGCCCAGTTGATCAGCTCCCCCAGGAGCGCCGCCTGTTCAAGCAGGTGGACGAGCCCTTGCGCAATCAGTGCGCGGTCACCTTCCTGCTGGACTGCTCAGGCTCCATGAAGGACCAGGCGCAGACTCTGGCCGTCATGGTGGACGTGCTGGCCCGCGCCCTGGAGCGCAGCGGCGCACAGACCGAAGTGCTGGGCTTCTCCACGGAGGCCTGGAACGGCGGACGGCCCTACCGCCGCTGGCTGGCGCGCGGCAAGCCCGCCCAGCCCGGCCGGATGAACGAGATCAGCCATCGCATTTTCAAAAGCGCAGCATCCACCTGGCGGCAATCGCGTCCGGCCATCGCCGCACTGCTCAAGCAGGACCTGTACCGCGAAGGCGTGGACGGGGAGGCGCTGGCCTGGGCCTGCCAGCGCAGCCTGGCGCTGACGGCGCGGCGCCGCCTGGTGTATGTCATCTCGGACGCCAGCCCCATGGACAGCGCCACGGTGCTGGCCAACGGCCCGGACTACCTGGACCAGCATCTGCTGCAGGTGATGCGCGCCTACGAGCGCCAGGGCGTCGAAATCACGGGCATAGGATTGGGGCTGGACCTGGGCGCGCTGTACCGGCACACCCTGATCGCCCACATGGAGAAAGGGCTGGACCAGCAATTCCTGGATGATTTCATCGCCAGCCTGGCGCCCCGCCGCCTGCTCCGCTAGGCGGTACGGACCGGGGCCGGGCGGCCCCATGCCCCCGGCAAAGGCCGCGCGAGATCAGAAGTCTTCTTCGATGCGCGCCAGGGCGGCGGCGGCTCGCTGCAGGGCGGGCAGGCACTGCAAGGCCTTTTCCGGCGTCATGCGCATGATGGGCGCCTGGGTGGCCACGGCCATGTTGGACTTGCCGTCCTTGCGCGGCACCAGCACCGCCACGCAGAACAGGCCCGACAGGAACTCTTCGTTGTCGAAGGCATAGCCGTTGAGCTTGACCTGGGCGATGTCCTTTTCGTAGTCCTCGACCGAAGTCAGCGTGTTGGGCGTGTAGCGCTCCATGGGCGTGTGCGACAGCAGGCGCTTGCGCTGGGCGGCGCTGAGCTGCGCCAGCAGCACCTTGCCGCTGGCCGAGCAGTGCACCGGCACGCGCGAACCCGGATACAGGTAGAAGCGCAACGGCGCGGCGGTTTCCACGCGGTCCAGGTACAACACGTCCGTGCCCGACAGGGCCGTCAGATTGCAGGTCTCGCCCAGCTCGTCCACCAGATGGCGCAGCACGGCATGGCGCGCGCCGTGCTTGGCATCGTGCAACAGCAGGTTTTCCGCCAGGCGGCGCAGGCGCGAACCGATCCCGTAATGCCGGCCATCGCTTTCGCGCAGCAGCAGCCCGCTGCCTTCCAGTTGCTGCAGCATGCGGTGCACAGTGGGCTTGGGCAGGCCGGTCAGCTCCACCAGGTCCTGCAATGTGTAGCGCCGGTCCTGGCCCGCCATGACTTCCAGCAACGCAAACAGGCGCATGGTGGGCGTATCGCCGCTCAGGCGCGCGCCTTCAGCGACGTCGGTTTGGATCTCGGACATAAAGAAGCTCTCGTAATCGGGGCAATTTTCACAAAATTCTATACCAGTAAATGGAACCGATCATTGACTGTCTCGGCGTTTACCGCTAGATTTTGCCATATATCTCAAAAAACAAAACAAAAAGTTCCATAAACACGAATACCACGGAGACAGGGCATGAAGCTCATCGAACATCTGATCGCCGCCGCCCAGGCCCGGCCCCGCCGCATCGTACTGTGCGAAGCCGACGACGAACGCATCCTGCGAGCGGCTTGCCAGGCCAGCCGGGATGCCGTCGCCCACATCACGCTGGTGGGCGATCCCCGACGCATCGCCGCCCGCTTCGTTGAACTCGGCCTGGATCCGGGGGATATCCGGATCGAAGACCCCTGCAATTCGCCCAATCGGCCCGCCCTGCTGGCGGCTCTGCTGGAACGCCGCAAGGACAAGGGGCTGACGAACGAACAGGCGCAGCGCTGGCTGGACGAGCCGCTGTGCTACGCCAACATGATGGTGCATGCCGGACTGGCCGACGGTTCGGTGGCGGGCGCCGTGCACAGCACCGCCGACGTGGTGCGCACCGCCCTTCAACTGATCGGCAAGGCGCCCCACGCCAGGCTGGTGTCCAGCTTCTTCATCATGATGCTGTGCAAGCAGGATCATCCGCGCAAGGGCGGGCTGATCTTCAGCGATTGCGGCCTGGTGATCGATCCGGATGCCGACCAGTTGTGCGACATTGCCCTGGCCGCGGCCGACAGCGCGCAGCTTCTGTTGAACGAAGCCCCGCGCGTGGCCATGCTGAGCTTTTCCACGGCCGGCAGCGCCCAGCACGAACGGGTCAGCAAGGTCGTGCAGGCCGCGCGCCAGATCAAGGCGCGCCGCCCCGACCTGGCCATCGACGAGGACGTGCAACTGGACGCCGCCCTGATCGAAGAAGTGGCCGCCCGCAAGCTGCCGGGCTCGGCCGTGGCCGGCAAGGCCAATGTGCTGATCTTCCCCAACCTGGAAGCGGGCAACATCGGCTACAAGATGGCCGAGCGCCTGGGCGGCGCCATCGCCATCGGCCCCTTGCTGCAAGGCCTGAGCAAGCCCGCCAACGACCTGTCACGCGGCTGCTCCACGCAGGACATCTACAACGTCATCGCCGTGACGGGAGTGCAATGCCTGCAGGAGACGGCCCGGTAGCAAAACGCTACACCCGCTGCCGGGGCTTGCGGCCATAATGGCCGGCGCGAGGGTCCTGCCCCGGGGCCCGAAGGACAGAACCATGTACAAAAACATCGCGTTCGGGCTGACGTTGCTCGCCTGCGCCCAGGCCGGCGCGCAGGCCTCGGAAATCCAGATTCACGGCTCGGACCAGACGCAGACCATCACCTGCCAGAACGACGCCCTGCTGATCGCCGGCGAGCGCAACACGGCCACCATACAGGGGCACTGCGCCGAGATCCGGGTGGAGGGGGCCGACAACACCGTCAGCTTCACCCAGGCCGACCATCTGGCCGTACACGGCGTACGCCACCACGTCAGCGGCGGCACGGCCCAGGAACTGGAGGCCTTCGGCAAGGACAACACGCTGGAGCTGACGCTGCGCCAGCCTTCGCACGCCGTTCAGGCCCGCATCAAGGGCGCGGGGCACCGCGTGAACCTGCAAGTCGCCTCGCAGGCCGACATCGCCCTGGACGGCGCGGACAACTCGCTGCATTGGCGGCGCGTGGCCGATGCGCCCGACCCCAGAATCGTCCAGCATGGAGCCAGGAACCGCATCACCCAGGACTGACCGGCCTTTCCCTGGCCCCCGGTTTGCTGTTATTACTAAGGGCTGACGCAGGCTTGACCACGCTGCTTTTTCCGACCACGGGCGGCCCGCCGCCTTCCAACCCGCGGAGATGCCATGCGAATCACCTCTTTCCTTATCCGATGCCTGGGCGGCGCCGTGCTTGCCCTGGCCGCCCAGACCGGCCTGGCCGCCTTTCCCGACAAGCCCATCACCCTGATCGTGCCCTTCGCGCCGGGCGGCACCACCGACCTGATCGGGCGGCTGGTCGCCCAGCACCTGGGCGGCAAGCTAGGGCAGCCGGTCGTGGTGGAGAACCGCGCCGGCGCGGGCGGCTCCATCGGCACCGCCGCGGTGGCCGCCGCCAAGCCGGACGGCTACACCCTGGGCCTGGCCACCGTCAGCACGCATGGCATCAATCCCGTGGTATACAAGAAGCTGCCTTTCGACGCCCTGAAGGATTTCCAGCCCATCACGAATCTGGCCGCCGTGCCCAATGTGATGGTGGCCACGCCCAAGCTGGGCATCAAGGACATGCCCGCCCTGCTGGAGCGCGCGCGCAAGGAACCGGGCAAGCTCAGCTATGCCTCCGCCGGCAATGGCTCGGTGGCCCACATGATGGGCGAGCTCTTTCAATCGGCCTCGGGCACCGACCTGCTGCACGTGCCCTACAAAGGCTCGGGACAGGCGCTGACCGACACCCTGGCCGGCCAGGTCCAGTTGATGTTCGACAACCTGCCCTCCGCCCTGCCCCACATCCAGAGCGGCAAGCTCAATGCCCTGGCAGTGGCCTCGCCCGAACGGGTCGCCTCCCTGCCGGACGTGCCCACCTTCGCCGAACTGGACCTGGAGGCCGTGAACGACGCGTCCTGGTTCGGACTGGTCGCGCCCATAGGCCTGCCGGACGACAAGCTGGCGCTGCTGCATCAGGCCGTGGTGCAGACCCTGGCCGAACCCGCCGTCCAGAACCGGCTTGAACAACTGGGCGCCAGCCCCATCGGCGACAGTCCCGATGCCTTTGCCCGCACCATCATACGCACCCAGGAACGCAACCGGGAACTGGTGCGGCAGGCGCAGATACCGCCCATGTAAACATCTGGGCAACAAGCGATACGGCCCGCAACATCCTATCGCCGTTCAGTCCGCAAAGCCTCGTACAATGGCGACGACGCAAGCACAATCTCATGCCATGAACGCACATACAGACGCCCTGCCCGACGCCCCTTCTGTCACGCGGCCCACGCCTCCCTTGCCTGCCCTGCCGGAATGGGAGTGTTTCTGCGACGCCGCTCATAAAGCCAATCAATACGCCTTCGAACTGCATTGCCTGAAGGCCGCCGGCATCCAGGTGGACCTGAGCGGCCAGCGCTATTCGCCCGAACTGCAACAAGCCGGCGCGCAATTGCTGGCGGCGCGCAATTTTGAAGCGGCGCGCGCCAACCTGTTGCAAGGCGGGATCGCCAACCCGACCGAGCAGCGCGCCGCCTGGCACAGCGCGCTGCGCGCTCCGGCGCCCATTGCGGAGGTGATCAAGGAAAGGGAACGCATGAACGAGTTCGTGCGCGTCGCGGATTCGGAGCGCCGCTGGCGCAACATCGTGCACATTGGCATAGGCGGCAGCGACTGGGGCGTGCGCCTGTCCCTGGCGGCCTTCGGCTACCGCCGCAGCTGGCGCAATGTGCGCTTCCTGGCCAACATCGACGGACACGCCCTGGAGCACGCCTTGTCGGGGCTGGACCCGCACGACACCCTGGTCGTCATCGCCTCCAAGTCCTTCACCACCACCGAAACACTGCAAAACGGCCAGCGCGCGTTGGAATGGCTGCAGGCGGCCGGCGTCGCCAACCCCTACGAGCAGATCGTAGCCATCACGGCCCGGCCCGACGCCGCGGCCCGCTGGGGCGTGCCCCAAGGCCACATCTTCCAGTTCTGGGACTGGGTGGGGGGTCGCTTCTCCCTGTGGTCCGCCGTCAGCCTGACCACGGCGCTGGCTGTCAGCGCCGACGTGGTGGCCGGCATGCTTTCGGGTGCCGCCGCCATGGACCAGCATTTCCTCGAAGCGCCCATCGCCCAGAACGTGCCGGTGCAGATGGCGCTGGCCGGCATCGTCAACCGCAGCGTGCTGGGTTATGGCTCGCTGAACATCTCGCCCTACGATTTCCGCCTGGGCAATCTGGTGCCCTACATCCAGCAGCTGGACATGGAGTCCCTGGGCAAATCCGTCACCCTGGACGGCCAGCCCGTAGGCGTGCCGACCGGCCCGGCGGTGTGGGGTCTGGCCGGCACGGATGCCCAGCACACCTTCTACCAATGGCTGCACCAGGGCAGCGACGGCGCGCCGGTCGACTTCATCATCTGCCAGCAAGCCGACCACGAAAACCAGGAACACCACCGCCTGCTCCTGGCCAACTGCCTGGCGCAGCGCGAAGCCCTGATGCGCGGCAAGAACTACGAGCAAGCCCTGGCGGAATGCCGCAACGGCGGCGCAAACGCAGACGCCGCCCAGCTGGCGCACCACCGCGTGCACTCGGGCGGACGCCCCAACACCCTGATCGTGCTGCCTCGCCTGACCCCCTTCGCCCTGGGCGCCCTGCTGGCCATGTACGAACACAAGATCTTCGTCCAGGGCCTGATCTGGGGCATCAACCCCTTCGATCAATGGGGCGTGGAATACGGCAAAGTGCTGGCCAGCGGCATCATGGACGAGCTGTCCGGCGAACAGCCCGTGCAGAACAAGCACGACGCCTCCACCAGCCACTGGATACGCGCCTTCAGGGGCTAGAACAACCACCGCCGTTGAGCGCCTGTGGAACACGTTTGGATAAGACGCGAAGCACTTGGCCCCTAACCGGGCCATATTGCCTACTCAACCCATTTAAAGTAGAGTTAATCAGTTTTAAAGCCAATTTTCCGGCATTTGGACACTTATGAAGCTGATCGGGGTTGGACTCTACACATTGCAGCAGGCGGCACGCTTATCTGGAGCCTCAGCCCCGGAAGTCAGCCGCTGGCTGTTTGGGTACAAAACCAATCAAGGCAAAGTCCATGACCCTTTATGGTCCACCCAATTGGAAGGCTGTGACGAAAAAGTCATTGGGTTCCGGGACCTGATGGAGCTGCGAGTGGTCAAAGCCTTTGTAAAACATGGCGTTCCGCTTCGCGTGATCCGAACCGCACTCAAACATGCCCAGGAAATTTTTGGCGCCCACTATCCCTTTACCTCTCATCGATTCCTGACCGACGGACGTACTATTTTCCATGAGGCGATTGACCGCGAAAGCATGGAAATGACAGATCTCGTCCGGCGCCAACTGGTCTTTGAAGAGATCATCAGACCCCAGCTTTATGAAGGTATCGAATTTTCATCGGACGGCGCTGCCGTACGATGGTTTCCCGAAAAACACAAAACCATCGTATTGGATCCAGACTTATCGTTTGGCCGCCCAGTGCTGACAAAATTCGGGATACCCACGGAAATTATCCTTCAAGCCATGCGAGCCGAAAGCAATAACGCCAAAGCGGTTGCGGCCCAGTTCGAAATCCCCGTCGCCGATGTGCGGGCAGCGGTGAAATTCGAAGAGCAACCGCTCGCCGCTTGAAGTTCTTCCTGGACAACAATCTTTCTCCCGCATTGGCTGCGGGGCTTGACGCATTGTGTCGCGGTAGCGTGACCGGCAACCAGGTCCATCACCTCAAATCCAAATTCCCGCAAACAACCGCCGACCACATCTGGATCAACGCACTGGCCCCGGAGGGCGGATGGGCCATCGTTTCCCAGGATGGCATCCGAAAGAACGATCTGGAAAGGGAAGCTCTGCGTGCATGCGGTTTGCCCATCTTTGTCCTGTCCAGACAGTGGAGCCGCCAACCCTACTGGGACAAGGCGCACAATCTGATTCGCTGGTGGCCGTCCATCGAAGATTATGTGAAACGCGTGCGTGGCGGTGCTGCCGTCAGAGTCCCATAGCGTTTTGGCACAGGTCGGTTTGAACAGATAAGGCACAAAAAGCTAGAACAACCACCGCCCCTGCAGTTCAAAGCCGTGGTCCTGCAGGTGTCCTGAGCGGCGGGCCTGATAGGACAGGGTCAGCCAGGAGGAATCCGACAAGGAGGCTTGCATGCGCAGGCCCATCAACCATGCGTGGCGGGCGCTGCGATACGGGGCTGCGTCGCCGGCGGGCAGGCCGTTCACCTGCCAGTCGTGCGTGGCGGCGGGCCGGTTCCATTGGCGCTCCCAGCCCAGCCATGCGCGCCAACTCACAGCCTGCGAGTCCTCATCGTCGAAACGCCAGGTCAGCAGCAGCCGGCTATCCAGCGCGTGATTGCGCTGGGCGCCTGCCTGCCAGCGCTCCCTGGCCTCCAGCTCCAATCCTGACTGCCTGATGCGCATGGCGCGCCAGTCTACCTCCACGCTCCAGGCATGCTAGCCCTGCCGCCATATCGGATACGCCGCGCCCAGCAGCAATTGGACACTGTCGGCACGACCACGCCCCTGCCGATGCGGCCAGGCATGCCGTACAAGATGACGGCCCGCCATCAAGGTCAGCCGTGTCTCCAGCCCATGCCAAGGCTGCTGCCCATAGACGCCGACATAGTAGGAACGGGTGTCGCTGCGCACCGCTTCTACGGCGTCCCGCAAGCGCGAAGTCTGATAGACCGCCCTACCGCCCAGGCGCCCCCGGCGCCACGGACGCTCCACGCCCATGATCAACTGGTCCAGTTGCCGGTCCAGCTCCATGCCCGCCGCCTGCAGGCCCTGCTGTCCGGCATGACGATAGCTTGCCCATGCCCCTCCCGATGCGGGCTTGTGCGATGTATCGCGCCATGCCTGCATGGCGTACCCGGCGTCCTGTATCAATTGCGCCCGCCAGACGTTCAGGGGGTGACGCAACCAGACGCGCGGAACAGCCGGCCCGCCTTCGATCCCAAGCGGCCGCAGACGCAGGGTCACGCCCTGCGGATCGTAGTCCAGTCCTGCCAGGGCGGCGTCCCGATCCAGGTGCAAGGACTCGAAACGACCGGCCAGCCCGCCATCGGCCTGCACGATGCGGTAATCGCCATCCAGCCCCGAAGATGCCAGCTCCACCCATAAGGCGCCGGCCAGCAAGCTCTTGCCCTGGACATGCAACTGATCGAAGCGGCCATCGCCCAGCACGCGCATGCGCAGCACGGAACCCGAATCCAGCCGCAGGTCCTCCAGCACCCTCAAAGGCCGCCCCGGACTGCCCAGGTGCAGGCTGCCGCCCGGCAGCACGGCCAGGGCGCGCACCAGCGCATCCTGGGCCCGCAGGACGGCGCCATCCGCCACCTGCACACGCGCTGGCACATCGCCGCGCAGTCCCAGCGCGCCCTGCCGCACCAGAAAGCGGCCGTTCAAGCTGCCTCCTTGCCGTTGATCCAGCCAAAGCAGGCCCTGCCCGGATTTCATCCAGACAGCATTGCCGAACACGGGACCGCGCTGCGTGGCCTCGCCCTGGGCCACATGCCAATCGATGGCGGGCTGTCCCGATCGCGCATGCCCCTGCACCGGAAAGTCGGCAAGCAGGCCGGAGGCGTACGCCAGCCAGGCGCCCGCCATGACGTCCAGATGCGAATTCGGGCCTACCGCCTGGGGATGACGCAAAGACAAACCGCCTTCCAGCAGTTGCAAAGGCCCCCATACCCGGTTGGGCGCCGAAACGATCCACTGTCCACCCCCCTGTTTGCGCAGCGGCGCATAGAAAACAGCGTCCGATCCAAGCTCGCCCGCGCTTTCGAACCACACGCCCGGCGCCACATCAACGGTTGCCGCTCCGGCGATCCAGGCGATGCGTTCCGTACGGAAACTGCCCTGGATGGACAAAGGCGCTGCATCCAGTACATAAGGCCGCCCCGGGGCTCCCAGGTCCGAATCCATCACCGCCCGTCTGCCCTCCGCCACGGCGGCGGACGCGCACAGCCCTGCCAGGCCGATCAGCCAGGCAATAAAAAACCCCAGATTCCGAATTACAGTCATGTCATTCTCCACGCAATGATCAGCGAGGAAATATGACCATGGCCAAGAATGGCAAGGCTTGCGCCGGCTCAATTGTAAGCCGGCGACATTTATGTCATATCTGACAGCTACAAGTGTCGCCCTATTTGTGCTAGGACATACTCAGATTGATACTCCGCTGGCCCGCATCCACTGCTGCGCCAGCTCATGCACGTCCAGATCCGCCCGTATTTGCGTGGATGCTCCACAGCCTGTATTCCACAGGAAAAAATCCACTTCTCCAGACGGTGTCCCCAAGGCCGCGTAGACCGACGGCATGATGGGCACGTGATCGCCGTACCAGCACAAACTGGCGGGCCGGCCGCAGTTCATCAGGCTTTGCCGCAAACGGGCCAGCATGGCATCGGCATTGCGCACGTGCCGCAGATAAATGGTCAGGTCGTCGCACCCCGCCTCCGGCGGCCGCGAATACAGGCGCTCCACATCTTCCGGCGCCACTTTTTCCAGATGCAGCGGACCGTGGTTTTCCATGGTGATGACATGGATGAAGACCGGCTCCCGAGCCTGGCTCAGCAGGCTCGCCACTTTTTCGGCCACGGCGATATCGCCCACGTACGGCCCGGTCAGGGCGACATCCGCGAAGGCGCGTATATCCAGGAACTCATCGAACCCGAAACGTGGATAGACGCGATCGCGCTGATAGAAGCTGGCGGGATAGGGGTGGATGCAGATCGTGCGATCGCCCCGGCCTTTGAGCCAGGAAGCCAGTGTCTCCACCTGCCAGCCCGCGGACACGGCCCGATAAGGGTTGAAGCGATGCACTCCCAGCGCATGGTTGGCTATGCCGCTCAGGAAAGAGAACTCCGAACGGACCGTGTTCGCCCCCCATGCCGGCACGCGCAAGCCGCCCTGGACAGCCGCTTCCGCCTTGAAACGGTCGAATTCGGCCAGGATGTCCCGCCGGATGCCGTCCCACAGCGTCCTGGCATCAAAGAACGACTCGCTCTGCACGGACACCAGGTGCGGCAGGACCGGGGCATGCCCGGCCCCCTCCAGGGCTCCCATAGGGGACTGCGCATCGGGGCGTCGGCGCCCTTGCTGCCAATAGCGCCAAAGGCTTGCCAATAAGCCCAGTGCAGGCAGATCCCGTTCAGGCGACAGGCTGACAGGCAGGCGCCGCCGGCTGCCCCAACTCAGCAGGACCAGCGACAGCCCGCCCAATACGGCCAACGCTCCGCCCTGGCCGGACCAGGACCAGCGCAGCGCGGGAACGGACTCCCCCCACAAGCCGGTCGCCACGGCGGACACGAATCCCGCCGCCGCCAACAGGAACTTGCCCCATACCAGGAATGGAATGTAGAGCCGGGGGTGGCGGATGGCATCGGTGAAATATTCGTAATCCTGGAACACGAAGGGCTCGCGCAGGGCCTTGAACTTGGCATTGTTGACCAGCACGAGCATCAGCAGAAAAGCGGACACAAGCGCGACGGCGAACACAGGACGGCCCAGCAGCAATACGAACACATCGTAAGCCAGCAGCCAGAGCCCGGCATGCAGCGCCCAGGCCGCCCAGGGGCGGGCCAGGGACGCGGCCGGCCTCATCAGGCGCTCTATCCCCACGGACAGGCCAAGGCCGGCCAGGGCTGCCAGAATGGAGGTCCAGAAACCCGCGTCAGGCGCCATAACCCAGCTTGCCCAGGATGTATACGGAAAGACGCGCCGGCAGCACCGCCAGGAACCAGCACCCCAGATTCAATGGGAAGGGGAAGCTGATGCGCGCCTTGTCGCGCGCCAGTCCGCGCCCGATGACCCGGGCGGCGCGCTCGGGCGACCACAGGAACGGCTTGGGTCCGGGCATGTCGTCGCACATGGGAGAGCGCACGTAGCCCGGCATGATCACATTGACGCGTATGCCCTCGGGCGCCAGCCAGCCGCGCAAGGCTTCGCCATACGCCTTCACGGCCGCCTTGCTGGCGCTGTAGGACGGGGTCGAGGGCAGGCCGAAATAAGCCGCCAGGGAGCTGAGCAAGGCAATCTGCCCCGTGCCGCGGCGTCGCATGGCCGGCAGCACCGATTGCACAAGACGCATCGTCGCCTTCACATTCAGATCCAGCAACGCCTCGCACTCCGGCCACGGCTCGGGCTCGCCATGGGGACCGACGTGGGTATTCATGCCGGCATTCACGATCACCAGGTCGAAGGCCTCGCTTTCAGAGAGCCATTGATGCAAGGCGTCCAGCTCCCGCAGATCCAGGCGCTGCGTGGCAACCCGCGCTCCCGCGCGCCGACAGCGTTCGGCGACCTGGTCCAGAATGGCTTCATTGCGCCCGTGCAAGACCAGCTCCACCCCGCGCAGGCGTAGTAGTCCGCCAGGGCCGAGCCGATGGCGCTGGTGGCGCCGGTGATCAGGATGCGCCGGCAGCCGGCTTCAGTCGCGTCCACGTGCATATCTTTCTCGATAGGACCAGTACAGCACCATGCCGAACCCCACGCACACGGTCGCATTCAAGGGGACCAGCAAGTAGTTGCCCATGCGCACGGCCACGCACAGCGCCAGGGCCGAGTACAGGAAGGTGAAGACCTCGCCCGCCAGCAGCACCGTATTGATGCGGGGCTGGCGGGAGCGCTGCTCGTCCTTGCCCTTGGGCGTACGGTGGAATTCGCCATACACGCCGAACAAGGCCCGGACCCCGCCGGCAAAATAATACCAAGCCATGGGCGGAAACATCGCCACGTACAGATAGGTATGCCACAAGGTGCTCAACACGCCCGGACGATCCTCGAAACGCGCCCCCTTGCGGGCGCCGAAGGCGTTGTCCAGGGCCCACACCGCCACCAGCAGAAAGAATAGCGGCGCTCCCCACTGCAAGGTTTCCGTGTCGAAATCGACCAGATAGTTCAAAGGCAGGCTCAAGAGCACCAGCACGTAGATGGCGGCCAGCATCACGGAGGAAAACATCATGGAGAAGGCGTGCAGCCGCTTCATCAGCGGCATGCGTTGCCGCCACATCTGGCCGACGTGCTTGAAGCCGCTATGTATCAGCCCGCGCCCCCAGCGCTCGCGCTGCACGCGGAACGCGCTGATGCTTTCCGGCAGCACGGACATCGACACCACATCGCGCAGATAGGCGTATTTCCAGTCCCCGAACTGGGCGCGATACCCCAGATCGACGTCCTCCGTCACTGTAGAAGCGTTCCATCCGCCCAGGGCCTCCACGCAGGTGCGGCGCCATACACAGGAACTGCCGCTGAGCGAGGCCATGTCGCCGTCCTCGCTGAGGCCCACCGTCACATACTGCTGATGCCCCATTTCCATCGCCTGAAAGCGGGTCAGGAACGAGGCGTCGCGGTTTTCGTAGCCTATGCCTGTTTGCAGAAAGCCAAGCTTGGGATCCTTGAATTGCGGGATGGTCCGGAGCAGGAAGTCCTGGGGCGGCACAAAGTCCGCATCGAAGATGGCGAAGAACTCGCCCCGCGAATGCTTGATGCCGTGCACCAGGTTGCCCGCCTTGTAGCCGGATCGATCCTTGCGGCGCACGAATCGTATGGGCACGCCCTGCTTGGCCAGTTGCCGGACCTTGCGCTGCGCCAGCTTGGAAGTGGCATCGGACGAATCATCCAGGACCAGGATTTCCAGGGCCGAGGCCGGGTACTGCAAGCGGCTGGCGTCATCGATCAGGCGCTCGACCACCGCCGCTTCATTGCAGATCGGCAGCAGCACGCTGACGGCAGGAAAAAACGCGTCCCCGGCTCCCGGCAGGGCATTCGCCAGCTCGGTCAGCTTGCGCCGCTCCACACGCCGGGAAATCAGCAGGACCCGAAGCTCCAGGAACACATACAGGGCAAACGCACAGACCACCAGCAAGAACAGGGCCTGGACCAGATACGAAAACAAACTCACAATCATGGGCGTCCGTACCTAGAAACGAACCACGTCGGCCAACTCCTGGAGACGATGCTCCCAGGTATGGAACTGCCGCACATAGGTCGCGCCGGCCGCGGCCCGCTCGTAATCCTCGGACGAAGGCCCGTCTCGCAGGCGCGCGAACAGCTCGACCGCCTGTTCGCGCGTATGGACCACATGGCAGTAGTCGCGAAAATAGCGGTCCACCGCGCGGCCCGGATTGGTCACCACGATCCCGCCACAGGCCAGAATTT
Source organism: Alcaligenes sp. Marseille-Q7550 (assembly GCF_965112015.1). NCBI lineage: Bacteria > Pseudomonadati > Pseudomonadota > Betaproteobacteria > Burkholderiales > Alcaligenaceae > Alcaligenes > Alcaligenes sp. Marseille-Q7550. The sequence goes on from NZ_CBCOPU010000002.1 coordinate 1,178,012, forward strand.
CCAGCAGACGCCGGGAGCACATGGTGTCCGAGTCCGTGACCGAATTCACATTCAAGGACATCACGTGCTCCTTGTAGATGCGCGCGGTCTCGCGATGCGGCACGCTGCCGTGGACCTGCAACTGCGGCCCCGACGGAAAGCGGAATTCGAAATGCCGGGACATGCGATGATGGTTCCGGTCGTACACATTCAGGCGCAACTGCGCGTCCTCGCAAGCGGCGAACACCATGTCCAGGAAGCTTCGGCGCTCGTTCAATATTCGGCGGTAGTAGCTGCCCGTGAAGCAACCTTCATTGCGTAAGAACCCAAAGCCTGTGAAGTTATGGAAGGCAGGCTGATAAGGCATGCTCAGCGTATGCACGGGCACATGGGCAGGCACGCGCTGACGGTAACGGTCCACGCAGTCGCTGTCCGTGGTGAACACATAGTCGAATACCTGCGCCACATCGATGAACGCATCGAAGAAGGCCCCGTCGTCCTTGTTCCAGAATATCGTCGGCACCCCCTGGCTCCGGGCTAAATCCACCAGTTGGTAGATGGCGCGGGGCTTGCGCAGGCGCATCCAGCGCGACTGCCTGGCCAGCTCGTAGCGCCAGGCGCCGCCAAGCCCATGGAAGACAGACTCCACAAACACCAGGTCCGGCTTCCAGGTCGCAATCACCTCCCGGAAATTGGTCGGCGTCATCACGCGAATGCGGCACTCGGCGGACAGGCAATCCGCCGTGAAGTAGTCCGACACCAAAGCGATCTTCAGCTTCCCGAAGGGGCCCGGCGGCGTTCCTTCTTCGGAGACCGAGGGATGCGTGTAGACCCGCGCACCCAGCGCCCGGATGGCTCGACCGATCATTTTTCTTCCTTATCCAGTCCAACCGGCAATACATCGCCAACAAAATCGCGCCAGCTGCGGCGACTTACAGCGTCCTGCCGGGCTTGCGCGCCGGCATCCGTCAGCGCCTGGCGGTCCAGCAAGGCAGCATCCAGAACACGCGCCAGATCCGCGGAATCGCCGGCCTGGAAGAAACGCACCGAGCGGCATCCGCCGACCTCGTCCTGAAACACCGGCAGATCAGGCACCACGACCGGCTTGCCCATGGCCATTGCCTCCACCAGCTTGATGGGCGGCACGATCTGGCAAACCTCGAAGGGGCGGCGGGGAATGCAGACCAAGGCGGAACGCGCCTGCAAGGCGCGGGCCTCCTGCGGCGGCACGCGCCCCAGGAACGTGACATGGCCGTCCAATCCCAGTTGCTGCACCTGCGCCTGCAGCTGGGCGCGAGCCTCTCCATCACCAATGATGGTCAAGGTCACCTGCCTGCCCCGGTCACGCAGATCGCCAATGGCATCGATCAGTACGTCCAGCCCTTCGTAGACAATCAGGGAGCCCGCATAGACGATGGTGTCCGGCGCCACATCCTGTGGATCCGCGGGTTCGAAACGAGCGGGATCGACGCAATTGGGCAGCAGGAACATGCGCGAGGTCTGGACGCCCCAGCGTTGGTGAGCATAGCGCCCCAATTGTTCCGAAATGACGAACAGGCGATCCGCCTGTTCGGCCACCAGGCCTTCCAGCTGCAAGCCTTGCTTGAACCCCTGGGAGTCCCGGAAGTCCGGCATGCGGGAAGCGCGGCTCAACTCCCACAGGCCGCGCATTTCGTACTGGAACGGAATACCCAGCTGGCGCGCCGCCAGCAACGCGGGCAAGGCATTGACATGATTGGAAGCGGCGTGGATGACCGCCACGCGATGCCTGATCGCCGCCTGGACCACAGCCGCGGCGGCTTCGACGGCAAATTGCAGCACAGGCCGGTTGTTGGCCGGACGGCGCGCATGGCCATAGCAAACGTCATCCACCCAGGTTTCTTCGTGTTCGGCATCGTCCAGCCTGTCCTTGCGGTCCCAGGGATAGCCCGGCCGAGTCAGTACGCGCACATCGCCGCCGGCCTGCTGCAGCGCCCGGATGATCTCGTGCGTGCGCGTCGTATAGCCGCTGATGTGATAGGGCAAGGCGCTGGCGGCCACATAGAGCAGCCGGCCCGGCACGGGCTCGTAAGGAGGCTTGGCCTGCTCGCGCCGTTGCGTCTTTCTTCGCAAAAGGCGAACCGTCAACAGCCGATTGAAGGCCAGCCAGGGCTCGCCCAGCAGCCTTTGCAAGAACTTTGCGGACATTATTGTCTCAGGCCTTTTTCTTCTTGGTCTTTTTGGGCGGCGGCGCATACTCCGCCAAAGACAGATCCACGGTATGCGTGGGAGCAATCTTGCCGCGCGCCTGCAAGTCCAGGAAATCCGCGGTGGTGATCACATCATAATCCTTGGTCAGCTGCGACAACAGCTTGCGATACCCCTCCAGGCGCTTATCGTCGCGATATTCGCCCAGGCCGTTCTCGTCCCAGTACAGCAGAGACCAGGAGTGCAGCAAAAATACAGCAAATGGCGGACTGCCGCTGAACGCGTTGAGCAGCAAGCGCCCCCACCAGGGCCGAAAACGGAAATAGCTGGATTCAGGGTACGTCAGGCGGGCCCACCATTCCGGCTTGCCCACTTTGGGCAGAATCCGCTTTTCGGTCATGGGCACTTCGATCACGCCGTTGGACCAGGCGTAGGGCTCGTTCGTGGGCTCGCTGTAGATACACTGTTCGTTATGCACGGCGCACACCGAATTGTTGAACGACAGCGGCATGCCCACCGCCTTGAGCGCACGGATCGTATCGGCATTCCAGCGAAACGAGCCCGCACGGTGCGCCAGCACCGGCTTGCCGGTCAGGCCGGACATCAGGTCGCCGAAGTGCCGCAGGACGAATTCGGCCCGAGCCTGGTCGGTGTATTGATTCATGTACTGCGGCCGGTTGGACAGCCCATGCTCTTCCCAGAAACTGTCCGGCAAGTATTCGGGATGGGTGTGCAACTGCACGTCCTGCCCTTGCGCATCCAGCCAGCGCACGACCTCCTTGACCTCGTCCAGGTAGGAATAGGCCCCGCAGAAATCCGTGAAAAACACATGCTTGGCGCCGAACTCGTCGCCGATGCGGCACATTTCGGCAACGCCTGCCGTCCCCTTCGGAAATCGCCCCCAGATCAGACGATTGACATGATCCGCAGACGCGCGCTTGGGCAGCGCCTCCGTATCCACCGTGATCATTGCGTAGCGATCCCTCATCCCCTGTGTTCCACCTGCTCTAAGTTGATTGTACGTAAAGGCTGGATTTTACCCCGCGCGCGCAGATCGAGAAAATCGGCGGTCGTGATGACCTCACAGTCCTTGACAAGCCGACGCAGAAATTGCCGGTACCCTTCCAGCAGACGGTCGTCCTTGTAGACCGCATGGCCGGCCTGGTCTCGCTCCAGCAAGGACCAGGAATGCAGCAGCACCACTGTCACGGCCGGCTTGGGCGCAAGCGGGTGCTTCCAGTACGGCCGCGGGCGCGAACCGAAACGAAAATAAGGCGATTACGGGTAGGTCAGGCTGACCCAGCGGTCCGGCCGGAAGCCCTTCACGCCCGGCACCCAGCGCTCGGTCACCGGCACCTCGACCACGCCGTTGGACCACGTATAAGGCAGACAATCCGGCTCTCCATGCACACAGCGCCCGCCCTCCAGGGCGCGCATGGACTGATTGAAAGACAGCTGAATCCCCACCGCCTGCAGGGCGCGTATCGTCACAGCGTTCCAACGAAACGACCCGGCGCGATGCGCCAGAACAGGCTTGCCGGTGATGTTGGTGATCAAGTTCCCGAAGTGGCGCAGCACGAACTCGGCCCGCGCCTGATCCTGGTACAGGTTCATGTACCTGGGCACGGCCTCCAGGCCATGCTCGCGCCAGAACGACTTGGGCAAAGTCTCCGGGTGCGTGTGCAACTGCACATCCTGGCCCGCGGCATGCAACCAGCGCACAACCTCCCGCATCTGGTCCAGGCTGGAATAAGCTCCACAGAGGTCCGTGAAAAAGACATGCTTGGCGCCGAACTCATCACCGATGCCGCACATCTCGCGGATGCCTGCCGTACCGGCTTCGTGCTGGCCCCAGACAAGCCGCTGAATATGATGTCCCGAGGCGCGATTGGATAAGGCCTCAGTATCAACAGTTATTAGCGCAAAGCGCTCGCCCAAAACAATTTCCCCTGTGTACAGCCAACTCCGCCTCCAGAAAGCGCAGGCCGGCTATCGGTATCGGCCCCCATACCAGAGCTCAAGGCTCAGCTGCCACTTCTTCCATATGTATCCTGGAAGCGCACGATATCATCTTCGCCCAGGTAGGAGCCCGATTGCACCTCGATGAGATGCAACGGTATTTTTCCTGGATTCTCCAGACGATGCGTCTGGCCTAGCGAAATATACGTGGACTGGTTTTCTCCCAACAGGATCTCCTTGTCGTCCAGCGTCACCTTGGCGGTGCCGCTGACTACGATCCAGTGCTCGGCCCTGTGGTGATGCATCTGCAGCGACAGCTTTTCCCCTGGTTTCACCATGATACGTTTTACTTGGAAACGTTCTCCCGCATCAATGCCCTCATACCAGCCCCAGGGCCGATGCACACGTACATGCTCCATATGCTCCTTGCGATTGTTCTTCTCGAAGTGCTCAACCGCCTTCTTGACATCCTGGGCCTTATCCTTATGCATAACCAGCACCGCATCGGGCGTCTCGACCACGATCACATCGTCCAGACCAATCACCGAGACTTGGCGGCTCTCTGAGCGCAGGTAACTATTGCGGGTGTCGCTGGCAAAGACATCGCCCTTGATGACGTTGGCATCTGCATCCTTGGCGCTGATGTTCCAGAGCGAATCCCAGGACCCCACATCGCTCCAACCTATGTCGGCGGACACGACTGCTGCACGGGTGGTCATCTGCATCACAGCGTAGTCAATGCTTTCCGATGGGCAAGCCAGGAAATCCTCGGAGGAGGGCCGGACGAAGTCCAGGTCCTCGGACCGGTTCTGCCAAGCCCGCACCGTCGCCTCGAGGATATCAGGGCGATGTTGCTCCAGTTCCTCCAGGAAACGACCAGCGGTGAACAGAAACATGCCGCTATTCCAGGAGTACTCACCGCTGTCCACGTAGCGCTTGGCCGTGGCCGTATCCGGCTTTTCCACAAACTGGGCCACGGTGTGCGAGATCCCATTCCCATCCATCAGAGGCTCGCCGGCCTTGATATAGCCGTAGCCAGTTTCCGGCGTGCTGGCGGGAATGCCAAACGTAACAAGATAACCTTCTTGGGCGAGCCTAGCCGCCTCTTCCACAACCAGGGCAAATGCCTGGGTTTTCTCAATACTGTGATCAGCAGGCAGAACCAGCATCAGTGCATCGGGGTTCGGATTCTCGCCCCTGGCCAAATGCAGCGCCGCCAAGGCGATGGCAGGCGCCGTATTGCGTCCGCTAGGTTCGAGATAAAGAGCAGCGGGAGTTTGGCCCAGTGCGACCACCTGCTCGCGGATGCTGAACCGATGTTCTTGGTTGCAGACAAGCAAAGGTGCGAATACGTTGACCTGCTCGTTGCCTAAGCCCATTGCCCGCTCAATGGTCGCCTGCAACATGGTCTTCTGATCGATCAAGGACAATAGCTGCTTGGGATACCTGGCCCGGGAAAGCGGCCATAGACGCGAACCATTTCCACCAGAAAGAATAACAGGATGAATACTTATTTTCATTCAGATTTCCAATAAATTGATATTTTTAAAAGTCAATCCACTAGAATTTTTGATCTGAAAGATTCACCACCAAACACAACAACAATTTCCATTTTTTTTGAAGATTTTTTGATTACAAATTTTGATGTTTTTTTTCTTAATTCAACGCTTTCAATATAAACGCCAGAAAATTCATCATCCGGTTCAAGCATGAGAATGACCGCGCCAATTTTTTTCACCTCACCCTCTCCAACCTCTGAAAAATTAGCAGAAACACAACTAATCGGATGGATTTCCCCTTCATAGGTGCTTCGCCACCCCATTAAGGGAGATTCAGATCCAAAATAATAACCAACACTAGTATTCTTTTCAAGCCACAAAATAATAGCTCGAACACCTTTAGAATTTTGCACTTCCACCCGACCTGGCAAAATCCTTACAACTCTAAAATCATCACCAAGATTAAAAATCTGTTGAAACGGCGCTCCATTTGTAACCACATGGTCCTGAACATACAGAAGACCATTATTATAGGCATGAAAAACAATACGAGTCCATCTAGTTTTCTCTACAGACAGAATGTTAACCTCAGCCTGATCAAAATCACTTGAAGAATTCGAAAAATCAAGCACAGAAACCGCAGATCGATAATATTTTCGATCCTCAACAACAATAACATTATGAGCCCTGTTAGATTTAACAAACTCCCGCTTATCCCCACCATAATAACCATATAAACAACTATCGTCGATTAGCCTAACTCCATTCGGATAAAAAGTTATAGAACCGGCATCATCGTGAACATGCACCCTGTCCGCTAAACCTGGGCCGAATTTTAACGATGCATGAGAATGGAGGCGTGGTGACACATCGAATCTATTACCACGAGAAAACCAAAAACCATCGGAAAAAACTCGCATAGTTTCAGGCAAAGGATCTCCGCTCTGGCCACATGAAATTACATATAATAAATTAGGATCGCTTTCAATATATTTAATGAAATCAACATGATATTCATTAATTACATTTCGGTAAGGGCCACGAGACAAAATAGAATCCCCAAGAGGAACTATCTTTCCATCCGGAGCAATAGAGTATTGAAGAAAAGGGCGCATATCAGGAATATCGATAGAAATAGAATTTTCAATCAATCCATCAATCACTTTGAGCTGCGCACTCATACTCAACCACCAATCAATGTTGAATAAATGGTAGCCTACCGACCCTTCAAGTGAAACACCTTCATCATCGATACTTATCGCTCTAAGTTTTTCCAACCTAACTAGAGACAGATCTAGATAATCTCCACGATTTAAGACAATCGAAGCACTTAACAACGCAAAGTTCTGATGTAAGGCATGATTTCCGACTTTGGCATAAAATTCCTCATTGGCTAGGACATCTGCATGAGTCTCCAAATGCGCAAAAAAACTTCGTCCTCACCAATCAAAGAAATTGCACCTATAATTATCATAGCCCGCCAAGCAGTGGACATGTCATACCAAGTATAATCGCCCGGATTTTTTTGTGTTGGCAGAGGCGATGGAGGGGTGCCGTGCTCTCGAAGCCAATCTCGCAAAAGCTTTATATATATATTTTGATAATTTTCATCCAAACTGGCACATCGACGCAACGGGACCAGCCAAGCCAAAGAGTGATAGAAAAACTTCCACCCACCCATCAACCCTTCTTCTAAATTTCCTGGAGATTCCCACGACTCCATAGAAATCAGTCGACCTCGAAAAAACACCCCTCCATCCAATAACTCAGAGATTCTCTTTTGATCATCATTAACCCCAAAAAAGAATCAACCGAGACTAGCTCAGTTGCAATTTCCTTTAAATTTCGAATAGGCGATCTAAAGTTAATAGGATGATTAATATTTTTTTTCATGAAATAACCCTGCACCGCCCAATTAATATGAATTTAATCTACCAGTTTTATCAAAAATCAAATCGTCCAAAGAATCAAAAAACAAATTTGATACAAAAGAAGAATTTAATTTTGATTTAATCTCCCCTTTAACCAACCCATGCTTTCCATTCATTACTTCACGCATGGTTTCCCCTAGGGAATCCTGAGTCTCTGCATCATAACAAACCACACCAAGATCACTTAAAGAACGAGAAGCTGTTCCATAAGGCATAATAAATGGCATATCAAATCCAGCAGCCATAAAAGCAGCACCTGAATTTAAGGTTTCACCATAAGGCAAAACCATCGCATCAGCAGCACGGTGAATATATTGTATTTCATGATCAGGAATATTTCTCATCAAAAGGAAAATATCCCGATCCAATCCCCAATTTTCTTTTAAATTGGCGACAGCACAGGCATCACTTGGAACACCACCCACAATAGCAGCAATTGGGCGAGTCATTTTTTTGAATAACCTTAAAAGAACTTAAAAAATAATCTAAATTCTTATATGTCTGTATCGATCCAAAATAACCAAAAACGAAAGCATCTGAGCGTATTCCATAATAATTCCTTGCAACCTCAGAAGAAACCCCATCAGGATAGCTACCGCTATAAACCATATGAGGAACCACAAATGTGCGTGGCGCTTTTCTAGAGAATGCTTTTTCCAAAATGCCGATATGCTCCTGCTGCATAACGTGCACAGCGTCAAATTGTTCAAACAACCACTGGCGAAGACGCAAGAAAACGGCCGGGAAGCGGTTGTCATGTGGAAAGACATTGTGTGCGGTCCATACTAGCTTGGCACCAGTGCGGGCCCGAAAGGCCAAGATATCCTCGCACAAATCGTCCAGACGGGCGCTAGCCTCGACCTCGTCTCGGCTGTTGTTGAAATAACTACTGAACCAGTGAGCGTGCAGCACGATTGGGCCCGGCCAAGAGATATGCTTCAGGACGCCCGGGTCGCCTACACCCATAGTGATATACTGACGCAAGCCAGCTTGCTCATACAGCAAGACCTGATAGCGATTGTTCCAAGTCGGCGGTAACACTAGCAGCAGGCAGGGGCTGTGGGCCTGTGTACCCGATCCAACGCTGAAGTATTTACCATAGGCGGCGGCCAGGATACGAGACACGTCATCCTGAGAGATTAATGGTATGGGCATAGTCATTATTTAGCTCCTCCTTGATGGCCTTCCCGATGAAAGCGACGGGCGGCATCATAGATATCCGCATAGCGCGCTACCACGCTTGACCAGACTCGTTCATTCATGACCCAGGTTCGGGCAATATCCGCACGCGCCTTCATTCTCCCCGGATTGGACAGTTCAGACTCTATCAAGGATGCCAGGGCATCCACATCACCCGCCGGGAAAACCCCCGCCCTTTCTTCGTGATTACCCGCAATTTCTGCTGTCACCGGCCGATTGGACATAATCACTGGTATGCCTTGCGACATGGCCTCGAAGGGCTTGAGTGGCGTGACATAATCGGACGCGAAATCCTCGATGCGTGGTACCACGAACAGATCGATGGCGTGATACCAATTCCGGATCTGTGCATGATCAACATTGCCGGGCATGATAACGTATTGCTCCAGACCGCGCTGCGCGACCATCTGGGCAATGCGCGCCCACTCCGGCCCATCGCCTGCTATGACCAGATAGATATCCAGGCCACGGTTGCGCAGCTGCGTAAAGGCGTCAAGCAGGACCCAGTGCCCCTCACGCTGCGAAAAGTTGGAAATGTACCCAATCGTAATCTTATTAAGGACCCCGATTTGATGACGTAGCTGAACAACATCTTCGTGGTCAGATACAGCCTCAAACGCGGCATCAATCGCATTGGTCACAAAGAACAAGCGCTCTTCCGGAACCCCTCTTGCCACAAGATTGGCCATCATTGCCTTAGAAATAGTCACGACGACATCCGCCTCTGCCATGCAACGATCCTCCTGCAGCGCCCGCTGATGGGTCAGCCGATTCCCCATATGCGAGGCCATCAGCGGGCGCCAAGTGTGTTCGTGGAACGAGCGCACTTCATAGACAAAAGGCAGATTGTGAGCACGGGCCAGAGCCAGTCCTTTCACTGCGTTTTCATAGCCACGGAAACCCGAGGCCGCGTGAATCAGGCTGACCTGATGGGGCGCAATAGCTTGATTCCAGACCTGTGTTTCCAGGTTAAGCAGGTCTGTTGTCATGATCTGTTTACGCACCAGGCCGGGAAAATGCGGATAGCAGATCTTCACACCATTGCGCTCAACAATATCTAGTCCGTCCTGCGCGGGCAGATCGAACTCCGCCCGGGGGGAATTCAAGGGCATGCAGACGATGGGCTTCAGGCCATGCCTGGCCTGGGCCTCCACAATAGCGGTCGAACGCACAGCCCCCCCGGAGCTCTCATCCGGATAAATCACCTTGAAAAGGTGCATGATCGAGCACGGATCAGGCTCATAGTGCGGCTGTAAGGGCAAAGCAGGTAGCCAGTCTCGATCCAACTCCTTGAGTTCGCTGGCCAGGTAGCTGGCCTGCAGCGCCGCCTTGGAATCCTTCTTCTGGTGGGCTGCCCAGGCCTCCACAAACAGCCAGCGCGACCGCAGATCCCGTGTCAAAGTCGCCAATTCCATACCCTGTTGAACCTGCTGAGAATCCATCTTCGAAACATCCTGATCAACCAGAACCTCGTCCGGTTTAATCTGGCTGACCATCAGGCCTGACACCGATATCAGGTCCCGACCGGCCGAAGAGATCAAGTAGAAGACGGCGTTGACGGCGCCCGGCGGCACAAAAAAACATTCGCTGAACGCGTGCTCGCCCGGATGCACCTTGGCCGAACTGGCGTACCGGACCAGACCCAGGTCGGGCAGGAGGCTGCAGCCGACATTATTGCCTTGCTGGATCAGCTCGTCCTCATGATTGAAATACATCGGGTAGATCATCAGGCGCGAGGACTCGCCGATCAGCCCGCTCAGATTAAACTCACCTGCGACTCGCACCCATGCTTGATTCTCGACATTCAACGCAGCCTCACCGACAATCTTCAGGTTCTTCTTGATGAGGCCAGCATAAAAATGATTCGCGTGAATGCCCGACGTGATCTTCCTGTATTCCTGCCAGTTGATGCTATCGAGCGCCTTTGCCTTGATGTCGGAGTCCCGCAGGAAGTCACTGAAGTTCCGCGCAATCCGCCTCGCCTGCATTTTTTCACTGACCTGTAGGTCCAGCTCGCCCTCAGGCCAGAGGCGCCACTGAATCCGGGCCGCCGATTCCGGTAACTTCAAAAACAGACTGACCGCAATGTCGCCATTCAGCTTGCGGCAGAAAACTGTGGAATACGCCACCATGTCGTCTGTCGTCTCCAGGCCAGGTATCAGAGGCACAAGAAGTTTGTTGCTCTTGTCCAGGAATCTGATTTCCAGCCGCCCAACCTTCGAACGCAGCTTGCCGACCGCCTTCATCTTTCCGACAAGTTCAACATCGCTGGTGCCCAAAGGCAGGTCAACCACACCCTGTACACCATGCGCCGTCTGCAAGTCTCTCAACGGTTCGATCCTGACCTGGCCCGCGCTGTATGTCTCCGTACCTTTCCAGCGCAGCACTTCCACCGCCAAGCGTACTGCGCCGGGAGGCGCTACAAACCAGGCTCGAGTCTGGCGAACATGGGTTTGGTCCGATTCCACCAACTGCAAGTAACGATAGGCCCCAACCTTATTGGACATCGGAACGTTTTCAACACAAGCTACCTCCTTATTGTTCTTATCAAAAAACCTGGGATGAGCCAATATCGAATTCTTGACGAAGGGTTGATCGCATTCAGCCGAGAACTGGATCTCGTACGCCTCCCCTTCGACGACCTGGCTGTCGCACTCGGCCAAGATCTCTGAGCCATTGAAAAAACGCATGACCTTTCCGAATGAGACCTCTGGCTCGCCCAGCATGCGGGCCCCGCTGTGTCCCCAGGGAAACAGCTCGATGTCGAAAAAGGCCGCGGCCGCCGGCACGACTATTCGCCGCTTGGCTTGGACCTTGCCCTTGGTGCGAGTGGGACCAAAGTAGAAGTACGGACCGAATTGCTTCGAATAGGCGATATCCTGCCCCGCATCCTGAATGATCTCGCCGCCCTGGGTCCTAAACCGGACCGCCGCCACAAAAGGCGCACCCTTGGACTCCTGAACCAGCTCCATGTCAGCAGTCAAGGTGATTTCCCTGACAGTGCCCACATCCATCTGCTTTCTCCATACAGCCACGTTCTTCTGCACGGCGACGACCGGCTTGACAGGCGCCACAACAGGCTTGGACGGCTCATCTTGCTTGAGCTTGACGTTGGCTTCATGAAAATCGAGCCTCAAGGGATTGACCAGGACCAGTTTCTTGGCACCCCAGCGATGCAGGTAGATGGTCGAGACCTTCATGCCTTTGGGAAAAGGCAGGCTCAGCCCATCCACCAGCAAAGTGCCCTCTTTGCCTCTTTCACCCAGGTAGAGATAGACCCCATACTTTTCCGAGTAGTTAAAGTTCGGAATGCGGCTGCGCACGGGCGATCCCGCCTGATCAAGCAGCTCGAATGAAATTAATGCCGGATATTTATTGTCCTGGCCCCCTTTGACAACAAGTCCGCAAAAAAAGGCGGCGCCGGCCTCCGAGCATCGGCCGCCAATCTCTATCTTCTCTACAAACGTTTCATATGAAGTCTGAGAAGTTTCTCGCAAACCCATCAAATCACCATTAAAAATTTAAATTCGTAAAATAGAAAGTAGAGGGCACTACACAAGCAGGTCCATTTCCTGCTTTGCCACCAAAGCCACATCACTTTGGCTTCGGACTCGTTCGGCCGCCCTGGCCGACAGGGTAGAGAACAATAATGGGTCCATGTAAAGACGTTCGATGGCTTGGGCTAATCCCTGAGCATCCTCCGCCCCGACCAGGATTCCGCTGTTCTCGTCCATGAACTCGGGAACGGCTGCAACGGCATTGCTGATCGGAACCAAGCCTGAAGCCATGGCCTCGTCCCGTGAGACGCCCTGCGAGTCCCAGCGGGTCGGGTTCAGGAAGACACCATACTCTTTCTGGAACTCAGCCACTTCCTGGTGTGTGATGAACCGGCGCTCGATGCTGACATTGGCAAACGTCTGCAAAGGCGCCACGGTTTCCTCGAACAAAGCGCCATCGCCGATCAGCTTGAATTGCAGTTGTTTGAAAAACGGCCGCTCCGAAAGCACCATGATGGCCTGCACCCTCAAGTCATTCGCATATTTCCTGGACGCATCTGACCGTATGGACAATATTTTTTTTCGCTGGTCGGGGCTCTTTTCCTGATAGCCAAAAATCCGCGTATCAATCGGATTGTGAATGATGCTGTACTTGTCTGCGGGCAGACTAACCTGCAGATCCTCAAACACCTCCTGGGCAAAGTAGGAGGACACGAACACCATGTGGAGATTGGCGGGGGGAGCGCTGAAGATCCCGCGCCAAAACGACATTCTTTTGTCGCTCAAGCGTTTTTGCCGGGCGACTTCGGACTCAATCATGGCTTCGAACTCGAACTCACGCCGCCACCAGGCTTGGATTTCGGAGCCATGCGCCCATACTGTGACCTTCACACGGTCGATATACTTTTCCAGCACCCTCCACATGTTCTGGTCCAGTATATGGACCAGGACATGCTTGATCTGCCCTGAAGCCAGCGTTGCATCCAACAAGGCGGCGTCACCTACTGCCACATCAATGTCTTCAAACTCCCTGTACTTCGCCGGACCATCCTGAATCTTGTATATATCAACTAGCTGGCCTGCCTGTTTATAGGCTCGTACACGGCTGTGCAAAAAACCATAACGATATAAATCGTCGTATGCCGGATATTGCTTGGCCAAAACCAGGTAAGGCGACCTGCAGATGAGGGTAGCGGGACGCTCAGCCGCACTTCCCAATACCAGCCTGTCCACGATCGCCTCGCCGGGCCCTTCCACACGCAGTCCGAAACGCACGTACTGGCACTCCGGGGGGATCACCAACGAGTGTTTTTCGCCCACACGGTTCATCTGATGGGAGATCTTATTCCCGTGCTCATCCTGGAACTCGAAAACTGTTCGCAGGTCCGCCGAATGGCTGCCATGCAGCTGAATCTGGCTGTTGAACACCAGATTCAATTCACCACGGCTTTTAGCACTCTTCGCATATAGATAAACATGCTGTCCGGGCCTCAGGCTGGACACCAGCCGCAGCCGATCACCCAGTAAGGAGAGCGACACACCGCCCGTGGGCTGTATCCAGTCATGCAGCGCCCGTCCGCTCATCTGAGGAAGCGTCTGGCTGTCACGCGCCTCGTCATTCAATCTGGCCTTCAGGTTCTCGGCGATTGGGGCCAAGGTCGTATTGAAGGACACGCCCTGATCCACTACGATCAGGTCCATGGCCTGGGCCCGGGCCTCGTCGGACAGACCGGCTCCATCTTCGATGTAATTGAATTCGTCAATGGCCAGCATGCCACCAAACTCGAACTGTCCTTGTTCCAGGCAGGCCCGACAACCACCCGAGCGGCTCTGCACCACGGACAGACGAGCCAAGGCTGCACGCATGGGCAGGGATGCCACCTCGCGATACTGGCTCGTCACGGCATGCAACTCCGCCTGCTCCTGCCTTGCGACATAACGGGAAGACTTGCCGAAAGCCGGCGCTTGGCTATAGGTACTCGCCAGCACCAGAGCGGTTAGATAATGGGTGCGATAGCAGTCATCGGCATGCAGAGCGCCCACCAGGGCATCCTCGGGCAGACGGGCCAGTTGGTGTGCCGCGTCCTCACAGGAAACGCATACTAGGACGTCATCGCCCAGCTCCTGCTCCAAGATCCCGCGTGCACCGATCAGGTACAGTTTCTTGTTCAGATAAGCCTGCGCCTTGAAGGACTGACGCACCCGCTCCAGTTCCTGTCGACTCCCGACCTGTGCCACCAGAGCGACCACGGGTTGATATTGTTCAAAGGCCTGCCCCGTCACCTTGGCCCGAATATAGGCCAGGCGATGCGCATACGTGTGTTCACTCATCACCTTGCGCAGGCCCAGCAGACGCAACTTCCGATATCTGACATCATCGTTGATGATCCCACGGACCCGACTGGCAAGGCTGCCTTGGTTGTCCGACGATACGATCAAGTCTCCGAACAGCAATCTGGCGCCGCGCGAGAAATTGGAAATCACGATGGTATTGGAGGCCATCAACTCGTATACGCGCCGAGCAAACATCGTCTGCGACTGCTTGATGGTATTCATGTTGATACCATATCGATAGCCTTTGTAAGCACGATCAATTTCCGCAAACGGCAACTTGCCCAGGATCAAGGGACGGTCTTCCTCGGGAAACCGGTAGTGGGGGTGCTCATTATCCGCATTGCGATCATAGATATCGACAGGGCGCAGATCCTTGACAGCATCAATCAAAGAGGCGAAGTCGCGCTGACGCTCCGGATAGCGCAAATAATAAGAGCCCGCAAAATTAAAGGCGTCCTTACGTTCGTGGACTTCAATCGGATTATGGACCCTGGGCTGGGCCGCGAACGGTAAAAAGAAAACTCGGTCATGCCCGACATGGAATTTGTACTTGGGCACGCAATCCATGTCGGTCGTAAACACATAATCCACACGTTTTGCCAACGGTAGGAACGCACCAAAATGGACGGGATCTTCCTTGTTCCAGAACAGAGTCGGAATGCCATTGTCCTTGCACCAATCTATGCAAGCATTAATCTCCGGCCCGTCAGTACTGATCTTTTGCTTCCAGAGCTGGTCAAGCCCTTGCCAAGCCGATTCAATGAACAGCAGATGGGGCTTGAACTGCTCTAATTGTTCTACGCAATGTTCGGGATGCAATTGCAAAAGCTGACACTCGGGGTCATACGAATGAAATGTGAATTCATCCATTACCCCTGCCACACGCAACTGCTTTGCAGGCAGCCCTACCAATTCGGCACGCATGACGGGATCCGCCATGCGCATCTGGCACAAGGCTATATTTGTCGCAAAATACTGGCTGCCCAACAACTTGCTCAGTTCGCGATAAATAGAGATAGCCGTTGCATAATCTCCATCACGAAATGCTTGTGCGGCACGCTTTACTCTTGATTGCGACATATCAGCTCTCTACATCCCTGACTCTTACTCAACAAATAGCCCTACAACATCAATACATTGCGCATGCTTGCGAATTTCCGGCACCTGCTCGATGAAAGGCCGGTGCTTGACCAATACGCAAACCACATCGGCGCCAGCCAATGCGCTGTCCAAAGCAGCCAACTGGATGCCCGAGCCTTCCAACTTGCGAGGCAAGGCATCGATATTGGGCTCGACAGCCTGGACCTGGCAGCCCAGACCGGCCACTTGCTTGGCAATGCCGACAGCGGGGCTTTCGCGCAGGTCGTCGATATCCGGCTTGAACGCCAAGCCCAGGCATGCCACCTTGACGTCAGCCATCCTGGCGTCAGGCCGCACAGCCAGGACGCCGGCAATAGCGGCCTTGACCTTCTCCACCACCCATTCAGGCTTGTGATCATTGATCTCGCGCGCCATGCGAATGATGCGTGCCTCTTCGGGGGTCTTGTCCACGATGAACCACGGATCCACGGCGATGCAGTGTCCGCCCACGCCGGCGCCCGGCTGCAGGATGTTGACGCGTGGGTGGCGGTTGGCCAGGCTGATCAATTCCCACACATTGATGTTCAGACGGTCGCAGATCAGCGACAGCTCGTTGGCGAAGGCGATATTGACGTCGCGGAAGCTGTTCTCGGTCAGTTTGCACATCTCTGCCGTGCGTGCATTGGTCGGGACCAGGGCGCCTTCGACAAAGACCCGATACAGCTCGGTCGCCATTTCAGTAGCCTTTTGCGTCATGCCGCCAATGACGCGGTCATTGCTGACCAGTTCGTGCACCACCCGGCCCGGGAGCACGCGCTCGGGGCAGTAAGCCACCTGCACGTCGGCCTGCTCGCCGGCCTGTTGCGGGAAGGTCAGGTCGGGGCGCGCCTCGGCCAGCCATTGCGCCAGTTGTTCTGTCGTGCCCACGGGGGATGTGGATTCCAGAATGACCAGGTTCCCCTTGACCAGAACTGGAGCAATGGCCTTGGCGCTGGCTTCGATATAGCTCAGGTCCGGCTTGTAGCCATCCAGGAACGGGGTTGGAACGGCGATCAGAAAAGCATCTGCAGGTTCGGGCGTCAAGGTGGCGCGCAAATACTTTTCGGACACGGCCGCATGCACCAGAATGTCCAGCTCGGGTTCGACGATGTGGATCTTGCCCTGGTTGATCGTATCCACCGCATGCGGATTAACGTCGACGCCAATCACCATCTTGCGGCGCGAAGCAAACAGAGTGGCGGTAGGCAAACCGATATAGCCCAGCCCGATCATGGATATCGTTTCAAACATCGTAGTTCCCGTTTCAATTAATTGAGGTTTTTCAGAATGTCGCAAATACGGGCGGCGGCTTTGCCATCGCCATAGGGATTGTGCGCACGCGCCATGCGCTCATACGCGGCGGCATCGTCCAGCAGCTCCTTGGCCGCGCTGACGATGGCGCCCGACTCGGTTCCCACCAGGCGCACCGTACCGGCCTGGACGGCCTCGGGGCGCTCCGTGGTGTCTCGCATCACCAATACAGGTTTGCCCAGGGACGGCGCCTCTTCCTGTATGCCGCCCGAATCGGTAATCAAGAGATCGCAGCGGTCCATCAAGTAGACAAAGGGCAGATAGTCCAGAGGCTCGATCAGGTGCACGTCGGAGATGCCTGACAGGATGCGTCGCACCGGTTCTTGCACGTTAGGATTCAGGTGCACTGGGTACACCACTTGCACGTCCCCACGGGAGGCGATCTGGCGCAAGGCGATGCAGATATTTTCGAAGCCCGAACCAAAATTCTCGCGGCGGTGTCCGGTAACCAGCACCAGGCGCTTTTTCGGGTCGATGAAGGAAAACTGCTCATCGAAACGGCTGCGCAAAGCCGTATCCGTGCGGACCCGTCCGGCGACCTCCAGCAGCGCGTCGATCACCGTGTTGCCGGTGACATGCACGGTATCCGGATCCGTACCTTCACGCAGCAGGTGCGCCTGCGCCTGGTCTGTTGGAGCGAAATGCAAGTCCGCCAAGGCGCCAGCCTGGCGACGATTCATTTCCTCCGGCCAGGGCGAATACTTGTTGTGGGTGCGCAGTCCGGCTTCCACATGACCCACCTTGACCTTGGCATAGTAGGCAGACAGGCTGGCGGCCAGTGTCGTAGTCGTGTCACCATGCACCAGAATCATGTCCGGCTGCCATTGCCGGTACACATCACGCATACCCAGCAGCACGTTGCATGTGATGTCCGACAGGTCCTGGCCCGGCTTCATCAGGTTCAGGTCAAAATCAGGTCGGATGGAAAAAATATCCAGCACCTGGTCCAGCATCTGGCGGTGCTGGCCCGTCACGCAGACCCGCGTTTCAAACGCGGGATCCGCGGCCAGGGCCTTGACCACCGGCGCCATCTTGATGGCTTCCGGCCGTGTGCCGAATACAGTCAGAATCTTCATTACTAAACCTTGACGTCCTTAATATGAACAGGAATCATTAACTCTCTTACCTGTAAGGAAAACACTTATCAAACAGGCGTCTTTCTAGCTTGCGTGTTCGAACCATCAACACCAGAACCCATACTTAGTCGTGGTCAAGCTCACACATCTGCCAAGCTTGATCCAGGCGATACTGCTTTGCTCCATCCTGCACACTGGCAAGTTGACGTGTCTCCGACTCGCTGAAATTGATGTCACTGGGCAAGAGCGCCAACAATGCTTCAGCCTCAAGCAACTCGCCGGCTTCATGCAAGCGAAACGCCAACCACTTCTGCCGAAACGGGAGTGGCTCAAGCTCATAAGCGCGTCGCGCCATCCTTGCTGCAATGTCGGGGGCTATATACACGTGGCTGCGTGCCAGCTCCGTCCAGGCACTGGCCTGGGTAGACAAGGAAACTGACTCCTTGGACAACAACGTCTCTACTGAATCCTCACCACCTTCCTTATAAGCTTCCAAGACCTTCTCGAATTTCTTGCCTCCTAGCGACTTAGGCGCAGCCCCTGCCGATTCTGGCGCCAAGCCCGATACAGAGACCGGGGAACCGACAACATACCTCCTACAGAACGGCTGGCCTCGATCAAGATGTTCCCCAGCTGATTCGCCAAAGCATGCCGAGCCTGCAAGGCATGTAACTGGCTCTGTGCGGAGACCAACTCCCGGTAGCGCAAGTTTTCAGCCAAGGCCTCGACCAGGCGTCCGGCTAAGGGAACACTATGAACGTTCGGCATCGCAGCAGAGTTCAAGGGCGCGGTGCCAAGTGGCGGTTGCCCTTCACTACCCAAACGCTCCAGCGCCTCCTGAACTAGCTGCAGTTGATCAAACAGCAGGCGATTCTCCTCTTGCAATGCCTGTAAGCGCTCATCTTCCTGTATGCCGTCAGATTGCTCATTTTGAGCATGCGAAACCGTCATCAGATATCCCCTGATTAATCAACGTGATCCAGCACGATGCTCTTGAGCAGCTTCAGAATCCCCGCCAGCATCAGCGCCAACAGCAAGGTGACAACGGCGTTATAGATGCGGCGCGGTTCCATCGGATACTCTGCCAAAGTAGCGGATTGCAGCACCGAAACCTTCTCCAGCATGCGGGTGGCGTCGATCCGTCCCTTCTCCAACGCAGTCAGGGACGATTTGTAAAGCTCCTGGGTGAACTGCACGTCCATCTCCAGGCGATGAAATTCTTCCACGTAGGCGTTCAGCGTACCGCCGGAGGGCGTGGCCAGCTTGAGCTTCTCCTGCTTGATCTGCTTGTCCACTGCGGCCAAAGCCTGTTTAAGCATCAGAATATTGGGATGGTCGCGGTCCAGAGTTTTGGGCAGGGACGCCAGTTGCGTCTGCAGCTGGGCGCGCTGCGCCTCCAGGCCGGCGACGATGGCATTGATGCTTTCCGCCGTCGCCTGCGGCGACAGAAGACCCGCCTGGTTCTGGTAGTTCAGCAAGGCCTGGCTGGCCTGCTGGAAGCGCTGCTGAGCAGCGTCCACTTGCTTGGTCAGGAAATCGACCTGGACCTGGGCCATTTCATGGCCCAGCAGATTCATGTAGCGCTCGCCTTCCTGCACCAGCATGCGCGCAATGGCCTGGGCCGTTTCCGCATCGTAGGCTTGCACCTTGATGCGCAGCACGCCGGCGAACTCGTCGAACTCCACCTGAACGCGCGACAGATAATGCCGGTGGAACCACTCCATGGACGCATCCTGGAACCACATGCGCGACACCAGATCGTGCGCCGAACTGCTGTAGTGCGAACGCAGATCCAGCTCCTGGTCCAGCTTCTTGAGCATGTCCACGGACAAGAGGTAATCCCGCAACAACAACTGATTGGATCGATCAACCTGGGAAACTCCGGACACCAGCATACCCAGATCAAATGAGGGCATTCCTACCGAGTCGGTCTTGCGGATGATGACGTTGGCCTCTGACACATACCGGTCCGAGGCAAAAACAAGCCAATACCCCGCAGCCAGAACCGCCAGGATCAGAATCAGGCGCGCCAGCCGGTCGAACAGGCTGATGGAAAACCAGGCTCGAACTCGCCCAAAAGGCTTCTGGTCTGCCGAAGATGGGTTGGATGCCACGGAGCTTGCCTCTGTGGATGAACTGGATGTATCTGTCATTTGGGAAGCGAGTCCTTGTAAGCTTTCAGGGCGTCATCGATCTGATCGAACCAATGGGCCTGTCCGTCATAAAGCCAGACGCCGGCCTGGCCAAACTGTCTTAGTGTTTTATTGTCGTGGGCGACCATGATCAGGCCGGCGCGATCCGTCATGGTCTTGAAAGCATCGGCGGCCTTCTTGCGAAAAGCCGCATCCCCGGCGGCGGTCACCTCGTCCGAGATGTACACATCGAAATTGAAGGCGAACGACAGGGCGAACTGCAGCCGGGAGCGCATGCCGGACGAATAGGTGCTGACCGGCTCGTCAAATGCGTCGCGCAATTCAGAAAAATCCTTGATGAAAGCCAGCCGGTCCGCCAAGTCGTCCTGGTGCCCATGCACCCGGCACACGAACTTGGCGTTCTGGCGCCCGGTCAAAGTGCCTTCCAGGCCGCCATTGCCCATGGGCCAGGACACCCGGCACAGGCGCTGCACCGAGCCCTTGGTGGGATGGTCCACCCCGCCGATCAGGCGCAACAGCGTGGACTTGCCCGCGCCGTTCGCCCCAATCAAGCCCACGTTCACCTTGGGAGGAATCGTCAGGTTGATTCCCTTCAGCACCCATTTGCCGACGCCATGGGCGGTCTTGTAGCGCTTGTACACGTCGTCGACGATGATCATTTCATCACCAACTGCAGTGCAAAGCGGCGATACAGCACCAGCCCCAGGAAGAAGCTGACGATTCCCCACATGTACAAGTACCCCATGCTGACGCCGGGGACCATGTGGTAGTACGTCGCGAATCCTTGGCGCACCAATTCCAGGCCATGCACCAAGGGGTTGATCAGCAACAAATCCCGATACGGTTGCGGTACGGCTGAAATAGGCATGATGACGCCCGAGATCAAATACAGTGGCAGCATCAATATTTTGAGGATATGTTCAGTCTCCCGCACCAGGGCCATCAGCACTGACGCCACCAAGCCATAACCCACGCCGAACAGCCACAAGCCGAACATGGCAGCCAGGACCTGCAGGGGATCGTCCGGAAGCACATCGTGTCCCAGGAACGCGGCCACTGTCAGGATCACCAAAGCCACCATCACCATCAGGAAAGCCTCCAGGCCGCCACGCACAATAGACGTGTCGAACGGTTTGACCTGGCGGTAAGCAAACAAGGGCTTGTTGCTGTCCACCGCGTACATGACCTGAATGGCCGTTCGGCGGAACATGAAGAAAGCCAACATGCCCACAATGATCCATACAGTGACGTCGATCCCCCCCACGGTGCGCATGCGGATCACCGTGAAGAGAAAGGTGATGAAGCCGATATGCAGCACCGGCTCCATCAGCAGCCAGAACCAGGCGGCGCGCATGTCGAACAGGCGGTCGAGCGCTTCCCGCAGGAAGATCGCCCGCCAGACCGCCAAGGTAACCGCCAGGGGACTGCGTGGCTTATCGTTCATGCCGACCCCGGTCAGAAAGAAATGAATAAGTCATGCTTTACTTCAAGGTATTGTTCAGCGTCACGCTAGGCACGGCCACCGACACCACCAGGCGCAGGAACTTCTGGAACTCGGCTGCCGGCGAATTGGACACGTAGATGACGTCGCGGTCCTGGACCGGGAAGTTCTGCGTCACGAAGAAGGAGCCCGGATCGCGCAGGTCGATCTGGTACACCACCGGCACGACCGCCTTCTTGTCGGCCGCCCCTTCCGCAGCGCCATCCACCAGGGCGGCATCCTCGAAGCGGAAGATGAACACCCCGCCCGCAACGGCGCGCGAATCATCCAAGCCGCCCGAACGGGCCAGGGCCTGGACCAGGGAAATCCCCTGGGCCTCGAACTGGATTTCTTCGTTCTTGCCCGTCGCGCCCAGGATCGAGAAGCTCTGGGGCTGATACAGGGCCGTGATGACGTCGCCCGGTTTCAACAGTATGTTCTGGCGCGGATCGCGGATAATGGTGTCCAGGGCCATGGTGGCCGTGCTCTCGTCGCGAGAGAGCTGAATCGCCATGCGATTGACCGCCTGCTTGACGCCGCCGCCCGCCGCCAGGGCGTCCAGCAGGCGCTCGCCTTTGGGGGTCAGCGGCATCAGGGTGCTCTGATTCACCTCGCCCACCACCGTCACGTTGGAGGTGTTGTTCTGGATGACGCGCACCAGCACCTGGGGGTTGTTGGCCTTGCCCTGTAGACGCTTGACGATGCTTTCCTCGATCTGCTGCGTGGTGCGTCCCTTGACGGGAATGCGACCGGCGAAGGGCATGCTGATCATGCCGTCGGGCGTGACCATCTGCTGCGGGAAGGCCACGGCATTGGTGGTGGTCGCCGTAGCTTTGGAGTCCAGCGCGATCGTGCCGAACAACATGGCGGGCGGAGCCTCCCAGACGGACACTTCCAGCACGTCGCCGGGGCCGATCAGGTAATTGTTGGACGCCGTGCTGGAAAAGATGGCGGAAAAGTCGCTCAAGCGCTTGCTGGCAGCCAATTTCCTGGCCAGGGCGTCGTCCACATTCACCAGCTTGATGCCTTCGATCCGGCCGCCGTCGCGTTTTTCCATGACCTGCTCACGGCTCGGGCCGTCGGCGGGCATCCAGCCCGGCATCGTGGCGCAGCCGGCCAGCAAGGACACGAGCGCCATGCCCAGCAATGGCCGGCCCAGGCCGGCCAGCTTTTCCGCTATCTTCTTTCTTGACTCTGACATGCTTATTTCTTCATTAGCTTTTTGACGGCTTCACAGGCGGTGTGAATATCGTCTTCCGTATGGGAGGCCGACAGGAAGAAGCGCAATCGCGCAGCCTTTTCTTCCACGGCTGGATGGATGATGGGTTGGACGTTGATCCCCGCATCGAACAACTGGCTTGAAAGCCTGGCCGCCTTCAGGGAACTGCCGGTGATGGCCGGCACGACGGCATGCCCCTGGGCAAAGCCGGTATCGACGCCTATGGAACGCATGGCGGCCAGGAACTGGCTGCCGCGCGCGCGCAAACGCTCGACCCGCTCGGGCTCGCGTTGCATGATGCGCAGCGCCTCCAGGGAGGCGGCCGCCAGCACCGGAGAGATGCCCACGCTGTACACGAAGCCGGATGCCGCGTACTTCAGCATCTCGACCAAGGCCCGATCGCCCGCGATATAACCGCCGCAACTGGCCAAGGTCTTGCTAAGGGTGCCCATCCAGATATCGACATCCCGTCCAGCCACGCCGAAATGCTCGTGCGAACCCTTGCCGGTCTGGCCCAGCACGCCCAGCGCGTGCGCCTCGTCCACCATCAGGAAGGCCTTGTGGCGCCGCTTGATGTCTATGAAGGCGGGCAGGTCCGGAATGTCGCCGTCCATGCTGTAGAGCCCTTCGATCACGATGAGCACCCGCTCGAACTGACTGCGGATTTCCGCCAGGATGCGCTCCAGGGCGGCGCTGTCGTTGTGAGGAAATGAACGGCGCGCCGCGCCCGAGAGCTGGATGCCCTGCAAGATGCTGTTGTGGATCAGGCTGTCGTGGATGACCAGATCCTTGGGGCCGAACAGATAACCGATGGTGCTGACGTTGGTGGCGTGGCCGCTGACGAACACCACGCAGTCATCCACGTCGTAGACTTGGGCCAGCGACTCTTCCAGCTCACGCTGCACGGGCCGTTCGCCCGCGACCAGCCGGCTTGCCGACGCCGACGTTCCATACTGGTCTATTGCCGCCTTGGCCGCCGCATTCACCTGCGGATGCGCCGACAGGCCCAGGTAGTTGTAATTGGAAAAGTTCAGGTAGTCGCGTCCCCCGATCCGGGTCCGGGCCGCCGCGACGCCGTCATGGCTGCGGAAGAATGGATTGCGCACTCCCAGCCGGTCGGCCATGGCCTTGGGCACCAGCATCTTTTCATAGCCCGGATGCCGGTCGAAGCGCGTGAATGCCTCGGGTATCTCCCGCGTCGCGTGCCGACCGCCGGCGGCCGTCCCCGCCATCCGTCCATCTACCGCCTCCGAGCCGGTTTTCCGGCCCAGAATGCGTTGAATCAGTTGCGCCTTGCTTGCAGGCGCCATGTCGTTCTTGCTCATGAAATCAACTTCGCCCCTTGCTCCGCCAGCCGCTGCACGTCCTGCGCCAGATCCTGGATATCCGCCTCCGACACATCCGCGCCATGCTGGCGCACCACGTCGGCCACGAGCATGGCCGGTTGCGTCTGATCGGCCTCATCGGCTCCGGAAAGCAGTTTTTCGACGATGCGCGCGGCCACATTGACCA
The DNA here is from genome assembly GCF_965112015.1 of Alcaligenes sp. Marseille-Q7550. Classification (NCBI taxonomy): domain Bacteria; kingdom Pseudomonadati; phylum Pseudomonadota; class Betaproteobacteria; order Burkholderiales; family Alcaligenaceae; genus Alcaligenes; species Alcaligenes sp. Marseille-Q7550. The sequence continues at coordinate 1,202,468 of NZ_CBCOPU010000002.1, forward strand.
CCGTGGGCGAATCATTCAGCACCATGGCGGGCAGCTGGATGCCGAAACGCTGTTCCAGGCCCAGCGCCAGCTCCACGGCCATCAGGGAATCCATGCCCAGATCGTGCAAAGAGCGATTGGGTTCGATACGGTCCACATCCGTGCGCAAGATATCGGCCACTTCCTGGGCCACCCATGCGGCCACGATGTCTTGAACCTGCTCAGGCGACTTGCCCGCGATCAGCGCCTGGATATCCGCCACATCGCCGCCCGAGTCCTGCTCCTTGCGCCCGCGATTCAGCACCGCGAATCGCGAACTGTCCGCAGACGACAACAAGCGGGCCAGCACGCTCCAATCAAAGTTGGCGGGGATGGCAATGCCGCCTTCGCCGGCCAGGACCTCGTCGAGCTGCGCCAGGGCAAGCGCCGCCGGCAGGGGCGGTTTGCCCAGACGTTGCCCAAGGCTGTCTTTGACCTGCTCGTTGCGCGTCAGGTAGCCCGCATCGCCGATGGGGCCCCAGGCAATGCAACTGGCCGACAGTCCCATGCGGCGGCGCAGGCGCGTCAAGCCTTCAAGGCCCGCATTGGCAGCCACATAGTTGGCCTGCCCTGGGTTGCCGATGGCCGTCGTGATCGAGGAATACAAGACAAAATGCGACAGGTCCATGGACGCCGTTACCTGATGCAGATTCCAGGCGCCCGACAGCTTGGCGCCCATGACCTTGTTGAAGCTGTCCGCATCCAGGTTGGCGATCAGGCGGTCGTCGAACGCGGCCGCTGCATGCAGCACGCCTGTCAGCGGAATATTTTCCTGCTTCAACCGCGCCATCAGATCCCGCAGCGAATTCATGTCGGCAACGTCGCACGCCGCCGCCAGCACACGGCAGCCCTGTGCCGTCAATTCATCCACGGCCTGTTGCGCGCCCGGGGTATCCAGGCCGCGCCGTCCGACCAGCACCAGCGAACCCGCCCCGCGCTCGGCCAGCCAGCGCGCGGACGCCAGGCCAAAGCCCGACAAGCCGCCCGTCACCAGCCAGGCGCCCTGCCCGGACAGCGCCACCGCAGCCGGTTTGTCCGTCGATGTTATCCGGGGCTGGGCGTCGTCCATGGACACGACGATCTTGCCGATATGGCGCGCCTGCTGCATGGCCCGGAACGCATCCACGACCCGCTCGGCCGCAAAGGTGCGGTACGACAGGGGGAACAGCGCTTCATCGTGGAACAGGCGCATCACGTCCTGGAACAAGCGGGCGGCCAGCGCCGGCCGCCCCGTCAGCAACTGGTCCGCATCGATGCCGAAGTAGCTGATATTGCTCTTGAAGGGGCGCAGGCCGATGGGCGTGTTCTCGAAAAAGTCCCGCTGCCCAGCTCCAGGAAGCGCCCGAAGGGCCGCAACACATCCAGGCTGCGGCGCATGGCTTCGCCCGCCAGCGAGTTGAGCACCACGTCGACGCCTTCGCCTCCGGTGGCGTCCAGCACGTCCTGCGCAAACGACAGGCTGCGCGAATCAAAGACATGATCGGCGCCCAGCAGGGACGCAAAAACGCGTTTTTCGTCGCTGCCGGCGGTGGCATAGATTTCCGCTCCCAGATGGCGCGCCAGTTGAATGGCGGCAATGCCCACGCCGCCGGCTGCGCCATGGATCAGCACCTTTTCGCCAGGCTGCAGATCCGCCAGGCGGGTCAAGGCGTAATACACCGTGAAAAACACCGTCGGCACCGTGGCGGCGGCGTTGTAGCTCCACCCTTCAGGTATCGGTGCGACGGCATCGGCGCGCGTCGTCACGTGGCTGGCAAAGCACGAGGAACCAAAGCCCATGACGGGCTGGCCCACGGAAAGATGCTTGACCTTGGCGCCGACCCGGCTGATCACGCCGGAGAACTCCAGGCCCAGGCTGGCGCCCGCGAAGCCGTTCTCCACCGCTTCGTCGGGCAGCAGCCCCATCAAGTACATGACATCCCGGAAATTCAGCCCCGCCGCCATCGTGCGTACTTCGATTTCATCATCGGCCAGCGCACGGTCCTCGGTCGCCAGCCACTCCAGATTGCGCAACTGCCCCGGCACATGGAAGTCGAGGCGGAAGCGCGTTCCAGGTTCCGCCTTGCGAGTGCGGCGCGTCTCGGCCTCCTTCAGGACCAGGGAATGGCGCGCCTGCTCGGACAGGACGATTTCATTGGCGCCATCCGGCCACAGCAATTCGGATTCCAGCCTTGCGGGCAGATCGGCCGCCTGGGCGTCGCCGGCCAGGTCTATCAATGCACAAGACAGGGCGGGATATTCATTCATGATCACCCGGCCGAATCCCCACAAGGCGGACTGCGCCGGATTGGCGGCCCATTCGGGCATCTGCTCGCCGGCGGGCATGGCCCCTCCCCGCGTCAATACCCATAGGGAGCAAGAATCGCTTGGCTGCCTGGCAAGGGACTGGACCAGCTCCAGCAGCGTGGAAGCAGTCTCCGCCGCCTGAGCCGCCGTATCATCCCACCCCTGCATGTGGACCACGTTGATCTTGCCCTCGAGCGGGCAAGCACCGTCTTGCAGCGGCAAGCTTGCCACGCGCACATTCTGCTCAGCTCCCTGCAGGCGAACGCGCAAACGCTCGGCCAGCTCCTGAGAGGCGGCATCGGCCAGCAGCAGCCAGGCGGCGGCCGGCGCCGGAGCGCGAGCCACGCTGCCATCGACGTTGCGGGCCAGGACCAGGTAAGCCCCTTCCGCCAGCGATTGCGCGGCGGGTTCGACGGCCACCTGCTCCTGTTCGAAACCTTCTTGCTCCAGGGCCCTGCGCCACCCTTCAGGCGACAGCAAGGATGACGACGCCTGGGAATCGCTCCCCGCATGCCACCAGTCCACATCCAGGCCGGCCAGCAGGTCCGCATGCCAGTCAGGATGGCATTCGGCCACGGCCAGCACGCCGCCGGCCGCCAGCCAGGCGCGTGTCCGCGCCAGGGCCGCGCGCACCTGCACGGTGCGATGCAGGCAATGACGCAGGATCACGACATCGAAGGCATGGGGAATGTCGGCTTCCGCGCTTACTTGCCAATCAAGCAGATCGAAGGCCGCGATCTGAACATTGCCCTGGTTCTGGTATTCCGCCTTCTGCCGCGCCTGCAGATCTGGATCTGCCAAGGCCAGCATATAATCAAAGCGATCTTCCGACAGGCAGGCCGCCAGGGTCTTGGGCAACTCGCTGGGCCCGACTGCAACCTCCAGCACGCGCAGGCGCTGATGAACCGGCAGTTGCGCGGCCAGCAGGCGCAACTGCGCCTCGAGCGCAAGTCGCACGCCCAGGTACATGGGATCGTCGTGGTACAGCACCTCCGCCACGGGAGAGCGCCGCAAGGAAGCCAGCAGATCCTCGCCTGCCAGCTCGCCGCGCAACAAGGCGGGCAGCTGCGTCCCGACCCGGCCGATCTGCGTCAATTGCGGCAGGCTGGCCGGCGAGTCGCGCAGAATGATGCGCCAGAGCTCGGCGGCCGCAGGCAAGTCGGCATCAGCGACCAGCGCCCAGCCATCCCCTTGCTCCTGCAACAGGTCTTCCTGCTGCAGCAAATTCTTAATCCACCGTCCGTACGAACTGGCGAGCACCGAATGCGGCACGGCCGCCCCGGTTCCGCACACCTCCCGGAACGCTTCATACACAAAAGACAGCGCCAAGGCATCCAGCAGCGGCAATGTCTGCCGGAACCATTTTTCGCGCTCCTCGGACAGGTCCGTCAATGCCTCCCAGCCGGCTTCGACCAGTTGCTCGGGCAGCGTCGCGACCGCCGACCTGTCATCGCGCGGATGCGGGCGCAGCCATGGCACGACCTGCCACTTCATCACGGCCTGGCGATCCTGGCGCATGAAGGGCGCGGCACGGAAGCGGCAGCGTGACGTCCGGGCCAGCAAGACGCCGTCCTCGGCCAGCAATTCGAAATCCGCCAGGACGGAGCGCACGCTGCGCCGGCGCAGCCGGGCCCGGAAATGAGTAACGTATCCGGACGCAGCCAGCTCCAGACGGCCGACCTTGACGGGCAGCAAGGCCACGCCATGCCCGGCCTCGATATCCTGGGCGAAAAAATCGACCAATGTCTGGTAGCACACATCCATGAGCGCCGGATGCAGCAGATAACCATCCTGCACAAGACTTTCGGGCATGAGCAGCCCGGCTTCCAGGCAAGAACCGTCGACGCGCACCTGCTGCAAGCCCTGGAAGGCCGGACCATAGTCCAGTCCAAGCGCACTCGCCAGACGGTAATGCGTCGAGTGATCGATCTGCCTGCCCTGGTCCCCGACCGGCCCGATACGGGGGGCCGGCATACGGCCATCGGACTCCAGGATGCGGCCAACCGCATGCAGCACCCATTCATCGTTGCTCAAACGCTGACGGCTCTTGATCTGGAAGCCGCCGTCGCGCGGATTGAGCAGGAAACGCAGCGAGCGGGCATGCTCGCCGTCGAACACCAGGGGCGCCAGGATGTCCAGCTCGTCCACGACGAGCAGGGACGCGCCCAGCCACTCGCGGGCCGCGGCCAGGGCCATCTCGGTGTACGCCGCGCCGGGAAACACGATGGCGCCGCCCACTTTGTGATCCGCCAGCCAGGGCAGCATCACGGGATCGAGCACATTCTCCCAGGCCATGTCGGCATCGAACAGCCGCCATCCCAGCAAATCGTGCACGCGGCGACGCTCCATGGAACGCAAGCCTTCCGAGGTCACGCTGTACCAGTGGCGTTCCCGCTGCCATGGGTAGGCAGGCAGCTCGACCTGTTCGCCGACCGCGGGAAATTGCGCCTTCAGTTGCGCCGGGACCAGGAACTGCACGCGCAGCGCCGCCTCGGCTATGCGCCACGCGCCGTCATCCTGTTTGCGCAGCGTGGACAGCACTCCCGCCTGCACGCCCGCTTCGGTCAAGGATTCGCGAATATAGCGTTGCAAGATGGCATGCGGTCCGATTTCCAGGAACACGCGGCATCCCAGTTGCGCCAGCTTCGCCATGGCGTCCGCGAAACGCACCGGCTCGCGGATGTTGCGCCACCAATAGTCGGCGTCCAGGACCTGCGCCTCCAGCTCATCGCCGGTCACTGTCGAAATGAAGCGCGCCTGCGCCGTGCCCTGACCTGGCCGCAGACCCCGCAACTGCTCGGCCAAGTGGCCGGCGATGGGGTCCATATGGCGGCTATGGAAGGCATAGTCCAGGTCCAGCAGGCGAAAGAAGACGCCTTTGGGTTCAAGCGCGGCCTGGATACGCGTCAAGCCCTCCAGCTTGCCTGACAGGGTGATGTTGCCGGGACTGTTGAAGCCGGCGACTTCCACCCCAAGATCGTCACCCAGTTCTGCCATCAGCTCGTGAGCCGCGGCGGCGGACAGCGCGACCGCGGCCATGCGGCCCGACCCTCGGGTCAGGCCCTGGGCCTGGCTGCGGGCGCAGATCACGCGAATGGCCTGCTCCAGGTCCAGCGCGCCCGCGGCCCATGCCGCGGCAATTTCGCCTACGCTGTGGCCGGCTACCGCGGTCGGTGTGACGCCGTCCTCCCGGAGCATGCGCGTCACCGCGACCTGTATGGCGAACAGCAAAGGCTGGGCGACGGTGGTGTCGTCCAGCCGGGATTGGGATTGATCGGCCCGAAGCTGCTCCAGTATGGAAAAACCCGCCATCGGCAGCATCATGGCATCCAGTTCGCGCAGCAAGGCGGCAAAGCGCGCTGATTCCTGCAACAGCGTCACGCCCATGCCGAGCCACTGCGCGCCGTTGCCGGAATAGACAAACGCCACGTCGCCGTTTTGCGCCAGGGCCTCGGCGGTGACCAGTCCTTCGGGCTCGCCTGTCTGCGCATACTGGCGCAGCAGCGCCACGGCCCCGGCCACCGAGGCGGGGCGCAGGATCAAGCCGCGGGACAGGTGTTCGCGTCGATGCGCCGCCGCGTAGCTGACATCGTAATATTGCCGCTGCGACTTGCCTTCCAGCAGTTCGGCATAGCGCTGCGCCATTTCGCGCAAGGCGCCGTCCGTCTTGGCCGATAAGGCCAGAGGCGGCAGACCCGCCTCCTCCAGGTCGGCCCGCCGTTCCGGTTCGTGTACATATTCCTGCAGCAGCACGTGCGCATTGGCCCCGCCGAACCCAAACGAGTTCACGCCGGCGACCAGCGGCTTGCCATCCTCGCGCCGCAAGGCGCGGTATTCCGGCACCAACTCCAGGTTCAGGCCCGCAAAGTCGATTTCCGGGTTGGGCGTGACCAGGTGCAGCGCGGGCGGCAAGGCGCGGTTCTGCAAGGCGAGCACGGCCTTGACCAGCCCGGCCATGCCGGACGCCGATTCCATATGCCCGAGATTGGCCTTGACCGAGCTGATGGGCAGCGCCTGCTTGCGGCCCCGGCCGTACACCGCCCCGATGGCCGATGCCTCGATGGGATCGCCCACGGCCGTTCCCGTGCCGTGCGCTTCCACGAAGTCCACATCGCCGGCGGCAATGCCGCTCCTGCCCAGGACCGAGCGCATGAGCTCCACCTGGCCCTCGCTGCTGGGAATGGTGATGCCGGTCTTGCGGGCGCCGTCCGCATTGGCGCCGCTGGCCAGGATCAGCGCCTGGATATGGTCGCCATCGGCCAGGGCCTGGTGCAGCGGCTTGAGCATCAGCACTGCCCCGCCTTCGGCCTTACATAGCCATTGCCGGATGCGTCGAACGGCTTGCAGCGGCCGTCGGCCGACAGCATGGACGCTTTGGTGAATCCGACAAAGGGATAGGGATGCAGCAGCAGATTGACGCCGCCCACCAGCGCGGCGGACGCCTCGCCCGCGCGCAGGCTGGCGCACGCCTGATGCAGCGCCACCAGCGACGAGGAACACGCCGTATCGACGGCCAGCGACGGGCCGTGCAGATCATAGATATACGACAGGCGATTGGCCGCGATGCTCAGGGTGTTGCCCGTCATCAGGTGCGAGGTCAGGCCGGCCAGGTCATCCAGGCCCCGCATGCCATAGTCCAGGCCCGAAATGCCGACATACACGGCGCAATCGGTGCCGGCCAGGGACGAAGGCGCCACGCCCGCATTCTCCATGGCCTCCCAGGAAAGCTCCAGCAGCAGGCGCTGCTGCGGGTCCAGCCACGCGGCCTCCCGCGGCGATATGCCGAAAAAACCGGCATCGAATTCATCGATGCGGGAAAGAACGCCCGCTGAAAACGTAATACTGCGGCCCGGCTCGGACCGCTTGTCATGTTGCAACTCTTGCGTCGCCCAACGTTCGGCGGGTATTTGCGTGACCAGATCACGCTTTTCCTTGAGCGCATTCCAGAACTCGCCGGCCTGCGACATATCGCCCGGAAACCGGAATGCCATGCCAACAATAGCAATCGGACTTGCAGCCAAATCAGGTTTGCCTTGCGCTGCGCCGGATGCGTCCTGCCCGATGGCATCTTCGACTTTATCTTGGAACACTCACATTACCCTTTCACATCTTTATTGGTTCGCCCCATAAGCACAGGGCTCGTATTAGCCAGGCCAGGCCGACCACTGCTTGCAGCGCTACCTTTTTGCTCAAGACGAGAAAAAAAGCTCCAATGAAGAAAGAAACGTTATTTACATTTGGTCGCACAAACACATTATTTGCAACCATATTCGGTCCTTGATTCTTCAGCGTTAAGCTCAAGATTTTTTATTTTTTTGATGAGTTTATAACCCATATCCTCTTCACTTAATCCCGATCAATAAAAATATTCTTATGATTATTATCCCGATAGACCGAAAGGCTTTACACCTAAAATAAGCAGGGCGTCTACTTCAACAGCATCTTTCAATCAATCGGCTCATTATCCAAAACAACATCACATCAATTTCCACATCCAAAATATTAAATATGGAATTTAGAAATTCAATTTCCCGCCAACGACTCTGATTTACCCAGAGAATAAAAAAGCTGCGGCAGGCGCAGCAACAACATGACGCGGGATGCCCGGAACAGGCAAAAAGTCTTGCATGGGATCATACCATTGAGGGTAAGCCCTAAGCCAGACACAAGCCAAGCCGCTATGAAAACGCATGTAACCAAGCGCCAATCCACTAATACGTCTACGCTGAAAAACCTCAGGATGTATTTTGGAGCAACCACTTCTTTCTATAGTGTTTACCGTCCTTCCCCCGCCATCGCGGCCCCATCGAAAACACGACCGGGAGCGGTACCGGTATGGAACACCTGCCAAGCCTCTAGTTCCATGACGGGGCCATCAGCGAGGCTTCATGAGTTTAATCACCACTTCATGGCCTACACCCATGCCAGTCCTTATGTCGGTCGACAATGTAATAAGAAGTTACGTATAAGCCCTAAGACCATGCCCGGCACGGGGTTTTCCCTTATCTCCCTTGAGAATCGTTCAATACCCCCTCATTTTGCACGGGTTTTCCCTGACTTATAGGTAGTTTGCGGGGGCCTGTATATGAATTCGATTATGAACAGCCCCCATCACTCCATTACATTGGCGTTGTTCTACACAACAACTCATCCAATACGGAGACATTTCATGGGTACGAGCACTACCTCCGCACCCGTCGACGAACGTTTACCAAACGGGAAACTTGCCGTCCTCGGCCTGCAACACGTCCTGGTGATGTATGCGGGTGCTGTGGCGGTTCCACTGATTGTGGGCCGCGCACTCAACCTCTCGTCCGAAGAGGTATCCATCCTGATCGCGGCCGACCTGTTCGTCTGCGGCCTGGTATCCATCATCCAGTCGCTGGGTTTCACCCAATATTTCGGCATCAAGCTGCCCGTCATGATGGGCGTGACCTTCGCGGCCGTCGGCCCCATGGTGTCCATGGCGCAGGCCAATCCCGGGCACGAAGGCGCGCAATTGCTCTTTGGCACGGTGATCGGCGCGGGCATCATCACCATGATCATCGCGCCGGCCGTCAGCAAGATGCTGCGCTTCTTTCCGCCCGTGGTGACGGGCACCATCATCGCCATGATCGGCATCACGCTGATGCGCGTGGGCATCAACTGGATCTTCGGCAACCCCGTGGGCCCGACCGCGCCGTCCGTGGTGAACCCCGATCACCTGGCCTGGCTGCAGCATGCGCAGTCGGCGGCCGCCATGCCCGGCTCGGCCCTGCCGCCTCCGCCGGACGGCCTGGTGCTCAAGCCCACTGTTCCCAACCCTCGCTACGCCAACCTGACCGGCCTGGGAATCGCCGCCATCGTGCTGGTGTCCATCCTGCTGATCGCCAAGTTCTGCAAGGGCTTCCTGGCCAACGTCGCCGTGCTGCTGGGCATCGTGATCGGGGCCATCATCGCCTCGGCCATGGGCATCATGACCTACGAAAAAGTCGCCAAGGCCGACTGGGTGGACCTGGTGCTGCCTTTCCACTTCGGCATGCCCAAGTTCGACGCCCTGCACATCGCCACCATGACGCTGGTCATGATCGTGGTGCTGATCGAGTCCACCGGCATGTTCCTCGCGCTGAGCGACATGACGGGCAAGAAGGTTGACCAGAAAGACCTGGCGCGCGGCCTGCGCACCGATGGCCTGGGCACCTTGCTGGGCGGCATCTTCAACACCTTCCCCTACTCCAGCTTCTCGCAGAACGTGGGCCTGGTGGCGGTGACCGGCGTGCGCAGCCGCTTCGTGTGCGTGGCCGGCGGCGTCATCCTGGTCATCCTGGGCCTGCTGCCCAAGATGGCCGCCCTGGTCGAGTCCCTGCCCACCGTGGTGCTGGGCGGCGCCGGCATCGTGATGTTCGGCATGGTGACCGCCACCGGCATCCGCATCCTGTCGGGCGTGGACTACAAGACCAATCGCAACAACTCCATGATCGTGGCCATCTCGATCGGCGTGGGCATGATTCCCCTGGTCGCGCCCAACTACATGCAGTGGATGCCGCACGCCATCCACCCCCTGATCGAATCGGGCATCCTGCTGACCTCCATTGCCGCCGTCCTGTTGAACCTGTTCTTCAACGGCGCCAAAGAAGACAAGCACGCCGCCATCGAAGCAGCCAAGCACGCCGAAGCGTAAGGGCGGCCTGGAATAAAAAAGCAGCAAGCAACAACTTCACACCGGCTTATCGGCCTAGCGATAAGCCGGTTTTTTTCATTCAAGATGCGAACCGGCGCGCGCCGGCCACGCACAGCACGGCGCCCAGGGTGACCAGCACCATGCCGATGCTGACGGCCTCTCCCAGCAGGGCGGCCGCCAGGGCCAGGCCCATGAACGGCTGCAGCAGCTGCAACTGCCCTACCGCGGCAATGCCGCCGTGCGCCAACCCGCGGTACCAGAACACGAAACCCAGCAACATGCTGAACAGGGAAACATAGCCAAAGCCCAGCCAGGCTGTCAGGCTTATCGAGCCGAAGCTGGACGGCCAGCGCCAGATCGCCATGGCGGCCATGGCGGGCAGCGACATAAGCAGGGCCCAGCAGATCACCTGCCAGCCGCCCAGCCGGCGCGACAGACGCGCGCCTTCGGCATAACCCAGGCCGCAGACCACCACGGCGGCCAGCATCAGGGAATCGCCCTGCCAGGACGCGTCCAGGCCATCGCGCGCGGCATACCCCACCACGACGGCGCTGCCCAGGAGCGAACACACCCAGAACGCGGGGCGGTGACGCTCGCCCGCCAGCAGCACGCCGAAGGCAGGCGTGCACAAGGGCAGCAAGCCGACAAAGACGATGGAATGGGCCGAGGTGACGTATTGCAGCGCCAGCGCCGTCAGCAAGGGAAAACCGAGCACGACGCCCAAGGCGACCAGGAACAGCGCCGGCAAGTCCGCGCGCTGCGGGCGCGGCGCACGCAGGACCATCAGCAGGACGGCGCCCAGCAGGGAGGCTGCCGCCGCTCGCGCGCCGGTCAGGAAAAACGGGTCGAACCCCAGCACGGCGGCGCGGGTGGCCGGCAAGGACCCCGCGAAAATCACCACCCCGATGAAACCATTGATCCAGCTGACTGCCTTGCTATCCATATGATGCGCTCCGACGATGATGCTTGCCACTACATCACAGCCGTGCCAGCATACCCAGGCACACTCCAGCACAGTTTCAAATAACTGTATTGGTTTACGCACCCATACAGTCTGGACGATCTTCATGAAAACCACCCCGACCCGCATCGATCAGGTCATGCAGGCTGTACGCAGCCGCATCGCGGCCCGCGCGTATTCTCCCGGCATGCGGCTGCCCTCGGTGCGCGCTCAGGCGCAGGCCATGGGCTTTTCCGTTTCCACTATCGTCGAAGCCTACGAGCGGCTGGCGGCGGAAGGCTTGATCGAAGCCCGGCGGGGCTCCGGCTTCTATGTGGCCGGCCCCCTGGCGCCGCTGACCCTGGCCGCCCTGGAGCCGGCCCTGGACCGCGAAGTGGATCCGTTGTGGGTGTCGCGGCAGTCCCTGGAGGCCGACAGCGCCATGCTGATGCCCGGCTGCGGCTGGCTGCCCCCTGACTGGATGTACGACGAAGGCCTGCGCCGGGCGCTGCGCAAGGCGGCCCGAGCTCCCGCGGCCGAACTGACCGACTATGGCTCGCCCCTGGGCCTGGAGCCCCTGCGCCAGGTGCTGGCGCGCCGTCTGGCCAATCTGGACATCGATGCGGCGCCGGATCAGATCATGCTCACGGATTCAGGTACGCAGGCCATAGACCTGATCTGCCGCTTCCTGCTGAAGCCGGGCGATACGGTGCTGGTGGACGATCCCTGCTATTTCAATTTCCACGCCATGCTGCGGGCGCATCGCGCCAAGGCCGTGGGCGTACCCTACACGCCGCACGGCCCCGACCTGGCGGTCTTCGAAACCGCCCTGCGCGAGCATGCGCCGCGCCTCTACATCACCAATTCCGGCATACACAACCCGACCGGCGCGCGCCTGTCCGCCGCCGCGGCCCACAAGCTGCTGGCCCTGGCCCAGGGCACGGACCTGGTGATCATTGAAGACGACATCTTCGGCGACTTCGAAGCCCGCCCGGCCTCTCGGCTGGCGGCCTTCGACGGCCTGTCGCGCGTGATCCAGATCGGCAGCTTCTCCAAGACGCTGTCCGCCTCGCTGCGTTGCGGCTACATTGCAGCCCAGGCGCCATGGATGGACAGCCTGGTGGACCTGCGCACCGCCACGAGCTTCAGCAGCAACCGTCTTGCGGCCCAGGTCCTGATGACGGCGCTGACCGACAGCGGCTACCGCAAGCACCTGGAACACGTCCGGCATAGGCTGTCCCAGGCCATGGACAAGACCTTGGCTCGCTTGCACGCACTGGATCTGCAACCCTGGACAAGGCCGCGTGCGGGCATGTTCGTCTGGGCCTGCCTTCCCCCCGGCCAGGACGCCGTGGCGCTGGCGCGCGCCTGCCTGAAGCACGGAGTGGTGCTGGCTCCCGGCCCGGCCTTCAGCCAGGCTCCGCAGGCGGGCCGATTCCTTCGCTTCAATGTGGCCCAATCCATGGACCCGCGCGTGTTCCAGGTGCTGGAGCGCGCACTGGCGGAAGGCTTGCCGGCGGCTTAAGACGCTGCGCCGCGGCGGGACAGCAAGAGCCCCACGCCGGCCAGCCCCAGCAGGCTGCCGCAGGTCCGGTTGAAAAGGCGCTGCGCGCCGGGCTTGGCCAGCAGCTGGCGCAGATTGCGCCCCATCCAGGCATACAGCGCCACTGCGACGACCTCCATCAGCAGGAACAATACGCCCAGCCAGGCGAACTGCAGCAGGTAGGAGCCGCCCGGCTGGATGAATTGCGGAAAGAAGGCCGTGAAGATCAGGATGGCCTTGGGATTGCCGGCCGCCACCAGGAATTCCTGGCGGGCCAGCTGGCTGATGGGCTGGCCGACCAGGCCCGCCACCGACTGCTGCGAAACCGGCTTGCGCCACAGCTGCACCGCCAGGTACAGCAGATACAAGGCGCCCAGGACCTTGATGCCCAGCAGCAGGAAAGCCGCCTGCTGCAGCACCACGGTCGGGTCAATGGAGGCCAGGGCGATCATGATGGCAAAGGCCGCCAGACGCCCGCCCGCGCCCAGGACCGAGGACCGGAACCCGTAATGCGCCGCATTGTGCACGGACAGCAGATTATTGGGCCCCGGCGCCATGTTCAAGGCAAAGCAGGCGGGAATGAACAGAAGCAAGGTGGTCAGGTTCATGAGATCAACGGGGTGGTTCGGCGAGAGAGTCGGGCGCGTCAGACAAGGCTGACTCCAAGGGCGGATTGGGCCCAATGTAAACAGGCTTGCCATCCTGCCAGACCACAGCGTACTGCCCAAGGCGGCGCTTGCGGTCCAACGCCTTGGCCACCGACTTCCTCAGGCTTTCCAGAACCTTGCGATCATCATCATCATAGAGGGTCATAAACCGGCCTCTCGTCTTAATTGCAAGTACTCGGGCTCTGCAAGCACTTCCAGTTGCTCCCCCCGTTGCACGAATATGGCCGCTGGGGCATCACCACTGTTCAAGTAGCATCGTGCACGATGGACTTTGGGCGCGTACCAGGTAAACAGATTGTACAAACTACGGCCGAAGCGTCGCTCGATCGCCTCGACCGGAATATCGTGACCACCATGGGCCACTCGCTCCGCCACCCTGACCCGTGACATCGCCACACTGGGCAAGGCCAGATAAATCAACTCCACGTGCCAACCTTCCCGCACCAGGCGATCAATCAAGCGCAAATAGCCTCGTCCCGACAGCGTTGTCTCAAAAGCGAAATCTTCCCGCGCCTGCACGCAGCGTTCTATCTCGCTCAAATATAAACGAGATGCGGTTAACTGTTCCCGCTCAGGATTCAACGGCGACAAGCCCGCTGCGATCAGATCTGCATTGACGAATTGACGGCAACCTGCCACTTCTGGCAAATAGTCCAGCGCAAACGTCGTTTTGCCGGCTCCGTTGGGGCCGGCAATGATCCAGCAGATCGGCATATCAGAGAGAGGCGTACTCATAGCTTGAAGCCACAAGCTCCGAGGGTGAACAATGATTCCGGACGAGCTTTCTCCCCTAGTATAGTCATAACCTTCTTTTGATCGGACCCATTGGCGCCGTACAGGCTACAAAATCACCGCGCCAGCCGTGCCGGTGGTCTCGGAGAAGACGCGTCCATCAAGCATATCAAAACCACCCAACAAGAATCTGCCGTCTTATGCGCTGATACTGTTCACCAGCAGATCCGCCGGCCCCAGGGCGGGAGAATCGCCCTTCTTGCCGCGCGCGTCGCGCATTTCCTGAATCAGCAGGCGCTTGTTGTCGCGGCTGCGGTAGGCGTGTTCACGCATCAGGGCTTCGGCGCGGCTGGCCTCGCCGCGGACCAGGGCCTGCAGGACGTCTTCGTGGTCGGTCTGGGCGCGGGTCACGAACGAGGTTGCCAGCCGCGTGGGCACGGTGGCCAGGGCCAGCGAACCGGGCCCGACGAACGGCATCTTGTTGTTGTGCTCCAGTGCCGACACCAGCGCGCTGTTGCCGCAGGCCTGAGCCAGCACATCGTGGAAACGCTGGTTGACCTTGCGCCAGGCCTGCGCGTCCACGGCATGGCTTTCTGCATGCAATGCCTGGTCCACCAGCGCGCGACCAGCCTGCACGGCCGCCTCCAGTTCGGCGCGCGCCTCCGGAGTCAGGCCGGCCTCGGCCACCAGGCGGGCCGCCATGCCTTCCAGCACGCCGCGAACCTCCACGGCGTCGCCGATATCGTCCATGGAAAACACGCGCACGCGAAAGCCCCGGGAGGGCAATTGCTCCAGCAGGCCTTCTTTTTCCAGCTCGGCAAACGCAAGCCGCAAGGGCGTGCGCGACACGCCCAGGCGAGCAGCGTAGTGCAGCTCCGTCAGGCGCTCGCCGGGACGTACTTCTCCGGAAAGGATGATCTCCCGAAGCGCTGAAATAACACGGTCTGTCTGAACGGCCATGGCAGGTCGATAGTGGTTGCGGAGCCGACAGTGTAACTCAGACTGTCGACCACAAAATTGCATGCAAAAAACTTGATGAAGATCAATATTGCATGCAATAATAAATTTAAACAACGATTATTTGACCAAAAACAGAGCCTTGTTCTTATTTTGCATGCAAGGCATTGCAGGAGACGCCATGAAGTTAGCCCGTTTCTCGCACCGGGGCGCCGCTCGCTGGGGGCTGGCGGTACAGGACCGCGTGATTCCCCTGGACGCCGTGTGGCCCACGCTGGCCCAAGGCCTGGCGCAATCGCCGGCCGCCCTGCAGGCCGCCGCTGAACAGCAAGGCCAAAGCGCATTGCATGCAAACGAAGTGCAATGGCTGCCAGTCGCCGAATCCGGCAGCAAGATTCTATGCGTGGGGCTGAACTACGGCCGGCACGTCCTGGAAGGCGGACGCGAGCTGCCCTCCCATCCTTCCCTGTTCCTGCGTCACCTGGACTCTTTCGTGGGCCACGAACAGGACATCATCCGCCCCGCCTGCTCCACCCAGTTCGACTTCGAGGGAGAACTGGCCGTGGTGATCGGCCGGGAGGGGCGCCACATTCCCGCCGAACGGGCCATGGACCATGTGGCCGGCTACACCTGCATGGGCGAGAACTCGGTGCGCGACTTCCAGAAACACACCGCGCAGGTGACCGCCGGCAAGAACTTCGACCGCAGCGGCGCGCTGGGCCCCTGGATCGTCACCCGCGATGAAGCGGGCGCCCCGGAGGCCATGACCCTGCAGACGCGGCTGAACGGCGAGGTGATGCAGTCCGCGCCCGTGTCTGACCTGATCTTCCCCATCCCCGCGCTGATCGCCTACATCAGCACCTTCACCACGCTGCGCGCGGGCGATGTGATCGCCACCGGCACGCCCGAAGGCATAGGCCTGCGCCGCACGCCGCCGCTGTTCATGAAGGCCGGCGACGTGCTGGAAATCGACATCTCCGGCCTGGGCGTGCTGCGCTCGACCGTGGCCGACGAACCAACCGCTTGATACCAAGGAATCCTCATGCAGCAAGATGGCGTTCTCTACCTGACCGAACGTGACGTGGTGTCCGTGCTGGACATGCCCGCCGCGATCGACGCCCTGGCCGGCATGCTGGCCGCCCAAGGCCGCCAGGCCGTCAAGAACGTGCCCAAGGCGCTGGGCACCTGGGGCGACGGCTGCTCCATGCACGCGCTGGGCTCGGTGATGACCGAAGGCGGCCAATGCGGCTTCAAGACCTGGGTGCACACGCCGCGCGGCGGCGGCTCCATGTTCAGCCTGTTCGACGCCGACAACGGCCGCCTGCAGGCCCTGATCGAGGCCCGCGCGCTGGGCATGATGCGCACGGCCGCCATCAGCGGCGTAGCCACCCGCGCTCTGGCCCCGCGCGAGACGCGCGTGGCCGCGCTGATCGGCACCGGCCCGCAGGCCGTCACCCAACTGGCCGCCCTGGCGGCCGTGCAGGAACTGGACGAAGTGCGCGTCTACAGCCCCACCGCCGAAAAACGCGCCGCCTTCGTCGCCAAGCTGGCTCCGCGCTACGGCTTTGCGCTGCGCGACTGCGCCAGCCTGCAAGCGGCCATGGACGGCGCCGGCATCGTCACCACCATCACCCGCGCCACCGATCCGTTCATCACCCTCGAGCTGATGCAGTCCTGTCGCCACATCAATGCCGTGGGCGCCATCCTGCCCGCCAAGGCCGAACTTGAACAGGCCGTGGTGCAGTCCGCCGACCTGATCGTGGTGGACGACAGGGACAACGCCCTGCGCGGCTCGCGCGAATTGCGCGAGCGCTTCGGGGCCGAGGCCGCCGCCTGGGGCGAGGTCTCCTCGCTGAGCGAGCGGCTGGCCCAAGGCATCGGCCGCCCCGATAACGCGCGCTTGACCTTGTTCAA
The DNA here is from genome assembly GCF_965112015.1 of Alcaligenes sp. Marseille-Q7550. Classification (NCBI taxonomy): domain Bacteria; kingdom Pseudomonadati; phylum Pseudomonadota; class Betaproteobacteria; order Burkholderiales; family Alcaligenaceae; genus Alcaligenes; species Alcaligenes sp. Marseille-Q7550. Next base: position 1,219,186 of record NZ_CBCOPU010000002.1, read on the forward strand.
GGGCATGGGCATGGGCCTGTCCGACCTGGCCATGGCCACCACCGTGTATCAGCGCGCAGTCGAACGCGGACTGGGCATCGCCCTGCCCGCCCAGACCCGCCAGAACCTGCTTCTCGATTAAATCTAGTGCGGCCGTCACGGCCCAGAGGAACTCTCATGGAAAAAACGTCTAGCCCCTTCGTGGATGTCAGCGGCGCCGCTCCTCGCGAGCAGAACATGTGGCCGTCCATCGTGATCACCAAGGAATCCATCGATCTGGAGATCGCCCGCCTGCAGGACATCGCGCGCCCTGACAACGGCCGGCGCGCCAGCTTGATCGTGCACCCTCAGGCCACCCGCCCCGGCCTGGGCCTGTCGCCGGGCATCGACGTGACCATCAATGTCCTGAACCCGGGCGAGCGCACCTTCAACCTGCGCAAGAACTCCAATATGGTCGAGATCTGCATTTCGGGCAGCGGCGTGGCGGTCTGTGACGGCACGCAGACCCGCGTCAGCAAGTTCGACGTCTGGAACACGCCTTCCATGGCTGTGCACAGCTACTACAACGACAGCAACGCCCCCTGGGTGCGCCTGTCCTACTCCAACGCGCCGCTGCTGGAAAAACTGGAAATCCACTACGTGGAAGAGTTCGAGGGCGACATCCCGCCGGCCGACGCCGGCACCACGCCCGCCGCCGCCCCGAACAGTTCCAGCGGTCCGCGCGCCCGGGACCTGGCCCTGCGCGAACAGATCACCGAGCAAGGCGCCTGGCTGCTGGGCTACGAATGGCTGATCGACATCGACGTGATCGAATCCAAGTCGCTGCACTGGCCTTGGGAAAAAGTCTCCCAATACCTGCCCAGCGTGGAAGAGATCGACCGCGGCTACAACGGCCGGCGCCTGTTCGTGCTGTACAACCCCGCGACGGAGCGGCGCATCGGCACCACGCACAGCTTCTTCGCCACGATCTCCAGCTCGCCGCCGAACAACCACCACATTCCGCACCGCCACAGCTCCGCCGCCATGAACTATTACCTGCGCGGCCGCGGCTACAGCAAGGTCAACGGCGAGCGCCTTGAATGGAAGGAAGGCGACCTGATCCTGTCCGCACCGGGCTGGGCCATGCACTCGCACCACTCCGGCGACCAGACCACCTCCGCCCTGACCATCCAGGACCATCCGCTGCAGATCGCGATGGAATCGCTGATCTGGCAGGAACGCATCAAGGAACCCATTCTGACACTGGGCCGCCAGGCCGGCTTCGAAAGCAACCGCGCCCAGTTCGTCGCGGCCAAGTAAGCCGCCCGCATCACAGGAACGACATCATGACCACAGTACAGGACACGCTCGCGCTGCGCATGCAGATCCGCGATTTCTACGACGACTACGCCAACACCCTGGACGAAGTGAACCTGGAAGGCTGGGTGGATTACTTCACCGAGGACTGCCACTACCGCGTGATCTCGCAGGAGAACGTCAAGGCCGGGCTGCCGCTGGGCCTGATCTACTGCATGAACAAGAACATGCTGCGCGACCGCGTCACCGCCCTGCGCGAAACCACCATGTACGAACCGCGCACGCTGCGCCACTTCATCAGCGGCGTGCGCATCAACCGTATCGAAGACGGACTGATCCACGCCCAGGCCAACTTCCTGATCACCGAGGCGCTGTCCGACCAGGAACCCACCGTGAACCTGGTGGGCCAGTACCAGGACATCCTGGAGCAGACGGAAGACGGCTTCCTGCTGCGCCGCCGCGATTGCGTGTACGACAACTACCGCATCCGCAACTCCCTGATCATCCCCGTCTGACGCCCCGCCAGGAGAATTTCATGAGCTGCAATCACACTGAACAGGCGCCGCGCGGGGTCGAGGCGCCCATCGTAATCACCCGCCGCTGGCCCGAGGAAGGCTTGACCCGCAGCCCGGCCTGGGTCTACACCGACCCGGCCGTCTACAAGAAAGAAATGGAAGTGTTCTTCGCCGGCGACACCTGGAACTACGTCGGCCTGGAATGCGAAGTGCCCGAAGTCGGCAGCTTCAAGCGCCAGTGGATCGGCGACCGCCCCGTGGTAATGGTGCGCAATGAAGACGGCGAGATCAACGTGATCGAGAACCGCTGCGCCCACAAGGGCGCCCAGATCTGCTGGGAAAACACCGGCAAGGTCACGGACTTCACCTGTCCCTACCACCAGTGGAACTACGACCTGAACGGCAACCTGCAAGGCGTGCCCTTCCGTCGCGGCGCGCTGGGCAAGGGCGGCATGCCCAAGGACTTCGACCCCAAGAAATGGGGCATCAAGCGCCTGCGCACCGTGAACCGCGGCGGCTCCATCTGGGCGACCTTTTCCGAGACCGCGCCCAGCTTCGAGGAATACTGCGGCCCCGACGTGCTGGCCGAGATCGACCACATGCTGCCGGGCAAGAAGCTGACGCTGCTGGGCTACAGCCGCCAGTTGATCCCCAGCAACTGGAAGATGTACCTGGAGAACCTGAAGGACCCCTACACGCCACCTTGCTGCACACCTTCTACATCACCTTCGGCCTGTGGCGCGCTGACTCCAAGTCCGAGTGCATCCCCACCGGCGGCGGCGCCCACAGCGTGATGGTGTCGCACAACGAAGGCAAGAAGAAGACCGAAGCCACGGCGGAAATGGAACGCTTCCGCGACGACCTGCGCATCCTGGATGCAGAGACCGTCACGCCCCGCAAGGAATTCAGCCGCGGCCGCGTGGGCGGCGCCTGGATCTTCCCGGCCGCGCAGTTCGGCATCCAGGCCAACTCGCTCAAGACGCGCCACGTGATCCCGCGCGGCCCCAACGCGCACGAACTGGTCTTCACCTACTACGGCTACGAGGACGACGACGAGGAAATGACCCGCCTGCGCCTGAAGCACGCCAACCTGCTCGGCCCGGCCGGCTTCGTGTCCATGGACGACAGCGAAATGCTCAAGCAGGTGCAGACCGGCATTTCCGGCTATCCGGAAAGCGTCAGCGTGGTGGAGATGGGCGGCCGCGACACCGAACCCGCCGACTACATGGTCAGCGAAGTGCTGATCCGCGCCTTCTACAAGTACTACCGCGAGGCAATGGGACTATGACGACCGAACTGAACTGGATCCTGGCCGCCCAGACCGGCGACATTTCGCCCGACGCCAATACGCTGCGCGTGGTGGTCAACGGCGAGGCCGTCTGCCTGTACCAACTGGAGGGCGGCTCTGTGCACGCCACGCAGGACCGCTGCACGCACGGCAACGCCAGCCTGGCCGACGGCTACATCGAAGACGGCCTGATCGAATGTCCGCTGCACCAGGGCTGTTTCGACATACGCACCGGCAAGGCGCGCACCGCGCCCTGCACCGTCGATCTGAAGACCTACGCGGTCAAGGTCGAGGGCGAGGCCATCTACGTGGCCGGAGACGCCGCATGACCACGGTGGTGATCGTGGGCGCCGGGCAGGCGGGCGGCTGGGCCGCCCGCACGCTGCGCGACCAGGGTTTTGCGGGCCGCATCGTGCTGGTGGGCCAGGAAAGCCATGCGCCCTACGAGCGCCCGCCGCTGTCCAAGGACATCCTGCTGGGTCAAGGTACGAGCGTGGCCGAACTGACCCTGCTGGACGCCGCGGCCATGCAGGCGCTGGATATCGAGGCCCTGCTGGGCCGCCGCGCCCTGCGCATCGACCGCGAGCGGCGCTGCGTGATCCTGGACGACGGCGGCGAGCTGGCCTATGACCATCTGGTGCTGGCCACCGGCGGGCGCGCCCGCCAACTGCTGCCGGAACTGGCGGACCATCCGCGCATGTTCACCCTGCGCACGCTGGACGACGCCCTGCGCCTGAAGGAATCCCTGTCCCGACCCAGCCGCCTGCTGATCATCGGCGGAGGCTGGGTCGGGCTGGAAGTGGCTGCCACGGCCCGCCAGCTGGGCCATGCCGTGACACTGCTGGAAGCCGCGCCGCGCTTGTGCCAGCGCAGCGTCTGCGCCGCCATGTCCGACGAACTGGCCGCCGTGCATGGCGAGCAGGGCGTGGACCTGCGCCTGGGCGTGACCGCCGCGCAAGTACATCCCGAAGGCGAGGGCTTCAAAGCCGTGCTGTCCGACGGCGCCACCCTGTCCTGCACCCACATCGTGATGGCGGCCGGGCTGCTGGCCAACGATGAGCTGGCTGTGGAAGCCGGCCTGCCCTGCCGGCAGGGCGTGGTGGTGGACGAACGCTGCCGCAGCGCCGACCCGTGAATCTATGCGGCCGGCGACGTGGCCTTGCGCCCCGCCGACGGCCAACGCCCCGCCATGCGGCTGGAATCCTGGCAGAACGCCCAGGACCAGGGCATCGCCGTCGCGCAGGCCATTCTGGGGCAGGATGTGCATTACCTGCCCACGCCGCTGGTCTGGTCGCAACAATACGATCGCTTCATCCAGATCTGCGGCCATGTCAGCGAAGCCCGCTCCACGGCGCTGCGCCCCCTGAAACAAGGCGGCAGCCTGCGCTTCTACCTTGATGATCAAGGCATCGTGCAAGGCGTCATCGGCATCAATGCGGGGCGCGACTGGCGCACCGCGCGCGCCTTGGTGGAACGCCAGAGCCGGGCCGACCCGCAGGAGCTGGCGGACCCCGCCATTGCCTTGAACAAACTGTCCCAGGCCCTGGCCTGAATCGGAGCCAAGACATGGATAATCACATTGCCTATACCGCCTGTCTGCAACTGGCCAGCCGCTTCTACCTGAGTCTGGACGCCTCCGATACGGCGGGCCTGCTGACCTGCGTGACGCAGGACACGGTCTGGCACCGCCAGGGCCAGGCGCTGCAAGGCCCCCAGGCCATCGGGCAGGCCTTGGCCGAGCGCCGTGCCGAGCGCATCACCAGCCATCAGATCAGCAATTTTCATCTTGACGCCGAAACGGACGAAGAAGCCGTGGCCCATTACTACGTGACGGTCTACGACAACCAGGGACCCGACGGCGCCCTGCAGCTCAAGACCATTCTGCGCAGCCAGGACCATTTCCGTCGTGTGGACGGCCAATGGACGTTGGTTTGCAAGCGCAGCAGCAAGCATCTTTAACGCAGTACTTTCATCATCCAGAAAAAGGGGGGAGCAGCAGACATGCTCACACAAAAATTCATCAACACCGGCGTCCGCCTGGCGCTGACCGCCTTGCTCGGAACGGGCTTCGCTTTGGGCGCCGCCGCGCAGGCCGCGGACTACCCCGAGCGCGCGATCACCGTGATCGTACCCTTCCCGGCGGGCGGCGGCGGCGACACGCTGGCGCGCATCGCCACCGAAGCCATCGGCCGCCAGCTCGGCCAGACGCTGATCGTGGAAAATCGCCCAGGGGCAGGAGGCAACATCGGCACTTCCCAGGTGGCTCGCGCCAAGCCGGACGGCTACACCCTGGGCTACGGCACCAACGGCACCGGCGCCATCAACCACTGGCTGTACTCCAACCCCGGCTATTCCAACGCCGACCTGGAGCCCATCTCGCGCCTGACCACCATTGCCGCCGCACTGGTCGTCAACCCCGACAGCAAGTACAAGACCGTCAAGGACCTGGTCGACTACGGCAAGGCCAACCCCGACAGCCTGACCTGCGGCTCGGCCGGCAACGGCACGACCTCGCACCTGGCCTGTGAGCTGTTCAAGCAGATGACGGGCGTGAGCATCCTGCACATTCCCTACAAGGGCGGCGCGGCGGCCATGACCGACCTGATGGGCGGGCGCGTGGACCTGCTGATCGACGTGATGCCCAACCTGTCCGGCCAGATCGAAGCCGGCAAGCTGCGCCCGCTGGCCGTCACCATGAAAAAGCGCCTGGATTCGCACCCCAACATCCCGACCATGGAAGAGGCCGGCGTGCCCGGTTATGACGTCTTCGCCTGGGACGCCATCTGGGCGCCCAAGGGCACGCCCACGGAAGTGCTGGACCGCCTGAACGAGGCCGCCCGCAAGGCCATGAGCGATCCCAAGACCGTGGCGATCCTGAAGGCCCGCGGCGCCGACACGGCCCCCACCAGCCGCGAAGAGCTGGCCTCCTTCGTGCAAGAGGAATACACCCGCCTGGGTGAAGTCGTGAAAAAGTCCGGCGCCCGCGTCGACTGATCCCGACCGGCCCGGCTCCCCGCCGGGCCCGCGCCGGCGCCCGCCAGGGCGCCGGCTTTCATACCTGCGCCTGCCATCCTTCAGACAAGAAAGTGGGTTCGGCCACAACCAATCTTCCCGGCCTCGATCACCTGAGTTGCCATCACTAGAGTGATCTATAAAAACAAGTCGCGACAACTCCTTCGCTTGATGGGAAACACACCTGCACAGTCAGCGCCTGTTACGTCATGTGCGGGGCCCACACATTTAGCTTGCTAGCGTAGCCATATAGATACGTCCAACTCTGACCTAGGTGCTTGCTCAAAAAACCAAGACGGTCGCTGACTGTCTGCAAAGCGATATAAACTTGGAACAGCTAAGATACGTGATCCAGCAAACACCAGCTTCAGTACACACATGTCATAGATTGCACACGTACATGTAAGCACCCCCTCTACGTTGCGCCAGCACTTGCATGACTGCGGCGCAGGTGCGCTCTGAAGCATACTGACTATCTTCAGGATCTAGCCCCATTTTGATGACCAAACCTTGCATGTTGCCGAAGGTGATTTATGCCATACTCATGTACAAATGATCTATAAGGCTTGGCAAATCATGCATTCCAACAGAAAAAACTTAGACGCTCAAAAACCTTTTATAAATCAGCCACAACCATTGTTTGCTAATTTTTGCAAGATCCTCAAAAATTAATTTTAAAAAATCTCATAATAGAAAATAATCTTAAATCCCACAAGAAGCACTTTCATATAAAACAAAAAATTAGCATAGCAAGAAAACCTAAAAAGTATTTTTTATCAAAAATATGAAATTGAGATTTAAAAAATATGATCTTCAAAAAAGAAATTAAATTTGATGACGAACTATTTGTTATTTCTGTTAAAAAATCAGATAGAGTTTACTTAGAACTTAATAACCATGAAAGATTTTCTATCGATATATTGATAAACGGAAATCCAATAAATCCAGAAAAAATTATCTACATAGACAATTTTCCAAATTACTTTAAATGCAAATTTTTAATAAGGACAAAAAACCTACCCAAACAAAGCAAAAGCACAACCATTTATATAGCAAAAACAAAAACATCCGCCAGCATTAGAGAGGTTTTAAAATTATATGAAGACAAAGATAATTTAATTGAATATTACAAATCAAATGAAAAAAAAAAATTTATTCATAACATTTGGCGACATACATTCTAAAATTGACAACCTACCCTTTGCGTTAAACTTTATCATCTCTTTAGGTTATGACGTAATCGGAGTCAATCACAACTCAAATCACTATCAAGAGCTATCTTTAGAAAAGTTTAAACAAATCTTGAGCCCCTATGCTCTCGGATTAAATACTTATACTTATGGATATTCGCTAGGCGGTTACTGCGCTCTATATTACGCAAGCGCTTTTCAATCTACAGCAATATCAATGGCGCCAAGAAATTCAATAGACCCAATTATGATAGAAAAATTTGGAAAGGTTTTTCCAAAATTACAAATGAAACATGATTTTTTTAGCAATATAAAAACAAGCGAAAGAGCCGCGTTTATTTTTCTGGATCTAAAATACAAAAAAGACTTAATTTATTTTAACGAAAGGATTCTTGGAAATTTCAAAAAAACATTTATCATCAACTGCCACGGAACTAGACACAGCGTCTTAAGGCACTTAGTAGAAACAAAACAAATAAAAGAAATATTCAAATCAATACTTGATAATAAAGAAATAGAAATAGATGACAATCTAAAAAGCTCAGTAAGTTATTTTTTAGAATCAAAATCAAATTTTTTAAATAAAAATTACTTGAAAGCCAAAGAAATAATAGACCAAGGGATATTAATTTACCCAAAATCAAAAGATCTAATAGAACTTGAAAATGAAATAAAAATAGCTATGTCAGAAAATTGACACCAGCAAGAAATTGCAAAAAAATTGGCTGCCAAACCCATTTACTACTCTTAGGTGTCAAGGCCATAAAAAAATATTTGATGCGCTCTGAGCCTCCTACAGAATCGTCCGATTCCCGTTGCGGTCCATTTCGAACACCTTGAACTGCTGCAGATAATGCCGCAGCCACAGGGACGCCTGGCCCAGTTGCGCCTGGCGGGACCACAGCAGATCCACGCCCACCACCCAGTCCGTGTGCGGATAGGCCTGCAGGGGCAGCTCCACCAGTTCGCCCGACTCGATCTCGCGCAGGATGGACTGGCGCGGCAGCGTCGTCCAGCCCAGGCCGGCGCGAGTCATCTCCAGCAGGGCCGAATAGCTTTCCGCCTGCCAGCTATTGCCCGCCTCCAGGTATTCCGTCGAAGGCAGCCGGTGGCCATGGGCCGCAAAGGCCAGCCGGCGATGCGCGCGCAGCTCGGCAAAGCTGATGGAGGCGCGCCGGGCAACCTGCTGCTGGGCCTGGCCACCATCGTCATCACCCTCTTCATCCACGCGCGCTTCTCCGGCTTCGTGGGCAATCTGTCGGTGCTGATCGGCCTGCTGTGCGGCACCGCCCTGGCCATGCTGATGGGCTACACGGACTTCAGCCGCGTCGGCCAGGCGGCCTGGTTCGAGCTGAGCCCGCCCTTCGCCTTCGGCATGCCCGAGTTCGCCCTGGCGCCCACGCTGGTGATGATGATGGCCATGCTGGTCATCATGGCCGAGACGACCGGCAACGTGCTGGCCATCGGCAAGATCACCGGCAAGCCCGCCAGCCAGACCACGCTGGGCGACGCCTTCCGCGCCGACGGCCTGTCCACCATGCTGGGCGGCCTGTTCAACAGCTTTCCCTACAACGCCTTCACCCAGAATACCGGCCTGATCGCCATGTCCAACGTGCGCAGCCGCTACGTGGTGGCCGCCGCCGGAGTGATCATGATCCTGATGGGCCTGTTTCCCAAGCTGGGCGCGCTGATCGCCACCATTCCCCGGCCCGTTCTGGGCGGCTGCGCCATCGTCATGTTCGGCATGACCACGGTGGCCGGCATCCAGGAGCTGAGCCGCGTGAAATTCGAAGGCACGCGCAACGGCCTGATCGTGGCGGTGTCCGTCAGCGTGGGCGTGCTGCCCATGTCTCTGCCCGCCCTGTTCCAGCGCGTGGAAGGACCGCTGAAACTGTTCGTGGAAAGCGGCATCTTCCTGGCCGCCATCACGGCCATCGTACTGAACCTGCTTCTGAACACCCGCGAAACCCTGGCGGCCGCCGGCGCGTCCGACGATCCCGCCGCCCCCACCCTGACACAAGAACAAGGAGCCCAACATGGATAACATCGTCACCTCGTCCGCCGGCCTGAGCGCGCGCGACATGGAACTGCTGCGCCAGACCATCACGCTGTCCGAAGAGTCCAAGGCCCGCGGCCGGCATCCCTTCGCCGCCCTGGTGGCCGACAAGGACGGCAACATCATCTGCACCGCGGGCAACAATTCCATGCCGCCCGAAGGCGACCCCACCCAGCACGCCGAACTGCGCGCCGCCGCGCAGGCGGCCCGCCTGCTGCCGCCCGAAGCGCTGGCCGACTGCACCCTGTACACCAGCGCCGAACCCTGCTGCATGTGTTCGGGCGCCATCTACTGGTGCGGCATAGGGCGCGTGGTCTACGCACTGGCCGAAGAGAATCTGCTGGTGCTGACCGGCGACCACCCCGAGAATCCCACCTTTTCCCTGCCCTGCCGGGAAGTCTTCGCGCGCGGCCAGCGCAAGGTGAGCGTGTTCGGTCCCCTGATCGAGGACGAAGCCGCCGCACCGCACCACGGCTTCTGGAAGTAGATCTGCACGGCCCTGCGCCCGCGTCCGCCACGCGGGCGTAGACCCCGACGTCAGCAGGTGCTTCACGCCACAGGCGCGGGACAAGGATTACAATCCTCCGGGCGTGCGGCCCATGGGGACCGCAGCCTACCCGCCCCTCTCATGTCTCCCAAAGACCTACGCGATCTGTTCATGCTGGCTGCCATCTGGGGCAGCTCGTTCTTGTTCACGCTCAAAGCGGTACCCGCCTTCGGCCCCTTCCCCCTGACCGTCGTGCGCGTGGGCGCCAGCGCCATCGCGCTGATGAGCTACCTGTCCCTTACCGGACGCCTGAAGGTCTTCCTGGACAACTGGAAACCGATTTTCGGGCTGGGCATCCTGAACGCCGCCGTCCCCTTCGCCCTGTACGCCTACGCCGCCCTGCGCCTGGAGTCGGGCCTGCTGGCCGTGCTCAATGCCATGGCCCCGCTGTTCGGCGCCCTGGTGGCGCGCCTGTGGCTCAAGGAACGCCTCTCGCGCAGCCGCATCCTGGGCCTGTTCGTGGGCTTTCTGGGCATTCTGATCCTGGTATACGACAAGCTGTCCTTCACGCAGGGGGCGCAAGGCTGGGCCGTGCTGGCCTCGCTGCTGGCCACGGTGTTCTATGGCATCGCCGCCAATTACACCGCCCGCTATCTGCGCGGCGTGGAGCCGCGGGCCGTGGCCGCCGGCAGCATGGTCAGCGCCACGCTGGCCCTGCTGCCCTTCGCCCTGATCTGGTGGCCCGGGCAGACGCCCCCCCTGGCGTCCTGGGGCGCGGCGCTGTCCCTGTCCCTGCTGTGCACGGCCGTGGCCTACCTGATCTTCTACCGCTTGCTGGCCAATGTGGGGCCGTCAAAGACCATCACCGTTACTTTCCTGGTGCCGCCCTTCGGCGTGTTCTGGGGCACGCTACTGCTGGGCGAGGCGCTGACGCTGCAGATGCTGGCCGGCATGGCCACCGTGCTGCTGGGCACGCTGCTCGCCACCGGCGTCATCGGCCGGCGCAAGGCCGCCTGAAGCGGCGCGGCTCTATTCGTCCAGCGCGTCCTGCGCCTGGGCGTGCAGCCAGGCAGCGTAGCGCTCCTCCAGGACGGAGCGCAGAACCTGGTAGGAATCCCAATCGTCGGGAACGTGGTAGATGGACGGCAGCGCCGCACTATCCAGCGTCTCCACGTAGTCATCCAGATAGAACTGATCGTAATAGAAGTCGGAAAATGCCCGGCCCTGGGGCGTCATGTGCTCGCCGAGCAGCTCGTCGCCACAGCACATCTGCAGCAGTTGGGAGCCTTTGATCATGTGGTCGTGGCATTGCCGCACCTCGTTCGGGAATTGCGCGACCAATTCGTCCGACAGCAAGCGGCGGGATACCAGCCAGGCTCAGAAATGTGTATAAGAGTCAGGACCCATGTGCGTGCGGCCGCCTTCGGGGCCCAGGTCCTGCGGATAGTCTCCCCCGACATGCCACTCCAGGGCGTCGTATTTCACATGGTTGGAAGATGGCGTTTTCACGGCTTTACCTCCTTGAAGATGCGAAAGATGGGAAACCGGAACCGGCCCGGTTCAAACCAGTATATCGGCGGCCCTTGGCAAAAGTGTGACCACCTGTGAAGAACTTGGTTGACGCATGACGCACGCGCTCCCATGCAGACAGGCCGCCCGCAGGCGGCCTGTCTGCAGGACCCTGGTACAGCTTCAGGCCCGTTCGAAGATCCCCGCCGCTCCCATGCCGGTGCCTATACACATGGTCAGCATGCCGTACTTGAGCTTGTGGCGCTGCAAGGCATGAACGACCGTGGCGGCGCGCATGGCGCCGGTGGCGCCCAGGGGGTGGCCCATGGCGATGGCCCCGCCCAGCGGATTGACGCGCGCCGGATCCAGGCCCAGGTCGCGGATGACGGCCAGGGACTGCGCGGCGAAGGCTTCGTTGAGCTCGATCCAGTCCATCTGGTCCTGCTTCAGGCCGGCCAGGGCCAGCGCATGGGGCACCGCCTCCTTGGGGCCTATGCCCATGATCTCGGGCGGCACGCCGCGCACGGAAAAAGTCACGAAGCGCGCCAGCGGGGTCAGGTTGTGCTCGCGCAGGGCGCGCTCCGATACCACCAGCAGCACGCCCGCCCCGTCCGAGGTCTGGGAGCTGTTGCCCGCCGTGACCGAACCCTTGGCCGCGAAGACCGGCCGCAACTTGGCCAAGGCCTCCAGGCTGGCGTCGGGGCGCGGCCCCTCGTCGCGGCTCACCACCTTGACCTGCTCGGCCACCTCGAAGCTGTCCAGGTCGGGCTGGCGGCGGGTCACGGTGACGGGCAGGATCTCGTCTGAAAACTCGCCCGATTCCCAGGCCTTGACGGCCTTCTGGTGCGAGGCCAGGGCGAAGGCGTCCTGGTCCTCGCGCGAGACTTTCCATTCACGGGCCACTTCCTCGGCCGTCAGCCCCATGCCGTAGGCAATGCCGTAGTTTTCCTCGGACGCGAAAATCTCCGGGCTGAACGTGGTGTTCACGCCCATGACGGGCACCTGGCTCATGGATTCCACGCCGGCCGCCAGGATGATGTCCGCCTGGCCCGTGCGGATGCGGTCGGCTGCGATGGCCACGGCGCTCAGGCCCGATGCGCAGAACCGGTTCACCGTCATGCCCGGCACGGTATAGGGCAGGCCTGCCAGCAGGGCGGAGATACGCGCCACGTTGAAGCCCTGCGAGCCTTCCGGCAGCGCGCAGCCGGCCACCAGATCCTCGATGGCGGCGGGGTCCAGGTCGGGCAGGCCGGCCAGGGTGTCGCGCACCGCGCCGGCCAGCAGTTCGTCGGGCCGCAGGGAGGAAAACACGCCGCGCGGCGCCTTGCCGATGGGCGTGCGCTTGGCGGCCACGATATACGCTTGTTGCAATGTCATGTCAGCTCCTTGATCGGGCTCAGTTGCGCACCGGCTTGCCGGTAGTCAGCATGCCGGTGATGCGTTCCTGGGTCTTGGGCGAATTGAGCAGCTCCAGGAAGGCCTGCCGCTCCTGGGCCAGCATCCACTCTTCGTCCACCAGAGAGCCCGGATCCACGTCGCCGCCGCAGATCACCGTGGCGACCTGCTCGGCGATGCGAAAATCGTAGTCGGAGATGAAGCCCCCGACCTTCATGTTCAGCAATTGCGCCTTGAGGGTGGCGATGCCGTCGCGCCCGGCCACCGGGAAGCGGCGCGGCAAGGGCGGACGCCAGCCTGCGCAGGCCAGGGCCAGCGCCTGGCGCACGGCCACGTACAGCAGCTCGTGCCGATTCATGATGATGGTGTCGGATTCGCGCAGATAGCCGATCTGGCGCGCTTCCAGGGCGGAACGCGAGACCTGGGCGCTGGCCACCGCCAGCGCGAAGCGCTTCAGGTACGCCAGCAAGGGCGCATCCGGCGCGCCCTGGGCCTGCAGTTCCGCGGCGCGGCGCGCGCAGAACGCCAGCCCGCCGGCGCCGGGCACCAGGCCTATGCCCACTTCCACCAGGCCGATGTACGTCTCGAAATGCGCCACGCGGTGCGCGCAGTGCACGGACAGCTCGCAGCCGCCGCCCAGAGCCAAGCCCGCCAGGGCCGCCACGACGGGCACCTGGGCATAGCGCAGGCGCAGCACCATGTCCTGCATTTCCCGCTCGATGGGTTCGACCGCCGCCACGCCGCGCTGCTCAAACAGCGGCAGTATGGCCTTCAGGTCCGCGCCGGCCGAGAACGGCTCGCCCGTCTGGGCGATGACCAGCGCCTGGTACGAGGCCTCGGCCAGTTCCACGGCCTTGACCAGCCCGCGCACCACGCCCGGGCTGAGGGTGTGCATCTTGGTCTTGAAGGAGACGATGAGCACGTCCTGCGGATGGGGAGCCGGCAGGGTCCAGCAGCGCACGGACTCGTCCTCGAACACGGTGTGCGTCTCCATGGGATCCACTTCGCCCACCAGCAGGGGGGCGCCGATCTGGCGCTGGTACACGGGCAGCATGCTGCGGCCTTCGAAGCGGCCCTGCGCGGGGTTCCAGGACCCGGCCGACGTGTGCACGCCCTGCGCCTCCCAGACCGGGCCGCGCGTGGCCCAGTCGGGCAGGGGCTGGCTGCTGAGCGCCTTGCCGTACTGGATGTCCTGCATGATCCATTGCGTGACCTGGCGCCAGCCGGCCGCCTGCCAGATCTCGAACGGGCCCTGCTTGTGGCCGAAGCCCCACTTCAGGGCCAGGTCCAGCTGGCGCGCATTGTCGGCGATATCCTGCAGGTGCACGGCGCTGTAGTGGAAGGTGTCGCGCAGCACGGCCCAGACGAACTGGGCCTGGGGATGGGTTGATTCCCGCAATTGGCGCAGGCGCTCGGCCGGATCGCGCACCGCCAGGATGGCGGCCACGTCCGGATCGATGGTCCGATCCGCGGGCACGTAGTCGCGCTGCTCGGCATCGAAGCGCTGAATCTCGCGCCCTTTCTTGCGATAGAAGCCCGCACCCGTCTTCTGGCCCAGGGCGCCGGCGTCGATCAAGCCCTGGACTTCGGGAGGCAGGCCGAAATGCTCATGGAAGCTGTCGTCGGGCAGATGGTCCTGCATGGTGCGGATGACGTGCGCCAGGGTGTCCAGCCCCACCACGTCCGCCGTGCGGTACGTACCGGACTTGGCGCGCCCCAGGCGCGTGCCGGTCAGCTCGTCCACCTGTTCGTAAGTCAGGCCGAAACGGCGCGCCTGCTCGAACACGGACAGGATGCCGAACACGCCGATGCGGTTGCCGATGAAGTTGGGCGTATCCTTGGCGTGCACGACGCCCTTGCCCAGTTGCGACACCAGAAAGGTTTCCAGGGTGTCCATCAGTTCGGGCTGGGTATAGCGGGTGGGAATCAGCTCCACCAGGTTCATGTAGCGCGGCGGGTTGAAGAAGTGCACGCCGCAGAAGCGGTGCCGCAGTTCTTCGGGCAGGACTTCGGCCAGGGACGTGATGGACAGCCCGGACGTATTGCTGGCGATGATGGCGTGCGGATGCAGGGCCGGCGCTATCTTGCGATACAGGTCCTGCTTCCAGTCCAGGCGTTCGGCGATGGCCTCGATGACCAGGTTGCACTGTCCCAGGCGGTCCAGGTCGTCTTCGTAGTTGGCCGGCTCGATCAGGTCGGCCAGGTCAGGCGTGCCCAGAGGGGCCGGGTTCATTTTGCGCAGATTGGCGATGGCGCGCGTCACGATCCCGTTCTTGGGCCCTTCACGGGCCGGAAGGTCGAACAGCACCACGGGAATGCCGGCGTTGACGCAATGGGCGGCGATCTGCGCCCCCATGACGCCGGCGCCGCAGACCGCGACCCGGCGCAAGGCCCGGGCTCCGCCCGCCACCGCACTGGTTGGACTAGATGTCATAGGTTTGTCTCCAAGAAACCGGAACCCTGCGCACGCGAACGCAACAGCCTGGCGCCCTGAAATGCGCAGCGATTTAATAATCGTACACGCTGGACGTGCTTTTGCAACATGAGGATTCTTTTATTTTTAAACAAAGCTGGACGCAGATCAAATCGCGCCGTCCACGGCTCGACCGCATCCCTGCCCGACCGCTCGCCGGCGGCACGGCAGCGTCGTCAGAAAAAAATTCAAACACTTGTTTCAATCTCTTTTATTTCAATGATGTGAACATCATTCAGGCTAGCTTCCAGCGGATCATCGTGCTTGTTCAGGCGCATTTTTGCAAGCCTGCGCGGCAGGCGGATCCGAGCTGTTTCACACTTATTTTTCCTATTTATTTTTTTGCATTTTTTATTTAATTTTTATTTCGACTTTTCTTTTTTCAATTTGTGATCGACTTTCAAACGGAGGACGTGCACAGGCCGGCGGCCGGCCCGCACAGACAGGTGCAGGCGGTGCTTCTATGCCAGAATAGAATTGCTTTCACCTTCAACCATTCAGTCGACCGAGGTAACAACGTGGCCGGGCCCCCGGAACCTTCTCAGCGCCTCCTGTCCCTGACCGGACTGTTCCTGGCGTTCGCCCGCATCGGCGTCACCAGTTTCGGCGGCGGGCTCAGCGGCTGGCTGATGCGCGAGTTCGTCGTCCAGCGCCGCCTGATGAGCCAGGACGACTTCCTGAGCGGACTGGCGCTGTCCCAGGCCCTGCCCGGCATCAATGTCGTCAACCTGGCGATCTGGATAGGCTATCGTCTTCGCGGCGGGCCGGGCGCCACCGTGGCGGCGCTGGGCATGGTGGTGCCGCCGCTGTTCGTCGCCATCCTGATGCTGGTCGGCCTGGAGCAACTGACCGGCTCGGACCTGGCCCGCCAGGTCATGGCCGGCGTCGCCGCCGCCGCCATCGGCCTGTCGCTGGAAATGGGCGTGCGCTCGGCGCGGCGCGCTTCACAAGGGCTGCTGCCCATCCTGTTGATGGCCGCCGTGTTCCTGGGCATCTTCGTGATGGAATGGAGCCTGATCGCCGTGGTGCTGGTCACCGCGCCGCTGTCCATCTGGGTCGCCTGGCGCCGCCTGGATCCTCAACGGGCGCAGTGACCATGCTGATCGTCCTGCTGCAGCTGATGCGCGTCTTCGCCCCGCTGTCCTTCCTGACGGTGGGCGGCGGACAAAGCATCATCCCCGAAATCCACCGCCAATCGGTGGAGATCCACGGCTGGATCAGCAACCAGGAGTTCCTGGACCTGTTCGCGCTCTCGCGCCTGACCCCCGGCCCCAAATCGCTGCTGGTGACGATGGTGGGCTGGAAGACCGCCGGCTGGGCCGGCGCGCTGGCGGCGTCCGTGGCCATCTTCCTGCCCTCGGCCCTGCTGATCTACTACCTGGCCACGGTCTGGAAACGCTATGAAGGAACCCGCTTCATCCGTGCCGTGGAAACCGGCCTGCTGCCCATCGCGGCGGGCATGATCCTGGCGGCCAGCGGCACCATCCTGAAAGCCGCCGAAGGCGGCCCCTGGGCCTGGGGCGTCGCGCTGGCGGGCACCGCCTTGCTGCTGCGCACCCGCATCAACCCCTTGGTGCTGCTGGCCCTGGGCGGCCTGCTGTTCGCCCTGGTGCGCCCGCTGGGCTGACCCCTTTTTCTGGCGCGCCGCCGCGCCGGGCCGTCAAAGCAAAGACTCTTCCGGGTCGGATTGCGCCAGCAAGACGTCTTCCAGGCGACGCGCCTCGCGCTCCAGCAGCGTCACCACCTGTGCCAGCCGGGCCTCGTCCAGGCGTGCGCGGGTGGTGGACACGCTCAGGCAGGCTCCCGGCTGGCCGCGGCCGTCCCGTATGGGCACGGCAACCGAGCGCACGTCCGCCTCGGCCGCGTCGCGCACGGCGTAGCCCTGCTCGCAGGCCTGCCGCCAGCGGCGCTCGGCCTCCTGTTCGCCCTGCGGATCGCGCTGGCGCAGGAAGGCCGCGTTGCGGCGCAGTATGCCCAACACCTCCGCTTCCGGCAGATGCATCAAGAGCGCGATGCCGCTGGCGCCCCGCCCGAGCGGCCGACGCACGCCCACGTCCAGCGTGAAAGCCTTGAACAAATGCGCCCCCGAGCGGCGGTCCAGGCACAGCAGATCCAGCCCGCTGCGCTTGGACACGAAAGCCGTATCGCCCGTCTCTGCCGCGATGCGCGCCACCGAAGGCCGGCACATGGTGGCGAAGTCGTAGTCGGCGCTGGCCGTCAGGCCCAGTTCCGCCACCATGGCGCCCAGGAAATAGCGGCGGCTGTAGGGTCGCTGGCGCACCACGCCCTGCGTCTGCAGTTCCGCAAGCAAACGGTGCACCGTGGGCTGGGACAGGCCCGTCAGTATCGTCAGGTCCTTCAGGCGCACCCCCGTTCCCTGGTGATGAGCGATCACGCGAAGAATATCGAAGGCCCGGCCCAGACTTTGCACTGAAGACATAAAAAAACTCCACCATACGGATTACTTGTAAATACGTTAAGCAGTTCATTGACAAGGATTTATCGTTTTATTTACGCTATCCAGCAATTAGTTAACGCATTAATTAATCCATATTATGGACTTTTATACGGAGTAGCACAATGACTCAGACCCCCGCCTCGGCCGGCGCCCGTTTCCGTCAGGCCCTGAAAGAAGAACATCCGCTGCAGATCGTCGGCACGCTCAATCCCTACACGGCCATGATGGCCAAGACGCTGGGCTTTCGCGCCATCTACCTGGCCGGCGCCGGCGTAGCCAATTATTCCTATGGCCTGCCCGACCTGGGCATCACCAATCTGAGCGACGTGCTGACGGACCTGCGCCGCATCACCGACGCCGTGGACTTGCCCGTCGTGGTGGACGTGGACACGGGCTTTGGCGGCGCCTTCATGATCGCCCGCATGATGAAAGGCCTGATCAAGGACGGCGCAGCCGCCCTGCACATGGAAGACCAGGTGCAGCTCAAGCGCTGCGGCCACCGCCCCGGCAAGGAGATCGTCAGCCAGGGCGAGATGCTGGACCGCATCAAGGCCGCGGTGGACGCCCGCACCGATCCGGACTTCTTCATCATCGCCCGTACCGACGCGCTGGCCATCGAGGGCCTGGAGAAGGCGCTGGACCGCGCGCAGGCTTATCTGGACGCCGGCGCCGACATGATCTTCGCCGAAGCCTGCACCACGCTGGAGGAATACGCCGCCTTCGCTCAACGCCTGAATCGTCCCCATTCGGTGCTGGCCAACATCACCGAATTTTCCAAGACGCCCAACTTCACCACCGAGGAGCTGGCGCAGGCCGGCGTATCAGCCGCCTTGTACCCGCTGTCGGCCGCCCGCGCCATGAATGCCGCCGCCTTGCGCGTCTATCAGGAAATCCGCCACAAAGGCACGCAAAAAGGCGTGCTGGACATCATGCAGCAACGCGAAGAGCTGTACAAATTCCTGGATTACCACGCCTACGAGGCGCGCATCGACGCCCTGTTCTCGCAACAGAAATAAACCTTCCCGATGAGGAAGGACGAGGAGACGACCATGATCAAGACCCCTTTGCGCCTTGTGGCGGCCTGCCTGCTGAGCGCGGCCGGCGCCGTCCACGCCGCGCCCTATCCAAACGGGCCCATCCGCTTCATCGTGCCCTTCGCTCCCGGCGGGGGCACCGATGTGGTGGCTCGCATCCTGGCCAAGGAACTGGCCAAGGAGCTGGATGCGACCGTGGTGGTGGAGAACAAGCCCGGCGCCAACGGCATCATCGGCACCAAGACGGCGCTGCAGGCGCCGGCCGACGGCCAGACCATCGTGCTGGCCATCGAAGCCACCGTGGCCATGAGCCCCTGGCTCTACAAGAACACCGGCTACAGCTACAAGGACTTCGCGGGCATCTCGCAGGTGTCCGCCCAGCCCTATCTGCTGGTGGCCAATCCCGCCGTCAAAGCCGACTCGCTGCGCTCGCTGAGCGAACTGTCGCAGAAGGAAGCGGGCGAGCTGAACTATGCCACCGGCGCCTCGGCCGCCTTTCTGGCCGGCGAGGCCCTGAAAGCGGCCACGCACCTGGACATGCTGAACATCCCCTATAAAGGATCGGGCGAAGCCATCAGCGACGTGGTGGGCGGCCGGGTGCAGTTGATGATCTCCAGCCCCGTCTCGGTCCTGCCCCATTTGCAGCAAGGCCAGCTCAAGCCCATCGCCGTCACCAGCCGCGAACGCTACCGGCTGCTGCCGGACCTGCCCACCGTGGCCGAGCAAGGCTACCCGGGCTTCGACGTGGTGGGCTGGTACGGGCTGGCCGCTCCGGCCGGCACGCCGCCCGAGATCATCCGCACCTTGCACGCCGCCACCCAGAAGGCCCTGGAGTCGCCCGAGCTGAAGACCCAGTTCCAGACTGCCGGGGTCGAGCCCAAGGGATCGAGCAGCGAAGCCTTCGACGCCCTGATGAAGAGCGAGACGCAGCGATGGGAGCAGCCTATCAGGGACGCCGGGCTTTTCCAAAAATGACACAAGGAGTTATCCATGCCTCACGCCTGGATTGAATACAGCAGCAATATCGAGCACGACGAAGAAATCCAGACCCTGGGCCCCGCCCTGCACAAGGCCATGATAGACAGCGGCATCTTCCCGCTGGCGGGCATACGCATACGCCTGCTGCCCATCCAGAACGCCCTGATCGCGGACGGCAACCCGCGCAACGCCTTCGTGCACATCGTGCTGCGCATCGGCCACGGTCGGGACGAAGCCACGCAGAAGCGGGTGGCGGACGGGATCTTCGAAGCGCTCACCCGCCACCTGGCGGCCTTGAGCGAGCGCCGGCCCACGGCCATCGCCTTCGAAGTGCAGGAAATGCACCCCACCCTGAACTACAAGGCCAACTCCATCCGCAAATTCATGAACCAGGACGGAGTCTGAGATGCCGATTGTCTGCTATCGCCACCAGGGCGCGCGCGCCATCGGCGTGCTGCGCCAGGGCCTGATCCATCCTCTGGACGCGGACGCCGCCGCCATGAAGGCCCTCTTGTCCAGGCCGCAAGAGCTGGACGGCCGCATCGCCCAGGCGCTGGCCGCGCCCGGCCTGGCCCAGTATCAGGTCGAATTCCTGCCCACTCTGTTCGAGCCCGAGAAGATCTTCTGCGTGGGCGTCAATTACGCGGACCGCAACGAGGAATACAAGGACGGCAGCGCCGCGCCCGCCTACCCCAGCCTGTTCATGCGCACCGCGTCCACCTTCGTGGGCCATGGCCAGCCCCTGCTCAAGCCCGCCATCAGCGAGCAGTTCGACTATGAAGGCGAGATCGTGCTGGTGATCGGCAAGGAGGACGCTGCATCGCCCGCGAACAGGCCCTGGAGCACGTGGCCGGCCTGTGCATCGCCAACGAAGGCACGGTGCGCGACTGGCTGCGCCACGGCAAGTTCAACGTCACCCAAGGCAAGAACTTCGAGGCCAGCGGCAGCATAGGCCCCTGGATGACGCTGCTGCGCGACCCCGCCCAGCTCCAGGACCTGCACCTGCAGACCTGGGTGAACGAGGAACTGCGCCAGGACGACACCACCGCGAACCTGATCTTCGGCTTCGACCGTCTGATCGAATACATTTCGCAGTTCAGCCGCCTGATGCCCGGCGACGTGATCCTGACCGGCACGCCCACGGGCGCCGGCGCGCGTTTCGACCCGCCCCGGTACCTGCGGGACGGCGACCGCCTGCGCATCCGCGTGAGCGGCCTGGGGACCCTGGAAAATCCGGTCGGCCCCGCGCGCCGCTGAGCCCTGCACGCGCCCGAAGCCCGCCTGCCGGCAGGCGGGCCGGGCGCGATTGCGTTGAGTGTCAGACAGCGCAAGCGGTACAATGACAGGTCCATTCAACCGTCCTTGCCCGCCTCATGGCCGAAAATACTGACCAAGCCGTACTAAAACTGGACTCCGCCTCGCTGGGCTACGGGTCCTTTACCGTGCTGTCGGACATCTCCATGTCGGTCTGCAAGGGTCAGGTCGTGGCCATGATGGGCGGCTCGGGCTCCGGAAAAAAAACACTTCTGCGCGCCGCCACGGGCCAGATCCGCGCCCAGAAAGGCGTGGTCGCGGCCTTCGGCCAGGACATCGCGCAACTGGACGGCGAGCAGTTGCGCCGCACTCGCAAGCGCATGGGCGTGCTTTTCCAGCAAGGCGCCCTGTTCACCGACCTGAACGTCTTCGAGAACGTCGCCTTTCCCCTGCGCGAACTGACGCGCATCTCCGAAGCGCAGATCCAGGAGCGCGTGCTGGACAAGCTGGACGCCGTGGGCCTGCGCGCCGCGGCCCACCTTGGCATCAGCGAGATTTCCGGCGGCATGGCCCGCCGCGTGGCCCTGGCGCGCGCCATCGTGCTGGAGCCCGAACTGATCCTGTACGACGAGCCCTTCGCCGGCCTGGACCCGATTTCCATGGGCATCACCGCGCAACTCATCCGCGACCTGACGGACCGCCTGAACTGCGCCTCGGTCCTGATCACGCACGATGTCGCCGAATCCTTCGCCATCGCCGATCAGGTCTACATCGTGGGCCAGGGGCGGCTCATCGCCCAGGGCGCGCCCGCCCAGTTGCGCGATTCCGCCGACCCTTATGTGCGGCAATTCCTGCGCGGCGAACCGGACGGCCCCATCGCTTTCAATTATCCCGTCACCCCGGCTTTCGAAGCCTGGCTCAAGAACCGGACGACGCGACCATGAATCTGATCACCCGCCCCTTCGCCGCCCTGGGCGCCGCCGTGCGCAGCAGCATCTTCGGCCTGGGCGCCTTCAGCCGCCTGCTGGTCAACCTGCTGGCGCGCTCCTCGCTGCTGTGGCGGCGTCCGCGCCTGGTTTCGCAACAAATACATTTCATTGGCAACTATTCGCTGCTGATCATTGCCGTTTCAGGGCTTTTCGTCGGTTTCGTGCTGGGCCTGCAAGGGTACTACACCCTGAACCGCTATGGCTCCGAGGAAGCCCTGGGCCTGCTGGTGGCCCTGTCGCTGGTGCGCGAGCTGGGCCCGGTGGTCACCGCCCTGCTGTTCGCCGGGCGCGCGGGCACGTCCCTGACCGCCGAGATCGGCCTGATGAAGGCCGGCGAACAGATCGCCGCCATGGAAGTCATGGCCGTGGATCCCTTGCGCCGCCTGCTGGTGCCGCGCTTCTGGGGCGGGGTCATCGCCATGCCCATCCTGGCCGCCGTGTTTTCCATGGTCGGCATTCTGGGCGGCTACGTGGTGGGCGTGCAACTGATCGGCATCGACGCCGGTTCGTTCTGGTCGCAGATGCAGAACGGCGTGGACGTCATCGACGACGTGCTCAACGGCTTCATCAAGAGCGTGGTGTTCGGCGTCATTGTCACCCTGATCGCGCTCTATATGGGCTGGCACGCCAAGCCCACCCCCGAAGGCGTCTCCCGCGCCACGACCCGCACGGTGGTCAGCGGCGCGCTGGCGGTGCTGGGCACGGACTTCCTGCTCACCGCCCTCATGTTCAGTTAATTATTTAGGAATTGCTCAGCTATGAATCGCGAGAAAACCGATTTCTGGGTTGGCCTGTTCGTACTGCTGGGGCTGGTCGCGCTGGCGTTCCTGGCCCTGCGCGCCGGCAACCTCAGCTCCTTTTCGCTGGCCCAGACCTACGAGGTCTCGGCCAAGTTCGACAACCTGGGCGGCCTGAAGCCGCGCGCGCCCATCAAGGCCAGCGGCGTGGTGGTGGGCCGGGTGCGTTCGATCAGCTTTGACAACGTCGACTTCAAGGCCGTGGTCACCATGGACATGGACGAACAGTATCAATTCCCGGCCGACACCTCGGCCTCCATCCTGACCTCGGGCCTGCTGGGCGAGCAGTACATCGGACTGACGGCCGGCGGCGACGACAAGAATCTGCAGAACGGCAGCACCATTGCCTACACCCAAAGCGCCGTGGTGCTGGAAGAACTCATCAGCAAGTTCCTCTACAACTCGGCCGCCAAGGAAGGCGACGCCGGCTCGGGCAAATAAACCGCAGCCCCTGCTGCCCCAACAAGAACACGAAACCATGACTACAGACACGACCCGTCGCTCCTACGCGCTGCCGCGCGCCGCCCGCCTGGGCCTGATCGGCGCCACGGCCGCCCTGGCCGCCGGCTGCGCCAGCGTGCCCAACCCTAATCCCAACGACCCCTGGGAAAGCATGAACCGCGGCATCTACACGTTCAACGAAAATGTGGACCAGGCCCTCATCAAGCCCATCGCCGAAGGCTATACGGCGCTCACGCCCCAACCGGTGCGCACCTGCGTCAGCAACATCTTCAACAACCTCGGCGATGCCTGGTCGGCGGTCAACAGCTTCCTGCAAGGCGAGCACATCGACTTCTTCAACACGCTGGGCCGCGTGCTGTTCAACTCCACCATGGGCCTGGGGGGCTGTATCGACGTGGCCACCATGAACGGCTCGCGCCGCATCCCCAACGACTTCGGCATCACCCTGGGCGTGTGGGGCATCAAGCCCGGCCCGTACGTGGTGCTGCCTTTCTTCGGCCCCAGCACGGTGCGCGACGGCCTTGCGCGCGGCACCAGCTTCATCGAAGGGTTTTCGTCCACCGGACCCATCATGGCCATCCGCGACGTGCCCGTGCGCAACAGCATCATGGGCCTGTGGGCCGTGGATGCGCGCGCCGGCCTGCTGGATGCGGAAAAACTTGTTAACGACATTGCCCTTGACCGGTACAGCTTCATACGCGACGCTTACCTGCAACGACGCAACGCCATGGTCCAGTCGCGCCGAACCGGCGGCGACACCAGTCAGGATCTGCCCGACTACTCGGATGCTGACGAATAAGACCCGGCCTGCCCGCTTCACATTGAATCTGGAGTTTTACGCATGAACCCACGTCCCGCCGCCGGCGGGACTGCTTTGCAGTCCTCGCCCTCCCGTCTCTTTCACTGGTTCCTGGCCGCCTGTGCGATCCTGGCCCTGTGCCTGCACACGGCCGCCCAGGCCCAGGTCATCGACCCCAAGGCGGCGCCCAACGACTTCGTGGCGGCCGTCGGCAGCAAGGCTCTCCAGGTCGTCAAGGACAGCGACGCCATCCGCAGCGGCAGCCGCAGCGCCATCCTGTCCGCCGTGGACCAGCACATCCTGCCCTACGTGAACCTGGAGAAGACCACGCGCCTGGCCGCCGGCCGCTATTGGCGCCAGGCCACGCCCGAGCAGCGCCAGCAACTGGTGGAAGCCTTCAAGGGCACCCTGGTGCGCACCTACAGCGGCGCCCTGTCCCGCGTGGACGACAAGACCCAGCTGAACATCCTGCCCTTTCGCGGCGACCCCAACGCCGACGACGTGGTCGTACGCTCCTCGCTGACCCAATCCAGCGGCGCCCCCGTGGGCGT
Organism: Alcaligenes sp. Marseille-Q7550; assembly: GCF_965112015.1. NCBI lineage: Bacteria > Pseudomonadati > Pseudomonadota > Betaproteobacteria > Burkholderiales > Alcaligenaceae > Alcaligenes > Alcaligenes sp. Marseille-Q7550. The sequence goes on from NZ_CBCOPU010000002.1 coordinate 1,243,708, forward strand.
GGACTCCCGCATGGAAAAGACGCCCGCGGGCTGGAAGATCTACGACCTGAGCGTGGAAGGCATCTGGCTGATCCAGAACTACCGCAACCAGTTCTCCCAGCAGATCGAGCAGAACGGCATCAACGGCCTGATCCAGGCGCTCAACAACCAGAACAAGTAAGCCGGCCGCCCTTCACGGGGCGGCAGGGCGCGCTCTGGCCATGAGCTTATAACCAGACCAGAGTCGTACCCTATAATAAAGAACCTGACCACCGCCGCGGCAGGCCCTGCGCACCAGCGCAGGCCCGCTCTTGCCACAGGGGCGCCGCGGCGGCGACAACCACAGCACACCCGCGTCAGGCCAACCTTAATTGCCATGTCCGCCCTTAAACTCGACAACGTCAGCAAACGCTTTGCGCCCCGCCGCCGCGGCCTCAAAAGCCTGTTTTCCCCTCCCCGCACCGACGCCGGCTTCCTGGCCGTTGACCAGGTCAGCCTGACCATCGAGCACGGCGAGTTCTTCGGCCTGCTGGGCCCCAACGGCGCGGGCAAGACCACCCTGATCTCCATGCTCGCCGGCCTGACCCAGCCCACCAGCGGCAAAGTCAGCGTCTGCGGCTACGACGTGCGCACCCAGTATCAGCAGGCGCGCCGCTCCCTGGGCGTAGTGCCCCAGGAAATCGTCTACGACCCCTTCTTCACCGTGCGCGAGACCCTGCGCCTGCAATCAGGCTACTTCGGCCTGAAGCACAACGACGACTGGATCGACGAGATCCTGGCCAACCTGGCCCTGACGGACAAGGCCGACGCCAATATGCGCGCCCTGTCCGGCGGCATGAAACGCCGCGTGCTGGTCGCCCAGGCGCTGGTGCACCGCCCGCCCGTCATCATCCTGGACGAACCCACCGCCGGCGTGGACGTGGACCTGCGCCGCACCCTGTGGGAATTCATCATCCGCCTGAACCAGCAGGGCCACACCATCCTGCTGACCACGCACTACCTGGAAGAGGCCGAAGCCCTGTGCGGACGCTTAGGCCTGCTCAAGCACGGCAACATCGTCGCCCTGGACACCACCCAGGCCATCATGGAGCGCGCCGGCGGGACCGACCTGGAAGACGCATTCGTACGCATCATGCACAACGAAGGAAAAATGGGAGTGGCCCTATGAACCAACCCGCCTCCCCCAAGCACTGGGGCGTGCCCCGGAACGCCGACGCAGCCGCGCCGCGCCCCGGCACGGTGCAGCCGCCCGCGCAGCCCGCCATGGGCTCGGGCTTTCCCACGCTGCTGCGCAAGGAACTGATGCGCTTCTGGAAAGTCGCCTTCCAGACCATCGCCGCTCCGGTGCTGACGGCGCTGATGTACCTGCTGATCTTCGCCCACGTGCTCGAAGGCCGCGTCACGGTGTACGACTCCGTGCCCTACACCGCCTTCCTGATCCCCGGGCTCATGATGATGAGTATGCTGCAGAACGCCTTCGCCAATCCCTCGTCCTCGCTGATCCAGAGCCGCATTTCCGGCAACCTGGTGTTCATCCTGCTGCCGCCGCTCTCGCACCGCGAGATCTTCGCCGCCTACCTGCTGGCCTCCATCGCGCGCGGCGTGGGCGTGGGCATATGCGTGTGGGCCATATCCGTATTCTACGTGCACCTGCCCGTGGCCAACCCGCTGTGGGTTATCCTCTTTGCCGTCATGTCCTGCGGCATCATGGGCACGCTGGGCCTGATCGCCGGCCTCTGGTCCGAGAAATTCGACCAGTTGGCCGCGTTCCAGAACTTCCTGATCATGCCGGCCACCTTCCTGTCCGGCGTGTTCTACTCGATCCACAGCCTGCCGCCCTTCTGGCAGACGGTCTCGCACTGGAATCCGCTCTTCTACACCATAGACGGGTTCCGCTACGGGTTCTTCGCCGCCTCGGACGTCTCGCCCTGGTTCAGCTTTGCCGTCGTCGCCGGCGTCTTTGCTGCGCTGTGCCTGATTTCGCTACGCCTGCTCGCATCAGGCTATAAATTACGGAATTGATCTCATGTTGCCGACCCCTGAACAAGTACGCCAATACATTGCCGACAACCTGCCCTGCGACCACCTGCACGTCGATGGCGACGGCTCGCATTTCGAGGCGCTGATCGTCAGCCCCGCCTTTGAGGGCAAGCGCCTGATCGCCCGCCACCAACTGGTCTACAAGGCCCTGGGCGACCGCATGAAGGCCGAGATCCACGCCCTGTCCATGCGCACCTTGACTCCCGACGAATACAAGGCCAATCCGAATGGATAAATTACGCATTTCGGGCGGCCAGCGCCTGAACGGGGAAATCTCCGTCTCCGGCGCCAAGAACGCCGCCCTGCCCATTCTGTGCGCCAGCCTGCTGACGGCCGACACCGTGGTGCTGGACAATGTGCCGCGCCTGCGCGACATCGACACCACCCTCAAGCTGCTCGGACAACTGGGCGTGGCGCAGGAGCGCAACGGCACGCTGGCCCTGACCGCCGCCGATATCACCAGCCTGGAAGCGCCTTACGAGCTGGTCAAGACCATGCGCGCCTCCATCCTGGTGCTGGGCCCGCTGCTGGCCCGCTTCGGCGAGGCGCGCGTCAGCCTGCCGGGCGGCTGCGCCATAGGCCAGCGCCCCGTGGACCAGCACATCAAGGGACTGGCGGCCATGGGCGCGGAGATCCACGTCGAGCACGGCTTCGTCAATGCGCGCGCCAAGCGCCTGCGCGGCGCGGTGGTGCGCACCGACATGATCACTGTCACGGGCACGGAGAACCTGATGATGGCCGCGGTGCTGGCCGAGGGCCAGACGATTCTGGAGAACGCCGCCCGCGAACCGGAAATCATCGACCTGGCCGAACTGCTCATCAAGATGGGCGCCCGCATCCAGGGCCACGGCACCGACCGCATCGTCATCGACGGCGTGGATCGCCTGCACGGCGCCGAACACCGCATCTGCCCGGACCGCATCGAGACCGGCACCTTTCTGTGCGCCGTGGGCGCGACCGGCGGCGAGCTCATCCTGCGCAATACCGACGCCCAGGCCCTGGGCGCCACGCTGGACAAGCTGCGCGAGGCCGGCCTGCACATCGAGACGGGCGCGGACTGGATCAAGGGCTCCATGCAGGGCCGCCCCAAGGCCGTGGGCTTTCGCACCAGCGAATACCCGGGCTTTCCCACGGACATGCAGGCCCAGCTGATGGCGCTGAACACCATCGCCGACGGCACCTCCTCCGTGGTGGAAACCATTTTCGAAAACCGCTACATGCACGTCCAGGAGCTGAACCGCCTGGGCGCGCAGATCGAGATCGACGGCCACGTGGCGGTGGTCAAGGGCGTGCCCTACCTGACCGGCGCCACCGTCATGGCCACCGACCTGCGGGCCTCCGCCAGCCTGGTCATCGCCGGACTGGCCGCCCGCGGCGAAACCACCGTCTAGCGCATCTACCACCTGGACCGCGGCTACGACCGCATGGAAGCCAAGCTCCAGGCCGTGGGCGCGCAGATCGAGCGCATCAGCAGCAAGGAAAACGCATGAGCCCCGCCAGCCTGAACCAGCCCCTGACGCTGGCCCTGTCCAAGGGCCGCATCTTCGACGAGACCCTGCCCCTGCTGGAAGAAGCCGGCATCAAGGTGCTGGAAAGCCCCGAAACCTCCCGCAAGCTGATCCTGCCCACCAACAATCCGGACCTGCGCCTGATCATCGTGCGCGCCACCGACGTGCCCACCTACGTGCAGTACGGCGCCGCGCACATCGGCATCGCCGGCAAGGACGTGCTGTACGAACACATGGAGCAGCACCCCGGCGGCCTGTACCAGCCCGTGGACCTGAACATCGCCCGCTGCCGCCTGTGCGTGGCCGTGGCCGAGGGCTTCGACTACCACTCCGCCGTCAAGCAGGGTTCGCGCCTGCGCATCGCCACCAAGTACACCCGCGCCGCGCGCGAGCACTTCGCCGGCAAGGGCGTGTACGTGGACCTGATCAAGCTGTACGGCTCCATGGAACTGGCGCCGCTGGTGGGCCTGGCCGACGCCATCGTGGACCTGGTGTCCAGCGGCGGAACCCTGCGTGCCAACAAGCTGGTCGAAGTGGAAGAAATCGCCACGATCTCCTCGCGCCTGATCGTCAACCAGGCCGCCATGAAGAACCGCGGCCCGCAACTGCAGCCCCTGATCGACGCCTTCTCGCGCGCCTCCGTGGAGCACGACCCGGCCTAGACCCAGTTGCCCGCAGACTGCGGCGACATGGGTGCCCGAGGGCCGGCCCGCCCCATGGCCCCCCCCCCCTAAGCCAAACGGTATACACTGCCTGTTGAACTTCTGTTTTTCTCTATAGCGTCATGTCACTGATCCATCGCCTGAATGCCGAGTCCGCCCAGTTCGACGCCGAACTGCGCTCGTTGCTGGCCTATGAGGCCTCCGAAGACGAATCCATCGAACGGGCCTGCGCCGACATCCTGCATCGCATCCAGCATGAAGGCGATGCCGCTTTGCTCGACTACACGCGCCGCTTCGACCGCCTGGACGTGGACCAGGCCGCCGCGCTGGAGATTTCCCGCGAAGAACTGCAGGCCGCGCTGGACGGCCTGCCCGCCGATCAGCGTGAGGCCCTGGAGCAGGCAGCCGAGCGCGTGCGCCGCTACCACGAGCACCAGCGCGCCCAGACCTGGACCTATACCGAAGCCGACGGCACGGTGCTGGGCCAGCAGGTCACCGCGCTGGACCGCGTGGGCCTGTACGTGCCCGGCGGCAAGGCCGCCTATCCCTCGTCCGTGCTGATGAACGCCATCCCGGCCAAGGTGGCCGGCGTGCCCGAGCTGATCATGGTCACGCCCACGCCCGACGGCGTGCGCAACCCCATCGTGCTGGCCGCCGCCGCCCTGGGCGGGGTGGATCGCGTCTTCACCATCGGCGGCGCCCAGGCCGTGGGCGCGCTGGCCTATGGCACGGACACCATTCCCGCCGTGGACAAGATCGTCGGACCCGGCAACGCCTACGTGGCCTCGGCCAAACGCCGGGTCTTCGGCGTGGTGGGCATCGACATGATCGCCGGCCCCAGCGAGATCCTGATCATCAGCGACGGCAGCGCGCCGCCCGACTGGATCGCCATGGACCTGTTCTCGCAGGCCGAGCACGACGAACTGGCCCAGGCCATCCTGCTTTGTCCGGACGCCGCCTACCTGGACCAGGTCGAGGCCGCCATCGAGCGCCTGCTGGCCACCATGCCGCGCGCCGACATCATCCGCCGCAGCCTGTCCGGCCGGGGCGCCCTGATCAAGGTGCGCGACCTGGACGAGGCCTGCCGCATCAGCAACCACATCGCGCCCGAACACCTGGAGGTGTCCACGCGCAACGCCCGGGACCTGCTGGGCAAGATCCGCCATGCCGGCGCCATTTTCCTGGGCCCCTACAGCTCCGAATCGCTGGGCGATTACTGTGCGGGCCCGAACCATGTTCTGCCGACGGCGCGCACCGCGCGCTTCTCATCGCCCCTGGGCGTCTACGATTTCCAGAAACGCAGCAGCATCATCCAGGTTTCGGAATCGGGCGCGCAGACGCTGGGACCCATAGCCGCCACGCTGGCCGAGGGCGAGGGCCTGTACGCCCACGCCGCCAGCGCGCAATTCCGACTGACCCAATCCTGAAACCGGCCTAGCCGCCGGCCTGACATGCGTACCGCCGAAATCACCCGCAACACCAACGAGACCCGCATCCGCGTCGCCATCAACCTGGACGGCACGGGCCGCCACAACCTGAACAGCGGCGTGCCCTTCCTGGACCACATGCTGGACCAGATCGCCCGCCACGGCCTGATCGACCTGGACGTGCACTGCGAAGGCGACACCCACATCGACGACCACCACACGGTCGAGGACATCGGCATCGCCCTGGGCCAGGCCTTCGCCAAGGCCGTGGGCAACAAGGCGGGCCTGCGCCGCTACGGCCACTCCTACGTCCCCCTGGACGAGGCCCTGTCGCGCGTGGTGGTGGACTTTTCCGGCCGCCCCGGCCTGTTCTATTTTCTGCCCTTCACCCGCGCACGGATCGGCCAGTTCGATGTAGACTTGACGCGCGAGTTTTTCCAGGGCTTCGTCAATCACGCGCTGGTCACCTTGCACATCGATAACCTACGCGGCGAAAACGCACACCATCAGTGCGAAACCGTGTTCAAAGCCTTTGGCCGAGCACTGCGGATGGCGCTGGAGCTCGATCCGCGCAGCGAAGGCGTGGTGCCTTCGACCAAAGGGGTTCTGTAAACCTTCCTTCGGCCAAACATCGTGACAACCATCGCCATTGTCGATTACGGCACGGGCAACATTTTCTCTGTTGCCCGCGCACTGAGCGCCGCCGCGCCCGCTGACCGCGTCATTCTCGCCCAAACCCCCCAGGCCATCCTGGACGCCGACCGGGTGGTGCTGCCCGGCCAGGGCGCCATGCCCGACTGCATGCGCCACCTGGACGAATCGGGCCTGCGCGAGGCGCTGCTGGCCGCGGCCCGCAGCAAGCCCCTGCTGGGGATCTGCGTGGGTGAACAGATGCTGTTCGACCTGAGCGAGGAAGGCAATGTGCCCTGCCTGGGCCTGATGCCCGGACGCGTGCGCCGCTTCGAAGGCCCCGGCTACAAGAGCGCCAGCGGCGCCGGCAGCCCGACACCCTGGAACCCGGCACCCGGGAACCCGGCGTCCTGAAAGTGCCACATATAGGCTGGAATCGCGTGCACCAGAACCGGGACCACGCCCTGTGGGCCGGCATCCCCGACGGCGCCTATTTCTATTTCGTGCACAGTTATTTTGCGGATCCGTCTGATCCAGGCCAAATCTGCGGCACGAGCCAGTACGGCCAGCGCTTTACCTGCGCGGTGGCAACCGCTAATATTTTCGCGGTGCAGTGCCATCCAGAGAAAAGCGCGGACAACGGCCTGCAACTGTTCCGGAATTTCGCCCGCTGGAAACCCTGATTCCAATTACCGTTCCGCGGCTTCTTTCCTTTCCATCCATCAGACTCAGTATTTCTTACGTTTTTACGGCTAAAGACCATGCTTTTGATCCCCGCCATCGACCTCAAAGACGGGCGTTGCGTGCGCCTTCGCCAGGGCGACCTGGACGATGCTACTGTTTTCTCCGATGATCCGGCCGAAATAGCAACACAATGGCTGGAAGCAGGTGCTCGCCGTCTGCATCTGGTGGACCTGAACGGCGCCTTCGCCGGCAAGCCCAAAAACGTGGAAGCCATCAAGTCCATCCTCAAGGCCGTCGACGGCGAAATCCCCGTGCAGATCGGCGGCGGCATCCGCGACCTGGACACGATAGAGCGCTACCTGGACGCCGGCATGACCTATGTCATCATCGGCACCGCCGCGGTCAAGAGCCCGGGCTTCCTGCAGGACGCCTGCAGCGCCTTCCCCGGCAGCATCATCGTGGGCCTGGACGCGCGCGACGGCAAGATCGCCACGGACGGCTGGAGCAAGCTGACCCGCCACGACGTGCTGGACCTGGCCAAGAAATTCGAGGACTACGGCTGCGAGTCCATCATCTACACCGACATCGGCCGCGACGGCATGCTCTCGGGCGTGAACATCGAAGCCACCGTACGCCTGTCCCAGCACGTGAAGATCCCCGTCATCGCCTCGGGCGGCGTCACCAACCTGAAAGACATCGAGGCCCTGTGCGCCGTCGAATCCGAAGGCGTGGAAGGCGTGATCCTGGGCCGCAGCATCTACGAAGGCACGCTGGACTTCGCCCAGGCCCAGGAATTTGCCGACGAGTACCAGGCATGAGCCAGGACGTCGCCAGCGAACTCTCCTGCCGCATCATCCCCTGCCTGGACGTGACCGCCGGACGCGTGGTCAAGGGCGTGAACTTCGTGGACCTGGTCGATGCCGGCGATCCCGTCGAGATCGCCCGCCAGTACAACGAACAATGCGCGGACGAGCTCACCTTCCTGGACATCACCGCCACCTCGGACAACCGCGACCTGATCCTGCCCATCATCGAGCAAGTCGCCAGCCAGGTGTTCATTCCCCTGACGGTGGGCGGCGGCGTGCGCGAAGTGGCGGACGTGCAGCGCCTGCTCAATGCGGGCGCCGACAAGGTCTCCATCAACAGCGCCGCCATCACCAATCCGGACCTGGTGCGCGCCGCCAGCGACCATCACGGCAACCAGTGCATCGTGGTGGCCATCGACGCGCGCCGCGTCAGCGCCGCGGGCGAGCCGCCCCGCTGGGAAGTGTTCACCCACGGCGGCCGCCGGGCCAACGGGCTGGACGTGGTGGAATGGGCCGTGCGCATGGCCGACTACGGCGCGGGCGAGCTGCTGCTGACCAGCATGGACCGCGACGGCACCAAGTCGGGCTTCGACCTCGAACTGACCCGCGCCGTCTCCAGCGCCGTCTCCGTGCCCGTGATCGCCTCCGGCGGCGTGGGCGGGCTGCAGGACCTGGCCGACGGCGTGCTGCAGGGCGGCGCCAGCGCCGTGCTGGCCGCCAGCATTTTCCATTACGGACAACATACGATCGCCGAGGCCAAGGACTTCATGGCCGCCCAAGGCATACAGGTACGCCGCTGATGTCTCCCCTACCCGCCTGGCTGGCCGAGGTCCGGTTCGACGAGCAGGGACTGATCCCCGCCATCGCCCAGGACCAGGCCAGCGGAAAAATCTTGATGGTCGCCTGGATGAACCAGGAGTCGCTGCTGGAGACGGCGCGCACGCGGCGCGCCGTGTACTGGTCGCGCTCGCGCCAGCGCCTCTGGCGCAAGGGCGAGGAATCCGGCCACGTCCAGCACGTCTCGGACATCCGCCTGGACTGCGACGGCGACGTCATCCTCCTGAGCGTCGAGCAGGTCGGCCACATCGCCTGCCATACCGGCCGGGAAAGCTGCTTCTTTCGCCAGCTTCAGGGGCGGGACGAGCAGGCGCAATGGGCCGTCACCGATCCCGTGCTGAAAGACCCGGAGCACATCTACCGATGAGCCAAGAACTGAATCCCGACACCATCCTGGAACACCTGGGCCGCACCCTGAAGTCGCGCCTGCCCGCGCAGGGCGGCGATCCGGCCTCGTCCTATGCCGCCAAGCTGTTCGCCAAGGGACCGGACGCCTTCCTGAAGAAGATCGGTGAAGAAGCCACGGAGCTGGTCATGGCCGCCAAGGACGAGCAGCGCGAGCGCATCGTCAGCGAGGCCGCCGACCTGTGGTTCCACAGCCTTGTAGCCCTGACCTACTACGGCCTGGAGCCGCGCGACGTGCTGGCCGAGCTGGTGCGCCGCGAAGGCACCTCCGGATTGGCGGAAAAAGCCTCCCGGCCGCGCGACGGACTGTAATCCTGTCACGCAGACGCGATACACTGTCCGGATACATGGACTTATTCAAGGCGCCCGCCGGGCGGGCGTCCCGCTACCGAGGTTCCTATGAGCGAGAACTGTCTCTTCTGTAAGATCGCCGCCGGCGACATTCCCTCCAAGAAAGTCTACGAGGACGAGGACTTCCTGGTCATCCACGACATCAATCCGGCCGCTCCGGTGCATATACTGGTAATCCCCAAGCAGCACGTGCAATCCCTGCAGGCAATTTCTCCCGAAGACAGCGTGTGGTTGGGTAAAATGTTGGCAATGGCCCCGACGCTGGCTGCCCAGGCAGGCTGCCGTCCCGGACCCGAGGGCGGCTTTCGCGTCGTGATCAACAACGGCCTCGACGGCGGGCAGGAAATCAATCACTTACACATGCACATCCTGGGCGGTCCGCGCCCATGGGCACATCGCGCAGCCGTGGCTGCATAACGGAGATACATTATGGGTAGCTTTAGCATCTGGCACTGGCTGGTCGTCCTGGTCATCGTCGCCCTCATTTTCGGCACCAAGAAGCTGCGCAACATCGGCTCGGACCTGGGCGGCGCCGTCAAGGGCTTCAAGGAAGGCATGAAAGACGCGGCCGACGACGGCAAGACCCCCGAATCGGTCAGCCAGCGCGCCGCCGATCCTCAGGCCATAGACGTGCAGGCCAAGGAAAAATCCGATCGCGCCTGATCGCTTTTGTGTGAGCTTCAATGTTTGATGTCAGCTTTACCGAGTTAATCGTCATCGGCGTGGTCGCCCTGATCGTCATCGGTCCCGAGCGCCTGCCCAAGGTGGCTCGCACGGCAGGGCACCTGCTCGGCCGCGCGCAGCGCTATGTCAACGAGGTCAAGTCCGACATCCAGCGCGAAATCAACCTGGACGAAGTCAACAAGCTCAGGGACCAGATGGAAGAGGCGGCCCGTTCCGTGCGCTCTTCCGTCGAAGACACGGGCAAGAGCCTGAGCCAGCCGCTGGAGCAGGCGCGCGACGCCCTCCAGCAGGCCTCGGACTCGGCGCGCAGCGCCCTGTCCGCCCAGGCCGACGAGCCCGCCCGGAAAGCGGACGCGCCGCCCGCCGCTCCCGAGCCCGCCGCCGGCGACGCGCCGCAGGACGCGGCCAGGCCCGCGCCCGCACAGTCCGCCCCAGAGGACGCTCCCGCCTCCAACCCCAAAGGACCGACGGCATGAGCACCGAAGCGCCTCAGGAAGACTCCTTCATCTCCCACCTGATCGAGCTGCGCACCCGCCTGCTGCGGGCCGTGCTGACCGTGGTGGGTATTTTCGTGGTGCTGTTCATGTACCCCGGCGCCTCGGCCATCTACGACGTGCTGGCCCAGCCCATGATGGCCTCGCTGCCCGAAGGCACGCGCATGATCGCCACCGGCGTCATCACGCCCTTCATGGTGCCCGTCAAGGTCACCCTGATGGCCGCCTTCGTGCTGGCCCTGCCCGTGGTGCTCTACCAGGCCTGGGCCTTCATCGCGCCCGGCCTGTACAGCCACGAAAAAAAGCTGGCCCTGCCGCTGATCTTCACCAGCACCCTGCTGTTCATCGCCGGCATGGCCTTCTGCTATTTCGTGGTGTTCCGCACGGTGTTCCACTTCATCGCCACCTTCGCGCCGCAGTCCATCACGCCGGCGCCGGACATCGAAGCCTACCTGGGCTTTGTCATGACCATGTTCATGGCCTTCGGCATCACCTTCGAGGTGCCCATCGCCGTGATCCTGCTGGTCAAGACCGGCGTGGTCACGGTGGCCAAGCTGCGCGAGATCCGCGGCTACGTCATCGTGGGCGCCTTCGTGATTGCCGCCATCGTCACGCCCCCGGACGTGGTCAGCCAGATCCTGCTGGCCGCGCCGCTGTGCCTGCTGTACGAAATGGGGATCCTGGCGGCCAGCATGATCAAGAAACGCGAGGTCCCGGAAAGCGAAAGGCGCGAGCTGGACCTCTAAGGGCGCGCCCCGGCCCATGGAAAAAAGCCCCTTGTCGTGGCGACAAGGGGCTTTTTTCATGCCGCGCAGGCCCAAACGGCCGCAGGCCTTAACGGTTCCGGGCCGCCGGCCGCGCGCCCACCTTGACCTTCAGCTCCAGCGTCCTGCCCTCGCGCAGCAGGGACAGGGCGACCTCCTGGCCGGGCTTGATGGGCGCGATCTGGTTCAGCAGGCCGATGGAGTCCGTGACCTTCTGGCCATTGAAGCGCAGCACGATGTCCCCTACCCGCATGCCCGCCTGGGCGCCCGGACCCTGGTGTTGCAGGCTGGCGATGATGACGCCTTCGTCGCTGTCCAGATGGAAGACCTTGGCCAGATCCGGCGTGATGTCCTGCGGCTCCAGGCCCAGCCAGCCGCGCGTCACCACGCCATTGCGGATGATCTCCTCCATGATGGCCAGGGCCGTCGTGGCCGGAATGGCGAAGCCTATGCCCAGGGATCCGCCCGTCTCGGAATAGATGGCGGTGTTGATGCCCACCAGCCGGCCGCGCGCATTCACCAGCGCGCCGCCCGAATTGCCGGGATTGATGGCCGCGTCGGTCTGGATGAAGTTCTCGTAGATATTGATGCCCAGGCGGTTGCGCCCCAGCCCCGACACAATGCCCATGGTCGTGGTCTGGCCCACGCCGAACGGATTGCCGATGGCCAGCACCACATCCCCCACGCGCAGATCCGAACTGTCCTCGGCCGCAATCGCGGTCAGGCCGGGCAGATCGATCTTCAGCACGGCCAGATCGCTTTCCGGGTCCGCGCCTATCAGCCGCGCCCGCGCCTGGCGTCCGTCGGCCAGGGCGACCTCGATGGCGTCGGCCGCCTCGATCACATGGTAATTGGTGAGGATGAAGCCTTCCTCATGTACGATCACTCCCGAGCCCAGGTTGGTATTGGGGCGGCGCTCGATCAGGTCGGGCAGTTCGCGGAACAGGCGGTTCAGCTCTGGATCCTGGAACGGCGACGGATTGCCGCCCAGATGCTTGCTGGTGTACACATTGACCACGGCGGGCGCGGCACTGGCGACGGCGGACGCATAAGACAGGGGCCCCGGCCTGGCTTGCACGGCGCTCGGCGCGACCGGCGAAGCCGGCGCCGGGACAGGCGCGGCTGACTTGGCCGGCGTCGCAGGCGCGCCCAGCCACTGCGGCCTGAGTGTCGCCACGATAAAGAAGCCCGCCAGACAGACCGTCACCGCTTGAGCAAATACCAGCCACAATCGACGCATAGCACTCATTCAGATAAGGATTTCCATGACACAGGTTTCAACTGCCGATCTGGCCAACTGGCTGGACACCACCCTGGATGCCGCCCGGTTCAAGGATTACTGCCCCAACGGCCTGCAGGAGGAGGGCAAGCCCGTCATCCGCAACCTGGTCACCGGCGTGACCGCATCGCCTGGCGCTGGTGGACGCGGCCATCGCCCGCCAAGCGGACGCCATCCTGGTGCACCACGGCTGGTTCTGGAAGAACGAGAATCCCTGCATACGCGGCGCCAGGAAAACGCGCATCGAACGCGTCCTGCAGCACCAGCTTAACCTGCTCGGCTACCATCTGCCCCTGGACGCCCACCCGGAATTCGGCAATAACGCCCAGCTGGGGCGCCGGCTGGGGATAGAGCCGCTGCGCGATGAACAAGGCCGACCCCGCACCTGCGGCCCGGACGGACTGGTCTGGCTGGGCGAATTGGCGGAGCCGGCGACCCTCGAAACCTTTCGCCTGACAGTTTGCAGTAATTTACAACGTGAGCCACTGGTTGTTGGGGATTTACAACGAAACATAGGCCGCATCGCCTGGTGCACGGGCGGAGCGCAGGGTTTCATCGACGCCGCGATCGAAGCCGGCGCGGACCTGTACATCACCGGCGAGGCCTCGGAACAGACCTTTCACAGCGCCCAGGAGAACGGCATCGCCTTCATGGCGGCGGGTCATCATGCCACCGAACGCTACGGCGCCAAGGCCCTGGGCGAGGAGATCGCCCGGCGCTTTGGCATCGAGGTCGAGTTCGTGGATCTGGACAATCCCGTATGAACGGCGGACAGGCGCGCTGACATGACGCTGAACAAGGTTTTATGCGGCTGACAGCTAGACACGGCCCGGTGAAGAAGGGCTAAAATCAAGTATCCGGCAGCGACCCGACTTGGCATTGCCGGCTGGTTTGCATGAACAAAAAGGGTGCCTGACGACACCCTTGCTCTAGCGCATTGATCAGGCAACGCCTTTATTTCTTCAGCGAATCCCGGATCTCGCGCAACAACAGCACGTCCTCGGGGGTTGGCTCAGGAGCGGCTTCCTCCTTCTTGACCACGGTGTCACGCATGCGGTTGACCATCTTCACCATGCAGAACACCACGAAGGCCAGCAGGATGAAATTGATCAGTATGGTCAGGAAGTTGCCCCACGACAGGATAACGGCGCCCGCCTTGGTCAGGGCATCGAAGGTTTCAGGGCCGCTGTAGCCTTCGGGTAGGCGCAAGACCGTGAATTGATTGGTGAAATCGACTTCGCCCCCCAGTATGAAGCTGATGACGGGCATGATGATGTCCTTCACCAGCGAGTCGATGATCTTGCCGAACGCGGCCCCGATGATGACACCGACCGCGAGGTCTATCATGTTGCCCTTGACTGCAAACTCCCGGAATTCGTGGAGAAAACCTCGAGCCTTGTTCATATGTTCACCTTTGATCAAGTCATGCTGTGCTGGGTAACGCTATAATACGCGGTTGAATAATATACCCAGGCCCAAATCCGTAAATTGTGGTATGCCCGAATCGGGCAGGAATAAGGATACTAGAATGAGTCAGATTACGACACAGCCCGATGACATAGGCGCGGTTGATCCCAACCTTCCGCCCGATCCTTCGCGCCGCACCTGGGTCGCCACCGCCTGTGCGTTAGGTGGTGTCGCTGGTGTGGCCACCGCTGTTCCTTTCGTCAGCTCCTTTGCTCCGTCCGACAAGGCCAAGGCCGCCGGCGCGCCCGTGGAAGTGGACATCTCCAGCATCGCCCCCGGCGAAATGCGCACTGTGGAATGGCGCGGCAAGCCCGTCTGGATCCTGCATCGCACGAAAGAGCAGCTGGACGCCCTGCCCAAGCTGGACAACCAGCTGGCCGACCCCAATTCGGGCCGCCCCGGCTTCGCGCCCGCCTACGCCAAGAACGAGTACCGTTCGCGTCGTCCTGAAATCTTTATCTGTATCGGTATCTGCACCCACCTGGGCTGCTCGCCAACGCCCCACCTGGCCGCCGGCGCCGGCGCCGGCCTGCCTGGCGGCTGGGAAGGCGGCTTCCTGTGCCCCTGCCACGGTTCGACCTTCGACCTGGCCGGCCGCGTCTACAGCAACAAGCCCGCGCCCGACAACCTCGAAATCCCGCCCTACCAGTTCTCGGCCGACGGCACGATGGTCACGATCGGCGTGGACGAAGACAACAAGGCCTAAGGCGGCTGTAACCCAATACGTATTCATTAAAAGATAATGGAGCCGTTTCATGGCTGGCGAGAAAACCCTCGAAACGACAGGACTCTTGGGATGGATTGACAGGCGTTTCCCCCTGACATCCCTGTACAAGGAGCACATGTCGGAATACTACGCTCCGAAGAACTTCAACTTCTGGTACTTCTTCGGTTCCCTGGCACTGCTGGTGCTGGTCATCCAAATCGTGACCGGGATCTTCCTGGTCATGAACTACAAGCCCGACGCCAAGCTGGCGTTCGAATCCGTCGAATACATCATGCGCGAAGTGCCCGGCGGCTGGATCATCCGCTACATGCACTCCACCGGCGCCTCCATGTTCTTCGTGGTGGTGTACCTGCACATGCTGCGCGGCCTGTTCTACGGCTCCTACCGCAAGCCCCGCGAACTGGTCTGGATCTTCGGCGTGGCCATCTTCCTGTGCCTGATGGGCGAAGCCTTCATGGGCTACCTGCTGCCCTGGGGCCAGATGTCCTACTGGGGCGCCCAGGTGATCGTGAACCTGTTCTCGGCCATCCCCTTCATCGGTCCTGCCCTGGCCATCCTCATCCGCGGCGACTACGTGGTGTCCGACGCCACCCTGAACCGCTTCTTCGCCCTGCACGTGATCGCCATTCCCCTGGTCCTGCTGGGCCTGGTCGTGGCCCACCTGATCGCCCTGCACGAAGTGGGTTCCAACAACCCCGACGGCGTGGAAATCAAGAAAGGCCCCAAGGACGCCCAAGGTCGCCCCCTGGACGGCATCCCCTTCCACCCCTACTACACCGTGCACGACATCCTGGGCGTGGCCGGCTTCCTGATCGTGTTCGCCGCGATCCTGTTCTTCGCGCCTGAAATGGGCGGCTACTTCCTGGAGTTCAACAACTTCACCCCGGCCGACGCCCTGAAGACGCCTCCGCACATCGCCCCGGTCTGGTACTTCACGCCGTTCTACTCGATGCTGCGCGCCACCACCGCCGACTTCACCTGGATCCTGGCCGGCGCCTCGGTCATCGCCGCCATCGCGCTGTTCGTCAAGGGCAAGCTGCCCGGCATCTGGCGCGTGGCCGTTCCCGCCATCCTGATCGCCATCGCCGTGCTGTTCCGCATCATCGACGCCAAGTTCTGGGGCGTGGTGGCCATGGGCGGCGCGGTCGTGATCCTGTTCTTCCTGCCCTGGCTGGACGCCTCGCCCGTCAAGTCGATCCGCTATCGTCCCACCTGGCACAAAGTGCTGTACGCGATTTTCATCGTCAACTTCCTGATCCTGGGTTACCTGGGCACGCAAGCACCTAACGATCTGTTCAACCTGCTGAGCCAGATCGGCACCGTGATCTACCTGGCCTTCTTCCTGCTGATGCCGGTCTGGAGCCGCCTGGGTACGTTCAAGCCCGAACCTGATCGCGTGACCTTCCGCCCTCACTAGGCCCACAACACGTAACGGAATGACCATGATTAAAAAACTGCTTGGCGCTCTGGCCTTGTCCCTGACCTGCACGGTGGCTGTCGCCGCCGAGGGCGGCTATGCTCTGGAGCGCGCTCCCAACCGCATCAACGACATGGCTGCGCTGCAAAATGGCGCAAAACTGTTCGTCAACTACTGTCTGAACTGCCACAGCGCCAACTCCATGCGCTACAACAAGCTCACGGAAATCGGCCTGTCCGACGAAGACATCAAGAAGAACCTGCTGTTCACCTCGGACAAGGTGGGCGACCTCATGAAGATCGCCATGACGCCGGAAATGGGCAAGAAGTGGTTCGGCGCCGCGCCGCCGGACCTGTCCGTGATCGCCCGCGCCAAATCCGCCAACCTGGGCCCCACCGGCACGGACTACATCTACACCTACCTGCGCACGTTCTACCGCGACGCTTCCCGCCCCACCGGCTGGGACAACCTGGTCTTCCCCAGCGTGGGCATGCCCCACGCCCTGTGGGAGCGCCAGGGCGGCGTGACGCTGCACCGCACGACCGTGGCCGAGGAAGCCAAGGACGACGGCAGCAAGCAGTGGGTCAAGACCACCGCCACCTACGATCCCTTCGGTTTCTCCACGGTCACCAAGGAACCGCTGGCCAACTACACCGGCCATGCCACGGACTCCGTCAAGCTGGAGCCCGTCAACGCCAAGCAGGCCGCCAAGTTCGATAGCGACGTGGCCGACCTGGCCAACTTCATGGGCTGGATGGCCGAACCCGCCCAGCTGGTGCGCAAGAAGATCGGCGTGGGCGTGATGCTGTTCCTGCTGCTGTTCTTCGCCGTCGCCTGGCGCCTGAACAGCGTGTTCTGGAAAGACATCAAGTAACACGCTATGCTAGTCGGGCTGGCCGCCAGGCCTGCCCGGCTTCCCGTTTGCCAAGGCCCAGCCGCGCGGCCTTGTTTCTTGAGCCGTGAGGCTCTTGTTTTTATTTCTACGACTGGAATCCCATACCATGATGGTGCTCTACTCTGGAACGACCTGCCCTTTCTCGCAACGCTGCCGTTTCGTGTTGTTTGAAAAAGGCATGGATTTCGAGATCCGCGACATCGACTTGTACAACAAGCCTGAAGATATCGCCGTCATGAACCCCTACGGACAGGTGCCCATCCTGGTCGAACGCGACCTGATCCTGTACGAATCGAACATCATCAACGAATACATCGACGAGCGCTTCCCCCATCCGCAGCTGATGCCTGCGGACCCCACCATGCGCGCCCGCACCCGCCTGTTCCTGTACAACTTCGAAAAGGAACTGTTCGTGCACGTGGCCGCCCTGGAAGACCGCCGCAACACCGACCCCAAGGCCCAGGACCTGGCCCGCCAGCAGATCCGCAACCACCTGGCGCAACTGGCCCCCATCCTGCTCAAGAACAAGTACATGCTGGGTGAAGAATTCTCCATGCTCGACGTGGCCATCGCCCCCCTGCTCTGGCGCCTGGACCACTATGGCATCGAACTGCCCAAGAGCGCCGCGCCCGTGCAGAAGTATGCCGAGCGCGTATTCTCGCGTCCCGCCTATATCGAGGCGCTGACGCCCTCCGAAAAAGTCATGCGTCGCTGATCCCATCATGCAAGAAACCTCGACCAAGCCCTACCTGCTGCGCGCCCTGCACGAATGGTGCACCGACAACGGCTACACGCCGCACATCGTCGTCACCGTGGACGCCAATACCGTGGTCCCGCGCGGGCACATCCAGGACGGCCAGATCACCCTGAACATCGGGCACCTGGCCACCAACCGCCTGGTCATGGGCAACGACTACATCGAATTCCAGACCCGCTTTGGCGGCGTCACGGAAGACATCTTCGTACCCGTTGCCGCCGTGTCGGCCATCTACGCCCGCGAGACGGGCGCCGGCATGGGCTTTGACGTGGTGGAGTCCGAGCCCTACCCAGGCGGCGATACGCCCGACGCCGCCTCCGAAAAGGCCGACGATGCACCCGCCCCCGCCAAGGATGGCGACGGCAGCAAGGTTTCGCACCTGAAGATCGTCAAGTAAGCACGCACGACGCACACGCAACAAGGGCCCCGCATGGGGCCCTTGTGCTTTTCGTTCCTCGCAGAAGTCCCTCTCGACGCCGCACCGCATTGGTTCTGCCTGACCTCACCGATCACTGCAAAGCTCACGCAAAGACGCATGGTCAATGTTGATATTGACCGTTATTTAAGAGCACTTACCTTAACGCACTCACTATTAAAAAAAAATTGATTTGCTTAAATAAAAGCACAACTCCATAATGGGGCATGCCTGAATCTTCCCCCACCCTTCGGCTAGGTCACTTTGTCGAAGCCCCTGTTGCGGGCGAGCTCGTGCGCGCCTTTGTACCGCCGCCGCTGCCTCCGCAACCGCCCATCGATGTACTGGCCCTGCTGGAACGACTAAGCTTAGCGGAACGCGCACTGGGACGTCTGGACGGCATCACGATGCTGCTCCCGCGCCAGTAACTGTTCCTCTATATGTATGTCAGGAAAGAAGCAGTCCTCTCATCCCAGATCGAAGGTACGCAATCAACTCTTTCGGATTTGCTCCGTTTCGAAACCGAAGCGCAAGCGGGCCAGCCAATCGACGACATTCGTGAAGTATCAAACTACGTCGATGCGATGATGTATGGTTTGGAACGACTGAAAGAGTTGCCCCTGTCCTTGCGCCTGATTCGCGAAATGCACGCGCGACTGCTTCAAAGTGGGCGCGGCGGCACGAAAAACCCCGGCGAATTTCGACGTTCACAGAACTGGATAGGCGGGTCGCGCCCGGGCAATGCGCTTTTCGTACCACCGCCGCCCGCCGAGATGGCCTCTTGTCTTGATGCTCTTGAACGCTTCATGCATGAAGACCAGTCGCGGCTACCGGCACTGGTTAAGGCAGGTCTGCTGCACGTCCAGTTCGAAACCATTCATCCGTTCTTGGACGGTAACGGCAGGATCGGCCGCCTGCTGGTCACCCTTTATCTGTGCGTCAACGGAGTGCTGCGCAAACCGTTGCTCTACCTGAGTCTTTATCTCAAAACTCATCGCACGGACTATTACCGCCTGCTTCAAGAAGTGCGCGAGCACGGCGCATGGGAAGCCTGGCTCGACTTTTATCTCGCCGGCGTCGCAGATACGGCCAATCAGGCGTTCGACGCCGCCACCCGGATCGTCGATCTATTCAAGGAAGACCGCGAACGGATCACCGCGCAAAGTGACCGACCTGGCTCAGCCCTACGCGTCCATGATCTGTTTCAACAGCACCCCTATTTAACAGCCAGTCAACTCGTCCAACAAACAGGCCTTTCGACTCCGACGGTCAATGCAGCGCTCTCTGACCTGGAACGGCTCGGCATTATCAAAGAAATCACCGGGCGCAAACGGGGCCGCGTCTTCAGCTATCCGCAATACCTCGCCATTTTGAGCGGAGGCACCGCCCCCCTTCCCGCAGCGATCTGACGACAATAGCGGATTTATCTGAGCGCTCCCGGCACGCGTCCAGCCGGACATCAAAGCAGGCCATATCGATACAAAATGCCGTTACAGGCGCCCACGAAGGCCACGCACTGACTGGGGCTGAACTTCCTCAAGTCTGCACCGCCTCGGCCTGGTTGCGACGCCGTGCGGCGGCCACGCGCCATTCCAGCAGGCTCTTGAGCATCACCGACACAATGGCGAAGGTCGCCAGCAGGGCGGCGGCCGTGAAGGCGGCAGCGGCCTTGTTGTCGTTGTTGAGCTGGTCCACCAGCAGGGACAAGGTCAGGGTCTGGTTCATGATGGTGCCGGACACCACCGACACCGCGCCGAACTCGCCGATGGCGCGCGCATTGGTGAGCACCACGCCGTACATCAGCGCCCACTTGATGTCGGGCAGGGTGACATGCCAGAAGATCTGCCATCCATTGGCGCCCAGGCTGAGCGCCGCGGCTTCCGCATCCGAACCCTGGGCGTGCGTGACCGGGATCAGGATGCGCGCCACATAGGGCGTGGTGACGAAGATCGTGACCATGACGATGCCCGGCCAGGCGAACATCAACTGAATGTCGTGACCGCTGACCCATTGACCCAGGGACGTCTCCACCCCATAGACCACCAAGTAGCACAGGCCGGCCACCACGGGCGAGACCGCATAGGGAAGGTCCACCAGCGTGCTCAGCAGGCGCCGCCCGCGAAACTGGTAATGCGTCAGGCACCAGGCCAGCAGAATGCCGAAGACCATGTTCAGCGGCACCGTCACCACCGCCACGAACAGCGTCAGCCCGATGGCGTGCAGCATGAAGTCTTCCCGCAGGTTGGACCACAAGGCCGGCAGCCCGTCGCCCAGGGCCTTGGAAAAGATCAGCAGCAGCGGCACCACCAGCAGGCCCAGCACCAGCACGATGCCCACGGCCAGGATCAGGCGATCCGCCAGACTCTTGGGTGCTTTTCTCATGCGCGCCTCCGTTGCCAGCCCAGCAGGCGGTTCTGCACCAGCTGCAAAGTGAAGAGCAGCAGCAGGGACGCCAGCAGGATCACCGAAGCAATGGCCGCCGCCGCCGGATAGTTGAATTCCTGCAGGCGCACGAAGATCATCAGCGAGGACACTTCGGTTTTATAGGGAATGTTGCCGGCGATCATGATGACCGCGCCGAACTCGCCCAGGCTGCGTATGAAGGCCTGGGACGCGCCGGTCACCATGGCCGGGATCAGGGGCGGGAACACCACCTTGTAGAAGGTCTGCCAGCCCGTCGCCCCCAGGGTCTGGGCGACTTCCTCGTATTCATCGCCCAGCTCCTCGATCACCGGCTGCACGATGCGCACCACGAAAGGCAGGCTGGTGAAGGTCATGGCGACCACGATGCCGGGATACTGGTAGGCGATCCTCCAGCCTTCGGGCAGGAATTGGCCGAACCAGCCGCCGGGCACGAACAGGGTCGCCAGGGTCAGGCCGGCCACCGAGGTCGGCAGGGCGAACGGCAGGTCCACCAATGCGTCGATCAGCCGGCGCCCCGGAAAGTCGAAGCGGGTGATGATCCAGGCGATGATGAAGCCCACCACGCTGGCGATCACCGTGGAATAAAAGGCCGCACTGATGGTGACCTGGTAGCTGCTGAGCACGCGCTTGTCGGTGACGGCGCGCCAGTAGTCGGCCATGCTCATGTCGCTGACATACATGAACAGCGCCGAGAGCGGCAGCAGGACGATGATGGACAGGTACAGGACGCTGAAGCCGAAGCTCAGGCCAAAACCTGGAATGACGGGGCGGCGCAGGAAAAAGACGGGTTTGACCGCAGGCGCCGCCAGGGGCGCTGCGGTCGGGTCCACGAGGGAACGGGTCATCGGTTATTTCGCGAGCAATTGGTCCAGAATGCCGTTGGCTGCGAAATGCTGGCTCTGGATGTCTTTCCAGCTACCCAGCACGTCCGTGGGGTTGATCAGCTTGACCGGCGCGTATTTGGATTCGAATTCCTTCGCCACGGCAGGATCAGTCACCCGATAGTTGAAACCTGCCAGCAGACGCTGGATTTCAGGAGTGTACTGGAACTTCAGGTATTCCGTCGCTTCTTTACGCGTGCCCTTTTGGTCCACGACCTTGTCCACCACGGCGACCGGGAACTCGGCCAGCACGCTGACGGGCGGCACCACGATTTCCAGCTCGCTGCCCTTGAACTCGTCGCTGCCGGCGATATTGATGACTTCGGATTCAAAAGTCAGCAGCACGTCGCCCTGGCCATTCTGTGCGAAGGCCACCGTCGCGCCGCGGCCGCCTGTGGGAAAACTCTCCACATTGCCCAGCACCTTGCGCACGAAATCCTTGATCTTGGCTTGGTCGCCACCGAACTTCTCGTTGGCGTAGAGCCAGGAAGCCAGGTAGGTGTAGCGGGCATTGCCGGACGTCTTGGGGTTGGGGAACACCAGCTTCACATCGTCGCGCACCAGGTCATCCCAGGACTTGATGTTCTTGGGGTTGCCCTTACGCACCAGGAAGGCGATGGTGCTGTAGTACGGCGAGCTGTTGTTGGGGAACTTGCTGGCCCAGTCCTTGGCCACGGCGCCGCGCTCGGCCAGGAACTCGATGTCCGTCACCTGGTTGAAGGTCACCGTGTCCACCTTCTTGCCCTGGATGATGTCCTGGGCCTGGCGGGACGTGCCGGCGAATGACTGGTCGATCTTGATGTCCTGGCCGGTGGCAGCTTTCCAGTGCTCCACGAACTTGGGATTGATGGCGGCGAAGGTCTCGCGGGCCACGTCGAAGGAAGCGTTGAGCAAGGTGACCTGCGCACTGGCCACGCCGCCCAGCAGCGAAGACAAGAGCAGAGCGGAACCGACCACGGACTTCAAGTTCATGCTTTTCCCCTGGGAGCCCGATGCGGGCCCGTAGCATCACAACGTGTTCTGCGGCCCGGCGTATATAACCAAAGCCTTGATGGATTTCATTATGAGTAGGGGATAACGCATTTAAAACGAACTTTTCATCATTCCTTTATAACCAGAAAGCATGATCCGTCCGGAACCTCCTCTTGAAAAGGCGCCCCCGCCGTCCACGGCCTGATTGCCTGTTCACGCAGAAGCCCGTTATAATCCCCAGTTCGCCGGCTTAGCTCAGTTGGTAGAGCAGCGCACTTGTAATGCGAAGGTCGAGGGTTCAACTCCTTTAGCCGGCACCAACAGTTTCAAGCACATACGCCAACCCTTTGGGTTGGCGTTTTGCTTTTTGGTCGTTGCGCCTCCGTTTCCCTAGAGCGCCCCTTCCTTACCTTGAAACGATCAGCAGAACCATCACATCGATCTGCAAGTGCCTGACGATGCACTCCAAGCACTCAACGCTGATGTTGATCACGCACCATTCAAGCTGCGGCATGCAAATACGATGACAGTTCGCCATCCCAGCCACTTCAGGCCCATGCCCCGCCCAGCAATCTCTTGTTACCTGCGGACGAAAATGTACGCCAGTCCGGAATTTTTGAATCTAAGCTGGGAATTGAGCGCTGCATGTACCCAGGAGGGCTTATGCCATTCGTATTCGTCCACGGCGTCAACAGTCGCAGGGATGCGGACTATGGCCGCGAGGAGCAGGTTCGGGCGGCGTTTCTCAGGGAGATCGTCGCTCCCGCCGCCGGGATCGATGCCCGGCATCCCATCTACGCGCCGTACTGGGGTGATGACGGGGTCAGGTTCTGGCATGACCTGGCGGTGATTCCCAAAGGCAGCGAGATGGAGCCTCTGACAGCGAACGATCAGGAGCCGCCTCCATCGCTGGGCCTCGCCATGGCGAATGGCACGGTGCAGGCTGGCGACACCCTGGATGCGGTAGCGCGGCGCAGTCCCGACACCGCCGTCGATCTGCTGTTCGATGCCGTCATCCAGCAAGCCCGATCCCAGGCCGACATCCTCGCTGTGGCCAGGGCCTATCGCCTGGCGCAGAACCGCCTGGCCGACACCGCAGAACCATGGTCGGCGCAGACCACCATGGATGGCGTGCTGGAACAGGTACTCGCTGTGGTCATTCCAATGCAGGCCGCCGGTGGAGAGGAAGCATTCCATGACGCGGGCTTGAGGGGCATGCTCGAAGAGGGAGCGAAGCGCCTGATACTGCTTGGCCCGGACCAGATATCCCATGCCTTCGTGCTGCCCTTGCGGCGCCCTCTGACGCGCAAGGCCGCCACCCTCATGGGCGACACCTTCCGCTATCTGGCCGAGCGCGGCGACGGCGCCACCCCCGGCCCCATCGCCGCGACGATCCTCCAGTCGCTGCGGCAGGCCCATGACCTGGCCCGCTCGAGCAGGGAGCCGCTGGTGGTCATCTGCCACAGTTTCGGCGCCGAAATCGTCTACGACATCCTCACCCACTACGCCGAAGGCTCGGACCTGGAGGTCGATGCCTGGGTGACCGTGGGGGCTCAGGTCGGACTGTTCGAAGAAATGTCGCTGCTATGGACCAGTCCCGGGCGCACAGACCGCAATGAAACCCCGCACGAGGCCATCGCCTCGCCCAAGCGCGCGAAGCGCTGGCTGAACATCCTGGACACCAATGACTTGCTGGGCTTTCTGGTCCTGCCGACCTTCACCGGAACCTCAGCCGGCGCAGTGCAAGACTTCAAGTACGACACCGGCCGTTGCTTCAGCGGCGCGCATTCCGGGTATTGCAAATGGCCAAGCTTCTACAAGCGATTGGCGCAGCGTATCGGCGAGACCATGTGAACAGGAATGATTACGTTAAGATCGCAATAACGGGATCACCCAGCAAGATAAGCATTTACCCCGTTCGGCCTAACACCGGCCGCCACTCGCGAGGCAGGGTCGAGAAGCTGATTCCGAGCAATCAAAAAAAAACAA
Organism: Alcaligenes sp. Marseille-Q7550; assembly: GCF_965112015.1. Lineage (NCBI taxonomy): Bacteria > Pseudomonadati > Pseudomonadota > Betaproteobacteria > Burkholderiales > Alcaligenaceae > Alcaligenes > Alcaligenes sp. Marseille-Q7550. The sequence continues at coordinate 1,268,202 of NZ_CBCOPU010000002.1, forward strand.
AAACATCCGCCTTACAACTCCGTCGCCAGGCCGGGCATGAGGCTCTTTATACTGCTATAAGCCTCGCTAATTAATGAGAACCTGAGTTTGTCAGGATAATCTTGGACTTGCGAGACAGGCTGCGCCCAAGGGGTCGCTGGACGCAGCGTCATCCACTCCAAGGAGGCTCTATGGCGACACTTCACATCAATGGTCGGGACTGGGAGGTCGACGTTCCCGACGACATGCCGCTGCTCTGGGTGCTGCGCGACGAGCTGGGCCTGACCGGCACCAAGTTCGGCTGTGGCGCAGCCTTGTGCGGCGCCTGTACGGTGCACATGGACGGCGCCCCCGTCCGCGCCTGCGTCACCCCCGTCGCGGCAGCGGCCGGACGCACCATCTTCACCATCGAAGCTCTGGATACGGACCGGGTGGGCAGAGTGCTGCAGCAAGCCTGGCTCGAGCACAGCGTCGCCCAGTGCGGCTATTGCCAGGCGGGACAGATCATGGCGGCCGCCAGCCTGCTTCAGGCCACGGCAACGCCCACCGACCAGCAGATCGACGAAGCGATGAGCGGGAATATCTGCCGTTGCGGCACCTATCCGCGCATCCGCGCCGCCATCACCGACGCGGCAGGCCGCCTGGCGCAAGGAGAACGCTCATGACCGCGGCCGCCCTGCTCTCCCGGCGCCGGTTCCTGCAAGGCTCCCTGGGCGCACTGACACTAGCCGTGACGGCCAGAGGACGGGTCTCGGCCTGTTGGGCCGCCGACGCCCCGGCGCAGAAGTTCGGAGCGGACTCCATGCCCGGCGGCACCGTGGATGATCCGCTGATCTTCGTCTCCATTGCCGCGGACGGTCTCGTCACCATCGTGGCTCACCGAGCGGAAATGGGCACCGGCGTGCGCACCAGCCTGCCCATGGTGGTCGCCGACGAAATGCAGGCCCGCTGGGACCGCGTGAAAGTCATCCAGGCCCCGGCTGACGAAGCCCGATATGGCAACCAGAACGTGGACGGCTCACGCAGCATGCGGCACTTCCTGATGCCGATGCGCAGGGTGGGCGCCGCCGCCCGCCAGATGCTCGAATCGGCCGCCGCGGCGCGATGGGCGGTGCCTGTGGCCGAGGTCAGGGCCGAGCACCATGAAGTCGTGCATGGCCCCACGGGCCGCCGCCTTGGCTTTGGCGAACTGGCTGCCGAGGCGGCCCGCTTGCCAGTGCCTGCGGCCGATGCCCTCCGGCTGAAAGAGCCCGCGGACTTTCGCTATATCGGCAAAGGCCAGATCCGGCCGGTCGACCTCGAGGCCATCGGCAAAGGCCGGGCGCTCTACGGCATGGACATGCGCCTGCCGGGCATGGTCTACGCCGTGGTGGCGCGCCCCCCCGTGGTGGGCGGCAAGCTGCGCCATGTTAATTCGACCCAGGCTCTGGCGGTGCCCGGCGTGCTCAACGTCGTAAAAATTCCCGCGTTCGAGGGCGCGCCCGGCTTCCAGCCCCTGGGCGGCGTGGCCGTCGTGGCGCGCAACACCTGGGCGGCCCTGCAGGGGCGCTCGGCGCTGGACCTGGAATGGGAAGACGGCCCCAACGGCAGCTATGACTCCGCTGCTTATCGGCAGGGGCTGGAAGCCGCGGCCCGCGCGCCGGGCAAGGCGATGCGCGTACAAGGCGATGTTGCCCGGGAATGGAAGAAAGCGTCCGATGACCGGCGCCTGAGCGCCGATTATTATGTGCCGCACCTGGCCCATGCATCGATGGAGCCGCCCGCGGCCACGGTCCGGATCCAGGGCGGGAAGGCCGAGGTCTGGACCTCGATCCAGAACCCGGCTGCCGCGCAGGACGCCGTGTCGGCGCGCCTGAAGCTCAAGCCCGAAGACGTCAAGGTCAACGTCCTGCTTCTGGGCGGCGGGTTCGGCCGCAAGTCCATGCCCGACTTCGTGGATGAAGCCGCCATCGTGGCCCAGGCCATGCCCGAAGGCACTCCGGTGAAACTGGTCTGGACCCGCGAGGACGACATCCATCACGATTATCTGCACACCGTGTCCGTGGAGCGTCTGGAAGCCGTCATCGACGGCGACGGCCAGGTCCGCTCCTGGCTGCACCGCAGCGCCGCGCCCACCATCGCGTCCCTGTTCGATCAGAACGCACAAGGACAGCAACTGTTCGAATCGGCCATGTCGGCCATCAACATGCCCTACCAGATCCCCAATGTGCGCGTGGAGACCGCCGCCGTGCCGGCGCATGCGCGCATAGGCTGGTTCCGCTCGGTGGCCAACATCCCGCATGCCTTCGCCGCGCAGTGCTTCATCGCCGAACTGGCGCACCACGCGGGCAAGGATCACAAGCAGTTTGCGCTCGAGCTGATCGGGCCGGCGCGCAGGATCGATCCGGGCTCCTTGGCCGACACCTGGAACTACAGCGAATCGCCGCAACGCTACCCCTATGACACCGGCCGCCTGCGAGCCGTGATCGAGGCCGCCTGCCAGGGCGCCGACTGGGGACGGAAGCTGCCCGAAGGGCATGGATTGGGGCTGGCCTTCTGCTACAGCTTCATGAGCTACACGGCCACGGTGATCGAGGTCGCCGTCAACGAGCACGGCAAGGTACAGGTGGTGGCCGTGGACATGGCCCTGGACTGCGGCCCGCAGATCAATCCCGAGCGTATCCGCGCGCAGATGGAGGGCGGAGCCGTCATGGGCCTGAGTCTGGCGCTGACTGGCGAGATCACCTTCGAGAAAGGCCGGGTGGTGCAAAGCAACTTCCACGATTATGAAGTGTTGCGCCATGGGCAGTCTCCCCGCGTGATACGGACCCACCTGGTCAACGACGATCACAGCCTGCCGCCCGGCGGCGTGGGCGAACCGCCGGTGCCGCCCGTGGCCCCTGCCCTGTGCAATGCGGTCTTCGCCGCGACCGGCAAGCGCGTGCGCAGCCTGCCCATCCGCATGCTTGCCTGACGCCCCTCAGGTCCGGCACGCCTTGGACTGCGGGCCGGCCCCATCCCGCATTATTCCTTCATTTGCACCGTCGTTTCCAGCCGCACGCGATCGAAGTCCGAAATCAGCACATCGATGCGCACCTGCCAGTCCGGCTGATAGGGCAATTGCAGATTCTGCACATGCCAAAGGCCTTCGCTGACCCGTTCAGCGGGAAAACTCAGAGGCTCGAGGCCCGCGGCCGGATTGGAGAAGACGACATCCGCTTCCTGGGCGGCCAGGGGTTGTCCTGCGGGATCAGTCAAAGTGATCTGCAGCTCGCCCGGCCCGCTCGCCCCGCCGATGGGGCGGGAACCTGGCGCCGCTGGATCTGGCTCGCGCAGGGCCAGCTCTGCCATGGCGTCCGGGCCATGGACATGGGCCATCACGACAGTTCGCGCCGTTGAGGCGGCCGACGCAGCCAGGGCGCGTGGCGGCGGCGTGAACCGCCAGAGCGCCGCCACCGCCAGGATCATCAGCGCCAGCAGGCATTCGATGCGTATCACGCGCCGCATGGCCAGCCGGGGCGCGATCTCCCGCCGCAGGACGGCGCTTGTCAGCCGGTAGCGGTTGTGCGCCCCCAGCCCCAGCATCAAAGCCACCAGGGCCAGCTTGCCCAGCAGAACCCGCCCGTACGCGCTTTGCCAGAGCGAAGCCATCCCATCCAGCTGCACGCAGATCAGGACGCCGCCGGCCCCGAACAGGACCAGCAGCACCAGCGGAATCCAGCGGGAAAAGCGCTGCAGCAGCCAGAAGTCCGGGCTGTCGCCCAGGCCCGACGCCAGCGGCCACAGGAACCCGACCCACAATGCGACGGCTACGACATGCAGCCATACAGCGGGCATGGACAGCCAGGCGGGCGGCGCGGCGCTGGCGTGTCCCGTGGAGGCAAAGGAAGCGCCCGGCAACACGATGGCCGCCCTGGCCGTGATGCCCTGGCGTAGGGGAGTGCGCCGGCCCGGCGCCAGCGCGGCACATGCCAGGGCGGCCAGGGCCAGCAAGGCCGAGGCTCCAAACGTCGAGGCCGCCACGGCCGCCCATGCCGCTGCGCTGAAAAAGCCCGCAAGCGGCAGGTCCAGGGCGTCGACGCCCCAGAGGCCGGCATTGAACAAGACCATTGTCGCGCCCAGGGACGCGCTCCAGCGCAGCGTGCGCCGCAATTGGCGACGCGATGAAGTCAAGGCCTGGGCAGCGGCCAATCCCGCGCTCAGGAACAAGGTCGCGTAGGCTAGCCAGCGGGCCAGCCAGATCAGCACGTCCCGCCCCCGCTCGCCCTGCCCGGCTTGACTTGCGTCCCTGTCCTGGATCCCGATGGAAAACGTCACCGTGCCGCCGACAGGATGGCCGTCGGCGGACGCTACGCGCCAGCTCAAGGCGTAGGTCCCCTGCATGTCCAGCCTGGGCATGGGCAGCGCCAGGCCATCAGGCAGAACCTGCGCATCGGCAAGCGCCACGCCCTGTCCATCCGGCTGCACCAGCCTCAGCACCAAGGGCGACACTGGCTCGTTGAACCGCAACCGGACCTGCTCCGGGGCCTGCGTCAGCACCGCTCCTGCCTGCGGACTGCTGCTTATCAGCGCCGCGTGGGCGGCCGCCCGCGGCGACCACGCGAGCGCGCCCGCCAAGAAGAACAACGCCATGAACCAGGCGCGCGCCCGATCCGGCAGCCGCCCATGCCGGCATGCCCGGACATCGAAAGTGTTTGTCTGCATCACGCCCCCTTCCATGCGCCTCACGTTGACTGCGCTTCAGCCCTGGTCCGTCTGTCCGACCCGCCAGCCCGAGCAGGCTCAACCTTGCAGTCGGGCCACGGCCGGCGGGGCCTGCGAATCAGCTCAAGGCTTGGGCAGGAGTTTCAGGGCGGGGGCAGGAGAATCCGAATGATCGTCCGCCGGCTTCCGACCTGGCGCAGGCTGGTCTATCCACCGCGTCAGGCCTTGCTCGCACTCCTGCACCACAGGGAAATACAGGGTGGTATCCGGCTTCAAGGCGCTGCTCAGGTAAGCGACGAACACGAACTCGTCATAGTGATCGTCGGGCAGGGACCCGCCGGACCAGACGACCTCCTTCACGCCGGAGCTCACCGGTGCGCCGTAAAGGGTATAGGCACGGGCATAGTCGCCCGTCACCGTCTGGAGCGTCCACCCGGCCTTGGGCTGCGGCTTGACGCCCAGCACGCCATCGGGAATGCGCACGCGCAGCTTGACGGTGGGAGAGCCTTTGCAGCCGTGCGGCACCTTGAACACGGCCTTGTAGCTGCTTTCGACCGGGGCCTGGCGGGTCTCCAGCGACACATGGGCGAACGCGGCGGATGGAACCAGGACCAGGGCCGCCGCCGCGGCGGCCAGACGGCTGGAAATGACATGAATGGACATGGAAGAACCTCGGGATCAGTATCGTTGAATGCTTGGCCGCACAAGAGCGGCCGTGGACGAACATCACACGAGAGAAGCTGGCGGAGCGCGCGACCCCAGAGGCGGCCCCAGCGCCGGCAAGGGCGGCAAGGCCCGATACGGAGGTTGGAACGAAACAGGGCGATAGGTCACGACGCCCGCCGGCAAAGGCGCATCCTGGTCGGGCAGCGCGGCCTGGGCGAGCAGCAAGCCGAAGGGGCAATCCAGGCCGACGGCATGGTCATCCTGGGAAGTTTTCCCGGCCGCATCCGACGAGCCCACCCATAGGGTCGTGACCACTCCCTGCGCCGTGCAGAAAGTCATGGCGAACCCATTCTGCTCCGACAGTCCCGGCATGTAGCCCGCAGGCACGACCGCCCGGCACGCGAACGCCAGGAGGACCAGGCAGAACAGGGCCTGCCAGGCCGCTTCAAGCGTGCGCCGAACGGAAATGAAAGCGTGCATGCCGCACAGTATATGACAGGCTTTCCGGCCCGCCCGCAGCGCAATTGTTACCGGCCCGCGGCCGGGAATCCTAGCGACCCTGGACGGGAACCCCCTCCTCCAGGCATTGGACCAGTTCGTCCGGGCGACTCGCTCCCAGCAGGATCATGGTGCGCAGCAGTTCCTGGGCCACGATATCCAGCACGCTCGCCACGCCTTGCTCGCCCCCCTGGGCAAGTCCATAGGCGACCGGGCGCCCCAGGAAGACGCCCTGCGCGCCCCAGGCCAATGCCTTGGCCACGTCGGCTCCTCGCCGGAAACCGCTGTCGATGAAGACCGGCACGCGATCCCGCACGACGTCCATGATCGCCGGAAGCGCCGAAATGGCCGAAGGAGCGACGTCCAGCTGCCGGCCCCCGTGGTTGGACACGATCAGGCCGTCGACTCCATGCTGCAACGCCTGGCGGGCGTCCTGCGGATGCAGGAGGCCTTTGATCAGCAAGGGGCCGTCCCACTTCGAGCGCAACCAGGTCAGGTCTTCCCAGACGAGGGAGCGATCCATGGTGCGCGACAGCAAGGCCGCCTGCGCCTGGGCCGAGGTCGCGCCGCTGGTGGGCGCCAGGTTCACGAACTGCGGCGCGCCGGCCAGGGCCTGACGCCTCAGCCAGCCAGGGTGGAGGGCCATGTCCAGCACCAGGCGCGGACCAGGGCGGAACGGCAGCTTGAAACCATGGCGCACGTCTTTCTCGCGGTAACCGCCGGCCGGCACGTCCACGGTCAGGACCAGCGCCTCGAAGCCGGCCTCGCGGGCGCGATCCAGGATGGAGTCCGCCATGCCCCTGTCCTGCATGACGTACAGTTGCATCCAGCAAGGCCCGTCGGTGGCCTGGCGGACAGCCTCCAGCCGGCTGTTGGAGGCCGTGGACAGGATGTACGGCAAGCCAGCCCTGCCCGCCGCGCGGGCAGCCAGGATGTCTCCCCTGGGCCTGACCACGTCGATCAGCCCGACCGGCGCCACGCCGAACGGCGCGCTCCATGGACGGCCGAACACCTGCACGGCCGTCGAGGCCGCGGCCGTGTCGCGCAGGCTGCGCGGCGACAAGGTGATCGCCTCCAGATCCCGGCGATTGCGTTGCAGGCAGAGCTCATCCTCGGCCGCGCCCGCCACATAGTCATAGACAAAACGCGGCAAGGCGCGCTGCGCCGCCTGCCGGTAATCATCAATATTCAGCTTCATATGCTCCAACGCCCCTGTCCGGGACCAGGCTTGCTGGTCCCGATTCGGATTATTCATTTAGGCTTGAAGTATATGGCCGAACGATCAGGCCTGCGGCGAGGATTCGCCCAGATTGTGCATCAGGCGATTGGCCCAGCCGAAGATGGCGGCCGAGTTGATCAGGTCCAGGATCTCGGCGTCGCTCAGGCCCTGGGCCTGCAAGGCGGCCATGTCCTGGGCGTCCAACTGGTCGGGGGCTTCGGTCAGCTTGACGGCGAAGGCCGCGATGGCGCGCTCCCGGTCCGTGGCGCCCGCGCTGCGCGGATCCTCGAACACCTGGTGCACGGTATCGTTGCGCTTGGCCAATTGTTCGAAACGCTGGGCGTGCACGGAGGCGCAATAGGCGCAGCCATTGATGCGCGAGACCGTCAGGGCCGCCAGCTCGCGCTCCGCGCGCGGCAGGCCGCCCGGCGCGTACATGATGGCGTTATAGGCTTCGGAACGCTGCTGCAGGATGGCGGGCTGATGCACCAGGAAGCGGTAGTAGTCCATTTCCTTGGCCTTGGGATGGCTCATCTCCAGCACGGCGATCTGTTCGGGCGTGGCGCGCTCCAGATCGACCACGTCCAGCCAGGCGGTCCAGTCCAGGTTCTCGTTGGTGAAACCGTTCTTGCGGATGATCTCGCTCATGCCTGCTCCTTGCGCTGTTGCAATGCCAGCAGACCGGCCAGCATGCGGATCTGATAGGACAGGTAGGCGATCAGTTGCGCCACCGTCACCACGTCGGGCGTCTGCAGGCCGGCGGCCTGCAAGGCCTGCAAAGCGGCCTTGTCGCCCTGCACCGGCGTCAGGATCAGGATGCGGGTAAAGACCAGCATGGCGCGCAGGCGCGCATCCTGGACCGCGTCCAGCCTGTCCTGCTCCAGGGCCGCCACCAGGTCCGGCGACACGCCGGGCTGGCTGGCCAGTTGCTTCCGGTAATAGCCGCCCAGTCGCTGCGCCCGCGACAATGCGCACGCATACAAGGCGATGCTCAATCGGTCCTGCAAGGATACCTGGCCCAGTTCAGGCTGGAAAAACAGCTCCTGGCTGCGCTGGATGGCGTCGGTGGCCTTGGCCCGGGCATGGCGCAAGGCATGCAAGTCATCACCGGGGCCCACGCCCAGCAACTGGTCGATCAGGTCGGCTGCGACCGCCTCGTCGTGTTCAGTCATGGTCTCTCCTGTGGCGGCATCCGCCGCACGGTTTCTTTCATCCGGCGCCTCGAGGCGGTTCGGTGACCATACCCTGCGGCGCGGCTCTTCATCAATCCTGCGCGGGCACCCACTCGTCGCCGTAGACCTCAGGCTCGTCATAGGCCTGCAGGCGCTCGAAATGGACAGGCGCGTCTTCCACGAACAACTGGCGGCACAGCCCCTGCGACAGGCGCAAGGCTCCATCGCTGATGGCGGGGATGTCCCCCGACACCTGACCGTGAGTCAATGTGGCGGGATAGCAGAAACAATGCACACGCTCCAGCCCCGGCATCTGGCCGGGCTCGCGCGGCTGGAACTCGAACAGATCGCCCAGGTCCGGCGATTCGCGCAGCTCCTGGCTTTCCTGGCCGGCGGGTTCGGCGAAGCGGTCGCCCCAGACGCGGATGGCGGGCGCGATCGTGCGGTATTCAGGCCGCGAGCGCCAGTCCACCTTGAAGCCGGTGGCGAAGATCACGAAATCGTAGCGGCGCTCGCCGCGCTTGGTCTGCAGGACGACTTGCTCGCCGTCCATGGCCGCGCCCTGCACGCCCGCATCCAGGTAGAAGCGCGCATTGGCATGGCGCGAGACGCGCAGCACGCTGCCGCGCGGCGGCGGCACCTGCTGCTCGCCGATGTAGTGCCGGATCTTCCATTTCCATTCATCCGGCAAGCCCAGCGTGCCATGCACGGCGCCAGGGCTGCCCAGGCCTTTGCCTTTGTTGACGCGGGGAATGTCGGCGCGGCGGATCAGCAGGTCCACGCCGAGGGCCCCGTTCTCCAGCGCCGTGGCGGCGCTGTCCATGGCGGAGGCGCCTGCGCCGATGACGGCCACGCGCTTGCCGCGCAGCTCCGCATAGTCCATGACGTCGGAGGAATGCGCCCGCGCGCCGGGCGCGACGGCCTGCGCCCAGTCCGGCAGGCTGGGGCCGCCCAGGCCGGCGCGACCGGTGGCCAGGACCACATGGCGGGCCAGCACGTCGAATTCGCCCTGCGCGCTGCGTATGCGCAGACGCACATGATCGGCGCTGGGCACGATGTCCAGCACTTCGTGTTCGTTGGCGATGGCTAGTCCATTGACCTGACGGTACCAGCGCAGGTAATCCATCCACTGCAGGCGGGGAATCTTGTCGAGTTCCTCCCAGGCCTGGGCGCCGAACTGGGATTCGAACCAGGCGCGAAAGGTCAGCGCGGGAAAGCCCAGGGCCGGGCCGGTCAATTGCTTGGGAGAACGCAGGGTCTCCATGCGCGCCGTGGTCGCCCAGGGGCCCTCGAACCCGGCAGGCGCCTGGTCGTAGACCTGGGCGCGCAGGCCCAGGTTCTTCATGGCGTTGGCCAGGGCCAGGCCCGCCATGCCGCCGCCCACGATGGCCGCATCCAGCACGGTCTGTCCATCGATGAAGGTCTCGGGCACCCAGGGCTTGGCGGGCAGGTCCAGCCAGGCGTAATCCTGGCGCACGCGCGCCTCCAGCGCGGCCAGACCATCGGGTATCGGAAATTCTGCTGTCATGGTGTCTGCAGGCGGCACAGGCCGCCTTCTGGAAAAAACAAATCGGCTCAGAGAGAATCAAACGGGTCGTGCGTGCTGGGCAGGCCGGTGTCGTCGCCCAGCACGAAGCGCGGAATGAACTGCAGCACGTACTGGCGCAGCGCCTCCACCAGGCGCTGCGCATCGGGGCGCAGTTCGCGGGACTTCAAGGACACCACGCCCATCATGTAGGGCACGTGGATGTCGATGGGGCGCAGCTCCACGTTCTTCATGGGCACGCCGTGCGCCGTGAAGGGGTCGATCAGGGACACGCCCACGCCCTGCCCCACCAGGGCCAGGCCTTCCAGGGACGAGGTCACTTCGATATGGCGGATGTCCTCGGGCGCTTCGGGACTGGCGCGCAACAGGGCCGTGGCCAGGGTATGGCGCAGGCGATGCCGGTTCTGAACGGCGATCAGCGGCATGCCGCGGATTTCGCTCAGGCGCACGGTTTCGCGCTCGGCCAGGGGGCTGCGGGCGGGAACGCCCAGCAGGCAGGGGCTCTGGCCGGACCAGTGCAGGGTGCAACTGTCGATGTCCAGCGGCAGGCTGGTGACGCCCAGGTCGGCTCGGCCTTCATCGATGGCCTGCACCACCTCTTCGGCGTTGACCGTGTCGATGATCAGCTTCTGCTTGAAGGCGGGATCATGCTGCTCCATCAAGCCCAGCACCTGGGGCAGCAGACCGATGGCCAGCGCGCGCGTGGCCACGATGCGCAAGGGGCGCAGGCCGCCGCGGGCGATCTCCAGCGCGCGGCTCTGCAGCGCCTCCAGGTTCATCAGGACGGGGCGCGCCTCCAGGTAGAACTCGCGCCCCTGCTCGGTCAGGGTGACCTGGGGCCGCGTGCGAGTGAACAGCCTGAAGCCCAGTTCCTGCTCCAGTTCCTGGATCTGGCGGCTGACCACGGGCTGCGAGCGGTCCAGCAGGCGTCCGGCAGCGGTGACGCTGCCGGCGGACATCACGGCCGCAAAGGCCTCAAGCTGTCGGATTTCCATGTCGCTTTATGTGGATACTGCATTTATGAACATGGAATATTCTAATGCGGAATAGTTTGCCGCACTAGCGTTTCACGCCGAAACAATGTTCCAGCGACGGAAAAGTCCCGTCGCGCACCTCGGCGCCGTATTGCGCGGCCGCCTGGGAAATCAGCGCGCCCACGTCGGCATAAGGCTTGGCGAATTTCGGGATCTTGCCGCTGGTCAGCCCCAGGATGTCCTCGGTGACCAGCACCTGGCCGTCGCAGGCGGGCGAAGCGCCGATGCCGATGGTGGGAATGGCGATGGACTCCGTGATGCGCCGGCCCAGTCCTTCGGCCACGCCTTCCAGCACCACGCCCCAGGCGCCCGCCTGGGCGTGCGCCACCGCGTCTTCCAGCACGCGCTGGGCGGCGGCGTCATTCATGCCCTGGGCCTTGTAGCCGCCCATGGTGTTCACGTACTGCGGCATCAGCCCGACGTGGGCCAGCACCGGCACGCCGCGCTCCACCAGGAAACGCGTGGTTTCGGCCATGACCTGTCCGCCTTCGAGCTTGACCGCCTGGGCGCCGCTGGCGGCCAGCATGCGCGAGGCATTGGCGAAGGCCTGCTGGGGGGACTGCTGGTAGCTGCCGAAGGGCATGTCCACTACGATGCAGGCGTGCTGCGTGGCGCGCACCACGGCGGCGGCGTGCGCGGCCATCATGTCCACCGTGATGCTCAGGGTGTCCGGCATGGCATAGCCCACCATGGCCGTGGAATCACCCACCAGAATCATGTCCATATGCTCGTCCAGCATGCGCGCGATGGGCGCAATGTAGGCGGTCAGCGAGGCGATCTTCTGCTTGCCCTTGTAAGCCATCAAGGCGGGTACGCTCAGACCCACCTGCGTGCTGTGTACGCTCATACTTACTCCAACTTAAGCCCATTTATCAAAATATGGGAATATGAATGATGCTAATTGCAAAACGTTAGGTAAAAATCCATTCTGCGCCTATATAATCGGCGCAGGAAAAAAAACAATAAGCCAACTTCCTGTCCGCACACAAGGTCCGTGTGCCCATCCCTCGCGGATTCTCGTCTTTTTTCTTTTTTATCGCCGGGCCGCCGGAGCGCCCAAGATAGAAAACACCCCCTTGGGGGCGACAAGCCGAAGGCGTGGCGCGAGGGTAAATTTTTTGCTTTACGCACCTGCGCGGTCCGCCGTCTGGACCGCGCAGGGCCTCGCCGCGCGGCATTCGCGCCGGTTGTCCGCCATCCGGTCTGCCGCGCAGAAACCTAGGAGAAACCTAAGTCCACTACACCCCCTACCATTACCTTCCACGACGGCAACACCGCCCCGCAACTGGGCCTGGGCGTCTGGCAGGTCGAAGCCGCCCGCACGGCCGACGTCGTCTGCAGCGCCATCGAAACGGGGTACCGCCTGATCGATACGGCCGCCATCTACGGCAACGAAGCCGAAGTCGGCCAGGGCATACGCCAGTCCGGCCTGCGCCGTGAGGAACTGTTCGTGACCACCAAGCTGTGGAACGACATGCACGGCCACGAGAACACCCAGAAGGCCTTCAAGGAGAGCCTGGACAAGCTGCAACTGGACTATGTGGACCTGTACCTGATCCACTGGCCCGTGCCCAAGATCGGCCAGTTCGTGCAGTCCTGGGAAATGCTGATCAATTTGCGCAACGAAGGCCTGATCAAGTCCATCGGCGTGTGCAACTTCCAGCCGCATCACCTGCAGACCCTGCTGGACAAGACCGGCGTGCTGCCGGTGCTCAATCAGATCGAGCTGCACCCCGGCTTCCAGCAGTCCGAGCTGCGCCACTACCACCATGATCACGCCATGCAGACCCAGGCATGGAGCCCGCTGGGGCTGGGCACCCTTTGGGACAATCCGGTGCTGCAGCGCATCGCCAAAAAGCACGGCCGCTCGCTCGCGCAGATCGTGCTGCGCTGGCAGGTGCAGCTGGGCAATATGGTGATCACCAAGTCGAACTCGCCCGAGCGCCAGCGCGAGAACTTCGACATCTTCAGTTTCGAGCTGAGCGCCCAGGACATGGCGGACATCGCCGCCCTGGATCAGGCCGGCGGCCGCCTGGGCCCGGACCCCGAACTGTTCCGCCTGCCCAAGGCCGCCTGATCAGGCGCTTCTGCTTACGGGCGCACCCGGCGCGCCGGCCCCGACAAAAGGGCCGCGAGCACGGGAGCCAGGGCGAAGACCAGCAGCAGCACCTGAGCCGACTGGCGCGCGCCCTGCACGCCGCCCGGGTCCACGAAGCCGGCCGCCGTGGTGATGATGCCCGCCATGGCTGCGCCCAGCGCCATGGTGAACAACTGCAGCGTGGTGATCGCCGCCGAGGCGATGTTCTCCTGCCCCTTGGGCGCCGAATGGAACACCCGCGTCAGCAGATGCGGCCAGGCCAGGCCTATGCCCACGCCCACCCCCAGCAAGGACAAATACAGCACCCAGGAATAGTCCGGGCCGCTGGCCAGGCCCTGCCAGGGAATCAGCACGCCCAGCCCCGCCAGGGACAGGCCCGAGAGCAAGGGGCCGGCGATGATGAGCCTGTCGGCCGCCTTCATGCTGCGGCTGGAGCTGGCGATGGAGCCCAGGGTCCAGCCTCCGGACATCAGGGCGGTCAGGTAACCGGCCTTGAGCGGCGTCATGTGGTGAATGATCTGCAGGAAGTAGGGAATGAAGATTTCCGTGGCCACGGCTACGCTGACCAGGCCGATGCCGGCATACAGGCTGCCCAGCGCCGTGCCCAGGGAATACGTGCCTTGCGGGAACAGCCGGCTGGCCGAACCGCGGTCGGCCAGGGCCATGATGTACACCAGCACGGCCCCGCCCAGCACGCCGGCCAGGTTGACCAGCCAGGAACTGGACAGGCTGCCCGCCGACATGACCAGCACGGAAGAGGTCAGCAAAAGCACCTTGCCCAGCGTGGACCCGGACTTGGGCGCATCGGGCCGGCGCGCATCGCGCAACTGGGTCCAGACCAGCAGGGCCAGCCCCAGGGCGCAGGGCAGCACGCTCCAGAAGGCCAGGCGCCACTCCCCCATCTGGGCGAAGACGCCCCCGATGGCAGGTCCGGACAAGGTGGCCACGCCCCACATGCTCGATACCAGCGCCATGGCCCGGGGCCAGAGGCGCTCCTCGAACACCAGGCGGATGGACGAATAGCTCAGCCCCAGCAGCAGGCCGCCGCCCAGCCCCTGCAAGGTGCGCGCGAACAGCAGGAAAGGCATGGAGGGAGCGAGGGCGCAGAACGTCGTGCCCAGCGCGAATACCAGCAGCGACACCAGAAAACCCTGCCGCAGGCCCAGCTTTTCCAGGAACTGCGGCGACAGCGCAGAGCCCAGGATGGAAGCCACCACGAACAGCGTGGTATTCCAGGCGTAGTATTCCAGCCCGCCGATGTCCTGCACGACCGAAGGCAGGATGGTGGTGGCCACATACACATTGATGGCGTGAACCGCCACCCCGCCGGCCAAGGCCAGCGAGCGCAGGCCATTGCGGCCCCACAACAGCTCCGACCAGGATGCTTCTTGAACACTTTGCATTTTTCTCTTTCCGTTGGCGCGTCGGGCGCGCCGCATAGTCATATTCAATAAACCGGCCCGTGCGCTTGCGCGCCGGGCCGATATACAAAATTGATAAGCTCGATGAAAAATACAAAATGGTTCGCGCCAATGATAGTGATTATCATTTAGAAAACACTATCGGTGGATTCATCATGCTTCTTCTCGCCTTCAAGACCAGCCAGGTTGCCCTGCACATGTCCGTGGCCTTCGCCGTGACCTATGCATTCACGGGTTCGCTGGCGACAGGCGGCGTGGCCGCCGTCGTCGAACCCATCTGCAACGTCACCTTGATGCCGCTGCATGACAAACTCTGGACGCGTCTCAAAGACCGGCGCATGCGCCGGAACGAGGGACGTACAAGTGCGCCAGCGGCGCTGGGTGCCTGCTCGTGATCTTTCAGGAGCAGACCCCGGGCCGCTGGCGCAGGCGAAACCTTGCCGTCAAGACAGTTTACAAAAACCGGCTCAAGACTTCAGCAATCCCCTCAGCACGTACTGCATGATGCCGCCATGACGGTAGTAATGGGCTTCGCTGGGAGTGTCGATGCGCACGCGGGCCTCGAACTGGATGTCGCCGGCGCGCACCATGACGGTTTCGGGAATCTGGTCCTGGTTCAGCGCCGTGATGCCCACGATGTCGAAGACCTCGTCGCCGGCCAGACCCAGGGTCTGGGCGTTCTCGCCGTCCGGAAACTGCAGCGGCAGCACGCCCATGCCCAGCAGGTTGCTGCGGTGGATGCGCTCGTAGGATTCGGCGATCACGGCGCGCACGCCCAGCAGCACCGTGCCTTTGGCCGCCCAGTCGCGCGATGAGCCCGAGCCGTATTCCTTGCCCGCCAGGATGACCAGCGGCGTGCCGGTCTGCAGGTAGTTGCGCGATGCGTCGTAGATCGTGGCCACGGGCGCGCCGTCCTGGGTGAAGT
The DNA here is from genome assembly GCF_965112015.1 of Alcaligenes sp. Marseille-Q7550. Classification (NCBI taxonomy): domain Bacteria; kingdom Pseudomonadati; phylum Pseudomonadota; class Betaproteobacteria; order Burkholderiales; family Alcaligenaceae; genus Alcaligenes; species Alcaligenes sp. Marseille-Q7550. The sequence goes on from NZ_CBCOPU010000002.1 coordinate 1,283,443, forward strand.
CGCGGGTGTAGCCGCCCTCGGTGCCCGGGGCCAGCTGGTTGCGCAGGCGCACGTTGGCGAAGGTGCCGCGGATCATGACTTCGTGGTTGCCGCGGCGCGAGCCGTAGGAGTTGAAGTCCGGCTGCTCCACGCCATGCCCCATCAGGTAGGTGGCCGCAGGCGAAGTGCGCGAGATGGCGCCGGCCGGGCTGATATGGTCGGTGGTGACCGAATCGCCCAGCTTGGCCAGCACGCGCGCGCCGTAGATGTCCGTCACCGGGCTGGGCTCGCGCTGCAGGTCGACGAAGTAAGGCGGCTTGCGCACGTACGTGGAGCTGTCCTGCCAGTGGAACAGATCGCCCTTGGGCGTGGGCAGGGACTGCCAGCGCTGGTCGCCGGCGAACACGTCGGCGTAGCCCTCGCGGTACATGTCAGCCGCGATGGCCTGGCTGATGGTGGCCTGCACCTCGGCGGCCGAAGGCCAGATGTCCTTCAGGAACACGTCCTGGCCGTCCGAGCCCTTGCCCAGCGGCTCCTGGTACAGGTCTATGTCCATGGTGCCGGCCAGCGCATAGGCCACGACCAGCGGCGGGGACATCAGGTAGTTCATCTTGACCTCGGGGTGGATGCGGCCCTCGAAGTTGCGGTTGCCCGACAGCACCGACACCACGGTCAGGTCGTTCTGGCTGATGGCCTGGCTGACCTCCGGGATCAGCGGCCCCGAATTGCCGATGCAGGTGGTGCAGCCGTAGCCCACCAGGTCGAAGCCCAGCTTGTTCAGGTAAGGCGTGAGGCCCGCGCGCTCGTAGTAGTCCGTCACCACGCGCGATCCGGGCGCCAGGCTGGTCTTGACCCAGGGCTTGCGGTTCAGCCCTTTTTCAACGGCCTTCTTGGCCAGCAGAGCCGCCGCCATCATGACGCTGGGGTTGGAGGTATTGGTGCAGGACGTGATGGCCGCGATGACCACCGAGCCGTTGTCCAGCTCGCACTGGCTGCCGTCGGCCAGGGTGAACCGGGCGGCGTTGCTGCGACGCGCCGGCGGTTCATGCGAGGGGACATCGGAAGCGGGGAAGCTTTCTTCCACGGCCTCGTCGTAGCTGGCGGCGTGGCTGCCCACCAGGCCGGCCAGTTCCTGGCGGAAGGACTGCTTGGACGAGGACAGCGCGATGCGATCCTGCGGGCGCTTGGGACCGGCGATGGACGGCACCACGGTGGCCAGATCCAGCTCCAGGCGTTCGGAATAGCGGGGCTCGTGGTCGGGATCGTGCCACAGGCCCTGGGCCTTGGCGTAGGCCTGCACCAGCGCGATCTGCTCGTCCGAGCGGCCGGTCAGCTTCATGTAGCGCAGCGTCCCCTCGTCGATCGGGAACATCGAGATGGTGGAGCCGTATTCAGGGCTCATATTGCCGATGGTGGCGCGGTTGGCCAGCGGCACGGCGCTCACGCCGGGGCCGTAGAACTCCACGAACTTGCCCACCACCCCGTGCTTGCGCAGCATGTCGGTAATGGTCAGCACCAGGTCGGTGGCGGTGGTACCCTCGGGCATCTGGCCGGTGAGCTTGAAGCCCACCACGCGGGGGATCAGCATGGAGATGGGCTGACCCAGCATGGCGGCCTCGGCCTCGATGCCGCCCACGCCCCAGGCGACGACGCCCAGGCCGTTGACCATGGGAGTATGCGAATCCGTGCCCACACAGGTGTCTGGGTAGGCCAGCAGGCGGCCTTCCTCATTGCGCGTGAAGACCACGCGCGCCAGGTGTTCCAGGTTGACCTGGTGCACGATGCCCGTGCCCGGCGGCACGACCTTGAAGTTGTCGAAGGCGTTCTGGCCCCAGCGCAGGAACTGGTAGCGCTCCATGTTGCGGCCGTATTCGATTTCCACGTTGCGCTGGAAGGAGCTGGGGCTGCCGAAATCATCCACGATGACGGAGTGGTCGATGACCAGCTCCACGGGCGCGAGCGGGTTGATCTTGTGAGGATCGCCGCCCAGGGCCTGCATGGCCTCGCGCATGGCGGCCAGGTCCACCACGGCGGGCACGCCGGTGAAGTCCTGCAGCACCACGCGGGCCGGCGTGAAGGCGATTTCCCGGTCGGGGTCGGCGGCCGGATCCCAGGCCGCCAGCGCGCGGATGTCGTCCGCTGTGACATCGCCCCCGTCTTCGGTGCGCAGCAGGTTTTCCAGCAGGATCTTCAGGCCGTACGGCAGGCTGGCCACATCCAGCCCCTCTCCGCGCACCGCGTCCAGGCGGTAATACTCGTAGCGCTGTCCGCCGACGTCCAGATGGTCCAATGACTGAAAACTATCTACGCTTTTCATATCGGGATCTCCGTGAAAAAGGACACCTGCCCGACACCGCCAATCTGCAAGGCCTGCTAAGTGTCTGTGGTAAATGGACAATGGCGAGCGCCACACCTCATCTTACACGTTGTGCTGCCGAGGTGGCTCGACCCGGCCCCCGCGCCGCGCCCTGCGGACGCCCGACCGGTGACAAAACATTTCTTTCCGTATAATGAGCCGTGAAACGTCGCCAACCCGCGCTTGACGCTGCCTGCCGCCCCTCCTCCATCCACACGCTCCCTTTCATGTTTTTAGTCGACCTGCGCCGTCTGATCCTGCTGCTGGCCACCTCCAGCAGTCTGCTGACCCTGGGCTACACCCTGTACGGCGCCTACTCGGCCGAGCGTTCCATCCTGCTCGAACAGTCGCTGGAAAACAACCGCGCCTATGCGCTGAAGCTGGCCAGCAGCACGGACCAATTCGTCGACACGCTGCAGCAGCAATTGGCCTACAGCGCGCGCGTCTTGTACCTGAACATGCACCAGTCCTGGCAACTGGACGCCGAGACGCATCGCCTGAAGGAGCAGAACAACAGCTTCAACTCGGTGCTGATCCTGAACGAGGAAGGCAAGGTGCTGGCCAACTCTCCGCCGGATCTGGGCCTGCTGGGCGCCACGCTGGCCAGCAGCGGCGTGCGCCAGGCGCTGAACGCCAAGCTGCCCACGGTCAGCCAGCCTTATGTATCCAGCACCGGGCGCCTGCTGATCTTCCTGTCGCATCCCATCGTGGACGCCCACGGAGACTACGCGGGCCTGGTGGGCGGCACCATCTACCTGCATGAGCCCAACAGCCTGAACACCTTGCTGGGCGAACATTTCTACCGCGACGGCTCGCAGATCTACGTCGTGGACAAGGACAAGCGGCTGATCTACCACCAGGACCGCAGCCGCATCGGCGAGGTGGTGCAGGGCAACCAGGCCATCGACGCCGTCATCCAGGGCAAGGCCAGCGCCATGCCCCTGGTCAACTCGCAAGGCGTGGACATGCTGGCCGGCTTTGCGCCGGCCCGCGACATCCAGTGGGGCGTGGTGGTGCAGCGCCCCACCCATGTGGTGCTCAACGAGCTGGACGCCTTGCTGGCCAAGGTACTGCGCAACACCATTCCTTTTTTCCTGCTGGTGCTGGTCCTGATCTGGATGCTGGCCCTGCTGATCGCCAAGCCCTTGCGCAAGCTGGCCCGCACGGCGCCGCACTGGGATTCGCCCAGCGCCAGCGAACGCATCGAGAAAGTGCACGCCTGGTATTTCGAGGCGCGGCAGATCAAGCTGGCCATGCTGATCGGCCTGAAGAAGCTGAACCGCAAGATCGGCGTCATGGACCAGGAGCGCAATACCGATCCGCTGACCGGACTGATGAACCGGCGCGGCATGGCGTCGGCCCTGCAGCAATGGAAGGAGGCCGACCTGCCCTTTGCCGTGCTGGCCTGCGACATCGACCATTTCAAATTGGTGAACGACACCTACGGTCATGACGCCGGGGACCTGGTGCTGCGCTTCCTGGCCGACACCATGCGCGCCTGCACCCGCGATACCGACGTCCTCTGCCGTGCGGGCGGCGAAGAATTCTTCCTGTTCCTGCCCAATCAGAACATCGAGCAGGCCGCCCAGCTGGCCGAACGCCTGCGCAATCTGGTCAGCCGTACCGAAAGCCCAGTGGGCCAGAACATCACCATTTCCATCGGCGTGGCTCATTGGCCGGTGCACGCATCCGACCAGGCCAAGGTGCTGAGAATGGCCGACCAGGCCTTGTACGACGCCAAGCGCAATGGACGCAACCGTGTGGAGATAGTCGGCCTGTCGGGGCGCGCCACCAAGAGCGACTGAGCCGTCTACAGACGACGGCAGGCGCTCAGCCGCACATCCACCGTCAGATCCAGGCGCGCCAGGGCGCGCGCCTGTTCCAGCCCCTGCGCGCTGGCGCGGAACAGGTGGGGCGTCATCAGCAGCAGATCGGCAATCTGCGCCTGGGACTGCAGCGCAATCGCAAAGGACAGACGTTCGTCGGCCTCCAGGCTGAAGCCCTCCGGCGGCTCCTGGGTCGGCGGCTTCTCGGCTTTCAGGCTGGGATAGATGATGCGGCGCAGCTCCAGCAGGTGATCCGGCCCCGCCTCCACCTGCAGCAGCAGGCCGCCGGGCTTGAGCGCGCGTCGGAACTCATCGTAGACGGGAAAGCCGAACATGCAGATCAGCGCATCCAGGCTGGCCTCGGGCACGGGCAGGTGCGCGTTGCTGCCCACCAGCCAGCGCATGCCCGGCGAGCTGCGGGCCCCTGCCATGACCGCCCACTTGGAGATGTCCAGCCCTATCAGGGCCAGTTCGCCGCGCTCGTCCCGCTCCTGCAGGCGGCGCAGGTAATAACCCTCCCCGCAGCCGGCGTCCAGGCAGGCATAAGGGGCCTGCCCTTCCAGGCCGTCCATCAGCAGGCGCGCCACGCCGGCGGCAATGGGCACATACACGCCCGATTCCAGATAGCGGCGCCGGGCCGCCACCATCTCCTTGCTGTCGCCAGGGTTGCGCGAGCGCTTGTTCTGCACCGGCAGCAGATTGACGTAGCCCTGGCCGGCCACGTCGAAACAATGGCCCGCCGGGCAGCGCCAGCTGCGCTCCTGCAAGGTCAGGAGTTGGCCGTCCAGGGGACAGCAAAGGCGCCCGAACAGGGGCGGTGTATGGTCAGGCATCGTGTTCATCGCTCTACGGCCACTGCGGCCAAGGCGATAGTGTAGCGCCCCCGGCGCGGGTTCACTCCTGCCCGGCGAACGCCAGCGCCTCGCGCAGCAAGGTCTCGATCAGGGGCTGGATGCGGCGGGCGGGCTCTTCCTGGTAAGCGAAAGGCCAGTGCTCCTGCATGTAGCAGCACTGCGCCATCTCCAGTTGCACGGCATGCACGCCCTGTTCCGGATTGCCGTAGCGGCGGGTGATGTAGCCCCCCTTGAAGCGGCCGTTGAGCACGCTGCTGTAGCGGCCATCGGCCTGGGCCGCCGCCATCAGGCGCGCGCTCAGTCCGGGGGCGCAGCTGGCGCCGTCGGCGGTGCCGAAGTTCAGGTCGGGCAGGCGGCCCTCGAAGAAACGCGGCACCACGGAGCGGATGGAATGGGCGTCCCACAGCACGACGCGGCCATGCAGGCTGCGCAGGCGCGCCAGCTCCCGCTCGAGCTGCTGGTGATACGGCCGCCAGACCGCCTCGCGGCGTTGGGCGATCTCCTGCTCGTCGGGCTCCTGGCCGGGCAGGTAGACGGGCTCATCGCCAAAGGTGTCCAAGGGGCACAGGCCGGTGACGCTCTGGCCGGGATACAGGCTGGCGTTGTCGGGCGGACGGTTCTGGTCCACCACGAAGCGCGAATAATTGGCCACCAGCACGGACGCGCCCAATTCACGGGCGCAGGCGTACAGGCGCGGCAGATGCCAGTCGGTGTCCGGCACCTGGCGGGCCGGCTCGGTAGAGCGCGCCGCCACCTCCGGCGGCACATAGGTTCCGGCATGCGGCATGGAGATCAGCAAAGGCGCCGTGCCGGGGTGAAAGTCAAAAACGGCGGGGTCGGTCATGGCCAGGCTCCAGGATGATCAGGAAACGATGGGGTACAGATCGCCGCGCCGGTGACTCCAGGCGGGCAGCGACTCGCGCAGGCGCGACACGCGTGCCGGATCCAGGTCCGCGCATATATAGCCGGGCTGGTCCGGCATGCAGGCCAGCACCGTGCCCCAGGGGTCGATGATCATGCTGCGTCCCAGGCAGGGCATGGCCGGCCCGGGCCCGCCGATCTGCGCCGCCGCCAGCACGTAGCACTGGTTCTCGATGGCGCGGGCGCGCAGCAGCACTTCCCAATGATCGCGGCCCGTATGCACATTGAAGGCGGCCGGAACCACCAGCGCATTGGCGCCCTGGGCGCGCAGGCTGCGGAACAGCTCGGCAAAGCGCAGGTCGTAGCAGATGCTCAGGCCCAGCGTCAGGCCGCCGGCCTGGACGGTCTGCAAATGATCGCCATGGCAGAAATCATCCGACTCACGGTACTCCAGGCCATTGACCACGGCATCGTACAGATGCACCTTGCGGTACTGCGCGACGATGGCGCCGTCCGGCGAGAACGTCACGCCCGTATTGCCCAGGCGGCGATCGTCCGGCCGGCGCTCGTGCATGGAACCCATGTGGATCCAGGCGCCCGTGCGCCGCGCCAGGCTGGCCATGCGCTCGGTGACCAGGCCGGGAATGGGCGTGGCGTTCTGCTGCAGCCAGGCCGTATCGCCGCGTACATCGCTGTATTCGGGCGTGATGATCAATTTCGCCCCGTCCTGGGCCGCCGCCAGCACCCAGCGCTCGATCTGCGCCAGGTTGGCCTCGCGGTCCCGGCCGCTGTCCAGTTGAATCAGGGCGACGCGTGTCGTAGACATAGTGTTTCCTTCTTCCAGGCCCGGCGCTTGCGCGCCGGGCGGGTTCAATCCTGCAAGGCCTGGGCCACCTGGGCCGCCAGATGCGCCAGCACGGCGGCGCCTTCGCCGCCGTACAGGGTGGCGCTGGTGCGGCCGTCCGTGAAGCCGTCGGCCAGCACGGCCAGCACGACGCTGCGTCCGCCCACCGTCAGGATGCCGGCGTCGTGGCGCAGTCCGGGCAGGGAGCCCGTCTTGTGGGCCAGCTCCGCCTGCGGCGGCAGGATGGCCGCGAAATGGCCGCGCTCGCGCTGATCGGCCAGCATCCGCAGCCCTTCCTGGCGCAAGTCGTCCGGCAAGGCGGGCGCATGCAGCAGGTATGCCAGGGCGGCGCAGGCATCGGCCGCGCTGGTCCAGTTGTCCTTGCCCTGGGCCCGCGCCTGGGCGTCCATCATGTGGCGCTGCAGGTCCGTCTGCCGCAGGCCGGCCTGCCGGCTCCCATGGTTGATGCGCTCCATGCCCAGCAGGTCGATCAAGGCGTTGGTGGCCACGTTGTCGCTCAGGACGAGCATCAGGTGCGCCAGTTCGCGCAGCGTCAAGGCCTGCACGCTGGGCAGCTGGCTGAGGATGCCCGTGCCGCCGGCGCGGCCGGCGGCGGGCAGCGCGCACATGTCCTCCAGGCTCAGGCGCCCCTGGGCGACTTCCTCCAGCAGGCACAGCAGCATGGGCACCTTGATCAGGCTGGCCGAGGGCATGGCGCGCTGCGCATGCCAGTCGAACAGGCTGTCGCCCTCCAACGTGCGCACGGCCATGGAAATGCGGGCGCTCTCCCGCTCCAGCACGGGCTCCAGGCTGCGCTGCAGGCGGCCGCGCAGCGCAGCCGCATCCAGTATCTCGCTTCCCAGGGTGAACATGGCGTTTCTCCTCGTCGATCAGGCCAGGATCATGAACAGGCCGGCGAACATCAGCAAATTGATGAGCATCACGGCCCAGCCGTTGTACAGCATGTACTTGAGCTGGGTGGAACGGGCCAGGCCCATCTGGCCGAACATGTCGGACGAAGGGAAGGGACCGAACCAGTCGATCTGCGAGCTGCCCAGGATCACCGCCGTGGTGGCGGCGGGACCCACGCCGGCCGCCGCCAGCACGGGACCGAATATCTTGGCGGTGAAGGTCATCTGCGCCACGGCCGCTCCCGGGATGTGGCCCACCACGTTGAAGGCCACGATGATCATGCACAGGGCCGCGCCGCTGATGCCCACCAGGTAGGGCTGCACCGCGTCCAGCAGGGCGTGATAGGCGTTGAGCTGATCCACCAGCACCAGCACGGGATTGAACAGCCAGAACAGGAAGAAGATCCAGATCAGCTTGCCCGCGCCGGCATACATGGCCTGCAGGATCTCGCGCGGGGCCAGTCCGCCGGCCAGGCCGGTGACCGCGCCCAGGGACACCATCACGATGATGGCGAAGGCAAAGCCGGCCTTGGCCATGATACCGATGACGGCCAGGGTCACGATGGTGGCGCAGAAGGCCCAGGCGGCGCGCACGGCCTTGGGCGAGGCCTTGGCGTTCAGGTCGAAGGCGGCGGCGCCCTGCGCGGCTTCTTCATACTGGAAGTCCTTTTCCGTCATCTTCTGGATGCGGCCGGACATGAACCAGCCGGTCAGCAACGTGGCGGCGGCCATGGGCAGGCCGGCCACGGTCAGGTACTCCATGTAGCTCAGGCCCGTCAGGCCGGTCACGGTCACCACATTGGGGGTGAACGGCCCCAGGACCAGGCCGGCCGAGCCGGCGCTCTGGAACAGCGCGGCCACGGCGGGCGGGGACAGGCGCACGGCGGCGGCGATCGGGATCACCACCGCGGCGATGATGGCGTTGCCGCCGGCCAGGGTGCCCAGGGCGCCGCAGATCAGGGTGGACGTCACCATGATGCCCAGGCGCACGCGCACCGGATTGGACAGGCCGATGCGCTTGACGATGGCGCGCACCAGTTGTTCGGCCGCGCCCGTGCGGGAGGCCACTTCGCCCACGCCCGCGCCCAGCACGATGATCAGGCCGACCACCGCAATGAACGAACCCAGCGATTCGGCCAGCAGCTTGCCCATGGCAATCGGGGTGGTGCTGGTCATGATGGCGCCCAGCACGATGGCGCCTATGGTCGCCCGCACGATCTCCACGCCCAGCAGGGCGATGACGGCGAACACCACCACCGGCGTCAGGCCCCACAGGGAGGTCTGGCCGGGCAGGTAGAAGTGGGTATAGAGAGCTATGGCTAGCCCGATCAAGAACACCGCAATGGCTATATTACGCTTGCCAGTGGGCGCCTGTTGCTGAGTGAAGGTCATGATGTCTCCTTTACGATCCTTCCGGACCAGCCCATGACGGAGCCGGTCCTATTGTGATGCGATGCGCCATACCCTGTCTTACGCCCAGGCCATGGCAGGTATTTTCTTGTCTGTGCGGCTGCGGCCTAGGTCCGGGCCTGCTGCGCCGCCAGGCTTTGCGCCCGGGCGGGAAAGGCCCGGCGCAGGACCTGGCCGGGCCGCTGCTGCGGGGCCTGCGGATGCACCTGCACGCCGTTCACGTACACGGCCTGCACGCCCTGCGAGGGCAGCGTGGGCTGCTCCCAGGTGGCGCAATCCTGAACCGTGTCGGGATCGAACACCACCACGTCGGCCCAGGCGCCGGGCCGCAGCACGCCCCGGTCCTGCAGGCCGAACACCGATGCCGGCAGCGACGTCATCTTGGCCACGGCCTGCTCCAGCGGCATCAGGCCGTCTTCGCGCACGTAGCGCCCCAGGATGCGGGTGAAGCTGCCCCACAGGCGCGGATGCGGATGCGCGTCCGCCGGCAGGCCGTCGGACCCCACCATGCAGCAGGGGTGGCGGAAGATGCGCTGTACTTCCTGTTCGTCCATGGCGAAATAGATGGCGCCGGCCGGCAGCAGGCGGCGCGCGGCGGTTTTCCGGTCGCAGCCCCATTGCTCGGCGATGTCGGCCAGATACCGGCCATTGCATTCGGGATGAGGTTCGGACCAGGTGATGCGGATGCGGTCTATGGTGTGGGCGCGCTCCGGGATCAGAATGGTGGAGCTGCCCGAATAGGGGTAGATGTCCAGCGCGGCCTGAAGGCCCGCGGCGCGAGCCCGGTCTATGTTGGCCAAGGTACGGTCGCTGCGGCCCCAGTTGGCCGGCAGCATGCATTTGTGGTGCGACACCAGGGTGGCGCAGTCGGTCTGGCGGCCCACGGCCAGCACTTCTTCGACGGATTCCTCGACCGTGTCGCCTTCGTTGCGGATGTGGCTGGTGTGCAGGGAGCCGTGCGCGGCCGCGACTCGCGCCAGGCCTTCGAGCTCGGCAGGCTGCGCCATGCAGCCAGGCTCGTAGGCCAGGCCGGTGCTGAAGCCCACCGCGCCCTGCTCCAGGGCCTGGTCCAGCAGCGACTCCATGGCGGCCTGCCCGTCGGCGGTGGGCGCGGCCATCGGATCCTGCATCACCGCCATGCGCAGATTGGCGTGGCCCACCAGGGCCGCCACATTGATCATGGGCTGCAGGGCCTGCACGGCCTGCACATAGTCGGCCATGCCCGTGAACAGGGGCGATTCGCCCAGCAGGGCCAGGGCGGCCGCCGAATTGCCCGGCAATGGCGCCGGAAAGGCGCTGACGCCGCAATTGCCCACCACGACCGAGGTGATTCCCTGGCTGGTCTTCCAGTCCAGGGCGGGTTTCTCGATGAACATCAGGTCGTCATGGCCATGCGTGTCGATGAACCCGGGCGCAACTACTTTATCGCGCGCATCCAGGCAGTGCTCGGCCGTCCAGGCGCTCAGATCCCCCAGGGCGACGATACGCCCTGCGCGAATGCCCACGTCGCCCCGCCAGCGCGGCGCCGCCGTTCCATCCATGATCCAGCCATCGGTGATCTTGACGTCCAGCCTGCGGTCGTCTGCCTGCATACCCATCTCCACAAATCCCCCCACGGAAGCAGGAGTTGGGCGTATTATCCAAAGGCATGATTAATATGAAAAATTGTTTAAGTTAATAGATTGATCGCAAATCAAGATGGATAGACTGCCCAAGCACATCACCTTGAAACACTTGAACGCCTTCGTGGCTGTGGCCCAGGAAGCCAGCTTCACCCATGCGGCGCGGCGCCTGTTCCAGACGCAGTCTTCCGTCACCGGCCTGATCCAGCAGCTGGAGGCGGCGCTGAACACGCCGCTGTTCTCCCGCACCAGCCGACGCGTCGCCCTGACTCCAGTGGGCCAGGAATTCCTGCCGCGCATCACCCGCCTGCTGGCCGATTTCGACGGCGCCATCGGCGACGTCATGCGCTACGGCGCATTGAAAAGCGGCCGCGTCAGCGTGGCCGCCGCCCCTTCGGCCATCACCGACCTGATCGCGCCGGCCGCCTACACTTTTTCCCAGCGCCACCCCGCCGTGCGCCTTTACCTGCGCGACGACAACTCGGGGCGCATCCAGCGCCAGATCGCCGCCGGGGACGTGGACTTCGGCCTGACCAGCCCCTGGGCGGATGTCCACGGGCTGGACAGCCAGCCTCTGCTGGAAGACCAGTTCGGCGTGCTCTATCGCAGCGACGACGAACAGATCAAGCCCGATGCGCGCGGCGCCGTCAGCTGGAAGGCGCTGCGGCACCGCAAGCTGGTCGGGGTGGTGGACGAGACCGGCATCATGGCGGTGCTGCAATCGCGGGCGGATCTGCCCATTGAAGCCGCCGCGCCGTTCTACGAAGCATCCAGCACCACCTCCCAGGCCGCCCTGGTGCAAAGCGGCCTGGCCATCGCCCTGCTGCCCGCCCTGGCCGCGCACCGCGTGCTGGTGCCCGGCCTGTCCTTTTCCCTGCTGCGCGCCCCCAAGCTGGTGCGCACCCTGTGCCTGATGTTCCACCAGGACCACGCGCCCACGCCCGCGGCGGCCGCGCTGGCGCAGGAAGTACGCGCCTACGTGAAGCAGGCGCGCCTGCCCAGGGGGTGTCGCGCCTTATAGTCGACTCCATATGGACGGTTCGCGGGGCCGGACGTAGAATCGTTTCCAGACGCGGCCCTTTCTTCAAGGCCTTCGCGCCGGTTGCAGCAATGGTCAAGGCAAGAATGTAAAACGAACCTGCGGGCGATCGCCCTGCACATCACGGGAGGCATTCATGGCACAGACACCCTCGGCTTCGAGCGACGCGCGGCCGCTGCAGATCGACGACATCACCGTCGTCGACAATACCAAGCTCAAGAAGGCCGTCACCGCCGCCGCACTGGGCAACGCCATGGAGTGGTTCGACTTCGGCGTCTACGGCTTCGTGGCCGCCACCCTGGGCAAGGTCTTTTTTCCCGACGCCTCCCCCGCCGTGCAGACCATCGCCGCCCTGGGCACCTTTTCCGTGCCCTTCCTGGTGCGGCCGCTGGGCGGCGTCTTCTTCGGCATCATGGGCGATCGCTTCGGACGCCAGAAGGTGCTGTCCCTGACCATCATCATCATGGCCATCAGCACCTTCTGCATCGGCCTGATCCCCTCTTACTTGAGCATCGGTCTCTGGGCGCCCATCCTGCTCCTGCTGTGCAACCTGGCCCAGGGCTTTTCCGTGGGCGGCGAATACACCGGCGCGGCGGTGTTCGTGGCCGAATACGCGCCCGACCGGCAGCGCGGCTTCCTGGGCAGCTGGCTGGACTTCGGCTCCATCGCCGGCTTCGTGCTGGGCGCAGGCCTGGTGGTGCTGCTGCAGACGGCGCTGAGCGCACAGGCCTTCGAGGACTGGGGCTGGCGCGTGCCCTTCTTCGTGGCCGGGCCGCTGGGCCTGCTGGGCCTGTACCTGAGGCACGCGGCCGAAGAAACGCCCGCCTTCACCCAGCAACTGGAAAAAATGGAACAGGAAGACCGCGCCGCAGTACAGGAACGCCCCACCGTCTCCTTCGGCGCCATCTTCTCCAAGTACCGCAAGGCCCTGCTCGTGTGCATAGGCATGGTGCTGGTGACCAACATCACCTACTACATGCTGCTGACCTACATGCCCACCTACCTGTCCAGCAACCTGGGCTATTCCGAAGAGCACGGCGTGCTGATCATCGTGGTGGTCATGATAGGCATGCTGTTCGTGCAGCCGGTGGTGGGCTTCATCAGCGACAAGGTCGGCCGCAAGCCCTTCCTGCTGATCGGCAGCGTGGGCCTGCTGATCCTGGCGGTGCCCGCCTTCCACGTCATCGGCAGCGACAACAACGTGCGGATCGTTCTGGGGCTGCTGATCCTGGCCGTGCTGCTGAACTGCATGACCGGGGTCATGGCCTCCACCCTGCCGGCCCTGTTCCCCACCCGCATCCGCTACAGCGCGCTGGCCGCTTCCTTCAACATCGCCATCATCATCGCCGGCCTGACGCCCACCATCGCCGCCTGGCTGGTCGAACAGACCGGCAATCTGCTGCTGCCCGCCTTCTACCTGATGTTCGCCTCGGTCATCGGCCTGGTCACCGCCATGTTCCTGCCCGAGACCGCCAACCGCCCCCTGCGCGGCGACACGCCCACAGCCTCCAACCCCGACGAAGCCGAAGAACTGCTGCAGCAGGCCTACGACCACATCGAGCAGAACGTGCAGGACATCGAAGCGGAAATCGCGGAAATGGAGGAAAAGCTGGAGGCGCTCAAGCAGAAGCGGCAACGCCTGGCGGACCGGCATCCGGAGCTGGAGTGAGCAGCGCCCGCCGCGAACGGGCGCCGGCCTGCGGCAACGGAAGCAGGATCAGAGCTTGTTGCTTTTGTTGCCCGTACTGGGGAGCAAGGCGGTGGCAAGACCCAGCAATGGCAGGAACGAGGTCAAGCCATACACCCAGACGATCCCCCGGGAATCGGCCAGCTCCCCCAGCCCGGCGGCGCCTATGCCGCCTATGCCGAACATGAGCCCGAACATCAGGCCCGACACCATGCCCACCCGGCCCGGCACGGCCTCTTGCGCATACACCACCATGGCGGCGAAGGCCGATGACATCACCAGGCCGATCACGATGGCCAGGATCGCCGTCCAGACCAGGCCGACGTGCGGCAGCATGAGCGCGAAAGGGGCCACGCCCAGAAAGGAAATCCAGATGACGGCCTTGCGCCCGATGCGGTCGCCCACGGGGCCGCCGGCAAACGTGCCGGCCGCGACCGCCGCCAGGAAGATGAACAGGAAGATCTGGCTGTGCTGCACGCTCAAGCCGAAGCGCTCGATCAGGTAGAACGTGAAGTAGTTGGTAAAAGAGGCAATGTAGACGAACTTGGCGAACATCAGGATGCAGATGACGACCACGGCCTGAACGACCTTGCCGCGCGGCAGCCCCGCGGCATGGCTTTTGGACAGGCTTTTCGCCTTGGCCTGGCCGTTGTGCTTGACCCAGATGGTCAGCCGGTACAAGACATAGATGGCAAACAGCGCCACCAGCATGAACCAAGCCACGGCAGGCTGCCCGTAGGGAATGACGATCAGGGCCGTCAGCAGCGGACCGATGGCCGTGCCCGTATTGCCGCCCACCTGGAACGTGGACTGGGCAGTGCCGAACCGGCCGCCCGAGGCCAGGCGGGCAATGCGGGAGGCCTCCGGATGGAAGGTCGCCGAGCCCACGCCGACAATGGCCGCCGCCACGAGCAGCATGGCGTAGCTGCCCGCCGTGGCGATCAGGGCGATGCCGATCAAGGTCATCACCATGCCCGAGGGCAGCAGATAAGGCTTGGGATGCTTGTCCGTGTACAGACCTATCCAGGGCTGCAGCAAGGACGCCGTCACCTGGTACACCAGGGCGATGACGCCAATCTGCCCGAAGCTCAGGGAAAAGCTGGCCTTGAGCATGGGAAAGATGGCCGGCAGCATCGCCTGGATCATGTCGTTGAGCAGGTGTGCAAGCGCGGCGCCGCCCACGATGGGCAGGAGAAAACCGTTAGGTTTGGGCTCTGTTGCCGGTGCGGCCGTCGGCCTGCCTGACGTTTCAAGGGAAAGATCTTTTGCAGTCATAAACAAATCAGCGAATTGGAAATGGGAACCAGCCTCTATGAGATTTTCAGTGCCACTGTAGAGGGACGGCGAACAGCCCGAAATCAGTATCGGGCATAATAGTTATGAATATGGGCCATTTCTGGATTCACGATGCGAAATACCCTCGTCAAGGACCATGAAGACGTGCAACGCACGGTCTTCGCCCTGGGCAACGACTATCCTGCCGGGACCGTGCTGCTCCCTCACAGCCACCGGCGCAGCCAGTGCCTGTACGCGATCACCGGCGTGCTGACCGTCACGACCAGCGCGGGAAGCTGGGTCGTGCCTCCACGGTGCGCATCGTGGATTCCAAGCGGAATCGAGCACGAAGTACGCATGAGCGGCCCGACGAGCACGCGCAGCGCCTACATTTTCCCCGACGTCGCACTGACCGCCGGCCTGCCCGCTCGCTGCACCGTTCTCGGAGTATCGCCTCTGCTGCACGAACTGTTGTCCGCCGCCGTGGACTTGCCCAAGGAATACGCGCTGGGCGGGCGCGACGATCATCTGATGCGCCTGCTGGTCGAGGAAATCGCCGCCATGCCCGAATTGCCCTTGAACGCGCCGCTGCCCCTGGGGCCCAGGATGGCGCAATTGTGCCGCCAGTTGTTGCAGGCGCCCACGCTGGAAGTCGACATCGATACGGCGGCGCGGCAGGTCGGCATGAGCCGGCGCAACTTCACCCGCCTGTTCCGGGCGCAGACAGGCATGAGCTTCGGCCAATGGCGGCAGCAAGCCTGCCTGCTGGCCGCGCTGACGCGACTGGGCCTGGGCGACTCGGTGACGCGCGTCGCCATGGAACTGGGCTACAGCAATACCAGCGCATTCACGGCCGCCTTCCAGCGCGCGCTGGGCGCCGCACCCAGCCACTACCTTGCCGGGCGCAAAAGCAAAAACGCGGACTGAGCGTTCCGCCGCGCCCTCCGCCGTCATCTTCTCCAGTTACCGCGATGCCCAGTCCATGCGTATGGGCATGTCCTCGATGCGGCAGGCCCCGCCTTGGTGCATCACCAGTCGGGATACCCCAGGCGCCACTGCATATAGTCGTCAAACGCCGCCTGTTCCCTGTATTGCGCCTTGTATCCGAACTCCTGCTCCAGGCGGGCCACCGAAAAAGGCGGCCTGACGGTCGGCGCGGGCACGCCGACATTGGCCTGGCCCCGGCAAGACGTGCATCGATAGACGAACGCAGGAAACTCCGTCTGCAACAAGTCGCACCATTGCGGCACGCTCCAGCTCGCACCTGTGGCCACCTGATACAGTCCATGGCGGCACGACGCTGCCTGCAACAGCAGGGACACGGCCTGGGCCACGTCGTCGCCATACACCCAATCGGTCGGCAGCTCAGACGTGAATACCGCCTCTTTGCCCTGGCGGGCCATGTGCCACAGTGAATACGGCACGCTCAGGGTATCGCGCACCCCGGAACTGTATTCCCAGCGGCCGAACGCGGTGCCAACCCGCAGCACCACCACGTCCAGGCCCCGGCTCTGCCTATAGCGCAAGGCGGCACGCTCGGCCGCGTACTTGCTGATGGCGTACAGGCTTTCGGGAACAGGAATATCCCGGTCCTCGTCCAGCAGGCCTTCTTTCTTGACCCTGCTGCCAAAGACCACGCCGCTGCTCAGGCACACCAGCCGCCGCACGCCCCTGCCCAGCGCCGCTTCCAGCACGGCGATCGTGCCCAGCAGATTGACGTCCAGGATTCTTGCCGCGGCGCGCTGCTCGGTCTGCAGCGAGGCCGTGATGGCGGCCGCATGCACGAGCTCATCCACGTCATGCCGGGCCATCGCCTGCTTCAGGGCCGCCTGGTCCCGCACATCGCCCTGCTCTACCAGCAGTACGCCCGGCAAGGTCCGCAGCGCCGCCAGCGCCTGCGCTGGCGGTTCGTCCACGCCATACAGCACGACCCTGCGGCCCTGTCCGAGCAAATGCTCGGCGATATTCAAGCCGCAGAATCCGCCTCCGCCGGTGATCATGGTCGCTGGCATCGCCCGCCCCTAGCGCGCCAGCGGCTGGCGGCCCACCAGCTTCATCAGTTCAGGCGGCAGGCCGGCCACGGGCTTGTCGGCGGGCGGCGCATAGCTGCCCTTTTGCGCCGGCCGCGCCCCTATGCCCGCCAGGGCCTGTGCCTGCCACACGGCACAGCTGACGCCATCCACCACGGGAACCGGAATGCGGTCGGCGACAGAACGCGCCAAGCCCGCCAAGGGCGCGCCCGCGATGATGATGACATCGGCGCCGTCTTCCTGGATCGCCTGCTCGCACAAGGCGACCAGTTGGTCCCCATGATCCTGCTGGATGGTCGCGATGTCGCGCAAGGGGTTCTCCAGGCTGCGTATGCTGGCCAGCCGGCTGCTCATGCCGTAGCAGGCAACCGTTTCTTCGTACCAGGTGCGGATGCGGCGCGAGATGGCGATGATGGAAATCCGTCCGCCCAGCATGGCGGCCGACATCAGGGCCGACTCGGTCATGCCCACCACGGGAATGGGCAGGATCTCGCGCGCGGCCTGCAGCCCCGGATCGCCGAACGCCGCCACCACGGCCGCATCATAGTCGCGATACTGTTCCGACAGCACGGTCAGCGTGGCATAGCCGCCGATCAGCGCCTCGGCGCGGGTCTCGATGTAAGCCACCCCGAACGGCGCCGTGGCCACGGTCAGCTGGGTGTCCGCAGAAGCAGCCCGCCGGGCCTCGGCCTCGATCAAGTCCGAGACGCTGCGGGAAATATTGGGATTGACGATGAGTAGACGCATACAGTCCTCTGCATGAAACAGCGGCCCCCTGCCGGGGGCCGCGCAGGAATCAGAAGCCCATGGCGCGGGGCAAGGCCGTCACCAGACCGGGAAACACGATGCACAGGCCCAGCACGGCGAACTGCACCAGCACAAAGGGGAAGGAATCCCGGATCAAGGTTCCCAGCGGCACCTTGCCGATGCCGCTGACCACGAAATACAGCACGCCCACGGGCGGGGTCATCATGCCGATGATCAGGTTGAACACGAACAGGAAGCCGAAGTACAGCGGGTCTATGCCGTAGGCCAGCGCCAGGGGCGCGAACAGAGGCACCAGCATGATGTAGGCGGCGTTCGATTCCAGGAACATGCCCAGCACGATCAGCAGGGCCATCACCAGCAGCAGAAACACCATGGGGCTTTGCGTCATGCCCTGGATGAAGGCCGACAGTTGCGCCGGCACCATTTCCACCGTGAAGATGAAGGTGACCGCCGCCGCAAAGGGCCACCAGCGCCCCCACCATGGCGGAGGTTACCGCCGCCCGGAACAGGCAGCCCGGCAGATCGGCGATGCGCAAGGTCTTGGTGACGAAAAAACCGATCATCGCCGAATACACCACCGCGATGGCCGCCCCTTCCGTAGCGGTGAATGCCCCGAAGACAATCCCCCGACCACGATGATGGGCATCAGCAGGATGACCAGCGCGCGGCGGGCCTGGACCAGCATGTTGCGCAGGCTGAAATGCTCGCCGGTAAAGGGATAGCCGCGGCGCTTGGCCGTGAATCCGGCCCACAGCATGAAGCACAGCACCAGCACGAAGCCCGGCACCACGCCCGCCATGAACAATCCCCCGACGGACACGGACGAGCCCGCCATCAGCGCGTAGACGATCATGGCATTGCTGGGCGGGAAGATGGCGCCCAGGTTGGCCGCGGAACAGATGACCGCGCCCGAATAGCCGTCGGGGTAATGCTTGCGCAGCGAAGGCATCAGGGTGCTGCCCAGGGCGCTGGCGCTGGCCACGGCGGCGCCCGACACCGACGAGAAGATCGTGCCGGAAATGATGGTCACCTGCGCCAGCCCTCCGTTGACGCGTCCCACCATGCTGTTGGCAAAGCCGATCAGCCTTTCCATGATGTTGGCGCGCACCATCAGCTCGCCCGCCAATATGAACAGCGGAATGGCCATGAGCGGGAAGTTGTTGACCGCATGCATCATGCGCTGCGGCATGACGACCAGCTCGAAATCCAGCATCCATATCGCGAAGATCGAAGCCAGCCCCAGCGCAAATGCCAGGGGCATGCCGGTCAGGGCGAGCGCCAGGAACAGCAGGACCAGATACACGCTCATAGGTTTTCTCCTGCCCAGACCTGGGCCCCGCAGCGCAGCTGCAGCAGCAGGTGCAGAAAGCTGTGCACGGCGCAGATCAGCAAGGGGATGTAGAACATGGCCGAGCTCAGGGGCAGCGTGGGCATCAGCTCGGGCCAGCGCTCGACGGTCGCCGTCCAGGCTCCCAGGCACACCACCGCCATCAGCACCATGCTGACCAGGCAGGTTGCCCGGAAGATGCGGTCGCGCGTCGTGGCGGACAGCGTTCCCACCAGCACGTCTATGCCCACATGGATGCCCAGGCGCACGCCATGCGGCACAGCCAGGAAAATGGACCAGACGAACAGCAGGCGGGAGAGCTCGTCCGCCGAATCGATGGACAGCCCGAAGAAGTAGCGCATGATCACCTGGACGGCCACGATCAGCGTCATGGCCCCGATCACCGCCACGATGATCCAGTAAGTCAGCCTGTCCACACGGCTCAGGAAGGCCTTGAGCCCGGCGAAAAGAGGCGGAAGCGCAGCCGCGGACTCGCTCATGGCGCTCTCACTTGCTCAAGGACCAGATCCACGAAGGCGGGGTCGGTGCGCTTCTTGACCTGGTCCACGACGCCGGCCGTGGCGGCGCGCAGCTGCTCGCGCACATCAGGAGCAATGGGGGTGAAGACCATGCCGGAGTCGGTCAGCTGGGCGCGAGAGGCTTTGTCTTCCTTCTCCGCGGTTTCACGCTGCCATTGCATGGCTTCCCGCATGGCCTCGCCCACGATCTTCTGGTGTTCGGGGGACAGCTTGTCGTAGCGCCGCTTGTTGGCCATGACCACCAGCACGTCATAGAAATGCGAGCTGTCGGACAGATGTCCCTGCACTTCATTGAAGCGCCGGCTTGCAATGGTGCTGTACGGATTCTCCTGCCCATCCAGCACTTTCTGCTGAAGGGCCGAGTAAAGCTCGGACACGTCCATGGAAATGGGGTTGCTGCCCAACGCCCGGAAGGTGGCCAGATGCACCTCGTTGGGCTGCAGGCGGATGCGCAGGCTGCGGAAATCATCCGCCGTCGCCAGCGGGCGCAGGCTGTTGGTCACGTGGCGGAACCCGATCTCGCCGTAGCTCAGGACTTCAAAGCCTTGCCTGCCCATTTTCTCGTGCAGCTTCTCGCCTGCCGGACCGCCCACCAGCTTGGCGACCTGGGCGCGATTGTCGAACAGGAATGGCAGGCTCAAGGCCTCGTACTCAGGCACCAGCCGCGTCAGGTAGGCCGATGAGATCAGGGTGGCGAACACGGTGCCCGAACGCACCTGGTCCACGTTCTCGGTCGCTCCGCCCAGTTGCATGGCGGGGAACAGATCGACCTGGATCTCTCCCGCCGACCGCTCTTCCACCAGTTTCTTGAACACTTCCATCGACCGCGATACGGCGTCTTCAACCGGATGATTGCCGGCAATGCGCAAACGCTCCACGGCTTGCGCTGGCGCACCCGCTGCCAACATTGCCATGCTCACTCCGGCCAGTAACAAGAACCTGTTCAGTTTCATCTCACCACCTCCATTTTATTGTTAACAAAGCAATGTGATTTAGTTAACAATTCTACAGAGACAAAACCGACAAAAAATAGTCGTAAACCCTATTCAGGTCAGGGTAAGGTACGTTTTTCTTATGTGCGCAAGGTTCCCCGGAAGGCCCGAACCAGGGCCTTCCGTTGCGGACGAATCGGGAACCGGCTGTCCCGGACCAGGAGCAGCCATGGAAGAATTGCGCGCCCTGCCGGGCGGGCGCTTACTTGAAAATCTCGTCGAAATCCGGCAGTTCCTCGTCCTCGCCGGACAAGTCCAAAGCCTGCTCTATTCCCAGCAGATGATCCAGCATGATCTTGCGCGCCCCCTCCCCATCGCCCTTCTCCAGGCAGTCGATCAGATCCTGGTGCTCATGATCCGAACAGGCTGACATGGTCGGCTTGTCATAAAGCGTGATGATCAGGCAGGTGAAAGTGGTCAATTCCCGCATGATGCGAAGCAACATGCGAGACGCCGACATTTCCACCAGCAGCATGTGAAATTCGCCCGACAGGCGCACCACCGTGCGCATGTCGCGCTGCCGGCGCGCCTCTCTTTCGGCCTGCACATGGGCCTTCAACTGCTGGACCTGCGCCGGGGTGATGCGACCGGCCAGATCCGCCACCAGGCTGGGTTCGATCAGGCGCCTGGCATAGAACAGCTCCTGCGCCTCTTCGACAGTGGGGCTTGCGATGCATGCGCCTTTATTGGGCACCAGGCTCACCAGCTGCTCATGCGCGAGCCGCGACAACACTTGCCTGATCCGCGCCCTGCTCGCTCCCGTCACCTCGCTGAGGCGCTCCTCGACCAGCCTTGCTCCTGGCAACAAGCGGCGCTCCGTGATCGCCAGCAGAATACGATCATAGATTTCCTCGGCGCCCAGTACCCGTTTCGTCAGCATCTGATCTTTACCATCCGTAGTAACCACAGTATCAAAATAAATTGTTTACAATATATTTATAAATTCAAAACAAAAAACTTCAATATTGTTGGGCGGAAATTCTAGCACTCCTCCCAAGAAAATCGGCACCTCGCCAAGGAGACGCGCCGCATGCCGCACCGAGAAACCATCAAGTCCAAACTCTCGAATCTGATCGACGCCAGCCATGGTAACGCTATCACTCATCTGACTGAATTGGTACGGACTCCTTCGGATAATCCTCCTGGAGACTGCGCCCCGATCGCAAGAGTCGCAGCCGCACAACTGCGCCAACTGGGGTTCGAGGTCGAACTGCACGAGGTGGACCCGCAAACAACGGCCCGGGCAGGCATGCAGTCCGTCATCAACCTGGTAGTCCGCGAACGCTTCGGCGACGGTCCCGTCATCGCCCTGAATGCACATGGCGATGTCGTGCCGCCAGGGCTGGGGTGGACGGTGGATCCCTACAAAGGCGAACAAAGAGACGGATGGCTGTTTGGCCGGGGAGCGGCCGTCTCCAAGTCCGACTTCGTGACTTACGCCTACGCGCTGCGCGCCCTCAAACAATCGGGCGCCAGGCTCAAGGGCACGGTGGAGCTGCACTTCACCTTCGACGAGGAAACGGGCGGCCTGCTGGGTCCCGGCTGGCTGCTGGAGCAGGGCATAGTCAAGCCGGACTATGTGATCTGCGCCGCATTTTCCTACAACGTGATCATCGCGCACAATGGGTGCCTGCACCTGGAGGCGCGCGTGCGCGGGAAGTCGGCGCATGCTGCAGCGCCCCATACCGGGCACGACGCCATTGAAGCCACGTCAGCATTGCTGAACGCCTTCTATCGCTACCGCGATTCGCTGAACCAGATCGTGTCCAGTACACCCGGCATCGCCTCTCCCACCTGCGTCGTCGGCCTGATCAAAGGAGGGATCAACACCAACGTCGTCGCCGACGAAGTCGTACTGCGCATTGATCGCCGCATCATTCCAGAAGAAAGCCCGGCGCAAGTCGAGCAAGACCTGCGCCAGGTCCTTGCAGAGGCCTTGAAAGACATGCCCGGAATCCAGCTCGAGGTGGACCAGATCCTGCTGGCGCGCCCCTTGGCGCCAACCGCGGCATCGGCCGCGTTCGCCGAGACCCTGGCCAGAAACGCCCAGGACATCATGGGCGAGCCCATCGCAGCCGCCATGGGCATACCGCTCTACACGGATGCGCGGCTCTACAGCGAAAACGGGATACCCACCATCATGTATGGCGCCGGACCCCGCGACCTGCTGGAAGCCAACGGCCACCGTGCCGACGAACGCGTCCCATTGGACACGATCAACAAAGCCGCCAAAGTGATCGCCTATACATTGCTGGACATGCTGGACGATTCAGGCGCCGCCCGATAAAGCCATGGCCGAGAACAAAATCCCATTGAACCAAAGACCTCAAGGCCGGCACAGAGGCAACACAAGCTGAGGCCGTACCCGATCAGGCTGGCCGTCCAGCGGCGCCGCCGCCGCGCCGATGCGGCGAGCGCCGCAAGCCAAGTAGAAGCCTTCCGCATTCGGCTCGGAATCGATATGCAGCTCCTTGCAAGCAGCGGTGCTTGCCGTCCGGACGGACCATTCCAGCAAGACGCGACCTATGCCTTGACGCATGAAATCGGGATGGACCCACAGACCCCTTATCTCCCATGGCCGTGCCTGGGTGTCGAGCTGCACAAACCCCGCCAGCCGCCCCTCCTGCTCGACCAGCCATACGGGGTGAGTCGTCGTCAAGGCAGGATGAACCTGCAGATCGCTGCGCCATGACTCCAACTGCCGGGGCGTATAGCCCCAGAATGCTTTTGCGGCCAGGGCCAATTCATTCAAAGCAGGTATGTCGTCAGGACGCCCGCTACGTGAAATCATCATCAAGCTCTATCCATGGTCATGCAGATCTGGCCTCTGATTTTACGCTCCGGCGCCCACGCGCATGCTGTGGAAGCGGCGAATCAAGCCTGCCGCAATTTGCACAACGAGCGACATGAGCCGCTTGCGGCAGTACTGGAAACGCATCGGTACGCCGGATCGGACGCCCAACATGTAAAGAGAGGACTTCAGTTTTCTTTCTTCGCAATTTTCCTCAAGGCGCTGCCCTTATGGGCCGCTATATGCTCGGTCTTATCGCTTTTGATCTCATATTGAGGATCTTCCGCAGAGGCCCTGCGCATATGGCCTTTATATTCAAAGTCTTCAGTATGAATCTTGCGGATGACGCCGCTGACGTGCCCTGCTTCGGAATTCCAGGTGACATGGTCTCCGACCTTGAACTCAGTCGACATTGAAGCTTGCTCCTTTTCGCTGTTTCACTTAACGAAAGCCCAATTCATTTACATTGAAGGCGAATTCCGGCTTATTCATTGTCTCTTGCCGGCAACCAGATCAATCCCAGCCCGATCCAGATGAAAAAGGCGCCCCGTCTTCACAGGGCGCCTCTTGCAAGGTCAAGCGCAAATCATAAATCAGTAGCGCGCGTCGTCATTGAAATCCCGCACTTGCTTTTCGGCTTCTTCACGCTCGATACCGTATCGCTCTTGAATCTTGCCGACCAGATATTCCGCATTGCCTTCGGCAACGTCCAGATCATCGTTGGTCAGCTTGCCCCACTTTTCCTGGATTTTTCCAGTCAGTTGCTTCCATTTTCCCTTGATCGTGTCTTCATTCATGATATACCTCGGATGTACTTGAAATTCGACCGGTTTAGGCTTTACGGATTATTTATTCGCATTGACTTTCAGGCCGGAGGAATCCACCCTCTGGACGCCCTTGACGCTTTGCGCTGCGGCCACAGCCTTTTTAAGCTCAATGTCGCTAGGCACGGTACCCGTCAAGGTCGCGACTCCGTTATTGGTCTCGACAGAAATATCCGTGCTTTTCAAATCCTTGGTGCTGGCAAGTTCAGCCTTGATCTTCGTCGTGATCCATGCATCACTGACGGCTTCGCCCGCCGTTGCGGAATGATCCGTATTGGTGTCTTTATCGGCTGCCATGGCGCCGGCCTGCAGGCCAAAGCTCAAAGCAGTCGTCATTAAGATATTGGACAAGATAGCGGATTTTTTCATGATTACTTCTCCCAATATAAGCAAGAACGTTTTTGATTAAATCGTCCTCTAACCTACGGAGTCCAAGACCGGAGGCACCTGGATGGCAGCCAGGTCAATGGATGCAGATACCGTAGCAGTTGTTCCGGACGGTAAACCTACCAATTGCTACAAGCAATTACTTTGCACTAAGACTGTTGCATCCGATCTGGCTGCTGGTCCTTTCTGCCTATCGGCCAATTCCGGCGCGCCCAATGCAAAACAGGCTGCGATGAACGCAGCCTGCCAATGCTCCAAAGACCTTGAAACGCTTATTCCACCGTCACGCTCTTGGCCAGGTTGCGCGGCTTGTCCACGTCCGTGCCGCGAGAGCAGGCGGTGTGGTAGGCCAGCAGCTGCAAGGTGATGGTGTGCAGGATGGGAGAGAGCTTGCCGTAGTGCTCGGGCATGCGGATGACATGGACGCGGTCGCTGCTGCCGATGCGGGTGTCGGCATCCGCGAAGACGTACAGCTCGCCGCCGCGGGCGTGGACTTCCTCGATGTTGGATTTGAGCTTTTCCAGCAGCTCGTCACGCGGGGCGATGGTCACCACGGGCATGGCTTCGGTCACCAGGGCCAGGGGGCCGTGCTTCAATTCGCCAGCGGGATAGCCCTCGGCGTGGATATAGCTGATCTCCTTGAGCTTGAGCGCGCCTTCCATGGCGATGGGGTAGTGCATGCCGCGGCCCAGGAACAGGGCGTTTTCCTTGCTGGCGAAGCGGTCGGCCCAGGCCATGATCTGGGGTTCCAGGGCCAGCACGGCGGAAATGGCGGTGGGCAGGTGGCGCAGGGACTTCAGGTACTCGCCTTCCTGCTGCTCGTTCATGTGGCCCTTGATCTGGGCCAGGGCCATGGTCAGCAGGAACAGCGCGGTCAGTTGCGTGGTGAAGGCCTTGGTGGAGGCCACGCCGATCTCCACGCCGGCGCGCGTGATGTAGGCCAGCTTGCACTCGCGCACCATGGCGCTGGTGGCCACGTTGCAGATGGTCAGCGTCTGTTCCATGCCCAGGCTGCGGGCATGCTTAAGAGCGGCCAGGGTGTCGGCGGTCTCGCCGGACTGGGAGATGGTCACGACCAGGGTGCGGGGATTGGGCACGCTGTCGCGGTAGCGGTACTCGCTGGCGATTTCCACATTGACGGGAATCTTGGCCAGGGACTCGATCCAGTAGCGCG
This sequence comes from Alcaligenes sp. Marseille-Q7550, assembly GCF_965112015.1. Lineage (NCBI taxonomy): Bacteria > Pseudomonadati > Pseudomonadota > Betaproteobacteria > Burkholderiales > Alcaligenaceae > Alcaligenes > Alcaligenes sp. Marseille-Q7550. The sequence goes on from NZ_CBCOPU010000002.1 coordinate 1,308,939, forward strand.
CGGTCAGACCCGCGTAATAGCTGGTGCCGCAGGCCAGGATCAGCACGTTATCGATGTCCTGGAAGACCTTGTAGGCCTGGTCGCCGAACAGTTCGGGCGTGACGCTTTCGATGTCCTGCAGGGTATCGCCCACGGCGCGCGGCTGTTCGAAGATCTCCTTCTGCATGAAATGGCGATACGGACCGAGCTCGGCGGCGGCGGTATGCGAATGCACGGTGTGCACGCTGCGCTCCACGGGCTTGCCATCCTTGTCCACGATCCAGACCTTGCTGATCTGCAGGTCGATCACGTCGCCGTCTTCCAGGTAGATGATCTGGTCGGTGGTGCCCGCCAGGGCCAGCGCATCGGAGGCCAGGAAGTTCTCGTTCTTGCCCAGGCCCGCCACCAGAGGCGAACCATGACGGGCGCCGACCACGCGGTGCGGCTCGTCCTGGCAGAACACGGCGATGGCGTAGGCGCCGGTCAAGCGGCGGATGACCTGCTGCACGGCTTCGAACAGATCGCCGTTGTACAGGTGGTCGATCAGGTGGGCGATGACTTCGGTGTCGGTCTGGCTCTCGAACACATAGCCTATGTCCTTCAGCTCGGCGCGCAGCTCGTCGTGGTTCTCGATGATGCCGTTGTGCACCAGGGCGATGCGCGCCTTGCCCTTGCCCGAGAAATGCGGATGGGCATTATGGGTGGCGGGAGCGCCGTGCGTGGCCCAGCGGGTGTGCGAAATGCCGGTGAAGCCTTCCAGGTGCTCCGCCTTGACCTGCTCCTGCAGCTCGGCCACGCGCTGCGTGCTGCGCGCCCGGCGCAACTGCCCGTCCGCATGCACCGCCACGCCGCAGGAATCATAGCCTCGGTATTCCAGGCGCTTGAGACCTTCCAGCAGGACGGGGACGATATTGCGTTGCGCGACGGCGCCAACGATTCCACACATACTAGGCTCCTGTTCCAGCCCGCGGCAGAGGCGGGCTCAATAAACGAATGGAGCTATTTTGAGCTGAAACTCAGGAAATTTTATGTCTGTTTTTTTACCGTTATGAATTAAAATTTCATGCAAGAGCCTATCTGTAATTTTATTGTGCTCGACACTGATTTATGAAATTATATTTCATAACGATAGGAAAAATTGTGCCATGATTGATCTGGACGAGCTGGACCTGCGCATCCTGGAACAACTGCAGAACGACGCCTCCATCAGCAACCAGGAACTGGCCTCGCGCGTGCATGCCTCCCCGCCCACCTGCCTGCGGCGGGTACGGCGCCTGAGCGAACAGGGCGTGATCCTGCGCCAGGTCGCATTGTTGAATCCGGAACGCCTGGGGCCCAGCCTGACGGCCATCGTGGAAATCACCCTGGATCGCCAGGGCGAAGAACAGTTGCGAGACTTCGAACGCCTGGTGATGCCCGAAAAAGCCGTGCTGCAGTGCTACCGCGTGTCAACGGGCGTGGACTTCATCGTGGTCCTGCAGGTGCGCGACATGACCGCCTATCACCAGCTGGCGCACGCCTTGTTCACCACACAGGCCAACATCCGCAACGTGCGCAGCTTTTTCTCCATCCACCAGGCCAAATTCGAGACGCGGGTCCCGCTGCCCGCCCGGCCCGCGACGCCCTAGAACGAGCCGGCCTTCGAGCGCGCACGGCTCGCAGCCTTGGGCTACGGCCTCAGGGCCGGCCGGGACGGCGTCGCGCCTGCACCAGTTGGCCGTACAGGCGCAGGTAACGCTGCGCCATGGTGGCCGGGCTATGTTCCTGCAGAGCCCATCGCCGGGCCTGCGCGGCCTGCCGCCGGACGGCGTCCGGCTGATCCAGCATGTCTTCCATGGCCTGCGCCAGAGCCTGGGCGTCGCCCACCGCGCACAGCCGGCCGCGTCCCTGATCCAGCAATTCGGGCAGGCCGCCGGCCATGGTGGCGGCCACCGGCACGCCATAGACGAAGGCGTCCAGCACGCTGGAGCCGAGCGCTTCGTGCCGGGAACTCAGGACAAAGCCATCCAGCAACCGAAAGGCCTGTTCCGGCCGCGGTTCGAAGCCGGCCAGGCGGTATCGGTCTTCCAGGCCCAAGCGGGCGATGAGTTCACGCGCAGCCGGGGTTTCGGAACCGTCTGCGCCAAAGTGCAGAAAAATGAAGTCCTGACGGCGCTGCGCCAGCAGCTGCACGGCGCGGATCAGCGTCAGCGGATCCTTCTCCGCCGTCAGAGCGGCGGTCGTGCCCAGCACGCGCAAACCCCGGGGGTTCAAGCGTGAGCGCAACGCGGCGACGTAGTCGGGGTCTTCGGGCAGGACCTGAATGGCGCTGGGTATGACTTCCACGCGCAAGCCCAGGCGGCGCGGTTCCGTCGCCGCGGCCTGACTGATGGCCGCCAGCCGATCAGCCCGGCGCCACTTCCAGCGCGTGCGCCGCTCCTTGCCCGTCAAGGAACTTCCTTGAGGCTGTTCCCTCCGCTGCCTATCCACTGGGAAGGCGGTTCGGCGCGTGAAGACGACGCGCCCAGGCAGCCAGGCGTGCAGCAGGGCCAGCCAGCTCATGCAGGAGGCCGTCTGCGCGTGCAGGACATCAAAACCACGCCCATGCCGCAGCAGATGCCAAAGGGCCGCCGGCGCGGACGCGCATTCCACCACGGTCATGCCCGCCGCGCGGGCTCGCCGGGCCAGCTCTTCGCCCTGGCGGGCCAGCAGGCGGACCTGATGCCCGGCCTGCTGCAATTGCTGCAGGGTCAGCAGGGTCTGCCGTTCGCCGCCGCGCCAGCCGCGCTCGAAGTTGAGTTGCAGGATACGCATCATGGAAACCGGGACGGAGCGCAGCGCCTCGCTCCAGGCCGGACCCGCCCAGTCAGGCTGCGAGCCCTGCCCGCAGCCTGGGCCCCGACTTGGCGCAGGTTCATTTCGGCTTGCGCACCGGACGCTTCCAGCCGGGCACGCTTTTCTGCTCCGGACGGGACAGCGTGAGTTGATCGTCGGGCGCATTGCGCGTCAGCGTCGTGCCGGCGCCGATGGTGGCGCCCCGGCCCACCGTCACGGGAGCCACCAGCTGCGTATCGGAACCGATGAAGGCGTCATCGCCGATGACGGTGCGGAACTTGTTCACGCCGTCGTAATTGCAGGTGATGGTGCCGGCGCCGATATTGACGCGCTCGCCCACGTCGGCATCGCCCACGTAGCTCAGGTGGTTGGCCTTGGAGCCGTGGCCCAGCTGCGTGTTCTTGATCTCCACGAAGTTGCCCACATGGGTATGGTCGCCCAGCACCGCGCCGGGGCGCAGGCGCGCATAAGGGCCGATGCGGGCCTGCTCGCCCACTTTGGCCTGCTGCAGATGGCTGAAAGCCTCCACCTGGGTGCCGGCCGCCAGCGACACGTCGCGCAGCACGCAATGCGGGCCGACGCGCACGCCGTCCTGCAGGACCACCTTGCCCTCGAACACGCAGCCCACGTCGATGAAGACGTCGCGGCCGCACTCCAGCGTGCCGCGCAGATCGAAGCGGGCCGGATCGGCCAGGGTCACGCCTTGCTCCAGCAGGCGGCGCGCCTGCTCGGCTTGCCACAGACGCTCCAGCTGGGCCTGCTGCACGCGGCTGTTCACGCCCAGCGTTTCCCAGGACGCGGCGGGCTGGGCGGCCTGCACGGGCACGCCGTCGGCCACGGCCAGGGCGATGATGTCGGTCAGGTAATACTCGCCCTGGGCGTTGTCATTGGTGATGCGGCCCAGCCAGTCCTTCAGGCGGGCGGTCGGGGCCACCAGTATGCCCGTGTTCACTTCCTGGACGGCTCGTTCCTGCTCGCTGGCATCCTTGTGCTCGACGATGCGCTGCACGGTGCCGTCCGCGCCGCGGATGATGCGCCCGTAGCCGGTGGGGTCGGCCAGATTCTCGGTCAGCACGGCCACGCCCTGGCCGCGCGCCTCCAGGAGTCGGCGCAGGGTTTCAGGCTGGACCAGCGGCACGTCGCCGTAAAGCACCAGCGTGGCGTCGTCGGCCTGATCGCCGCCGGCCAGCTCGGGCACGGCCTGCTGCACCGCGTGGCCCGTGCCATGCTGGGGCTGCTGCAGGGCGAAGGCCAGCCCGTCCTGGCTGCCATAGGCCTCGCGCACGCGCTCGGCGCCGTGCCCCACCACAACCACGACCTTTTCCGGCCCCAGTTCACGCGCGCTGTCGAGCACGTGGCCCAGCATGGACTTGCCGGCGATGGGGTGCAGAACCTTGGGCAGGTCGGATTGCATGCGTTTGCCCATGCCTGCTGCCAGAATCACGATATTCAGCATAAAAAACACCTAGTAGGGTTGTCGATCAGGTTTTCTTGCCCGCGCTCTTGGGCGCCGTCCTGGCGGCGGCCGAGGATCGGCGGGCCGTCTTGCGAGCGGTCTTCGCGGGGGCGGCGGCAGAAGAATCCGCCGCGGTTTTCTGTACTTGCTCCATGGCCTGGCCCGCCTGCTGCCGCAAGGCGTCCACCTGGCGCAGGGAAGCGGCCGTGGCGGTAGCCATAGCGTCGAACTGCTGTTGCAGCATGGTCCACCAGGCTTGCGCGGCGGGGCCCGCGGCCGGCTCCGGCGCGTCGGCGGGTTCGGCGGGCTGCTGCGCCGGCGCCTCGGCCTGCGCAGCCGGTGGCGCGGCTGGCGGCGCGGCCGCCAGCGGATTCATGGCCATGAGGGCTTCAAAGGGATTCTGCCCGGCCGGCAGGCCGCCTTGCTGCGACATGGTCTTGAGCGCGGCCAGCGTGGAGCGCTGGATCTCCAGGCCCTGAATGGTGGTGCCCAGCATGGACAGGTTGAGCTGCAGCCAGCTTTCCACGGCGCGCAGATCGCGGATGCGGCGGTCCAGGTCTTCGGCCGACAGGCTGGGCATCATGCCCGGGCCCAGTTCGGCGGCGCCGCCGCTGGCCATGTTCTTCCAGGCCTGCGCCATCATGTCCATGCTGCGCAGCAAAGGATTGGCGCTGGCTCCGCCCAGGGCGCTGAAATCGGGTATGCCAAAAGGATTCGCGTTCATGATTGCTCCGGTCGGGGTTGATCCGCTCCCTGGCAGGCCAGGGTTCAGGCAGGCAGCGCCAGGCGCTGCTGCATGCTGTCCATCAGCACGACCTGCGCCTCCAGCGTGAACAGGTCCGCCTCCATCATCTGCCAGGTTTCGTCCATGGTCAGCAGACGGAATTCGCTGACTTCGCCGTCCATATTGCAGGGCTGCACGCCGTCCGGCAAGACGCAGTCGCTGACCAGGGCGTTCTCCACCTGATAACCCTCGGGCAGGCGCCGGTGCATGCGCAAGGCAACGCGCAAGGGAGTGCAGCCTGCCAGAGATGGCGGCTGCAGGCCTGCTTCTTCGTAACTCTCGCGCACCAGGGAGGTTTCCAGCGGTTCGCCCGAGACGGCCAGGCCGCCCACCAGCGTGTCCCACATATTGGGATCGGTGGACTTGGTGGGCGAGCGGCGCGCCGCCCAGATGCGGCCGTCCGAGGACCAGCCGTTCAAATGCACGGCCTGGGTCAGGAAACCCAGCGGACGCACCGCGCCGCGCTCGATGCGCGACAGGCGGCGCCCCTCGCCGACCACGTCCAGCAGCTCGCCGCGCCAGGCGCGGATGCAGCCGCCTTCCAGCCGCTTGAGCGCCACCTTGCCCAGCACCTGGGCCAGGCTCCGGCGGCGCCGGGAGCCGGCGCCTATGCGCAGCCCGTCCTCCTCGATCGTCACCCCGGGCAGGGGTTCGATGCAGTCGGCGGCGCGCGCAGTGATCCACCCGGCGACGCGTCCGGCGACGGTGACGGGACGGCTGCCCGGCGGGGGAAGCTGCTGGATCTGGCAGGTCAGGCTCGCCATGCGCTGGCGTATGGCCTGGGCGAGCGCTCGGTTCTGGAACGAATTCATAAGCGGCGATTGTAATTCATGCCCTGCGCCATTACGGCTTTTGTAGCGTTTAGTCCAACCTTGTTTTGTAGGGACATACCCTGCCCTTGAAGGGTAAAGCGAGTTCGATATAATTTCCCCGAACAGTTAAGCTGTGAAAACTTCGAGCAGGCAACAAATCAGCAACTATAAGCCTGCCTCTGGCAACACCGCAGTTTCTTCCAGCGTTGGATTTTCGGAGCGTTGACACGGCCGAACCCCGGTTTGGCATGGCGACACCAAAAAGAGGGACAACAATGAAGATGTGGAGAAGTTTGTTTGCTTTGGGCGCCAGCTTCACGGCGCTGTCCAGTTGGGCGCAGGTCACCGATATGGCAGGGGGGCCGCGCGTCAACCAGTTGAACCTGCACACCGGCGTCACGCCCATCGCACAGGACATCGCGTGGCTGCACTGGATGATGCTGATCATCTGTACGATCATCTTCATTGGCGTATTCGGAGTGATGTTCTACTCCATCATCAGGCACCGCAAATCCAAGGGGGCGGAGCCCGCGCGCTTTCACGAACACCTGGGCGTGGAAGTGGCCTGGACCGTGATCCCGTTCCTGATCGTCATCGGCATGGCCCTGCCGGCCACCAGGACCGTGGTGGCCATGAAGGACACCACCAGCGCCGACATGACCGTCAAGGTCACCGGCTATCAGTGGAAGTGGGGCTACGAATACCTGGACGGCCCGGCCTCGGGCGTCAAGTTCCTCTCCAACCTGGCCACGCCGCGCGACCAGATCGAAGGCCGCGCGCCCATCGGCGAGAACTACCTGATGGAAGTGGACGAACCGCTGGTCGTGCCGGTCAACAAGAAGATCCGCCTGGTCCTGACCGCCGAGGACGTCATCCACTCCTGGATGGTGCCCGAGTTCGGCGTCAAGCAGGACGCCATCCCCGGCTTTCTGCGCGACACCTGGTTCCGCGCCCACAAGGCCGGCATCTACCGCGGCCAGTGCGCCGAGCTGTGCGGCAAGGACCACGCCTACATGCCGGTGGTCGTGCAGGTCCTGGAGCAGCAGGACTACGACAAATGGGTGGACGACCAGAAGAAGAAGCTGGCCGCCCAGGCGGACGATCCGAACAAGGAATGGACGGCCGATGAGCTGATCAAGCGCGGCGAACAGGTCTTCGCCCAGAACTGCGTGGCCTGCCACCAGGCCAACGGCAAGGGCATCCCCAACACCTTCCCGGCCCTGGACGGCGACGAGAAGTACGTCCTGGCGCCCATGAAGGGCCAGATCGAGACCGTGTTGAACGGCCACCCGGGCACGGCCATGGCGGCTTTCCGGGACCAGCTCAACGATGTGCAGATCGCCTCGGTCATCACCTATACCCGCAATGCATGGGGCAATGCCGGCAAGGGGCCCGACCCCGTCGTCAAGCCGGCCGATGTCAAGGCCCTGCGCTGACAGAGCGCCGCCCGCACCGCCCATCACACCGTCATTCAAGCCCTGACTCCGGTCAGGGCCCCGCAGGAAGGAGTCAAGCATGAGCAGCGTTACCGTCGACCATGTAGCGAGCCCGAGCGGACATGATGATCATCATGCCCATGCCACACCCACGGGTTGGCGCCGCTGGTTGTTCGCCACCAACCACAAAGACATCGGGACGATGTACCTGATCTTCTCGTTCGTCATGCTGCTGGAGGGCGGCGTGCTCGCGCTGCTGCTGCGCACCGAGCTGTTCCAGCCCGGCCTGCAGTTCTTCCGGCCCGAACTGTTCAACCAGTTCACCACCATGCACGGCCTGATCATGATCTTCGGGGCCATCATGCCCGCCTTCGTGGGCTTTGCGAACTGGATGATCCCGCTGCAGATCGGCGCCTCGGACATGGCCTTCGCCCGCATGAACAACTTCAGCTTCTGGCTGCTGCCGGTGGGCGCCATCCTGTTCACCACGTCCTTCTTCGTGCCCGGCGGCGCGCCGGCCGGCGGCTGGACCATGTACGCGCCCCTGTCCCTGCAGTGGGTCCGGGCATGGACTTCACCATCTTCGCGGTCCACATCCTGGGCGCCTCCTCCATCATGGGCGCCATCAACATCGTGGTGACGGTGCTGAACATGCGCGCGCCCGGCATGACCCTGATGAAGATGCCGCTGTTCTGCTGGACCTGGCTGATCACCGCCTACCTACTGATCGCCGTGATGCCCGTGCTGGCCGCCGCCGTGACCATGCTGCTCACCGACCGTCACTTCGGCACCCACTTCTTCAACGCCGCCGGCGGCGGGGACCCCGTGCTCTACCAGCACATCTTCTGGTTCTTCGGCCACCCCGAGGTCTACATCATGATCCTGCCGGCCTTTGGCATCATCTCCGCCATCGTGCCCGCCTTCTCGCGCAAGCCCCTGTTCGGCTACGCATCCATGGTGTACGCCACGGCCGCCATCGCCATCCTGTCCTTCCTGGTCTGGGCCCACCACATGTTCACCACGGGCATGCCGGTGACGGGCCAGCTGTACTTCATGTACGCCACCATGCTGATCTCCATCCCCACCGGGGTGAAGATCTTCAACTGGGTGGCCACCATGTGGCGCGGTTCGCTCTCGTTCGAGACGCCCATGCTGTTTGCGATCGGCTTCATCTTCGTGTTCACCATCGGCGGCTTCACCGGCCTGATCCTGGCCGTGGCCCCCATCGACATCGCCGTGCACGACACCTATTACGTCGTGGCCCACTTCCACTACGTGCTGGTGGCCGGTTCACTGTTCGCCCTGTTCGGCGGCGCCTACTACTGGCTGCCCAAGTGGACGGGCCGCATGTACAACGAGCGCCTGGGCAAGATCCACTTCTGGTCCACGATGATTTCCTTCAACGTGACCTTCTTCCCCATGCACTTCCTGGGCCTGGCCGGCATGCCGCGCCGCTATGTGGACTACGCCGGCCAGTTCACGGACTTCCACCAGATCGCCACCATAGGCGCATTCTGGTGCGGCCTGTCCCAGCTGCTGCTGATCTACATCGTGATCCAGGCGGCGCGCGGCAAGGGCGAGCCCGCACCCGCCAAGCCATGGGAAGGCGCGGAAGGGCTGGAATGGACGGTGCCTTCGCCCGCTCCGCACCACACTTTTGAAACGCCGCCCGTCATCAAGTAACACCGGAGGATCCAGCCATGACCCCTGAACAACGACGCCGCAATCGCCGCACCGGCTTGCTCCTGGCCCTGTTCGTGGTGGCCGTCCTGGTCTGGACCTTCCTGAAGGGCAGCCAATTCCTGGGGCAGTGACATGGATGATGATTTCCGGGACCTCTCGCGGCGCAAGCTGAGCTTTTTCCAGACCCTCAAGGCCATCGCCTGGGGGTTCTTCGGAGTGCGCCGCGGCCGCGATCACGAGCAGGACATCGCCAAGATCAACCCGGTCTACCTGATCATCGCCGCCGTCATCGCCACCGTTCTTTTCGTCGTGGGCCTGGTCATGGTGGCCCGCTGGTTCATCGGCCACGCGTCCTGATCGCATCGCTTACATTGCGCCCCCGGGGGCGAATAGGGAGAAGGAGAACAATATGCATGTCGAATCCACGGTCCATGCCTCCAAGGCGCCTTATTATTACGTGCCCGGGCTGTCGGGGCATCCGGTGCGCGCCAGCATTTCCCTCTGCCTGACCCTGCTGGGCGCCGCCACCTGGATCAACAACTGGTCCGGCGGCTTCTGGCTGTTCCTGGTGGGCATCCTGAGCTTCCTGGTGGTGCTGTACTTCTGGTTCAGCGACTCCATCCGCGAATCCGAAGGCGGACTGAACAGCGCCAGGGTGGACGTGTCCTATCGCTGGAGCATGTCCTGGTTCATCTTCTCGGAAGTGATGTTCTTCGCCGCCTTCTTCGGAGCGCTGTGGTATACCCGCGAGATCGCCACCCCGCTGCTGAGCGACCTGGATCACCGCATCCTGCTGTGGCCCGACTTCTCCGGCGCCTGGCCCAACCAGGGCCCGGCCGGAACCGTCGCCCCCTTCCAGACGGTGGGCCCTTTCTGGCTGCCCACCATCAACACCGCCCTGCTGCTGTCCTCGGGCGTCACCCTGACCATCGCCCACCACGCGCTGCGCGCCAGCAAGCGCGGCAGCGCCATCTTCTGGCTGTTCCTGACCGTGACCCTGGGCTTCATCTTCGTGGCCTGCCAGGCCTACGAATACCACCACGCCTACACGGAACTGAACCTGAAGTTCACCTCCGGCGCCTACGGCGCGCTGTTCTACATGCTGACGGGCTTTCACGGCTTTCACGTGATCATCGGCGCGACCATGCTCAGCGTCATGCTGCTGCGACTGATGCGCGGCCACTTCACGGCCGAACACCACTTCGGCTTCGAGGGCGCGGCATGGTACTGGCACTTCGTGGACGTGGTCTGGCTGGGCCTGTACCTGTACGTCTACTGGTTCTGACCCTGCGCGCCAGGCCCGGGAAACCGGGCCTGGCCGTCTTCAAGCCATGGGCACGCCCGTGCTTTCTATCCAGCCCCAGTGATGGGCCAGCAACACGAACAGGAACAGCGCCACCGACAGCCCCACCCGCCAGGTCAGCGCAAAGGCCATGCGGCTGGAATTGCCCCGATCCCGCATCAGATAGACCAGGGCCGAGCCCAGCGACGCAATAATTCCCAGAAATACCACCAGTACGAGCACACGCATTCAGCACCCCGCTTCAGGTTTCATTGATGTCCAGCAACACTCGTTTCTCTTCCCGCCGTTCCCTGCTCCCCCTGGTCTCATTGGGCCTGCTGATGATGCTGTTCGTCAGCCTGGGCCGCTGGCAGCTGGGCCGGGCCCAGGAACGCCAGACGCTGGCCCAGCAGATCGAACAGGGCCGCCGGCAAGCGCCTCTGCAAGTGGACTCCCAGGCCGCGCTGGACCGGGGCGCCCTCTGGCAGACGGTCGCGCTGCATGGATCGTGGCGCGGCGATTTAACTGTACTCCTGGACAATCGCAATTTCAAAGGCAGGCCGGGTTACTGGGTCGCCACGCCTTTCGTGCTGGACCAGGGCACCCTGGCCGGCAGCGCCATCCTGGTGCTGCGCGGCTGGCTGGCGCGCCAGCCCGGCCAGCCGCCCCGTCCGCCCGCCGCGCCCGCCGGCCCGCAAGCCATCGAAGGCGAACTGCTGGAACGCGTGCCGCGCCTGTTCGAACTGGGCGCATCCTCCCTGCCCCGGTCCCTGCCCGACCCGTCCGGCGCCGCGCCCGTGGTGCAGAACCTGACCGTGTCCGAGCTGAGCGAGCGCAGCGCCCTGCCCCTGCAGCCGCGCGTGCTGGCGCAGACCAAACCGGCCACGGAATTGCTGACCGACTGGCCTGATCCGAACATCGACTTCGAGAAGAACCGCGGCTATGCAATGCAGTGGTTCGGTTTTGCCCTGATTGCCCTGTGCGCCTGGATCGGTGTAGCGTGGAAATGGCTGCGACGCTCCAGGCCAACAACAAGGAAAACCTGACGTGGAAACGACCCAACGCCCCGCCCGCCCGCGCTCCATGACGCCGCTGTACCTGCTGCTGGCGATCAGCCTGGCTCCCGTGCTGTTCGCCCTGGCCGCCTACTACATCCCGGGCCTGGGACTGCGCCCCGACGACAGCAGCGCCTACGGCCGGCTGATCGAACCCCAGCGGCCCGTCCCGGACAACGCGGCCCTGCCGCTGCGCCGCCTGGACGGCCAGCCGTTCGATCTGCAATCGCTGCGCGGACGCTGGGTGCTGGTCAGCGCCGACGACAGCGCCTGCCCCGAGAGCTGCGTGCGCAAGCTCTTCATCCTGCGAAACTCCCATGCCAGCCAGGGAAAGAACGTGGAGCGCCTGGCCCGCGTCTGGTTCGTCACCGACCAGGGCCAGCCGACGGAACAGATACTCCAGGCCTACCAGGGCACCCACATGCTGCAGGCCGACCCGCAGCGGCTGGCCGCCTTCCTGGCGCCGCAGGCCGGCGAGGCCAGGGACGCCCTGAAGAACGGCATGTGGATCATCGATCCCAACGGCAATCTGATGATGTCCTTTCCCGGCGACGCCGACCCCCTGAAGGTGCGCAAGGACATCAGCAAGCTCCTGTACAACTCGCGCATCGGATAAGGCATGGCAGACATACGCCTACGCTATCGCAAGCTGGTCTACCTGACCTGGTTCCTGACCCTGGACCTGATCATGTTCGGCGCCTTCGTGCGCCTGACCGATTCCGGCCTGGGCTGCCCCGACTGGCCGGGCTGCTACGGCAAGCTCACGCCCCTGGGCGCGGGCGCGCACATCGAACAGGCCTACCAGGCCATGCCCTACGGCCCGGTCAGCTGGGGCAAGGCCTGGATCGAGATGATCCACCGCTACGTGGGCGCAGCGCTGGGCATGCTCATCATCGCCATTGTCTGGATGGCCTGGCGGCATCGCCGGGCGCTGGGCCATTCGGCCCGCCTGGCCACCTTCACCCTGCTGGCCGTCTGCGTGCAGGGCGCCTTCGGGGCCTGGACCGTCACCCACAAGCTCATGCCCATCATCGTCACCACCCATCTGCTGGGCGGCATGGGCGTGCTGGCCCTGATGACCTGGCTGGCGGCGCGCGAAAACCCCGGCCCGCCGGCCGCCCCGGCCACGCAACGCTGGCGGCCCTGGCTCATCGTATCGCTGCTGCTGCTGACCGTGCAGGTCGGCCTGGGCGGCTGGGTCAGCACCAATTACGCCGCCCTGGCCTGCATGGATTTCCCGCTGTGCCATGGCCAATGGATTCCCGACATGGACCTGCACGGCGGCTTCTCCCTGTTCCGCGCCCTGGGCGAACTGCCCTCGGGCGAGATGATTTCCCAGGCCGCGCTGACCGCCATCCACTGGGTCCACCGCAACATGGCCTTCGCGGTGTTCCTGCTGCTGGGCACGGTGGCCTGGAAGCTGCGCGCCGATCCGGTGCTGCGCCGGCCCGCCACCCTGGCGCTGCTGCTCCTGCTGGCGCAGCTCGTCACGGGGTTAACCACGATATTTTTCCAGTGGCCTCTTCTGATCGCCGTCCTGCATAATGGGGGAGCCGCCGGTCTGGTGCTGACCTGCGTGACCCTGCTGGTACGGCTGTCCCGCAAGTCGACTGTCCTCGAAGGAAAACAGTATGACAACCACCGCTACCCTCGCCCAAGCTTCGCTCCTGCGCCAGTATCTGGTACTGACTAAGCCCCGCGTCACCCAGCTGGCTGTCTTCTGCGCCGTCATCGGCATGTTCCTGGCCACGCCGGGACTGCCCGATCCGGGCACCGTGGTGGCCGGCACGCTGGGCATCTGGATGCTGGCCGCGGCCGCCTTCGCCATCAACTGCCTGATCGAGCGCGAGATCGACGCCCGCATGCTGCGCACCGCCCGCCGCGCCACCGCGCGCGGCGCCATCACCTCCGCCCAGGTGCTGGCCTTCTCGGGCCTGCTGGGCGGCCTGGGCATGCTGGTGCTGTATTACTGGGTCAACGCCCTGACCATGTGGCTGACGCTGGCCACCTTCATCGGCTATGCCGTCATCTACACCGTCATCCTCAAGCCCCTGACGCCGCAGAACATCGTCATCGGCGGACTGTCCGGCGCCATGCCGCCCGCCCTGGGCTGGGCCGCCGTGGCCGACTCGGTGCCCGCCGAAGCCTGGCTGCTGGTTTTGATCATCTTCATCTGGACTCCGCCCCACTTCTGGGCCCTGGCGCTGTACCGCCAGCACGACTACCAGCGCTCGGGCCTGCCCATGCTGCCCGTCACCCACGGCAAGACCTTCACCACCCTGCACGTCCTGCTCTACAGCTACATCCTGCTGGCCGGCACCATCCTGCCTTTCGTCATCCGCATGAGCGGCCCGCTGTACCTGGCCGCCGCCGTGCTGCTGGGCGCGCGCTTCATCCAGTATGCCCACCAGCTGCATCGCTGCTACAGCGACGAGCTGGCCCGCAAGCTGTTCCGGTTCTCCATCCTCTACCTGGCCTTGCTGTTCGGCGCGCTTTTACTGGATCACTGGGTTCGGTTAATCTGAGGAGATCTGACTTCCCCTTTCCCGTGTCCTCATGCTGAACCTTTCAAGCGCTGTTTCATGGCGACGCCTGCTGTTCGTCGCTTCCTTGGGCCTGCTGCTGTCCGCCTGCTCGCCCGAGCCCGCCCCGCCGGCTTTCCACGGCAGCAATATCAGCGGCTCGCACTTCGGCCAGGACCTGGAAATGGTGGACACCGAAGGCCGCACGCGCCACCTGAAGGACTACAAAGGCAAGGTGCTGGTGGTCTTCTTCGGCTTCACGCATTGTCCGGACGTCTGCCCCACCGCCCTTGCCCAGCTGGCCACGGCCCAGGAACTGCTGGGCGACGATGCCGCGCGCATGCAGGCCATCATGATCACCGTGGACCCGGAGCGCGACACGCCCGCGCTGCTGCGCGCCTACCTGAACGCCTTCAACCCCGATTTCGTGGGGCTGACGGGCAGCGCCGACCAGCTGGCCCGCACGGCGCGCTCGTTCAAGGCCTTCTACGCGCGCTCGGGCGCGCCCGGTTCAGGCCAGTACAGCATGGACCATTCCTCGTCCTTCTATGTGATCGACCAGCAAGGCGAGGCGCGCTCGCTGTTGCGCGGCGACGCCAGTCCGGAGGAAATCGCCCACGACGTGCGCCTGCTGCTGGGCTGACGCGGGTTCAGTGCGGCGCCGGCGCGCTGGCGGCGACCGGAATGCTGCTGCCCGGCTGCAGCGGGCCCACGAAACTTTCCGCCTGGCTCAAGGCCTGGGCCAGGCCGAACAGGGGCGGCAAGGGTTCGTGCTTGCGCTGCCCCGATTCAAACTCCTTCCATACCTGGTAGGCGCGCTGGCGCTGGCGCACCACGGTTTCTATCTTTTCGCGCAGCAAGGGAGCCTTGGCCAGCAAGGCGTCGAAATCGCGCTCGGTCAGCATCAGAAGGCGGCTGTAGCCCAGCGAGCGCACCTCGCCCGCATAATCCGTGTGTTCGACGAGGTTGACTTCGCCTATGGTCTCTCCCGTGCCCAGCTCCACCGTGCTGCCGTCCGGCAGGGTGGTCTCCACCGCTCCCGACGCGACGAAGTACATGGCGCGCATGCCGCCAAAGCGCAGGTGGATCTTCTGGTCCGGCAAGGCCAGGCGGGGACGCAGGCGCTTGGCCAGGCGCTGCTTGGTCTCGTCCGGAATCCCGTCGAACAAAGGAACCCGGCTGATCAGCTCTGACGCGCTCATGGCGATGTCCAGGGCCGGCCGCTTGTCCAGATAGCGCCAGCGCTGATTGATCTGCTTGACCAGGTCGGCGTACATCTCGCCGGTGATCAGCGAATGCGACAGCATTTCCCGATAGCGCGCCCGCTCCTGCGAGGCGGCGATGCGCGCCAGGTAGGACTCCTGCAGCCATTGCGCGAACACCGGATACTGCAGGGTCAGCGAGTGCATGGCGTCCTCCAGTTGCGTCAGGCGCAGCTGATGCGCCTGCACAATGGTTTCCGTGGCCTGCTGGCCCAGCAGGGGCGGCAGTTCCGTGCGCGCGAAGCGGATCAGGCGCTCGGCCACGGAACGCTTGGCGATCAGGTTGGCAAAGCGCTTGGCCAGTTCGCGGGCCAGCCAGCCCTGCACGCCCATCAGGTAATGCAGGCGCAAGGCCCAGCGGAAACCGTAGGAATAGCGCAGGTCGGCGGCAATGGCGGACTCGAAGCCCGTCAGGCCGCCCTGGCGCACCGTGTCGTTCATGCGCTCGGCCCGGCTCAGCAAGGATTCGGCCGTCTTCCAGTCCACGATCTGGGACTTGAGCAGCTCATAGAACAGCTCCACCTCGCGCGCCGACAGCATGGCCATGCCCATCTTGATCTTCTGCGCCTCGGTCAGGCTCTGGATCTGGCCGGAAGCGACGCTGGCCTGGCTGGCATCGAAGACGGTGCACAGATGCTCGGTCACCTGCGGCTTGATCTTTTCCTGGCGGGCGAGCTCTTCGGTCTTGTCGCGCAGGTCCTCCAGCGCCAGGCTCACCGCCTGATCGCGCAAGTGCCGCTCCAGCGGCGTGAGCTGGTCCAGGCCCAGCCGGTGGATCAGGGGCCGCAAAGTCATGCCGTTGACGAACAAGGTCAGCAGCACGAAACCGGTGGTGGCCACGCCGATGAACTGGCGCACCTCATGCGGCACGGCATGCTGTTCGGTCACGGCCAGGGCCAGGGCCAGCGACACGGCGCCGCGCAGACCGCCCCACAGGATGCCCATGCGGTAGGGCCGGCTGACGCGCGTGCCAAAGCGCGTACGCCCCAGCAAGGGCAGCACGCCGAACACCATGACGGCGCGCGCCAGCAGGGTGACCACGAACAGCAGGCCGATCAGGCCGACTTGCGTCCAGGTCATTTCCGCCATCATGCGCGGAATCAGCATGGCGGCGAACAGGAAGATCAGGGAATTGGCCAGGAAGCCCATCTGCGCCCAGGAGCTGGTCAGCAGCTCGAAGGTGGCGGGCGACATGCGGGTGCGGCCGGTGGAGCCCACCACCAGGCCGGAGATGACGGTGGCCACGACGCCCGATACGCCCAGGTAGTGCTCGGACACGAAGAAGGCCAGGTAGTCCAGCGCGACGGTCAGCGTGACCTCGGCCGAGGGCCAGCCGCCCAGCAGCACGAACAGGCTGCTGGCCAGGCGGCCCATCAGGTAGCCGGCCAGGGCGCCGCCCAGAAAGCTGATCAGGAAACTGTTCAGCACCGTGCCGCCCGACAGGGCGCCGCCGCCGGTCAGCACGGCCAGCAGCACCGAATACAGGGCGATGGAGGCGGCGTCGTTGAAGAGCGCCTCGCCCTCGACCAGCGTGGACAGGCGCTTGGGGGCGCCCACTTCGCGGAACACCCCGACCACGGCGACCGGGTCGGTGGTGGCGACAATGGCGCCCAGCATCAGGCATACCACCAGGCCGTAGGTCGAGGCCGCATTCAGCGCGTAGCCCACGGCAAAGGTGCAGACCACCACCGCCACCACGGCCATCATCAGGATGGGGCCTATGTCGTCCAGCAGACGCCGCAGGTTCATGGACAGCGAGGTTTCGAACAGCAGGATGGGCAGGAAAACGTAGAGAAAGGTCTCGGAGGAGATCTTGAAGGCCTGCAGGGTATCGAAAAAGTCCGACATGACCTTGGGCGCCCAGGCATGCAGGTGCAGCAATATGCCCAGCGCAAAGCCGATCAGGGCCAGCAGGACGGAATACGGCAGACGCAGGCGTCCCGCCAGCGGCGGCATGAAGGCCACCAGCGCCAGCAGGCCCGCCAAACCAAATACCAACTGCCCAATCTGCATCACAACGTCCTCTGTCATCGGCGATGAGCCGATCCGCGTAGGAGTGAATACCAGGCATGGCCGCAAGTCGGGCCGGATCGGCACGGGACGCCCCGCTCCCCGCAAGGATTAGCATAGCGCTTTTTACCTGAAGCACAGCCCGAGGCAGGGCCTTTTCTACCAAAATTTACGTTTTTTCCGTACGCGGCGGGACCTCTTTTTTTCATGGACGGCTGCGCTGGAACAAATCCGTGAGCCGGGCGAATCGCTATACTGCTACGCCATGAGCTCCCCGCGCCCTTCTCTTGACGCCGCATCCTGGCCCAGACGCCTGGGCCTGTGCCTGTTGCTGCTGGGGCTCATGCTGCGCGGCGTGGTGCCCGCGGGCTACATGCCCAGGCAGACCGAGCAGGGCTACGCCCTGACCTTCTGCCTGCCGGCCGGCCAGATCCTGTCTCCCGAGGCGGCCCGGCAATGGACCGCCCTGATGGGCGAAGAGCCCGTCCAGCACCAGGACGAGGCCACCACCAGCGCCACCTGCCCATTCGCCATGATGCTGCAGGCGGCCCTGAGCCCCGCTCCGCTCGCCGCCCTGCCTCCCCTGCACAGCGGCCGTTTCCGGCCTCTGCTGCTGCCGGTCCTGGAACCGATCCCGGACCAGGCCTTCATCCGCGGCCCGCCCGTGGGCCAGCGCGCCCGCCTTCTCTTCTTCCTGCCTGACTTCCCGCGCCCGGCTCGCGCCGTGCGCCCTTTCTATTCGACGCCCCTGCCTTGCGAACCGTTCGCAGGGAGACCGGCGTTCCCTGGAATTCCGTCATGAAGAATACATGTGCTCCCGGCCTGATCAGCGCCGCCGTCCTGGCCTGCCTGTCCCATCCCGCCGCCGCCCAGACCCCGCCCGTCGAACAGCTGAGCCCCATCGTCGTCACCGGCGTGACGCCCGAAACACCGCTGCTGTTCAGCACCAATCCCAAGCTGCCGCGCCTGCCCTTGCCCGCCAGCGACGGCGCAGACTACCTGAAGACCATCCCCGGCTTCACCGCCATACGCAACGGCGGCAGCAACGGCGATCCCGTGCTGCGCGGCATGTTCGGCTCGCGCCTGGCCATCCTGGCCAACGGCAGCGCCATGCCCGGCGCCTGCCCGGCCCGGATGGACGCCCCGACCTCCTACATTTCTCCGCAATCCTTCGACGAGCTGACCATCATCAAGGGCCCGCAAAGCGTGCGCTGGGGACCCGGCGCCTCCGCCGGCACCGTGCGCCTCGAGCGCAAGCCGCCCGCTTTCACGGAACCGGACGCCACGCTGGAAGCCAGCCTGCTGGGTGGCTCCTGGGGCCGCCATGCCGGTGCGGCGGACTTTGCGGCCGGCAATGCGTCCTACTACACGCGCCTGACCGTCAACCGGGACCGGGCGCAGGACTATAGCGACGGCGACGGCGAACGCGTGCCCTCGCGCTGGAAAAAATGGAATGCGGACGTCTCGGTTGGCCTGACGCCCGACCCGGACACGCTGCTGGAGCTGAGCGCCGGAACCGGCGATGGCTACGCCCGCTACGCCGGGCGCGGCATGGACGGCACGCGTTTCAAGCGCGAGAGCCTGGGCATGCGCTTCAAGAAAGACATGGACCAGGGCCTGCTGCGCAATGTCGAAGCCCAGCTCTACTACAACTACGCCGATCACGTCATGGACAACCATGAGCTGCGCCCCTTCAAGCCGGGCGGCGGCATGTCCATGCCCATGGCGTCCAACGTGGACAGGCTGACCTGGGGCGCGCGCCTCAGCGCGGACTGGACGCTGCGCGAAAAGCTGACCCTGACCACCGGCCTGGACCTGCAGCGCAGCCGCCACCGCAAGCGCAGCGCCATGGGACGCCAGGACTATCGCGACCAGCCCTGGATCAAGGATGCGGAGTTCGACAATCTGGGCGTGTTCACGGAAGCCCGCTGGGAGCTGGCCGACGGCTACCGCCTGGCGGGCGGCGCGCGGCTGGACCGGGCAGGAGCCAAGGACCTGCGCCCTACCCTGGGCAGCGGCATGATGAACATGACCAACCCCGGCGCCGGCGTGCGCCGGCGCGAGACCCTGCCCAGCGGTTTTCTGCGCCTGGAACACGATCTGGAATCCGTGCCGCTGAGCCTGTATGCCGGTCTGGGCCATGTGCAGCGCATGCCGGACTACTGGGAGCTGATTTCCCCCCAGCGCGGCCCGCAGGGCAGCGCCAGCGCCTTCCTGGGCGTGCGGCCTGAAAAGACCACTCAGCTGGACATAGGCGCGCAGTACAAGGGCGAGACCCTGTCGGCCTGGGCCTCGGCCTATGCCGGCCATATCCAGGACTACATCCTGTTCGACTACCCATCCGGCGGCATGATGGGCGCCGGCGCCCAGGCGCGCAATGTGCAGGCCCGCATCATGGGTGCGGAACTGGGCGCGGACGTTCAGGTCGGCCGGAACTGGAAGCTGGGCGCCGCCCTGGCCTACGCCTGGGGCCGCAACCGCAGCGACGGCCGCCCCCTGCCGCAGATGCCGCCGCTGGACCTGCGCCTGAACGCCGATTACACGCGCGGCGCCTGGTCGGCGGGCGGCGTCTGGCGCCTGGTGGCCGCCCAGAACCACTACGCGAGCGGCCAGGGCAATGTGGTGGGGTATGACTTCGGGCCGACCGGCGGTTTCGGCACCGTGTCCCTGTATGGAGGCTACAAGGTCAACCGACATCTGGCATTGACGGCGGGCGTGGACAATGTGTTCGACAAGACTTACAGCGAACACCTGAACCTGGCCGGCAACAGCGGCTTCGGCTACGCCGCGGCGACCCGCTTCAACGATCCGGGGCGCACGGTCTGGCTGAAGGCGGCCCTGTCGTTCTAAGGCCGGCTGCACCGGGCGGGACATCCGCCCGGCGCGGGCAAAAAAAAAGGGACACCCTTGCTGGTGTCCCGTAAACATCCGCTTCAAAAGGGAGGGGAAGAGGAGAAGCCGAAGCGGACGACATATGCTGGAATGCGTAGGTGGCAATAATCAGCACATGTATTGTTTAGTCCGCCGTGAGGCGCTTAAGTTCTTCGATTTCCCGCAAAAGATGTAACTGTTTGAGTCTTAAACCGATCCGGCCAGGGCCAGGCGCAGCTTCTTGAATGCGGCGGACTCGATCTGGCGGATACGCTCGGCCGACACGCCGTATTCGGCGGCCAGTTCGTGCAGCGTGGCGCCGCCCTCATCCTGCAGCCAGCGGGCGCGCACGATGCGTTGGGAACGTTCGTCCAGCGCGGCTATGGCTTCCTCCAGGCCGCTGCCCTCCAGCATGTCCCGGGCGCGACGCTCCAGCACCTGCGAAGGTTCCTCGTGGCCGTCGTCGGACAGGTAGGAAATGGGCGCAAAGCTCTCGTCGTCGTCGCTGGGCGCTTCCAGAGCCAGGTCGTGGCCCGACAGGCGCACTTCCATTTCGCTGACATCCTGCGGACGCACGTCCAGTTCGCGGGCGATCTCGTCCACCTGTGCCGAGTCCAGCGTCTGGCCGTCGGGCCGCATGCGGCGCAGGTTGAAGAACAGCTTGCGCTGGGCCTTGGTGGTGGCGACCTTGACCATGCGCCAGTTGCGCACCACGTATTCGTGGATTTCGGCCTTGATCCAGTGCACGGCGAAAGACACCAGGCGGACCCCGCGATCGGGATCGAAGCGCTTGACGGCTTTCATCAGGCCCACATTGCCTTCCTGGATCAGGTCGGCGTGCGGCAGGCCATAGCCCAGGTACTGGCGGGAAATGGAAACCACCAGGCGCAGGTGCGACATGATCAGTTCACGGGCCGCGTCCAGGTCCCCCTTGTCGCGCAGGCGCTGGCCCAGTTCTGTCTCGCGCTCGGCGCTGAGCAGCGGCAGGCGGTTGACGGCGGAAATATACGCTTCAATGGTACCCAGAGCGCCTGGATTGGAGACCGCAGCGACGAGTTCATTACCAGACGCCAGGGCCAACGCGTTCGCTTGTTGTGTCATGGAAAATCCTTCAAAAGTCGGCCGGCGGGAACAAGAAGCTCAAACACGCACCGGACGAAACGTATATCGATGTTGATCTCAGTTTAGCACTCTGGCGTGGGGAGTGCTAAAAAATTGCAATACAGGATTAGGAGCCCCTCAGCAAGAAAAAGTTCCAGCCGGAGGGCAAAAAACAACCCGTCCACAGCACGCCCCGCCACGGGCTGGAAATAAAAAACAGGCAGGGCAAGCCCTGCCTGTCCGCAGCTTAGCGCCCTTATAAAACAAAAACATGACAGGGCGCTACGCCATCCTTCACATCCTCACAGCCGCTCAGCGTGAAAGCGCATGTGGTCCTGGATGAAGGTGGAAATGAAGTAATAACCATGGTCGTACCCTTCGTGGCGGCGCAGCGTGAGCGGCTGTTCAGCCCGCTCGCAACCAGCAGAACTCCGACGTATGGGGTCGTCGGCAGCGTCGGGTGTGTATAAGAGACAGCTCAGGCCCTGATCCACCAGGATGCCGGCAGGGTATGGCGCGCTGGCTTCCGCCATCAGCACGCTGGCATCATGCGCCTCCCAGGCCTGGCGGTTCTGTCCCAGATAGGCGCCGAAGGCTTTTTCTCCCCAAGGGCAGCGAGTGGGCGCGGCGATGGGCGCGAAAGCGGATACGGAGCGGTACTGGCCCGGGTGGCGCAAGGCCAGCGTCAGGGCGCCATGCCCGCCCATGGAATGGCCGAAGATGCCGGCGCGCGCCGCATCGCCGGGCAGCACCGTGGTCGCCAGCTCGAACAGCTCGCGCGCCACATAGCTCTCCATGCGATAGTGTGTGCTCCAGCCCGGCTCGGTGGCGTCCAGGTAGAAGCCCGCCCCTGTTCCCAGATCCCAGCCCTCGTCTTCCCCGGGCACGCCCGCGCCGCGCGGGCTGGTGTCCGGCGCCACCAGCATGATGCCGTGCTCGGCGGCGTAGCGCTGAGCGCCGGCTTTGATCATGAAGGTTTCTTCGGTGCAGGTCAGGCCCGCCAGGAAGAACAGCACGGGCACGCGGCCCTGGCCCACTGCCTGCTCCAGGCTCGCCGCCCCCTTGTGCGCCTTGGCCTGCAGCTGCGGCGGCAGATAAACGGAAAAGCGCATGGGCAGGCCGATCGCCTGCGACGCATGTTGGTAATAGCGCTGCCAGCCATCGAAGCAGCGGTGTTCGTTCAACAGTTCCAGTTCCTGTGTCATAGCCCTCTCTTGGTAGGATGTCGTCTCCGGCTTTCCGCCAGGGCGGCGCAAGCGCGCAGCCAGACGGCGCCAAGCCATAATGTATAGAGCTATCGACTCAAAGGCCAGCGGCCCGGGCTTTTTCGCCTAGATGAGGAACGCCGCCGGCCCGCGTATCACCGTCGCGAACGGCAAGGCCGGCGCGAAGGCGCGCGGTCAATACAAGGACGATTTCCCCGTCAGCAGCACGCCCAGCCGCAGCATGCCATACGCCAGGTAGTCCACCAGGCGGCTCAGCGGCCCCAGACTGCGGTACTGCGCCGCGGTCACCTGCCTGGAACAATCGCGAATCTCGCGCTCCAGGCGCCGGCGCAGGTCGGCGGAAAAGCCGGCGTCATCGATCAGCACATTGGCTTCGCGGGCCAGCAGCAGGCTGAATGGGTCCAGGTTGGACGAGCCCACCATCGAGTAGTCGTCCACGACCGCCACCTTGGCATGCAGGTAGCTGGCGTTGTATTCGTAGAGCTCGATCCCGTCGTCCAGCAACTGCCCATACATGTAGCGGCAGGCCCGATACTGCAGGAAATACTCGTCGTGACCCTGCAGCAGCAGCCGCACCCGTATCCCGCGCGCCGCGGTCTTTTCAAGCTGGCGGCGCAGCTTGCGGCCGGGGAAGAAGTAGGCATTGGCCAGGATCACGTCCTGGCGGGCGGTCGCGAGCAGGTGCAGATAGGCTTTCTCGATCTGCTGGCGGTATCGCACATTGTCGCGCAGCAGCAAAGTGGCGCGCAGCCCCTTCTCGGCCGGCGGGTGTCGGGGCATCCAGCTCCGGCGCCGCTGCTGCTGCCGGAGCCACCACTGCAAGAAGCGCTGGGTGAAGCTTTCCCAATCGTCGCGCCGGCGCCAGGCCATGCGCAGCCACAAGGCCTGCTGCGCACGTACCATGTCGTCCACGATGGGGCCCTCGCAGCGCACGGCGAAATCAAAGCGCTGGATTGGTCCGTCCGTCCAGCAAGGGAACGTCGTCGAAATCGTCCAGGATATTGATACCGCCCACGAAACCGATGCGCTCGTCCACCACCAGCACCTTGCGATGCAGGCGGCGCAGACGGCGCAAGGACAGGCGCGGTTCGCGCCAGCCGCGCGGCTTGGGCCTGTAGATGCGGTAGCGGGCGCGCATGGCGCGCAACTGCTCGCCGATCTGCAGGGCATGGCGATCGCTGCCGAAGCCGTCGATCACCACGCGCACGCGCACACCCCGGGCGCTGGCCTCGCGCAGGGCCTCCAGCACGCTGTGTCCGCTGTCATCCAGGTTGAAGATGTAGGTTTCCAGATGGATGCTGTGCTGCGCCTGGGCAATGGCCCGGCAAATGGCCGGGAAGAAATCCTGGCCATTCTGCAGCAGGGTAATCCGGTTGCCGTCGTGCCAGACGGGGTTGCGCTTGAGGCGGGGCATGGCGGTGATCGGCCTGGCAGTTGCGCCGTCAGACGGACGGGCCCGTCAGGGCAGCTCCAGTTCGGTCAGGATGGGCGCGTGATCCGAAAGCTGCTTCCACGGATCGCCGACCAGCACGCGGGCATTGCGCACGGCAAAGCCCCGCTGGTAGACGCGGTCCAGGCGCAGCCAGGGAAAGACCGCGGGAAAGGTGCGCGGCGGCGGCGTCATGCGGGCCGCGCCGTTGACGCCGAGCTGGATGCTGCCGGCGGACGGCTGGATGACGCCCTGGCGCAAGGTGCGCAGCCAGTTGATGGGCCGGCGCAAGCGGAAACGGTGATCCACCTGGCCCTGAGGGGAAAAGGAAAAGACTTCGTACAGGTTGAGCTGCTGCACGAAGATGGGCGCCAGGCGGTTGTTCCAGTCGTTGAAGTCCCCGGCGATGAGCAAGGGCTCGTCCGCCGGCACGATGCGCTTGATGCGGTCCAGCAGGGCCTGGATCTGGCGCACGCGGCCGTTGTTGAACAGGCCCAGGTGCACCACGATGCAGTGCACGGGCCGACCGTCGACCTGGATGACCGCATGCAGCAGGCCGCGCTGCTCCAGGCGATGGTCCGAGATGTCCTGGTTTTCGTATTGCAGGATGGGAAAGCGCGACAGCAGCGCATTGCCGTGGTCGGTATGCTGGCGCACCACGTTGCAGCCATAGGCCGTATGCATGCGCAGCGCCGCCGCCAGGGATTCGTGCTGCGCGTCCAGGCTGCCCTGCAACTGGTTGCGGCCCTGCACTTCCTGCAGGAAAAGCAAGTCGGGGGACAGGCCGTAGAGCCCCAGGCGCAGGTCTGCCAGGGACTCGCGCTTGCCGGAGGCTGACCGGACCTTGTGGATGTTGTAGCTGACTACCCGTATCACCGACACGTCGTCCCCCTACATAGGCTTACTTGTTTTCGACAGCTCGCAGGCGGATGTGCAACTCGCGCAACTGTTTCTCGTCCACGGCCGACGGCGCCTGGGTCAGCAGGCACTGGGCGCGCTGCGTCTTGGGGAAGGCGATGACGTCGCGGATGGAGTCGGGGCCCGCCATCATGGTGACCAGACGATCCAGGCCCAGGGCCAGGCCGCCGTGAGGCGGGGCGCCGTACTGCAGCGCGTCCAGCAGGAAGCCGAACTTGAGCTGCGCTTCCTCGGCGTCGATCTTCAGGGCGCGGAACACCTTGCTCTGCACATCGGCGCGGTGGATACGGACCGAGCCGCCGCCGATTTCCCAACCGTTCAGCACCATGTCGTAGGCCTTGGCGAAAGCCTTGCCCGGATCGGTCTCGAGCAGGTCCTCGTGGCCGTCCTTCGGGCTGGTGAAGGGATGGTGCGCGGCCGTGTAGCGGTTTTCTTCCTCGTCGTACTCGAACATGGGGAAGTCCACCACCCACAGCGGCTTCCAGCCGTTTTCGACCAGGCCGTGCTCCTTGCCGAAATCGCTGTGGCCGATCTTGATGCGCAGCGCGCCGATGGCGTCGTTGACCACCTTGGTCTTGTCCGCGCCGAAGAAGATCAGGTCGCCGTCCTGGGCGCCGGTGCGCGCGATCAGTTGCTTGAGCGCATCCACGTGGATGTTCTTGACGATGGGCGACTGCAGGCCTTCGGGAATGGAGGCGGCGTCGTTGACCTTGATGTAGGCCAGGCCCTTGGCCCCGTAGATGCCCACGAACTTGGTGTAGGCGTCGATCTCGCTGCGAGGCATGGCGCCGCCGCCGGGCACGCGCAGGGCGACCACGCGGCAGGCCGGATCATTGGCGGGCGCGGAGAACACCTTGAAGTCCACGTCGCGCATCAGATCGGCCACGTCCACGAATTCCAGCTTGACGCGCAGGTCGGGCTTGTCCGAACCGAAGCGCTGCATGGCCTCGGACCAGCTCATGGTGGGGAAAGGCTGGGGCAGCTCGACCTGCTGCACCTTCTGGAAGATGTGGCGCACCATGCCTTCGAAGATCGCGCGGATCTCGACTTCGTTCAGGAAGGAGGTCTCGCAGTCGATCTGGGTGAATTCAGGCTGGCGGTCGGCGCGCAGGTCCTCGTCGCGGAAGCACTTGGTGATCTGGTAGTAGCGGTCAAAGCCCGACACCATCAGCATCTGCTTGAACAGCTGAGGGGACTGCGGCAGGGCGAAGAACTGGCCGGCGTTCACGCGCGACGGGACCAGATAGTCGCGGGCGCCTTCGGGCGTGCTCTTGGTGAGCATGGGGGTTTCGATGTCGATGAAGCCCAGCTCGTCCAGGAACTTGCGCGCTTCCATGGTGACCTTGTAGCGCAGCATCAGGTTGTTCTGCATCTGCGGGCGGCGCAGGTCCAGCACGCGATGCGTCAGGCGCGTGGTCTCGGACAGGTTGTCGTCATCCAGCTGGAAGGGAGGCGTCACCGAGGCGTTCAGGATCTCGATCTCGTCGCAGATGATTTCGATCTCGCCCGAGCGCAGATCGGGGTTGACGGTGCCTTCGGGACGGGCCTGGATGCGACCGGTGATGCGCAGGCAATATTCATTGCGGATGCGTTCGGCGATTTCGAAGGCCTGCACGTTGTCGGGATTGACCACCACCTGGGCCAGGCCGGCACGGTCGCGCAGATCGATGAAAATCACACCCCCGTGGTCGCGGCGACGATGTACCCAGCCAAACAAATTGACCGTCTGGCCCAGGTATTCTTTGGAAACCTCGCCGGTATAACACGTACGCATCTAGGATGACTCCGAAATAGTAGTAAAGACTGCAAATTGGAAAGTTCAGGCCCCGGTCAGCGGCGGCGCCCCGTCGGGGCCGCCCGGCTGGTCCAGGGCCGCGGGCAGGGAGGCAGGCTCGGGAGGCACCACCACGCCCATGGAAACAATGTATTTAAGCGCGGCGTCCACCGTCATGTCGAGCTTGCGTACGTCCGCACGCGGCATCATCAGGAAAAAACCCGATGTGGGGTTGGGCGTGGTGGGAACATAGACGCTGACGAAGTCGCCCTCCAGCATCCGGGCCACTTCGCCGCCCGGCGCTCCGGTCAGGAAGGCGATGGTCCAGGAGCCGGCCCGGGGATACTGCACCAGGACCGCTTCGCGAAACGCCTGGCCGTCCGGCGCGAGCACGGTGTCGCTGACTTGCTTGACCGAATTATAAATCGAACGCACCAAAGGGATGCGTCCGAGCAGCAATTCCCAGCGTCCACCACGGCGCGGCCCAGGTAGTTGGCCGCCAGCAGACCGGTGCCGAACAGCACCGCCAGCACCAGCAGGATGCGAAAGCCGGGAATGCGCAGGCCGAACAGGGCCTGCGAGGACAGGAACTCCGGCACGACGCTTTCAAGCGTTTCGATCAGCAGGGTGATCACCCAGACGGTGATGACCAGGGGCACCCAGATCAGCAGGCCTGTGACGAAGTAGCGCTTGAAGGGACGCATGCCGGAGACGCGATCACGTGGAGGTGGAAGACGACGAAGAACCGCTGTCGGAAGGCTTGCTGCCGCCGCCCTGGTTGCGGAAATCCGTGACGTACCAGCCCGAACCCTTGAGCTGGAACCCTGCCGCCGTCACCTGTTTGCCAAAGGTAGGCTGGCCGCATTCGGGACAGACTTCCAGGACAGGATCCGACATTTTCTGCAGTACGTCTTTTTCGTATTGGCACGCGCTGCATTTGTACGAGTAAATAGGCACGACTCAATCCTAACAAAAAGCCGAAACAAACTTTGAAATGAAAAACGCTGGCCTGATCCGCAAGGAACAGGCCAGGGGCGCTTCCGCCGTGATTTTAGCCCTTTTGGCCGTCAGTGGCACTGATCATCGGCCAGAACGGGGCCTGGGCGCAACGGGCCGAAGGGGCGCCGGCCTTCGAGCTCCCCGGCCGACGCCGCCGGCGCGCTCAGACCGGCAGCAGGAACATGGCGGCCGCCACCAGCGTGGGGACGGCGGCGCTGGCCAGCAGGCGCAACGGGGAAATGGAACCGTCCGGGAAATTGCCCTTCAGGATGGAGAAGCCGGCCGGATTGGGCGCGTTGGCGATGACCGTCAGGCCTCCGCCCGTGACCGCGCCGGCCACCAGCATGTAGCGCCACACCTCGCTGGTGCCTTCCACGAGCGAGCCCAGGTAGGTCAGGGCCGCATTGTCGGTCACCGCGGTCAGCGCCGTGGCGCCCCAGAACAGCACCGTGGGCGACAGGCCGCCCAGCAGGTCCTGCAGCCACCATTTCTGCAGGCCGCCCAGCACCACCAGCCCGGCCAGGAAGAAGCCGACCATCAGGCCTTCGCGCACCAGCAGGGGATTCTGGTAATGCTGGTAGGAGTGGGCATAGCCGATGAACAGCATCAGCAGCGCCATGAACACGATGGGGTGGTGGGCGCCCAGCACGATGGCCACCAGAAAGGCCACGTGGATGGCCATGACGGTGAAAGGCACGGGAAGCTGGCTCTGCCTGGTTTCCTCCATACCCTCCCCCATTTCCAGCAGCGCCTTGCGGCACAGCAGCGTGGCCAGGCCCGCATTGATGACCACCGCCAGCACCGCGCGCCAGCCGAAATGCGTGGCCATGTAGGCCGTGTCCCAGCCGAAGGTGTTGGCCACCATCAGAACGGGCGGCGCTGCGTAGGCCGTCAGCACGCCGCCAATCGAAATGTTCACGAACAGCACGCCCACCGTCAGGTACTTGAAGCCGGCGTGGCCCTGGTGGCGGAAATAGGCCTTGCGCAGCAGCAGCGCGGCCAGCGTCATGGCGGCCGGCTCGGTGATCAAGGAGCCCGAAAGCGGCACCACGGACATGGTGATCAGGTACATGGATACCTTGTCCGGCATGGGCAGGGCGCGCGCCAGCAGGGCCACGGTCTTGTTGACCAGCTCCAGGATGGGGCGGCTGGCGGCGACCACCATGATGGCGAACACGAACATGGGCTCGGTGAAGTTGCGCCCTTCCAGGTACTGGATGGCCGAATCCAGGTCGATGAACACCGCCATGTAGGCCACCAGCACACAGGCCCAGACGCCAAAGACGGCCTCGACCTCGGAGAGCATGTGCCAGAGCCCGGCGTGACTGCCTCCCTTGTTGGCCAGGCGCGCGAAGAAGGGGACGGAGAAGGTGTGGATGATTGCGATGGCGAACAACGCCGTTGCAACGATCTCGAGTGGAGTAGCCATTCCTCAAACCTTTTTTATAGCATTATTGAAATTGGAGAAATCCGCATCAGGCCAGGCTTACGGTGCCGGCCAGGGCCGCCACGACCAGCAACACGCCCACCCAGATGTTGGCCCGGAACAGGCGCAGGCCCCGTTCGGGATAGCGCACGTCGAAGTGCCGCATCTGCCAGCTCAGGTGCGCGGCGATGACCGCCATGACCACGTAGTACAGGACGCGCTCGTTCAGCAGGTAGCCGCCCGCCAGCCAGCACCCCATGCCGGCGATGTAGAAGCCGCTGATCCAGGCCTTGCCGGCCTCGCGAAAACGCAGCGCCGTGGAGTGCAGGCCCAGCTTGGTGTCGTCCGCCACGTCGATGTAGGCGTAGATGGAGTCGTAGCCCACCTGCCAGAGGATGGCGCCCACCCACATCAGCACGGCGCCGACCGGCACGACATTCTGCGTGTCGGACCAGGCCATCAGCATGCCCCAGTTGAAGCAGATGCCCAGCACCACCTGCGGCCAGTACGTGAAGCGCTTGCACAAGGGGTAGATCATGACGATGGGGAACAGCGCCAGCGCCAGCCAGCGACTGTATTCATTGATGGCCAGCAGCAGCAAGGCGCAGACCGCGATCTGGGCCAGCACGAAGATGACGGCCTGGCGCATGGTGATCTGGCCGCTGGTCAGGGGCCGGAAGCGCGTGCGCTCGACCTGGTGATCGAAATTGCGGTCGGCCATGTCGTTGAAGCAGCAGCCTATGCCGCGCATCAGCAGGGCTCCCAGGGAGAACACCACCAGGCGCCAGAGCGTGGGCAGGCCGTCGGCCGCCTGCACCAGGGCGGCGATGGCCGGCAGCAGGGTCAGCCAGGTGCCCACCGGCCTGTCCAGCCGGCACAGGCGCGCATATGGGCCCCAGGACGCGGGCAGATGGCGCGCGACCCAGTCGTCCGCGGGGCGCATGTCGGAAAGATCGGGACGCCGGGAGGTATCGGAAGCGGGTGGAGATGTCATGACGGCAAAACCTGGATCCGCGGCGCATGGCCGCGGGCTGAAAACAGGCATACCCTCCGCTGGGAGGGTATGCCATGGATTCGGACTACAGACCGGGGAAAGCAGGGCCGTCCCCGGCGGACGACGGCGCTGACAGGCGCGCCAAGGGCATCGGACCAGACGCGGGGCGAATGGCGCCGGTGCATGGCGCGGCGATCAGGCTTCTTTGATGAGTTTACCCAAGATGGCGATGCCCTCGCGAATTTTTTCCTCCGGCACCGTGGCGAAACTCAGGCGCAGCGTGTTGCGCTTGACGTCGGCACCGGCGTAGAAGGGTTCGCCGGGAACGAAGGCCACCAGATTCTCGATGGCTTTCTGCAGCAGCACGGTGGCATCGATGTGTTCGGGCAGGGTCACCCAGATGAACATGCCGCCCTCGGGACGGGTCCACTTGGCGCTGGCGGGGAAATGCTGCGCCATGGCGTCCAGCATGTAGCTGCACTGCTTCTGGTACAGGTCGCGCACCGTGGGCAGGTGCTGGTCCAGAAAGCCGGTGCGCACGGCCTCGTAGACAGCCATCTGCGTCAGCGTGGAAGTATGCAGGTCGGTCGCCTGCTTGATCTGCACCAGTTTATCGATGATCTTGCGCGGGGCGACGATGTAGCCCAGGCGCAGGCCGGGCGCCAGCACCTTGGAGAACGTGCCCAGGCGCACCACCGTGGCGCCTGCCTTGCGGCCCAGGGCCAGCAGGCTGGGCAGACGCTCGCCGGCGTAGCGCAGCTCGCCGTAGGGGTCGTCCTCGACGATAGGGATGCGGGCGGCCGCGCAGCGCTCGACCAGCTCCTGGCGGCGCTCCAGAGGCAGGCGCAGGCCGGTCGGGTTCTGGAAGTTGGGCAGCGCATACAGCAGGCGCGCGCCGGCGGCCTCGGGCGAAGATACGTATTCGGGCAGCATGCCCTGCTCGTCCGTGGGAATGGCGGTGTAGGACGGTTCATACAACGAGAAGGCCTGCAGGGCGCCCAGGTAAGTGGGGGATTCGACCAGCACCTTGCTGCCTTCGTCGATGAACAGCTTGCCCAGCATGTCCAGCGCCTGCTGCGAGCCGTTCACCAGCAGGACCTCGTCCGGGCTGACGGTATCGCCTTCGGCCGTCATCTGGTCGGCCAGCCACTGGCGCAGCGGCAGGTGCCCTTCCGTGGTGGCGTACTGCAGCGCAACCCGTCCCTGCTCGCTCAGCACCTTGTCGAACGCGCGATGAATTTCCTCGACGGGAAAGCCGACCGGCGTAGGCAGACCACCCGCAAAAGAGATGATCTCGGGGCGCGAGGTGACCTTGAGAATTTCACGAATCGCGGAGCCGGTCAGTTTCTGGGCGCGTTGGGAAAAGGTAAAAGGCTGGGATAGGGAATCCATGATGCGGAACAGTCCTGAATAAGAACAATTGAAACTTCACATACAAACTTTAGGTTTGTAGATTACCGCAGGATGCGCGGCCGGGCCGTCATCCTGCACCATTTGGCGCAACGCGGCGCTAATTTGCAACATTTTGACGCGTCTCCTGGACCGCAGGGATGGCTGGCTGGCGCGATGCAGGCAATGGTATCGCTGCGGGTGCAGATGCTGTTCACATCCTGGCGTCAGCCCGGACCGGGCCGGGTTGGCGGGAGGGGAATGGCAGCCGGCAAGGGCGGACGGATCCGCGCGGCCGGAGCAAGGCTGCCTGCCATGGTCATTATTAGCGTGCTTGCTCTACCTTGCCACCAAGCCGCCGCCAACGCAAGAGCCATGCGGCTCCAGCCTCGGGATTTACCCTGAAAACAGGCTCCTGGCGCCCGCCTGCGATTGTGGCCGAGGCAGGATTGAGGGTATTGTATATACAATTATTGCGACAAGGAGCCCGCCCGCCATGAGCCTCTCCCCTCCCGCCTGCCGCGTGAGCGTGCTGGAAGCGGACAGCCTGCCCGAACAAGCCTGGAAGAACGGCGGCGGCGCCACCCGCGAACTCCTCTGCCATCCGCCTTGCGCCGGCTTCGAGGATTTCGACTGGCGCATCAGCATCGCCCGGGTTGCACAGCCGGGCGACTTTTCACGTTTTCCGGGAGTGGACAGGCACATCATGCTGATCGAGGGTGCCAGCATGCCCCTGACGGACAAGGAGCGCGGCAGCACCCATGTGCTGCGGCCGTTCGAGCCCCATGCCTTCGCGGGCGAGGCGGCCGTCGCCAGCGCCCTGCCCCACGGGCCTACCCGGGACTTCAACCTGATGCTGCGCCGCGGGCGCGCCCAGGGTGGGTTGCAGGCCTGGCGCGGCCTCGCCGCGCCGGCCGCCCTGAACGCGGGCTTTCATCTGCTGTACGTCGCGCAGGGCGCCTATCACGCCAGCCTGGACGGCCAGGCCTGGCCGCTGGCCGCCGGGCAGGCCCTGGCCATGGCCTGCCCGCAGGGCGCCAGCCTGCAATGGCGGGCCGTCGGCCAGCAGGGCGTCCTGGTGCATGCATTCATCGCCTCTTCCAAGGATTGACGACTCATGAGCTACACGCTTTGGACCAATCTGCGCCTGGCGCCTGGCGCCGATCCCGCGCATGCCGTCGAGGACGCCTGCCTGGTCGAGCAGGACGGGCGCATTGCCTGGCTGGGACCGCGCGCGCACTTGCCGGTCCAGTGGAGCCGGCCCGACCAGGAGCATGAGCTGGGCGGGCGCTGGGTCACGCCGGGCCTGATCGATTGCCATACCCATCTTGTCTATGGCGGCAACCGGGCGGAAGAATTCGCGCTGCGGCTGGCCGGGGCCTCCTACGAGGAGATCGCCCGCCAGGGCGGCGGCATCGTATCCTCCGTGCGCGCCACGCGCGCGCTGGACGAAGAAACACTGCTGACGCAATCGCTGCGCCGCCTGGACGCCCTGCTGGACGAAGGCGTCACCGCCATCGAAATCAAGTCGGGCTATGGCCTGGACCTGGAGAGCGAGCGCAAGATGCTGCGGGTGGCGCGCCGGCTGGGCGAATTGCGTCCGGTGACGGTGCGCACCACGTTCCTGGGCGCCCACGCCCTGCCGCCCGAATACGCGGGCCGTCCCGACGACTATCTGAACCTGGTGTGCGAAGACATGATGCCGGCCCTGGCGGCCGAAGGCCTGATCGACGCCGTGGATGTATTTTGCGAGCGCATCGCCTTCGACCTGGCCCAGTCCGAACGCGTCTTCCAGGCAGCGCGGACCCTGGGCCTGCCGGTCAAGATGCACGCCGAGCAATTGTCGAACCTGGGCGGCAGCGTGCTGGCCAGCCGCTATCGCGCCCTGTCCACCGATCACCTGGAGTACCTGGACGAAGCCGGCGTGCTGGCCATGAAGCAGGCGGGCACCGTGGCCGTGCTGCTGCCCGGCGCATTCTATTTCCTGCGCGAGCGGCAGTTGCCCCCCGTCGAGCTGCTGCGCCGGCACGGCGTGCCCATGGCCTTGTCCACGGACAGCAATCCGGGCACCTCGCCCTGCGCTTCGCTGCTGCTGGTGCTGAACATGGCCAGCACGCTGTTCCGCCTGACCGTACCCGAAGCCCTGGCGGGCGTCACCCGCCACGCCGCCCGCGCCCTGGGCGATCCGGACATCACCGGCGAACTGAAGCCCGGCGCACGCGCCGATTTCGTGGCCTGGGACGTGGACTCCCTGGCCGAACTGGTGTACTGGCTGGGCCTGCCGCGCTGCGCGCTGGTGGTGCGCCATGGCCGCATCAGCCGCGACCTGCGCAAGGGGGCCGCATGACTTTGCCGCAACATCACGACGCCCTGCTGGCCCCTTGGGCGCGCATAGACGGCCGGTGGCAGGCCAATGTCCTGCTGCGCTGGGACCAGCAGGGCACGTTGACCAGCCTGATCCCGCAGGCCAGCTCCCAGGACATACGCGCCGCCGGCCGGGTCCATGCGGCGCAAGGCGCGGTTCTGCCCGGCATGCCCAATCTGCATTCCCACGCATTCCAGAGCGCCATGGCGGGCCTGACCGAATTCCGCAGCCAGGGCCAGGACAGCTTCTGGAGCTGGCGCGACCTGATGTACCGCTTCGCAGCGCGCCTGGAGCCGGACCAACTGCGCGCCATCGCCGAATGGCTGTACATCCAGATGCTCAAGTCCGGCTACACCAGCGTCTGCGAGTTCCACTACCTGCATCACCAGCGCGACGGCCGGCCCTACAGTCCTGTCACCGAACTGGCGCAAGGCGTGCTGGAGGCGGCGCGCAGCAGCGGTCTGGCCGTGACCCTGCTGCCCGTGCTGTACCAGTACAGCAACTTCGGCGCGGCAGCGCCGCGCGACGATCAGAAGCGCTTCCTGAACAGTCCGGCCCAATTGCTGCACCTGCTGGAATCCCTGCAAAGCAGCCATCCCGCCGGCCTGAACCGGCGCTATGGCGTAGCGCCCCACTCCCTGCGCGCGGTCACGGTGGAATCGCTGGATACCTTGCTGCGCGGACTGCCCCAAGCCGGCCCCATCCACATCCACATTGCTGAGCAGACCGCCGAAGTGCAGGCTTGCCAGGACCGCCATGGCTGCGGGCCCGTCGCCTACCTGCACGACAACTTCGAGGTCGACGAGCGCTGGTGTCTGGTGCATGCGACCCACGTCGACGAACAGGAGCGCCGGCGCATCGCCCGCAGCAGCGCCGTGGCCCGCCTGTGCCTGAGCACCGAAGCCAACCTGGGGGACGGACTGTTCCCCGCCGCGCCGTTCCTGGCCGAAGGCGGACGCATCGGCGTGGGCTCGGACAGCCATATCTGCGTGGATTGGCGTGCCGAACTGCGCTTGCTGGAGTACGGCCAGCGCCTGCTGCTGCGCCAGCGCAATGTGCTGAGCTCAGACGCGCAGCCTTTTGTTGCTGACCGGCTTTTCGACGCGGCGACGCGCGGCGGGGCCCAGGCTTCGGGGCGTGAGTCAGGGGAACTGAAAGCCGGCCGTCAAGCCGGCCTGATGGTGATAGACCTGGAGCACCCCGTCCTGGCGGGACTGGACAGCCGGCACTGGCTCTCCGCCCTGGTCTTCGCCGAGCGGGCGCACTCCAGCCCGATCCGCGATGTCTTCGTCAGCGGCGCGGCCTGCGTGCTGAACGGCCGCCACCCCCGCGAAAAAGCCGCTTTCGCCGCCTATCAACGCGCCATGGCGACGCTGTTGCGCCACGCCTGAGCACCTGTCGAGGTTCCATCATGACCGTCTATACCTTGCAAACGGGCGCCGCCCCGCTGCTGATCTCCATTCCCCACCTGGGCACGACCATTCCCGAGGACCTCCTGGCCGGCATGCACCGCGACACCGCCCTGCGCCTGGACGACACCGACTGGCACCTGGACCGCCTGTACGCCTTCGCACGCCGCATGGGCGCTTCCATCCTGACGCCCTCGCATTCGCGCTACGTGATCGATCTGAACCGTCCGCCCGACGACCGGAACCTGTACCCCGGCAAGAACACCACCGGCCTGCTGCCCCTGGACACCTTCGACGAAGACCCCCTGTACCTGCCAGGTCGCGAACCGGACGACGCCGAGAAGCAGCGCCGCCGCGACCTGTACTGGCGGCCCTACCACGACGCCCTGCAGGGCGAGCTGCAGCGCCTGCGCGGCCGTCACGAACGCGTGCTGCTCTGGGAAGCGCACTCCATCCGCTCCGTGGTGCCGCGCCTGTTCGAAGGCCGCCTGCCGGATTTCAACTTCGGGACGGCCGACGAGGACAGCGCCCTGCCCGGCCTGGCCCAGGCCCTGGCCGACGAAGCCGCCCGGGCGGGCTACAGCGCCGTGGCGAACGGCCGCTTCAAGGGCGGCTACATCACCCGCCACTACGGCCGGCCCGACCAGGACATACACGCGGTGCAGCTGGAGCTGGCGCAGATCAACTACATGGACGAGGCCCCGCCCTACGCCTACGATCCGGCACGCGCCGACAGGTTGGCGCCCGTGCTGGAACGCTGCCTGGAATTGGCGCTGAATACACTGTCAAAGGATTCCCGCTGAACGCAGCATGACCACAGCCTGGACAAGAGCTGTTGCCACGTTTCTTTTCTACGAGAGTCCTGTTTGAGATAGGCCGCAGCAGCGGCGACCTCAATATTGGGCGGACCCCGATGCAAAGACTTGCTGCACGTTGTCGGCCGTCAGCAGGTTCAGGCTCCAGGCTCGAACATCCGCTTCAGACCCTTGGCCCAACAGTTCCTGCAAATGAGGAGCGAGAGGGCCAAAACGATGTTCCATTTGATGGCGTAGCAAGGCCTGCTGGCCCTGAGCCATCCATTGTTCGGTCCAGTTAGGTGGACTGTCATCCAACATGGTGGATATCTCCGAAAAGTGATTCAAGGCAGGTAATGGAACACAGGGCAGCCGCTCGGGCAGCAAACCGTGCATGACCCATTCCAGCAAGGTGCGGCGCAATCCTTCCGCCGCCTCTCCCGACAGACGATGATTCAGAGTCTGAACAAGCTCGCGCAACTCGTCCAGACTCTGATGGTGATGCAGGCGGAATATCAGGCCAAGCAGGCTATCCGTCGGCAAGGAGCCGTTCATAAGCTGCTGTTTTTGCTCAATCAGCAAATATTCCTGCCTGGGTTGGTAGCGTTTCAACAACAGAGGCGTCGGCATGAAAAGATCTTCCAGGCGTGTTGACGCCGCCCAGCGCCGCGTCCCGCTGTAGATGGCAATCGGCAACACCAAGGGCAGGCGCCCCGCAACCAAACGCTCTCGCCTGGCCAGGTTCTCCAGCAAAAGAGATGTATATGTCGTCATGCGCAAAGCCATCAGAGGGTCCACCGTGGACTGGTGCTCCAGGCTCAGCAATATGTACTGTTCCCGGCTATCCCGCCGTCGCAATCTCCATACCAGGTCTGCATTGCGACTGCGTCCGCCACGCGCGAAGTAAGAGCTTGGCAATAATTGGCCGCCAGCCGTGTCCAGCAAGGACGCCAGCTCTGCCGAAACCACCGTTTCCAGCAAAGACTCCAGAACCAGCACATGGCTGAAGATCTGACGATAGGCAGCATCATGGACGGACACATCAGGCTCCTGAAAACACCCTGACCACGCGCTTTCGAGCACGCCTTGCCATTCACGGCGAGGTCAAGCAAGGCGATACCAATACAGAGCACAGAGCGCTCCTGTAGCGTGGACGAGAAACTCCGGCAGCAGTACCGGAGCTCTTCACAGCATGCCCGACCCCATCTTCGGCGACCAGCTCGAATACCGGATTGGTCCATGCGTACAAATGCCCATGACCCCTGAAAATAAAAAAAAGCCGATGCGGAATTTTCCGCATCGGCTTTTTACCTGCCGCTCAGGTAATCAAAAAAGATCAGCCGCCGTATTGGCCAGGCTGTCGTCCAGCACCAGAGCCTTGAGCGCCTCGATGTCCGGGGCCAGGTAACGGTCCTGGTCATAGAACGGCGCGGCGGCGCGGATGGCGTCCTGGACTTTCTGCAGGCGGGCCGACGTGTTCAGCGGGGCATGGAAATCGATGCCCTGGGCTGCGCACAGCAGCTCGATGGCGACGATGGCGGCGGTGTTCTGCGCCATGTCCTCCAGGCGGCGGGCCGCAAAGGTCGCCATGCTGACATGGTCCTCCTGGTTGGCGGAGGTCGGCAGGCTGTCCACGCTGGCCGGATGCGCCAGCGACTTGTTTTCCGAAGCCAGCGCCGCAGCCGTGACATGGGCGATCATGAAGCCCGAATTCAGGCCCGCGGACGGCACCAGAAACGGCGGCAGGCCGGAAATGCTGGCGTC
Organism: Alcaligenes sp. Marseille-Q7550; assembly: GCF_965112015.1. Classification (NCBI taxonomy): domain Bacteria; kingdom Pseudomonadati; phylum Pseudomonadota; class Betaproteobacteria; order Burkholderiales; family Alcaligenaceae; genus Alcaligenes; species Alcaligenes sp. Marseille-Q7550. The sequence goes on from NZ_CBCOPU010000002.1 coordinate 1,346,493, forward strand.
GATCAGCAGGGCCACGCGCCGCTCGGCCAGCGCGCCGATCTCGGCGATGGCCAGGGCCAGCGTATCGGCGGCGAAAGCCACCGGCTCGGCATGGAAATTGCCGCCTGAAATGACCTGGTCCGGCTGGCCGTCCTTGCCTGGGAACACCAGCGGATTGTCCGTGACGGCATTGGCTTCGGTCAGCAAGGTGCGCTCCGCCTGCTCGATCAGATCCTGCACCGCGCCCATGACCTGAGGCTGGCAGCGCAGGCTGTACGGATCCTGCACCTTGTTGTCGTTGTCCACGTGCGACTGCCGGATCCGGCTGCCGGCCAGCAGTTCCCGGTACAAGCGCGCCGCATAGATCTGTCCAGGCTGGCCGCGCACCTCATGGATGCGCGCATCGAATGGCGCGTCGCTGCCCTTGGCGGCGTCCACGCTCAGCGCGCCGGCCAGGATGGCGTTGCGGAACAGGGTATGGGCGCGGAACAGGCCGTTGAGCGCCAGTGCCGTGGACACCTGGGTGCCGTTGATCAACGCCAGCCCCTCCTTGGCCGCCAGCACGATGGGCGTGATGCCCGCGCGCTTGAGCGCCTGGCCCGCGTCCATCCACTCGCCCTGGTAGCGCGCCCGGCCCTGCCCGATCAGGGTCAGCGTCATGTGCGCCAGAGGCGCCAGATCGCCCGAAGCGCCCACCGAGCCCTTGGACGGGATGAAGGGCACGATGCCGGCGTTCAGGATGTCCAGCAAGGTCGTGACCACCTCGGAACGTATGCCGGAAAAGCCGCGCGCCAGGCTGCCGATCTTCAGCGCGAGGATCAGGCGGGCGACCGAGTCGGCCACCGGCTCGCCCACGCCCACGGAGTGCGACAGGATGAGGTTTTTCTGCAGTTGCTCCAGGTCTTCATCGGGAATGCGCTTTTGTGCCAGCTTGCCGAAACCCGTATTGATGCCGTAGGCCGGATTGCCTTCACGGATGATCTTCTGCACGATGGCCGGAGCCGCGTCCATGGCCTGGATGGCGCTGCCGGGCAGGCTCAGCGCGACCTGGTCCTGCCAGATGCGGCGCAGTTGCTCCAGGGTCAGCGCGCCGGGGGAGATCTCGATGGTGTTGCTCATAATGCATCCTGTCCTTTGTTCTTATTTGATCATGGGCAGCTTCAGCCCGAAATCCTTGGCGGTCTTGATGGCCAGATCGTAGCCGGCGTCGGCATGGCGCATCACGCCGCTGCCGCAGTCGTTGATCAGCACGCGCTCCAGACGCGCGGCGGCCTGCTCGCTGCCGTCGGCCAAGATGACCATGCCGGCGTGCTGGCTGTAGCCCATGCCCACGCCGCCCCCATGGTGCAGCGACACCCAGCTGGCGCCGCCCGCCGTGTTCAGCAAGGCATTGAGCAGGGGCCAGTCGGAGACGGCGTCCGTGCCGTCGCGCATGCCCTCGGTCTCGCGGTTGGGGCTGGCCACCGACCCCGTGTCCAGATGATCGCGTCCGATCACGATAGGGGCTTTCAGTTCGCCGTTGCGCACCATTTCATTGAAGGCCAGGCCGGCGCGATGGCGCTCGCCCAGGCCCAGCCAGCAGATGCGCGAGGGCAGGCCCTGGAAGGCGATGCGCTCCTGCGCCATGTCCAGCCAGCGATGCACGTGCCGGTTGTCGGGGAACAGCTCCTTGATCTTGCGGTCCGTCTTGTAGATGTCCTCCGGATCCCCGGACAGGGCCACCCAGCGGAACGGGCCCTTGCCTTCGCAGAACAGCGGACGGATATAGGCGGGCACGAAGCCGGGAAAATCGAAGGCGTTCTCCACGCCTTCGTCCTTGGCGACCTGACAGATGTTGTTGCCATAGTCCACCACCGGAATCCCCATTTCCTGGAATGCCAGCATGGCTTTCACGTGCACGGCGCAGGAACGCGCCGCCTCGCGCTGCAGGCGCGCATGCTGAGTGACGTCGGCCTGGGCGGCCAGCCACTGTTCCACCGTCCAGCCCGAGGGCAGGTAGCCATGGACCAGATCGTGGGCCGAGGTCTGGTCGGTGACCAGGTCGGGGCGCAGGCCGCCCGCCTGGGCGCGCCGCACCAGCTCGGGCAGGATGTCGGCCGCATTGCCCAGCAGGCCGATGGACACCGCTTCCTTGGCGGCGGTGTGCTGGCGGATCAGTTCCAGGGCATGGTCCAGGTCGCGCGCCTGCTTGTCCAGATAACGGGTCTTCAGGCGGAAGTCTATGCTGCTCTGCTTGCATTCGATGTTCAGCGATACGGCGCTCGCAAAGGTGGCGGCCAGCGGCTGGGCGCCGCCCATGCCGCCCAGGCCCGCGGTCAGGATCCAGCGCCCTGCCAGCGACCCGCCGTAATGCTGGCGGCCGGCTTCGGCAAAGGTCTCGTAGGTCCCCTGCACGATGCCCTGGCTGCCGATGTAGATCCAGCTGCCAGCGGTCATCTGGCCGTACATGAACAGGCCCGCCTGGTCCAGTTCATTGAATTTTTCCCAGGTGGCCCATTTGGGCACCAGGTTGGAGTTGGCCAGCAGCACGCGCGGCGCATCGCTGTGCGTGCGGAACACGCCCACGGGCTTACCGGACTGGATCAACAGGGTCTCGTCCTCTTCCAGTTCGCGCAGGCTGGCCAGGATCTGGTCATAGCAATCCCAGTTGCGCGCAGCTCGCCCTATCCCGCCGTACACGACCAGATGCTGCGGATTTTCCGCCACGGCCGGGTCCAGGTTGTTCTGGATCATGCGATAGGCCGCTTCCGCCACCCAGTTCTTGCAGCTGCGCTGCGTCCCGGTGGGCGCGTGGATCTCCCGGCTGGCGTCAAAACGGGGGTCCCCGCTGGGCGCGGCGGCGTTATCTTTCGGCATGGTGCTCTCCTCCATCTCGGTGTCTCTCTGAACGCGTTGGGTGTCTGAATGGGGCAAAACTGGCGACGCCTCGCAGAGCGCCGACAAAACAACGGTTTTCTTGTAAGCTCACGGTCAATGTATAGGCATTTCTTCTAATTGTCTATACATATCATGGAAAGCCCTAAGACCCTGAACAGGTTCCAAACGCTGCATGACCACATAAGGAAAGTGCAACAATGAACGCCCCGACGACACCCTCGGCCAAGGAAGCGGCCGCGCCCGCCTATCTGCAGATCAAGACCTTCGTTCTGGAAAAAATCCAGAACGGCGAATGGCGCGAAGGCGACCTGATTCCCACCGAGCTGGCCTTGTGCGAACAGTTCGGCGTCTCGCGCATGACGGTGAACCGGGCGCTGCGCGAGCTGACCAATGACGAGTTGCTGGTGCGCATCAAGGGTTCCGGCACCTATGTGGCGCAGCCCAAGTTCCAGTCCACGCTGATCGAGATCCGCAGCATCGCCCAGGACATACGCGAACGCGGCCACGAGCACACCAGCCAGGTGCTGAGCATCGAGCGCCTGCAGGCCACGCGCGCGCAGGCGCGACAGTACGGCATTCCGGTGGACACGCCGCTGTTCCACTCCATCATCGTGCATGCGGAGAACGGCCTGCCCATCCAGTACGAGGACCGCATCGTGGACGCGCGCATGGCGCCCGACTACATGGAGCAGGACTGGAGCCGGATCACGCCCAACGAATACCTGGTGCGCGTGGCCCCGCTGCCCAAGGGCTTCTATACGATCGAGGTCCAGGTGCCGCCGCCGGCCATCGCCCAGGCCCTGCACATGGCTGAACACCAGCCCTGCCTGGTGATGGACCGCAGCACTTCTTCCAGCGACCAGTTCACCACGCACGCGCGCCTGTGGCATCCGGGGGATCGGTACAAATTCACGGGACGCATGTAAAAGGCGAGCCCCAAAAAAAAACCCCGTCCATCAGGACGGGGCAAACCTCAACAAGCAATCGGAAAATTCTCAGGCCAGGTCCACGACCACGGCGCCTTTGGGGCGGGAGCAGCACAACAGGACTTTGCCGGCGGGCACGTCGTCCAGCGGTTCTTCGAAATAATCGACCTCGCCGGACACCAGGGTGCACATGCAGGTGTTGCACAGGCCGGCCCGGCAATTGAAGTCCGGGCTCAGGCCCGATTCTTCGGCCAGGACCAGCAAGGATTCGCAATCGTCGTGCCAGTTCGCCTGGCGGCCGTCGGGCAGGAAAGTCACGGTCTGCATCGAGACGGCGGAATCAACAGCGACGGGCTCGACGGCGGGAAGGCAGGCAGGCGCAGCGGCAGCGTCCGGGGCCGCATCCCTGGCCTGCGCCAACGTTTCCTCCAGCACGGTGGCCGGCCCGAAGAATTCGTAATGGATGCGTTCACGGGCCACGCCCAGGCTGCGCAGCAGGCGATAGTTGGCCTGCATGAAGCCGCTGGGCCCGCACAGGTAGAACTCGTAATCGTCCAGGGGCAGCCAGGATTGCAATTGTTCACGCGTGATCAGGCCGCTGACATGGTGGCGGGCGCGCTGCACATCGTCCGCATCGGGGTTGCGGTAGCAGAAATAGGCCTGCACGCCATGCCGCCGGGACGCCAGTTCCAGGACCTCATCGCCAAAAGCGTGCACCGCGCCGTTCTCGCAGGCGTGGATGAAATGGACGCGCCGCTGGCTGCGGCCCACCAGGCGGTGCAGCATGGCCAGCATGGGAGTCAGGCCCACGCCGCCGCTCATCAACACCACGGGCCGCTCGCTGTCCTCGTCCAGCACAAAGTCCCCCATGGGACCGGCCGCGCTCAGGATGTCGCCTTCCTGCACGCGCAGGTGCAGGAAGGACGACCCCTGCCCGTCCGGCACGCTCTGGCCCGCCGGGGCTTTCTCGTGCTTGACGGAAATGCGCAGACGGCCCGGATGATCAGGATCACCCGACACGCTGTAATTGCGCAGCACGGACTGGCCGTCGATATCGAAGCGGAACACCAGGTACTGCCCCGGCCGGTAGACCGGCACAGGCTCTCCATCGGCCGGTTCCAGCACGAAGGAGGTGATCACCGCGCTTTCCGCGCGGCGCTCCAGCACACGGTACTGGCGAAAGCGCCGGCTTGCGGCGGGGCCCGCCGAGGCCGAAGTGGCGACAGGTTCTGCCATGGACGTCTCCTGCTCAGGCCTCGACCGGGGCCGGGGCCTGCTCGGCCTCGATCAACTGACTGATCTTGCGACGAAAACGCATGGGGCCGGAATCGATGGGCAGATCCAGGGCGGCGGGACGCTCCTTCAGCCCCTTGTGCACCTCCTCCAGTACGACCTTGTCTTCCATGAAGGCGTGCCGCACGTCTTCATTGAACACCTTGGAGATCTCTTCGTCGTTGGGGCTGAAATTGCGGAGCTGGAACCAGAAGTAGCGTGTGCGCTCCTCGTCCACCGGCGTGAGGAAGTTGTACGAGTCCATCAGGAACACGGCGGGGTGGAACTGCGGGGAATCTTCGGTAGCCGCGCCCGCCGGCAGAAAGACCGCGCGGATGACGGCCTGGGAAGGGAAGCGCACTTCGTACTGCTGCTTGCGGTCGCAGTTGCCGGCGAATTTCACGAACTGCTTGTAGAAGGGGGCCACCTCCACGTTCCTGGACCAGCGCGACACCGTCACGCCGCTGTCCTGCACCTTGACTTCCAGCGGCAGGCCGATGATGTCGGGGCTGCCGAAGGAGGTCTGGTGCACCCAGGACACATGCGAAGGATCGAGCAGATTGTCCGTGACATACAGGTAGTTGCAATTCAGCTCCATGGCGTCGCCGCTGTTCACGCCCCACTCGGGATCGTCCCACTCGGCAATCTCGATCAGCTTGGATTCGTCTGCCAGGGCGGCGTCCCCCATCCAGACCCAGACCATGCCGTAGCGTTCGGCACAGGGGTAGCTGCGCACCACGGCGCTCTTGGGAATCTGTGCCGTGCCGGGCGCCTTGGTACAGGCGCCGCTGCAATCGAAGGTCAGGCCGTGATAGCCGCACTCGACCTGGTCGCCGATCAGGCGGCCCTTGGACAGGGGCAGGCGACGATGGGGACAGGAGTCCTCCAGGGCGACGACCTGGCCGTCCTCGCGGCGATACAGCACCAGGTTCTCGCTGAGCATGCGCACCGGACACAGCGCGCGGCCCACGTCCTTGGCCAGGGCTCCCACATACCAGGCATTGCGTACAAACATGATTTTCTACCCCCGATTCAGGATGAACGGCATGCTCGGCACGGCATGCTCCTTGTGACGACTTCATGATAGCCTCAACCAGACACAGGCCAATTCGCTTATTGTTTAGAATTTCTAAACCTGAAACCCTTCTCCTGCTCCGCCTGTCACGGACCTCTGCCGCCATGGACAAACTGCCCCCCTGCGCGCCCTGCAGGTATTTGAAACCCTGGGCCACAGCCAGAGCCTGAACGAGGCCGCCCGCCGCCTGCAGATCACTCCCGGCGCCATCAGCCAGCAATTGCGACTGCTGGAAGAGAGCCTGGGCTGCAGCCTGACCTACAAGGAAGGCAAGCGCCTGCGCCTGACCGCCGCCGGCAGCCGCTTCCACGACATCTGCTCGCAGGCTTTCGAGCTGTTGCGCGAAGGGCAGCAGGAAATGGAGCGTTCGCGCAACACCAGCCTGCTGTCCATCAGCGCCGTGCCGTCCCTGCTCAAGACCTGGGTGGCGCCGCTCGCCTTCGACTGGCAGGAGCAGCACGACCCCGGCCTGACCCTGCACCTGAAAGGCAGCCACGCCGAGCCGGACCTGGAGGCCGAGCGCATCGATTTCCGCATCACCTACGGTCAGGCCGGGGCGCGCCCCAATGGTTCGGCGCAGCTATACACGGACCGCGTGGTTCCGGCCTGCAGCCCCGCCCTGCTCCAGGGCAAGCCGGCCCTGCGCCAGCCGCGCGACCTGCTGGCCTACCCCCTGCTGTCCTCGGACTGGCAGCCGCGCTTCACCTCTCCGCCCTCCTGGCGCGAGTGGTTCGAGGCGGCCGGCGTGGACAGCGGCGACGCGCCGCTGGACCGTTTCCGGATCTTTTCCCTGTCCCACATGGCCATAGACTCCGCCGTGGCCGGCCAGGGCTTCGTGCTGGCGCAATGCTCCATGATCGAGCGCGAACTGCGCACCGGGCAGCTCGTGCTGCCCTTCTCGCTTTCCCTGCCCCTGCCCTGGCCCTATGTACTGACCTGGCGTGCAGGCGTCTTCGAATCCCTGCAAAGCCGCGAATTCCACCGCTGGCTGCTCAACCGGGGACGCCAGCAGGAGCGCCTGAACCAGGACATGCTGGCGCGGGCGCTGAACCCGACCGCCGCAGCCACGCCCGAATAGATCGGGCTGGATCCAAAGCTCCTGCCTGAAGACCGTTTCATGAACGCCGACGGGCAAAATGATAGATAGACACTCGACGACATTTTTTCAATTCATTTATGGGTTGAAAAAATGTCAAAATATCTCTATCATGGAGCTGGAACCGTGACGCCGAACTACAAGCCGCCGTTCAGTCGTTTTGTGAAAAAGGCTCGTAAGCCTTTCCAGCTCGCCATCGAAGATGCCGTGCAGGACATTTGCGACAAGCCCTGGATCGGCGCTGCCAAGGCCGGCGATCTGCTGGCCATCAGGGTCTACAAATTCTACTTCCAGCAACAAGAGCTCCTGATCGCGTACCACTGCCGCTCGTCCGCTGACACGGGATCTGGAGCCTCGCCCATCATCGATTTTTACCTGATTGGGCCCCACGAAAATTTCTACGCTGACCTCAAACGATATCTACGATCAGGACGATAGCACCATGCCACATGCCATCACCGCCGAAGAACTCTTCCAGGACCTGAAGCAGATGCCGGAAACCGAACGGCAGAAATTCTTCGTCCTGCTTGCCAAGAAAGCGTTCCAGGAAAAAGACCTGAGCCACGACGAACTGTTCGGCCATCTGTCCGGCGACTATTTCACTGCAGAAGAAGCCTGCGGATATCTGGAAATATCCATGTCCACCTTCCGCCGCTGCGTCAACGACGGCCGCCTCCAGGCAAGCAGCGCCATAGGCCGCAGCCAGCTCTTCGCCGTCAGCGACCTGAAACGCTTCAAGAAAGCGCGCAAAGCTGTAAAGAACACGGCCTCGCGCCAAGTGGCCTAGCGATCCAGCACGCGTCCCGGATTCAGGATCTGCTGCGGATCCAGCAACTGCAGGATGGCGCGCATGCGGTCGCGCTCGACGGCGTTGCGGCTGTAGTGCAGAAAGGGCTTCTTGATGCGGCCTATGCCATGCTCGGCGGAAATGCTGCCGCCCACGGCCTGCACGGCCTGGTACACCTTTTCTTCCACGGCCAGCAGATCGTCGGGCGCATGCGGTCCGGTGGACAGGTGCAGATTACCGTCGCCCAGGTGGCCGAAGAACAGGTGGCGCGCCTGGGGATAGGCCTCGGACAGCGCCTGGCGGATGTCGCGCACGAAGGCGTCGGTATGCTCCAGCGGGATGCCCACGTCGAAGGCCACGTAGGGCTTCATGCCGGAGAGGATCTCCCCGATGGCGTCGCGCAGGCGCCATAGCTGGGCGGCCTGTTCCTGGCTTTGCGGCAGGATGGCGTCCACCGCCACGCCCTCTTCCAGGCATTCGCCCAGGAACTGCTCCAGCAAGGCTTCGGATTCGGGACGGTCCCGCCCCTCCATCTCCAGCAGCACATACACGGGATGGACTGCATCGAAGGGCGCGCGGCAGTCCAGGCGCTGCGCGGCCGCCTGCAGGTAATCCTGCCACATCACCTCGAACGAGGACAGTTCCGCCAGCGCCCCGCGCGCCCTGTGCAGCAGGGCCACGACGCTGGGAAAATCCTCCAGCGCCAGCAAGGCGCTGTAGCGACGTTGCGGCAGGGGAAACAGGCGCAGCACCACCTGGGTGATGACGCCCAGCGTGCCTTCCGTGCCGATGAACAGGTGCTTCAGGTCCAGGCCGGTGTTGTTCTTCAGCCCCCGGTTGAGCATGGACAGCACGGTGCCGTCCGCCAGCACCGCCTCCAGGCCCAGCACCAGCTCGCGCATGGTGCCATAGCGCAGGACGCGGTTGCCGCCGGCGTTGGTCGCCACGTTGCCGCCGATCTGGCAGGAACCGCGCGCGCCCAGGTCCATGGGGAAATACCAGCCGCGCTCCTGCACGTAGTCGCACAAGGCCTGCAGCACCATGCCGGCCTGCACCCGCACCGTGCCGCCCACCGGGTCGAAATCCAGCACCTGGTTCATGCGTTCCAGGGTCAACACCGCCTCGCCCCGGCCGGGCACGGCGCCGCCCGCCAGCCCCGTCAGGCCGCCCTGGATGCAGACTGGCCGACCCTGCTCATGACAATGGCGCAGGAAAGCGGCCACTTCTTCGGTATTGCGCGGACGCGCGACCTGCGCGGGCGGCTGGTCCGCCGCCTCGCCGCTGGCGTCCTGCATATAGGGCGCCATGCGATCGGCATCGCGCAGGATTTCCAGGGAGTCGTCCAGGGACGGCGAGACGGTGGTCATGGGAGCTCCTATGCCTGGGCGGTTTCCTGGGCCACCACGGCGGCCAGGGACTGGGCGAAGTAATCGACATTGGACGTGTTCAGGCCGGGCACGCTGATACGGCCCGAGTCGATGATGTACACGCCGTAGTCGCGTCGCAGCGCCTCCAGCTGGGGCAGGCTCAGGCCGGTGTAGCAGAACATGCCGCGCTGCTTGACGAAATAGCTGCTGTCGTACTGCGGGGCGATTTCCTTCAGGCGCTCGTGCACCAGCTGGCGCAGCTGGGCGGTGCGGGGGCGCATGGCCTCCACTTCCGCCTTCCATACCGCGAACAGGGCCGGATCGGCCAGCACCGTGGCCACGGCCTGGCCGCCGTGCGAGGGCGGATTGGAGTAGATGCGGCGGGCCACGGCCTTGAGCTGGCCCAGCACGCGGCCGGCTTCCTCGGCGCTCTGGCAGACCACGGACAGGCCGCCGCAGCGCTCGGAGTAATAGGAAAAGTTCTTGGAGAAGGAGTTGGCCACCAGGAAGGTCATGCCGGCATCCGCCATGGCGCGCACGGCGAAGGCGTCCTCGTCCAGGCCGCGGCCGAAGCCCTGGTAGGCCATGTCCAGGAAGGGGATCAGCTTGCGCTCCTGCAGCACGGGGATCAGCTCCAGCCACTGCGCATCGCTCAGGTCCGCGCCGGTGGGGTTGTGGCAGCAGGGATGCAGCAGCACGATGCTGCGCTCGGGCAAGGCGGCAATGTCCTGCATCAGGCCGGCGAAGTCCAGCCCGCGCGTGGCCGCGTCGTAATAACGGTAGGTGTGGGTGGGAATGCCCGCGCCCTGGAAGATGGCATGGTGGTTGTCCCAGGCCGGATCGCTGATCCACATCTCGCTGTGCGGATAGGCATCGTGCAGGAAGTCCCCGCCCACCTTGAGCGCGCCGGTGCCGCCCAGGGTCTGGATGGTGGCGACACGGCCTTCGGCAAGCGCCTTGCTGTCCGCGCCGAACACCAGCTTCTGCACCGCCTCGCGGTACGAAGCCAGTCCCTCGATGGGCAGGTAGCCGCGCGGCAGGCCCTTGGCGGCCCAGTGGTCTTCGGCCCGGCGGGCCACGTCCAGCAAGGGCAGGCGGCCCTGCTCGTCGTAGTACAGGCCCACCGTCAGATTGACCTTGCGCTCGCGCGGATCGGCGTGAAATGCCTCGCCCAGACGGAAAATCGGGTCGCCGCCATAGGCCTTCAGATGCTCAAACATGGTTCTTCCTTGAAAAATTCCGGTTAAGGACCCTAGGCCACCGCCGCCCGCGGCTGGCCGGCGTCTGTGGAACAGGTGCGGTCCCAGAAAGCGTTGCGTTCGATGTAATTCTGCAGGAACTGCTTCAGGCGCGGCTGCGTGGCCTGCGAGAAGACCTCGCGGGGGCTGCCCGTCACGGCGATCTCGCCTTTGTCGATGAAGACCACCCGATCCGCCACCTGGGCCGCAAAGCCCATTTCATGGGTGACCACCACCATGGTCATGCCTTCGCGGGCCAGCTCCTTCATGACCTGCAGGACTTCGCCCACCAGCTCCGGGTCCAGGGCCGAGGTGGGTTCGTCAAACAACATGATATGCGGTTCCATGGCCAATGCGCGCGCAATCGCCACGCGTTGTTGCTGCCCGCCCGACAGATTGACCGGGTAGTAGTCCACCTTGTCCGCCAGGCCGACCTTGCCCAGCATGTCACGGGCCTTCTGCAGGGCCTGTTCGCGAGGCAGGCGCTTGACGCGCAGCAGCGCCTCGGCCACGTTGCCCAGCGCCGTCATGTGGGGCCACAGATTGAACTGCTGGAACACCATGCCCACGTGCCGGCGCACCTGGTTCAGCTCGGCGCGGCTCGCCTTGACGCGGCGCCCGTCCGGCTTGTCCACGTAGCCCAGCAGTTGTCCCTCGATCAGCACCTCGCCGTTGTCGTACTCTTCCAGAAAGGCCAGCGAACGCAGCAGGGTACTCTTGCCCGAGCCCGACGGGCCGATGATGCAGGTCACCTCGGAGCGGCGCACGCCCATGGAGATGTTCTTGAGCACCTGCACCGATCCATAGCTCTTGCTGATGTTGCGCACCTCGACCAGGCAGGCCGGGTCGCGGGCCGGAACAGGGCTTATCGTCTTGTCCATGTCTTGTCTCCTTGCTTGCCCGGCTCAACGCGCCAGGAAGCGGCAACTGCGGGCCTCGGCCCAGCGTCCCAGCCGCTCGGTCACGGCCACCAGGATCAGGTAGGCCACGCAAAGCAACAGGGTGGTTTCCAGGTAGGCGAACTGTTCATTGCCGATCTGCACCATCACGGCCGTCAGCTCCGGAACGGTGACGATGGACAGGATGGCGGTTTCCTTGCTCAGGATGATGATCAGGTTCAGCAGGGACGGCGTGATGATGACCAGCATCTGCGGCAGCTTGACGCGCCAGATCACGTCCAGCCGCGACAGCCCCAGGAATTCGGCCGCCTCCACCTGCCCTTTGGGCACGGCGGCGAAACCGCCGCGGAACACCTCGGCGAAATAGGCGCTGCCGTAGATCGTCAGCCCCAGGACGCCCGCCTGCAGCGCGGACAGATCCAGGCCTATCGTGGGCCCGCCGTAATAAAGCACGAACAACTGCACCAGGAAGGGCGTGGTGCGTATCGCCTCGATGTAGACGCGCAGCACCGCGCGCGCCGCCAGCCCGCCGTACTGCTGCAGCACGGCGATCACGAAGCCCAGCGCCATGCCCAGCGCCACCGAGACGACCCAGCAGAACACCGTCATCAGGAAACCGCGCCCTATGGCCGGCCAGTACTCGGCCAGCACGCCGAAATCGATATTCATCAGACCGTCCTCCCGAAACGGCGCTCGGCCAGGTGTCCCAGCACCGACAACGCTCCATTGATCACGAAGTACACCAGGGCGGCGCTCAGGTAGATCTCCATGGGAAGGAACGTGTTGGCGGCGATGTTCTGGGCCATGCGCGTCAGCTCCGTCACGCCGACCACCGAGATCAGCGACGAGGCCTTGACCAGCATGATCATTTCATTGACCAGGGCAGGCGTGGTCAGGCGCAACGCCTGCGGCACCTGGATGCGCAGCAAGGTCTGCAAGGGAGAAAAGCCCAGCAATTGCGTGGCTTCCATCTGCCCCTTGGGAATGCCCATGAAGCCGCCGCGCAGTATTTCGCCGATATAGGCGCCCTCGCACAAGGAAATGGACACGATGGCCGCCACCAGGGGCGGGACGTTCACGCCGATGACGGGCAGGAAATAGAACACGACCATCAACTGCACCAGCAGCGGGATGCCGCGGAACACGAAGACATAGGCGCCCGCCGCGCGACGCAGCAGCGGCGAGGCCGACAGGCTGGCCGAGGCCACCAGCACGGCGATCACGAAACCCAGCGCCAGGCCCACCGCCGACACGAACAGCGTCATGCGCGCCGCCTGCACCAGCAGGGGCATGGCATCGAGCGCAACATCGAACTCAAGCATGATTCTTACCTCTTGGCGGGCGCCCGGAGCAAAGATCCGGACGCCCATGCGAAGGAGGCGGCGCCGTCCGGGGCGCCGCCGGCGCATCAGACCTCGGGCTGGAAACCCGCCGCGGGCACGTCCATTTCCATGCCGAACCACTTCTGCTGCAGCTTGGCCAGCGAACCATCGGCGCGCATCTCCCCCAGCGCCTTGTTGAAGGCCTCCAGCAGGGAGCGGCTATCCTCGTCCTTGCGCATGAAATAGGCGAAATAGACCTTCTTGCCGAACGGCGGCTGCACCACCTGGAACATCTTGGGCCGCTGCTTGGCCACATAGGCAATGTTGGTGATGGAATTGCCCACGGCCGCCAGGCGGCCCGAAACGATGTCGGCATAGGCCTGATTGTTGTCCACGTACTCCCTCACCTCCACGGGCTTGGGCAGCGTGGCCGCGAAGGTCTTGAGCTGCTCGAGCTGCGCCGAGCCCTTGCTGCCGCCGACCGTCAGGCCGGCTATGTCCTCGGGTTTTTGCAGGGCGTCGTTCTTGGCGCTCTTGAGCAGGGCCACGGTGCCGTCGGCCACCGGCAGGGTGAAGGCGTAACGCTCCTTGCGCGCCTGCGTCACCAGGATGGGGCCCCCGCCCATGTCGAACTTGCTGGCGTCCAGCCCGGGCAGCACGCTGGGCCAGGGCAGATCGATGAAGCGCACTTTCACGCCCAGCTTCTCGGCCACCGCGCCGAACAGGTCCTTGTTGAAGCCGGTCTGCTGCCCGTTCTCGTGGAAATCAAAAGGGGCGAACTGCATTTCCGTGCCCACCACCAGCTCGCCCGCGTTCTTGATGCGCGCCAGGAGGTCCTGGGCATGCACGGGCGCGGCCATCAGCGTCATGGTCAAGGTGACGGCACAGGCATTGATCAGGGATTTGATCCGCATTTCTCGTACTCCTCCAAGGGGCGGTCCGGAACCCGGTCGGCCGGCTCGCCCGTTCATTTTTATGTGAAGTTCAACGACAGGATCGACCGTCCCGACTAGCCCGGCCGTTTGCCACCGGCCCCGCGGCCAGGGCGGCGCCGCGGGATCATGCTTGCCCCGCCTGCCCGAGCAGCTCAGGCGGGACAAGCGAATGTGGTTCAAAAAAGTATATACATAGTGATTAAGGTGTCAACGAAAAGGCGGCGGGCAAGCTGCGTTTTTAGGGAAAATACCCAGCCTGCCCGTATGCGCCGGACAGGGTTCCGCCCCCTTGACATGCGCGTGTCGCGCAAGACCGTTAACATGGGACTTTCGCCCTGTTTCAAAAGGAGTCAGCCGTGACCGTATCGCCGCCCCCCGCCTCCCTTTCCTGCCCCCTGGAAGGAGCCAGCAATTTCCGCGACATCGGCGGCTACGCCGCGGGCGCGGGACATTTCCGCAAAGGCCGCGTATACCGATCCGATCATCTGGCCGACCTCAGCCCGCAGGACCTGCGCATCCTGCAGGAACTGGGCATCGCCCGTTCGCTGGACTTTCGCGGCGCGCACGAGCGCCAGCGCTCGCCCTACCAGTATGACTTCCTGGCCAGCCACGCCCTGACCGTGGAGCCCACCATCCTGCCCGACCTGGCCGCCGTGGCAAGCCAGGGCCGGCTCGACGCCGACATGGCGCGCAAGGTCATGAACAAGACCTACACGGAATTCGTGACGCAGCACTCGGCCACCTTCGCGCAGGTCTTCGACCAGTTGCTGGAGGCGGACGCGCCCGTGGTGATGCACTGCACCGCCGGCAAGGACCGCACCGGCTTTGCCGTGGCGCTGCTGCACCGGGCGGCCGGAGTGGGGCCGGACGACGTCATGCACGATTACCTGCTGACACGCCGGCTGTTCCGCCGCCCCGACCTGCCCGACAACCGCGGCCTGAGCGAAGAAGTGCTGGAGATCCTGTGGGGCGTGGAGCCCGAGTTCCTGGAGACGGCCTTCAAGACCATAGACCGCGAGCACGGCAGCTTCGAACGTTACGCCCAACAGGCCCTGAATCTGGACGCGGCCCGGCGCGACGCCCTGCTGGAGCGTTATACGGCATAAGGCCGGTTCAGGCCGACACCACGCCGCTGGCCGCTTCCAGCTCCCAGCGGCCATCCAGGCTCAAGGAATGCCCCAGCACGCTGCGCCAGGTGGCCAGGTCGTGCATGGGCGTGAACAAAGGCATGCAATAACGCGGCTGCAGCATGTCCGCCAGCCAGCGCAGGTCCGTCAGACGCGGATGGACATTCCAGCACAGCACATGGGTGCCGCGCGGCGCATGCGGCGCCACATAGCCGGTATGAACCAGCAAGCGCCCCGTGAGCGAATCCGCGCCGGCGAAGGCGCCCGGCCCGCCCTTGCGTATCAGTTCGCCCGCCATGCCGCTGATCCCGTCCGGATCGCCGGCCAGCACCAGATGCGCATTCGGGTCGAACACGGCCGCGCGCGGCATCAGTTCGCGCAGCTCCTGCTGCACCCCCGGCAGCAGCAGGTCCCCGCTCTGGTAGACCAGGCGGGTCAGGTTTTCATAGCATTCGGCATCCATGCTCCAGTCCGCGTGGCCAAGCTGGTGACGCCACAGGGCGATCTCGATGGCGCGGCCGGTGGGCGGCACGGGCAACAGGGCCGGCTGGCCTTCCAGCAACTGGTCCAGGGCCACCGCGGCCACCTGGCGCGACTGGTCGTACAGTCCGTAGGACGCATCCAGCAGCGCCAGTTGCGCCGGCGGCGGCAGGTCGAAGGGAAACAGCAGGGACTCACAGGAGAAATCGCCGCTGTAGAACACGCCCCCGCCCACGTCCAGGTGCAGCCAGACCCCGCCCAGCGCATGGCCCGACAGGCCGGTCTGCACCGCCACGCCATCGATGTACGTGACGCCCCGCGTGGGCAGCTCACGCCAGATCCGGCCCGGCGGCAGGCAGCGCGCCGTCGCCGCCGTGGCGTAGACCGGCACATGCTCGGGCAGCAGGTGCAGGGAACCCATGTGGTCCTGATGGTCGTGGGTCAACAGCACGGCGTCCACTGCCAGGCCCTGGTGCCAGTCGCAGCGCTGGCCCGGATACAGGGGGCCCCCGGCATCGAGCAGCAGGCGCAGGCCGCGAGCCTCGACCAGGATGGCGGCCGGCGACTTGCTGCCATGCCCGCTCAGCACGGTAACGGTGGCGTGGCTCATGGCAGGTCTCCCCTTGCGCGGGCGCGCCGCGCCATTCCCCGCCTGCCGGCGGCCCGGCCGCATGAATGACCGGCCGTGCGCCAAGAAGCGAAAACATGGGCTTGGAATGCAGGCCGCCCATGGACCCGGCTGACAGGGGATGACATAAATTTAAAGAACCGGGACGCAAGCGCCGCCCCGACATGAAAACCAAGACAGGTTCAGGTTAAACAAGAGTTCTTTCAGTCCTGTTAAAGTTTTGTGTCAGTAAGATGGCAAAGGCGCCTAAGCAAAAAAAAGAGCGCCGCAAGCGGCGCTCCAAAGGGGGGAAACGGCGGCAAAACGTCAGGTGATCAGCGGAGTCAACAGCACGGCCAGGCCCACGGCCGTCAGCAGACGCATCACGATGCCCAGAACGGCGGCTTTCATGGCTTCTTTTTCCGTCAGATCGGAGCATTCCGCCCAGACCACCGGAATCTGGCCGAACACCGCTGACAAGGGCAGGCCCGAGGAGGCCAGCACGAAAGAGCCCACCACCAGGGACGGATCCAGGGTGGAGGCCATGGCCTGCAGCTTGCCCATGGCCAGGGTCGGACTGACCAGCATGGCCAGCACGCCGGTTTCGGGATGGATGTTCATGGCCAGCAAGGCGCGCTCCAGCAGACTGCTGACCGGCTGCCAGACGCCGATGTGATCCAGCAGCCCGATCACGCAAAAGACCAGGGCCACGGCGGGGATCAGGATCAGGAGCAGCAGCTCCACGCCTTCACGCGCCGCCTTGAACAGCATGGGCGCAAAATCGATGTCGGGCGTGAAGCGCGGCGCGGCCAGCAGGTCCACCGAACGCACGTCGCGGTACACCAGCCGCGACAGGATCAGCGGCGAGAGCAGCAAAGGTCCGAAGATGGCGATCAGCACCACGGCGAATACGTTCACGCCGGCAAACGTCAGGGCCATCATGCCCAGCATGAAGGTGGAAAAGGACTGCTGGGACTGCACCATGGTGGCAACGGCGATCTTCTGCTCGTCGCGCGCGGCGCCCGCCTTGCGCAGCAGCGGGCCGGAAATGCGGCCGGCGGCGTTGATGTCGCCGAAGATGTTGTACACGCTGGGGATGATCACGGCCGGATTGATGCCGATGGCGCGCATGGCCGGCATGAACACCCGCATCATGGCGTCGGTGAAGCCCAGGCGCTCCAGCAGGCGCCCGATGATCACGCTGATGATGACCGCCACCCCGACCTGGCCGGTCAGGAACACGTCCACCACCACGGGCTTGACCTTGTTGAGCACCGTGTCGAAGGCGCCCGACAGCGTGGCCGGGAAGAAGAACAGCGTCAGCATGGCCAGGGCCAGCAAGGCCAGGCCCACGACTTCGATGCGCTCCAGAGGCCGGCGGCCCGCCGGCGGGGAATGCACGACCTTGTCGATTTCTATGGTTTTGTTATCCATGTCTCTCTCCGTCTTGGGGGATGGGACCTACTGGAAGCTCAATATATTCTTGCCCATCAAGTGGGCGGTGGAAAAATGCCGGGCATACTCGCGCAGGCGCGTGCCGCCCACCTGGTGGACCGGCGTGGACGTGACCCGATCGCGGAAGACCACGACCTCCACCCCGTCCAGCAAGGCGCTCAGCGCATAGGCTAGCGGCAGTCCGTTCTCCAGGATCTCCAGCACGTGGCTGTTGCCTACCAGGAAGTTCAGGCCCAGTTCGCGGGCGCATTCGATCAGGGCGTGGCCGTCGTAGACACGACTGATGGAGGCCAGCACCGTGTCCACCCCGGGGTTCTCGGCCACGGCCTGGCGCAGATGCTCGGGACTGAAGCCCGTGTGCGGGAAGATGTGCAGGATGCGGCTGACCGGACTGTCGGGCCGGCCCAGGCGAATGGCGCCGCGCGTCAGCGTGCTGGTTTCCTGAATGTCCTCGTTGCCCTTGATGCGGCGCTCGGCCTGCAGGATCTGCTCCTCCAGGTCCAGCCCCATGAAACCGTCCAGGCGCGCCAGCATGTCTCCCAGCGTGCGCACGTCCTCCAGCGGCTCGCCCACGAACATGACATTGCCATGGATGCCGCCATAGGAGATATCGCTCTTGCGCACCTTGTGGCCATGCAGGAAGGCGATGCCGGGGTGCAGGCCGTGAAAGGCCTCGTGGCACTCCAGCGCGGCCACGCCATACAGGTTCAGGTAATCCTTCAAGGTGACGCCGCCGCAGCTTGCGGCATCGGCAATGGGATGGTGGGCCACGATGGCGTCCACGCCCGTCGCCCCCGCCAGCTCGATGCTCAGCTCGGACATGGTCATGCACACGGCCACCTTGCGGATCTCCTTGTTGGGATCGCCATGGATCAGCCCCGGGATCTCCAGCACCGCCTTGCCGTAGATTCCCGAGGACTTCCAGATCACGAAGGGATGGTGGCCATGCTTGACCTCGTCCATACAGGAGACCATGCGGCCTCCCGTGATCACGTTCAATGCGTCCAGCAAATCGGCTACATAGGCCATTTTCTTGTCTCCAAAAAAAAAAGCCGGCCTCCGGCCCTGGGACTTCCCAGTGCCCGAGGCCGGCGGTATGTAAGTGCTTCCTGTCGGCGACTTCCGTGACCCGTCCCGCGCATGCCGGGATCGGGCCCGCGGGCCGGCGCGCTCAAGGCGCCCGGTCCGCGGCGAAAGGACAACAAGACTGTCTACCAGTCAGCTGCTTGTCATGGATGGCGAATTCAGGCAGCCGGCTCGCGCCGGCGCCGCTGCGTTCACACCCCCTTTTTCAACAACACCATGGTGGAGGACAGTTCCGCGCCGGCGTCGTAATCCTTGAAGATCGCCACCACGTCCAGTCCGTACTGCTCCACCAGAACCTGCTTCATCTCCTTCTTGAAGGCCTTGATCAGGTACAGATCGGCCAGGTCGGCGATATGCGCGTTCTCACGGCTCAGAGCCTGCAGCGCCGGCTGGCGCTTGTGGACGGCCAACATGCTGATCCGGTCTTCGTGCACATCGATCTTCAGCGTCACTACGCCGGAGGCGAAGATGCTGCTGTTGATGCGGTTGTAGTCCCGTGTCAGCGCCTCCTTGAATTCGCCTGGTGAAGAACAGCCTGCCATTCCCCTTGTCTACCCCCAACATGCTTGAATTGTTCTATGTCTGTTCAGTGGGCGAGGGCCTGCTCCTGTTGCGCCTGCCTGAGCCGATGGCGGCGATACGCCAGCCCGGCCACGGCAATGTCCTCGATCGCCACACCCACCGATTTATACACGCAAATGCCCTGTTCATCGTAGCCCTGGCCGGGGGCCAGTCCCAGCCAGTCGCTCAATTCGCACAATTTGTCCTGCACGCCGCAATCCGGCGCAGCCAGGATCAAGTCCCCGGCCTCGGCCAGCGTCTGCGGCGCCCATTCCACCACCACGCGTTGCGCGCGGCGCAGGCAGGCATCGTCCAGTTCGCGCGCCGTGGGCAGGCTGGAGCCGACAGCCGCCACGAAGCAGCCCGGCTTGAGCGCACGGCCGTCGAACAGCGGCTCGCGGCTGCGGCTGGCCGTCACCAGGATGTCCGCCTGGGCGGCGATCTCCTCGGGACTGGCGGCGCGCACCGGCACGCCGCACTCCAGTTCCAGCCGGCGGCAGCGCTCCTCGTCCACGCCGGGGCTCCACACCAGCACGCGGCGCAGATCGAACGCCTGGCAGAACTGGCGCGCATGCGCCACGCCCTGGGCGCCCAGGCCCAGCACGCCCAGCGTCTGCGACTGCGGGCTCGCGCCGCGCCGCGCCGCCAGCACCGAGCAGGCCGCCGTGCGCCATTGCGTGATGGCCCCGGCTTCGAAGCTTGCCAGGGCGGCGCCGCTGACCGTGTCAAAGAGCACGATCACGAAATTGAAGGCCCCCCGCACCGTGGTGTAGATCTTGGCCCCGGCCACCTGCTGGCCGGGAATCACCGCCCCCAGCGTGGACAGGCGTATGCCGCCCGCCTCGGTGCGCAAGCGGCGCTGCTGCGCGGCCTGCGCGCGCCCGAATTCCCCGAAGGCTTCCTCCAGCGCCGCCTGGACGGCGGGTGCGTCCAGCAGCTCGTGCAGTTCCTGATCCGTCAGATGCAGCATGCGCGCTCTCCCGGCCTACCAGGCCACCGTGACGTCGCCGCGCACGAAGGTCTGGCACGCCATGCGAAAGCCCCGGGCCAGATCCTCGGCGGACAGATGCTTGTGTTCCTTGGGCTTGACCGCGTCGGTGTTGTCCAGCCCTTCGGTGATGCGGCACTTGCAGGTGCCGCAGATGCCGCCGCCGCACTTGAAAGGAATGCCGCCGCGCTCGCGGATGGATACGCGCAGCAGATTGCTGTTCTCCGCCGCCGACACCACCAGGTCGTTGTTCGATGCAAATGTAATCTGAACCATGTTCTGCTACCTCAGGTTTGCTGCTGACCACGCGCCTTCGCGCCAGCCTCGCCGTTCACGGCGGGCTCGCTCGAGGCCGTCCCGGTGTGGCGCTGAAAGCGCCCCTGCATGGAGGCGGAAA
Source organism: Alcaligenes sp. Marseille-Q7550 (assembly GCF_965112015.1). NCBI lineage: Bacteria > Pseudomonadati > Pseudomonadota > Betaproteobacteria > Burkholderiales > Alcaligenaceae > Alcaligenes > Alcaligenes sp. Marseille-Q7550. The sequence goes on from NZ_CBCOPU010000002.1 coordinate 1,366,967, forward strand.
CGCTCCGTCCGTCGGCACGGAGCTGTGCGCATGCGCGCAGCTCGGCCGCCATGGTGACGAGACGGGTCAGGCCTGCCAGCTCCTCATAGGCCTGCTCCCGCGTATCGAATTTCTCCATCTGCCGGGTGGGGATGTCGTTGACGGTCCCGCCCGGGGTCTCCTCCACGATGCGCACGCGAGATCCGTCCTGGACGCGGGCAATGGCGAAGATCGCCTTGAGCCGGCCGTGGAAATGGTATTCATACGCCGCCACCGTCTCCACGCCCGCGCCCGGTTCCGTGCGGTACTCGCCCGGCTTGCTGGTCAGCACCACATACATTACTGCACCTCCTGTGTATCGGCTTGCTCCAGGGCGATGTCCTGGCTGATCCACAACTGGCACGCCAGGCGCCAGCCCTGGTCCAGGCGCTCGCCCAGCTGTTTCTTTTCCTTCCAGTTGGCGGCCGGCAGATGCTCGGCCCCCTCCAGCACGCGGCAGGCGCACTTGGCGCACTTGCCCATGCCGCAACCGTAGGTCAGGTGGGGAAAGGGAAACTGCTTGATTCCCGCCCGCACCACCAGGTTGGTGTTCTCCTGCACCTCGCCCACATGGACCTGGCCATTCTTGTGAAAGGTAATGGTTGGCATAAGGCCTCCTGCTTGCTGCCAATGTTGCGACCGGATTGCCAGCCCTGTCCGCCTAAAAATCCATGAACGGTATACCAACTTGAAAAACGTGCTGTTCAGGCAACGATTTTTCTTGTTTTTAGACACAAATTTCCGCTCGTTTGAGTAGAAACCCCTATTGCGGTATACTTAATTCAACAAAACCGTTTTATCGAGACCATCATGAAAACCCCCGTCGAACTTCGCTATCTGCAGCGTCCGGTCGGCGAGCAGTTGCTGCCTCACCTGGCTCAGCGCAAGCATCTGCGCCGCCGCATCCCCCTGATCAACCTGCCCCGCCTGGCGGACCTGTTCCCAGGCCGCAAGAACCGGGACAAGAACCATCCCCAGGATCACCTGCCCCACGGCGCCTAGGCTGCCGATACTTCCACGGCAGGCGCGTCGGCCTGGAAATTGAAGGCGTCGGCGTACATGAACTGCTCGTCTGCGCCATGTTCCTTGAACAAGGCGCGCGCCTGCTCGATCATCACGGGCGAGCCGCACAGATAAATGGCGTGTTCCGACAGGTCCGGCACGTCCCGGCAGACCTGATGCTGCACATAGCCTCGCGCCCCGTCCCAGTGCTCGTCCGCATGCGACAGCACGGGCACGAAGCGGAACTCGCACAGCCGGTCCGCCCAGGATTCGATCTCCTGCGCCAGGTACAGGTCTTCGGGACGGTTCATGCCCCAGTACAGGCTGACCGGCGGACAGTCGTCATTGTCCAGCAGGGACTCCAGAATGGCCTTGATGGGAGCGATGCCCGTACCCGTGGCCACCATCACCATGGGCCGCCAGTCGCGCTCGCGCCAATAGAACAGGCCCAGCGGCAGCTCCAGCCGCAATTCCTCGCCCGCTTGCAGTCCCGGCAGGCGCGCCTGGGTGAAACGCCCGCCCTCCACTTCCCGCACATGCAGCTCCAGCCGGCCGCTGCGCGCATCGGCGTTGGCCATGGAGAAGCTGCGCGCCCGTCCATCCTCGAACAAGATGTTCAAATACTGGCCCGGACGGAAATCCACCGCGACGTCCGCCGGCAACTGCAGGACCAAGCGCCAGATGCCCTGGCAGGCCCGCTCCACGCTGTGCACCCGCGCCGTGAGCTGCTGCGCCTGCGGCAGCACATCCATATGGCTGGCCAGGCTGATCTCGATGTCGCCCGTCAGCCGCGCCTGGCAGGCGGCGGCATGGCCCTGCTCGTGCTCCTCGTCGGCAATGCTCATGGGCAGGCAGCCGTCCTCGTAACAGACCTGCCCGCGCGTCACCTGGATGCGGCAGGTGCCGCATCCGCCGAACTCGCAGTCGCTATGAATGCGCACGCCCTGCCGCCGGGCCGCCTGCAGAATGCTCTCCTGCGGCTCCACCCAGAACTGCTCGCCGGTTTCCTTGATGTCGACACGATGGGCCATGACCCTTCCTCCTGATGCTCTTACTTCTTGATATCGGCCTGGACCAGCACGTCCAGCCCCTCGCCCTTGAGCGCCTCGGCCAAGGCCTGCAGCCCGGCCACGCCGGCGGCGGTGTCCTGCTCGCCATTGCCGCCGCTCAGGCCGATGCCGCCGATCACTTCGCCGTTGACCACGATGGGGTAGCCGCCCACGAAGGCCGCAAAGCGCCCTTCGAAGCTCAACTGGATGCCGAAGGCCTCGTTGCCGGGCAGGGCCGGGCCATTGGGCGGCGTGGTGAACAAATGCGTGGAGCGCTTGTGACCGGCCGCCGTGAACGCCTTGTTCCAGGCGATCTGCGCCCCCGTGATGCGCGCTCCGTCCATGCGCTCGAGCACGATGGGATAGCCGCCTTCGTCGACCACGCATACCGTCTCCAGTACGCCGATCTCCTTGGACTTGGCAATGGCCGCATCCACCATCAGACGGGCTTCGCGCTGTTCGAGACGTAGGATTTTTTTCATATGCCTTCTCAATCTTCCTGGTTGATGAATCTCAGATGCCGCGATACACGGTCTTGATCTGGGTGTAGAACTCCAGCCCCGCCCTGCCCGACTCGCGGAACGTGGAAGTGCTGGACTGCTTGAGGCCGCCGAAGGGCGCATTGATCAAATTGCCCGTGGTCGTGCGGTTGATTTTGACCGTGCCGGCCTCGATGTCCGTGGCGAAACGGTGCGCATACTCGGCGCTGCGCGTCACAATGGCGGCCGACAGGCCGTATTCGGTGTCATTGGCCATCGCCAGGGCCTGCTCATAGGAGTCGATCTCCAGCAGGGCGATCACCGGCCCGAAGATTTCCTCGCGGGCGATGCGCATCTGCTGGGTCACGTCCGTGAACACGGCCGGCGTCATGAACAGGCCGCGGGCGTAGTCGCCCTCCGTCAGCCGCTCGCCGCCCAGCAGATGGGTGGCTTCCTGCTTGCCGATGGCCACGTATTCCAGAATGCTGTCCAGTTGGCCCTGCGTGGCGATGGGTCCCAGGTCCGGATTGCCCGTGAGCCCGTTGCCCACCGTCAGGGCGCGCACTTTCTCGACCAGGCGGCGGGTGGACTCCTCCTTGACCTGGCGATGCACCAGCACGCGGCTGGTGCCGGTGCAGGCCTGGCCGCTCAGGGAAAAACCGCCCTGCACCACCAGTTTCACAGCCAGGTCCAGGTCGGCGTCCTCCATCACGATCAGCGGGTTCTTGCCGCCCAGTTCCATCTGGGTGCGGGTGCTCATGCGCGCCTGCCGGCAGATGTCCTCGCCCGCCCGGGTGGAGCCGGTAAAAGAGATGGCGCGCACCTGGGGCGATTGCACCAGCACCGGGCCGACCTCGCCGGCGCGGCCATGTACCAGGTTCAGCACCCCGGCGGGGATGCCGGCCTGCGCGAAGGCTTCGCACAGGTAGTAGCCGGTCAGCGGCGTATCGGACGAAGGCTTGAACACCACGGTATTGCCGGTGATGAGCGCCGGGGCGATCTTGCGGGCTGGGATGGAGATGGGGAAGTTCCAGGGCGCGATCACCGACACCACGCCCAGCGGCTCGCGCTGCGTGTAGACCAGTTGCTGCGCATCGTCCTGCGGAAAGGTCTCCCCGGTGTAGGTCTGCCCTTCCACCGCGTAAAAACGCAGCGTCTGCGCCGAACGGCCCACTTCCATCTTGCTTTGCGCCAGCGTCTTGCCCTCTTCACGCGTCAGGCCCTCGGCGATGCGCGCCGCATTGGCGTCCAGCCAGTCGGCCGCCGCGTTCAAGATGCGCGCCCGGGTCGAAATAGGCGTGGCCCGCCAGCCGGCGAATACCTCCTGGGCCGCTTCCACCGCGGCCTGGGCGTCCTGCGCCGTGGACAAGGGAAAGCTCCCCACCACGTCGTCCAGGTCGGCCGGATTCAGGTTGGGCTGCGTGCGCCCGCTCCGGCTGGGCTGCCATTGCCCGCCTATATAGTTGTCAAATACCGCGTCCTTGAGATTGTCCACCGCTGTGCTTCCTTGTTTCTGTGTCGGCGGGCGGCCCATCCGCCCGCTCGGCTCGGCAGCTCAGGCCGCTTCCAGCTGCAGCTCCTGCAGGCTGATTTCGTCCTTGACGTAATCGTTGTACAAGGCAGTGGTATACAGTAGACGCATCTCGGCGCCAATTTCACAGATGCGCAGGCAGCGCTGCTGCAGTTCCACCGTATTGGCGTGCTCCAGCACGATCTGGTAGCCGCGCTCGCCGTGGATCTCGTCGGAGACGATGTGCAGATCGAAGAATTCCACTTCCTCGTCGGTGAAACCGTATTTCTCGCGCAGGGTGGGCGTCTGCTTGCGGTAGATGGATGGCACCTGGGACTCCAGGCCCACCACCAGGCCGGCCACGGCCACCACCGGGTCTTCGCGCATGGCGACGGCATAGCACCAGGCCTGCAGGGCGCGCGTGGTGGCGTTCATGTTGTCGGGATTCTCGATGCGCTCGCGAGTGGTGCCGCAGGCTTCGCCGAAGCGGATCAGCAAATCGGTGTGGCGGTCGCCGCCGATCTCTTCTTCGTACATATTGGCCAGCAGGAAATCCTTGGCTTCCACGTATTCAGCCGGCGTGCGGGCGTACAGATAGCCCAGGTAGTCGGCAAAGGGGCCCACGTAGTGGTAATGGTTCTCCGCCCAGCGCGCCAGATGCTCGCGGCTCAGCTTGCCGCTGGCCCAGGCGATGCTGAAGGGAGAGGTGTTGGCGCTCTTGCCCTTGATGGCGGTTTCCAGCGCAGCGCGAAATTCGTCGCGGTTCAGCAATTTTTCCATGACTGTTTCCTTGTGAAAGACGTCGCCTCTACAGCAGCCGACGAAAGATGAAGATTCGACTATTTAGGTATATTGTATACCGTCTACCTTTTTGTTCAGTAGGTAATAACCCTGCCTGTTCGCTCACGCCACGGCCACGCAGCCATCCTTGCGCGGATCGGACACGGCCTTCAGCCGGCCGTCCGGCAGCCGCTCCACGGCCTGGGCGCCGCCGAAATCGCTGCGGCCCGCCAGCTCGCCGACCCCTTTGTCCGGTGCCGCGTAGCCCTGCTCGCGCAGGAAGGCCGCGCACCCGAGGTCGAAGCCCTCTTCCAGGGCCAGTCGCCCTGCCGCTTCCAGACGCCAGCGCGGCGCGAACAAAGCCTGCTCCAAGGGCAGGCCGTCACGCAGCACGCGAGTCCAGATCTGTATCTGTCCCTGCGGCTGCATCAACCCGCCCACCACGCCCAGCCCCATGTGAAACCGTCCCCCCGCAAGGCCAGGGACGGCACCACGGTGTGATAGGGCCGTTTGCCCGGCCCCGGTCCATTCACATGGCCGGGCGTGGAAAAGCCGAAGCCCCGGTTCTGCAGCACGAACCCGCAGTCCGGCACGGCGTAGCCGGATCCAAAACGCTTGAATATGCTGGACATGAAGGTCACGGCCAGGCCCTTGCCGTCCACCACCACCGTGCACACGGTATTGCCCGCCGGATCGCAGACCACGCGCGCCGCATTGGCCATGGCCTGCTCCGTCGCCCGGACCAGCGCCAGTTCGGCCTCGGCCTCATCGCCGCCGGCGTGGTTCCAGGCCGCCTGCACGGCATCCAGCACCGCCAGGCCGTGCGTGTTGGGCGGGCATTCGTACAGGGTGTAGTCGCCCAGCGGCGCCTTGACCGGCTCGCAGAAAAAGCCTCGGTGCCGCCGGAAGTCCTCGGCGCGCAACAAACCCTGCACCCGCCGCATCGCCTGCTCGGCCTGCTGCGCCGGCCTTCCAAGATAGAAGGCGTCAGGGCCGTCGCGTGCGATGTCCGCCAGCACGGCGGCCAGCTCCGGGTTGGCATACTGCTCGCCCGCGGCGGGTGGATTGCCCGCCCTGTGCAGCGCGGCGCAGACCGGATCCCGATGCAGCACAAAATCAAAAATGCGCCACTCCCGCGCCGCCACGGCCGCCACCGCGAAGCCCTCGCGGGCGGCCTGGATGGCCGGCTGGAACAGCCGGCTCCAAGGCAGCCGGCCGTAGCGCTGGTGCACGTCCCACCAGCCGCGCACCAGGCCGGGCGTGGTGATGGACAGCACGTGCCGCTCCGGGATGCGCTCCCCCGGCAGGCCGCGCACGGCGTCGGCCGTCAGCAGCTGCGGCGCCGCGCCGCTGCCGTTGTAGGCCACGGGCTCGGCGCCCGGCGCCGCGATCATGGCCAGCAGATCGCCGCCTATGCCGGTGGCCATGGGTTCGACCACTCCCATCACGGCGTCGGCCGCAATCGCCGCATCCACCGCCCCGCCGCCTTGTTCCAGCACCTCGCGCGCGGCCCGGGCGGCCAGCGGATGCCCGGTCGCCACGGCCCAGGTCGCGCCGCAATCCAGTTTTCCAGTCGCATCGCCCATGGCCTTCACCCGAACACCAGCACGGCGCAGATGGTGGAAATCGCCATGCCGGCCAGCACCGGCAAGGTCAGGGCCCGCACCAGGTCCAGGATGTGCACCCGCGCAAAACCGGCCACGGCGATCAGCGAGGACCAGGCGATCAGCGTGCCGCCGCCCGTCCAGATGGCGCCGATCTGGCCCACGGCCGCCAGGGTCTCCACGTCCAGGCCGGACACGGGGCTGAGCGCCGAGGCCAGCGTGCCGGTCAGCGGCAGGCCCGAGAAGCCCGATCCGTCGATGCCGGAGATCACGCCCACCAGCAGCACGCCGAAAGCCACCAGGAAGTGGTTGTCGGGAATGAAATGCTGGCCGGCCGAGATCAGCTCGAACAGCAGGCTGGGCGTCTGGTCCAGCGGCGTGCCCAGGATGGCGGACGTGGCTTCGCTGGCGCCCAGGAAGAAGAAACCGGCGATGGGCAGCACCGAGCCCATGGCGCGGAAGGCGAACACGAAACCGTCGGTCATGTGGTCCGGACAGGTGTCCAGCATGCGGCGGGGCCTTCGGCCATGCAGGTGGCGATCATCATCAGGATGAAGGCCACGCCGCCCACCAGCCCCGCCCGACGACGCCGCGCAGCACGGGCAGGGAGGGGATGAAGCGCGGCAGCAGCATGATGCCGATCACGGCCAGGAAGGCCAGCGGAGTGATCACCGCCAGGATGCGCGAGTAGCGCTCTTCCCGCGGCGTCAGTCCTGTGTGCGCGGTATGCTCGTTGCCCGAGGTGCCGCGTGCGATTTCCGCCTTGTCGTACGTGCCCTGGGATTCGACTTCGTCCAGGGTGCTGTCCGGCGCGCGGCGCATCCATTCATCCAGCAAGCGGCTGCTGGCCGGCTTGAAATGGCGGCGCATGGTCACGAAGGCCAGCACCAGCGCAACGCCCCCCGTGATCCAGGACAGCACCAGGGCGCGATCCGCCAGGACGGCCACGTCCGCGCCCACCCCGGCGGCCTTGGCGCTGATGCCCGGCGCCACGCCTATGATGTAGTCCGAGGACAGCGCCATGCCCTGGCCGCAGATGGCGATCACCATGGCGCCGGCCAGGGGCGGCAGCCCGGCCGCGATGGCGGCCGGCAGCAGGATGGCCGACACCAGCGGCACGGCTGGCGTGGGCCAGAAGAACAGGGAAATGAAATAGGTCGCCGCCGCGATCATCAGAAAGGACGAGGCGCTGTTGACCATGACCTTGCGGAACGGCGCCACCATCTTCACGTCCGCCTCCAGCCGCTTCAGGGAGTTGAGCAGCGCGGTCATGAAGGTGATCACCAGGAAGATATTGAACAGCTCCTTGGCGGCCACGAAGCTGGCCGAGAAGATGCTGATCAAGCCCTGGATGGGACTGCCCGTCATGGCCGTCACCACCGCCAGCGTGCCGATCACGGACGGCACCACCACATTGGCCCGGAACATCATCGTGATGATGATGACCAGGACACTGATCAGATACGCCCAGTGCGCCGCACTGAGCACCACGTCGCTTTGCATGCATCCCCCTTCCTTGTCATTTTTCTGGACATCGTCCGAAACGATAAACGGTATACTATCTTCAATTTTGTTTTCGAATCAGAAAAAAATGCCCCAAACTGGGGAAAACGCTAAGAGATTCAAGCCTGAATTATCAGCTTGGAATACCTTATACATGGAAGAGGATAGAAAGACCCATGACGACCTTGCTTGAACTGGTGGATCCGCTGTCCTGGCTGCTCATGGCCGGCCTGGTGGTGCTGGCGGCCTTTCTGCAGGGCGTGGGCGGCATCGGCTTTGCGATGCTGGTGGCGCCCATCGCCGCGCTGACCTTTCCGCAACTGGTGCCCGGCCCGCTGCTGGCCCTGGGCGGCAGCGTCTCCCTGCTGGCCGCCCTGCGCGAACGCCAGCATATTGCGCCGCGCGTGGTCGCCTGCGCACTGGCGGGCCGCGCCGCCGGCTCCGTGGTGGCCGTGACGGCCATGACGCAACTGCCGCTGCAGGCCCTCAACCTGGGCTTTGCCGTCGCCATCCTGGCCGCCGTCGCCCTGTCCGCCCGGGGCCTGCGCATCCTGCCCAGCACCCGCAACATGAGCCTGGCGGGCGTAGCCTCGGGCATCATGGGCACGCTGACCTCCGTGGGCGCCCCCGCGCTGGCGATCGCCATGCAGAACCTGGCGCCCGCGCAATTGCGGGCCTCGCTGGGGCTGATCCTGTTCCTGGGCGCCAGCCTGTCCGTGCTGCTGCTGATCCTGGCCGGCCTGTTCACCCTGCAGCAGGCCATGCTCAGCATCGTGCTGTACCCCTTCATGCTCCTGGGCTTCGCCCTGTCCGGGCAATTGAGGCACAAGGTCAGCCTGCCGCTGATGCGCCGCCTCCTGCTGACGATCTGCACCTTCAGCGCCCTCGCCCTGATCGCGCGCACGCTCTGGGCCTGATTCGTTTAGGCCCCAAACTGTATACCATATTCAGGAAAACGCCCGCAGCCCGTATAATCTAGGTTGGCCCCCTTGCCGGATTGCACAGGTCACACGATGAACATCCCCAGCTTCAGCCTTCCCAACCCCAGCGCCGGCGGCGACAGCCCGCGCCTGGGGGATCAGCACGCCTCCCTGTTCGCCGTCATCCGCGACCAGTTGCGCGAACGCATCCTCAGCGGCGAATTCCATCCCGGCGACAGACTGGTGGAAGGCAAGCTGGCCACGGAACTGGGCGTCTCGCGCATCCCTGTGCGCGAAGCCCTGCGCGAGCTGGCTTCCGAAGGCCTGGTCACCATCGAACCACGCCGCGGCGCCTCCGTGGCCGTGCTGTCCTCGGACATCGCCTACAACATGGCCGAGGTGCGCGCCACCCTGGAGGGGCTGAACGCCAAGCTGGCCGCACAACGCCGCGATCCGGCCAGCATCGAGAAACTGCAGGCCATCCTGGCGCAGGGCCGGCAGGCCGTGGACGAGGGCAACCTGGACCTGCTCAAGTCCCTGAACCGCCAGTTCCACGAAACCCTGGCCACCATGTCGGGCAATGTCGTACTGACCGAACTCATGCGCTCGCTGCGCGATCGCACCGCCCTCTTGTTCGCGCCCAGCAATCTGCAGCGCATTCGCCAGAACTGGGAGGACCACGCCCAGATCCTGAACGCCGTCATCGCCGGCAACGGCGAACTGGCCAACCTGCTGGCCACCCAGCACGTGCACAACGCCGCCCAGGCCTATCAGGACGCACAGTCGGGCAACAATACGGTCTGATAAAAATAAAGAAGTCGCGCGGCCAAGGGGGCTTTCCGCCTTGAGCGGTCCGGCGTTCCCGCGGCAAAAAATGATTCTTCAAAGAATTCCGGGGATTCCTCCGTGTTTGGCGAGCCGTTTGGGCCAAGCGGAAAGAACCTCGGGTTCTCGCGAAGCAGGCCGGGGCGGGTCGGATGGCTTGCCGCAGGCGGGGTGCGGGGACGGGGTGCAAGCGTCGTTCTGTTCGACGGCGGCGCTGGTTGCTCGCCTGGGAGGCGAGCAACTCGCCGGAGTTAACGACGCACCCGGCCAGGCGCCCCGACCAGGGCACCGGCGCACCGCGCCGGCAAGCCATCAGCGCCGTCCGATCTTCCTGCGCCTTGAACGGCGTCTTCAAAAACCAGTTCGGCATCGACTTGGCAACCCAGTCCCCGGAACGTCTCGAAGAACCAAAAAAAACGGCCAGCGCAACGCTGGCCGATTCATCATCCGGAACGCCTTACAGATCCAGCAGGTCGCTCATGTCGTCCGCATGCTCTTCCTCCACGGCCATGATCTCGATCAGCATCTGGCGAGTGGTGGGATCGCTGTCGCCGATGCGCTCGATCATCTGGCGATAGGACTCGATGGCGATGCGCTCGGCGATCAGGTTGGCGCGGATCATGGACTTGATGTCGCCGCTGTCGTCGTATTCGGCGTGACTGCGCTCGACCAGCGTCCTGGGATTGAAATCCGGCTCGCCGTTCAGTTGCACGATGCGCTCGGCAATACGGTCGGCGTGCTCGGCCTCCTGGTTGGCGTGCTCCAGGAACTCGGCCTTGATCGGTTCGTTCATGAGGCCGGTGGCGGTGAAATAGTGGCGCTTGTAGCGCATCACACAGACCAGTTCCGTCGCGAGCGCATCGTTGAGCATCTGGATGATTTCTTCGCGGTTGCCCTGATAGCCGGACGCCACCGCGCCGTCATCGACGAACTGCTTGGCCGCAGCGCGGATGGCTGCCACGTCGATGGGACCATGATTGCTCTGGATAGCCTTCTGATTGCTCATTGTATTCCTCCGTATTGATTCCCGCCGCGAAGCGCGGCGCTTCATCGTGCACCAACCGGGACGAACACCCTGGCTTCAAACACAGCCAAGAACCAGCCGGAGACGGCCGGCCCTTACCTACGCCTGAGTCTGAAGCCGGCACGGGTGCCCGAAAGAGCCGATCGTGCGCGAACCTGAACAACGTGGATAGGTGCCACCATGGTAACGACTGCCACTGGGCTTGGAAAGCGCGGCCAGACGCAAGCACAGGCGTGTCGCCCCCGCTTTTACGCACGCACATCCTCATCCATTCGCTCCCTTACGAATCAGGGAAAACCAGTAGGCATGCGGCTTGGCGGCCGGACAGCGATCTTTCGCCTTCGGCCGCCGGACGGTTCGGGAACAGGTCGATTTCAGATACAAGGACGAACACTTGGATACACGGATGATCCCGAGTCCCGAAGGAGCCGATTGGTCCTACTGGAAGAATGCTCTTTCTGATTCTGCTTTCCAATATGTTTCGTAACCTTTAATATGAAGCGGCCGTTACTTTCAAAGAAAAATCATGGATTCACTAAAATGGCTGCTGCTCACCTATAAGGTGCCTGCGGAACCCGGCTCCAAACGTCTGGCCTTGTGGCGGCGACTGAAGAGCCTGGGCGCCGTCTACCTGCAGAACGGCGTCTGCCTGCTGCCCAAGACGGACGAGCACGTGCGCCGGCTCAAGGTATTGGAAAACGACATCGCCAATATGGAAGGCGAATGCGTGCTGCTGGAGACCATCGCGCTGGACCATCAGCAGGAAGAAAAAGTCATCGCCCGCTTCAAGGCGGACCGTGATGACCAGTACCGGGAGCTGCTGGGTCGCTGCCAGGGCTTCGAGGCCGAGATCGCCAAGGAAATCTCCATTCAGAAATTCACCTACGCCGAACTGGACGAGGAAGAAACAGACCTGAAAAAGCTGGAGAACTGGTACGAGAAGATCCGCAAGCTGGACTTCTACGACGCGCCGCTCGCGGCCGTCGCACAGGAGCGCCTGCGCGACTGCAAGGCGCTGCTCGATCACTATGCCCAACTGGTGTATGACGCCCATGACGAAAACCGCTGACACCCAGGCCGTCTCCCCGGACCCCGCGCAGCCCAGGCGCGGAGCCGTGCCCCGCAGCGTCTGGGCGCTGGGTTTCGTCTCCATGTTCATGGACATTTCTTCCGAAATGATCCATGCCCTGCTGCCCATGTACATGGTGGCGGTGCTAGGCACCTCGGTGCTGGCCGTGGGCCTGATCGAAGGCATCGCGGAAGCCACCGCGTCCATCATGAAAGTCTTCTCCGGGGCGATCAGCGACCGTTTCGGCAAGCGCAAGCTGCTGGCCGTCATCGGCTATGGGCTGGCCGCGCTGACCAAGCCCGTGTTCCCGCTCGCGGGCACGCTGGACTGGCTGGTGGGCGCGCGTTTCGTGGACCGCATCGGCAAGGGCATACGCGGCGCGCCGCGCGACGCCCTGGTGGCGGACGTCACGCCGCCCGAGCTGCGCGGCGCCGCCTACGGCCTGCGCCAGACCCTGGACACCGTCGGCGCCTTCACAGGACCGCTGCTGGCCATAGGCCTGATGTGGTGGACCGCGGACAACTACCAACTGGTCTTCTGGTTCGCCGTGCTGCCGGCCTTCGCCGCGGTGGCGATACTGGCATTCTGCGTGCGCGAGCCCAAGCTGCCCGCCGCCTCGCGGCCGCGCAAGCTGCCTTTGAGCCGCGGCGAGCTGGCCCGCCTGGGTTCCGGGTACTGGTGGGTGGTGGTCATAGGCCTGGCCTTCACGCTGGCGCGCTTCAGCGAGGCTTTCCTGATCCTGCGGGCCGAGGCGACCGGACTGGCGCCGATGTGGGCGCCGGCCGTGCTGGTGGTCATGGGCGTGGCCTATTCCCTGTCGGCCTACCCGGCCGGCGTGCTGTCCGACCGCATGCGCAAGATGGACCTGCTGCTGATCGGCGTCGCCCTGCTCGTCGCGGCGGACCTGGTGCTGGCCTTCGTTCCCGGACTGACGGGCCTGGGCCTGGGCGTGGCCCTCTGGGGCCTGCACATGGGCTTCACCCAGGGCCTGTTCAATGTGCTGATCGCCGACAGCGCCCCCGCGCAACTGCGCGGCACGGCCTTCGGCATGTTCCATCTGCTGACCGGGGTGGCCCTGCTGCTGGCCAGCGTCATCGCCGGCGCGCTTTGGGATACGGTGGGCTTCCAAGGCACCTTCGCCGCCGGCGCCCTCTTCGCAGCCCTGACGGCCGCAGGACTGCTGCCGCTGCGGCGCACCCGACGGGCGGCGTTCTGACCAGGGACAGGGACCTTGAGGCCCTGTCTTCTATGCCCCGTTCCGCGCCCGGTGATAAGCGACCAGGGCGTTGGCATGGCCGTGGCCCATCCCATGTTCGGACTTGAGCACGGCCACCTGCTCCATATGCTTCATCTCCTGCAATCCCTCCAGTACCGCCAGCCAATGGCTGATGGGCTGGCCGTATTTCTTCTCGATGGATGGAAAATAGGAAGCAGGGCCTTTCACAGTAGGTTCAATCGTCATTCTGGATCGCTCCTGGCGCATGCGCAGTCCCGGGGCTGAACGATGCGGTCGACATGGAACAGGCCGGGCGCAACCGCCTTGCAGTCGGCCTCGGCCATAGCGTGGCCCGGCGTGTCAAAGGCATAGCATATTGCCATTGCACCGCCTTGTGGTGAACCGGATCGACAAACAGGCCGCCCAAAATGCAAAACCCCCGCGGAGCGGGGGCCTGGACAGCACGAAAAGCGTGGTCAGAATGGAATGTCGTCATCCATGTCCGCCAGATTATCCGACATGGGCGGATTGTTGCGCGGAGCCTGTTGTTGCTGTTGGGGAGCCTGGCGCGGAGCGCGCTGGGGAGCCGGGGCGCTGCTGCCGTAGTCGCCGCCACCCATGCTGCCGCCGCCCATCTCGCCGCCGTCGCGGCCACCCAGCATCTGCATCTGTTCGGCGATGATTTCGGTGGTGTAGCGCTCCTGGCCGTCCTGGCCGGTCCACTTGCGGGTGCGCAGGCGGCCTTCCACGTAGACGGAGCGGCCCTTGCGCAGGTATTCGCCGGCGATCTCGGCCAGGCGGTTGTAGAACACGACGCGGTGCCACTCGGTTTCCTCGCGGCGCTCGCCCGAGGTGCGATCCTTCCATTGGGAAGTCGTGGCAATGGAAATATTGCAGATGGCCGAACCTTCTGCGCTGTAGCGCACTTCCGGATCACGGCCGAGGTTGCCGACCAGAATGACTTTATTTACCGATGCCATGAAAAAAATCCTGTAGTCAAAATTTCGATATGAAGAAGCCCCTCCCTGCGGCCGGGGCTTCTGCGCCATGATGCTGGAACGCGATACGCATCGCATCCATCCGGCTTGGCCGGGCCTCGTCGTCCATGACAAGGCCGGCGCGAGGGCGCAAAGCAAGCCTTATTATCGTGGATTCGGTGCTTGATGAACACACCTGGCTGAGCCAAGGACAGGACAAAACGGTCCGCCCGCAGCCCCTTGCCCGCCCACGATCTCAGTACTTGTCCTTGAAACCGCGCGCCGTCAGCAGCCACAGCAAGGCCAGGCCCGCGCCGGTCCACAAGACCCATTGCACTTGCCCGTGGGACGCCAGCAGGCCGCCCGCCAGGCCCCCGCCGAAAACCCCCAGCGACTGCGACGTGTTGTAGAAGCCCAGCGCCAGCCCCTTGTATTCAGGCGGAGCGACGCGCGACACCAGCGAAGGCTGCAAGGCCTCCAGAATGTTGAAACCGATGAAGAACAGCACCAGCGCGGCCACCATGGGGGCGAGCGATGCGCTCGCCCAGGGCATCAGGGCCAGCACCACGATCAGCGCCAGCACGGCCAGCTCCAGCGCCTGCTTGTGGCGCTTGCGGGTTTCCGTATAGAACACGGCCGGCACCATCAGCACGAAGGAGGCCAGGATGACGGGCAGGTAGACCTTCCACAGATCCTGGGTGCCATAGCCGCCCAGGGCGGCGAGCACGCCCGGCACCACGATGAACAGCGACATCAATATGAAGTGCAGGCAGAACACGCCGAAGTTCAGGCGCAACAGGTCGGCATGGCGCAGCACCTGTCCGGCCGTGACCTTGACCGCGGAAACCGGCGCCTTGGGCGCGGCGGGCACGACGAAGGCGGCGATCAGCAGGCACACGAAGCCCAGCAGGCTGATGGCCCAGAACAGGCCCGACAGGCCGAACTGGCCCACCAGCACGGGCGAGAGCACCAGCGACACGGCAAAGGAAATGCCGATGGAGCCGCCCACCATGGCCATGGCGCGGGTACGCACCTCCGGCCGGGTCGAATCGGCCACCCAGGCCGAGATGGCGGCCGACACCGCGCCCAGACCCTGGATGCAACGGCCCGCCGTAACCCAGTCCACGCTCTTGGCCAGGGCGCAGATGACCCCGCCGATGACGAACAGCACCATGCCCGCGACGATGACCGGACGCCGCCCATAACGGTCCGAGGCCATGCCCAGCGGGATCTGCAGCACGGCCTGGGTCAGGCCGTAGGCGCCCAGCGCCAGGCCCACGCGCGCCGCATCGTTGCCGCCGGGCAACGCCTGCGCGGCCACGGCGAACACCGGCGTGAGCAGGAACAGGCCCAGCATCCGGCAGGCAAACAACAGGGCGAGCAGCATGCTTGCCTTGCGCTCGCCCTGAGTCAGGCTGAGACGTGCCGGACGCGCCCCCGCCGCATTCATGGTTTGGTGTGTACTCATTCAATACTCTGCCACAACAAGGCTGCCGGAAAGGCCCGCAGCCCGATCATATAAAACCCGACGCAACGCGCTATAGTAGCAAGTTGCCTTTTGACTGACCTTAAATAAAGCTGATGGAAGCCATACGCATCCGCGGTGCCCGCACGCACAACCTGAAGAATGTCTCCGTGGACCTGCCGCGTCGTCAGTTGGTGGTCCTGACGGGGCTGTCGGGTTCCGGAAAATCGTCGCTGGCCTTCGACACGCTTTATGCCGAAGGCCAGCGGCGCTACGTCGAAAGCCTGTCGGCCTATGCGCGGCAGTTCCTGCAGCTCATGGACAAGCCGGACGTGGACCTGATCGAAGGTCTCTCGCCGGCCATCGCCATCGAGCAGAAGGCGGCGGGCCACAATCCCCGCTCCACCGTGGGCACCACCACGGAGATCCATGACTACCTGCGTCTATTGTACGCCCGCGTCGGCACGCCCTATTGCCCCGAGCACGGCCTGCCGCTGCAGGCGCAGAGCGTAAGCCAGATGGTGGACCAGGTCCTGCAATGGGAGCCGGAGTGCCGCATCGCCGTGCTCGCCCCCCTGCACCGGGGCCTGAAGGGCGACCTGCGCGCGGAACTGGCGGGCCTGCAGGCCCAGGGCTTCGTGCGCGTGCGCATCGACGGCCAGACCTACGGCATGGAGGACGTTCCCGCCCTGGACGCGGCGCAGCCTCATGACCTGGACCTGGTGGTGGACCGCCTGCGCGTGCGTCCCGACAGCCAGCAACGCCTGGCCGAGAGCCTGGAGACGGCCCTGTCGCTGACCGACGGCCGCTGCCTGGTCGTCAACCTGGACAGCGGCCACGAACAGCCGTATTCCAGCCGCTACGCCTGTCCGGTCTGCAGCTACGCCCTGCCCGAACTGGAACCGCGCCTGCTCAGCTTCAACAATCCGGCCGGCGCCTGCCCCGACTGCAGCGGCCTGGGCCAGGTGGACGTGTTCGACCCCGACCGCGTGGTCGCCTTTCCCGAGCTGAGCCTGGCCGGCGGCGCCATCTCCGGCTGGGACCGGCGCAACGCCTTCACCTACACCCTGCTGACCAGCCTGGCCGCGCATTACCACTTCGACATGGATGCGCCCTTCGAATCCTTGCCCGAGGACGTGCGGCGCAAAGTGCTGTACGGCTCGGGCGAGGAACAGATCTCCTTCCTGTACCTGAACGAGAAGGGCCGCACCACGGTCAAGACGCACGCCTTCGAGGGCGTGATCCCCAATCTGCAGCGCCGCTGGGCAGAAACCGACTCGGCCGCCGTGCGCGAGGAATTGAGCAAGCTGCGCCGCACCCAGGTCTGCCCGTCCTGCCACGGCGCGCGGCTGCGCCTGGAAGCGCGCAATGTGCGCATCGGCGACGACCCCGCCCCCGGCACAGCGGCGGCCGGCGGCCAGCCCAAGGGCCTGGCCATCTACGAGGTCGAGGCCCTGGCCCTGTCCGATTGCCTGCACTGGTTCGAGCGGCTGGAACTGTCCGGCGCCAAGAAGGACATCGCCGCCCGCATCGTGCGCGCGATCCGCGCGCGCCCGGAATTCCTGACCAACGTGGGGCTGAACTACCTGTCGCTGGACCGCAGCGCCGACACCATTTCCGGCGGCGAAGCCCAGCGCATCCGCCTGGCCAGCCAGATAGGCTCGGGCCTGACCGGCGTCATGTATGTGCTGGACGAGCCTTCCATCGGCCTGCACCAGCGCGACAACGACAAGCTCATCCAGACCCTGCAGCACCTGCGCGACCTGGGCAACAGCGTCATCGTGGTCGAGCACGACGAGGACATGATACGCACCGCCGATTATGTCATCGACATGGGCCCGGGCGCAGGCGAGCACGGCGGCCAGATCACCGCGCAGGGCTCGCCGCGCGAACTGGCGGCCAATCCGGACTCGCTGACCGGCCAGTACCTGTCGGGCGCGCGCCGGATCGCCGTGCCGCAACGCCGTCCGGTGGACGACTCGCTGGACTGGCTGCGCCTGTACGGGGCTGCGGGCAACAACCTGAAATCCGTGGACCTGGCCATCCCGTCGGGGCGCCTGGTCTGCATCACCGGCGTGTCGGGCTCGGGCAAGTCCACCCTGATCAACGACACCCTGGCCACGGCCGTCTCGCGCATCCTGCACCGCGCCCATGCCGAGCCCGCTCCCTACGACCGCCTGGACGGGCTGGAGCATTTCGACAAGATCATCAATGTGGACCAGACGCCGATCGGCCGCACGCCGCGCAGCAACCCGGCCACCTACACCGGCATGTTCACGGCCATCCGCGAACTGTTCGCCGGCGTACCCGAGGCGCGCCTGCGCGGCTACGACCCGGGACGCTTCTCCTTCAACGTCAAGGGCGGGCGCTGCGAGGCCTGCCAGGGCGACGGCGTGGTCAAGGTGGAGATGCACTTCCTGCCGGACGTGTACGTGCCCTGCGACGTCTGCCAGGGGCGGCGCTACAACCGCGAAACCCTGGACATACGCTATCGCGGACGCAACATCAGCGAAGTGCTGGACATGACCGTGGCCCAGGCCATGGAGTATTTCGACGCCGTGCCCATCGTGGCGCGCAAGCTGTCCACCCTGATGGACGTGGGCCTGTCCTACATCCGCCTGGGCCAGAGCGCCACCACCCTGTCCGGCGGCGAGGCCCAGCGCGTCAAGCTGTCGCTGGAGCTGTCCAAGCGCAGCACGGGCCGTACCCTGTACATATTGGACGAACCCACCACCGGCCTGCACTTCCACGACATCGCGGTGCTGCTGGGCGTGCTGGACAAGCTGGTGGAGTCGGGCAACACGGTGGTGGTCATCGAGCACAACCTGGACGTGATCAAGACGGCCGACTGGGTGGTGGACATGGGCCCCGAAGGCGGCAGCGGCGGCGGCCGGATCGTGGCGCAAGGCACGCCCGAGTCCGTGTCGGCCTGTGCGCAAAGCCACACCGGCCGCTACCTGAAACCACTTCTGCAGCGCCACGACTAGCCCGGCCGCAGGCCCGGCGCCAAAGCGAAAAAGCCAGCTTGAAGACGCCCTGTTACATCTTGAACAGGGCGTCGTGCTCGCGGATCGCGTGGCGGTCCGTCATTCCCGCGATATAGTCGGCGATGGCGCGCGCCTGCGCCACGGGATCCTCGCGCCGGTGCTCGGCGGCCAGCAGGCGCGGATCAACCAGAAAGGCCTGGAACAGCTCGCGCACGATGCGCCGGGCCTTGCCCATCATGCGCACCACTCGGTAATGGCGATACAGGTTCGCGTGCAGGAAGCGCTTGAGCTCGTCGGCCTGCGCACGCAGCTCGGGCGAAAACCCCGCCAGGCGCGGCAGGGCACGAACGGCGTCCGCGCTGTCGGGCTTGTGCTCGTCCAGCCTGGCCTTCGTGGTCTCGGTCAGGTCCACCACCAGGGTGTTGATCATGCCTCGTATGATTTCAGCCACCAGGCGCTGGCCGTCCAGGCCCGGGTAGCGCGCCTGCACCTGATCGTAATGGTCGCGGAACAGGCGCAGCTCCAGCAATTGCTCCAGGCTGATCAGGCCCGAGCGCAGGCCGTCATCGATATCGTGGTTGTTGTAGGCGATCTCGTCGGCCAGATTGGCCATCTGGGCCTCCAGCGAGGGCTGGCTGCGCTCCAGGAAGCGCCGGCCCACGTCGCCCAGCTCGCGGGCGTGCTTGACCGAACAATGCTTGAGTATGCCTTCGCGCGTCTCGAAGCACAGGTTCAGGCCGTTGAAGGCGGCATAGCGCTCTTCCAGTTCGTCCACCACCCGCAGGCTCTGCAGATTGTGCTCGAAGCCGCCCGCCTCGGGCGCCAGCTCCTGCATGCAGGCGTTCAGTTCGTCCTGGCCGGCGTGGCCGAAAGGCGTGTGGCCCAGGTCGTGCGCCAGGGAGATGGCCTCGATGAGGTCTTCGTGCAGGCCCAGGTTGCGGGCGATGGCGCGCGCCAACTGGGCCACTTCCAGGCTATGGGTCAGGCGCGTGCGGAACAGGTCCCCTTCGTGGTTGATGAAGACCTGGGTCTTGTATTCCAGCAGACGGAAGGCGTTGCAGTGGATGATGCGGTCCCGGTCCCGCTGGAAGGCATTGCGGCCCTGCGGCGGGGCTTCCGGGTGACGCCGGCCGCGGGACTGTTCAGGATGACAGGCATAAGCGGCAAGCGTCAGCATGGCGTTTACTCCTGCACCGCCGGATCGAAGCGCGCCAGCGCCTGGCGCACCACATCGGGATCCACCGCCTGGACCACCGCATGGCCCAGGCGGTCCAGCAACACGAAGCGCAGCTGGCCGCCTTCGTTCTTCTTGTCCACCTGCATCAACTCCAGCCAGCGCTCGGCCGGCCAGTGCGGCGGATCGGTGGGGCAGCCGCTGGCCCGGACCAGGGCGCGGATGCGGGCCACGTCCTGGGCGGGCAGGCCGCAGGCCAGCGCGGACAGCTCGGCCGCCATGATCATGCCGCAGCCCACGGCCTCGCCGTGCAGCCACTGTCCGTAGCCCATGCCCGATTCGATGGCATGACCGAACGTGTGGCCGAAGTTAAGGATGGCGCGCAGGCCCGATTCGCGCTCGTCCTGCGAGACGACCTCGGCCTTGACCTCGCAGGAGCGCCGGATGGCGTGGACGATGTCGTCTTCCTGCAGGGTGCGCATGCCGTCGATGCGGGCCTCGCACCAGTCGAAGAAATCGCGGTCGTAGATCATGCCGTACTTGATGACCTCGGCCAGCCCGGCGGAGATCTCGCGGGCGGGCAGGGTCTTGAGCACCCGGGTGTCCACCTCCACGGCGATGGGCTGATAGAAGGCGCCCACCATGTTCTTGCCCAGGGGGTGGTTGATGGCGGTCTTGCCGCCCACCGAGGAGTCCACCTGCGCCAGCAGCGTGGTGGGCACCTGCAGGAAGCGCACCCCGCGCATGAAGCAGGCGGCCGCAAAACCGGCCATGTCGCCGATGACTCCGCCGCCCAGGGCGACGATGAGCGCCTTGCGGTCCAGGTGGCGGCCCAGCAGCGCATCGAAGATCAGGTTCAGGGATTCCCAGTTCTTGTAGGCCTCGCCGTCGGGCAGCTCCACCACGTGCACGGGCTTGCCGGCGGCCTCCAGGGCGCGCCGGGCCGGCTCCAGGTAGAGGGCCGCGACGGTCGGATTTGTAACAATTGCCACCGCCGTGGCGTTGGCCGGCACGCTGTCGGCCAGCCGTTGCAGGCGGCCTGCAGCGATATGGATGGGATAGTCGCCGCCTTCCACGGCTACATGCACTACGGTCATTCAGCAACCTCGTTCTTTCAGGAGGGTCAACAGTTGGCGCACGGCATGGTGGACGGGCGCGGAACCGGTCTCGAAGTGCACGTCGGCCACTTCTTCATACAGGGGTTCGCGCCGCTGCAGGAGCTCCTGGATGCGGGCGCGCGGATCGGCCGTCTGCAACAGCGGCCGGTTGCGGTCGCGCGCCACGCGGCGAAAGAGTTCGTCCACGCTGGCGCGCAGATACACTACGATACCGCGATCCTTGATGATCTGGCGATTGGCCTCGGACAGAATCGCCCCGCCCCCCGTGGCCAGCACGATGCCGGGCAGGCGCGAGCAGATGTCCAGCACGGCCGATTCGCGTTTGCGGAACCCTTCTTCGCCTTCGAACTCAAAGATGGTGGCGACCCGCACGCCGCTGCGCGCTTCCAGTGCGTGATCCAGGTCCAGGAATTCGCGCTTCAGCTCCCGCGCCAGCTGGCGGCCTATGGTGGTCTTGCCCGCGCCCATCATGCCGACCAGGATGACGGGCCGCGAGCCGGCCTGTTGTAATTCGAGCAGCGCGGTGTCTGATAAAGGGCTAGGATGATCTACAGGCATCAGTCTGCGGGTAAAGAGTGGTTCATTTGTGTATTATCCCATTAGCCCACACGAAGCACAGTCCGCTGTCCAGAATTATTTTGTTACATTGATGCCAGGCGCAAGGCCAAGTCCAGCCCCGTTTGGACTTTAAAATCAGCCCCAATGAGTTCTTCTGCCCACTCCCCCAATTCCAAGCCCGAGCACTCCTCCGGTTCCTGGCTGGCCCGCTTCATCATCAAGACGGCGGTCTTCGTCGGCGGACTCGGCCTGTGCGCAGCCCTGCTCGGTTCGCTCGCTCTGGCGCTGGCCTGGCCCAATCTGCCCGATCTGAGCGCCATGATCGATTATCGTCCACGGGTGCCGCTGCGCATCTACACGGCGGACAAGGTCCTGATCGGCGAGTTCGGCGAAGAACGCCGCAACGTGCTGCGCTTTGACGAAATCCCCGACGTCATGAAATCGGCCATCCTGGCCGCCGAGGACGACCGCTTCTACCAGCATGGCGGCATCGACTGGATGGGCGTGGGCCGCGCGGCCCTGGCCAACCTGACCCACATGTCCAAGACGCAGGGCGCCAGCACCATCACCATGCAGGTGGCGCGCAATTTCTACCTGTCCTCGGAAAAGACCTACACCCGCAAGTTCTACGAACTGCTGCTGACCTTCAAGATCGAGGCCACCCTGACCAAGGACCAGATCCTGGACCTGTACATGAACCAGATCTACCTGGGCCACCGCGCCTTTGGCTTTGCGGCCGCCTCGCGCACCTACCTGGGCAAGCCGCTGGCCGAGGTCACCACGGCCGAGGCCGCCATGCTGGCCGGCATTCCCAAGGCGCCCTCGCGCTTCAACCCCATCGCCAACTTCGAACGCGCCAAGACCCTCCAGGCCTACGTGCTGGGCCGCATGCGTTCCCTGGGCTACATCACCGAACAGGAATACCAGGATGCGATGGCCCAGGAGATCGAGGTGAAGTCGGCCGTGGGCACGCCCGCCGGCGGCTACGCCATCCATGGCGAATACGCCGCCGAACTGGCGCGCCAACTGCTTTACGGCGTCTACCAGGACAACGTTTATTCGCGCGGCTTCAACATCTACACCACGATCAACTCCACCGACCAGGAAGCAGCCTACCGCGCCGTGCGCAACGGCATCCTGGACTACACCCGGCGCGCGCCCTACACCGGCCCGCAAGGCCAGGTGGACCTGCCGGCCGGCATTGAAAACGACCACACCCGCCTGGACGCCATCCTGGACGAAATACAGGACAAGTATCCCGACACGGGCGATCTGCTCACCGGCGTGGTGCTGGAAGCCGGTCCGGACCGCATCCGCGTGGCCCGCACGGCCCAGGAAATCATCGACGTCACCGACAAGCGCGCCCTGAAGATCGTGGCGCGCGGCCTGGTCCAGAACGCCAAGGCGGACGTGCGCATCCAACGCGGCTCGGTGGTCTACCTGTTCCAGAACAACGACTACTGGGAAGTGATCAACATGCCCGCCGTGCAGGCGGCCTTCGTGTCGGTGCGTCCGCAGGACGGCGCCATCCAGGCCATGGTCGGCGGCTTCCACTTCTCAGACGGCAAGTTCAACCGCGTGACCCAGGCCTGGCGCCAGCCCGGCTCGGCTTTCAAGCCCTTCATCTACGCTTCTTCGCTGGAACGGGGCCTGACGCCCTCCACCCAGATCTCGGACGAACCCTTCGTGCTGACCGCCGCACAGACCGGCTCCAAGCCCTGGACGCCCAAGAACTACGGTCGCACCTACGAACCCATGCTGACCATGCGCCAGGGTTTGTACAAGTCCAAGAATATGGTGTCCATCCGTATCATGCAGGCGGTCGGTCCCAAGTACGTGCAGGAATACATCACCCGCTTCGGCTTCGACAAGGCGCGCCAGCCGGCCGTGCTGCCGCTGGCCCTGGGCGCGGGCAGCGTCACCCCGCTACAGATGGCCGGCGCCTACTCGGTGTTCGCCAACGGCGGCTACCGCACCGTGCCCTACCTGATCGACCACGTCACCGACAGCACCGGCAAGGTCATCATGCGCGCCAAGCCCGTGGTGGCGGGCGACGCCGCGGCCCGGGCGATCGATCCGCGCACGGCCTACGTCATGAACGACCTGCTGCGCGGCGTGGCTACCTACGGCACCGGCGCGCGCGCCTCGCGCGAACTCAAGCGCACCGACATCGGCGGCAAGACCGGCACCACCAACGACTCGCAGGACGCCTGGTTCGCCGGCTTCACGCCCGATCTGGTCGGCATCGCCTGGATGGGGTTCGACCAGCCGCGCAGCCTGGGTTCGGGCGAGACCGGCGGCGGCGCAGCCATGCCCATCTGGATCAACTACATGCGCACGGCCCTGAAGGACAAGCCCATCGTGCCGCCCGGCCCCATGCCCAGCGGCCTCACCAAGACCAACGGGGACTTCTATTTCAACGAATTCCCGCCCGGTCAGGCCATCGCCCGCGTCGGGCTGCCCGCTCCCAGCGACAGCAGCCTGCAACAGGACGGCAGCGATGGCATCGGCGACCTGCTGCGCCAGATCGCTCCCGAGCAGAACGCGAGCGGCGGCGGCAACAACAACCAGTTCGTGCCGTTCTGATCCCCTTCACCCACACGCCGGCGATCGCCGGCGTTTTTTTGCTTTGGCCGGGCCGATGGCATAATGGTCTCCTTTGCCCGCCCTTGCTGGAAAACATCATGAAAATGGCCCGCCCATCCCGCCTTCTGGCCTTGCTGGCGCTGAGCGTCGTGCTCAGTGCCTGCGGCTACAAAGGCCCGCTTTACCACCCGCCCGCCGAAGAGCCGCCGGCCGCCGACACGGCGCCTCGTTAGTTTCTCCGCGTTGATCGCTCAACCCCTGTTATTTGACGACATCATGACCGTTGCACCTCACTTCCAATTCCAGAACGATACGCTGCACGCCGAGCAGGTTCCCCTGACCCGCCTGGCCGAGGAGTTCGGCACGCCGCTGTATGTGTACTCCCGCCAGGCCCTGCGCGACGCCTGGGAGTCCTACCGCGTCGCCGGCGAAGGCCGCAAGCTGCTGGTGTGCTATGGCATGAAAGCCAACTCCAACCTGGCCGTGCTGCAGGAGTTCGCACGCCTGGGCACAGGCTTTGACATCGTCTCGGGCGGTGAGCTGGCGCGCGTCATCGCCGCCGGCGGAGATCCCGGCAAAGTCGTGTTCTCCGGCGTGGGCAAGCAGGTCTGGGAAATCGAGGCCGCCCTGGCCGCCGGCGTCAAATGCTTCAACATCGAATCCGAAGCCGAGCTGGAGCGCGTCGCCGAGGTGGCCGCCCGCCTGAACCTGAAGGCGCCCGTCTCGCTGCGCGTCAATCCGGACGTGGACGCCCGCACCCATCCCTATATCTCCACCGGCCTGAAGGACAACAAGTTCGGCGTGCCCATCGAGCAGGCGCCCCGCATCTACGCGCGCGCCCAGGAGCTGCCCAGCCTGCGCATCGTGGGCGTGGACTGCCATATCGGCTCGCAGATCACCGAGGTCAGCCCTTACCTGGACGCCCTGGACAAGCTGATCAAGCTGATCCTGGCGCTGAAGGACCAGGGCGTGGAACTGCACCACCTGGACCTGGGCGGCGGCCTGGGCATCCGCTACACCGACGAAACCCTGGTCACGCCCACCGACCTGCTCAGCAAGGTCTACGCGGCGCTGGACGCCCATGGCCTGGGCGAACTGGAAATCGTGCTGGAGCCCGGCCGCTCCATGGTGGGCAACGCCGGCGTGCTGCTGACGCGCGTGGAATACCTCAAGCATGGCGAAACCAAGAACTTCGCCATCATCGACGCCGCCATGAACGACCTGATCCGCCCCACCCTGTACGAAGCCTGGCACAGCGTGGAAACCGTCCAGCCGCGCGCCGTGACCGCGGACACGCCCCGCTACGACCTGGTGGGCCCCATCTGCGAAAGCGGCGACTGGCTGGCGCGCGACCGGCAGTTGGAACTGCGCCAAGGGGACCTGCTGGCCATCATGTCGGCCGGCGCCTACGCATTCACCATGGCCAGCCAGTACAATACCCGCCCGCGGGCGGCGGAAGTTCTGGTCGATGGCGAGCAGGTCCACGTCATCCGCCCGCGTGAAAGCCTGGAAAGTCTGTTTGCCTCCGAACGTTTGCTGCCTTGAATGACGGCAGGGCTGGAGGTTCCGACCGTTCAGCCTTAAAGAACTCAGCGCGCAAACCGTTAAACGGATGATCTTGCGGGCCGAGATGTCACCACCGTGCATGTCGGCCCAGGCCTAGCGCGTCCCGAACGGACAAGCGCAAACTCCACTGTCGGTGGCCGGGCAGTTCGATGGTAAGCGCTGGAGGCTGTATCGCCATCATGACCGTTTCAGGAATACAGATCGACAGCCTAGAACCTGTCACATCGACCGGCGAACGCCTGATTCGCGGGCTGAGCTTTTACGTCATCCCTCTGTTCCTGATCCTGCTCACGCTCTGGGCCCTGATCTTCCTGCCCAACCGCTACCCTTCGCCTTCGGGCCAGCCCCTGAACTTCCATGCCCTGGCCAGCGACCAGGCCACACCCGGTCCGGACCTGATCAGCCGCCTGACGGCCAGCCCCCTGCAGCGCCAGCTGCAACTGGACGAGCCGCACTGGCTGCTGCTGGACCTGCCCTCCAAGGATGACGGCAACGAGCATGTCCTGCATTTCCCCGCATCGCGGTTCAACGTGCTGGCCTGTTGGCGCACGAACGACTTGCAAACGCTGACCGTCAATGACCACAGCCTGTCCACCCAGGCCCTGCGCTCCCCCGTCCAGGGCTACACCGTGGATCTGGGCGCGTCCGCCGTCCCCGCCTCCATCCTGTGCCGCCTCGAAGTGGACCGCCGCGGCGTGCTGCAGGTGGAGCTCTGGGCCGCAGACGACATCAAGCATTCCTCCATCCGCTACACGCGCGGCATAGGCCTGCTGGAAGGCGGACTGCTGACCATGTCGCTGTTCATGCTGGTGCTGGCCGCCACCAATCGCGAATGGATCTACCTGCTGCTGTCGGTCTGGCTGGTCGGCAACCTGCGCCTGGGCTCCATGGCCATGGGCTGGGACATGCAGTGGCTGGGGCACACCCTGCCGGCCGCCGTCATGCCGCCGCTGCGCCAGGTGACCATCGCCTGCTATTTCCTGCTCAGCTACTCGCTGTTCACCCTGCTGCTCAAGCCGTCCATCCATTCGATGATTCAGCAGCGCTGGCTCAGCTCGGCAGGCCTGCTGGGCCTGGTCCTGCTGCTGGCCTCCGTGCTGCTGCCCACGGACCTGTTCCAGCCCCTGATGTGGTTCAGCGCCATCTACGCCCTGTGCTGCGCCGGATGGGTGCTGCTGTCCATCCTGCTGCAGGCCCGCTCGCGCATCATGCTGTGGCAGCTGGTGCTGCTCAGCATGGCCTTGTGCGTGCTGATCTCCGCCATCTTCCTGGCCGCGTTCGGACGCTCCAGCTTCGTGGAAAACTTCAATGGCGTGATCACGCTGCTGCTCTCCAACCTGATGGTCGCCCTGGCCATCGGCGAGCGTCTGCGCGAAGACCGCAGCGAGGCCCTGCGCGCCCGCAACGAACTGCTGGCCCACTACACCCTGACGCCCATCGGCATGTTCACGCTGGGCGAATCGGGCGCCTTTCACCGCATGAGCCCGGTGCTGGCCGAGATGCTGGGCATCCAGTTCGACCCCTCCGGTGCGCCGGTGCACTGGACGGATTTCTTTCCCGAGCAGGACTGGAAGGCCGTGGCCCAGAGCACCCAGGCCAGCCAGGACGTGACCGTCGCCCGGCATGATACCCACATCGGCCCCTGCCAGTTCGCCCTGCGCGTGGCCATTGTCAACCAGCACATCGAAGGGTCGCTGCAGGACGTCACGGCGCGCGCCGAAACCTTGCGCCAGCTGCGCCTGATGGCCGACAACGATCCGGTCACCAATGTGCTGAACCAGCGAGGCATCGAGAAAGCCCTGGACGAGGCGCTCGCCCGCAGCGCCGAGGACAAGCCCTGCCTGCTGGCCTATCTGGACCTGAACCACATCAAGTACGTCAACGGCACCTTTGGCCATTCCTCGGGCGACGCCCTGCTGCTGAAGGTCTGCGAGCAGCTGGAGGCCGTGCTGCAGGCCGGCGAGAAGATAGGCCGCATCGGCAGCGACGAATTCGTGATCATCTTCGAGGACAGCGACCCCGAACAGGCCCGCGCACTGGCCAACGAAGTCATCGAGGCCTTGAACAAAAGCCCCCTGATGGCCGGCAACCGCAGCTTCAACCTGCGCAGCACGCTGGGCCGGGTGGAGGTGGCGCCCGGCATGGCGCCGCACGCAGCCCTCTCGCCCGCCAGCCGCGCCGCCCGCGAAGCGCGCCGCCAGCACCAGGACATGATCATCTACGACCAGGACTCCAATGCCCTGCAGGAACATGCG
The DNA here is from genome assembly GCF_965112015.1 of Alcaligenes sp. Marseille-Q7550. Taxonomy (NCBI): domain Bacteria; kingdom Pseudomonadati; phylum Pseudomonadota; class Betaproteobacteria; order Burkholderiales; family Alcaligenaceae; genus Alcaligenes; species Alcaligenes sp. Marseille-Q7550. Next base: position 1,394,652 of record NZ_CBCOPU010000002.1, read on the forward strand.
GAAGAATTGCGCCTGTTCGAACAGCTGGAAGGCGGCTCCTCGCGCGGCCTGTACCTGGAAATGCAGCCCATCGTGTCCTTGCGCCGTCCCATCGACAGCCTGAATTTCGAAGTGCTGCTGCGCGTGCGCGACTCGTCCGGCCAGTTGATCCCGACCGGCCGCATCATTTCCTCGGCCGAGGAAAGCGGCACCATCACCATCATCGACAAGTGGGTGTTCTCGGCCACGCTGGAATGGATGTCCAAGCACGAGCAGCAACTGGCGCGCACCCAGCTGGTGAACATCAACCTGAGCGGCGTGTCGCTGAACGACGACAAATTCATCCAGTGGTTCTTCGACATCCTGGCGCGCTACGAGCACCTGGCGCGCAAGCTGTGCGTGGAGATCACCGAGGGCGTGGCCCTGGACGACCTGGAACACACCCGCCACTTCATGCGCCGCCTGCAGCAGACGGGCGTGCGCATCGCCCTGGACGATTTCGGCGCCGGCTATACCTCCTTCTCCTACCTGCGCGAGCTGCCCGCCGACGCCATCAAGATCGACGGCGCCCTGATCTGCGACATGCTGAACAAGGAAACCAACGTGGCCATCGTGCGCACCATCGTGGAGCTGGCGCGCAACCTGGGCATGATCAGCATCGCCGAATGGGTGGAGGACGTGCCCACCCTGCAGGTCCTGCAGGAGCTCGGCGTGGACTACGTGCAGGGCTTCATCGTCTCGCGCGCCTGCACGCCGGCCGAGCTGCTCAAGGCCACCGCCATCACCGACCTGGTCAAGGACGCGCCCGCCCGCCAGTTCCTGCTGGAATCCCAGCAGAAGCATTCGCCGACGGTCTGAGCCCGGTTTGGAGGTAAAAAAAGTCCGGCGTCAAGCTTTTAATGAAAACAGCTTGGTGATAGAAAAACTATACGGGACACTGGTTTAGCTCTACTTCTAGCCGCTTTGCGGGATCGTAACATCGGGGGCTAAGAATCAGCGCCACATAGCTGTGATTCGACACGAAGCGCGCGGCGCTAGCCAGAGAGCCCAACGGCGAAACGCCGGAACGCACGACTATGGATTGGCATCCTTTGGGGGCAGCGCTCCGCGAGATTCGAGTAGACGCCGCGTGTTCTCCAGTTCCTTTTGTAGCAACTCGGCCTCCGGCAGCACCGTCCGATAGTTCGCCGCCATCACCTTGTTCGGCAAGCCATCCAGCGCATACCGCGCCAGGGCATGGCCCTTGTCAGCGCACAGAATCAGACCCACCGGCGGGTTCTCGCCCGGGTAGGCCCAATGCTCCTTGGCATAGTTGCAGTACATGTGCATCTGCCCCACATCGGCATGGGTCAGGCTGCCCAGCTTCAGATCGATGATGACCAGGCAGCGCAGCTTGCGATGGAAGAACAACAGATCGACCCGATACCAAGTCTGGTCGATGCGCAAGCGCCGCTGCCTTCCGATGAAGGTGAAGCCTTCCCCCAGTTCCAGCAGGAAGTCTTCCAAGCGCTGGATCAAGGCCGCTTCCAGATCGGATTCCGAATACTCATCCTTCAGGTCGAGGAACTCCAGCACATACGGGTCTTTGATCGCGTCATTGGGCGTGACGACATCCTCGGCTTTGGGCACCGAACCCTTGACCAGCATCGCTGCCTTGTCTTTGGACAAGGCCGTGCGTTCATAGAACTGGCTACTGATCTGCCGATCGAGCTGGCGCACGCTCCAGCCACCGCGCAGCGCCTCGGCCTCGTAGAACCGACGGGCATGATCATCCTTGACCGACAGCAGCCGGACATAGGCCGACCATGGCAGAGTGAAGACTTGGGACAGTTCGGAGAGGTCGAATTTCCGAGACACTGTCTGGGATTTCTCGACAAGCGACTCATTTCCCAATTTCCCAGACAGTGTCTGGGAAATCTCGGGCTGGGGGTATGCAAGGAAGAAACGCCGCATGCTCTCCAGGTTGTTTACGCCAAAGCCGCGCCCGAATCGAGCCGTCAGATCGGCAGACAACCGCATCATCAATTGCTCGCCGTAACCGGCCCGCCGCCTGCCTTTCTGCTCGGCTTCGACGATCCGACGGCCAATCTCCCAATAGCTGGCCGTCATCAGCGCATTGACGCTGCGCGCCGCTGCCCAGCGCGCCGCATCCAGCAGTTCCACGATGCCGCTGTGGATGCCGGCATAGCCAGCCGGTAGGGCAGCAGGTTTCCGCGTTGCCACGGGCGTCTTCCTTGTCATGCTGTCACCTCCATAGAACGGGATGCCCCGGTGATCGCCAGCCGCCGATTCGCCACCAGTTCGGCCGCATCCCGCACCGGCTTGTCCTCGGTATGAACATAGTGCATAAATATCGCCACGGTCTCATGGCCTGTGAGCTTAATGCCCACCTTGGTTGGCACGCCTGAGTTGGCAATGTCGATCGTCGCCCTGTGTCGGATGTCGTGCGTGCCGACGTGCGGCACGCCAGCGACCTTGAGCACGCGCGTCCAGCCGCCATAGTGTTCGCCGTGGGTCATGTGCCGAGTCGGATCGTTGGGCGACGGCAGGACGTAGGGGCAGCCTTCCCGGCGCGGTGCCGTCGAAAGCAACCGATAGGCTTCCTCGCTCATGGGCTTGGAAATACCGCCGGTCTTGCTGTCAGGCCAGACGACGCGGCGCTTCTCCAGATCAACCCGGTCCCGCTCCAACGGGCAAATTTCGGAGCGGCGGGCCGCAAGCTCGAATTGCAGGCGAATCGCCAGCGGGATGACATAGTTCTCCAGCCCTTTCGCCTCCAGATGCTTCAGGTGACGGAAGATCCGCGCCAGTTCATCGTCTACGATGAGCCGGGTTTCCTTGTCCGGCGGGTACATCGGAACGTGGCGGCACGAATTCGTGCCGTCAGGGCGCAGTCCCCACACTTCGGCCGGGTTGAACATCTTGCGCAGCACGCCGAAGGTGCGGTTGGCCTCGGCCTGTTTGTAGGCCAGCTTCTTCATCAGCGCAGCCAGGTCCGGGCGCTTCACGTCCTGCACCTTCATCCGGCCCATGATCGGGATGATGCAGCGGTCAATCACGCCCTGATAGCCACGCTGCGTGCCGGGCTTGCTGCGCTGCTTGGAGTAGTTCTCCATGAAGGTGTGGCCATACTCCTTCATGATCGATACCTTGTGGGCGGCGTTCTTGGCCGCGCTGGGGTCGCCGCCCTTGCGTACTTCGGCCAGCCGCTCCTGCGCCATCGTGCGTGCCTGATCGACGGTTAGTTCCCCGTATTGGCCCAGGGCGGGCTTGCGGCCCGCCGGGGTGATCTTGCACAGGAAGCCAGGCACCACGGTATCCCGCAGTTCGATGGCCTTGTCTTGAGATTGTGCCGCATCGACTGCGGACTTGGTGAGCTTGATCTTCGCCATGATGACTCCTCGGAAAGCCTGGTTTCCAAGAGCCGCATGGGAGCCACGCGAGGGGAAGCTGGGACAAGTTTCGGAAAGCCCCGGCATATGTTGAACTCACCTAAGTGATTGATAAACCTGCTCTATCGAGCCTTGGCGTAGCCCAGCGAATTGCGGTACTGGAGTCATCGTGAAACAAAAAAAAACCGCAACTGAAGTTGCGGGGTTTTTCTTGCGCAATGCCTAGCCGGCCTACAAGGCGCCGTAGGAGTGCAAGCCCGACAGGAACATGTTCACGCCCAGGAAGGCGAAGCTGGTGATCAGCAGGCCGGCCAGCGCCCAATAGGCGGCCATGGTGCCGCGCAGGCCCTTGAGCAGGCGCATGTGCAGCCAGGCGGCGTAGTTCAGCCAGACGATCAGGGCCCAGGTTTCCTTGGGGTCCCATTGCCAATATGTGCCCCAGGCGTCGGCGGCCCACAGCGCGCCCAGCACGGTCGCCACGGTGAAGAAGGCAAAGCCCACGGCGATGGCGCGATACATGATGTCATCCAGCACCTCCAGCGCAGGCAGCTTGCGCGAGATCGGACCGCGGAAATACAGAATGGTGCCCACGATGATGCTGCCCAGGCCGAAATACAGCATCCAGGTCAGGGACAGTTCACGCGAGCCGAAGATCATGGGCTCGGCACAGAGGATGGCGCCCAGCACGAACAAGGGGACCAGCTTGCCGCGCGAGCGGGTTTCGCCGTTTTCCTTGACCAGGTAGGCAAAGCCCACCATGGCGGCCAGCGAGAAGGTGCCGTAGCCGATGAAGTTGGCCGGCACGTGCAGCTTCATCCACCAGCTTTTCAGGGCGGGCACCAGGGGCTGGATCTGGTGCGCGTCGCGCGCGAAGGAATACCACAACAGGAAGATGACCAGCGAGCTGATGGCCAGCAGCACGAAGCCGCCCAGGGCGCGCGTGTTGTAGCGGCGCTCGTAATATAGGTAGAACAGCGCGGTGATCAAGGCCAGCAGCACGAAGACTTCGTACAGGTTGCTGACCGGGATGTGGCCGATGTCCGGACCGAGCAGATGGCCCTCGCGCCAGCGCACCAGCAGTCCCGTGGTGCCGGCGTAGACAGCCGCCCAGGTCAGGCCCGAACCCATCCAGGCGGCCGTGTCGCTGAAGAAACCCACCCAGTACAGCACCGTGGCCAGGACGAACAGGGCGCACATCCAGAGGATGGCGGACTGGGACGACAGCAGGTACTTGAGCAGGAAGACGGAATCGGCCTTCTGGATGTCCCCGTTGATGAGGCCGCCGCCCGTGCTGTAGAGCCAGATGGCCAGCAGGGCCGTCAGGCCGCAGGCCACGGTGATGGTGCGCAGGGGGCGCCAGAGCCAGCCCAGCCAGGCGACGAACGGCACGAAGCCCACCAGGATGATCTTTTCGTAGTAGTCCATGCTGTCGCTGTAGGTATTGAGCGCGTAGGCCGCGCCCGCCGCCAGCAGGACGAAATAAAGTAGGTCGGTCCAGTCGGGACGACCGCGGATGCCGCGGCGATCGCCGCTGGAGGCGATGTTGTCGTGCCACATGGTCGGGGTGGCCGAGGAGAGAGTCTGCGCCATAGCTACACCTTGTCAGACAGAGAGCCGCTTGAACGCCTCCTGGAGGCGGTCAAATTCGAGGTTGAAGTCCAAGTTGCGACGTTGCGACGTCATTGCAGCCATCAGGCTGCTGCCCTGCTCGTGCGGACGTATCCAGACCCACACGCGACGGTCCCGGATGTAGAACATCGAGAACACGCCAATGATGAGAAACAGACACCCCAGGTACACCGTGTACATGCCGGGGCTGCGCGCCACCTGGAAGACACTGGCCTGCACCTGCTCGAAACTGTCCAGCGTCAGCATGACCGGAGCGGGATAGTTGGGAAGATTGGCGAAAGCCAGAACCGCGGACTGGATCCAGCGATTGGCCTCGTTGTTTTCCTGGCTGTAATCCAGTTCGGGCAAGCCTTGCTGCTGCCGCACCAGGTCGCGCAATTCGGTGAGCGTGAGCTGGATCATGGGAACGGCGAAGCTGAGAATGCGTTCGCGTTCCGCCTCGGGCACACGACCAATGATGCCGTCAAAACCCGCGCGCGTAAAGGCCTGGAGCGAGGTCCGGGCGGCGGCCAGCATCAGCTCCTTCTGTTCGGGCGAGGAAGAGTTCCGCTGCGCGAAACGTTCGGCAGCCTTCTCCACCATGGCCGGATCCTGGGTGGCGGCGCGCACGTCCATGAACTCCTTCAGGGAGCGGTTGGCATCGGCCGGCAGGCGCACGTAGCGGAAGGATTCAGCAGGGGAATTGCGCATCCCGGCCAGAAAGACCAGCGTGCCGTCCAGCTCCACGGGCATCATGTAGTTGACGAACTCGCGCGCCTGCCCTTGCTGGTCAATGATGCGGTAGCTGACGCTGGGGCCGACGTTCTTCAAGTGTTCGTTCCTGCTGTTGGCGGCGCTGCCGGTCACGGCGGCCACGTGCTCGATCATGGCCTTGGGCTGGGGATCGCCCTCGGACAGATTCTCCACGTTGATGGGCCGCAATTCGGTGAACTGCACGGTCAGGGGCTGGGCGTCGGGACTTTCCTGGGCCGTGATGACGGCTTTCTCGCCCACGGTGCCCTTCAATTCGAAGGGCTTGCTGCTGGAGCCGGCCAGTGGATAGCCGGCCAGGGTCAGGCGGCTGCCGCCGTCGTCAAAGCCCGACTGGTAGACCGTGACGCCCTTGTAGCGCAGCGGTTCGTTGACCTGGATGGTGCGCTCGAAGGTTTCCCCGGTGGCCGGGTCGGTGACCTCCACTTCGCTCTTGAAGCTGCTGGGCATGCCCGTGGAATAGTATTCGACCAGGAAGCGCTTGAGCTGCAGCGCGAAAGGCACGGGCTGGACCAGCACGCCTTCGCCGGAATTGATCACGGCCGAGGCTGTGCGCGCGCCCTCGGGCACCAGCATATTGGCGCGAAAACTGGGATTGCCCAATGCCAGTCGGCCCGAATCGGGCACCTGGGAGATCAGCATGTTTTCGGTGATGGGCTGTTTGCCGCCCAGCCAGACCTGCAGGCGCACCGGCAGTTCGCTGTCCAGCAGCCCGCCCACGCAGATGACCACGATGGCCAGGTGGGCGAAGATGTAGCCCAGCTTGTTGGCGCTGCCCTTCTTGGCCGCCACCATCATGCTGCCGTCCTCGTCGCGCCTTACCCGCACCGCATAGCCATGAGCCTGCAGCCAGCCCTGCACCTGTTCGCGGCTGTGTTCTGGCGCGCCGGCGCTGTTCAGCTCCACCCGATGCGGAAAGGCCTTCAGGCTGCCGCCGCGCACATGCTCCTTGAAGGCGCGCATGTCGCGGACCATCTTCGGGGCGTTGCGTAAAACGCACAAGGTGGTGGAGACCACCAGAAAGGCCATGATGACCAGGAACCAGCCGCTGTTGTAGACGGACCAGATGGAAAAATGGTCGAACAGCTCGAACCAGTAGGGGCCGAATTGGTCAATATAGGTATTGGCCGGCTGGTTCTGCGCCAGCACCGTGCCGATCAGGCTGGCGACGCAGATGAACATCAGCAGGCTGATGGCAAAACGCATCGAACCCAGCAACTCGAAGAAATCAGCGGCAAAACGGCGCGTGGAAGATACTTTTTTCACAAACGTCTATCTTAAGAAGTGGGCGGATTGAAGAAGCCCCGGCCATGCGGCCGGAGTTGCTTCGCCACGATACAGGGGCGCTTGCGGCGCCGTATCCATGCCGCCTCGCTCAACCTCGCCGTGGACGGCGAAACTGATGCGAAAGCGCGTGGTCACCGGAGACATCCTGACGTTGGATGCGCGAAGCGGGCAAAGGTTCCCCACATGACAAAAGGCAAACGCCAGTACCCGATGCAGGACCGGCAAGCGGGCGCGCCGTTGCGGTCAGAGGGCTGCGGCTCCCTCCCGGAACCTGGGCAGGACCGGGGGACGGCCGGAAGACATGCTCCCGGCGTCAAAAAAGGGGCCGTCGGCCCCCTTTGGCTATTAACGCAGGCCTGCTGCGAAATCGGCTACCGCCGCTATGTCGGCGTCGGACATGCGGTCGGCGATGTCATGCATCATCGGGCCGTTGGCGCGATCGCCGCTGCGGAACAGCTTGAGCTGCTCGGCGATGTAGGAAGCGTGCTGGCCGGCCAGGCGCGGGAACTGGCCGGGCATGCCGGCGCCGTCGGGCGAGTGGCAGGCGGCGCAGGCAGCCACGCCGCGCTCGGGCAGGCCGCCGCGCCAGATCTTCTGGCCGCGCTCCATGGTGTCTTCCTTGGTGGCGTTGGCGGCCTTGTCCCAATCCACGGACTGGGTGGAGAGGTAGAAGGCGACGTCGCGAATTTCGTCTTCGGTCATGCCGCCGGCGATGGCGGTCATCAGGGTATTGGCGCCATCAGGGCCGCGACGGGTCGGCACGGACTTCTCGTCCTTGGCGCGGAAGTCGTGCAGCTGCTTGACGAGGTATTCGTAGGGCTGATGCGCCAGCGACGGATTCGCAGGGATGGTGCTGTTGCCCGCGTCCCCGTGACAGGACACACAGGCCAGCACGCCGCGCGACATCTCCCCCTTGAGGTAGAGCTGCTCGCCCTTGGCGGCATCGGGTTTGGGCAGACCAGCTGCATTTGCCACGTTAGCGGTAAAAACCACAGAGCAAGCCATCGTCAGGCTGCTTGCGACAACGATTCGGGAAAGCGTACGCTTCATTAGGACCTCGACAATCGCGATTCAATCGGGGTGCCGCATGCGCCCCGCAAAACCCGCCGTAGACCGCCGGTAAGATCGGGGGTGTACACGACGTTACTGTTTCAAATCGACAGATTATACAATAGGCGCTGAACCAATATGGAATTACGCTGCAACCATGTCGATACTGCACCGCGCTCAGTTCACGATTTCAGCTGCTCAAATCGATCAGCTGCCCCCTCCGGGTCCTCCGGAGGTCTGCTTCGTGGGGCGCTCCAATGCGGGCAAATCCTCCGCGATCAATGTGCTGACCAATCAGCGCAAGCTGGCCTTCTCCAGTAAGACGCCGGGCCGCACCCGCCTCATCAATCTGTTCGGCATTCCCGATCCGCTCAGCCCCGGCGACTACCTGGGCCATCTGGTCGACCTGCCCGGCTACGGCTTTGCCGCCGTGGCCCGGCGCGAGCGCCAGGACTGGTCGGACGTGCTGGGCGGCTACCTGGTGTCGCGCCCCTCCATCGCCGGCATCGTGCTGCTCATCGACATCCGTCGCGGCGTCACCGAACTGGATCATCGCCTGGCCCGGTGGATCGCACCCACCGGCAAGCCCGTGCTCGCGCTGCTGACCAAGGCGGACAAGCTGCCTTACGGCCAGCGCGTCAAGGCAGTGGCCGAGGTGCGCCGCCAGCTCAAGGAAATCGGCGCCCTGCAAGCCCTGCCCTTTTCTTCCACCGATCGGATCGGCCTGCAAGAAGCGACCGAACACATCGAAAACTGGATTTCTCCGAAGGTCGTTCCATGACTCGTTTTCTCCCCCCGCTGACTTTCCCAATACCCGCCTGCGCCGCAACCGCCGCGACGAATTCTCGCGCCGGCTGGTGCGCGAGAACCGCCTGTCCACCGACGACCTGATCTACCCCGTCTTCGTGCGCGAGGGCGAGAAAGTCCAGGAACAGGTCGGCTCCATGCCCGGCGTGATGCGCTATTCCCCGGACGAGCTCTTGCGCGTGGCCGAACGCTGCCTGGAGCTGGGCATTCCCGTCCTGTCGCTGTTCCCCTCCATCGACCCGTCCCTGAAGACGCCCGACGGCGCCGAAGCGGCCAACCCGGACGGCCTGATCCCGCGCGTGGTGGGCATGCTCAAGCAGCGCTTCCCCGAGCTGGGCGTGCTGACCGACGTGGCCCTGGACCCCTACACCAGCCACGGCCAGGACGGCATCCTGGACGAGCAGGGCCACATCCTGAACGAAGCCACGGTGGACATGCTGATCCGCCAGGCGCTGTCGCAGGCCCGATGCGGCGTGGACATCGTGGCGCCCAGCGACATGATGGACGGGCGCATCGGCTCCATCCGCGCCGCCCTGGACCAGGACCAGTTCATCCACACGCGCATCATGGCCTATTCGGCCAAGTACGCCAGCGCCTTTTACGGCCCGTTCCGCGACGCCGTGGGCTCGGCCGCCAACCTGGGGCGTTCCAACAAGAACACCTACCAGATGGATCCGGCCAACCGCAACGAAGCCCTGCGCGAAGTGGCCGCCGACATCCGTGAAGGCGCGGACATGGTCATGGTCAAGCCCGGCCTGCCTTATCTGGACATCCTGCGCGACGTGAAGGACGCGTTCGGCATGCCCACCTACGCCTACCAGGTCAGCGGCGAATACGCGATGATCAAGGCCGCCGCCCAGAACGGCTGGCTGGATCACGACAAGGTCATGATGGAGTCCCTGCTGGCCTTCAAGCGCGCCGGCGGCGACGGCATCCTGACCTATTTCGCCATCGAGGCGGCCACGCTGCTGCGCCAGCAGAACGCCTGACCCGCACTTGGCGGACAAAAAAACGCAGCTCCCGGGCTGCGTTTTTTGTTGCGCCCGGGCGCGGCGCGCCTAGCCGGCGGCCAACACCTGGTCCAGCACCTTGCCAAAGCGCTGCGCGTCCTGGAAACCGATGACGCGATGGGCGTCCAGGTACTGGCCCTTGGAGTCGAAGAACATGATGCCGGGAGGGCCGAACAGGCGGAACTGCTTGAGCAGCGCCCGATCGTCGGCATTGTTGGCCGTGACGTCGGCCTGCAGCAGCTCGAACTGCGCCATGCGCTGCGCCACCGCCGGATCGCTGAAGGTGAAGTTCTCCATTTCGATGCAGGACACGCACCAGTCGGCATAGAAATCCAGCATGACGGGCCGCGTGGCCTGGGCCAGGCGCTGCTCCAGCTCCGCCAAGGTCTTGATCCGCTGGAATTCGACCTTGCCGGCAACCGGCGCGGCCACGCCCGCGTTCTTCAACCCGTCCAGCGGCCGGATCACGCTGGGGCGGCCCAGCGCCACGCTGATCAGCATCAGCGCAGCCCAGCCGGCCAGCAGGACTCCCAGACCCTGACGCAAGGCCGACCAGGCCGTCAGCGGCGCGGCGCCGCGCCCGAAGGCGCCCAGCAAGGCCGCGGCCCACAGGGCCAGCACGATCCAGCCCAGCACGGCAACGGAAGAAACCATCAGGGGCGAGACCATCCACCATGCCGTGGCCAGCAGCAAGACGCCAAATGCCGTCTTGACGCTGTTCATCCAGGCGCCGGCCTTGGGCAGCAGACGTCCGGACCCCGCGCCCACCGCCAGCAGCAGCACGCCCGAGCCCCAGGCCAGGGCGAACAGGGCCGAGCCGCCCAGCACGACGTCGCCCGTCTGGGAGATGAACAGCAGCACGCCGGCCAGCGGCGCGGCCACGCAGGGGCCGACGATCAGCGCGGACAGCATGCCCATCAGGAAAACCCCGCCGAAACGTCCGCCGGGCAGGCGGTTGACCTTGTCGTTCAGGCGGCTCTGCAGACCAGAAGGCGCCTGGAAAGTGAAGACGTCCAGCATGGACAGGGCCAGCACCACCAGGATGAGCGCGAACAGGCCCAGCACCCAGGGCTTCTGGAGCCAGGCGGCCAGGCCCGCGCCCACCAGCCCCGCGGCCACGCCCAGCAGCGTATAGACCAGGGACAGGCCCAGCACGAAGGCGAACGCCATGGCCAGCCCGTGCCAGCGCGAGGACGCCGTTTCGCGCCGCCCCGCGATGATGGACAGCAGGATGGGCACCATGGGCAGCACGCAGGGCGTGAACGACAGCAACAGGCCGAACACGAAGCTGAGCAGCACCACCTGGCCCCAGCCGGCCTGCTTCAGGTAGTCCGCCAGGCCCACGTCGCTCAGATTCAGGGCGGAGGCCACGCCGCCGGCCGAAGGCTGGGCGCTGGCGGCGGCCGCCTGGCGGGCGGACTGGCCGGGCGGAGGAACGCTGAGCACGCCGAACGGGCCCGCGACCTCGAAGCCCTGCGCAGTCGGAATCAATGTCAGGGTCTGGGTCGACGGCGAATAGCACAGGCCGGCGTCCGCGCAGCCCTGGCTGACCACGTCCACCTGCAGCTCGCCGCCGGCCGAGCTGTCGGCCAGGATGGGCACGCGCACCGTCACCGACTGGCGATAGACCTCCATGACTTCATCGAAATTGGGGTCATAGACTTTCTCGCCGTCCGGCAGCCGGGGCGCGCCCAGATGGGAGGGGTCCGCGCTCGTGAACTCGAAGCGCTTGCGATACATGTAATAGCCGGGCGCGATCTGGAAGTGCACATCGAGCTGGTCCGGCGCGCTCATGGCGGCGGTCAGGACGAAGGCCTGCTCGGGGTCCAGGAACTCTTCCTCGGCCCGGGCCTGCGGCGACCAGGCGGCCAGCCAGCCGGCCAGCACGAACAGAAGAAGGAAAAACACGGCGCCAAGACGCGGCGCGGGCAATTGGCGAGGGGTCTGGTTCAGCAACAACGACACGAATCGGTCCCGGATCTTGAAGGCATGCACAAACGGATCAGGCCGCGCGCGTCTGCGCGCGCACCCAGTCCAGATATGCCGTGAAACCACCGGCTACCGGAAGGACGATCAATTCCGGCAGGTCGTAAGGGTGCTGGGCACGCAGGCGATCTGCCAGTTCCGGAAGCCGGGCGACTGTGGTCTTGAAAGTCAGGGTGATTTCCTCGTCGCCCTGCAGCTCTCCTTGCCACATGTACATGGACAAGCCGATCGGCGCAAGGTTCGCGCAGGCGACGATTCCGTCCTCGACCAGTTGATGCGCCATGTACTTGGCCAGCATCAGGTCGGGCACGGTGGTCTGCGCCAGCACGACATGCTGCGGCTCCAGGCCGGCCAGGGACAGGGACAGATCGTGTTCCGGGGAAGCGGGGGTGTCGGACATGCGAGCTCCTAAGCGAGAGCCCCTAGTGTAGCGCGCGCTCGTGGCGTTCAGCTGGCCCGGCCCGCAGCGCGTCGGCCGGCCAGGGTATCGGAGGGGCGTTCGCCGTAACAGCGCCGATAGTCGGCGGAGAATTGACCCAGGTGCGTGAAACCGCAGGCCAGCGCCACGTCCGTGACGGATGCGCCGCCCTGCAGCAGTTGGCTGCGCGCCGCCTCCAGCCGCATCTGCTTGAGGCGCGCCATGGGCGAGACGCCTAGATGGTCCCGGAAGCCCGCGTACAGGCTGCGCACGCTGACTCCCGCCGCCTGCGCGATGTCGACGATGCCGATCGCCTGGCCCGCATGGCCCTGCATGAATTCCAGGGCGCGCCGCAGCACATGCGGCAGCGCCACCTCGGCGCGATGCCCGGCCTGGTTGTGGGCGTGCAGTTCGAACAGGGCGTAGGCCAGGGTCTGCTCGAACTGGCGCACCTGGCGGGGCTGGTCGAACAGCGCGCCCTCCGACACCTCCGCGAACTGCCAGTCCAGAAGGCGGCGCAAGCTGGCGCCGCCCGGTTCGTCCAGCGGAATGGAAGGTTGGAATTCCAGCGCGCCGCGCGGCTCCTGGCCGAAATAATCGCGGTAATGGCGCTCCAGTCCCCGGCGGCCTATGCGCACGAACAGCTTGTCGGCTTCCAGGCTGTGCTCCATGCTGAAGGGCTGCGTCGGGCTGATGATGGACGCCAGACGAGAAGTCGAGGCGAAGCGGCCGTGCGCCGTCTGTATCTGCTCCTGGCCGCACAGCGGTATCTGCAGCAGATAGAAATCGTCCAGGGGCTGGGGCTCGATGCGCACCTGCGCCCCATAGCGCAGGCGTCCGTAGGCCACGTCCTGTCCCTGGCGCAGGAACAGGCGCGCATCCAGGCCGCGGCAGCCATCGGCCAGCGTCAATCTGTGCGGGCAGAACACCTGGGAGATATGCTGCTGAACGCGCTCCACATCCTGCGAATGCAGCTGGGCATAGCGTTTCAGTAAAGAGGTCATGAGCGAAGCGATGGGCGAAAAAAAGGCCGTGCCCATCTTGGCACAGCCTTGCGCAGCGCAACATCGAGACTATCCCTAGGCCCTGCCGGCAAGCGGGCAAGACCGTGCGGACAGGCCTGAGCCGATATGCCTACTGGTCCTGGAAGCGACCGAAACGGCCCTGCCAGTACAGCAGCGGCGAGTCCTGGACTTGCTCGGCGTGGTGCACCTGCAGCACCCGGCCCAGCACCAGGGCGTGACTGTGGCGCTCGACGATCTCCACGACCTGGCAGGCCAGCGCGGCCGGGGCCTGGCGCGCCAGCCAGACACCATGCTCGGTGCGCAGCCAGTCATGGCCCGCATAGCGCGCCTCGCCCTGCTCGCCTTTGAAACCGGCGAACTGCAGCGCCAGGCCCGCCTGCTCGGCGCCCAGGATATTGACGCCGAACAGACCGCTGTCGCGCAGCAGCGGCCAGGACGAGGAGCTCTGGTTGACGCACACCAGCACTTCCGCCGGGTCGGCCGCCACCGACGTCACCGAGGTGGCGGTCAAACCACTGCGCCGGCCCTCGTGTTCCACAGTGATGACGTTGGCGGTGCCGCCCAGGTGACGCATGGCCTGCTTGAACTGCTCCGCCGAGACGACGGGAGTGCGCAGCGCTTCTTCAATCTGTATGGGAGGAGCCAATTCAACAGGCATGATTCACCTTATCTGTTCCAGGCACGCAAGCTCCGGCCCAGGACCGGAGCTTGCCCGCCGCGATTCAGTGGCGCCTTCGCGCCGTATCAATCCAGCCCGGCGCGGCCTCGCCGTTCAAGGCAAGGCCTGCACACAGGCGCGTGGTCAACGGATGCCGCGCTGCCGGAGCAAGGGCAGCACAGTATCACGGAAGTACGGAAACTCTTGCACATAGTCGACAAACGACAGGGTTGTTCCCCGGAAGCCCGCCCGGTGCAGGGCGCAAAGGCCGTCGGCCACCTGCTCGGGCGTGCCCACCAGCGGGAAGCCGCCATGGCCGGCCGCCATGCGCTCGCGGATCTGGGCCAGCAGTTCATGCGGGAAGGAATGCGCGTGGGCGAACTGCAGGCGCATCAGATTGTCCACGGCGCCTTCATCGGTGTTGTCCAGGATGCGCTGCCATTCAGCCTTGGCCTCGGCCTCGGTCGGACGGCAGACCACATGCGAGAAGGTCATGACGTCCACCTTGCGGCCCTGCGCGCGGCCCTGGGCCTTGAGCTCGGCCACTTCCTTGGCCGAGCGATCCAGCTCCATGGCCGGCGTGAACAGGAAATTGGCGTTGCGGCTGGCGAACTCGCGGCCCTGCCCCGATCCGGCCGCATTGAAGATGGGCGGATCGAACTCGGGGCGCGGATTGCCATAGACGCCCTTGGCCTTGAAATACTGCCCGTTCCAGTCGAAGCGGCCTTCGTGGTGCCAGATCTTCTTGATCAGGTCGAACCATTCCTGGGCATAGCCATAGCGGGTTTCGTGGTCGTCGGGCAGGTCCAGGCCCAGGGCGTCGTACTCGGGCTTGTTCCAGCCTGCCACGATGTTCAGGCCCACGCGGTTGCCGCTCATCTGGGCCATGGTGGCGATCTGCTTGGCCAGCACGACGGGATGATTGGCGACCGTATGGACCGTGGCGAACACGCTGATATTGCGCGTATTGGCCAGCAATGCCGTCGCCCAGGTCACGGTTTCCAGCACATAGCCATGGAAATCGGTCTGGCCGCCGTAGCCGATCCAGCGGGCGATGGGCAGCATGAAATCGATGCCGGCCTCATCCAGCAGACGGCCAAGCTTCAGGTTGTTTTCCCAGGTGGCCTGCCAGCGGTCGGGCAAGGTGGACACCGTCATGCCGCCGCCGCAATTGGTGGCGAAGGTGCCGAGCAGAAATTTGTCGTGTGTGAGCAATGTGTTCTGTGCCATGGCAGGTCTCCCGATAGTCATTGTCCTGATGCAGGCCGCCACGCTGGCGGGCCCGGCATGGAGCAGATTTTAGGAAGGCCGGCAGACGCTCACTATCCGAGAAGTGCAGGCTTTATCGAATGCCTGCAATTATTTGAATTGTAAAATGTTTCGCCCCGTGGCTCTTAGTAAAAACCCTTATATGGCAATTACTTGGAGTAATTAAAACCATAAAAAAACGGGCCCCGAAGGGCCCGTTTCAAGCTCATTGCCGAAAAAAGCGGCGCTTATTCAGCGGCGGCTTCTTCCTGGGCTTCTGGACGGTCGACCAGCTCCATGAAAGCCATGGGAGCATTGTCGCCCTGACGGAAACCCATTTTCAGGATGCGGGTGTAACCACCGTTGCGCTCCTGGAAGCGAGGGCCGATGACGTCGAACAGCTTGGTCACGGCGTCGCGATCGCGCAGACGGGCAAACGCCAGACGACGGTTGGCCACGGTTGGGTTCTTGGCCAGGGTGATCAGGGGCTCGACCACGCGGCGCAGCTCTTTGGCCTTGGGCAGGGTGGTTTTGATGGCTTCGTGGG
This sequence comes from Alcaligenes sp. Marseille-Q7550, assembly GCF_965112015.1. Taxonomy (NCBI): domain Bacteria; kingdom Pseudomonadati; phylum Pseudomonadota; class Betaproteobacteria; order Burkholderiales; family Alcaligenaceae; genus Alcaligenes; species Alcaligenes sp. Marseille-Q7550. The sequence continues at coordinate 1,410,438 of NZ_CBCOPU010000002.1, forward strand.
TCAGCAGGGAGACGGACATGTTGCGGAACATGGCCAGACGGTGGCTGCTGGTACGATTCAGTTTACGAAGACCGTGACGGTGACGCATGATGATTTCCTAATGAATGAATCTAATTGGCGCGCCGCACATGCGGCACGCGTAAACCCGGTTCTTCTATCAGCAAGGCTGCGGACCGGATGGACAACACAGGACAATAGCACACTTTTGGGCGCGCCATCGTCCTGTTTTTACTGCTTAGGGACGTTCCAGACCCAGTGGAGGCCAGTTCTCGAGCTTCATGCCCAGGGTCAGGCCGCGCGCGGCCAGAACTTCCTTGATCTCGTTCAGGGACTTGCGGCCCAGGTTCGGAGTCTTGAGCAGTTCGTTTTCGGTGCGCTGGATCAGATCGCCGATGTAGTAGATATTTTCGGCTTTCAGGCAGTTGGCCGAACGAACCGTCAGTTCCAGATCGTCCACGGGACGCAGCAGGACGGGATCGATCTGCGGCGCGCCGCGTACAGGCGCTTCGTAGGCATCGCCCACGCCTTCCAGGGCGGCAAACACGGAGATCTGGTCCATCAGGATGCGGGCGGACTGGCGCACGGCTTCCTCGGGCGAGATCACGCCGTTGGTTTCGATGTCCAGGACCAGCTTGTCCAGGTCGGTGCGCTGTTCCACACGGGCGTTCTCGACCGCGTAGCTCACGCGACGCACGGGGCTGTAGGACGCGTCCAGCACGATGCGGCCAATGGTGTGGGTGCGATCATCAGCCAGGGCGCGCACGTTGCCGGGCACATAGCCGCGGCCTTGCTCGACCTTGATCTGCATTTCCAGCTTGCCATCGTCGGTCAGCGTGGCGATGACATGATTGGGATTGATGATCTCGACATCGTGCGGCAGCTCGATGTCGCTGGCCAGAACCTGGCCGGCGCCTTCCTTGCGCAGGATCAGGCTGACTTCTTCACGGCTGTGCAGCTTGAAGACCACGCCCTTGAGGTTGAGCAGAATGTCGACCACGTCTTCGCCAACGCCGGGCAACGTGGAGTATTCGTGCACCACGCCGGTGATCTGCACTTCGGTGGGTGCGTAGCCGGTCATGGAGGACAGCAGGATACGGCGCAGTGCGTTGCCCAGCGTGTGGCCGTAGCCGCGCTCGAAGGGCTCCATGATCACCTTGGCGTGATTCTTGCTGATGGGTTCAACTTCAATGGAACGGGGTTTCAAAAAACCTTGAGACATTCGATTTCCTTTTCAATACCCTCGGCTCGTTACACCGATAAGGCTGACGGAAACTGGCCTAAGCCAGCGAGGAAGTATCGCAAAGCCCACTTGCCGAAGAATCGGGAAGTGGGCTTGCTTTGCTGAACTGTTGGAGCCTTGTTCGCGGAAAAATTAACGCGAGTACAACTCGACAACCAGCGATTCGTTGATGTCGTGAGCGACATCCGCGCGATCGGGGGCTTGCTTGAAGACGCCGGACAGCTTGCTGGCGTCGACTTCGACCCACTGTGGCAGACCATTGCTGGTGGCCAGTTCCAGGGATTCCTTGATGCGGGACTGGGACTTGGCCTTTTCGCGGACGGCAACCACGTCGCCGGCCTTGATCAGCATGGAAGCGATGTCAGCGGTGTGGCCGTTGACTTCGATGGCGCGGTGGTTCACCAGCTGGCGAGCTTCTGCACGCGTGGAGCCGAAGCCCATGCGGTAGACGACGTTGTCCAGGCGGGATTCCAGCAGCTGGATCAGCGTCTCACCGGTGTTGCCACGACGGCGGTCGGCTTCGACGTAGTACTTGCGGAACTGCTTTTCCAGCACGCCGTACATGCGCTTGAGCTTTTGCTTTTCGCGCAGCTGCAGGCCGAAGTCAGACGTGCGGGCACCGGAGGTGCGGCCGTGCTGACCAGGACGCGATTCCAGCTTGCACTTGGAATCGAGCGAGCGGCGGGCGCTCTTCAGAAACAGATCGGTACCCTCGCGGCGCGAGAGTTTGCATTTTGGTCCAATATAACGAGCCACGTAGCTTCCCCTTAGATGCGACGACGCTTGGGCGGACGGCAGCCGTTATGTGGAATCGGCGTGATGTCTGCAATGCTGGTGATCTTGATACCCAGAGCATTCAGAGCGCGCACAGACGATTCACGGCCTGGGCCGGGGCCCTTGATGCGAACTTCCAGATTTTTGATGCCGTATTCCATGGCAGTGCGGCCGGCTGTTTCAGCGGCAGCGTGCGCGGCGAACGGCGTGGATTTGCGCGAGCCCTTGAAGCCCGCGCCACCCGACGTAGCCCAGGACAAAGCATTGCCCTGACGGTCAGTGATCGTGATGATCGTGTTGTTGAAAGAAGCGTGGACGTGTGCAATACCGTCCGACACGCTCTTTTTGACTTTCTTGCGTGCGCGAGAAGCGCTGCTAGAAGCTTTGGCCATCTTCTATTCCTCGATTATTTCTTCAGGGACGCGGCGGCACGACGCGGACCTTTACGGGTACGGGCGTTGGTGCGAGTACGTTGGCCGCGCACCGGCAGACCGCGGCGGTGGCGCATGCCGCGGTAAGTTCCCAAGTCAGCCAGACGCTTGATCGAGAGCTGGACTTCACGACGCAGGTCACCTTCGACGGTGAACTGGCCGATCTGTTCACGGATGCGCTCGAGCTCTGCGTCGGTCAGATCCTTGACTTTCTTGGAGTATTCGATACCCGAAGCTTCGCAAATCTTGCGAGCGCGGGTGCGACCAATGCCGAAAATCGCGGTAAGACCGATTTCGGCGTGTTGATGCGGCGGGATGTTAATGCCGGCAATACGGGCCATGGTTATTCCTTGTTAAATCGGTTGCGTTTCGGCGAATTAGCCTTGACGCTGCTTATGACGTGGATCGGTGCAGATGACACGCACCACGCCATGACGTTTAATGATTTTGCAGTTGCGGCAGATCCGCTTTACCGATGCCATTACCTTCATGGTTTGACTCCTAGTTTCCTGTAACCGGCCGCTTATTTGGAGCGGAACACAATTCGTGCGCGGGACAGATCATAGGGCGTGAGCTCCACAGTGACCTTGTCGCCCGGCAGAATCCGGATATAGTGCATACGCATCTTGCCTGAAATGTATCCGAGCACTACGTGACCATTTTCCAGCTTGACGCGAAAAGTTGCGTTGGGCAGATTTTCAAGAACCTGCCCCTGCATTTGAATGACGTCGTCCTTTGCCATTTTCACATTACCGCATAGGCAGGCTCGAGCCTTTGAAGTTAGCCTTCTTGAGCAGCGAGTCGTATTGTTGGGACATGACATAGGCCTGGGCCTGCGCCATGAAGTCCATGGTTACTACAACAATGATCAGCAAGGATGTGCCGCCGAAGTAGAACGGTACATTCCAGCGCATTTGCAGGAACTCTGGAACCAAACATACCAGGGTGATGTAGATCGCACCGGCCAGGGTCAGACGCATCAGGATCTTGTCGATGTAACGCGCTGTCTGGTCGCCGGGACGGATGCCTGGGACGAAGGCTCCGCTCTTTTTCAGGTTGTCTGCGGTTTCACGGCTGTTGAACACCAGGGCCGTGTAGAAAAAGCAGAAAACGATGATCAGCGCGGAGAACAGAGTGATGTAAAGCGGCTGACGAGGCGACAAAGCGGCTTCGATTTCACGCAGCCAGCCCAGGCCGGGCGAGCTGGAAAACCAGTTGGCAATCGTCGCTGGCAGCAGAATGATGGACGAGGCGAAGATCGGAGGGATCACGCCTGCCATGTTCAGCTTGAGCGGCAAATGCGAGCTTTGACCACCATAGATACGGTTACCTACCTGACGCTTGGCGTAGTTGACCGTAATACGACGCTGACCACGCTCGACAAAGACGACGAAGTACGTGACGGCGGCTACCAAAACCAGGATAAACAGGGACGACAGAATCGACACGGAATCCGTACGCACCAGATCCAGCATGCCGCCCAGTGCATTAGGCAGGCCTGCTACGATACCGGCGAAGATCAGGATGGAAATACCATTGCCCAGGCCTCGTTCAGTGATCTGCTCGCCCAGCCACATGACGAACATGGTGCCGGTTACCAGCGTAACCACTGTAGTAAAGCGGAACAGCATGCCGGGGTCGATGACCAATCCGGGCTGCGATTCGAGAGCGATGGAAATCCCGACTCCCTGGAACAGTGCCAGAAACACGGTTCCGTAACGGGTGTATTGCTTGATCTTGCGACGACCAGACTCACCCTCTTTCTTGATCGCTTCCAGCGTGGGCACCACAGCGGTCATCAATTGCATGATGCTGGGCGCAGAGATGTAGGTCTTGATTCACAGAGCGAACACCGAGAATCGCTCCAGAGCACCACCGGAGAACATGTTAAACAAACCCAGAATACCACTCTGGTTTTGAGTGAACAGTTCGGACAAGGCATCAGGATTGATGCCTGGTACCGGAATGTGCGTACCCAAGCGGTAGACAACCAGGGCGAGCAACAGGAAAACGAGACGACGTTTCAAATCGCCGTAGCGCGGACCCGATTTACTCTGTGCCTGAGCTTTTGCCACCGTGACCCCTTCTTTATTCCAGCGAGCCGCCGGCTGCTTCGATCGCGGCGCGGGCGCCGGCCGTTGCATTAATGCCTTTCAGCGCAACTTTACGGGAAAGTTCACCAGACTTGATGACTTTGGCGTAACGCACCATTTGGCCAACCACGCCGGCCTGCTTCAGGGCCTGGACGTCGATGACTTCGACATCCAGCTTCTGCAGTTCGGACAGACGCACTTCTGCGTACAGGTGGCCGTCCAGGGTGGTGAAACCACGCTTGGGCAGACGACGCTGCAAAGGCATTTGACCGCCTTCGAAACCGACTTTGTGGAAACCGCCGGCACGGGATTTCTGGCCTTTGTGGCCACGGCCGCCGGTTTTACCCAAGCCGGAACCCACGCCGCGGCCTACGCGGCGAGCAGCGTGCTTGGCGCCGGCGGCGGGCTTGAGCTTGTTCAATTGCAATTCAGACATCCCGATTCCTTTCAGGCTTCCGAGACCGTAACCAGATAATCCACCTTGCGGATCATCCCACGAACCTCAGGAGTATCAACCAATACACGGCTGGAGTTGACTCGGCGCAGACCCAGGCCGCGCACGGTGTCGCGGTGGCTTTGCTTAGTGCCGATGATCGAACGCACCAGCGTTACTTTGATTTGTTTCTGTGCCATGACTTACCCCAGAATTTCTTCGACCGTCTTGCCGCGCTTGGCAGCAATGTCAGCCGGTGTCGAGCAGGCACGCAGACCGTTCAATGTAGCGCGAACCATGTTGTAAGGGTTGCTGGAACCCAGGCTCTTGGCCACGACGTTGCGTACGCCCATCACTTCGAAGATAGCGCGCATTGGGCCGCCGGCGATCACGCCGGTACCTTCGGCCGCGGGCGAGATCAGAACGGTGGAGGCACCGTGCTTGCCAACGACGGTGTGGTGCAGCGTGCCGTTCTTCAGAGGCACCTTGATCAGACCGCGGCGGGCCTGTTCCATGGCTTTCTGAACGGCCACGGGCACTTCGCGTGCCTTGCCCTTGCCCATGCCGATGCGACCATCGCCGTCACCGACCACGGCCAGCGATGCAAAGCTCATGGTGCGACCGCCCTTGACCACTTTGCTGACGCGGTTGACCGCGATCATTTTTTCTTTCAGGCCATCATCGCGCTCTTGCTCTGGAGCCTGTCTGCCTTGTGCTTTAGCCATTTGATAATTCCTTTAGAATTTCAAGCCGGCTTCACGCGCGGCCTCGGCCAGCGCTTTCACGCGGCCATGGTAACGGAAGCCCGAGCGGTCGAAAGCAACCTACTCGATACCCGCGGCCTTCGCCTTTTCGGCGACGCGCTTGCCAATGAGGCTGGCGGCCGCAACGTTGCTGCCAACGGCCAATTCTTTGCGAACCTCGGCCTCGGCAGTGGAAGCACTGACCAGAACGCGGTCGCCTTCGGGCGAGATGATGCTCGCGTAAATATGCGAATTCGTGCGGTGCACCGACAGGCGGTGTACGCGCAGCTCGGCGATCTTGCGGCGAGTAGCCACTGCACGACGCATACGGGATTGTTTCTTGTCCATGATTCGTCCTTGCCTGCAGGCTTATTTCTTCTTGGTTTCCTTGAGGATGACGCGTTCGTCGACATAACGCACACCCTTGCCCTTGTAGGGCTCTGGTGGACGATAGCCACGAATTTCAGCGGCAACCTGACCAACCACCTGCTTGTTCGAACCCTTGATCACGACTTCCGTCGGGGTGGGGCACTCGGCTTTGATGCCTTCAGGCAGTTCATGCACGATGTCGTGCGAGAAACCAAGCTGCAGCTTCAAGGCATTGCCCTGGACCTGTGCGCGGAAACCCACGCCAACCAGGCTCAGCTTGCGCTCGAAACCGGCGCTGACGCCAACAACCATGTTGTTGACCAGTTGGCGCACGGTGCCGGACATTGCGTTTGCGTGACGGGTTTCGTTCGCAGCGGCAAATGACAGCTGACCGTCTTGAAGCTCGATGGTGACATCGCCAGTCAGAGGCTGGACCAGGGTGCCCAGGGGGCCCTTGACCGTGATCTGATCGGCGGCAATGGTCGTTTCCACGCCCTTGGGCAGAGAAACGGGATACTTAGCGACGCGTGACATATGATGTTCTCCTTATGCCACGTAGCACAGCACTTCGCCACCAACGCCGGCTGCGCGTGCTTTACGGTCGGTCATCACGCCACGCGAGGTGGACACGATGGCAACACCCAAGCCGTTCATGACTTGAGGAATGCTTGCGCTGCCTTTGTAGATGCGCAGTCCAGGGCGCGAGACGCGGTCGATGCGCTCGATGACTGGCTGGCCGGCATAGTATTTCAGGGTGATTTCCAGCTCGGGCTTGGCTTGTTCGCCAGCGATGCGGAAGTCTTCGATGTAGCCTTCGTCTTTCAGCACGGCAGCAATGGCTGCCTTCAGCTTCGAGGAGGGCATGCTGACCGACGTTTTGTTGACCATCTGCGCGTTGCGCACGCGGGTCAACATATCGGCGATTGGATCGCTCATGCTCATGTGTATTTCTCCTACCAGCTGGCCTTGGTCATACCGGGGATCTCGCCGCGCATTGCCATTTCGCGCACTTTATGGCGAGTCAAACCGAATTTCTTGAAGACACCACGTGGGCGCCCGGTGATAACGCAACGGTTGCGTTGACGGGTTGGGTTCGCGTTGCGAGGCAGTTGCTGCAGCTGCAGGCGAGCCTGGTAGCGTTCTTCGTCAGACTTGGACTGGTCGTCAATGATCGCTTTCAGTGCGGCGCGCTTGGCGGCGAATTTCTCAGCCAGCTTGGCGCGCTTGATGTCGCGATTGATCAGGGAAAGTTTAGCCACGTTGCGCCCCTTAGTTGCGGAACGGGAAGCTGAACGCGCCGAGCAGCGCCTTGGCCTCTTCGTCCGTCTTGGCAGAAGTAGTGATGCTGATGTTCAGACCACGCACTGCGTCGATTTTGTCGTACTCGATTTCGGGGAAGATGATTTGCTCTTTAACCCCCATGTTGTAGTTGCCGCGACCGTCGAACGCACGACCCGACACACCACGGAAGTCGCGCACGCGCGGCAGGGCCACGGCGATCAGGCGATCCAGGAATTCGTACATGCGTTGACCGCGCAGGGTCACCATACAACCGATCGGGTAATCTTCGCGAATCTTGAAACCGGCAATAGCCTTGCGGGTCTTGGTCACGACGGGCTTCTGACCAGCAATCTTGGTCATGTCCGAAACCGCGTTCTCGATGATCTTCTTGTCAGCAACCGCTTCCGAGACGCCCATGTTCAGGGTGATCTTGGTGATGCGGGGTACTTCCATGATGCTCTTGTAACCAAACTGCTTCTGCAGGTCGGCAACCACTTTTTCGCGGTAGAAATCTTGTAAACGTGCCATGTTATCCGCCCCTTATGCCTTGGCGCCAACGACTTTGCCGTTGGAACGATAAACACGCGTCTTCTGACCGTCGATCACCTGGATGCCGACGCGGTCGCCCTTGCCGGTCTCGGGGTTGAACAGAGCAACGTTCGAGATGTGGATGGGCATGGTCTTGTCGACGATGCCGCCTTGCGTGCCAGCCATGGGATTGGCCTTAACGTGTTTTTTCACTACGTTGATGCCTTCCACGATGACGTGGTCTGCATCGACGCGTTGCAGTACGGTGCCGCGGCGTTTTTTATCACGGCCGGTCAGCACGATAACTTCATCGCCTTTGCGAATTTTTTGCATTTTTTCGCGCTCCTTACAGCACTTCGGGAGCCAGAGACACGATCTTCATGAACTTCTCGGTACGCAGTTCGCGCGTAACGGGTCCGAAGATGCGGGTGCCAATGGGTTCCAGCTTGGCGTTGAGCAAAACGGCGGCATTGCCACCGAAACGAATCAGCGAACCGTCTTTGCGGCGCACGCCCTTAGCGGTACGAACCACTACAGCGTTGTAGATTTCGCCTTTTTTGACGCGTCCGCGCGGGGCCGCTTCCTTGACGGTAACTTTGATGATGTCACCGATGGCGGCATAACGGCGCTTCGAGCCGCCCAGCACCTTGATGCACATTACGGAACGCGCACCTGTGTTGTCGGCCACGTCCAGCGTGGTCTGCATTTGAATCATGATTTTTCCTGTTCCAACTTAATTGCAACGATCCAGCCAAAATGACCGGGTCACACAACCAGTTTTGGTCCCGTCAGATTCGGATCCAGCCAGTTCGATACCGTAAACCCGATCTCGATCTGGTCCGGCAAGCCGAACCCTAGGTTGAAATCTTGCGAGAGACAAAACGTGTATTACCTGCCAGGCTTGCCAGCCAGACCCCATGCCAAAGCACAATGCCATTCGGACAAATGGACAGGTAAGCTATTCATAATACTAAAAGCCAGCCCGAAAAGCAAGGATAAATTCAGTAAAGCCTTGAGCTTGCGGACTTTTCCCCACACCAGGCGACCTGGCGACCGGCGTGGGGACCCCGTTCACTTGAAATCCGCGTAGGGAGTCAGGGGCCGGGGCGGCAAGGGCAGGTCCCCCTGCCATGGCTCGAAGCTGTAGCGCAGGTAGAGCATGAAGCGGCTCGGGGCGTACTCCTTGCCCTTCTGCCAGTCGATGCCGCCGCCCAGCACCCAATGATTGTCCAGCCTGCGCTCGGCCACTCCCCGCAAGGAGTAGGCCCATCCCTTGCTCGAGCTGCCCTCGATGGCGTTGGAGGACAGCAGATTGGCGTACGGCACGCCCATGGCCGTCATCTGACCTGCAGGCCCCGAGACCAGCCCTTCCAGAGGATAGTAGCTGGATGCCTGGCTGCGCGTGAAGGAGCGGGACACCGAGCCCTGCAGCTCGAAAGACCAGTTGGCCGTGCGCCGGGCATAGGTGACAGGCAGCGACAGGGAGGTGAAGCGCTGCGGACTGAAGTATCCTCCCTGCCCCAGTGTGTATTCCCCCAGATCCTGCGAGAACCGCCAGTGGAGCGCATTCACCCCCACGGACAATTGTTCATGGGGCCGATTGATCAGGCGGTGATAGTAGCCGCCCATCAAGGTGGTGCGGGTGTTGCCTTGCACATTGCGGCCCGTAAGACGATGCAGCCCCAGATCCGCCCAGACCCCGTGGGCCAGGCCTTGGTCCCAGCTCAGGCCCAGGCTCGCCCCGGTGGCCAGAACTCCGCCCCAGGTGATGCCGGTACGGGGGTCGCGGGCCCCTGCAAATGACAGCAGCGAATTGGACAAGGGCCGGCGCGAAGCGGTGAGCGTCAGGCCAAGCGGTCCGGCGTCCCCGCTGATGCTGACGCCGCCCACCCAGTTTTCCACAGGAAAGCCGGCCGGCGTGCGGCCTATGTCGGCGGCGAAGCGCCCGTTCCGGTAACCCAGAGCAAAGCTGGTGCCGTTGGCGCGCTGGCGCAAGTCACTGCTGCATCCTGGAAGGGCGACTGTATTTCCGTCGGCGTCGTCCGCCGTGAACGAGCAGGTGCCGAATCGCTCCTGGTGGGCGCCGTTCGTCTCTACATCGAACGAGCCCGCATTCATGCGCACATGGTCGGCCCGTACATACATGGTGCCCTCGCCCAGCGGGAAATCCAGCTGGGCCATGGTCGTGCCGGCCCTCAGCCGCGACAGGCCCGGCGTGCCGTCGTTGCGCCCCCAGAAGTCCTCATGCAGATGCAGTACGGGGCTCTGCTGCTGATAGAGCTCGGCCGTGTCGCTGCGCAAGCTGCGCAACAGCCAGTCATCGCTCTCGTTGCTGCGCGTCGCCCGGGTCAGCTCCGTCTTGCGCCGCTCCTGCCCTGCCGCCGAATAATCCTGCAAGGCTACGGCCTGCCGCAAGGCCGTCTCGAAATGTCCCAGCGCCTGCTCGGGTTGATCCTTGGCGACGATGCGGCCCAGGTCGCGGTAGAGCAGAGGCTCCGGCCCCTGGGCCTGGCTGGCGGCCTGCTCCAGCAGAGTGCGCGCCTGCGCCCTTTCGCCCAAGGCCAGATAAAGCGCCGACAGGCGCCGCTTCTCATTGACGCTGGCTGAGTCGCGCAAGCTCGCCGGCCTGTCGCTCAAGGCCTGCTCGACCGTCGCCGTGCGCCCTTCGGACTGCCAGGCTTCCATCTGGCCCAGGTAGGCGTCCGGGTTCTCGGGCTCGGCCCGCAGCACCGCCGCATATTGGGATTTGGCCTTCGCCACGTCGCCGGACTCCAAAGCCCATGCCGCGATCTGCAGGCGCACGGCATTGCTGGGCCGGTCTTCACGTTCGAGCGAGCCTATCGCATCCTGGACCCGGCCCACGGCATACAAGCTGCGAGCCTGCTCGATCCGTTCCCTGTCGTGCAGACGCTGCGCCAGGGACTGCATGTCCGCGGTCCAGTCGGTACGAGCCACCCGCTCCAGGCTCGCCAGTCCCTCGCTCCAGCGATCGAGGGACTCCAGCAGCAGGCCATGGGCATAGCGGCTGATCCCTGCGCGCGGATGCTTGTCCAGATGGCGCTGGAATGCCTGCAGGCCGCGCTCGGTCTCGCCGGCCTTGAACCACATCTCGGCCAGGCGATAGCTCAGCCATGGGTCATCCGGATCCAATTGCTGGGCCTGTTCCAGGGAGGCCGCCGATGCGCCCCACTGCTCCGCCCGCTCCTGCTCCTGCGCCTGGGCCAGGTACATGCGCAACTGGACGAGACGCCGCGTCTGCGCCAATGCCGCAGCGTTTGGCCCGCGGATCGAGTCCAGCCAGGCCAGGGCTTGGGCGGGCTCGTATTTATCCAGGGTCCGGGCGATTCCGCGCAGCGCCTCCGCCTGCCCGGGCTCCCGCGACAGAACGCGCATGTAGCCGGCCAGGGCGGCATCGTACTGGCCGCGTGCGGCCGCCACATCCGCCAGCCCCAGCGGCGCATGGACGTCTTGCGCATCCAGGCGCGTCGCCTGCGTATACAGAGCTTGCGCCTGGTCCAGGCGGGAAGCCTTCAGGGCCGCCTCCGCCTGCTCGAGCAACAGCCAGTAGCGCGTCGAATCGATCAGGCTCACCCAGCGGTATGTCTGGTCCTCCCGAGGTTCGCTCCGCTTGGCCTGCTCGAAATACTGCAGGGCCCGTACGCGATCGCCGCGGCGCAGATAAGCCAGGCCCAATGCGCCCAGGACCTCCACATCGTCCGGATAGGCCCGCGCGGCCTGTTGCAGCTGGGCAAGGCTGCGGGCGCTCGACCCTCCCGCCTCGATGGCGGCTATCCCCTGCTGGCCGGCCACCCAACGAGGATCGCTCAACAATGCCGCCTGACGATCCGCCTGGGCCTGTGCCTTGGCAACCAGGCTGTGGCCTGCGTACAGGGCGACGAACTCCCGCCAGGCGCCCAAGGACTCGGCCGACACCGGCAGCGTGGACAGATAATCGAATTCCCGCGTGGCGGCTGCCCCAAGGCCGCCGGGCAGCTTGGCCAACTGGTACAGGTAATTTCGGGCTTGGGCGGGCTGGTTCAGGTTGAACGCCAGATTGGCCAGTACGGTCAGGAGGGCGGCATGCCTGGGATACGTTTTCTGGAGCTGCTGCAATTGAAGGTAGGCCGCCTGCCTGCCGCCCTCTTCGCGGGCGCGCAGTTGCCAGTACTCCACACCATAGTCCGCTCCTGGCAGAACGCCCTTGAACAAATCGTCATACGCTTTCCTGGCCTCTTCCACGCGGCCTGCCGCCGCCAGCAGGCGAGCCTGGCCCAGGGCTTGGGAGCCGGCAGGCTGGGACAGGCGCAGCAGGACACGCGCCTCGCGCAACTCCTGGGACTGCGGCGCCCGGGCCTCCAGATCCTGCAGGAAAGCTTGCGCTTCGACCAGCTTGCCGGTTCGCAACGCCTGGTTGAATTGGGCGAACACCCCCGCAGGATGCCCCGGCTCCAAACGATAGAGGCGCTGCACGGCATCGTTGACGATATCATCCCGATAGGCGGATTCGCCTACATGGATCTGTTCAATGATGCGCCGCTTGAGGGCCTCGGCGTCGGCCTGCGGCTGAGCCTGAACCGGATTGGCCGCGAACATGCCGGCCAACAGGATGAAGTTGAGTCGATTCAAGGGCATGGCGACTGTTGTGAATCAAGAAAACCATGGGGGTCGAATCGCAGCAAGCCGGCGTCCCACCCAGCGGAAAAAAGGCTCAGCACCTGGCTGTAATAGTTGTCTCGCGCCATCGGCACCCCCGCCGCCCTCGTGCGCAAGGCCCTGGCTTTATCGCCATCGGCGAACAAAGGCAGCAAGGCGGCGGAAAAAGCGGCCGGCCCGACGCCAAGCGCCGTCCCGTCACGGCTATCGATGCGCTCGGGAAAACGCCCGTCGGCACCTATCCATTGCCCGATGGGGGCGAAGTGCGCCTTCAATTCCACCGCGCCCGTCATGCCCGCGGGCATCATTCCCACCCATAGATAGACACGGATGGCGTCATAGCTGCTTTGGGCGTCTTTTCCGTCACGGCTGACGAAGCGATGCCCCTGCCCGTCCCAATCCACCCAGTCCGGCGATACGGCCAGAGGAGCGGACTCGACCAGAAGACGACGCGTCCCTTCCAGAACCTGCGCCCATGGCTGGCTGGCTTCCTGCGCGAAACGCTCCATCACCATGGGCGGCAGGTAGCTTGGATTCAAGCGCCATTGGTCTTCATGCACGAAACCTTGCCGACCCGGCAGCAGCATGGCCCCGAAGCCGGGCAGATCCGCCACCTCTTCCTTGCCCATGCGCTGCAGCAGCAGGTGCCCCGCCACCGTATACTCGCGCTGCTTCCACAAACGGCCAGCCTCAAGCAGCGCATAAGCAATCCAGGCATTGGAATCCGACGCCGAATTCGCATCCAGCACGCCCCAGGCGTCCTCGGACTGCCTGCCCCAGAGCCAGGCCGGCAGATGCGCGCCCAGGTCTCCCTGGGCCAGATTATCCCGGGTCCAGGCGAGCAGGCGGCGAAACATGGGCTGGTCACCGGCCAGCAAGGCGAACAGCATCGCATAGCTCTGCCCTTCGGACGTGGTGATCTGCCTCTGGTCCGAATAGTCCACCACCCTGCCCTCGTCCGTGATCAGGTGCTGGCTGAAATACTGCCAGCGCGCCTCGAAGGCGGACGGCTGGCAAGTATCGGCCGAGGCCGGCAGCCCGGCCGCCAGCAGCAACAATGCCGCAAGCAGGCGCTTAAGCATCTTTGCTCAACCGCCGGCGAGCCACTGCCCGCAAGGCCAGCCACAGCATGAGCGCGATCAGCACCACCGTCAGCGCCGCCACGGCGGCCAGCAGCAGCGGTTTATCGGACAAGTGGAACCATACCAGTTGCCACCAATGCAGTTGACCGACGAAATAACGCGGCCCCACCGCTTCGCTCACAACGCCCGAATCCCGGATGAGGGCCACGGAACCCTGGATGGCGTCCCGGCGGCCTTCATCGCGAAAAGCCGTACGCAGCAAGGCGTAATCCTCCGGCGTGGAAGCCAGCAGGCCCACCCAGCTACGCTGAGGGTAGGCGCTCGACTGCATGCCGACCACCGCCGCCAGCGGAGCCAGCGCCTTCACGTCCACTCGCGTCACCGCGTCCATCTCGGGACGCTCGGAGAACTCGGTATGTCGCAGGCTGTCGCTGACGCGCAATCCAGACTGGCGAGGCTGCTTCACACTGTCTCCAGCCTCCTGCAACAAGAGATTGGCGTTTGGGCTTAGACGCGCCGCCTCCGGCATCTCCCCGATCCAGATGACATCGGCGTCCTGGGCGGCCGCCGCATTCAGATCCTGGCTCAGGCGCACCTTGACAGCGGGATAGCCCACTTGCGCGCCGATATGGCCCATCAACTCCAGGACGGTCGAGACGCTCTCTTTGTTGAGCTTGGCCGGGAGCACAACCAGGGTTTCAGACAGGTCGGCCATCTTGCTGAACGGAAAGCCGCTCATGGCGAAAGCCTGCAGATTCGGCATTTCCAGGTAATGCCGATAACCCGAAAAATCGATGTGGGAGTTTTCGTCGATGGCGGCCCGCGTGTCGACCGGCAGCATGGTCTGGCAACGGTCCGGCTGCGAACTGCCCACCAGCGCGGCAAAGGAAAAATCAAACCGCAATTGATTGTGCGCCCCGATCTTCAGGGCCGGAATCAACAGGTTCTCCTGCGTGGTGGTCGAATCATTGCTGAGCAAAGGCAGGCGCATGTCGCTCAAGGCCCGGGTGCCGCCCTGGGGATTGAGCAGATAACTATCCACGAAGCGGTTGTTCAGGCTCAGGCTCAACCGCGACTCATCCACCGAAGCCGGGGGCGTATAGCGATAGCGCACCTGCATGGGAATGCCGTTGTTGCGCCAGACGAACAGATCAGGCGGCAGGTTCAGGCGCAAGGTAATGGGCGCGGGCCTCAGGCCCGACACCTCCAGCTGCCCCGGATACTCGACCAGCTCCGAAAAACGGTCCGGCCGATCCGTCGGCGTCCAGTTGGGAGCGTCGTAAGGCTTGCGCGCCTGCAGGCTTACCGCATCCTTGATGGTGACGCTCTGGCCGCGGAACAAGGGGTTGCCCAGGGCCAGCGCCTGGGCCGCCGTCAGCAGGTCCGCACTGTCTCGCCCCAGCACCAGCAGCAGTTTCCGGGTCGGATTGTCGGGAACGCTGATCAGTTCCACGGTGGGAGCATCGACCTTGGGATAATCCTTGAGGATGTCGGGGCGATGGTCATTGTCGGCAAAGACCACCGCATGACCCTGCGCGGGCAGACTGTTGATCAGGGTCGGAAACTCCAGGACGCGCCACGCGGCCCGGCTGCCCAGGAAAGAGGAAAGCACGGAGGCGGCCTGCAAAGTGGGCGCATCGGGCAATTGCTGGAACATGAACGGAATGGATTGGGCGTTCATGTCGCCCAGGTCCAGGAATGGCTCCGGAAAGAACGCCAGGTCGTTCACGACCGGAAGGGCTTGCTGATCCAGGACCACGCGCGTCTTCTGGCTGAGGTCCAGCCACAGCGACGTGTGAGCCAGATCTTCACAGATATTGGTGTAATGCCCGACGAATTCGAGCCGCAGGCGGTTGAAGCTGGTCAGGTAGAGCGGATCCAGTCCGACACGGTGCGACTGGACGGTTCCGGGGGCGGTTTCGTCCACCGGCACGACACCCATCATCTCCTCGTTCAGGTACACCCTGATGTGCGAGAGCTTGCTCAGCAAGGCGGGAGACGGCGTGAAGGCCAGGTCCAGGTGGGCCTGGGTCACCACCTGGTCCTTGCGCAGGGTGAACTCCAGCGTCTGCACATTCTGCAGGCCGTTGAGCACCGCCACGTCGCCATTGGCCAGCCGCCTCAGGCTCAGCTCCGTGCGCACGGTCCGCGGCGCGTCATGCTGCTCCTGCGCGGCACTGCTGGCCGGCGGTTCCACGATCCCGGTCGGCGCCGTCAGGCCCGCCGGGGTGTTTTCTTGCGAAAAGGCCAGGGCGCTGGACGCCATGCCAAGTGCCGCAAACAGGAATTTCATCATTTTTTTCATAAGGCAAACGTTACGGTCACTCAAAACTTGGAAACGGGTGCGTCGACATTGCGACGCGGCACGAAGGACATCAGCCAGGACAGGGCGTTTGTGCTTTCGCGCAGCATCACGTTGAACGGGAATGGCGCGTGCGCGGCCAGGCGCTGATAGCCGCTGAAGCCAAGGACCACCACGTCGCGCAGACTGCGCAAGGGCCTGTCCAGACGGAACCGGTCGCTCCAGGCAAGCCAGGAGTCGGCGCGTGCAAACGTGCACTGGATCAGGTCGATGTGGTCCTGCTGACTGAGGCTGTCGAACTGTATGCCGATGTTGCGCCCCAGACTGCGGCTGATCGTGCCGGCAAAACTGAAACGCCTCTCGCCGCGAGCCAGAATCAGGGTTATGCGCTGGCCATGTTTCAAGCCGCGCGCCTCGTCCAGCGTCAGACCCACCCCGCCTTCGGAATAGTCGGTCAGCACGGCCGGCAGGATATGGCCGTCTTCACTTTGCACGAAAGCGGGCAGCGAGGCAGGCACGCGATGGGTCTGCCTCACCTGGCGCACCTCCGCCGCCACGGCCACCGCCCCGCCCAGAATGATCAGATTGTAGAAAACCCAGAGCATCGTGATCAGCACGGTGATGATTTCATGCGAGGGGCCCGTGAACAGCCGCCATACGCCAAAACCCAGGCCGACCACGTTGGCCAGGGCCAGCAGCACATAGGGGTGGGAGATGGTCCAGTCGAAGTACTGGCGCTCGACCAGGCCGCCCTTGGCCGTCACATTGAATTTGCCCTTGCTGGGTGCGAACAGGGCCACCGTCGTGGGCCGGGCGATGTACCAGGCCAGCACGGTCTCGTAGACCTCGCCCCAGAACGTGCGCCGGTACGAACCCTGAATATGCGAGTTCGTGATGTTGGCGTGCACCATGTGCGGGACGACATTGAGCAAGATGGCCACCGCCGGCGCGTAGACGATGTAGGAATGAAACCAGAGAAAGGCCAGCGGCGCCGTCAGATAGATGATGCGCGGTATGCCGGCCAGGAAATGCAGCATCGCGTTCAGATAGCAGATGCGCTGGAAGAAGCTCAGGCCCTTGCCCAGCAAGGGGTTGTCCGTGCGGAAGATCTGCACCATGCCGCGCGCCCAGCGGATGCGCTGCCCGATATGGGCCGACAGGCTTTCAGTGGCCAGGCCGGCCGCCTGCGGGATGCGCAGGTACGCGGAGTTGTAGCCCTTGCGGTGCAGCCGCAGGGCCGTATGAGCGTCCTCGGTGACGGTTTCCACCGCGAACCCGCCGATGTCCTCGATGGCCGAGCGGCGCAGCACCGCGCACGAACCACAGAAAAAGGCGGCGTTCCACAAGTCGTTGCCGTCCTGCAGCAAACCGTAGAACAAGGCGTTTTCATTCGGCTGCTTGCCGAAATGCCCCAGGTTGCGCTCGAAGGGATCGGGTGAAAAGAAGTGGTGGGGCGTCTGCACCAAGGCCAGCTTGGGATCCTTCAGGAACCAGCCTGTGGTCAGCTGCAGGAACGAACGCGTCGGTATGTGGTCGCAATCGAAGATCGCCACCAGATCACCATCCGTATATTGCAAGGCATGGTTCAGGTTGCCCGCCTTGGCATGACGCCCGTCGGGCCGGATGATGTAGCCCACGCCCACCTGCTGCGCGAATTCCCGGAAAGCCTCGCGACGCCCGTCGTCCAGGATGTGGATGCGCAGCTTGTCCTTGGGCCAATCCATCCCCAAGGCGGCGTAGACCGTGGGTTTCACGACGCTGAGGTCCTCGTTGTAGGTGGGGATCATCAAGTCCACCGTGGGCCATTGAGACTGGTCCTCGGGCAGGGATGCGGGCTGGCGCCGCAATGGCCAGGCCGTCTGCGCATAACCCAGCAGCAGCACGATCCAGGAATAGGTTTCAGCCAGCAGCAGGGCAAGGCCAAAGACCAGATCCAGATTGCTGCTCCAATTCAAGGTGGACGTATAGCGCCACCAGATGTAGCGGCTGGACACCGTCACGGACAGGACGATGAGCATCAGGGTGGAGAGCTGGCTGGGCATGCGCCGGACCACCATGGCGGTGCCCCAGAGCAAGATGACGAAGATCAGCTGCGCAAAATAGGAAAACGGCTGAGTCACCAGCAACAGGGCCATGCCGCAGGCCAGCGTCCCGGCCAGCAGCAGGACGAGCCCGCGCGCGCCCCGTCCGAGCGCGGCATAGTGCTCGGCCACATAGCGGCCATACCCGTCCTGACGCATGCGCAGAGTCATCTGTCCCAGACGCTCGAGCCAGCGGCGGCGGCGCCGCAGCAGCCAGAAGCGAGCCGCCTGCATGAAACGCTGGATCGTGCGGGCTGCAGGCCAGCCGCGTTGCTCGCCTGGCGAAACGAACAGCAGCATCCAGCCCGCCTGCAAGACATAGCGCAACGGATCCGCAAATCTCCAGGGACGACTGCGCAGGTGCTCGAACCAGGGGGCCGAGCGGCGCCGCAGCGACTGCCAGGCAGGGCCTTCCAGCCTGAAGAAAATGAAGCACACGCCCAGCCAGAACGAATACCAGGCTGCGGTTCGCCGTCCCATGCCGCGGTCTTCGCGCAGGTAGACGCGGGTGCGCTCCAGGTAGGCCTGGGCGGCCGGGGTGAGGAAAAGACGGGTCAGCATGGCTGCTCGAGCCTTTGCTGCGCAAGCGCCCATACCGCCAGGGCTGAAAAGTCCAATGCCGCCGCCGAGCGAGGCATATAGTCCGCTATGGTCATGCGCTTGGCCAATGCCTCGTGCAGCGCCTCGTCCCTATGCACGAACACCGGCAGCAACTGGTCCGCATAGCCCCCCCGCCAGTCCAGCACCAGGTCGGCCGAGAGCTTGCGCGCCGGATCGAACTGGTTGATCAGCAAACGGCTTTCCGGAGCGAGCAATGAACTTTGCCCCATTCGCACATGAGTGCCGATATCGGGGTTAAGCACGATGAGATCCATAAAGGCGGTCCTGCGCCATGACGCGCTGCCCGGGCCGATGACGCCGATGTCGGCGATCACCCAGTCGAACTCGGGCGCCAGCCGTGGCAGGGATTGCATCCAGAATTCAATCGCCGCATCCGCGTTCAAAGCCCGCGCGCCGCCCGCGGGTTGGCCGAACGGACAAAGCACGAGCCGCTCCTGCACCTCGAAGGCCTGCTCGGTCCATGCCTGCGGCGCATGCGCCCAGCCGTCCTGCGCTTCATAGGCAATGGGAAAGAACAGCCGCAGCATGTTTTCCGGGCATGCGTCCAGCAGCAGCACGCGCGCTCCCTGACCGACCAGGGCTTCCGCCGCCATGGCGGCCACCGTCGTGGCGCCCGCTCCCCCACGCAAGGTCCCTACCGTCATGAGTTTCATGATGGCAGCTCCGGATCGCGGTCGCGCTGCTGCGCCAGGCGATGCATTTCGCCCATCAAGGGCCAGCGCTGCAGCAGCTTCTCGTGTTCTTCGCGCGCGGCCACGTCCACGTAGTGCAAGGAGCGCAACTTCAGGAATTCCCGCAACGAAACCACATCATCGGCCAATACCAGTTTGGAACGTTCTTGCATGACGGCCTCTATCGTGGGTAAGGAATCCAGTCGCGCCCGCCCATGCGGACGTAGGGCACGCCTTGGTAAGGCATGAGCACCGTGCCTTCGTTCTCCGACACCGCCAGCGTCTGCGGCAGCCCGGAGGTCAGGCTTGCCCAGTCCACCGTGTCCTGTTCGAAAGCATGCGCGGCCAGCAGACGCGACAAGAGCTCCGAAATCGCCAGGTGACTGCTTGGCTCGTCGATACGCAGCGTTTGGCGAGGCTGCTGAGTTTTCTTGCCGCCGATCAGGCGCACGCCCACCGGCACATTGGTGATGGAGGGCGCGGGAATTTCCCGCATGCCCGAGATCTGCATTTTGTCGCCCACCAAGGCGGCGCCATGTTCGGGCACCAGGATCACCAGTACGCGCCGTCCGCTGGACTCCAGTTCGTCCATGAATGCGTCCAGCTCGTCGAGCAGCACCTGAGCCCTGTTCTGGAAAGGAGAAGACCGGCTGCCGCCCGTGGACGTGATTTCGCGATTTCCATCATGCAAGGTAATGGTGTTGTAGAGCAGCGCCGCATTCTTCTGACCCGAAGCCAATCTGTTGCGCCACCATTGCTGCAGGGTCTCGCGGTCATCCCAGATTGGAGAGTCATCAAATGCGGACCAGCGGCGCTTGGAATCCTTGGGAATGAACGGCGCGGGGAAACGCCCGCCGGCCGTCAGTTCCTCGATGAATCCCTGGAATTGCCCATTATGGTTCAAAGCGGTCTGCGGAGAAAAACCAAGCCGTTTGAGGTTTTCGAACAAATAGCACTGGTCATCCACCGGCTCGTACAAATCATGGTGGGACTCCTGGCCGCAACTGGCCCTCATCAGGCGCAGCACGGCGGGACCGCTGTACGAGGTTGCCGAATTGAAATTATTGAAGACCACATCCATTTTCTGAAAAATGGGATGGGAGCGAAGATTGCTCGCTTCCAGATCCGACCAGGACAGGGAGCAGATATTCAGAAGCAGCACATCAAACGCCGCCGATTCACCCAGTTCCACCGGAAACTGGGTGACGCGTTTTTTCTCCGCTGCATAAAAGTCCTGCAACGCCTGGTTGAGCTGTTCGTTGAGCGGCTTGCCCGCGACCGGCTCAGGCGGCTGCGCGATGCCCGCAGCCGGCGCCACCGCCTGCCCCTGCGCCATCACGGCCGGCTGTGTGCCCCACAGGCTTGCCGGCAAGGAAATGACGCCAGCCAGCTGGTCCCGACCAGCGCCACCATGCTGAACATGGTCAAGCGCAACCATTGGGAAAGGAACAGGTAGACCACCAGGAGCACGAAGCCGGCGCCCACCAGATCCCAGTTGATGAAGCGCTGCGCCAGCTCCAGCAGGTAAACGGTCGAGAAATTCAGGACATCGGGCTGAGCCAGCAGGCGCGATATGGGCGGGAACCAGGTGTCATAGTAAAAAAGAGCCGCGCCCACCGGAATCGCCAGCAAGTGGCGCAGGCGATGCAGCCACAAAGGCGGCAGCGGCAGCAGCAGCGCGCAGGCAAAAATCAAATTATAAAAAGCATGAAAATTGAGCAGCCCGGCCCAATACAAGAAAAGCTTGGCAATGAAATACAGATTCCACAGGCCCAGGCCGCGCCATATGGCGTAGAAGGGCGCCGGCAAATCCTGATCTTTGTTTTTAGCCATTTCTTCAGCGACCCTCGTCCTGCCCCTGGGGCCGGTAGACACCCCTGCTCCGCAAATAGCGGGCAGGCATGAAACTCAGTTTGAACCATAATGAAAATCCAAGCAGAACTCGCCAGAAGGGGCGGCCAAGGAACAGGCCCAGCACGAACGCCGCCATGGCGATGGCCGCGAACAACTGCGTCATGACAGCTCTCCCGAGGCAAGCTTCAGGCTGTAGCGACGCACGCTCCAGGCTCGTTCCGCATCCTGGCGGGCTGCCGGCCCCGGCCCGGAGACAAGATCCGGCGCCTCGATCGACTCGTCGGGCTCCTGCAGGCCCTGGTCCAGTTGCTGACGCAGGTTTTGCAATTGAACCTCGATCTGTGAATGGCTCGAATACACACGATGCTCAACAAAAATATCCGTGTAGGGAAGCCGAAACACGTTCGCCAGAGCCAGTTCGACCAGGTTGGGACGGCAGCCCAGCAAGAACAAATACACAACACCGCCCACATGGCAGGCGACATCGCCGTTACGACGCATGATGAGCTGGGTCATGACCTGGGACGTGTTCAGCCCGGGCACGGGCTCCAGAGCCACCAGCACGGCCGCACCGCCGGGCTGGACCAGCAAGGGCAGGCTCCGGTGCACATAATCGACAAAGGCGGAAGGAGAGATCATGCCCTTTACCTCGACAGGCGCACGCCTTTTCAGGACCTGTTCCAGGTCCTCGGGCAGGCTGCGCGTGTACGTCTGTCCCTGGATGCTTTCCAGGAGACTGAAGAAACGGGAGATATGCGTATCGGCCGGGACGAGCAAGGTGGCCCCGCAGGCATGCAGGATCTGATCGTCCTGATCACGCAAGGTCCGCCGCATTTCCCTCACGACCAATTTCAGGTCCGGGCCGCGTTGCTTGCGCAAGTTGTACAGCTTGCGCGCCAGATCCTCCACCTGGGAAACATGATCCAAGGCAAAGACCACCGTGGCATGCGTGGCGCGCAGCGCCTGCTCGTACACCTGCTGCGCCGTAGCGTGGACCTGCCAGTCCTCGGCCATGAAAACCGGCGTCCCTTCCAGCACCGGCTCCTGCAGGATGCATTTCTGTTCGTCAAGCACGCCGCCGGCTCCCGGGGCCTCATGCGCAGACTGCGAATACCTCCGTCCCGTGTACCGCCATCCGGCTACCGCTTGCCTTGCCAGACCCAATCCGGCCGGGCCGCAGACTCCTTCCGTGTTGCGCCAGAACGCAACCTCCCAGCGCGCGCCCGCCTCCAGCTCGACCAGGTGCGCTGCGCCGCGAACGTACTGGTTGAGCCTGCTCATGTGTTCCAGCATGGGCTTGGCGGCGGCTCCGGCCATGATCAGCATCAGGGTGCAATCGCCGGCCAGCAGCCAGTTCGACCAGGCCTTCATCAAGCGCCCGACATCAGGCAGGGCTTGCAAGGCATCAGCCGATACATGCGCCACGATGAGGCGGCCGCGGGGCCGCAACAGTTTGTCCAGATCGAGCGGAAATTCAGCCAGAGCCCTGGGCGTCTGAGCAGCCCAGGCAAAACCCCGCACTTCCGCGGCTGCGCCGGCGCGGGCCAGTTCGGCCATCAGTGCGTCCACCTGGTCGGCGACGTCTACGAATACGGCGCGGCTGCCCCGGGGAAGGGCAAGAAAAGTCTGAACGGCCAGGTCCCGGGTCTGACTGTGTCCGTAGACGCCCACGGCATACAAGCCGCCGCGCTGCAGCTGCGCGAACTCGACAGGCAGGTCCACGAACGGCAACAAAGCCCCTACCTCCGCGGGCTGCGAGCCTTGGCTGGTAAGATGTTTTTTTTGTCTTAGCTTCAAGAAGCCCATGGACAGCCTTTAACCCTCATTCAGGACGTTCACACAGAGACACTGCACGACTATAAAAACATATGCAACACGATTTGCAAAAAACCAGTGTCCAACAATTTCAAAATTGTACGAAAACAATACTAAGTTTTATAAATAAATCGCGAAGTTTGCAAAACTTCACGGTCCGCCCGTCCCATTCCATTCTTTTTCCTTATGCTATCGTCAACATCAAGTAGGAGACGACATGTATCCCGACCTGCACCTGTATATCAATGGTGAGTTTCTGGACGGCCAGGGTCGCAAGACCCAGCCCGTCATCAACCCCGCCAGCGGCGCGACCCTGGGCCAGCTGCCCCTGGCCGGCCAGGCGGATCTGGACGCCGCCCTGGCAGCCGCGCAGGCCGCTTTCCAGAGCTGGCGCCACAGCTCCCCCATGGATCGCAGCGCCATCCTGCGCAAGGTGGCCGAATTGTCCCGCGAACGCGCCCAGGAAATCGGCCGCAACCTGACGCTGGACCAGGGCAAGCCGCTGGCCGAATCGGTAGGCGAGATCATGTCCTGCGCGGATCATGCCGACTGGCACGCCGAGGAATGCCGCCGCATCTACGGCCGCATCATCAGCCCGCGCAATCCCAAGGTGCGCCAGATGGTGCTGCGCGAGCCCATCGGCGTGTGCGCCGCCTTCACGCCCTGGAACTTCCCCTACAACCAGGCCATCCGCAAGATCTGCGCCGCCATCGGCGCCGGCTGCACCATCATCCTGAAAGGCCCCGAGGATTCCCCCAGCGCCGTCATGGCCATCGCCCAGGCCTTCCATGACGCGGGCCTGCCGCCCGGCGTGCTCAACATCGTCTGGGGCGTGCCGCAGGAAGTGTCGGACTACCTGATCCGTTCGCCCATCGTGCGCAAGGTCTCCTTCACCGGCTCGGTGCCCGTGGGCAAGCAGCTGGCCGCGCTGGCCGGCGCCCACATGAAACGCATCACCATGGAGCTGGGCGGGCATTCCCCCGTGCTGGTGCTGCCCGACGCCGATGTGGAGCGCGCCGCCCGCCAACTGGCCCGCTTCAAGATCCGCAACGCCGGCCAGGTCTGCATCTCGCCCACCCGCTTCTACATCCATGACGACATCTACGACGCCTTCGAACAGCGCTTCACGGAGGAACTGGCCAGCGTGCGCGTGGGCGACGGACTGGACCCGGACACGCAGATGGGCCCGCTGGCGCACGAACGCCGCGTACCCGTCATGAAGCAATTCGTGGACAATGCGCGCCAGCTGGGCGGCAAGGTGATCCTGGGCGGCGAGCGCCTGGAGCGCGACGGCTTCTTCTTCTCGCCCACGGTGGTCACCGACCTGCCTGACCATGCCATGCTGATGACCGAGGAGCCCTTCGGCCCGATCGCGCCGCTGACCCGCTACACGGATCTGGACGAGGCCATCCGGCGCGCCAACAGCCTGCCCTTCGGCCTGTCCGCCTACGCCTTCACCCAGTCTCTGCAGGCCGCGCACCAGCTGGCCAATGAACTGGAATCGGGCATGGTCAACATCAACCATTTCGGCAGCTCCCTGCCCGAAACCCCCTTTGGCGGAGTCAAGGACAGCGGCATCGGCAGCGAGGGCGTCGCCGAAACCTTCGACGGCTACCTGGTCACCAAGTTCGTCACGCAGATCTGAACCGCCTGCCCCTGGCCATACAGGCTAGGGGCAATCCCTACTGCACTTTCAGCGCACACCCGCTAGCATATTCAAACAAGCGTTTGAATCAAGGCGTGACGGCGAAACGTTCCGATCGGACCCGGTCCGCCATACTCGATGCAGCCGAGCAACTGTTCGCGCTGCACGCTCACGAAAACACCTCCATGCGCCAGATCACGGCGCAAGCGCGCGTCAATCTGTCCGCCGTGAATTATCACTTCGGCAGCAAGGACGGCCTGACCCAGGCGGTATTCCAGCGCCGCCTCAACGTCATCAACCAGGAGCGCCTGGAAAAGCTGGCCCATTACCGCAAACTGGCGGGGTCAGGCCCGTTGAAGGCCTCGCAGGTGGTGGACGCCTTCTTCGGCCCGATGATCCGGCTGGCCGGCTCGGGCGACGGGCCGAACCGCTCCTTCATTCCCTTGCCCAGCGGCGACCGGCCCGCGCCCCAGGACTTCATCCAGTCCATCTGCTGGGACGAACAGGTCGCCATCTTCCTGCCTTTCAAGCAGGCCCTGCTGGAAGCCCTGCCCATCGTGCCCGAGGAAGAAATCATCTGGCGCTTTCATTTCATGCTGGGCGCCACCTCCTACGCCCTGATGGCCACGCAATCGCTGCGCCGAGCCCTGCAGCTGCCCCTGAATGACGCGCAGGACGGCGGCCAGCAACTGCAGGAACGCCTGATGAGCTTTCTGCTGGGCGGCCTGCGCGCCCCCCTGCCGACCTCGCCCTCCGCCTGACGCCGGGCGGCGGCTCCACCCTCCAACCAGAGCTAGCCGGAGTCCCTATGTTTCTGACTTTGCTGTTGATCCTGATCCTGCTTGGCTGCGCCTACGTCCTGAAGAACCGGGAACTGCGCATCAAATGGCTGAGCCGCCCCATCTACCGGGCCTTTTCCCGCGGGCGGCCCTCCATGTCCCAGACCGAGCGCGACGCGCTGGAGGCCGGCACGGTCTGGTGGGAAAGCGAACTGTTCCGCGGCAAGCCCGACTGGAACAGGCTGTCCGCCTATCCGGCCTACCGGCTCACGGACGAAGAGCGCCAGTTCCTGGACACGGAAGTGGAGGCCGTGTGCGCCATGGTCGACGATTGGAAGCTGAGCCAGGAAGACTTCGACCTGCCGCCGGCCGTGTGGGACTACCTGAAGCGGAACCGCTTCTTCAGCCTGATCATCCCCAAGGAATATGGCGGGCGCGGCTTTTCCGCGCAGGCCCACTCGGCCGTGGTGGCCAAGCTGTCCACGCGCAATTCCGCCCTGTCCGTATCCGTCATGGTGCCCAACTCCCTGGGACCGGCCGAGCTGCTGCTGCACTACGGCACCCCTGAACAGAAGCAGCACTACCTGCCGCGCCTGGCGGACGGGCGCGACATCCCCGCCTTTGCGCTGACCAGCCCCTGGGCCGGCTCGGACGCCGCCTCCATCCCCGACGCGGGCATCGTCTGCAAGGGCCAGTGGCAAGGCCAGGAAGTGCTGGGCATGAAGGTCACCTGGGACAAGCGCTACATCACGCTGGCGCCCGTGTGCACGCTGCTGGGCCTGGCCTTTCGCCTGTATGACCCGGACGGCCTGCTGGGCGGGGAAAAAGACATAGGCATCACCTGCGCGCTGGTGCCCAGCGACCATCCCGGCGTGCAGACCGGCCGGCGCCATTTCCCGCTGAACGCCATGTTCATGAACGGGCCCACGCGCGGCAAGGATGTCTTCATGCCGCTGGAATTCATCATCGGCGGCCCCGCCATGGCCGGCCAGGGCTGGCGCATGCTGATGGAATGCCTGGCCGCCGGCCGCTCCATCTCGCTGCCCGCCTCCTTCACCGGCATGGCCAAGCTGACCAGCCGCGCCGTGGGCGGCTACGCCGCCGTGCGCACGCAGTTCCGCAGCCCCATCGGCAAGTTCGAAGGGGTGGAAGAAGCCCTGGCGCGCATGGCCGGCCATACCTACGCCATGGACGCCGCCCGCACCATGACGGCGGCCGCCGTGGACCTGGGCGAGAAGCCCTCCGTGGTCTCGGCCATCGTCAAGTACCACATCACCGAACGCGGCCGCATCGTGGTCAACGACGGCATGGACGTGATAGGCGGCAAGGGCATCTGCCTGGGCCCGTCCAACTTCCTGGGCCGCGCCTACCAGCAGTTGCCAGTGGGCATCACGGTGGAGGGGGCCAACATCCTGACGCGCAGCCTGATCATCTTCGGCCAGGGCGCCATCCGCTGCCACCCCTACATCCTGGACGAAATGAAGGCCGCGCTGGATCCCGATCGCGAAGCCGGCCTGGACAAGTTCGACGGCGCCTTCTGGGCCCACGTGCGCTACACGCTGGCCAACACCGGCCGCTCGCTGTGGCTGGGCCTGGGCGGCTGGCGCCTGCTGCGCGCGCCGCGCGGGACGGCCGGCGCCATGCGCTCCTACTACAGCCAGGCCAGCCGCTACAGCGCCGCCTTCGCCCTGCTGGCCGACGCCTCCATGCTGGTGCTGGGCGGTTCGCTGAAAATGCGCGAGCGCCTGTCCTCGCGCCTGGGCGATGCGCTCTCGCAGCTTTACCTGCTCAGCGCCGTGCTCAAGCGCTTCCACGACGAAGGCCAGCAACAGGATGACGCCCCCCTGGCCCACTGGGCCGCCCAGGACGCCCTGCAGCGCACCCAGCAGGCCCTGGACGGCGTGCTGCGCAACTTCCCCAACCGACCGCTCGCCTGGATCCTGCGCGTGCTGGTCTTTCCCCTGGGCACGCGCCGCCTTGGGCCGGACGACAGGCTGGACCACGCCGTGGCCAAGCTGCTGACGCAAGCCGGCGCCACGCGCGACCGCCTGACCTATGACGTCTACCTGCCGGCCAACGACCAGGACCCGGTAGGCGCCATCGAAGCCGCCCTGCAGGCCACGTTGAACACGCGCGACATCGACGCCAAGATCCGCCAGTTCGAGAAAAGCGGGCGGCTGGAAGCCGATCCCAGGGCCAATGTGCGCGACCTGGCCGAGGCCGTCTTCCAGGCCGGTGGCATCACCGCCCAGGAATACGATATGGTTAAGGCTCGCAATGCCTTGCGGGATCGGGTGATCGCCGTCGACGACTTCCCTTTTGACCTGCGCCCGGAGCCCGCCGCCCCCCGACACGATGAACGAGGAAGCCAGCCATGAGTTTCGAGCCTGTCTACATCATCGATGGCGCGCGCAGTCCCTTCCTGAAAGCACGCAACGCGCCCGGCCCCTTTTCGGCCGGCGACCTGGCCTTGCAGACCGGTCGCGAACTGCTGCTGCGCCAGCGCTTCACCGCGCCCCAGCTGAGCGAAGTCATCCTGGGCTGCGCCGCGCCTTCCGCCGACGAAACCAATATCGGCCGCGTGGTGGCCCTGCGGCTGGGCGCGGGGCACCGCGTGCCGGGCTGGACCGTCATGCGCAACTGCGCCTCGGGCATGCAGGCGCTGGATTCGGCCATCCAGTCCATCCAGACCGGCCGCTCCGACCTGGTGCTGGCCGGCGGCGTGGATGCGCTGTCGCGCGCGCCCGTGCTGCTCAGCGACGACATGGTCCGCTGGCTGGCCGGCTGGAACAAGGCGCGCAGCCTGGGCGCGCGCCTCAAGGCCCTGCGCGGCTTGCGCCCGCGCTACCTCAAGCCGGTCATCGGCCTGCTCAAGGGCCTGACCGACCCGGTGGACGGCCTGTCCATGGGACAGACCGCGGAGAACCTGGCCCACCAGTTCGACATCAGCCGCCAGGACATGGATGACTATGCCGCCCGCAGCCACCGTCTGGCGCTGCAGGCCCAGCAGGACGGCGTCTTCGGGGAGATCGTGCCCCTGACCGATGCGCGCGGCAGGAACTACCCCCAGGACGACGGCGTGCGCGCCGACTCCACGCCCGAAAAGCTGGCCAAGCTGCGGCCCGTATTCGATCCGCCCTGGGGCAACGTCACCGCCGGCAACAGCTCCCAGGTCACCGACGGCGCGGCCCTGCTCATCCTGGCCAGCGAAGCGGCCGTGCGCGAGCACCAGCTCGAACCCCTGGGCCGCATCATGGACGTGCAGTGGGCCGGGCTGGACCCGGCCACCATGGGCCTGGGCCCGGTCTTTGCCGCCACGCCCATCCTGGAGCGCAACCGGCTCGGATTGAACGCGCCAGACCTGTGGGAGATCAATGAAGCCTTCGCCGCCCAGGTGCTGGCCTGCCGGGCCGCCTGGAACGACCAGGATTGGTGCCGCCAGCACCTGGGCCGCGACGCCCTGGGCCTGCTGGACCTGGACAGGCTCAATGTGGACGGCGGAGCCATCGCCATCGGCCATCCGGTGGGCGCCTCGGGCGCCCGCATCGTGCTGCACTGCCTGAACGCGCTGCGCCGGCGCAATCTGCGCCTGGGGCTGGCCGCCATCTGCATCGGCGGCGGCCAGGGCGGCGCCATGCTGATCGAATCGCTGCAAGGAGTCCAATCATGACCCCGGTCCTCACGCTCGAACTGCAGAACTTCACCCTGTACACGGACGAACAGCACATCGCCTGGCTGAAGATCGACTGCGCCGGCAGCACCGTGAACCGGCTGTCCGCGGACGTGCTCCAGGAGCTGGCGCGGGCGCTGGACTACCTGAACGGCCATCCGCCCAAGGGCCTGGTGATCTATTCGGGCAAATCCGCCGGCTTCGTCGCCGGCGCCGACATCGACGAATTCGCCGAGCTGGACAACGCGGAGAAAGGGCAAGCCCTGGTCACGCGGGGCTGGCGCCTGTTCAACAAGCTGGCCAAACAGCCCTACCCGACGCTCGCCCTGATACAGGGCCACTGCCTGGGCGGCGGCCTGGAACTGGCCCTGGCCTGCCGCTATAGACTGGTCGTGGACCAGCCCGACACGCGCCTGGCGCTGCCCGAGGTCATGCTGGGCATCTTTCCCGGCTGGGGCGGCATGAGGCGGCTGCCGCGCCTGATCGGGCCGGCGGCCGCCATGGACCTGATGCTCAGCGGCAAGAGCGTGGACGCGCGCAAGGCCGTGCGCCTGGGACTGGCCGACGCGCTCGTGCCCACGCGGCTGGCCATGCAGGCCGCCGCCCAGCAGGTGCTCAGCGGCAAGCCCGAGCGCAAGGCGCGCGGCGCCGCCGCCCTGCTCAACCAGAAATGGCTGCGCCCCCTGGTGGCCCGCCAGATCCGCAAGCAGATCGATCGGCGCGACCCGTATCAGCATTACCTGGCGCCGCGCGCCATCCTGGAAGTCTGGGAAAAGCACGACGGCGACGCCCTGCAGGCACCCGAACTGATCGAGCGCCTGACCCAGTCGGACGTGGCCCAGAACCTGTTGCGCGTGTTCCATCTGCAAGAACGCCTGAAAGGCATAGGCAAGCGTACGGCTCACCCGGACATCGCCCGCCTGCATGTGGTGGGCGCGGGCGTCATGGGCGGGGACATCGCCGCGCTGTGCGCGCTCAAGGGCATGACCGTCACTCTGCAGGACCAGGACCGCGAACGCATCGCCCAGGCTCAGGGCCGGGCCGCCGCCTTGTTCCAGCGCCGCCTGAAGGACCGCCGCCTGGTCCAGGCCGCGCTGGACCGGCTGATTCCCGACCCCGACGGCCACGGCGTGCCCAGGGCCGACATCGTGCTGGAAGCGATCTTCGAAAACGCCGATGCCAAGCGCGCCCTGTACGCCGCCCTGGAACCCCGGCTCAAGCCCGGAGCCTTCCTGGCCACCAACACCTCCAGCCTGTCCCTGACCGAGCTGGGACGCAGCCTGCTGCAGCCGGACCGGCTGGTGGGCATCCACTTCTTCAACCCCGTGGCGCGCATGCCGCTGGTGGAAGTCGTGGAAAGCGCGCACCTGGCGCCGGACGTGCGCAGCGCCGCCTACGCCTTCGTGAACCAGATCGGCAAGCTGCCCCTGCCGGTGCAGGACAACCCCGGCTTCCTGGTCAATGCCGTGCTGGCGCCTTACATGCTGGAGGCCATGCGCTGCGTGGACGAAGGCCTGTCCCCTGCCACCGTGGACAAGGCCATGGAGCAGTTCGGCATGCCCATGGGGCCGCTGGAGCTGGCCGACACCGTGGGACTGGACATCGCCCGCGACGCGGGCGTGCAGCTCAGCGGCGAGGCCGTCCCGCCCGCCTGCCTGAGGCAGCGCCTGGACCGAGGAGAACTGGGCCGCAAGACAGGCCAGGGCTTCTACACGTGGAAAAACGGCAAGGCGCAAAAGCCCCACGCCGGCACTGTGCCGCCGGGCCTGGCCGAGCGCCTGATCCAGCCGCTGATCGCCAAGACACGGGAGCAGGTGCATATCGGCGTGGTGGGCGACGAGGACCTGGCCGATGCGGGCGTCATCTTCGGCACGGGCTTCGCGCCGTTTCGCGGCGGTCCGCTGCATTACAAAGCGGCACGGAAACAACACATTTAGCACGGATTGGCACAACTACCTATACGCCGAACGGCCGGGGTCATGCACCATAGAAAACAAACAGGCGTTTTAAAACCTGCCCCTCGGCCGCTGCCACCAGCAGCACATACCAACTGGAGAAGACACATGAAAAAGACGGTTGTTGCTTTACGAACAATTCCCGCCCTGCTCATGGCGCTGGGCGCCAGCCAGGTCCATGCCGCCGGCTTCAACCTGCTGGAACAGAACGCCAGCGGCCTGGGCAACGCCTATGCCGGGTCGGCCGCCATTGCCGACAACGCCAGCACCATCTATTTCAACCCGGCGGGCATGACCCAGCTGCCGGGCGGCAACTTCTCCGCCGGCTTCAACGCCATCAAGCCCACATTCAAGTTTTCCGACGACGGCAGCACGCTGCCCCTGGGCCTGACGGGCGGCGTCCCCCGTCCAGCCACGGGCGGAGAAGGCGGGGACGCCGG
Source organism: Alcaligenes sp. Marseille-Q7550 (assembly GCF_965112015.1). Taxonomy (NCBI): domain Bacteria; kingdom Pseudomonadati; phylum Pseudomonadota; class Betaproteobacteria; order Burkholderiales; family Alcaligenaceae; genus Alcaligenes; species Alcaligenes sp. Marseille-Q7550. The sequence continues at coordinate 1,441,898 of NZ_CBCOPU010000002.1, forward strand.
CAAATGGGCGGCTGTGCCCAACATCTACCTGTCCTACCAGATACATCCGCAGTGGTGGTTGGGGCTGGGCGTGGGCGCGCCCTTCGGTCTGACCACCGAATACGAGGAAGGCTGGGTGGGCCGCTACCACTCCGAGAAATTCGCCATCGAGACCATCAACATCAATCCGTCCGTCGCCTACAAGGTCAATGACCAGCTGTCCCTGGGCCTGGGCGTGAACTGGATGCACATCGACGCCGACTATCGCCTGGCCACGCCGGCAGGCTTCCATCCCCTGCTCGGCCCCCTGGACCTGGACACCCGCGTCAAGATGAAGGGCGAGGCCTGGGGCTGGAACGCCGGCATCCTGTACCAGGCCACCCCCAGCACCCGCCTGGGCCTGTCCTACCGTTCGCAGGTCAAGATCACGCCGGACGGCACCACCAAGCTGAGCAACCGCAACATTCCGCCCGGCCTACCCGCCCCCAACTTCAACTGGGACGCCGAAGCCACCATCAAGCTGCCCGACACAGCCATCTTCAGCGTCGTGCACGACCTGAACACACGCTGGCAACTGCTGGCCGACATCTCCTGGACCGGCTGGAGCAGCATTCCTCACCTGGAAATCGAGAACAGCGGCGCAGGCGCCCAGAACGCCGACCTGAAACTGAACTTCAAGGATGCGTGGCGCGTCGCCCTGGGCGCCAACTACCATTACAACGAGCAATGGACCCTGAAGGGCGGCGTGGCCTGGGACCAGTCTCCCGTGCGCGACGAAAACTACCGGCCCACCTCCCTGCCGGACAGCGACCGCTACTGGGTGTCCATCGGCGCGCAATATCGGCCCAGCAAGAACGCCACCCTGGATTTCGGCTATACCCACCTGTTCCTGAAGAACACCGACATCAACAATGATTCGGACCTGGCCAAGCGCGGCCTGGTGCGCGGGACCTACAAGAACAGCGGGGACATCCTGGGCGTGCAGTTCAGCTACCGCTTCTAAGGACGCGTCATGGCACGCAGCCGCCGCATGGAGCTGCTCCGGCGCCTGCCGCCGCGCTGGCGCTCGCGGCTGCTGCAGCTGGGCTTCAACTGGCATCCCGCCTTCCGGGCCACCGGCGGGCGGGTCCAGCGGGTATCGGCCGACCTGCAGCACATCGTGGTGCGCCTGCCCTTGCGCCGGCGCACCCGCAACATCGTGGGCTCGCTGTACGGCGGTTTCCTGTTCGCCATCACCGACGGCGTGCACGCCGCCATGCTCATGGCCGGCCTGAGCCGCCCTGTCGTGGTCTGGGACAAGGCCGCGCAGATACGCTACCGCCGCCCCGGCTACCAGACCCTGTACGCGGACTTTCGCGTCAGCCTGCAGGAACTGGACGGCATACGCCGCCAGCTGGACCAGCATCACGAAACCGAGGCCACCTTCACGGTCGAGCTCAAGGACCCGCAAGGCCTGGTCTACACCATTGTGGAACGCACGCTGTACATCGCGGACGCCGACTTCTACCGGCAGAAATCAACATCACGCTGACTCCCCAGGAGGACCGCCTCATGTTCACCCATCGCTGTGCCGCCCTAGTCCTAGCCCTGAGCCTGGGCCTGCCCGCCGCCCAGGCCGCCACCGTCGCCGGCGTGACCGTGCCCGAGACCGCCGCCGTGGACGCGCAGACCCTGACGCTGAACGGCGCGGGCCTGCGCAAGAAAGTCATCTTCGACGTCTACGTGGCCGCCCTGTACACCGCCGCGCGCACCCAGGACGCCGACGCGGTCATCAACGACAGGCGCCCGCGCCAGATGCGCCTGACGCTCAAGCGCGACCTGGATGCGCAGACCCTGATCGACGCGCTCAAGGAAGGCGTGAACAACAATCTGGACGAACAGGAAAGGCGGGAGCTGGACCCCGCGCTGGTCCAGTTCGAGGAACGCATGCGCGAAGTCGGACAGGCCAAGGAAGGCGATCTCGTGCAATTGGACATGGACGCGCAGGGCGTGCAGATCGTATTCAACCAGAAGCCGCTGGGACGGGTCTCCCACCCCGACCTGGCTCCGGCGCTGCTCAAGATCTGGCTGGGCAGGAAACCCGCCCAGGAATCCCTGAAGAAAGCCCTGCTGGGCCAATCGTGACCCGTCTGCCCGGAGCGCGCCATGGACAAGATCTGGCTACGACACTACCCGCCGGCCGTCCCTGAGTCCATCGAGGACCAGGCCCGGCAGTATCCCTCCCTGCTCTCGGTGTTCGAGCGCAGCTGCGCCGAATTTGCCGAACGCACAGCCTACATAAGCATGGGCCGGCGCATGAGCTATCGTGAACTGGAACAGCATGCCCTGGCCCTGGCCGGCTGGCTGCAGCACGAGGGCGTGCGCAAAGGCGACCGCGTCGCCTTGATGATGCCCAATCTGCTGCAATATCCGATCAGCCTCTACGGCGTGCTGCGCTGCGGCGCGACGGTGGTCAACACCAATCCCCTGTACACGGCCCGGGAGCTGCGCCACCAGTTGCAGGACAGCGGCGCGCAGACCATCATCATTGCGGAGAACTTCGCCCACGTCCTGCAGGAGGTCCTGCACGACACGCCTGTCAAGCGCATCATCGTCACCGGCGTGGGCGACCGCCTCGGAGCGCTGAAAGGCTGGCTGGTCAACCAGATCGTGCGCCACGTCAAGAAAGGCGTGCCGCCCTGGCCCCTGCCGCAGGCCGTCCCCTTCAACACGGCGCTGGCGCAAGGCCGCGCCCGCCTGCCCGCGCCCGTGGAACTGGATCACGACGATATCGCCTGCCTGCAATACACGGGCGGCACCACCGGCGTGGCCAAGGGCGCGATCCTCACGCACGGCAATCTGGTCTCCAACCTGTGCCAGGCGCTGGCCTGGGTCCGGCCCTGCCTGAAACAGGACCAGATCGACTGCATCGTCACCGCCCTGCCGCTCTACCACATCTTCGCCTTCACCGCGAACTGCCTGGTGTTCCTGCGCCTGGGCGCCCAGAACCTGCTCATCGTCAATGCGCGCGACATACCGGCCATGGTCAAGGAAATGGGCAAGGTCCGCTTCACCGCCATCACCGGCGTGAACACCCTGTTCAACGCCCTGCTGAACAATGCGGACTTTCGCAAACTGGATTTCTCATCCCTGCGTTTCACCCTGGGCGGAGGCATGGCCGTGCAGGAAGTCGTGGCGCAACGCTGGCTGCAGACCACCGGCAAACCCCTGGCCCAGGCCTACGGCCTGACTGAAACCTCGCCGGCCGCCACCATCAACCCCCTGGACAAGCAGGAGTTCACCGGCTCCATCGGCCTGCCCGTGCCCTCGACCGAACTGAGCATACGCGACGAAGAACAGAACGACCTGCCGCCCGGCCAGAACGGCTAACTGTGCATACGAGGGCCCCAAGTCACGCCCGGCTACTGGAACCGACCCGATGAAACCGCCAAGGCCTTCGACCGCGACGGCTTCCTGCGCACCGGCGACCTGGGCTATATGGACGAGCAAGGTTACGTCTACATACTGGACCGCAAGAAGGACATGATCCTGGTGTCGGGCTTCAACGTCTATCCGAACGAGGTGGAGGCCGTGGCCGTACAGCACCCCGACATCATCGAAGCGGCCGCCGTCGGCGTGCCCGACGAGCGTTCGGGCGAAGCGGTCAAGCTGTTCGTCATACGGCGCAGCCCTTCCCTGACCGAAGCCGAGGTCATTGCGCACTGCCGCAAGAATCTGACCGGCTACAAAGTGCCGCGCCAGGTGGAGTTTCGCGAGGAGCTGCCGCGCACCAACGTGGGCAAGATCCTGCGCCGCGAGCTGCGGCCGCGCGATTCCGCCTGAACAGGCCCGGGCGTTTCAGGCCCTGCGTCCACACCGACGCAGGCACGCCCAGGGGGCGCAATGCCCCCTCCTTAATAACCGAAGTGCTTATAAACAAATAAGAATCGGATCGTTCGCCACTAACAGGGCGCTCTTTAGAATGGGACAAACCATTCTTATAACCGAGTGTTAGCATGCACGCCCTGTCCCGTCTCTCCGAGTCGAACCGCGGCCTGATCCAGCAGATCGCCGAAGAGCTCGATCCGTTTTCCCTCAATTGGCTGTCCGGCTACCTGGCCGGCGTCGCCCAGGTACGCAACGGCGGCGCGCAAGCACAGGCGGCGCCCTCGCCCGAATTGTCCCTGGTGCCCGCCGCCAGCGCTCCGTCCCAAAAGCCCGCCACCATCGTCTTCGGCAGCCAGACCGGCAACGCCCAGCACGTGGCCGAGGCCTTCGCGCAGCGCTGCGAAGCCGCCGGCATCCCGGTGCGCCTGCTGCGCGCCGATCGCTATCCCACGCGCGAACTCAAGGACGAGCGCCTGCTGTACATCATCATGAGCACCCAGGGCGAAGGCGATCCGCCGGACGACTCCATCGCCTTTTTCGAATTCCTGTCGGGCGCCCGCGCCCCCAAGCTGCCCAAGCTGAAGTACGGCGTGCTGGGCCTGGGCGATTCCAGCTATCCGCTGTTCTGCGGCATCGCCGAAAAGATCGACCAGCGCCTGCAGGCCCTGGGCGCCGAGCGCATCCAGGAAACCGGCCTGGCCGACCTGGACATCGCCACCGTGGCCGGCCCCTGGCAGGACAAGGCTTTCGCGCTGCTCGAAAAGGACTACCAGGCAGCCGCACCTGCGGCTGCACCGGGCGGGAATGTCACGGTGCTGGGCGCGCAGTCGCGCGCCAACGCCTACACACGCGAAAAACCCTTCCTGGCCACGGTGCTGCAAAGCCAGCCCATCACGGGCCGCGGCAGCTCGCGCGACATCCGCCACTACGAATTGTCTCTCGAAGGCAGCGGCCTGAAGTACCAGCCCGGCGATGCGCTGGGCGTATGGCCCACCCAGAACGAGAACCTGGTCCAGGCCGTGATCCAGACCCTGAAGCTGGATCCCCAGGAGCAGGTCGCCATCCAGGACAACAGCCGCAGCCTGCAGGACTGGCTGCGCCACTACCGGGAACTGACCCAGCTGACCAAGCCCTTTCTGGCGGAACTGGCCAAGCGCAACAATGATCCCGTCCTGCAGGCCGCTGTCGGCCCCGAAGGCCTGCCGACCCTGCAGGAGCTGCTGGGCACGCATCAGGTGCTGGACGTCCTGCAACGCTTTCCCGCCGCCTGGAGCGCCGCCGAGCTGGTCGCCGCCATGCGCCCCCTGGCCCCGCGCATGTACTCCATCGCGTCGAGCCAGTCCGAGGTGGACGAAGAAGTCCACCTGACCGTGGCCAAGGTGCAATACCAGTTCAACGAGCAGGACCGCTGGGGCGTGGCCTCCGACTACCTGGCGCGCCTGGCCGAGGGCGACACCGTGCCGGTCTTCATCGACCCGAACACGCGTTTCCGCCTGCCCGAGGACCCTGGCCGCGACGTCATCATGATAGGCCCCGGCACCGGCGTGGCCCCGTTCCGCGCCTTCGTGCAGGAGCGCGCGGCCCAGGGCGGCGAAGGCCGCAACTGGCTGTTCTTCGGCAATCCGCATTTCCATTCCGATTTCCTCTACCAGACCGAATGGCAGCGCGCCCTGCAGGACGGCCAGCTGCACCAGCTGGACCTGGCTTTCTCGCGCGACCAGCAGGAAAAGATCTATGTGCAGCACCGGCTGCTGGAAAAAGCCGCCGAGGTCTACGCCTGGATCCAGGGCGGGGCGCACATCTATGTATGCGGCGATGCCGCCCGCATGGCCAAGGACGTGCACCAGGCCCTGCAGGACATCGCCCGCCAGCAAGGCGGACTGGACGCCGAGCAAGCCCGCGCCTGGCTGGAGGAGCTGTCCGCCCAAGGCCGCTACGCCCGTGACGTTTACTGAAGCAAGAACATGACCGACAAGAAACTCGCCCCCATAGAACAACTCAAGGTGGACAGCCGCTACCTGCGCGGCACCATCGCCCAGGGCCTGGCCGATCCCGTTACCGGTGCGATCAGCGAAGACGACAACAAGCTGCTGAAGTTCCACGGCAGCTATCAGCAGGACGACCGCGACCTGCGCGAGGAGCGCCGCAAGCAGAAACTGGAGCCCGCCTACAGCTTCATGATCCGCGCCCGCCTGGCCGGCGGCGTGGTCACCCCGCCGCAGTGGCTGGCCTTTGACAAGATCGCGCGCGACTGGGCCCAGTTCGGCCTGCGCATCACCACGCGCCAGACCTTCCAGTGGCACGGCGTGCGCAAGCCCTTCCTCAAGCCCACGCTGCGCGCCATCCACGACGCCATGGCCACCACCATCGCCGCCTGCGGCGACGTGAACCGACAAGTGGTCAGCGCCGCCAACCCGCTGCTGTCCGAACAGCACGCCCTGGTGCAGGAGTGGGCCGAAAAGATCTCCGACGCCTTCCTGCCCAAGACCAACGCCTATGCCGAGATCTGGCTGGACGGCAAGAAGATCGACGAAGCCACGGAAGGCGAAGAGGTCGAGCCCATCTACGGCAAGACCTACCTGCCGCGCAAATTCAAGATCGGCATCGCCGTGCCGCCCCTGAACGACGTGGATGTGTTCGCGCAGGACATCGGCCTGATCGCCATCATCGAGAACGGCCGGCTCCTGGGCTTCAATGTGGCCATCGGCGGCGGCATGGGCTCGACGCACGGCGACGACACCACCTACCCGCGCCTGGGCAGCATCATCGGTTTCGTACGTCCCGAACAATTGCTGGCCGTGTGCGAAGCCATCATCACCACCCAGCGCGATCACGGCAACCGGGACGAACGCCGCTATGCGCGCCTGAAGTACACCGTGGACCGCCTGGGCGCGGACTGGTTCCTGGAGGAAGTGCAGCGCCGCAGCGGCCAGACGCTGGAGCCCTCGCGTCCCTACCACTTCGATCACAACGGCGATCGCTTCGGCTGGGTCAAGGGCGCCAACGGACGCTGGCACCTGGGCCTGCGCGTGGACTCGGGCCGTCTCATGGACACGGAAAACGGTCCCTGGCTGTCCGGGCTGCGAGCCATCGCCCAGGTGCACAAGGGCCACTTCCGCCTGACGTGCAACCAGAACCTGATCATTGCCGACGTGGCCGCGCGCGACAAGGCCGGGATCGACAAGCTGGTGGCCGAACACAAGCTGGACGTCTACCAGACGCAAAGCGGCATACGCAGCAGCACCATCGCCTGCGTGGCCTTGCCCACCTGCGGCCTGGCCATGGCCGAGAGCGAACGCTACGCGCCCGTGCTACTGCCCAAGCTCGAAGCGCTGCTGGAACAGCACGGCCTGCGCGATGAACGCATCGTGTTCCGCATCTCGGGCTGTCCGAACGGCTGCTCGCGCCCCTATCTGGGCGAGATCGCCCTGGTGGGCCGCGCGCTGGGCCGCTACGACCTTCGGCTGGGCGCCAACTTCAGCGGCGAACGCCTGAATGTCGTCTACCGCCAGAACATCCCGGAAACCGAGATCCTCGCCATCCTGGGCGAACTGTTCGGCCGCTTCGCCGCCGAACGCCAGCCCGGCGAACATTTCGGAGACTTCCTGGTGCGCGCGGGCGTTGTCGCCGAACCCTCGGCCCGCCTGATTCCCCTGGTATTGCAGCCGGCCTGATCATGACTCTGTTCCCCTTGTTCGCCAACCTGAGGCATCGCGCCGTGCTGGTCATAGGCGGAGGCGAGATCGCCGAACGCAAGGTGCGCCTGATGCTGGCGGCCGGCGCACGCGTCAGCGTGGTGGCGCCATACGCCGTGGACGCGCTGCAGGAACTGGCCCGGCAGGAACGCATCGTCCTCTACCGCGAACGCTACCAGGCGCGCCACCTGGACGGCGCCTGGCTGATCATCGCCGCCACGGACGACAGACCTGTCAACCAGCGCATCGCGCAGGACGCGCAGCAAGCCCGCATCCTGGTCAACGTGGTGGACGATCCGGAGCTCTCCAGCTTCCAGGTGCCAGCCATCGTGGACCGCTCGCCGCTGATCATCGCCATTTCATCCACCGGCTCGGCGCCCATGCTGGCGCGCCGCGTGCGCGAACAATTGGAAACCATGATGGACCATTCCCTGGGGGCGCTGGCCCGCCTGGCCCATGAGTACCGCGGCGCCATACGCCGCGCGCGGCCCGAACTGGGCGCGCGACGCCGCTTCTACGATTGGCTGGTGGACGGCCCCGTGGGCGCCGCCCTGCGCGGCCGTCGGGACGAACAGGCCCGCCTGGCGCTGGAACACGCGCTGCAAGGCCCCGAGACCGCCCAGGGCGGCCAGGGGCGCGTCATCCTGGTGGGAGCCGGGCCCGGCGATCCAGGGCTGCTGACCCTGCACGCCCTGCGCGCCCTGAACCGCGCCGACGTCATCCTGTACGACCGCCTGGTGTCGGACCAGGTGCTGGAGCTGGCCCGCCGCGACGCCGCCCGCATTTTCGTGGGCAAGCAGCTGGGCGAAGACCATCACCAAACGCAAGCCCGCATTCATGCCTTGCTTGTGGAACACGCCCGCGCCGGGCGCACCGTGGTGCGCCTGAAAGGCGGCGACGGTTTCATCTTCGGACGGGGCGGCGAGGAACTGGAATTTCTGGCCAGGCACGACGTGGCCTTCGAAGTGGTGCCGGGCATCACCGCCGCCCTGGCCTGCGCCGCCTACAGCGGCATCCCGCTGACCCACCGCGACCATGCGCAATCCGTGCAGTTCGTCACGGCGCACCGCCAGAGCGGCCACGCCATCCAGGACTGGACCTCCCTGCTGGATCCCTCCCAGACCGTAGCCGTCTACATGGGCCTGCAGCAGATCCTGCGCTTCAGCGAAGAGCTGCTGCTGCGCGGCCGCGATGCCGACACGCCCTGCGCCCTGGTGGAGAACGGGTCCCGGCCCGAACAGCGCACCCTGCTGTCCACGCTGCGCAATATTGCGCGCGATGCCCAGCAGCACGAGTTCAAGAGTCCCTCCATCCTGCTCATCGGCAAGGTCGCCACCCTGGGCGCAACCTTGTCCTGGCATGGCGAGCTCATCGACCTGCTCAGCCCCCAGCATCACCCGATACATAAAGACGGCATCCTGGAACCCGCCTGACCTTGAATGGCCGCAGGCTTTGCCTTCGCCGGCACGGTCGGGATCCAAAACGGCGCCTGCGCATGACTACGGGCATGCGCAGGCGCCGCTGGGCATTCTTTCGTCATCGCCCCTCAGGAGCTCATTGAATGATTCGTCCCGCCATTCATGCTGATTTCAAGCAGCTCGGCCAATTGATCGAAAACCATGCCGCCTACGAAGGCGCCCCCCTGTCCGAGCCTGTCGATCTGGAAAGACTGCGCAAGCTGGTCCTGGACGAGCCGCCGAGGATCTTCCTCTGGGTCGTGGAACAGGACGGAGCGCTCGGCGGCTACATGAGCGCGACCATCGACTGCTCCACGTGGCACGCGGCGCCTTTCGTCTACCTGGATTGCCTCTACCTGGAGCCCGAGATGCGCGGCCAGGGAACAGGCAGGAACCTGATCGCAACCCTGGCCGCCTTCGCCCATGAACGCGGGATAGGCTGGATCGAGTGGCAGACGCCGCCCGACAACCAGGCAGGCATCGCCTTCTATCGTCGCATGGGCGCCAACGAACGCGTCAAGCAGCGCTTTTCCCTGGACGTGCGCAGCCGCACGACGGCGCTCGCCCAGCTCTAGCCGCCTACTTCTGCCCGAAGGCGGCGAACAAGGCCCGCAGGGCGCTGTCCAGCACGTAGCCGATCAAGCCGATCAGCACGATGACGGCCATCAACTCCGAATACGCCATGCGGTCGCGCGTATCCAGCACCAGATAGCCCAGGCCGGCGGACACGCCCAGCATTTCGCAGGGCACCAGCACGATCCACAGTACGCCGATGGCCAGGCGGCTGCCCGTCAGCACCGAACCCACGATGCCCGGCAGGACCAGATGGAACAAGGTTTCCAGGCGGGTGGCCGCCAGGCTGCGGCCCAGCATCAGCAAGCGCGGAATCAGGTGACGCACGCCCGAGGCCGTGTTCAACAGGACGGGCCAGACACCGGCCACGCCCAGCAGGAAATAAATCGGCGCATCGCCAATGCCGAAGGCCATGACGGCAATGGGCATCCAGGACAGGGGCGAGATCATGCGCAGGAACTGGAACAACGGGGTGAGCGCCGCGTGGGCGCGCGCCGAAAGCCCCAGCAGCAGGCCGGCCGGCACGCCCACGCCCAGGGAGATGGCCAGGCCCACGAAAATGCGCCGCAGGCTGGCGCCCACGTGCATCCAGGTGTCGGACCAGCCCAGCATGTCCGCCAGGCTGGCCAGCGCCTGGCCGGGGCCGAACTGGCGCATCAAGGCGCTGTCGCTGAAAGCCGTGGCCAGCCACCACAGCAGCACGCCCGCTGCCAGACCGCCCAACCCCCAGGCGGCCGAGCGCAGGGTCGAATGCAGGAGCCGACGCCGCCCCGACGACGCGGCGCGCCCGCGATTCGCTGGCGATTCGACCGATGCGGATACGGACGCGCTCATGCGACGATGGTCTCCGTACGGGTGTACTGGCCGGGCAACCCGAAGCGCGCCAGGCCGCCCTGTTTTTCGACCGCGGCGCGCACGAAGCGGTCATCCACCAGATCCGCCGCCACCTGCTTCGGGGTCAGGCTGTCCAGGAAGCCGCGCTCGCCCTGGATCAGAGTGCCCTGCAGCATGCCCACCAGCTCTTCGGTATAGCTGGGGAAGGGATACGGCTGAAAGTCGATGCGCTTGTCGTCCCAATCCGGATGGCGGATGACGCCGGACTCCACGTACTGGCGGCGGTCGGCCGGATCGGGCGCCAGAACCTTCAGCAGATTTTCCCTGGTGTGCGGCGTGTAGCGGTTGCCGCCTTCCCGCGACAGGATCCGGGCCGTCTCGGCGCGGTTGTCGCGTATCCAGGCCTGCGCCTTCACCAGGCCGTCCACCACGCCCTGCGCCCACTGCGGGCGCTGTTCCAGGTCGTGCTCGTGCATGAAGGCCACGCAGCAGGCGTGGTCGCGCCAGACGTCGCCCGTGAAGCGCAAGATGCGGCCCACGCCCTGCGTCTCGGCCATGGCATTGAAGGGTTCGGCCACGGTGAAGCCGGCGATGCGGCCGGAAGCCAGGGCCGGCGGCATGTCGGCCGGCGCCATCACCACCAGATTGACCTCCTTGGCGGCCACGGATTGCGAACCGCGCGACACGGGCGTCAGGCCGTGGGCCTTGAGCACGTGCTGCAGCACGACATTGTGGATGGAATACCAGAACGGGATGGCGACGGTGCGTCCGCCCAATTGTTCGGCGGAAGTGATGCTCTTTTCGACCGTGATGGCCGAACCGCTCATGTGGTTCCAGGCCAGAGAGAGAGAGAGAGAGAGAGAGAGAGAGAGAGAGAGAGAGAGAGAGAGGGAGGGAGGGAGGGAGAGAGAGAGAGAGAGAGAGAGAGAGAGAGAGAGAGAGAGAGAGAGAGAGAGCGACCTTGGCCGGCACGCGGCTGCCATACCGCCCCCAGATCGTCATGGGCGTGAGCAGGTGCACCAGATTGACCTGGCCGGAGATGAAGGCCTCGATCAACTGGGCCCAGCTGCGCACCATCACGGGCTTCTCGACGGCAACGCCGGCCTCTTCGAAGTACCCGTTGTGGTGCGCCACCAGCATGGCGGTGGCGTCGGTGATGGGCAGATAGCCGATGCGCAGCGGCGCATCGGGCTCGGCCTGGGCGCGCGCAGCGCGCTGGGCCAGCAAGGGAGCGGCGCCCGCCGCGGTGAACAGCGAGGCCAGCTTGAGCAGATCGCGGCGGGTCCGGGAAGTGGGGGTGTCGGTCATGACGGCATACCTTGCAAAAAGGAAGAAGGAGCGGCCTGGGCCAGGCTCTGCTCCAGGCAGGCCACGACCTCCAGGCGTATGGCCTGCAACCAGGAATCCAGATGGGAGCGGGGATGGGCCGGGCAGGCCCATTCACGGCGCAGGCCGGCAGGGCGTCCGCCCAACAACAAGGCCCGATCGGCCAGCAACAGGGCCTCGTCAATGTCATGGGTGACCAGCACGATGGCGCAGCCGGTCTGGTCGCGGATGGACAGGATCAATTGCTGCATCTGGCGACGCGTGACCTCGTCCAGGGCGCCGAAAGGCTCGTCCATCAGCAGAACCCGCGGACGACGCGCCAGGCAGCGGGCGATCGCCACGCGCTGCGCCATGCCGCCGGACAAGGCCGAAGGACGCAGGTGACGGCTGTCGTACAGTCCCACCTGGCGCAAGGCCTGCTCGACGCGCGCCCGGCGCTCGGCGGCCTGCAGGCGCGGCTGGCGGGCGAACCCCAGGCCGAAGCCCGTATTGGCCTGCACGTTCAGCCAGGGCAGCAGGATGGCTTCCTGAAAGGCCATGGCCAGCGCCGGATGCACTCCCCGCACGGGCTGCCCCAGGAAGCTCACCTCGCCTTGGGTGGGCGCCTGCAGGCCGGACAGTACGCGCAGCAGGGAAGACTTGCCCACGCCGCTGGGCCCCAGCAGCGCGACGATCTCGCCGGCCCGCACCGTCAGGTCCAGGCCCTGCAGGACCGTATGGCCGCCATAGGCAAGGGTGATGCCCCGGCCGGCCAGCAGAGCCTGCTCCTGGGCGCGAGGCGGAGTGGCGGCGGACGTGCTCATGCGGCGTCCGGCCCCAGCTCCGCTTTCAATTGGGCGACGGTGGGCGTGATCAAGGGCACGAACAGGGCCTCGCGATAGCGGCGCAGCAATTGCGGATGCTTGCCATCCAGATAGGCCGCCCCGCCGGTGACCGAGCTTTCCAGCGACACGGCCTCGGCGGCCAGCGCGCTCAATTCGATGCGTACGCGGAACAGGTCGGGCGGCGGCACCGAGCCGGGCTTGCTGGCGGCGCCGATCAGGATGTCGGCCAGCTCCTCGATCCGGGCCAGCAGGCGCCTGGCCGGCTGCTCCTGGACCCACTGGCGGCGCGGCGCCTGCAGCACCAGCTGCAGGGAACGGCGCGCCAGGCCCATGGTCATGCCGCACTGCAGCGCCATGAAACGCGGGCGCACGGCGCGCACGAACTCGGCGGCATTGGCGTGCATCAGGCGTTCCCGACCCACACGCACGCCGTCGAAGGTCAGCGCCGCCGTGCTGCTGCCACGCAAGCCCACCAGCTCCAGGTCCTCCGACCGCTGCAGGCCGGCGTCGCCATGTTCGAACGCCCAGATGCCCACCTGCTCGTCGGGCATGCCGGCCACCACGGCCACCAGGAAACTGTCGCGCCGCAGATTGGTCACCCAGGGCAGGCGGCCTTCGAAACGCCATTGACCCTGGTCGGGGCGCGCCTGCAACTGCAGGCCTTCGATGCCGCCCAGGAACTTGATGGCATTGGACAGGCCGGTGGAACCGGCCAGGCGGCCGTCGAGCAGGCTGGGCAGGTAGCGCTCCCGCATGGCGGGATCCTGCACGTTGCGCAGGTATTCGATGAACGTGCGCTGGCCCCACAGCACGAACGCCGCCGTCAGGGAATGCTCGGCCACGGCCACCACGGAACGCACCGCATCACCGAAATCCGACAGATCGTCTTTCAGGCCCAGGCGAAACAGGCCTTCTTCAGCCAGGCGCGGCAGCAGCTCGTCCGAGAGCGATGCGCCGGTGTCCAGCTCCAGGGCGTTTTCTTCCAGCCATTGGACCAGCCCGGGCGACAGGCGCACGGTCGGTGCGCCGGTCAGTTCGTCGGGTGCGGCGTTCAGGGCGCTTCCCATGCGTAGGCCTCCAGTTGGCTGTTGAGAGGGGTGCGGGCCAGATTATTGGCGAAATTGCAGATTGTCGCCAGGCCCACGCCGGCAATCACTTCCAGCGCCTGCTGGTCGCCATAGCCGGCGTCGCGGAAGTCCTGCAGCGCCTGGTCGGACACCTGGCCTCGAGTATCGATGACGGCCTTGGTGAACAGGGCCAGCGCCTGCAGGCGTTCGTCCTGGATCTGCTCGAAGCCGCGGGCGCGCAGCGCCGCCAGGATCTCCGGATCCAGCTTGGCCTTGTTGGTGGCGATGGCGGTATGGCCGGCAACGCAGAACCGGCAGCCGTGCGTGGTGCCGGCCACCAGTTGCACCACCTCGCGCTCGATCAGCGACAGACTGGCGGTGGCGTTCAGCGCCGACATGTCCTGGTAGGCCTGCAGGGCCACGGGCGAACTGGCCAGCACGGCCAGCAGGTTGGACAGGAAGCCGCTGCCGCGCACAGCCTTCTCCAGCGCGGGCTTGACGGCTTCAGGAGCGGAATCCAAAGTGTGAAGAGTGAGGCGAGACATGGTAGCGTTAGGTCCTTGATGATTCATGGCAGGCCTTCATTGTCGGCCCTGCGGCCCGGCGCTTCCATATGCCAGTCTAGCTGTATTCATATTGAAAATATCCACGAAAAGAAATAAGCATATTCCTGCCATGAGCCACCCCGCTTCAGTCGCTCCCCAAGCAAGCCCCGAGACCGCCGACCCGCTACATCCAGTCGAGGACCTGCTGCTGTCCGGGCTGGAGATCACGGCCAGCCTGTTCCACCTGGGCCAGTACTGCGACCATTGGGAAAGCAGCCTGAACGGCCACCAGCGCGCGGGCTTTCACCTGGTGCTGCACGGGCCCTGCTGGCTGCACATCAAGAATAGTCCCTCGCTGCAACTGCACGCCGGCGACGCCGTCTTCTTCCTGCGCGACGTGCCTCACCGGCTCAGCGCGTCCCAGGCCTGCCCGGCCTTTGATGCGCCTCTGCAGCGCCAGGCAATGCAGGAACTACGCCCGGCCATCGCCAACAGCACCGGCCTGCTGTGCGGCTTCCTGGACCTGGGCTCGGGGCTGAGCGAGCTGCTGCTGGCCAACCTGCCCGAGGTGCTTTTGCTGGACGGCGCCAGCGCGCAAGCGGGCAGCCCCTTGTTCGAACTCATCCAGGCCGAGGTGCGCGGCCAGTCCCGGCCCAATCCGCGCCTGCTGGAAAGGCTGGTTGAACTGCTGCTGTTCTACACGCTGCGCCATCATGCGCGTCAGGCACCCGGCCAGGCGCGCTGCCCCACGGACTGATCAATTTAGCACGCGACCATGCCTTTGGAAGCCTGCTGGACCAACTGATGCGCGACCCCGCCCGGGAATGGACCGTGGACGAGATGGCGGCCTGCCTGAACATGTCGCGCGCCGCCTTTCACCGCCGCTTCACCCTGCTGTGCGGCCTGGCGCCGGCGCAGGTGCTGCTGCAACTGCGCATGCAATTGGCCCGGCGCTACCTGGAACAGGGCCTGGCGCTGGAGCAGGTGGCTGAACGCATAGGCTACAGCTCGGCGGCCGCCTTCAGCGCGGCCTTTCGCCGCAGCGTCGGCATGAGCCCGGCCCAGTGGCGTCGGCAAGAGGCCCGCTGAACGCGATCCAGACCCGAATCCATCGGGCTGACCAGCTTCGAAGGCGGCGAGCAGCGGCCCGGCATAAAAAAACCCCGACCTGAAACAGATCGGGGTTTTGGTACTATACGGCGCCGGGCCGGAGTCTGACGCCAGAGCAAGCGCTTAGATCACGCGGGCGGCTTCGATCAGACGCACGACAGTCCAGGACTTGCTGCGGCTGATTGGGCGGCCTTCGGAGATCTCGACGGTATCGCCTTCGTTGTACTGATTGTTCTCATCATGCGCTTTGTATTTGTTGGAGCGGATGATGATCTTGCCGTACAGAGGGTGCTTGACGCGGCGTTCAACCAGAACGACGACAGTCTTGTCCATCTTGTTGCTGACAACTTGACCAATCAGGGTACGTTGACGCTTTGCTGGGGCTTGAGTTTGAGTTTCGCTCATCTTACTTTCCTGCGGTCTCAGCCATGACGGTACGGACGCGAGCGATGTCGCGGCGCACTTTGCACAGTTGGCTGGTGTTGGAAAGCTGTTGCGTAGCACGCTGCATGCGCAGGTTGAATTGTGCTTTCAACAGGCTCTCGAGCTCTTTCTGCAGCTCGGCGGCATCTTTGGTGCGGAGTTCGCTGGCTTTCATGACGTCTCCTTAAGCACCAATGTGACGCGTTACGAACGTCGTCGAAATTGGCAGCTTAGCGGCGGCCAGACGGAATGCTTCGCGCGCCAGCTCTTCGCTGACACCTTCCATTTCGTACAGGACCTTGCCGGGTTGAATCTCAGCGACCCAGTACTCTGGATTACCTTTACCGTTACCCATACGGACTTCAGCAGGCTTCTGCGAAATCGGCTTGTCGGGGAAGATACGGATCCAGATACGGCCACCACGTTTGATGTGACGGTTGATCGCACGACGTGCTGCTTCGATCTGGCGAGCGGTCAGACGGCCACGATCCGTGGCTTTCAGGCCGAATTCGCCGAACGAAACTTGAGCACCGCGAGTAGCCAGGCCGGTGTTGCGGCCTTTCTGCTCTTTGCGATACTTTCTGCGAGAAGGTTGCAGCATGTTTATTCTCCTTCGGACGCAGCAGGAGCAGCGTCTTTACGAGGACCGCGACCACGGCCTGGGCGACGACCTTCAGGACGATCGCCGCGAGGACGACGTGGACGGCGTTCTTCAGGGGCTACAGTTTCAGCAGGCATTTCGCCGTTAGGCAGCATGTCGCCCTTGTAGACCCAAACCTTGATACCGATGATCCCGTAAGTCGTGTGCGCTTCGGACGTACCGTAATCGATGTTGGCGCGCAGGGTGTGCAGAGGCACGCGACCTTCGCGGTACCATTCGGTACGGGCGATTTCGATACCGTTCAGACGGCCCGAGCTCATGATCTTGATGCCCTGGGCGCCCAGACGCATGGCGTTCTGCATGGAACGCTTCATGGCGCGACGGAACATGATGCGCTTTTCCAGTTGCTGGGCAATGGAGTCGGCGATCAGTTGAGCGTCGGTTTCAGGCTTGCGGATTTCTTCGATGTTGACGTGCACGGGCACGCCCAGCAGACGCTGCAGGTCAGCCTTCAGGCTTTCGATGTCTTCACCGCGCTTGCCGATCACCACGCCGGGACGAGCCGAGTAGATGGTGATGCGTGCATTCTTGGCTGGACGCTCGATGACCACGCGGCCAACGGCCGCGCTCTTGAGCTTGCGTTTCAGGTATTCGCGCACACGGATGTCGTCGGCCAACATGGTACCGAACTCGGCGCCGTCGGCGTACCAACGGGAGCTCCAGTTGCGGTTGACAGCGAGGCGGAACCCAATTGGGTGGATTTTCTGTCCCATTGTGACTCCTTAAGCGCCGACCTTGACCACGATGTGGCAAGTCTGCTTCTCGATACGGTTACCGCGGCCTTTTGCTCGTGCAGAAAAACGCTTCAACGACTGGGCCTTGTCCACGTAAATGGTGGTGACCTTCAGTTCGTCGATGTCGGCACCGTCGTTGTGCTCGGCATTGGCGATGGCCGATTCCAGAGCTTTCTTGATGATGCCGGCGGCTTTCTTGGGAGTGAAAGTCAGCGTATTCAGGGCATGGGCAACGGACTTGCCGCGGATCAGATCCGCGACCAGACGTGCCTTCTGAGCCGAAATACGGACTCCACGGATAGTTGCAGTAGTTTCCATCGCTTATCTCCGGGCCTTTTTGTCCGCGGCGTGACCCTTGAACGTACGGGTCAGGGCGAATTCACCGAGCTTATGGCCAACCATGTTCTCGTTGATGTAAACGGGAATGTGTTGACGGCCATTGTGCACGGCAATCGTCAGCCCGATGAACTCGGGCAGGATGGTAGAACGGCGCGACCAGGTTTTGATCGGCTTCTTATCGTTGCCCGCGACAGCGGCGTCCACCTTCTTGATCAGGTGAGCGTCGACGAATGGGCCTTTTTTGATCGAACGTGACATAGTGTTCGCCCCTTACTTGCGCTTACGGCGCGAGACAATCATATTGTCTGTGCGCTTGTTACGACGGGTGCGGTAGCCCTTGGCAGGAGTACCCCATGGGCTGACTGGCTCACGGCCTTCACCCGTACGACCTTCACCACCACCGTGTGGGTGATCGATTGGGTTCATGGCCACACCGCGAACGGTTGGACGAACACCACGCCAGCGGACGGCACCGGCTTTACCGATCTGACGCAGGCTGTGGTCCTGATTGCCCACTTCGCCGATCGTGGCGCGGCAGTCGATGTGAATGCGGCGGACTTCGCCCGAACGCAGACGCACTTGAGCGTACGTGCCTTCGCGAGCCAGCAACACAGCCGAACCACCAGCCGAACGTGCGATCTGAGCGCCCTTGCCAGGCAGCATCTCGATGCAGTGAATGGTCTGACCCACGGGAATGTTGCGGATAGGCAGCGTGTTGCCGGCGCGGATGGGAGCATCCTGGCCAGAAACGATCGTTGCACCCACTTCCAGACCACGAGGGGCGATGATGTAACGACGCTCGCCGTCGGCGTAGCACACCAGAGCGATGTGGGCGCTGCGGTTAGGGTCGTATTCCAGGCGTTCCACCTTGGCAGGAATACCGTCCTTGTTGCGACGGAAGTCGACAATGCGGTAGTGCTGCTTGTGACCACCCCCACGGTGACGAACCGTGATGTGACCGTTGTTGTTACGGCCGGAGGAGCGGGATTTCTTTTCCAGCAGGGCCGCGTGGGGAGCGCCTTTGTGCAGTTCGCTGTGAACCACTTTGATCATGCCACGACGACCAGGCGACGTAGGCTTGACTTTTACGAGTGCCATATTAGTTCACCTCTGAAAAGTCGAGTTCCTGACCGGCCTTGAGCGAGACGTATGCCTTGCGCACATTGCGGCGGCGACCCATGAAACGGCCAAAGCGCTTTTCCTTGCCTTGCTGGTTCAGCACCTGCACCGATTCCACTTCCACCTTGAACAGCAGTTCGACGGCGGCCTTGATTTCGGGCTTGGTGGCGTCAGCGGCAACGCGGAAAGCGATTTGCTGATTTTTCTCGGCTACGAACGTGGCCTTTTCGGTCACGACGGGAGCCAGAATGACTTGCAACAGACGTTCGGCGTTCATCCCAACATCTCCTCGAGCTGAGCGACAGCCGCTTTGGTGATCAGCACTTTCTTGTAGTGGATCAGGGACAGCGGGTCGGCGTAGCGTGGTTCAATCACGGCAACGTGGGGCAGGTTACGCGTAGCCAGGTACACGTTTTCGTCCAGCACGTCGGTGATGATCAGCACGGACTCCAGGCCCAGGTCTTTCAGCTTGTTGGCTGCCAGACGGGTCTTGGGGGCTTCCAGTGCGAAGGAATCAACGACCAGCAGACGCTCGTCGCGGACCAACTGGGACAGGATCGCGCTGATGCCGGCGCGATACATCTTCTTGTTGACCTTGTGCGAGTAGTTCTCTTCGCCGGTGTTGGGGAATGCGCGACCGCCTCCACGCCATACGGGCGAGGACGTCATGCCAGCACGAGCGCGGCCGGTGCCTTTCTGGCGCCATGGCTTCTTGGTGCTGTGGTTGACTTCGGCGCGGGTCTTCTGCTTGCTGTTGCCGCTGCGAGCATTGGCTTGGTAAGCAACGACGATCTGGTGAACCAGGGCTTCGTTGAATTCGCGACCGAAAACGGTATCCTTGGCCTCGACGGTGGAAGCCGCTTGACCTTGTTCGTTCAGGAGCTTCAGTTCCATGGATTAGGCTCCTTTCACTGCAGGACGCACCACGATGTTGGCGTTCTTGTGGCCGGGGACAGCGCCCTTGACCAGCAACAAGCCACGTTCGGCGTCGACGCGGATCACGTCAAGATTTTGAACCGTACGGGTAACGTCACCCATGTGACCCGACATTTTCTTACCTTTGAAAATACGGCCTGGATCCTGGGCTTGACCAATGGAACCGGGCACGCGGTGAGAACGCGAGTTACCGTGGCTGGCGCGCTGGGCGCCGAAGTTGTGGCGCTTGATGGTGCCGGCGAAGCCTTTACCGATCGTGGTGCCCGTGACGTCAACCTTCTGACCCGCTTCGAAAATGCTTTCCACGGCCACGACGGAACCGGCCGTGAGGTCGGCGATGGCGGCGGGATCGAGACGGAATTCTTTCAGGATGCTGCCGGCTTCAACGCCGGCTTTTGCATAGTGCCCTGCCTGGGGCTTGGTGACACGCGATGCACGGCGGGTGCCGAAGGCAACCTGTACAGCGGCGTAACCGTCAACTGCGGGCGTCTTGACCTGGGTGATGCGGTTGTTGGACACGTCCAGTACGGTCACAGGGATGGACTCGCCTTCCTCTGTGAACACACGGGTCATGCCGACTTTACGCCCAACAAGGCCCAGCCGCCACGCCGCAGGCGGCTGCGTCCACTCCGACATCGTCTCTTCCCCTCCCGACTCCGATTGGTCGGGGCTAACTGAGAGTGCACGCAAAAAAATCTTTGCGCTAGCGACTTTAGCCAAAACTTTTTGGCTAAGCTGCCTAATATACCACGCACTTGTAAATCAGAGCAAACATCCACACAAAAAATCGTCCTCAAACTGCTTGATACACAACAGTTTTTTGAGGAGCGCCTGTCCAAGGCGGGTCTTTTTCCCGGCGCGCGGGGCGATCCGGCGCCCTTCAGGCGCGGGGCTTGTTCACGAAGCGCGCCACATAATCGTTGGCGGGCTCGTCGCGGATCTGCGCGGGGGTGCCGCTCTGCTCCACCTTGCCCTCGCGCAACACGACGATGTGCCGGCCCATGCGCAGAGCCTCGTCTATGTCGTGGGTGATGAAGATGATGGTCTTGTTCAGGCTCTGCTGCAGGCGCAGGAGCTCGTCCTGCATTTCATAGCGTATCAGCGGGTCCAGGGCTGAAAAGGCTTCGTCCATGAGCAGGACTTCGGCATCCACGGCCAGGGCGCGGGCCAGGCCCACACGCTGCTGCATGCCGCCGGACAGCTCGTCCGGATAATTGAGCGCATAATCCTGCAGCCCCACCCGCTCCAGCCACTGCAGGGCATGCTCGCGCGACTGGCGGCGGCCCTCGCCGCGCACCTCCAGGCCGAAGGCCACATTGTCCCGTACCGTCAGGTGGGGCAGCAGCCCGAAGGCCTGGAACACCATGCTGATCCCGTGGCGACGCAACTGGCGCAGGCGCGCCATGTCCAGCTTCAGGATGTCCTCCCCGTCCACCAGCACCTGGCCCGCGGTCGGATCGATCAGCCGGTTGATGTGGCGCACCAGGGTGGACTTGCCCGAGCCCGACAATCCCATGACGCAGGAGATCTGTTGCGCCGGGAAGCAGGCGTTCACGCCGGCCAGGCCCACGATGCAGCCGGTCTGCTGCTGCACGGCCTGCTTGTCCTGGCCCTGCCGCAACAGTTCCACGGCCTGCTGCGGGCGAGCGCCGAAGACCTTGTAGACCTCGCGCAGTTCGACCTTGCAGTTCTGAACGGCGCTATCGCTTTGCGTATCTGGCTTCATGGCTGCTTCCTGTCCCGCCGCCGGCGGCGCTGCGAACGTCCGTACGACTGGGAAATGCGATCCATCACGATGGCCAGGATCACAATGGCGACCCCCGCCTGCAGCCCTCGGCCGATGTCCAGCGTCTGTATCCCGGCCAGCACGTCTTCGCCCAGGCCCTGGGCGCCGATCATGGAGGCCACCACCACCATGGACAAGGCCATCATGGTGGTCTGGTTGATGCCGGCCATGATGCTGGGGCGGGCCAGCGGCAACGTCACCTTGACCAGCATCTGCCAGCGCGTCACCCCATAGGCCTGCGCCGCTTCCATCACATTGGGGTCGACCTGGCGCAGGCCCAGGCTGGTCAGGCGTATCAGCGGCGGCACGGCATACACGACGGTGGCCAGGACCGCCGGCACCTTGCCCAGGCCGAACAGCATCAGCACGGGAATCAGGTAGACGAAACTGGGCATGGTCTGCATGACATCCAGCACAGGGGTCAGGACGCGGCGCAGCACCCGGCTGCGCGCGGCCAGCACACCCACGGGAATGCCGATCAGCACCGAGAAGCAGGTGGCCACGAGCACCAGGGTGAAGGTCTGCATCAGCTTGTCCCACAGGCCCATGGCGCCGATCAGATACAGCCCGGCCACGTACAGCAGGGGCGGCAGCCAGCGGCGCTGGCCCCACCAGGCCGCGGCGCCGGCCAGCAGCAGCATGGCCCAGGGCGGCGCGGCCTGCAGGATGCCTTCCACGGGCAGGATCACGCGATTCAGGATCCAGGCGCTGATGCTGCGAAAGCCCGTGCCCCAGTCGCGCACCGCCGCCAGCAATTGACGATTGATCCAGTCCGCCGCCGACCAGTGCGGAAAGAAGCCCGGGGCCGCAGCCGGACGGCTGGACGCGCCTGCCGGCTCCAGGGCCGCCTGCAGGCGATCGGCCTGGACGGCCGGCATCCACGCGCGCCACTGCTCCGGATTTTCTTTCAGGAAGCGCTGCACCTGGGCCGCGGCGCTCCGGCCTCCTTCGGACATGCCCAGGATGATTTCATTCATCTGTTCGGGGCGCAGCTGGATTTTTTCGAACAGGGCGGCCAGATCGGGATGCGCCTGCACGAACGGCGTGGACGCGGCCACCGCGATCGTGGCCAGGATGAAATCGGTCGGACAGGTCTTGCCCTTGCCGGAGACGGCGGCATCCCAGCAGGCCTGATCGAAGGGCGCGCTGGCCAGCTTGCGAAAGGAATACTTGGCCATCAGTCCGGCCGGCTGCCAGTAATAGAACAGAATGGGCTGGCGCCGGTCATAGGCGGCGCTGATGGCCGCATCCAGGGCCGCGCCCGTGCCGGGGCGAAAGTTCTGGTATTGCCGGTCCAGGCCGTACAGCTCGAACAAGCGGCTGTTGAAGGTCTCGCACACCCAGCCCGAGGGGCAGTTGTAGAAACGGCCGCGGCCGGGTTGTTCGGGATCGCTGAAGACCTGCGCGTAACGCCCGAGGCCTTCGATGCGGCGCAGTTCGGGCGCCGCCGGCGGCACGCCGCGTTCCTTGTCGCCGTCGATGACGTAGTCGGGCACGTACCAGCCCTGCTCGGCGCCGCCTTCCAGCGTGTTGCCGATGACCTTGACCTGGCCGGCCGCAATCGCCTTTTCGATGATCTCGGTCCGGCCCGACCAGATTTCGCCGATCAACTGGATATCGTTCTGGGCCAGGGCTGTTTCCAGCGCCGCCGACGATCCCGGCACGCGCTCGGTACGGCAGTCATAGGCCTTCTCCAGGATCTCCTGATAGAGCTGCGTGCTGAACGCCGCGCTTTCCCAGCTCAGGTCCGCAAGTCGTATGGGCTGGTCCGCCGTACAGGCCTGCGCCCGCGCGGCCGGCCACAGCAGGCATATCGCCAGCACCAGCCAGCACCACCTCGCCAACGGCGCTCCCCCCCTCTCTGCCATGTTCGTCCTCCATGCCACAGCGGCGAGCCGCTGCGAGTACCGGCGCGGCCGGACCTTTTCCAATGGCAGTCCGGACAAGCCTCGCACTTCCCGCCAGGGCGGCGGCAAGATCCTGGATCGTGGTTCGTGTCGGTCCAGAGTACTTCAATCGCCTGGAAGGCGTCCAGCGTGGATCTGTTAGCGTTCCAGGCCGAACCAGGCGCACAAGGCCTGCGTCACGGCCTGTTTGCCGTGGACCCGGCGCTCCAGCATGCCCACGGAACGGTGCAGCGCCACGCCCGGCAGGTCCAGCACCTGCAGTTGCTGTTCATCCCATTCGGCATTGGCCAGATGCGGCACGATGGCCACCCCGAACTGCTTGCGCACCAGTTGCACGATCGCCTCCACGGAATTGAGTTCCAGCGCCACGTCCGGGCGTACGCCCAACTGCTCCAAGGCGTAACTGACCAGGCGCCCCGTCCACAGGGACCGATCGAACAGCAGGAAGCGTTCCCGGCGCAGCAACTCCAGAGGATCGGCCGGCGCCAAGTCCCGATGCGCGATCAGCACCAGGGGTTCGCGATAGAAAGGCGTCCACATCAAGCCCGCCGGCACTTCGTAAGGCGGCTCGGCCACCACGGCCGCATCCAGTTCGCCCGCGGCCACTTTGCGGGCGAAGTCGCCGGACTGCCCGGCGAACAGCCGCAAGTCCAGTTCCGGAAAGTCCGTGCGGATGCGGGCCAGCGCATTGCCGAAGGAGCCCATCAGGGCGGACACCAGCGCCCCCACCAGCAGCGTGCCGCGCAAGACGCCATCGTCGGGCCGGCACAGCTTGTCATAAGCGTCGACCAGTTGCGCCAGGCGCTCCAGCACGGACTGCCCGTCCGCGGTCACGGCCAAGGCCGTCTTGCCGCGTTCGAACAGCACCACTCCCAGCTCCTCTTCGAGATTGCGTACCTGCAGGCTGACGGCGGCCTGCGTCAACCCGACCCGGCGACCGGCCTCGGTGAAGCTGCCCGCCTGCGCGGCGGCCAGGGCTGTGCGGAACTGGCGGCTGGACGACATGACCTATCCATAAAATAGTTTTATGCATTTTACAAAAATTACTAGGTTTACTATTAACTGGTTTCACCGCAACATGGTGCTCGTGATCCCACTCTCGCGAGCCTGACATGAAGCCTGCCCCCACCCTGAGCGTCGAGATCTGGCGCGGCGCCCGTCACGGCCGGTTCGAGCGCTTTGGCGTTCCCCGGCGCGACAACCAGACCGTGCTGGACATCGTCACCTACATCCAGCGCCGCCTGGATCCCACCTTGTCCTACCGCTACGCCTGCCGGGTCGGCATGTGCGGCTCCTGCGCCATGCGCGTCAACGGAGTCGCACGCTGGACCTGCCGCACCCATGTGGCCAAGGTCGCCAAGGGGCCCCTCCTGCGCCTGGAGCCCCTGGCCAACATGCCGGTCATCAAGGACCTGGCGGTAGACATGGCTTATTTCTTCGACAAGCAGCGCCAGGCGCGCGGCCAGTTCAAGGGCCTGTCCGGACGGGACGAGCCCGTCGCCCGGATCAGCCCGGACTCTCCAGCCCGCCGGGCCGCCGATGCGGGCATCGAATGCATAGGCTGCGCCGTCTGCTATTCCTCCTGCGACGTCGTCGGCTGGCGGCCCGAGTTCTTGGGGCCGGCGGCGCTGAACCGTGCCTGGACCCTGGTCAACGACGAGCGCGATGTGCAGCAGGGCGAGCGCCTGCTGGCCGTGGCCGGCGACGCCGGCTGCCACGCCTGCCACAGCCAGGGCTCCTGTACCCTGCGTTGCCCCAAGGGCCTGACGCCGACCGCCTCGATCGCCGGACTCAAGCGCCGGACCGTCCAGGCGCTGCTGTCCGGAGAAGCGCCATGAACTCGCCGCGCAATACGGTGCGCGCCGTGCGCATGTGGTACTGGCAACGGCTCAGCGCCATGCTGATGACGGTGTTCGTGTTCACGCATCTGGGCCTGATTCTTTACGCCATGCAGGACGGACTGAGCGCCACCGAGATTTTGCAGCGTACGCGCGGCAACGCTCTGTGGGGAGTTTTCTATAGCGCCTTCGTCATCCTGGTCAGTCTGCACGGCGCACTGGGACTACGCGCAGTCTTGGTGGAATGGACCCGCTTGAGTCCGGCCGCGTGCACGCGCATCGCCCATGCCATCGGCCTGGTTCTCCTGGCCCTGGGGCTGCGCGCAGTCTGGGCCGTCACCCTGGCAGGAGCCTGACATGCATCGCAATCGCACATCCAATCGCCGCCACGCCAGTTGGCTGGCCTTTTTCATACACCGCCTGTCCGGCGTGCTGCTGCTGATCTTCCTGCCCCTGCACTTCTGGACCCTGGGCCTGGCCTTGAACGGAGAAGCCAGGCTGGATCAAGCCTTGCGCTGGTACGAAGCTCCACTGTTTCGCGCCGGCGAATGGGCTCTGGTCGCCCTGCTGACCGTACACCTGCTGGGCGGGCTGCGCATTCTGCTGATCGAGTTTCGTCCCTGGCAGGGGCTGCGCCGCGGCTGGATTGCCGGGAGCGTGCTCGGCGCCCTGGCCGTCTCTTTTCTCTTTCTCTTTGTCTCCCGGACGTGACCATGCTTCCCATTGACTATGCCCACATCGAAGAGGCCGCCTGCCAACTGTATATACGCGCCCTGAAACGACTGCCCGACGACATCAAGGCCGGTTTCGGACGCCTGCAGGCCCGCGAACGCTCCAGCCGTGCACAAAATATTCTGCAGACAATGGTGACCAACATCCAGGTCGCCGAACAGCAGGACAATCTCCTGTGTCAGGACACCGGCATTCCCATCTACAACGTCACCCTGGGTCCGGATGCGCAGGTGGACGGCTGGCGCCTGACCGAGGCGATCCGGGCCGGCTGCCGGCGCGCGACCGAGGAACACCCCTTGCGCTCCAGCGTGGTGCATCCCATCAGCCGACGGAACAACCAGACCTCCTGCGGTCCCGGCGTGCCCATCATTCACATCGAATACATTGCTGAGCCCGGCACCTTGGAACTGGAGATGATCCCCAAAGGCAGCGGCTCGGAGAACAATTCGTTCCTGCACATGGCCATCCCCGCCGACGGCCTGGCGGCGGTCAAAAAGTTCGTCATCGACTGCGTCGTGAAAGCGGGCGGCAAGACCTGTCCGCCCACCATCGTGGGCGTGGGGGTAGGCGGCACGTCGGACCTGTGCGTGCATCTGGCCAAGAAGGCGGCCACCCGCCCCCTGGGCAGCCGCTGCGAAGACGAGCTGGGCGCGCAGTTGGAGGCCGAGCTGAGCCAGGCCGTGAATCAATTAGGCATAGGCCCCCAGGGCCTGGGTGGCGACGGCACGGCGTTTGCCGTCCATGTGGAACTGGCCGCCACCCACATCACCATGAATCCGGTCTCGGTCAACATGCAATGCCATTCCGCCCGCCGCGCCCGCGCCCGCCTGCATGCCGGCGGCATCGACTATGGCTTTTGATCCGGAGCGCGCCATGAGCCACCATATCCTGACCACACCCGTGACCGAAGCCCAGGTACGGGCGCTGCAGGTGGGCGACACCGTCACCCTGCAGCACCGCCTGTTCGGCATACGCGACGCCAGTTACATCGCCCTGTTCGACAAGGGCCGCAGCACTCGCCTGGACCTGCACGGCCACGCCGTCATCCACACCGCCCCCAATGTGCGCCGCGTTCCTCCCGGCCCCGGCGTTCCAGCCGGCTACCAGCCCGTGTGCATAGGCACGACGACCTCCTCGCGCATGGAGCGCTTCACCCGGCAATTGATGACGCAGCTGGGCGTGCGCCTGATCATCGGCAAAGGCGGCATGCATGCCGGCTCCCTGGCCGCCTTCCAGGAACTGGGCGGCGCCTATCTGGCCATTGTCGGTGGCACGGCGGCGCTGGAGACCACCTGGATCGAGGAAATCGAAGACGTGGACCTGGATGATCTGAATCCAGAATCGCTGTGGCAGTTCCGCATCCGCGACTTCGGCCCCTTGCTGGTGGGCATGGACAGTCATGGCCGCTCCCTGTACGAGGACGTGGACCAGAAGGTCGCCCGGCGGCAGGCGGCGGTGCTTCAAACCCTGGGAGTGGCATGATGGAACCGGCCGACATCATTGAAACCGACATCCTGATCCTGGGTTCGGGCGGGGCCGGGCTGTTCGCGGCCCTGCACGCGCATCAGGCCGCGCCAGATCTGCGCATCACGGTCGCCGTCAAAGGCCTGCTGGGCAAGTGCGGCTGTACCCGCATGGTCCAGGGCGGCTGCAACGTGGCCCTGGCCCAGGGTGATTCGCCCGAACGCCATTTCATGGACACGATAGAGGGCGGCAAATGGCTGCCCGACCAGGACCTGGCCTGGACGCTGGTGAACAAGGCCGTCGAGCGGGTCCACGAACTGGAAAATGAGCTGGGCTGCTTCTTCGACCGCAACAGCGACGGCAGCCTGCACCAGAAAGCCTTTGCAGGGCAGACCTTCGATCGCACCGTGCACAAGGGCGACCTGACCGGCATCGAGATCATCAACCGTCTGGCCGAACAGGTATGGGCACGCCAGATAAACCGCCTGGAGGAACACAGGGCCATCGAGCTCATTCCGTCGGGCGACGGCCGGCGCATTGCCGCCGTGCTGATGATAGACCTGCGCAGCGGCCTGTACCGGCTGGTACGCGCCAAGGCGGTGCTGCTGGCCACCGGCGGCGGCCCGACCATGTACAAGTACCATACGCCCTCGGGCGACAAGAGTTGCGACGGCCTGGCCATGGCCCTGCGCGCCGGCCTGCCCCTGCGCGACATGGAAATGGTCCAGTTCCATCCCACAGGGCTGCTGGCCGGATCCGACACGCGCATGACGGGCACCGTGCTCGAAGAAGGACTGCGCGGCGCGGGAGGCCACCTGCTCAACGGCCGGGGCGAGCGTTTCATGCGCAACTACGACGAACGCGGCGAACGCGCCACCCGCGACATCGTCTCGCGCGGTATCTTCAGCGAAATGCGCGCCGGGCGCACCACGCCCAATGGCGGCGTCTACCTGCAGATGCACCACCTGGGCCCGGACCAGGTGCGGCGCCAGTTCAAAGGCATGGTGGAGCGTTGCGCCGACTGCGGCTTCGATCTGGCAGGCGGTCAAGTTGAAGTCGTGCCGACCGCGCACTACATGATGGGCGGCGTCATCTTCCGTCCCGACTGTGCCACGCCATGGGAAGGCTTGTTCGCCGCCGGCGAAGACACGGGCGGCGTGCATGGCGCCGCCCGGCTGGGCGGCAGCGGCGTGGCCAATTCCACCGTGTTCGGCGGCATCGCCGGCGACACCATGGGGGCCTGGGCCCGAAGCCAAAGCCTGCCTGACTGGAACCATGCGCATGTGCGCGAGGCGATCCGCCGCGCCGAGCTGCCCTTCACCCTCCCGCCCGGCGACCTCAACGCCTTGCGCGACCAACTGGCGGACTGCATGTGGGACAAGGTCGGCATCGTGCGTGACGCCCAGGGCCTGCAGCAGGCCATTGAAGAACTGGACAGCCTGCATGCGCAACTGCATGGCATAGGCCTGGACACGCGCGAGCGCGCCTTTAACCTTAGCTGGCAGGACTGGCTCAACCTGGATAATCAGATACAGGTCAGTCAGGTCATCGCACGGGCGGCCCTGGCGCGCGACGACTCGCGCGGCGCTCATTTTCGCAGCGACTTCCCCCTGGTGCGGGACCTGGAACAGTCCTGGTTCTCGGTACTGCAGCAAGGCCCGGGAGGATTGATCATCGAACGGCGCCCGGTGCGTTTCACGCGCGTCCAGCCCGGCCGGAGCCTACTTGGCCGACGAGGCCCTTCCGGCGTCGGTTCAGGCCTGATGCCGGCGCGGGCATGGGGCCGGCGCAAGCCGGCCCCGGTCCTTACTGCAGCGTGATGCCCTGCTGCTTGATGATGCGCTCCCACAATTCAGACTCGCTGCGGACCTCCTGCTGCAGTTCATCCGAACTGTTGCCCACCGCCTGCATGCCCAAGCTGGCCAGCTTCTGCTGCACATCAGGCATGTCCAGCACCTTGCGCGTGTCGGCATAGAGCTTGTCCACCACTGCCTGGGGCGTCTTCTTGGGTACGACGAAGGCGAACCAGCCTTTGTTCTCGAAGCCCGCCACCCCGGCCTCGTCCACCGTCGGGATGTCGGAGAGCATCTGCGCCCGCTCCTTGGAGGTCACTCCCAGCGCCCGGATCTTGCCGCTGGACACCAGCGTGCTGACGGCGCCTATATTGCCGACCACCATGTCGATCTGTCCGGCCATCAGGTCCGTGTAGGCGGCGGCTTCGCCTTTGTAGGGCACATGGGTCACCTTGATCTTGGCGGCATCGGCGAAGTTCTCGCCCGCCGTGTGGACCTGGCTGCCTATGCCTGCCGACCCCATGTTCAGCTTGCCCGGGTTCTGCCTGGCATAGTCGATCAGCTCCTGCAGGTTCTTGGCCGGCACCGCCGTGGAGGTCACCACCACCATGGGGCCGGCCGCCACATTGGTCACCAGGGTGAAGTCCTTGTCCACGTTGTAGGGCAGGGCCTTGTACAGGTGGGGATTGACGGTCAGATTGCTGCCCGAGGCCATCAGGATGGTCTGGCCGTCGGGCGTGGCCCGGGCCACCAGGGACGCGCCGATATTGCCGCTGGCTCCCGGCCGGTTGTCCACCACCACGCTGGTCCCCCACAGCTCGCCCAGCTTCTGGGCCATCAGTCGCCCGACCACGTCGGTCGTGCCGCCGGCGGAAAAAGGCACCACCAGCGTGACCGGCCCGCTGGGCCAGTCCGCGGCCTGGGCGGAACCCCAGGCACAGACGGAAATACTCGCTACCGCAACCACTGATTTCAAGCGCAACAAAGCACGAAAGCGATAATTCATTTTGTCTCTCCAACAAATTATGGGTATGTGCCGCTGCGAGCTCTCAGGCCCGTGAAACAAGAATGGCCTCCCCGGCAAACCGGGGAAGCCATCGACTACATCCTGCTGAACCAGATCCTCCTACGCACTTTCAAACAGCCGGGTCAGGACGAATTCGCGATGCCCCAGCGCCTCGGCGGCGGTCCAGCGCCCGTTGGCGGTGGCCAGCATGCTCTCCAGCAGCAGGTCGCCGGCCTTGTCCAGGTCGATCTCGCGCTGCAGCAGCGCGGAGGTGTCCACATCGATGTGCTCGCCCATGGTGCGCACCGTGCGCGGGTTGGCGCAGATCTTGATCACCGGCAGGATGGGGTTGCCGATGACGTTGCCCTGGCCGGTGGGGAAGAAATGCACGGCATAGCCCGAGGCGGCGCACAAGGTCACCATCTCGGCGGCGGCCGACGAGGAATCCATGAACCACAGCCCCCTGCCGCTCGGCACTTCGGCCTTGTCCAGCACACCGTCGACCCGGCAGCGCTTGCCGATCTTCTGGATGTTGCCCATGGCCTTCTCCTCGATCGTGGTCAGGCCGCCCGCAATATTGCCCTTGGTGGGCTGGGATTCGGACAGGTCGCTGGTCTTCCAGCGGTTGATCATGTCCTGGTAGCGGTTGAACATGAACATGAAACGCTCGCGCACGGCGTCATCGGCGCAGCGCTCGGCCACGATATGCTCGCCGCCGGTCAGCTCCGAGGTCTCGCCAAAGCACAAGGTGCTGCCCAGCGCGTACAGCTTGTCGAAGGCATTGCCCACGGTCGGGTTGGCGCCGCAGCCCGAGGTGGTGTCCGATTCCCCGCACTTGGTCGACACCCAGAGTTCGCTGATCGGGCAGGGCTCGCGCTGCAGCGCCGTGGCGTAGTGCACGAATTCCTTGGCTTCGCGCGAGGCGCGCATGATGGTGCTGTGGTCGCCGTTCAGCTCGATGCTGAAGCCGGCCACGGGCTTGCCGGTCTTGGCGATGCCGTCCACCACGCGCTTGGTCCAGCCTTCCTCGATGCCGATCACGACGACGGCGGCGACGTTGGGATTGCTGCCCGTGCCGATCAGGGTGCGAAAGTGCAGCTCCAGGTCCTCGCCGAACTGAAGGCGGCCATAAGGATGAGGCAAGGCCAGCGTGCCCTTGATGTTGTTGGCGACCGCCTCGGCCGCCGCGTTCGAAATATCGTCCACAGGCAGGATGATGACGTGATTGCGCACCCCCACCCGGCCGTTGGCGCGCCGATAGCCCATGAAAGTGGTGTCTGCGGAAATGACCGACATAGTGATGTCCTTGAATGATTGTTCAGATTCGTGCGGGCAGGGGAATTACCAGCGCTTGGTCTTGATGTTCTGCACATGGGCGTGGTCGCCCGGCTGGATGGGGGCGACAACCTTGCCGATATCGACCCCGTACTTGTAGACCGTGTCGCCGACCTGCATCGGATGCAGCGCCACCTTGTGGCCGATCGGGATGTCCTGCTGGGCCCGGACCTGGATGATCTTGTCCTCGTCCATGATCCAGGCATTGAGCTCGGTGCCTGCCTTGATGCCTTCCACCACGGCGACGGCCACCGTGTCCTTTGCGTCGTGCAATACAGCGTGAATCATCGATACGCTCCTTGAATGAAAAGGAAATGCCAGAAATCGCGATTGCTTCCGGGTTGAAATAAATACTAATTAGTCAACTCATCCAAGTCAAGCATATCATCTATATGATTTGATTGTATCCATTCCACCACGGCAACGGTAAAATGCGAGTGATCGCGCCTCAGCAGAGAAACCCATGGATAATTTCGCTCCTCCCCACCCCATCGGTGCCCTTGCGCCCACCGGCATCCCGCTTTATCAGCAGGTCAAGCAGGCCGTGCTCACCGCCCTGGCCAGCGGCGAATGGAACCAGGGCGACGCCATACCGCCCGAGAAAGTGCTGGCGGCGCGGTTCAACGTCTCCATCGGCACTCTGCGCAAGGCCATCGACGACCTGGTCTCGGAAAACATCCTGGTGCGCCACCAGGGGCGGGGGACCTTCGTGGCCGAGCATGCGCACAACCAGCATTTCTTCAAGTTCTTCCGCATCGCGCGCCAGGACGGCAAGCGCTCCTATCCTGAAACCCGGCTGCAGCAATTCCGTCGCCTGCGGGCCGGCGACGAGGCGCGGGAAAAGCTGCGCCTGGGCGCCGGAGCCCATGTCTATGAATTCATCACCCTGCTCAGCCTGACCGGCCAGAACGTCATGGTCGACACCGTCACCGTGCCCGAGAGCATCTTCATGGGCCTGGATGAAACGCTTCTGCGCGAACGCAGCAGCACGCTCTACCGCTTCTACCAGGAACGCTTCGGCGTCAACGTCATCACCACCGACGAGCAGGTGCGCATATTCGCCGCCGACCAGCTCCATAGCCAGTTGCTGGGCGTGGAGCCGGGCCAGCCCTTGCTGGATGTGCGCCGGGTCGCCTATTCGTACAAGATGCAGGCTGTGGAATGGCGTCAAAGCCGCGTCAATGTCCAGGAGTACGAGTACATCGGCCATGAAGCCGGCGACCACTGAACGCGTGTAATTCAGCCCAATTCAACTAATTCATATATATGATATTGTTGACTTAGATCGTCAACAGCTTTAGCATGGGCTCTCGCAAGGAGAGGCCATGGACATTGTCATCAGTGAATTCATGGACGAGCCCGCCGTCCAGCGTCTGCGGGAACAGTTTTCAGTGCTGTACGACCCGGGGCTGGTCGATCGCCCACTGGACTTGCAGTCCGCGCTGGCCCGATCACGCGCCCTGATCGTGCGCAACCGCACGCAGGTGGATCAGGCCCTGCTGGAGCGCGCGCCCCGGCTGCAGGTTGTCGGCCGACTGGGCGTGGGGCTGGACAATATACAGCTAGGGCCATGCCGGGACCGCGGCGTGCAAGTGATCCCCGCAACGGGCGCCAATGCCAGGGCCGTCGCCGAATACGTGCTGGGAGCCGCGCTGCTTCTGGCGCGCGGCGCCTTCGGATCCACCAGTGCGGTCGCCAGCGGTCAATGGCCGCGCACCGCGCTGGGCCAAGGCCGGGAGATCGGAGGCCTGACCCTGGGCCTGATCGGGTTCGGCGACATCGCCAGGCAGCTCAGCGCGATGGCCGGGCACCTGGGCCTGTCCGTGTTCGCCCACGACCCCGGGCTGGCGCCTGACGATCCGGCCTGGGCGGCCCATCACGTCAGGCCGCTGGCCCTGGATGAACTGCTCGCTCAGGCCGACATCGTCAGCCTGCACGTGCCTTTGCTGTCCAGCACCCGCGGACTGATCAACGCCCGGCGACTGGAGCAGATGAAATCCGACGCGATCCTGATCAATACCGCACGAGGCGGCGTGGTGGACGAAGCAGCCGTGGCAGCCGCCCTGCGCGCCGGGCGGCTGGGCGGCGCGGCCCTGGATGTGTTCGATGAGGAGCCCCTGCCCTGCTCCGAGCATCTCCAGGATGTACCGAATCTGATCCTGACCCCTCATATTGCCGGCTTGAGCCGCCAGGCCAATACCCGCGTCAGCGCCTTCGTCGCGGACGCCGTCGCCCGCCAACTACGGAGCCCATCCTGATGAACAACCCCGCCCATGCCTTCCCTGCCGCCACTTCCCAACGCTACTTCCGGGCCGAGCTGCTGGAACTGGCCGAACAGGCGCTGCTGCGCGAAGGGGTGTCCCGCCTGGCGGCCGCCAGTACGGCGCGTGCCTTGGTCGAGGCAGAAATGCAGGGCCTGCCTTCTCACGGCCTGAGCCGCCTGCCGCAATACATCAGCCACATGCGCCACGGCCGGATCGATCCCCGGGCGCAGCCGCGCGTGGCCGCCGAGAAAGGCGCCGGCATTCTGGTGGATGCGCAGGACGGCCTGGCCTACCCGGCGTGCGACCTGGCCCTGCGGGTCGCCATGGAGCGCGTGGCTCAAACGGCGGTCGCCTGCGCGGCCGTACGCCGCAGCCATCATTTCGGCATGGCTTCCTATCATCTGCGTCAAGCCGCCGAACAGGGATACATGGCGTTTGCATTCAGCAATTCGCCATCGGCCATGCCGGCCTGGGGAGGCTCCCGAGCCTTGTTCGGCACCAATCCCATCGCCGCCGTCTTCCCCCGCCGGGGCCGCACACCGATCAGCATCGATCTGTCCCTGTCCGAGGTGGCGCGCGGCAAGCTCATGACCGCCGCCAGACGAGGAGAATCCATCCCGCTGGGATGGGCGCTGGATGAACAGGGACGGCCGACCACGGATCCCCAGGCCGGACTGGCCGGCATGATGTGTCCGGCCGGCGGGGTCAAGGGCGCAATGCTGGCCTTGATGGTCGAGCTGCTTTGTGTCGGGCTGGGGGGCGGCGCCTGGGCCTTCGAGGCTGATTCGTTCTTCAAGGCGCAGGGCAATCGTCCCAACCTGTGCCATGTCTTCCTGCTCATCGATCCCGCCGCTTTCGCAGGTTCCGACAGCTACGACGAACGCCTCGAGGTTCTGGTCGAGGCGATGCTGCAGGATGCCGACGTACGCCTGCCGGGCGAGCGCCGCCGGCATCTGGCGGCCC
>NZ_CBCOPU010000003.1:0-388803 GCF_965112015.1 Alcaligenes sp. Marseille-Q7550
GCTGCCGCCTGAACAGGTCGCCGAAGTGATCGCCGGCGAACAGTCCTGCGGCACCTTCACCCGCGTGGCCGGCGAGACCGACGAACTGCGCGAACGGGCCCGCGCCACCGTGGAACGCATCCTGGAGCTGGACAGCGCGCCGCTGCCCAGCCTGTCCAATGCCCTGCTGGAGCGGCGCGGCATACGCGGCCCCTGGCGGCGCGCACAGGTGGACATCCGTTTCCCCATCGCCAACATCGGCGCCAACCTGCCCACGCTGGCGGCCTGCGTGACCGGCAATCTGTTCGACCTGGGCGAGGTCACGGGCCTGCGCCTGGAATCCCTGGAGCTGCCCGCCCACTATCGCCGCCGCTTCGATGCGCCGGCCCTGGGCATTGCGGGCACGCGCCGGCGCACAGGCGTGGACCAGGGCGCCCTGGTCGGCACCATCATCAAGCCCAGCGTGGGACTGCGCACGCCGGACATCGTCCAGCTGGTGGAAACCTTATGCCGGGCCGGGGTGGACTTCATCAAGGACGACGAGGTCTGCGCGGATCCGGCGCACTCTCCCTTGGATGAACGCATACCGGCCGTGATGGGCGTAATCCGGGACCACGAGCAGCGCAGCGGCAAGCATGTGATGTACGCCTTCAACATCAGCGACGAGACCGACGCCATGAAACGTCATGCCGATCTGGTCGAGCGCGAAGGCGGCAGCTGCGTGATGGTCAGCCAGAACTGGGTGGGCTACTCGGCGCTGCAGACCCTGCGCCGCCACACCGGACTGGCCCTGCACGCCCATCGCAACGGCTACGGCGCACTGTCACGCCATCCCTTGCTGGGCATTTCCGTCTCGGCCTACCAGACTCTGTGGCGACTGGCCGGCGCGGACCATATCCACGTCCACGGCCTGGAGGGCAAATTCGCCCAGCCCGACGCCGAGGTGCGCGAAGCCATCGCGCACTGCCTGCACAGCTTGGACGACTGGAGCGACGACCGCGTATTGCCCGTGGTGTCGTCAGGCCAATGGGCCGGCACCGTGCCCGCGACCTGGGAGGCCGCCGGCGGCACGGACGTGCTGTTCATGGCCGGCGGCGGCATCCTGGCCCATCCGGACGGCGCGCAGGCCGGCGTGCTGAGCCTGCGCCAGGCCTGGGAAGCGGCCGGCCAGGGCCTTGCCCTGCAGGACAAGGCGCGCGCCTGCCCCGAGCTGGCGCACGCGCTGGAATTCTTCGGTCCCAAGGTGGCCTGACCAGGCGGATGCACATGACTTCCGGTCCACTCCGCCCGCGCTACGCCTGGTACGGCGACGACTTCACCGGCGCCAGCGACACCCTGGCCACCTTGAGCCAGGGCGGCCTGCGCGCCGTCCTGCTGCTGGGCACGCCAACCCAGCGACGCCTGGCGCAACTGGCCGGCGTACAGGCCGTAGGGCTGGCCGGCGCCACCCGTTCACTGGAACCGGCCCGCATGCGCGCCGTCCTGGAGCCCGCCGCCCGTTTCTTCGCCGCGCTGCAGCCGCAGGTGCTGCACTACAAGATCTGTTCCACCTTCGACAGCGGCCCGGAAGTCGGCAATATCGCCACAGCCCTGGATTGCCTGCGTCCGGCCGCCCAGGTTCCGGTGACGCCCATCCTGGGCGGGCAACCGAGCCTGGGACGCTACTGCGTTTTCGGGTATCTGTTCGCACGGGCGGGACAGGACGGCGACGCGCACAGGCTGGATCGCCATCCCACCATGAGCCGTCATCCCGTGACCCCCATGCAGGAAGCGGACCTGTTGCGGCACCTGCAGGCGCAAGGGCTGACGAACCTGATCGCCATGCCCTACACGGAATACGGCAGGCCGGACTGGACAAGCCGCGGGCAGACGGACGCCTGGCTGCAGGCCGCCGTACGGCAGGGCCATCTGCATCCGGTGCTGGACATCAGCCGGGACGAGGATATCGCCCGCGCCGGTGCGCTGCTGGAGGAACTGAGCCATGTCGGCACCGTACTGGCAGCAGGCGCCAGCAGCGTCGCCCAGGCCTACTTGAGCCGGCAAGGCGATTTGACGCCCCTGTCGCAGACCAGCCTCCAGGCCGCGGCCAAGCCGGCTCTGATCGTCGTGGGCAGCCAGTCGCCCGTCACTGCCATGCAGGTGGCGCGATGCCGCCAGGCGACGGTGCTGGACCTGGATCCACGGCAATTGCATCAATCGCCGACCTACGCGCAGGAACTCCAGGAGACGGTCTGCCGCATGCTGCAGCAAGGCCGCCACACCTTGCTGAAAACGCGTACGGCCGACGCCTCGTCACCCCTGCCGGTTGACCTTGTATCCCAGGATACGGCACGGCTGGTGGGCGGCCTGGCGCGACGTCTGCGGCGCGAGGACATGCTGTCGCGCCTGTGCATCGCCGGCGGCGACACGTCCAGCCTGAGCACGCAAGCGCTGGGCATCTGGGGATTGAGCCATCTGGGCCAGGTCAGCCCCGGCGTCTCGCTATGCCAATGCCACAGCGACGACGAGCTGCACGGCCTGGAGCTGGTGCTCAAGGGCGGACAGATGGGGCAGGAAGACTTCTTCGATCGGGTTATCCTGGGCGAATCCCCGAGCCTGCACAGCTCATAGAAAAACCGGCTGTCTTTCGACAGCCGGTCTTCTTTCAGATCAGCCATGACACCGACAACAGGTCTGCGTCTATCTGGCGTCGGGCGCGGCGCGCAGGGTCTCCAGGTGGATGCTGGTTTCCGAATTGCTGATGCCCTTGATCAACCGTATCCGCTCAAGTGCATGAGCCAACTCCGGCAAGGTCGCCACCTGCAGCTCGACCAGCAGGTCCCATCGTCCATTGGTGGCGTGCAAGGCCAGCACGCTAGGCTCCCCCAGCAAGGATGCGGCCACGCGACGGGCGTCGTTTCCTTCGATCGCGACGCCCATCCATGCATGCAAACCGCCGGTTTCTGTCTCGGGACGCAAACGCACGGTGTAGCCCACGATCACGCCGCGCTCCTCCAGTCTGTTCAGGCGGTTGGTCACGGTGCCCCGCGACACGCCCAGGCGCGACGCCAATGTGGCCACGCTTGCGCGCGCGTTGTGGCGCAAATGCGCGATCAATTGCTGGTCGATCTTGTCCAGACTGTTCATTTTGCCAATCCAACCTGACTTAATGGCAATAATTATGCAATGTGACAGCAGAATTTGCCATTTTGTTTGTCTCTCTTCCGTGGGATGCTATGCGCATGTACGGATGGAAACGATGTTGCGCGCATGCTGTCTGTACTTTCATGAGGAGCCGTGTCCAAAAATGAGCGACCATCAATTTCCCACCAGCCCCGACCAACCCTTGACCCGAGTCACCCTGATCGGCGTGCCCACCGATGTAGGCGCAACCAGGCTGGGCGCGTCCCTGGGTCCAGACGCGCTGCGTGTCGCGCAGCTCGGGCCCGCCTTGAAACGCTTCGGGGTCGACGTTCGCGACCTAGGAAACCTGGCCGGCCCGCCCAATCCGCAGGGCGCCCGGGATCCGCAAGCACAAGGCCTGCGCAACCTGGCCGAATGCATAGCCTGGAACCGGGCCGCACACGACGCCGTGCATACGCAGTTGATCGAAGGCCGCGTTCCCATCATGCTCGGCGGCGACCATACATTGGCGACCGGATCCATCAGCGCCGTGGCGCGCTACTGCCGCGCGGCAGGCAAACGCCTGCGCGTGCTCTGGCTGGATGCGCACTCGGACTCCAATACGCCCGAAATCTCTCCCAGCGGGAATGCCCATGGCATGCCGGTGGCCAATCTGTATGGACTGGGACCCGCGGCGCTCACAGGCATGTCTGGAGCAAGGCCTGCACTGCGGCCTGGCGAGGTCTGCCAGATCGGCTTGCGCAGCGTCGATGAAGCCGAGAAACGCATGATCCAGCAGCTCGGCCTGGAGGTCTACGACATGCGCGCCATCGACGAGCTGGGCATGCGCGAGGTCATGCGCAGCGCTCTGGCGGGACTGGACGGGGAAGACGCCGACAAGGTGCACCTGCATCTGAGCTTCGACATCGATTTTCTCGATCCCGAGATCGCCCCCGGCACCGGCACCATCGTGCGGGGCGGACCCAACTACCGCGAAGCGCAGCTCTGCATGGAAATGATCGCGGACACGGGCAGGCTGGCCTCGCTCGACATCGTCGAACTCAACCCCGCGCTCGACATCCGCAACCAGACCGCCGAACTTGTCGTTGACCTGGTGGAAAGCCTGTTCGGCAAGAGCACGCTGGTACGCCCATGGAAGCGCGAGGAGCAAGCACGCGGGCGGGATTCGTCGCCAGCAACTTGATCCTCCGGCGTACTGGTCCGGCAGGCGGGGGTTCATTCCAAGGAGAGTCCAACCATGACGCGTTTCATCGATGTGTCCACCATGTCGCAACTGATCGAAACGATCGGCGCCGATACCTTCATCGCCGATCTGGCCGACAACATAGAAAGCGACTTCATCCGCTGGCCGGAATTCGACAAATCGGCCCGCGTCGCCAGTCATTCGGACATAGGCGTGATCGAATTGATGCCCGTCTCCGATACCCACCGTTATGCCTTCAAGTATGTCAACGGCCATCCCCGCAATACGGCGCGCGGCTTGCATACCGTCATGGCATTCGGCGTCCTGGCGGAGGTCGAGACCGGTTATCCGATACTGCTGTCCGAGCTCACCGTGGCCACCGCCCTGCGCACCGCCGCCACCTCGCTGATGGCGACGCGCGCCCTGGCGCGCCCCGACTCACGCCGCATGGCGCTGATCGGCAATGGCGCACAAAGCGAATTCCAGGCGCTGGCCTTTCACAAGCATCTTGGCATTCGGGAAATCGCGGCCTACGACATCGACCCGGGCGCCACTGCCAAGCTGATGCGCAATCTGGCCGAATACGCCGACCTGTCCATCCGGCGCGTCGAATCGATAGCAGAGGCGGTGCAAGGCTCCGATATCGTGACCACGATCACTGCCGACAAGGCCCGCGCCACGATTCTCACGCCTGACATGATCGAGCCGGGCATGCATATCAATGCCGTTGGCGGGGACTGCCCTGGAAAAACCGAACTGCACGCCGACGTCCTGCGTGCAGGACGCGTATTCGTCGAATACGAACCTCAGACGCGCATCGAAGGCGACCTGCAACAGATGCCCGCCGACTTTGCGGTTGAACAACTCTGGCGGGTTCTGGCAGGAGAGACGCCGGGCCGCCGCAGCCGGAGCGAGGTGACGATCTTTGATTCGGTCGGGTTCGCCCTGGAAGACTATTCCACGCTGCGCTATATCAACGAACAAGCGGAGAAACGAAACTTCGGCGTCAAGATCGAGCTGGTGCCCTGGGTCGATGACGACCCCAAGGATGTATTTCGCCATACCCGTGGCCGCGGCTCCAGCGCGCGCATCCGCCGCGTCGCCTGAGTGAACGCATAGGCCGGATAAAGCAAAAAGCCGGCTGTCTTTCGACAACCGGCTTTTCAAGGAATCTGGTGCCCAGGAGAGGACTCGAACCTCCAAACCTTGCGGCACATGGACCTGAACCATGCGCGTCTACCAATTCCGCCACCTGGGCATAACGTTGTATGCTTATGTCTGTGCCAAAAGCCTGCAACGTCTTGCTGCGTGAGCAGCAAAGAAAAGGATTATAGGCATAATTTTTTAATAATGGAAGTGTCCTTTTGATCAAAAAATTCCAGAACAGTACCGAGGACCTGATTGAACCAACGGGTCGTTACGAATTGCCGCCTGATTTCGACCCCGATACCCCTTCGCGGGAGCGTATCCTGGCGGTGGTGCGGGATTTCTCGGAAGCGCAGGACATTCAAAGCCTGGCTCTCAAGCTGGGCCTTGCGTTGCCGGTTTCGGTGGGGTTCGAGCGACGCGTGCGCGCCATGGAGCGCGACGGCCAGCTGCTAGTGGGAGCCGATGGCAAGATCCGCAAGAACACGCAGACCGGCTTCATCGCCGGCCGGGTGTTGGGCCATCGCGACGGCTTCGGCTTTCTGCAGCGCGACGATGGTCAGCCCGACCTGTTCCTGTCGCCTCGGGAAATGGCCAAGGTATTGCATGGCGACCGCGTCCTGGTACGCATCGACGGCGAATATCGCGGCAAGCCCGACGCCTCCATCGTCGAGGTCACCGAGCGCCATACCAGCAAGCTGGTGGGGCGCTTCCTGCGCGAGCGCGGCGCCTTCATCGTGGTGCCCGAGGACCAGCGCATCAAGCACGACATCCTGATCCCGCCCGGCGAACAGGGCGAGGCCGAGTCCGGCCAGGTCGTGACCGTACAGATCACGCAGCAGCCCGAGCGCCATCGTCAGCCGCTGGGCCGCGTGATCGAAGTGCTGGGGGAAATCGACGATCCCGGCATGGAAATCGAGATCGCCGTGCGCAAGTTCGAGGTGCCGGTGGATTTCTCCGAGGCCGCCCTCAAGCAGGCCGCCCGCATCCCGGCCAAGGTCAAGCCGACCGAATACAAGGGGCGCGTGGACCTGCGCGACGTGCCGTTCATCACCATCGACGGCGAGGACGCGCGCGACTTCGACGACGCCGTGTATTGCGAGCAGGTGGACATAGGCACCGGCAAGCGCCGCCGCCTGGCCTGGCGCCTGCTGGTCGCCATTGCGGACGTCAGCCACTACGTGCGCTCGGGCGACGCCCTGGATGCCGACGCCCTGGAGCGCGGCACCAGCGTGTACTTCCCGCGCCGCGTGATCCCCATGCTGCCCGAGAGCCTGTCCAACGGCATCTGTTCGCTCAACCCGGCGGTGGACCGCCTGGTCATGGTGTGCGACATGGTGGTGCTGGCCGACGGGCCCAAGTCGGGCACGGTGTCGGCCTACCAGTTCTATGAGGCCGTCATCCATTCGCATGCGCGTACTACCTACACCGACATCTGGAGCGCGCTGCAGCAGCCCACCGGGCCGGCCGCCCAGCAGATCCAGCACGTGCTCGAGCCCGTGCAGAATCTCTATGCGCTGTATCGCCTGCTGGCCGAGCGTCGCGCGGCGCGCGGCGCCATCGACTTCGACACGGTCGAGACCAAGATCATCTGCAATCCGCTGGGCCGCATCGAGCGCATCGAACCGCTGGTGCGCAACGACGCGCACAAGCTCATCGAAGAATGCATGCTGGCGGCCAACACCTGCGCGGCCGATTTCATCGCCCGCAACCGCCGCAACGGCCTGTACCGGCTGCACGACGGCCCCACGCCGCCCAAGCTGGAAGCGCTGCGCGAGTACTTGCGCAGCCTGGGCCTCGCGCTGGAAGGCGGGGACGAGCCCACAGCGGCCGACTACGCCAAGGTGGTGGCCGCCGCGCGCGGGCGGCCGGACTTCGCGGTGATCCAGACCATGTGCCTGCGTTCCATGCAGCAGGCCATCTACAGTCCGGAAAAGACCGGCCACTTCGGCCTGGCCTATCCGCTGTATGCGCATTTCACCTCGCCCATCCGACGCTATCCGGATCTGCTGGTGCATCGGGTCATCAAGTCCATCCTGAAGGACGAGCGCTACGTACCGGCCATCGAGGACGAGCCGGGCGATGCGGCCTTGCCGGCCAGCAAGCGCGACTTCGCCCGCTGGGAGCGGCTCGGGACCTTGCTGTCGGCGCGCGAGCGCCGCGCCGACGAAGCTTCCAAGGATGTGGAAGCCTGGCTCAAGTGCTGGTTCGTCAAGGAGCACGTGGGCGAGGAGTACTCCGGCAAGGTCAGCGGCGTCACCAGCTTCGGCCTGTTCGTCACGCTGGATACCCTGTACGTGGAGGGTCTGGTGCACGTGTCCGAGCTGGGCGCCGATTATTTCCAGTACAACGAGACCTTGAACGAGCTGCGCGGCGAGCGCACCGGGATACGCTATCGCCTGACCGATCCGGTGCAGGTGCAGGTTGCGCGCGTGGACCTGGAAGCGCGCCGCATCGAGTTCCGTCTGGTCAAGGGCACGGGCTATAAGGCTTTGAAGGCGGCGGCCGCCGCGCCCGAGCAGCCCGAGCGCCACATCAAGAAGGCTGCCTCCGCCAAGCCGGAAGCCCTGAAGGGCACGACCGCTTCGCAGCGGCGCGCCACCCAGAAGCAGACCGCCCGCGACGAGAAGCGCGCCACCGAGAAAGCCGCCAAGGCCGCCAAGTCCACGCGCAGCCCCAGGGGGCGGCGCCGATAGGCGTACAATACAGGGCCGGGCGCACCTGTCCGGCTCTGTCTTTGCCCTCCGTTTCTTCAAGGATTGTTATGCCCCAGCAGGTTTTGGCCGGCTTTCATGCCGTAGTAGCCCGAGTTCGTCACGCCGCCTCGTCGGTGCGCGAGGTATACGTGGACGAGACCCGGCGCGACAAGCGCATGCTGTCCTTCATCGACCAGATCCAGCAGGCGGGGCTGAAAGTCATCCCTGTGCAGGCGGAACGTCTGAACGGTCTTTCCAAGGGCACCCGCCACCAGGGCGTGGTCGCGCTGGCCGACGAGCAGGAGCTGGCGGTGGATGTCAACGAACTGCTGGACGATCTGGAGGAAGCCGGACAGGTTCCTTTCCTGCTGATCCTGGACGGCGTCACGGATCCGCATAATCTGGGCGCCTGTCTGCGTACCGCCAATGCGGCCGGCGCGCATGCCGTGATCGCCCCGCGCGATCGCGCCGTCGGCCTGAACGCCACGGTCTCGCGCGTGGCCTGCGGCGGCGCGGAGTCCACGCCTTACATCACCGTGACCAATCTGGCGCGCACCATGCGCCAGTTGCGCGAACGCGACGTCTGGCTGGTGGGTACGGACGACCAGGCCGCGCATTCGCTGCACCAGGTCGACGCGCGCCGACCCATGGCCTGGGTCATGGGGGCGGAGGGCGAGGGCATGCGCCGCCTGACCCGCGAAACCTGCGATGAACTGGTCTCCATCCCCATGATGGGCGCCGTGGAGAGCCTGAATGTCAGCGTGGCCAGCGCCGTGTGCCTGTACGAAACGCTGCGCCAGCGCAGCTCGGCTTAGGGCGGCGAGTTCGCTACATAACTTATCTGTATAAAAAACTCAGGCTGACCGTCTGCGCTTCCCAAGATAATAGATAGTCAGCCGCCAGAAACGCGAAGCCCAGGCTTCGCTTTTTTGTCGCCGGACCACCCCAAGACAAAACCCCCCCTCTGGGGATGGGCACGGACACGTTGCAGCCCCCGCGGACTGTGGCGCGCCTGGCCAACCGGAGCGGCATACAGGCCGCGAGGCGGGCGGCAAGCAGGCATGGCCTGCGCGGCGTGGGGCATTCTTCATCTGGCGCACGCAAACTTAGGTTTTGAACACG
Organism: Alcaligenes sp. Marseille-Q7550; assembly: GCF_965112015.1. Classification (NCBI taxonomy): domain Bacteria; kingdom Pseudomonadati; phylum Pseudomonadota; class Betaproteobacteria; order Burkholderiales; family Alcaligenaceae; genus Alcaligenes; species Alcaligenes sp. Marseille-Q7550. The sequence continues at coordinate 9,250 of NZ_CBCOPU010000003.1, forward strand.
ATCATGGACGAAAACGGCTTTACTACTTCCACCCTGCATTCCGACCGCCGCCTGGGCACTCAGCACGGCGCCATCCACCAGCCGCTGCATCCGTCCACCGAATATGGTTTCAGCGATGCCCGCGAATTGGCGGCCGTTTTCCAGGGCAAGGCCGGCTTTACCTACTCCCGCCAGGGCACGCCCACCACGGCGGCGCTGGAGGCCAAGGTCACGCGCATGGAGAAAGGCGTGGGCAGCGTCAGCTTTGCCACCGGCATGGCGGCCTTGACCGCGACCTTCTTCACCCTGCTGCGCCAGGGCGACCACCTGATCACCAGCAAGTACATCTTCGGCAACACCAACAGCCTGCTGGGTACGCTGCGCGAGCTGGGCGTGGAGATCACGTTGGTGGATGCCACCGACCTGGCACAGGTGCAGGCCGCCCGACAGCCCAACACCCGCATGGTGTTCGTGGAAACCATCGCCAATCCGGGCACGCAGATCGCCGATCTGCAGGGCGTGGGGCAGTGGTGCGAAGAGCAGGGCCTGGTCTACGTGGTGGACGCCACGCTGTCCTCGCCCTACCTGCGCCCGTCGCGCGATTTCAAGGCCTCCCTGGTGGTCAACTCCCTGTCCAAGCACATCGGCGGCCATGGCAATGCCCTGGGCGGCATGGTCACGGACACGGGGCTGTTCGACTGGAGCGACTATCCCAATATTGCCGAGGTCTACCGCAACGGCAATCCACGCTCCTGGGGGCTGACCCAGATCAAGAAAAAAGGCCTGCGCGACATGGGCGGCACCTTGTCCTCGGACGTGGCCCATCGCCTGGCCGTGGGTTCCGAGACCCTGCCTTTGCGCATGGAGCGCATCTGTTCCAACGCCCTGGCGCTGGCGCGCTTCCTGCAGGCGCATCCGCGCGTGCGCAAGGTGCAGTATCCCGGCCTGGAGGATCATCCCCAGCACGAGCGCGCCGCCGATTTGTTCGGCAATCGTTTCGGCGGATTGATGAGCGTGGTGCTGGCCGAGGACGTGGAGGTGTTCGATTTTCTGAATCGCCTGAACGTGTTCATCCTGGCCACGCATCTGGGCGACAACCGCAGCCTGGTGCTGCCGGTGGCTCACACCATCTATTACGAGATGGGCGCCGAACAGCGCGCCATCATGGGCATTGCCGACAATCAGCTGCGCATTTCCGTCGGCATCGAGGATATCGCCGACCTGACCGGCGACTTTGATCAGGCGCTGGCCCGGTCCTGATCGCCGGCCGGGCGGTGCGCTTCAGGTGATGGCGCGCTGCACGGCTCCCAACAGTTTCATGGCCTGGCGGATTTCGACGCATTCCAGGCGGGCGTAGCCGAACAGCAGATGGCGGGGATCCGCCGTGTCGGACTCCCGGCTGGCCGCCTGGGCTAGTGGATAGAGCCGGATGCCGTGGCGCAGCGCCGCATTGGCCAGGATGTGGGCGCCGGGACTGTGGTCTGGAAGGCGGAAGGCCAGGTGCATGCCGGCATTCTGGCCGCTGACGGTTCCCGCATCGCCCCAGATGTCGGCCAGCCCCTGCAGCAGGGTGTCGCGCTGTTCCAGGTAGCGGCGTCGCAGGACCTGCAGGTGGCGGGCGAAACTGTATTCGTCGAAGTAGCGCGCCAGCACGGCCTGGGCCAGCCAGGGCGAGCCATTGTTCAGCAGCGCCTTGCGTTCGATGAAGTCTCGCGCCAGCGCCGGCGGACAGACCATGTAGCCCAGCCTCAGGCCCGGCCCCAGCGTCTTGGAAAAAGAACCCAGGTAGATGACCTGCCGCGGGCTCATGGCCGCCAGCGGCGGGGGCAGGGCGGGACCGGAGCAGAAGTCCCCGTCGTAATCGTCCTCGATGATGATGGCGCCCGTGCGTCCAGCCCACTCCAGCAGTTGCCGGCGCCGCTCCATGGACAGGGTGTGGCCCAGCGGGTATTGGTGGGACGGCGTGACGAATGCCAGGCGCACTGGCGCGTCGGGCAGGAGATCCGTGCGCAGGCCCTGTTCGTCCACGGGCACGGGGCAGGCCTGCGCCCCGTGGCGGCGCAACAGGTTGTAGAAGCCGGTGTAACCCGGCGATTCGTGCACGGCCGCGCTGTTGTGATCCAGGAAATGCGAGGCGATCAGGCTGAGCGCCTCCTGGCTGCCCGCCGTGACGATGACGTGTTCAGGATCGGCCTTGATCCCCTTGGTGGCGGCCAGGTAGTCGGCGATCTGCAGCCGCAGGCCCCACAGACCTTCGGGCGGCGTGTAATCGGCCATGGCCGAGCCGGCATGGCGCAGCAGTTGGTTGGACAGATGGATGAACTGGCGCAGCGGAAAAGCATGCACGGACGGACGGCCCACCTTGAAGTCGAACCGTATGGGCACGGGCGGCGGAGGGACGTGCACGCCGCTGGCCCTGGCCAGATTCACCGGATCCGTATGGACGGAGGCCGGTCCATCCTGCACGAAATCAGGATCCGCGCTCTTGGAAGACCCGCGTCGATGCGCGGTGACGAAGAAGCCGCGGCTGGGCTCGCTGTGGATCAGGTTGGAGTCGATGAGCAGGTCGTACGCTCCCATGACGGTGTTCTTGGAGACCTGGAGCAGGGAGGCCATGCGGGTGATGGAGGGCAGGCGGTTGCCGTCCTGCAGGCGGCCGGAGCAGATGAGGGTTTCGATCTGGCGCGCGATCTGCCGCTTGTAGGGCGAGCCGTGCGCATGAGTCAGGGTGATGGGCAATGAGAACATGGCATGGAACGGGTAAATCGGAGGCTGTCTGCAATCGAGCCGTACCCTACGACTATAGGCCTGAGGCAGGCATTGGGGCCTTGCGCTGCGTCAAGCAGTCATTCGTTCGTGATAAATATGTCCAGCCTGCACACCAGGGACGCTGAGTAGGGCCTGAAAGCCAAGCCGGCCTGCGTTTTGCGCCTGAGTCAATCCGTAACCAGCGGCGATCCTGTATCTGTACCTTTTCAAGAAAAAATCACAATCGTTATAGTGCAGTCGGCCTTGCCGTTCTGCAGGGCGATTGTTGGAGGTACTAGGATGTACAGAAAGCTCATGACTCTGGCGCTCCTGCCGGCCGCGGTCGGTTCGGCCCTGGCCGCAACGACCGAGGAGCAGGTTCGGGTCGATCATTTGTTTCAACAGAATTGCGCTGTCTGTCACGGCGCGGACCGGGGCGGCTATATCGCTCCCGCCCTGACCAGCGACAGGCTGGTGCAAAGCGAGATCGCCTTGCGGGGCACCATCATGACCGGCATACCGGACACCTTGATGCCGCCGTTCGCCGGACGCCTGGCCGACGAGGACGTCCGCGCGCTGGCGCACCTGATCAAGACGGAGCCGGCGGCGGATCTCAAATGGGGCATGGACGAGATCCGCGCCAGCGTCAAAGTGCTGGTGGACGAGGCCACGCTGCCCGCCAAGCCTGCCTATGCCATCGATTCGGTCTACGACCTGATGGTGGTCATGGCGCGCGGCCGCTACGGCCGCGGCGACGAAGGCAACAATGCCCGCACGGTGTTCCTGGACGGCAAGACCAACCAGGTGGTGGGCGAGATCGCCACGCCCAGCGCGCCGCACATCATGGACTTCAGCCCGGCCAGCGAACGCTGGGCCTGGCTCAAGAGCGATGACGGTCACGTCTACAAGATCGACCTCTACACGTTGCAGATCGTGCGCCAGGCCAAGGTCGGCCTGACCGGGCCGGGCATCGCCGTTTCCAAGGATGGAAAATGGCTTGCCATCAGCTCCTTCGTGCCGCGCAGCGTCGCCATCCTGAAGGCCGACACGCTCGAACCGGTCAAGTACATGGACCTGGAGGGCGAGGACCCCGATGGCAAGTTCGTCAAGTCCGCTGGCGGGCCCGTCATCGGCAGCCGCATCAACAACAAGTTCGCCCTGACGCTGCGCCAGGCCGGACAGATCTGGATCATCGATCCGGACAAGCCCGGCATGCCGGTGACCAAGCTCAAGAAGGTGGGCCGCCTGCTGCACGATACCTTCCTGACGCCCGACGGCCGCTACTCCATGGTGGCGTCCTACGACGACAACAAGTTCGTTGCCATCGACCTGAAGGAAGACAAGGTGGTGCGCGACATACCGGCGGGCTGCCAGCCGCATGTAGGCTCGGGCTCGGTAACCGAGATCAATGGCCGCATGCTGGCGTTCGGCACCAATATGGGCACGTGCAAGAAAGGCTCCGTGGTCACGGTCTGGGACCCCAAGGATTTCTCGGTGGTCAAGCAGATCCCGGTGGCCGGCGCCACGGAGTCGCCGGCCGCGCACCCGAATGCGCCGGACGGGGCGGGGGACATCGTGGACAAGGACAAGCCCGCCCCCTGGATCCAGCTCATCGACAAAAACACACTGGAAGTCGCCAAGACCCTGGACGTGGGCGGCCATTCCTTCTTCCCGAACTACAACCGTACGGGCGATTTCCTGTACGTCAGTTCCGGCTACTGGGGAGACCGCCTCAAGATCTACGACAGCCGCACGCTGGAACTGGTGGCCGAACACAAGATGGAAAGCCCCTCCGGGATATTCTCCCGGGCCCGTACGCGCTGGCTGACCATAGGCCAGCCTGAAACCCAGAAATTCTGATGAAGGGGAAACCATGAAATCGATGCTTGGAACCGCCATCGTGCTGTGCGGCCTTGGCCTGGGCCAGGCCTGGGCGACGGACGCGAAGCCCGAACTGGTCGGCGAGACGCCGCAGACCGATCTTTCCGTACAGGCGGGCTCGCTATTGCCCATGTGCGCTTCGTGCCATGGGGGCGATGGAATCAGCAGCGTGGGCCTGTACCCCAATCTTGCGGGGCAGAAAGCGGAATACCTGGTCAAGCAGTTGCATGCGTTCAAGACCCGCGAGCGCAACGACCCTGTCATGAGCTCGATGGCGGAGCCGCTCAGCGATGAAATCATCCGCGAGCTGGCAGAGTATTTCGCCGGCCTGAAGTAATTCTCGTACCGGCGCCGGGCCATCCCGGCGCCGCAAGGATAGTGTGGAATGAACCTGTTTCCTTTGTTCTTCGACCTGGCGGGCAAAGCGGTCACCGTAGTGGGCGGCGGCGTGGTGGCCGAACGCAAGGTCAGACTGCTGCTGCGCTCGGGCGCCAACGTCACCGTGGTGGCGCCCGAGCAGACGCCCTGGCTGCGGGCCAGCGCCCAGGCGGGCGCTTTGCGCAGCGTATTCGCCTTGTTTGCGCCCGCCCACCTGGAAGGCAGTTGGCTGGCGATCGCCGCCACCGGTCGGCGCGACGCCAACCAGGCCGTGGCGACGGCGGCCCATCAGTTGCGCATGCCGTGCAATGTCGTCGACGATGCGCAATTGTCTTCCGTCCAGGTGCCGGCCATCATCGATCGTTCGCCCCTCATGGTAGCCGTGTCGTCGGCCGGTTCGGCGCCCGTACTGGCGCGCCGAACCAGGGAGCGCATCGAAGGCGTGCTGGAGGAATCACTAGGCCTGCTTGCCGCGCTGGCCGCGCGCTACCGGCGCGATATCAAGCTGGCTTTCCCCGACGTGAACGCCCGGCGCCGCTTCTTCGACTGGCTGCTGGACAGCGAGGCGCAGGCGCTGCTTGCCGCCGGCAGGACAGACAAGGCCGAGGCCTTGCTGGAATCCGCCTTGCAGGCCCGCACGCAGCTCGGACAGGCGCAGGTCAGCATCGCCGCCATTGCGGATCTGCCGGCGGCCGATCTGTTGACCCTGCGTGCATTGCGCGCCCTGAACCAGGCGGATCGGGTCCTGTACTTGCCCCAGACCTTGCCGGAAATACTGGAGAAGGCCAGGCGCGACGCCGGCTTGCTGGCGCTGGACGAAGCCGGCGGCGTTCTGCAGGGGGATTTGCTGGATGCGCCGTTCTGGCAGGGTCTGTGCCGATCCTGGGCGCGGGGCGAGCGCATTGTCATCACATGGAAGTCCACTTGGGACGCCCAGGTGCTGGCCGCGCTGCTGGCGCAACAGGGCGTATGTTGCACAGTGATCTGAGCCTGGCAAGCTGATTCTTCAGGTTTAACTCGGATTTTCATGGCGATTTGCAATGTCGTGGCTTCCCAGGCCCATGCGCCGGGGAAGCATCTTGATGCGCGTTCGGGAGGGCTTATTTCTTTTTCGTGCTGCTGCTGCTGCTGCTGCTGCTGCTGCTGCTGCTGCTGCTGCTGCTGCTGCTGCTGCTGCTGCTGCTGCTGCTGCTGCTGCGCTCAGCCTGGCTCAGGCCGTGCCGGGCGCAGCGATCTCCTGTTCCGTAAGGTAGCAGCCGGGATCTTCCGCCCAAAGGTCGCCTGTTTTCTTCTGGGCGCGGGTGCGGGTGTTGCCATTGCAGATGGCCAGGTAGGCGCAGCGGGCGCAACGGCCTTTGACGGGGCGGGGACGTTGGCGCAACTGGGCCAGAAGCGGTTCGGACGTGTCTGCCCAGATGGCCGAGAATGGGCGCGACAGGACGTTGCCCAGCTTGTGGTGCCACCACATGGTGTCGGGGTGTACATTGCCGCGATTGTCGATGTTGGCCACATTGACGCCCGAAGCATTGCCGCCCCACTGGAGCAGCCTGGCCTGGATCCGGGCTGCCTGTTCGGGATAGTGGCGTCGCACCCAGTGCAGGAAGAATACGCCGTCGGCATCGTTGTTGCCGGAGGTGAACTCCTTGGGCTGACCGGCCTGCATGTAGGCCAGGCAGGCTTCGAAGACCTGCTCCATGGCTTGCCGGGTCATCTGGTGGTGGCTGTCCTGCCGGCGGTGGCGCGCGCCCCGGCCGGCGTAATTCAGATGGGACAGATAGAAGCGGTCTATGTCTTCGTCGCCCAGCAAGTCCAGCAGGCCGGGCAGATCGACGGCGTTTTCCTGCGTCAGGGTGAAGCGTATGCCCACTTTCAATTGCCGGTCGCGGCATAGCCTCAGCCCCTTCAGGGAGGCGGAATAGGCGCCGTCCTGGCCGCGGATGCGATCGTGGCGCGCTTGAAGTCCGTCCAGGGAGATGCCTACGTAATCGAAGCCGCTGTCCGCAATGGCATCGATGTTGTCCTCCTTGATCAGGGTGCCGTTGGAGGACAGGCCCACGTACAGTCCCAGGCTGCGGGCGCGGCGGGCGATGTCGAAGATGTCGGGACGCAGCAGGGGTTCGCCGCCGGACAGGATCAGGGCGCGCACGCCGAAGGCATGCAGGTCGTCCATGACGGAACAGATCTGGGCGAATGAGAGTTCGCCGGGGAAGTCCTTGTCCACGGAGGCGGAATAGCAGTGGCTGCAATGCAGGTTGCAGCGCCGGATCAGGTTCCAGATCACGACCGGGCCGTAACGCGGTGGCATCGGGGGCGTGGGGTTCTGCAATTGGGCGATGAAACTGGAAATGCGAAACATGGTCAGTCGCTCCGTAGACGCAAGCCGGTTTTCTTCAGGATGGCGGTCGAGAAAAGAATGTCGCGCTCCCGCAGGGCGCCGGGCAATGCCGCGTGCAACATTTCAGTGATGGCGCTTGCGCGGGCGCGCACGGCTTCGTGATCCGTGCCGTGCAGCATGGCGAAGAGGTTGTAGGGCCACAGCGGGCGGTGCCGGGGTCGGCGATAGCAGTGGCTGACGTCGGGCAATGCGCCCAGCAATTGGCCGGCCTGGTCGACCTGGTCGTCATCTACGTCCCAGACGCACATGCCGTTGGCAACGAAGCCCAGGGCGTAGTGGTTGGGCACTGCGCCGATGCGGCGTACCAGGCCTTGTTCAAGCATGGCCTGCAGCCGGGCCAGCACCTGGGCCTGGGGTACGCCAAGGCGCAGGGCCAGGGCTTCGTAGGGAGCCGGCTCCATGGGCAAACCGGCCTGCGCGGCGCGGATCAGCGCTGCGTCCGCAGGGGCAAGACGGCGTGAAGTCATCGTCAAAGCTCCAGTTTCAAGTGCAGGAAATATTCGCGTTCCTTGGGAAAGGCCAGCACGGGCAGCCCGGTCTCACGTTCGATGGCGCGCAGGCAGGACTGGATGCCGGCCATGGAGTCGGCGGCCAGCACGAACCACATGTTCAGCGCGTGGCCCCGCCTGTAGTTGTGGGCGACCTCTTCGTGCCGGTTGCCGGCTTGCACGGCGGCCTCCCACTGGGCGTCGGGCACGGTCATGGCGGCCAGGCAGTATGCGCCGCCTGCGGCTTCGATCTGGAACAAGGGGCCGAAGCGGGTCAGGACGCCGGCCTGGCGCAGGCGCGCGAGGCGGGCGATCAGTTCGGCTTCCGTCAGGTTCAGCGCGGGCGCAGCCTGGGCGAAAGGGCGAGGGCAGATCGGGAAGCCGCTTTGCAAGGCGTTGATCACGCGGCGGTCCGTATCGTCCAGTGTCAGGGGAGTGAAAGCGGAGTGCCTGGGCTGTTCAGTCATGATGGACCTGTGCGGGAGTCAACAGGGCCCCGCGTTGCTTGAAGCAGCGGGTCGAGAACAGTACGGCGTGGGGAAAGGCTTCCAGCCCCAGGCGCCGGGACAGCCGCTCGTGCTGCTGGAGTGCCTGTGCGCGGTCCTTGCCATGGATCATGCAGAACAGATTGTGGGTCCATTGGGGAAGGTGGGGGCGGCGACGGTAGCACAGCGTCACGCCGGGTTCGCGTCCGAGCTGCATTCCCACCGAATCCACGATGTCGTCGGGTAGGGTCCAGACGCACATGGCATTGGCCGTGTATCCCAGGGAGCGATGGTGCAGGACGACGCCGAAACGGCGGAACAGGCCTTGTTCCAGCCAGGCGCCTAATTGATCCAGCACCTGTTTTTCCGCCATGGCCGCATGACGGGCCAGCTCCTGGTAGGGTTCCGGGTGCAGTTCCAGTCCGTGCTGCACGGCGTGAAGCAGGGCCTGTTGCGGGCTGCCTTCGGCCGGCAGAGGACAGCAGGGCGGCATGGCGGCAGCAGTTTTCCAAAAGGAAGGCGCCAGGTTGAATCCCAGGTCTATGTGGTAGGCCGACTGCATGGGCAGGGACAAGGGATGCAGGCCTGTCTGGCCGGCCAGTTCATCCAGCCGGGCCTGCAGCGCCTGCGGGTGGGGGCAAGCCATGACGAACCAGAGATTGACGGGGTGTTCGCGTTCGTAGTTGTGGTTGACTTCGGGCATCGCGCTGACTTGCGCCGCTACGTCCTCCAGGCGCGAGGAAGGCACTTGCAGGCCGACCAGCGTGCTGCTCATGCAGGACGGGTTCAGCACGGGGCCGATCCGGCTGAGCAGCCCGCTCATGCGCCATTGCCGGAAATAGTCCAGCACGATTTGCTCGCTGAGCCCCACGCTCAGCCCCAGCTTGCGGAAAGGGCGGGAAATGAGCGGGAATCCGTGTTGCCAGGCATTGAGCAGTTGGAAGGCGGATGGGGACAGATCAGAAACCAATGCGATTGCTCCGATGGGTGAAGAAGATGCCGCTTGGCTGCGGGATGGTCAGAGAGCTGATGCGGGTCAGCGTGCGTGTGTCGTAGACGGCCACGGCGTCGTCGTCACGGGCGGAAATCCATACGGCTTCTCCCCGGGGGGTGAACTCCATGTGCAGCACCGCCTTGCCGGGGGCCAGCGTATGCGCGACCTGCAGCGTGTCCACATCTATGACCTGCACCAGGCCGTTGTCCGGAAAGGCGAAGTTGACCCAGACCCTTCGGCCGTCAGGCTGGGCAATGACGAAGACCGGCTGGCCCAGGACGGGGATGCGGCCTGTTTCGCGCCAGCTCGCGGCGTCCGCAACCAGCACTTCATGGCGGCCGATGGCGGGCAGGAACAACTGCCGGCCGGCAAGCGCCCAGCCGCGCAGGTGGGGCATCTTGTAGACCGGCAGAGCCTGTTTTCCACGCCCGTAGCCCGACAGAATCCTGCGCACGCCGGCTTCGGGATGCCACAGGTCCAGCATGGCCAGGGCGTCCTCGCCGAACAGTCCGGCGATGTAATGGCGTCCGTCAGGGGTGACCATGGCGTCGTAGGGCTGGCGGCCCGCCTGGTAGCGTTGCGTGACCGGACGCAGTGGATCGGACAGGTCCGTGACCCAGATCTCGCCGGCCTCGAACAGCGCGTAGGCAAACTTTTGGCCGGGTAGGTCCGCCAGTCCGACCACCTTGGAGCGTTTGCCGGGCAGGTATTCGGCGGGCACCTCGCTGATGAAGTCCAGCGTATCCGCGTCGAAGACCTTGATGCCGCCCGGTTCGTAGTTCTGCACGACGACCAGCCTGCCGTCCTGGGAGATAGCGCCTCCTATGGCGTTGCCCGACTGGATGAGACGGCGTTCGATGCGTTGGCGCAGCAGGTCGATCTTGCTCAGGCCGCCGTCGCGGCCGAATACGTAGCCGTAGCGACCGTCGCGGGAATAGGCGACGTGGGCGTGGGACAGATCGCCCAGCCCTTCGACGCGGCCCAGTCGACGGTGGTGGCTGGTTTCCACCACGGAAACGCTGCCTGTTCCGCGTTCGATGACGAGGCCCAGATCGTTCGTGCCTCTGGGCAGGGGAGTGCAGGCGTGCAGCAGAATGGCAAGAAGGAAGATGAGCGGTTTCATGGCTTGAAGGTCAAGGCGTCGCCGTCCAGCAGGAGCTGGGCCAGCCATCGGGTTTCGGCAGGTTCGAGAAAAGTGCGCCACGCCGGCATGGCAGTGCCGGGCCGGCCTTCCAGGATGGTGCGGGCCAGTTCTTGTGCCGAGCGTCCGGCCAGCGCGGAGCGGGTCAGGGCGGGCCCCAGCCCGCCTTTCAGGCGCAAACCATGGCAGGATCCGCAATCCTGGCGCAGCAGATGGATCAGGATGCGCTGGCGTTCGGGGGAGGGCTGGAGATCCTGCGCTGCGGACCGAAGGGGAAACGCCAGGACTGCGCCGAGAAGCAGGCTCGCGGCGACGCGGCGCATGGTCATGTCTGCGCACATGGCTGGGGCATGGAGCCGGCGTGCTGGGAGGGCTGACCGGCGGATGTGTAGTCGGGGTGAAGTCGCACGACATCGCCGATGATGAGCAGGGCGGGCGGATGTAATTGCCCAATGGCCGCGGGTATCTGTTCCAGGGTGGTGAGGACCCAGCGCTGCCGGGACAGCGTGGCGTCCTGGACCAGGGCGGCCGGGGTGCCGGCAGGACGGCCGTGGGCGATCAGGGAGGAGGCGATGTGCGCGCTGTTTGCGATCGCCATGTAGAAGACTAGGGTACAGGATGGGTCGACCAGGGAGCGCCAGTCCAGTTGCAGGCCGTGGTTGTCGCGCAGGTGGCCCGTAACGAAGCGCACGCTGGTGGCAAGCCCCCGATGGGTCAGCGGAATGCCGAGCGACGACGCGCAACCGGTGGCCGCGGTAATGCCCGGCACGACCTCCGCGCGGATGTTGTTATGGTTCAGGTAGAGCAGCTCTTCGCCTCCTCGGCCGAAGATGAACGGGTCGCCGCCCTTGAGCCGCACCACACACGGGTGGGCGGCGGCCAGCGTGCGCAGCATGCCGTGGATGACATCCTGCATGTGGGAACCGCACCCCGCGGTCTTGCCAACGTCATGGGTGATGGCGCGGGGGTTGATGCAGTCCAGGATGGCTTTGCCCACAAGCCGGTCGTAGACGACGGCATCAGCGTTCTGCAACAGGCGCAATGCCCGCAGGGTGAGAAGTTCGGGGTCGCCGGGGCCGGCGCCGACCAGATAGACTTTGCCGTTCAAGGCCGTGCTCCTTGGCAGCCCTGGGCTGCTGAGTCAGAAAAACGGATGAAAAAATTGTAAGCGGCCATATCGATGAAGCATGGGTATGGTTGGCGCTCGCGCCATGGGTGCGCGTATCCGTTTTGGCCATGGGGGGACGGCAGCCTTCAGCAGTTGCGGGCAGCTTGAAGCTTAAGCGGCCTGATGACGGCCTGGGCAGCGGTCAAATAGCATATTTTCGGAATCGTGTTAAGGGCGGCGTCCAAAAAAGTGAAAAGACCGGCAAGAATTGTGAAAAGTGAGCAATGATGCGGGTTACAGGCGCTTTTTTGCTTGACACGCCTTTTAATCATAGGCTTAATACGCGGTAGCCATCCGGGCCGTCATGACGCCTGGTTGCAAAGGCAGTCGGCGGTGGTTAGGTCCCTGTCGCCTGCCCGGTTAATGTGGCAGTAACAGACCGGCCCCCGTTGGGGGCCGGTTAAAATAATTTTCTGGGGTATTTTCTCAATGAATAAAACCGAGCTTATCGAATTCATTTCCACCAAAGCCGATCTGTCCAAGGCTGACGCCGGTCGTGCACTGGATGCGTTTATCGATGCCGTGACCACCACGCTGAAAGAAAAAGATACGGTTACTCTGGTTGGTTTCGGCACCTTCGCCGTTTCCGAGCGTGCTGCCCGTTCGGGTCGTAACCCACGCACCGGCGAAACCATCGAGATCGAAGGCGCCAATGTGCCCAAGTTCCGTCCCGGCAAGGCTCTGAAAGACGCTGTGAATTAATTAAAAATTACGGCGCAAGGCTTGCAAAAGAATCTGTATGCTCCTATAATCTTCTTTCTTCACAGGAAGAGTGGCATCACAGAAATGGGTGCTTAGCTCAGCTGGTAGAGCGGCGCCCTTACAAGGCGTAGGTCGGGGGTTCGAACCCCTCAGCACCCACCACTTCTTTTGTGATCCAAATCAAGCACTTAGCATAAGCTAGGTGCTTTTTTTATGCCTGCTTGTTTTATTTGCGGGCCGCCCGGGCCATTTGAAATCGGCGTGCTGCCGGTCGTGCAGTAAAACGGCACCGATACGCAAACGAACAAGGTACGCAACAAGAACTCTGGAAATTCGAAGCCTGCTTCCAGGGCCGGCTGTTGCGCAATGCAAGGCCGGCCGCTGTTTGAAACCGCGCTACTGGAGCGGTTTCTGGTGCGTTGGGCCCCGTATGATTCTCTGGGTTTCAGCGGGGTCGGGAGATCTGTACGGCTTGCGTCCGCTGGACCGATATTCAGTCAGATCGCCTGTCCATAGCTTGAAGCCCAGGCAGGACTGCCACTTGTCCTTTTGGTAAAGCCAATGCGTATGGCAGACTGAACATCGATAAAGGCTTTGGGCGCCTTCTTCCCCGAAATCCTCCAGACGCGTGACCGGGTGCATATGCACATGCCCGGGCGTGTGAGGTTTGGACAGCGGTAATGTTTGGCACAGCGTACACATGGTGCCGTGGTCTAGCCTTCCCATACGACTCCTCCTGTCGGTGCGTTAATCAAGTACCCAGCACGATGCTGCCAGAATTTTTTAAAATAAACAACAAAAAAATAAATAGCGTATTCAATATAAAATTTTTTCTTTACGGCTAAGTTTGGAATTTTCCATCTTATTGATGAGCTTGAGTTTCAGCTTAATACTTGATTTTCAGTCTGAACATAAGCTTGTACGCTGGTTTTGGTTTTTGGGTAAATTTTCATATTTGATTTTTTATTTGATCAAGGCCGAGCTTGTGATTCCTGGAATTCGGCGATCCCGTTTTCATTGGAATGGTTTTGTAGCAACTGGTTATTTTCTTCGCCTTGGAAGAGGTAGAGTTCACCTGTTGCAACGAACAGGAGATCGTCATGGCTAAAGATACTCGACCTGCGAAGTCCGATGCCTGCGAGCAGGAGCAGCCTGCACCGGTCGATCCGCCTTTTGTGGAACCGTGTGAGCCTCATACGCTGGATGGTTTCTTCGATCGCTTCGCCAAATGGGTCACGCGCTTTGCAGGTTCGCCCATCATGTTCGGCGTTGCGGTGCTTGCGGTTGTGATCTGGGCTTGCTCAGGCCCTTATTTCAAATTTTCCGAAACCTGGCAGTTGATCATCAATACGGGAACGACCATCGTTACATTTTTGATGGTATTCTTGATTCAGCAAAATCAGAATAAAGACAGCAAGGCTATTCACGTCAAGCTTGATGAGCTGATTCTTTCTTTGACGGATGCCAATGAGCGGCTGATTGATGTGGAAGAGCTCGACGAAAAACAATTGCAGAGCCTGGAAGAATATTATTCCGCCGTTGCGCTGAATGCGCGCCGCAAGCGAGAAAGAAAATCCTGAAAAAGAAGGGCCGCCAGGGCCCTTTTTCTTTTACAGCAGCTTGTCGCGCTGCTGTTCCGCCCGGGCTGCGCCGATGGCGGTTTCAACCTGCTTCTGTTCTTCGGGCGGGGGCAGAACGGCTGGATAGCCCAGGGACTCTATCCATAGTTCACGCGACCAGCCTTGGGTGTGATAGAGGTGGTGCCCCTCGTCAGGCGCCACCGCGTCGTAGGCCTGTTTCAGGATGTCGGCCAGGTCCTTGTCTTTGGTCTTGCTGGCCGCCACGCCGATAAGATCCCAGTTCATGTGGTCTTTGGTTTCGGCCAGGACCACGCATTCGGCGGCAACCAGTTGCGCTGCCTGAGGATCTCCGGCCTGGGCCGCCATTTCCATGGCCTTGACCAGCGAGTTCGCGATGTGGGAGAGCACCTTGCGGCCTGGCGTCTGAGTGGCGGGATCCAGTTTAAGCTGCTCGAGCACGGAGGTCAGCACACGTTGATGGGTCTGGGTTTCTTCCAGATAGCCCTCCCACTCCTCTCGCAGGTCGTCGTTGACCGCACAGCGGATGGCTGCCTTGTAGATCAGTTCGCCCCCCAGTTCAGTCTCCAGGGCTTGATAGAGTAGTTCCTGCAGCTGCTGGGCATTGTCTTGTGCTTTCGCCATGACGCCTCCTGATTCGTTGTGAAAAGAAGAGGCTTCACCCTAGCGCGACTCTCGCCTGCGAGTCTGGCGCTTTGCAAACGGGTGCAACGAAGTGTTGGAAGTGCAACAGATCGAGTTTGAGTTTCCTGCGACACCGATTCTCCGGTTTCGATGATGTGATTGAAAATAAACGGCTTTTGGCAGGATCGAGCGTTCGTCGCCGGCAACCCGCCCGGTCGACGCGGCCACAAGCGGGGGCGGTGTGTTTTGGCTACTGATTGACGCGTTTTGTGTGATGCAGCGCGTATGCGACAGCCTTAAGATGGATTTCTTTCATCGCATTTTTCCAGGGGACGCGCCATGCTCGATTGGGAAACCTATCGCCAGCAGCTTGCTGGCCGTATCAAGGAATTCGGCGCCTTGAGTCCGGACGCGGTAAAGGGCTATGCCAGCCTGTCCAGGGCCGGGTCGGGGCAGGGGCATCTGGATGCCAAGACGCGCCAGTTGATCGCCATGGCCATAGCCGTCACCACGCGCTGCGACGGCTGTATCGCGGTGCACGCCAAGGAAGCCGTCAAGGCGGGGGCCAGCCGGCAGGAGCTGGCCGATGCGCTGAGCGTAGCCATTGCCCTGAATGCCGGGGCCGCCATGGTCTACAGCGCGCGCGCCCTGGATGCGTTCGAAGGCCTGCTGCCCGACCAGGACGCCCCGGCCGGCGGCTGAACGCGTTTCATCCTGGGTCGCGCACGGACTGTAGTGAGCGCACGCTATATCTAATCAAGGAATCGGTATTTCGTCGCCCGAAAGCCGCTTGCTAGACTCGTTTCCACTGTCTCAACATAGTTTTACTGGGGATTGGAAGCGATGTCGGTACTACAAAAAATGAAGATGTTTCGCAGCGCGGCGTTGCTGACGATGGTCGTGGCGGCGGCGTCCGCCGTGGCTGCCGAGGTCAGCATCCTGAATGTGTCTTATGATCCGACGCGCGAGCTGTACGTCGAATTCAACAAGGCGTTTCAGGAACACTACAAGAAAGAAACGGGCGACACCATCACCATCCGCACTTCGCACGGCGGCTCCAGCAAGCAGGCGCGCACCGTCATCGACGGCGCACCCGCCGACGTGGTGACCCTGGGCATTTCCTCGGACATCGACCAGATCGCCCAATCCGGCCTGATCGACACCCGATGGCAGAGCCGCCTGGCCGACAACAGCACGCCGTACACCTCCACCATCGTGCTGCTGGTGCGCAAGGGCAATCCCAAGGGCATCAAGGACTGGGACGACCTGATCAAGCCCGGCATCAATGTGGTCACGCCCAATCCCAAGACCTCGGCCGGCGCGCGCTGGAACTACCTGGCGGCCTGGCTCTACGCCCTGAAGCAGCCGGGCGGCGATGAGGCCAAGGCGCGCGAGGTCGTGCAGGCCGTGGACAGGAACGGTGTCTTATATCGGGCGCACGCGGCTCCACCACCACTTTCGTGGAGCGCGGCATCGGCGACGTGCTGATCGCCTGGGAGAACGAGGCCTTGCTGTCGGTCAAGGACCTGGGTCCGGACAAGTTCGACATCGTGGTGCCTTCCAGCAGCATTCTGGCCGAGCCGCCCGTAGCCGTGGTGGACAAGAACGCCGTCAAGCATGGGACGGAGAAGGTGGCCAAGGCCTACCTGGATTATCTCTACAGTCCCGAAGGCCAGGAGATCGCCGCCAAGCATTTCTATCGCCCGCGCCTGGAGTCGGTGGCCGCCAAGTACCGCGACCAGTATCCGCAGCTCAAGCTCTACACCGTGGACCAAGAGCTGGGCGGCTGGACCAAGGTGCAGGCCGAGCATTTCGCCGACGGCGGCGTGTTCGACAGCATCTACCTGAAGAAGTAAATCCGGTACCGGCAAGGAGTTTCCATGGCTTCGCAAGCAAGTCTGGTCCGCTTCTTTCCCGCACGGGGGGCCAAGGGCCCCCTGCCGGGTTTCGGGCTGACCTTCGGCTTCACGGTGACCTACCTGAGCCTGATCGTCCTGATTCCGCTGGCGGCGGTGTTCCTGAAGACCACCGCGCTCAGCTGGGAACAGTTCTGGGCGACGGTGACCGCGCCGCGCGTGCTGGCTTCCCTGAAGCTGACCTTCGGCACGGCGGTGGCCGCCGCATTGATCAATGGGGTGTTCGGCGCGATCCTGGCCTGGGTGCTGGTGCGCTACCGCTTTCCGGGCCGCCGCATCGTCGACGCCCTGATCGATCTTCCCTTCGCCCTGCCCACGTCGGTGGCGGGCATTTCCCTGGCCGCCATCTACGCGCCCAACGGCTGGATAGGCGCCTGGGCCGAACCGTACGTCGGGCGCATCGCCTTCACGCCCTGGGGCGTGCTGATCGCGCTGACCTTCATCGGGCTGCCCTTCGTGGTGCGGACCTTGCAACCCGTGCTGGAAGAGTTCGAGAAAGAGCAGGAAGAGGCGTCCGCCTGCCTGGGCGCCAGCCGCTGGCAGACCATACGCAAGGTCATCGTGCCGTCGCTGTTGCCCGCGTGGCTGACGGGCGTGGCGCTGGCCTTCGCCCGCGGCGTGGGCGAATACGGCTCGGTCATCTTCATCGCCGGCAATGTGCCGCTGGTGTCGGAAATCACGTCCTTGCTGATCGTCATCAAGCTCGAGCAGTTCGATTATGCGGGGGCGGCGGCCCTGGCCGTGGTCATGCTGGTCCTGTCCTTCGTCATCCTGCTGCTGATCAATCTGCTGCAGTGGTGGCTGCAGACCCGCCATTCGGGCCGTGCATCGGCCGGCGAACGGGTCCCCGCCACCTCCACCTTGTCCGCCGGGAGCGTCTCATGAGCGATACCCTGACCCTGCGCCCCGACGCCTACGTGCCGGCCCGCATCCAGCCGGTGCGCGACCATGCGCGCGACGAGAGCATTGAAGTCAAGATCGTGCTGATCGGCGTGGCCCTGTTGTTTTTTGTCCTGTTTCTGCTGCTGCCGCTGGTACTGGTCTTCGCCACGGCGTTCAGCAAGGGCGTTGCGCCGTACCTGTCCGCCCTGCAGGACGCCGACACCTTGCACGCGGTGCGCCTGACCATTCTGGTGGCTCTGATCGCCGTGCCGCTGAATATAGTTTTCGGATTGGCGGCGTCCTGGGCGATCGCGCGTTTCGAGTTTCGAGGCAAAAGTCTGCTCACAACCCTGATAGACTTGCCATTCTCGGTCTCGCCGGTGATCGCGGGCCTGGTGTTCCTGCTGATTTTCGGACGGCAGGGGCCGCTGTGGGACTGGCTGGATGCGAATAATATACGTATTGTGTTCGCTTTGCCGGGCCTGGTGCTGGCAACCTTGTTCGTCACCTTTCCCTTCGTTGCGCGCGAATTGATCCCCTTGATGCAGGCGCAGGGCAGCGAAGAAGAGGAAGCGGCCCGCGTGCTGGGGGCGAGCGGTTTCCAGTTGTTCTGGCGCGTGACCCTGCCCAAGATCAAGTGGGGCCTGCTGTACGGCGTGATCCTGTGCAATGCGCGGGCCATGGGCGAGTTCGGCGCCGTGTCGGTGCTGTCGGGCCATATCCGCGGCCAGACCAATACGCTGCCCCTGCACGTCGAGATCGAATACAACGATTATCACACCGTGGGCGCGTTCGCGTCGGCCTCCGTGCTGGCCTGCCTGGCCCTGGTGACCCTGGCCCTGAAGCTGTGGGCCGAACGAAAAATGGTTCAAGACGGCGATCGCTGATCGCTGCTTTCGGAGTTCGCAATGAGTATCGAAGTTCGTCATCTGGTCAAACGCTTCGGCGCCTTTACCGCGCTGGGCGACGTCACCCTGGATTTCCCGCCCGGCGAGCTGGTGGCCCTGCTGGGGCCCTCGGGCTGCGGCAAGACCACCTTGCTGCGCATCGTGGCGGGCCTGGAACACGCAGACTCGGGCCAGGTGCTCATCAACGGCAAGGACGTGGCCGCCGTGGGTACGCGCGACCGCCAGGTCGGCTTCGTGTTCCAGCATTACGCCTTGTTCCGCCACATGACGGTGTTCGAGAACGTGGCCTTCGGTCTGCGCAT
This sequence comes from Alcaligenes sp. Marseille-Q7550, assembly GCF_965112015.1. Lineage (NCBI taxonomy): Bacteria > Pseudomonadati > Pseudomonadota > Betaproteobacteria > Burkholderiales > Alcaligenaceae > Alcaligenes > Alcaligenes sp. Marseille-Q7550. Next base: position 27,839 of record NZ_CBCOPU010000003.1, read on the forward strand.
CAAGCCGCGCAAGCAGCGCCTGCCCGAGGCCGAGATCCGGCGTCGCGTGCATGAGCTGCTGGAACTGGTGCAGCTGGACTGGCTGGCGGACCGTTATCCGGCGGCGCTGTCCGGAGGGCAGCGCCAGCGCATCGCCCTGGCGCGCGCCCTGGCGGTCGAGCCGGGCGTGCTGCTGCTGGACGAACCCTTCGGCGCCCTGGACGCCAAGGTGCGCAAGGAGCTGCGGTCCTGGCTGCGCCGCCTGCACGACGACCTGCACATCAGCACGCTGTTCGTCACTCATGACCAGGAAGAGGCCATCGAGGTGGCCGACCGCATCGTCGTGCTGAACAAGGGCAGGGTGGAGCAGCAGGGCGCGCCGCAGGAGGTGTATGACCATCCGGCCAGTCCTTTTGTGTACGAGTTCCTGGGCGCCGCCAATCGCCTGCCCGGCCAGTTCGCCCGCGGCGGCTTCGTGGCCGACCCGCAACTGGGCCAGTTCGAATCGGCCGACGCGCTCAACGGACGGCCGGCGGGGCAGGGCGATGCCGTCGGCTACGTACGTCCGCATGACCTGGACCTGCAGCGCAAGCTGGACGGCCAGGGCATCGCGGTGGCGGTGCAGCGCATCATTCCGCTGGGCGCCACGGTGCGCGTGGAATTGGCCCTGAACGAAGGCGACACGCCCTGGGAGGCCGAATTCGACCACCAGAGCTGGTCCCGGCTGGACCTGCGCCCCGGCGAGCGCGCCCTGGCCCTGCCGCGCAAGTTCAGCGCTTTTCCCATCGAGGCCAAGCCGGACGCCATTGCGGTGTGAATGAAGCAGAACGCAAAGACCGGGCCAGGCCCGGTCTTTTTTGTTTCGTGCCGGTTCCAGCTCGATGGAGCGAGACCGGGACTTTGGTAGATGGACGATCAATCAGGGAAGGCTCGATTGCCCCACCGGCTGCTGGCCAGGTAGTTGCGCAATCGGGTGTTCAGGTACGGCAATACGGCTTAATTATTGCTTATTGATTGTATTGAGAATCGTTCCTATTTCTGTTAAGATTCGAAGCCTTACTGGGCATCCTGTCCAGCCCCGTCATGATCCATGCGGGTTGCGGAATGTGTAGAACGGATTATGACCCGTATTGCCTCTGAAACGAATACCCGTCCGATGCTGGCCCTCAAGGTGACGGGCCTGGCGCTGGCCTTGGGACTGCACGTGGGCGTGTTTGCCACGCTCTTGTGGACCGAGCAGCCCAAGATGGTCGGGGAGCCGGCGCCCATGGATGTCATCGGCGTCACCTTGCTGGAGCAGGACGAGCCTCAGGTGCAGGAGGAGCCGGCGACGGCGCCTCCTCAGGAGACGGTTTCCGAGCCTCAGCCCGAGCCCGAGCCGGAAGTCGAGCCGGAGCCGGAGCCCGAGCCGGTGGTCGAGCCGGAACCCGAGCCCGAACCGGTAGTGGAAAAGCCGCCGGTGCCGGAGCCGCCCAAACCCAAGCCCAAACCAAAACCCAAGCCTAAACCCAAGCCCCAGCCTCAGCCGGAAAAGCCGGTGGAAACGCCGCCGCAGCCGGCTCAGCCCGCCGCGCCCGCCGCTCCTCCCGGTCCGGCCACCGACAGGCCCGCGCAATCCGCGGCCGCGGCCCGTTCCACCGAAGGCGACCAGCCCAAGGTGATCGGACGCGTGGACTATCTGGGGCGGCGTCCCGTGCCGGTCTATCCGCGCGCCTCGGAGCGGCGCCGCGAGCAGGGCCGGGTGGTGGTCCGGGTCCTGATTTCCACCCAGGGAACGGTGCTGGAAGCCAAAGTGCAGCGTTCATCGGGTTACGAGCGTCTGGATGAGTCCGCCCTGAAAGCGGTGCGTACGGCGCGTTTCAAACCTTATACGGAAAATGGCGTGGCCTATCGAGCCATGGCTGATATTCCTTTCGACTTCGTTTACTAGGATATTTCAATGATGCAGGAAATACTTCAAAGCGCATGGGTAGGCCTGGCACAGGTCGCTGGACCTGTCGCCGACCAGGCAGCCGCCGCCCAGGAGGCCACCGGCGTGCTGCACTTCATCCAGCAAAGCGATGCCGTGGGCAAGACGCTGTTCGTGATCCTGGCCCTGATGTCGGTGGCGAGCTGGTACCTGATCATCGTCAAGGGGATCCTGTCCTTCCGCCTGAAGCGTCGCTCGCAGAATTTCGTGCGCGAGTTCTGGTCGGCCAGCTCGCTGGAGCAGGTCGAGAACGAAATCGCCACGCATGGCGCGCGCGACCCGTTCAGCCACCTGGCCAGCCATGCCATCCATGCCCAGAAGCATCACGCCAAGCACGGCGCCATGCGCCTGGAGGAAAAGGGCTCCACCGACGCCTTCGTGTCGCGCATCATGCGCAAGGTCATCGACGAGGAAACCGCGCGCCTGGAGAACGGCCTGACCCTGCTGGCCTCGGTGGGCTCCACCGCGCCTTTCGTGGGTCTGTTCGGCACGGTGTGGGGCGTCTATCACGCCCTGATCAACATCGGCCTGTCCGATGGCGTCACGCTGAACAAGATCGCCGGTCCCGTGGGCGAGGCCCTGGTCATGACCGGGCTGGGCCTGGCCGTCGCCATTCCGGCCGTGCTGGCCTACAACGCCTTCGTGCGCACCAACCGGGTCTATCTGGCCCAGCTGGACGCGTTCGCCCATGACCTGTTCACCTTCCTGACCACCGGCCAGCAGGTGCAGGAGAGCCAGCCCGTGCTGCGCCGCGTGCCCACCTCGGGCGGCGGCGCGGCCTCGTCCTCGGCGGCCGCCGCCAAGCGGGAGCACTGAACATGGCTTTCGGTAGCTTCGACAATCGCAATTCGGGCTCCGCCCTGTCCGAAATCAATATGGTGCCGCTGATCGACGTGATGCTGGTGCTGCTGGTGATCTTCCTGATCACGGCGCCGCTGCTGTCGCACTCCATCAAGATCCAGCTGCCCCAGGCTAGCTCCGAGCCTGTGCAGCAGGATCCCAAATCGGTGGACCTGGCCATCGATGCCATGGGCCAGGTCTTCATCAACGAGCAGCCCGTGGCCCTGGAGGATTTGGCTTCGGCCCTGGCTCCATTCGCCAAGGAACAGCCCCAGCCCGAGCTGCGCATCCGCGCCGACACCGACACGCGTTATGAAGTGCTGGCCCAGGTCATGAGCCGATCCAAGGCATCCGGCCTGACTCGCCTGGGCTTCGTCACCCGTCCGGCGCCGAGCCAGCCGGCTGCGGCCGCGCAACAACAGAACGGCGCCGCCGGCCAGCCTTCGGCCGCCGCGACGCAGCAGGCGCAGCCGGCCCAGGCCCGCCCCTAGCCGCGGTATACGCCTGTACTTTTTTCTTGGCCCGTCGCGTTGTTGCTGCAGCGCGGCGGGCCGATTTCGTAATAAAATCCCCCGCATGCGAGTACTAGTCATCGAAGACGACGCCACATTGGGCGCCGCATTGCAAGAGTTCCTCAGCGACCAGGGCTACGCCGTCGATTGGCTCCAGGAAGGGAAAAGCGCCCTCAAGGAGCTGGGCGCGCAGGTCTACGACCTGCTCCTGCTGGACCTCAATCTTCCGGGCATCAGCGGCCTGGACGTGCTGCGCCATCTGCGCCAGCAGGGCAACCCCATCCCGGTCCTCATCCTGACCGCGCGCGACGGCATCGAGGATCGCGTCTCCGGCCTGGACGCCGGCGCCGACGACTATCTGATCAAGCCCTTCGATCTGTCCGAACTGGCGGCGCGGGTGCGTGCCTTCGGCCGGCGCCGCAGCGGCCAGGCCCAGCCCGTCATCGAGGTCGGCCCGCCCAGCTTCGACACGGTGGGACGCGAACTGCGTTGCGCCGGCCAGCGCATCAGCCTGTCGGTGCGCGAGCTGTCCGTGCTGGAAATGCTCATGATGCGCGCCGGGCGCGTGGTCACCAAGCAGCAGATCGTCAATTCGCTGTCGGCCTGGGACGCCGATTTCAGCGATAATGCGGTCGAAGTCTACGTGTACCGGCTGCGCAAGCGGCTTGAGGGAACCGGCGCCGTCATCCAGACCGTACGCGGCTTCGGCTACCTGCTGGACGTCGAGAGCGAGGCCTGATCGTGGCCGGGGCCGCTTCCCGTCGTCAGTCCCCATAGGTCATCCATGCCCGATCAATCCGCCACAGACATCGCACGCCTGCCCCTCTGGCGGCGCCTGCTCCTGCGTTTCCCGGCCCCCGGCTCGCTGGCCCGCAAGCTCATGGGGCGCCTCTTTCCCCCGATTTCCATCCTGGTTGTGCTGGACCTGAGCGTCACCTGGATCCTGACCCGGCGCATGAGTCTGGAGGACTGGCTGCTGCGCGACATCTTCTGGACCATGGTGCTCAGCCAGCTGCTGCTGGTGGGGCTGATCGCATGGGTGCTGTTGTCGGGCATACGCTCGGGCCTGGCGTCCATCCACGATCTTTCGCGCCAGATCCGCCATCGTTCCGACGAGGACTTCGAGCGCCTGGATCCGCGCGGCTTGCCGGCCGAGGTCGTGCCCCTGGTCGAGCACTTCAATGAATTGCTCGAGCGCCTGGGCGACACCCTGCAGGCGCAGAAGCGCTTCATAGGCCATGCCGCCCACCAGTTGCGCACGCCCCTGAGCGGACTGCGCCTGGAGTCCGAGCTGATGCTGGCGCGGCCCCTGCCCGAAGACATACGCCAGCGCGCCGAGCGCATCAAGAGCGTGTCGGACCGCATGATACGCATGGGCCAGCAATTGATGGCGCTGGCGCGCGCCGATTCCACCGTCAACATCAAGGACAGCTTCGTGCGCCTGGACCTGTGCGAGTGGGCGCGGGAGGAGGGCGGCGACTGGTTCCTGCAGGCCCGCCAGCATGGCGTGGAGATCCACCTGACCGCGCCTGAGCTGCCGGTCTGGATCGATGCCGAGCCGGTGCTGTTGCGCGAGCTGCTGTCCAACCTGATGGACAATGCCCTGCGCTATGGACGCGGTACGGACGCCATTGTGCTGCGCGTGGCCAGCAATCCGCCCTCGCTGTCGGTCGAGGACCACGGGCCGGGCATCGCGGGCGAGGACAGGCTGCGCGTCTTCGACGCATTCTATCGTTCACCGGGCAGCCAGGCGGAGGGTTCCGGCCTGGGCCTGGCCATCGTGCAGGAGATCGCCCGCGCGCATGGCGACTGGTGGAGCCTGCTCAGCCGGCCCGACTTTCCCGGCACACGCATTACCATTGTATTTCCCGGTCCGCGCATCGGCGCCAGGCTGACGCGGACTGAAACTTTGAGCGGAAACTGAGCATGCCTCACCTTACGGCCAATCCCAAGAACGGGGCGCGCACGGCGCTGGTGATGGGCGCCCTGGGCGTCGTATACGGCGACATCGGCACCAGCCCCCTGTACACCATGAAAGTGGCCTTGGGGGCCTATGCCCATCCGGGGGCGGAGCAGGTCTATGGCGTGCTGTCCCTGCTGTTCTGGCTGCTGACGCTGGTGGTGACCGTCAAGTACGTCACGGTCGTGCTGCGGCTGGACAACAAGGGCGAAGGCGGCACCCTGGCCCTGATGGAACTGGCTGCGCGCGGCCTGCAGGGGCGGCGCCGCTGGGTCATCATGGTGCTGGGACTGATCGGCGCATCGCTGTTCTATGGCGACAGCATCATCACCCCGGCCATCTCGGTGCTCTCGGCCATCGAGGGGATAGGCATGGTGTCTCACGTGCTTGATCCGTGGGTCGTGCCCCTGGCGGTCGCCGTGCTGGTGGCCCTGTTCCTGATCCAGTCCCACGGCACAGGCACCATGGGCAAGCTGTTCGGCCCCATCATGCTGGCCTGGTTTCTGGTGCTGGGCGGCTTGGGGCTGTGGCGCATCATCGAGCACCCCCAGGTGCTCGCGGCCCTGGACCCGCGCTGGGCCTGGGCTTTCATCGCTCAGGCGCCCTGGGAGACGTTCTTGCTGCTGGGCGCGCTGGTCCTGGCCCTGACCGGGGCCGAGGCCCTGTACGCCGATATGGGGCATTATGGAAGGTCGGCCATACGCCGGGCCTGGTTCGTGGTGGTCATGCCTTGCCTGGTGCTGTGCTATTTCGGCCAGGGCGCGCTGCTGATCTCCGACCCATCCGCGATACGCAATCCCTTCTTTCACCTGGCGCCGTCCTGGGCGCTGGTGCCGCTGGTGATCCTGGCCACGGTGGCCACCGTCATCGCCTCGCAATCCGTGATCTCGGGCGCCTTCTCCGTCACCCGGCAGGCTGTGCAGCTGGGTTTCTGGCCGCGCATGGTCATCCAGCACACTTCGGCCCGCGAAGAGGGCCAGATCTACCTGCCGCGCGTCAACCTGCTGCTGTTCCTGGCCGTGATGGTGCTGGTGGTGAGCTTCGGCTCGTCCGACCGCCTGGCGCACGCCTACGGCTTCGCGGTGACCGGCACCATGCTCATGACCAGCCTGCTGGCCGTGTCCATGCTGCCGCGCGGTTCCACCGGCCTGAAGCGCTGGGGCTGGTTCCTGCTGCTGGGCTTTTTCATGCTGCTGGACACGCTGCTGTTCTCGGCCAATGCGCTCAAGCTGCTGGACGGCGGCTGGCTGCCTTTGCTGGTCGCCATCTGCCTGCTGACCTTGATGATGACCTGGAAACAGGGACGCCAGGCCATTCACGACACCCTGATCGAAAACCAGCAGCCCCTGAAGGAATTCATGGCGGGACTGGAGCAATACCCGCCAACCCGCGTGCCGGGCACGGCCGTCTTCATGAGCATGCTGGTCAATACGGTGCCTCCGGCCCTGCTGCACAACCTGAAGCACAACAAGGTGCTGCACGAGCAGGTGCTGTTCCTGACGGTGGACAGCGCCGGCGTGCCCTATGTGCCCTTTGCTGAGCGCTACAAACTGGAGCGCCTGAGCCGCGACAGTTGGCAGGCCGTGGCCACCTGGGGCTTCAAGCAGGAGCCCAATGTGCCGCAGTTGCTGCAGCAGATCGCCCAGGAGCATCCGGAGCTGAACCTGGAGCCGATGGCCACTTCTTTCTTCCTGTCGCGCCAGACCGTGATGATCCAGTCCCGCAAGCCCTGGTACATGGGCTGGCGCCGGCGGCTGTTCGCCTTCATGGCGCGCAACGCCAGTCGCAGCACCCGCTTTTTCAAGATTCCGCCCAATCGCGTGGTGGAGATGGGCATGCAGATGGAACTTTGAGGCCTGGTCTAGGCCGGCCAGACCTTTCTGGCGGCGTCCTGCACGGAGGGCGGTTCATCCGCGCCCGTTGCGATGCGGCGGATGATTTGCGGCAGACGGGCCCGATTGGCGGCGCGCGCCGCGTCGTACTCCATGATGTGCGCGGTGCGAGCGGCCAGTTCGGCGCCCACAAAGCGCTCCAGCAGATAAAGCGTCAGGTCCACGCACAGGCTGACGCCGCCGCCGGTGATGATGTCGCCCTCGTCCACCAGCAAGGCGTGCTGCACGGCGCAGCCGGGCTCCAGGTCCGCCAGCGTCGCCAGGGGAGGGGCCTCGGGGGCGGCGTAGACCGCCTTGGTGGTCGCCTGCCTGCCCTGCAGCAGGCCGGCGCGGGCCAGCAGCATCGCGCCGGTGCATACGCTGGCCAGCACTTCGCCTCGTTCGTGCCGGTCGCGCAGAAAGTCCAGCAGAGCTGTGTTGCGGGCCTGGGCCTGCCACCCGGGTCCGCCGGTGATCATCGTGACCTGCGCGGGCGGGGCCTGCTCGAAGCTGTACTCGGTCTCCAGGACCAGGCCATTGCGCAGGCGCACCAGGCCGCCAGACTGGGAAACGGTGTGATAGCTCAGTTCCGGAGCCAGACGCCGGGCCATGGACAAGGTGCCCATGATGCCGACCTCGATGGGTTCCACGTCGTCGTACAAGACAATGCCGATATGCATGAGGAAACTCCTGTGAGAATGTTTCCTCATGCTATTTCAATGTTTCCTGATTGGCAACATAAAAAGGCCTGTGCCTGATCATGCGTCGGCAGGCGGTTCAATGATCACGACCAGCGCTTGGGCCTCGCCGTCCAGCGCCCGACCGCGGTGCGGCGCGCTGGGTTCGACGTACATGCTGTCCCCGGCTTCCAGCACCACTTTGGCCAGTTGGCCGCGTATCTTGAATTCGAACTCTACCTTGCCGGTCAGCAAATAGACGAATTCCTCTCCGGCATGTTCGAAGAAGACCTGGGGATTGGTGTGCTGGGGAAACGTGAACATGAAGGGGTCCATGTTCCGGTTGGCTTTCTTGTGGGCCAGGCTGACGTAGTCGTAGCCATAGTCGCTGCCTCCCCGGCTGACCGGCTTGCGCTCCCATCTGTGCACCACGGATATGGGGGAATCCGGCGTCAGGGCCAGCGGAAGGCTTTCCTGGCCGGGGTCCACGAAGAAGCTGCTCAGGTCCACGCCCATGGCCCGCGCAATGCGCGCCAAGGTGCCGATAGGCGGGGCCTTGTTGCCGTTTTCGATCTTGGACAGATAGCCCTTGGTAAAGCCCGAACGCTCGGCCAGCGCATCCAGGGTCAGGCGGTGTTCGCGCCGCAACTCGCGCAAACGCTGGCAGACGGCGGCTTCTTCTTCATCGGGGGCATCATTGGTAGGGATAGGGTTGCTAAGGTCCTCGGTCACGCCTGATTCCACGTCTGATCGGTAAGATGGGCAGGTCCGACGCCGCAGCGCGCGGCGCCGGACCTGCAGGTAACGAAGGCGGCCCCGCGCCGTCCGGGCGACGGGGCCAGTCCAGATCATACCGTATGCGCCCGACGGCGCGCAGAGCTTTCAGCGCATCAGCAGCGCGTGCTTGTCGCGCCGTTGCGCCCAGTGATCCGCATCGGGCAGGGCGGGCGTACCGCTTGCCGCCACCGGCCATATTTGCGACAGCTCGTCGTTCAGCGCGATGTAGTGGCGACGGTCGGGGGGCAGCTCATAGTCGCTGGCGATGGCCTGCACCGGGCAGGCCAGGACGCACAGGGTGCAGTTGATGCAGACGTGCGAATTGATGACCATGAAATTGGGTCCGCGATGGAAGGCATCGGCGGGGCAGACGTCCAGGCATTCTCCATACTGGCAGTTGATGCAGGGATCGGTGACGACGCAGGTCATGGCAGCTCCTGGCGGGAGCAGGGCGCGCGGCGCCCTGCGGGAAGGCGCGCCGGTTCAGGCGGCCCGGAATCCGGCTGTGCCGAAGAACACATTGGGCTTGCGGTAGACCGCCAGCAGGATGCAGCCTTCGTCGGAATGCGTCTCGTGCAAGGAGCCCGGTTTGCGCCAGACGTACTGGCCGGCCCGGCAGATGCCGTCGTGATCATAGAAAGAGCCTTGCAGCACGAAGCTCTGCTCGATTTCGGGATGGCGATGGAAGGGCAGCACGGCGCCGGGTTCCCATTTCAGCAGGACGGTCATCTCCCCTTCCTCGTCGTTGCGGTACAGCACTTTCATCGAGATCTTCTCGAACTGGGATGGCTGCCAGTCCATGGATTCGGGGTCGATGTAGATGGAACCGCCCTGTGTGGGTTCCAGCTTGCCTTTCAGACGCTGGGCGTAGTGCGTGTTCTCGTCGGTCTGTGCGGTTGCGGCTTGGGTGTTCATGATGTCTCCTAGGTTGGACCGCCCCTTTGGGTCGGTTGGGGATAATCTAGCGTCGTGTTTTCTATTAGTCAACTTTTTCAGGGGAAATTTTAATATGTTTACTTATAAACCCTAATTTAAGCTTAAAAAGTTTCCTGTCAGTATTTGCTCACCGTATGTTTTTCCTGCGGTTACGCAAACAAGGGCCGGCCGGCCCGGCAACCAGGAGACAATGATGAGCATCACAGTCAAGGCGGATAAGCTGGATGAGTCCGCTGCACAGGAGCGGCTCGCGCAGGAGGACGAAAAGTCCATGCGCCGGGTCGTGATGGCCAGCGTGATAGGCACGACGGTGGAGTGGTACGACTTCCTGCTGTATGGGACCGCGGCGGCGCTGGTGTTCAACAAGATATTCTTTCCCGGACTGGATCCCTTGATGGGCACGCTGGCGGCCCTGGGGTCTTTCGCGGTGGGCTTCATCGCGCGCCCGCTGGGCGGCATCGTGTTCGGACACTTCGGGGACCGCGTGGGCCGCAAGTCCATGCTGATGCTGACCATGTTCCTGATGGGCGGAGGAACCTTTGCCATCGGCCTGCTGCCCACCTACGAGCAGATCGGCGTCTGGGCGCCCATTGCCCTGATCCTGCTGCGTGTCATCCAGGGTTTTGGCATAGGCGGGGAATGGGGCGGCGCCGCGCTGATGGTGATCGAGCATGCGCCGCGCCATCGGCGCGGTTTCTACGGCAGCCTGGTGCAGGTCGGGTTTCCGCTGGGCATGCTGGCCTCCACCGGCATCCTGGCCTGGTTGACCCGCCTGCCCGAGGACGAGTTCCTGAGCTGGGGATGGCGCGTGCCTTTCCTGCTGAGCGTGGTCCTGGTGGCCCTGGGTTTCTACATACGCCTGCAGGTGGTGGAGTCGCCCGTCTTCCAGGCCAGCCAGAAAGAAAGCGGAAATGATGGCGCGCGGCCTGACTCCGACAAGGCGCCCTTGTGGCGGATCCTTTCCGAACACCGCCTCAACCTGTTCCTGAGCATAGGATTGAAAGTGTGCGAGGTGGCCTGGGTCTACATCCTGACCGTGTTCGTGATCGTCTATGGGACCAGCGCGCTGGACCTGCCCAAGGGGCTGATCCTGGACGGCGTGCTGCTGGGCGCCGCGCTGGAGGTGGGCTTCATTCCCCTGTTCGGCTGGCTTTCCGACAAAGTAGGGCGCCGGGCCATGTATTATTTCGGCGCGACCTTCGTGCTCCTGTCGGCCTATCCCCTGTTCCTGTGCCTGGAGACCCGAGATCCGCTGATCATCATGGGCGCGATCGCCGCCTGCATGACGTTGGGGCACGGCGCCATGTACGGACCGCAGGCCGCCTATCTGCCCGAGCTGTTCGGCACGCGGGTGCGCTACAGCGGCGCGTCCCTGGGGTGCCAGGTGGCGGCGGGCGTGGGGGGCGGACTGGCGCCCATGCTGGCGACCTGGCTGCTGGCCCGCCAGGGTCATTACTGGGGCGTGGCGGTCATGGTCGTGCTGCTGGCCCTGGTCACCTTATGGGCTACGCGCCGCAGTCCCGAGACCTATCGCGACGACCTGACCCAGACCCAGTAGGGCATGAGCAGACTGGGCCGCCCGAAAGCGCGCCTTCAGGGACGGGCCAGGGGGAGTCGAGCGCCTGAAGGCGAAAAAAGAGGTTCTTTGAAGAATTCCGGGGATTCTTCCGTGTTTGGCGAGCCGTTTGGGCCAAGCGGAAAGAAACTCGGGTTCTCGCGAAGCAGGCCGCGGCGGACCGGCTAGGCTGGGGCCTTCGCCCGCGCTGTGCGCGGGTTCCCTGGTCAGGATACGGGGGCGGGCGGGGCGCGAACTTGTATGGTTAAGGTGTCGGGGTGGAGGGACACTGTGAACTATCGGCCATCGCCGGACCGACACTGCGAGAACTCTCCTGCCCCACCCATCATCGTCGATAAGGAACTGAGCGGCGCTGTTCCTTGAACCGCGACCGCCGATCTGAACGCAAGTTAACGAGCCCGATGGCGTACACCCCGACATTGTTCATAATGCGCTCAGGAGGTGCTCCCATGCAAACGACTAGGCTTTATATCGGCGCCGATGTCGCCAAGGCTGACGTGGTCATCAGCGTAGCGGGCGAACGGCCCTGCACCATTGCCAACACGGCGGCTGGTATTACGCGCTGGTTAAAGACGGTGCCCGAACAGGCTCAAATTGCGATGGAGTCAACGGGCCGTTATCACGCCTTGCTGGCTCAGTTGGCTCATCTTCATGGCCTGACGGTGTTTATTCTGAACGCTCGCGACGTCTTTTACTATGCGCGGGCCTTGGGCAGCCGGGGCAAGACCGACAGCCTTGATGCCGAGGTGATTGCCCGCTACCTGCAAGAGCATCAATCCAGCTTGCAGGCCTGGCAACCGCTCAGCATCCAACAGCAACAGCTACGCCAGCTGCTGTCTCGTCGCGCTCAAGTCATCGCTCACCAGGGCGCCTTACGTCAGGCGTTTGCGGATGTGGATGTATCGGGTGTGGATATCCACGCGTTGCAGCAGGGGTTTGAGGCTGTTCTGGCTTCAATGGATCGGCCAATACAGCGCTTGATTGCCGGCGATCCACAGCTCGAACAGGGGTATCAACGCTTGCGCAGCGTCACGGGCATTGGCCAGCAGACAGCGTCCGTGTTAACGGAGCTGCTCAATCGTATCCCCTTCGCCAACGCGGATGCCTTGGTGGCGTATAGCGGATTGGATCCCCGACCCAATGACTCCGGGGCCAAACGAGGACGTCGCCGTATCAGCAAGCGTGGGCCAGCCCTGCTGCGCCGACAACTGTACTTGGCAGCGATGTCGGCGTGCCGTAGTACGGCATGTAAACCGCTGTATGAGGCGTATCGAGCTCGAGGCCTGGCGGGCACAGAGTCGATTGTGATTCTGGCGCGCAAGCTGTTGCGCATCGCCTATGCGGTATGGAAAAGCGGACAAGCCTTCGATCCATCCAAGTTATTGCCTAAAACGACTTGACCCAAACCATAGAACCTCGCAGAGTGATTCGTCCACTGGACGAATCACAAGCGTCCTGCTCGAGCAGCACGCCCCTTGCCTCCCGCCCCAGCATCCCGCCTGCGGCGAAGGCCCTGACTCGCCCGCCGGCCCGCCCCAGCCCGCCTCGCGAGAACGTCACCGCTGTCGTTGGCCCAAACGGCGGGACGTCCGCGCAAGCCGTGCCAACCTTACATCCCGCTGAGCTTTTTGCTTGATGAATGACGCCTGTGGCCGGGGCGATGCCATCGGCATCTTCAAAAACCAGTTCGGCATCGACTTGGCAATTCAGTCCCCGGAATTCTTCGAAGAACCAAAAAAAACAGCGCCTCGTGCAGAGGCGCTGTGTTTGTCGGGCGCTGCGGCTTTTTATTGAGGCGCCGGCACCACGGTGGTGGTCTCGCGCAGGATGCCGCCGCCTTCCACGCTGCCGCGGATGGTGGTGTCCTGGCCGGACATGGTCTTGAGGCAGTCCTGCTGCTGGCTGGCCGGCAGGCGCTGGCAGCGGGCGTCGCGGTTGGCTTCCATGTTCGCGCCGGGATTGGTCAGCTTGTTCTGGCGCTCTGCCTGCAGGGCGGCTCCGGCCTGCGCGGCGGCCGGTGGTGCGGTGCTCGCCGGTGAACTGTTCGCAGCGCTGGATGCTTTGCTTGTACTCGGCGGCGGCGCTTTGCGCCCAGGCGGCGGAAGACATCATGCCCAGGCCGAGCAGGCAGGCGCCGAGCAGTTTGGGTGCGGATGGCAGTTTTCGTGGATTCATCAATCTATCTCCTTTTCAGGGTTGGGGAATCACACGGCAAGGGTCTCTGGCGGCGGAACCGCCTTTGGCCGTGCGGGGCGTGGTGCGCCCCTGATCCGGAAGATTTCCGCCCGCGAGGGTTTGCGGGCAGGCTCACGACCTAGTATAAGCGCCCTTCCTGTAACAGGGTGCAAGGGAAGTTGTCCAATGCCTGAGATCGGACGCGGGAACCGGCTCGAGGTTCTTGCGCAGTCCTAAGGACGCGGCGCGGTGCCTGCATCATCGACAGGCGGGGACGGCGCCTTGTTGGGCACGCTCATGTAGCCGGGCTCGTCCGGCGCATAGTCGGCCAGGCGCTGGCGCAGTTCGCGCTTGATGGCCGCGCGCATCAACAGGATGGCCGTCACCGGCGAGGTGATGACCAGCAGCAGGGTGATGATGATGGGATGCAGGATGGGGCGGCTCAGCAGGTAGCTGGAGCTGATGGCCACCGCCAGGATCATGAAGAACACGCCCAGTGTGTTGCCCAGGGTGGGCGCATGGATGCGTGAATAGAAATGTTTCAGGCGCAGCAGGCCCGCCGAGCCGATCAGGGACACGAGGCCGCTGAGCACCAGCAGCAGGGCGACCGGGATGGCCAGCCACCAGGGCAGCAGAGCAGTGGTGTTCATGGTTCGATGACCTCCGCGCGCAGCAGGAACTTGGCCATGGCCGCCGAGCCCACGAAGCCGAACAGGGCGATCAGCAGGGCGATGTCGAAATACAGGTTGGAATCGAAGCGGATGCCCAAGGCCAGCAGAGCGAGCATGCCGTTGATGTACATGGTGTCCAGCGCCAGCACCCGGTCGGCGGCCGAGGGACCTTTGAGCAGGCGCACGACGGCGCAGCACATGCCCAGCACGAAACAGCCCAGGGCGAACTGGCAGGCCCAGTAGACGATATCGATCATTGGAAAATCTCCAGCAGCGGTGCTTCGTAGCGCTTCTGAATGGTGTCGAGCCAGACCTGCTCGTCCTGCAGGTCCAGGATGTGCAGGGTCAGGGTGTTGCTGTCCTCGTCAAAGCCCGACCATACCGTGCCGGGAGTGTAGGTGATGATGCAGGCCAGGGCGGCCAGGCCGTGCGGGTCGGTCATGCGCAGGGGGATGCGCAAAAAGCCCGGCCGGGGCGCCTGGGGGCCCTTCAGGACGATGCGACCCACGGCGATATTGGACAGGACGATGTCCCAGGCGACCTGGCCGATCAGCTTGAGCGCGACCAGGGGACGGCGCATGCTGGCCTTGACGGGGCGGAACGGAATGGCCGCCAGGCTCAGCCAGATGGCCAGAAGAATGCCCAGCACCACGTAGCCGGCGGACAGCGAGTCGTTCAGCAGCAGCCAGATGGCCAGCAGCAGCAGGGGCAGGAACAGGTGCTTGATGGAGCGCTTCATCACAGGCCTCCCGCTTCAACAGGACGCAAGGGGTTCTGGCGCAGCACCGAGCCGATGTAGGTGCGCGGCTCGTCCAGTTGACGGGCCGTCTGCTCCGGGTAGGTGGTGATGGGGCCCGCGTGCCAGCTCAGCACGGCGCAGGCCAGGATGATCGCGCCGATGGGGGCGGCTTCGATCAGTTTCAGGCGCGGGATGGCCATGTCGCTGTTGCTCCAGAACAGGCGTATGCCGGTGCGCACCATGGCGATCAGGCCGGCCACGCCAGACAGCAGCACGGCGCCGGTCAGGATCCAGGCGTTGAGCGGTTCGGGCGACTGGCCCGAGGCCTTGAGGGCGGCCGTCAGCAGGGACAGCTTGGCCACGAAGCCCGAGAGCGGCGGCAGGCCCACGATGAGCAGGGCGCAGGCGATGAAGGACATGCCCAGAAAGACCATGACGCCGGGGATGGCCAGGCCCACCACGTCATCGCTGTGGTCCTCGGATTCCGGATCGTCCACGTCGAATACCTCCTGGCTGACCGCCAGCAGGTCGGCCCCGAAGGGCTTGGTGCGGCTGACCAGTTCCAGCAGCAGGAAGAAGGCGCCCAGCGCCATCACGCTGCTGAGCATGTAGTACAGCGCCGGCCCGGTCAGGATGACGCCGGGCATGCCCAGCGCCGCCAGCAGCGTGCCCGAGGAGACGATGATGCTGTAGCTGGCCAGGCGTTCGGGCTGCCGGGCCGCCAGCATGCCCACCGCGCCCACGGCCAGCGTGGCGATGCCGGCCGGGAACATCCAGGCGCCGCCGAAGGCGGCCGGCGCGCCCGTGGGCAGCAGCAGCGAGCCGATGCGCAGCAAGGCGTAGATGCCGACCTTGGTCATGATGGCGAACATGGCGGCCACGGGCGCGCTGGCATTGCCGTAGGCGCCGGGCAGCCAGAAGTTCAGGGGCCAGGCGGCGGCCTTGATCAGGAAGGCGATGCCCAGCACGGCGATGGCCGATTCGAACAGCAGGCGGTCCGAGTTGGGCAGCGAGCCGGCGCGCAGGGCCAGATCGGCCATGTTCAGCGTGCCCGTCACGCCGTAGATCATGGCGATGGCGATCAGCAGCAGGAAGGAGGACACCAGGTTGACGGCGATGTAATGCAGGCCGGCGCTGACCCGCGCGGGACCCGAGCCGTGCAGCATCAGGCCGTAGGAGGCCGCCAGCAGCACTTCGAAGAAGACGAACAGGTTGAACAGGTCGCCGGTCAGGAAGGCGCCGTTCAGGCCCATGAGCAGGAGCTGGAACAGCGGGTGGAAGTGCACGCCGACGCGGTCCCAGCGCGCAAGGGAATAGAACCAGCAGCAGAAGGCCAGCACATTGGTCAGCACCAGCATCAGGGCCGAGAGCCGGTCCACCACCAGGACGATGCCGAAAGGCGCGGGCCAGTCGCCCAGCAGATAGACGCCCACGGCCTGCGGCCAGATGGGCGCCAGCGTGCCATCGGCCAGCAGGAGCAGGTAGACGGCGCAGAACAACTGGGCCAGCAGGGAGGCGAAGGCGATCAGCAGCTTGTAGTGGCGGCGCTTGTCGCGCAGCATGATCATCAGCGCCGCCGCCATCATGGGAATGGCGACGGGGAGAATCGGCAGGTGTTGGTTCAGCAGGTTCACAGATCGTCTTCCTCGCGACCGTCGACGTGGTCCGTGCCCGTCAGGCCGCGGCTGGCCAGCAGGACGACGAGAAACAGGGCCGTGGTGGCAAAGCCGATCACGATGGCGGTCAGCACCAGGGCCTGGGGAAGCGGGTCGGCATAGTCGGCGACGGCCTCGCCGGCATTGATGACCGGAGCGGCGCTGATCTTGAGCCGGCCCATGCTGAAGATGAACAGGTTGACGGCATAGGACACCAGGGCCAGGCCCATGATGACCTGGAAGGTGCGCGGGCGCAGCAGCAGCCAGACGCCCGAGCCCGCGAGCACGCCGATGGCGATAGAGAGGACGATTTCCATTAGTTTTGCTCCGTCGCGGAAGAAGAGGCCGAAGCGGGGCGCGCCGCCGGCAGCTTGCGGTAGAAGCGCAGCGACTGGTGGGCCAGGGCGACCAGCATCAGGATGGTCGAGCCGATGACCAGCATGAAGACGCCGATGTCGAAGATCAGGGCGCTGGAGGTGTGGACCTCGCCGACCAGCGGCAGGTGCAGGTCCCAGCTCTGGGCGGACAGGAAGGGCTTGTTGAACCACCAGACCAGCATGGCGGCAAAGCCCGCCGTCAGCAGGCCGACGGCGATCCAGGTCTGGGGCTGGATGAGCGGACGCGACTCCATCCAGACCACGCCGCTGACCATGTACTGCAGGATGATGGCCGTGGCCATGATCAGGCCGGCCACGAAGCCGCCGCCCGGCAGGTTGTGGCCGCGCAGCAGGAAATACAGGGAGATTAGCGTGGCGACCGGCAGCAGCAGGCGCAGCAGCACGGCGGGGAAGGGGAAGAAGGCGGCGGGCAGCAAAGGTTCCGGGACGGGGGCGGAGAAGACCGCTTCGTGCGTGTCGCGCACGTTCTGGCGGCGCACCAGCGGCATGGCGATGGCTTCGACAGGCGGACGGAAGCGGCGCAGCAGCGCGAACACGGTGATGGCCACGATGCCCAGCACGGTGATCTCGCCGAAGGTGTCGAAGCCGCGGAAGTCCACCAGGATGACGTTCACCACGTTGGCGCCGCCGCCCAGTGGCAGGGATTTTTCCACGAAGAAGGGAGAGATGCCGCTGGGGTGCGGGCGGGTCATGACGGCGAAGGCCAGCGCCGCGACGCCGGCCCCGGCCAGGACGGCGATGGTCAGGTCGCGGCCGCGGCGCAACAGCGCGCGGCCGCTGTGCCCGGTGCTGCCGGGCATGTCGCTGACGCGCTGCGGCAGCCAGCGCAGGCCCAACAGGATCAGCACCATGGTCACCACTTCCACGGCCAGCTGCGTCAGGGCCAGGTCGGGCGCCGACAGCCAGGCGTAGGTGAGACTTGTGACCAGGCCGGCGCCGCCGGCCAGCAGCAGCGAGGCGGGGCGGTGGAACTTGGCCTGGCGCGCCGCGCCGATCGCGCACAGAACGCCCACGGCCCACATCAGGGCGAAGAGGGGATCCAGGGGCGTGAAGCGCACGGTCTTGATCCAGTCGCCGCGGGTCAGCGGCAGCGCGGCCACGCACAGGGTCACGACCAGGATCAGCAGGATCTGGCGCTGCAGCCGCGGCGAATACAGCTTGCCCGCGGCCCAGTTGGCCGCGACTTCCAGGTATTCCATGGTCAGCTCGAACAGGCGGCGGCCGTCGGCGCGCGTGAGCAGGGGCGTGCGGCCCTGGCGGTTGCGGTAGAAGCGGTTGATGAGCAGAACCAGGATCACCCCGGCCAGGGTGGCGACCAGGCTCATGATCAGGGGCAGGTTGACGCCGTGCCACAGGGCCAGGTCGTATTCAGGGGTTTCCAGTCCCAGGATGGCGTTGGCCGCGGTATGCAGGAAGGGACCGAAGGTCAGGCCCGGAATCACGCCCACCAGCAGACAGGTCAGCACCAGGATGGCGCTGGGAATGAGCATCTGGCGCGGCGGTTCGTGGGGCTTGCGCGGCAGGTCGGTGGCGACCGGACCGAAGAAGACCTGGGCGATGAAGCGCAGCGAATAGGCCACGCTGAAGGAGCCGGCCACCACGGCCACGCCCGGCAGCAGGTATTCCCAGGTGCTGCCGTTGCCGGCCAGGATGGTCTCGGCGAAGAACATCTCCTTGGAGATGAAGCCGTTGAGCAGCGGCACGCCCGCCATGGCGGCGGCCGCCACCGTGGCCAGCGTGGCCGTCAGGGGCATGGCGTGGCGCAGTCCGGACAGGCGGTTCAGGTTGCGCGTGCCCGTTTCATGGTCCACGATGCCGGCGGCCATGAAGAGCGAGGCCTTGAAGGTGGCGTGGTTCATCATGTGGAACAGGGCGGCCACCAGCGCCAGCGGGCTGTTCAGGCCCAGCAGCAGGGTGATCAGCCCCAGGTGGCTGATGGTGGAGTAGGCCAGCACGCCTTTCATGTCGCGCTGGAACATGGCCACGTAGGCTCCCAGGGTCAGCGAGCACAGGCCCGCCCCGCCGATGATGAAGGCCCATTCGGTGGTGCCTGACAGCACCGGCCACAGGCGCGCCAGCAGGAATACCCCGGCCTTGACCATGGTGGCCGAGTGCAGGTAGGCGGACACCGCCGTGGGCGCGGCCCTGGCATGCGGCAGCCATATATGGAAGGGGAACTGGGCGCTTTTGCTGAGCGCGCCCAGGGCGATCAGCACCAGCATGACGGTGTACCAGGGGTGGTTGCGTATCTGCTCGCCCGATTCGAGCACCACGCCCAGGTCGTAGCTGCCGGCCGCCTGGCCGAGCATCAGCACGCCGGCCAGCAGGCAGAAGCCGCCCGTGCCGGTGATCACCAGCGACATGCGCGCGCCGCGCCGGGCGTCCATGCGGTGATACCAATAGGCGATCAGCATGAAGGAGGACAGGCTGGTCAGCTCCCAGAAGACCACCAGCTGGATCAGGTTGCCCGAAAGCACCACGCCCAGCATCGAGCCCATGAAGGCCTGCAGAAAGGCGAAGAAGCGCCGCACGGGGTCCTGGGCGGACAGGTAGTAGTGGGCATAGAGGGCGATGAGCGCGCCCATGGCCGTGATGATGAAGCTGAACAGCCAGGCGTAGCCATCCATGCGCAGCTTGAAGGTCAGGCCGTGGGCGGGAATCCAGGCGCGCGAGGATTCGATGACCTCGCCGCGGGCGACGTCGGGATAGGCGTACAGGGTGAGGAGGGCACAGGAGACTGCGACGGCGCCGGCCAGGGAGGCCTGAAGTTTCGCGCATGCGCGGGCAGCAGGGAAGATAGCAAGCTGCCGGCAAAGGGCAGCGCTAGGATCACGAGCAGATACATCAGGCTCCAACGGGCGGTAAATTAGGCGGTTAGCGCTTAATGATACGATATATGACGCTAATGTCAGCCTGTCGTCAGCTAAAAAAGTAAATTTTTTACTTGTCGCGGTCTTGATGCAGGTCAATTGGCTCGCCAGGGTTTTCTCTCACAATGAGTGCTTATCAAGAAGAAAAGGCCTCTTGCTGGAGAATCCGCCATGCCCAGTATCCTGGAAGAACCCGACGCACCGGCGCTCGGCAATCCCGACATCGAAATCTCCGAAGCCCTGATCCGGCGTTTCGACCGCACCGGCCCGCGCTACACATCCTACCCGACGGCCGATCGCTTCTTTCAGGATTTTCCTGCGCAGCCCTATATACATGAACTCTCGCGCCGCGCCCTGAGCAGCAGCAACCCGCCCTTGTCGGTGTACCTGCACATTCCGTTCTGCCAGTCCTTGTGCTACTTTTGCGCCTGCAACAAGGTCATCACCCAGGACCGCAGCAAGAGCGAACAGTATCTGCGCTACCTGCTGCGCGAGATCGACATGGTCACCCAGTATATGGGCGAGGACCGGCGCACCGAACAACTGCACCTGGGCGGGGGTTCGCCCACTTTCCTGGAACATGCGCAACTGGCGCGGCTGATGGAACGCCTGCAGGCGCGTTTCCAGTTTACGCCCGATGCCGAGCTGGGCATAGAGATCGATCCGCGCACCCTGGCCGACGGCACCTTGCAGGGCCTGGCGGAACTGGGCTTCAATCGCACCAGCTTCGGCGTGCAGGATTTCGATCCGCGCGTTCAGGAGGCCGTCAACCGCATCCAGCCCTTCGACATGGTGCGCCGCGCCGTGCAGGACGGCCGCGCCGCGGGCTTCCAGTCCATCAATACCGACCTCATCTACGGCCTGCCGCTGCAGAGCCTGGACAGTTTCGCGGCCACCATCGATTCACTGGTGGAACTGCGCCCCGACCGCATCGCCTTATACAACTATGCGCACCTGCCCAATCGTTTCAAGGCCCAGCGCCTGATACGCGAGGCCGACCTGCCCGACGCCGAGCAGCGCCTGCAGCTGTTCCTGATGTCCTCGCAGCGCCTGCTGGACGCCGGCTATGTCTATATCGGCCTGGATCATTTCGCGCTGCCCACGGATGAATTGAACCTGGCGCGCCTGGACGGCAGTCTGCACCGCAACTTCCAGGGCTACACCACGCGCGCTTCCTGCGACCTGGTGTCCTTCGGGGTGTCCTCCATCGGCCATGTGGGCCCCATGCATGTGCAGAACGTTCGCAGCCTGCGCAATTACTATGCAGACCTGGACCGCGGCCGCATTCCCGTGGAGCGGGGCATCGTCATGCAGCAGGACGACCGGCTGCGCGCTGAAATCATCATGAACCTGATGTGCAGCGTGCCGGTGCAAATCGCCCGCCTGGAGGCGCGCTACGGCATCGACTTCGCCAGCTATTTCGCCACGGAACTGCAGGAGCTGCACACCTACGAAGAAGCCGGCCTGGTGGCGGTGGACGGCGAGTCCATCCGCGTGCTGCCCAAGGGCCGCCTGTTCGTGCGCGCCCTGAGCATGGTGTTCGACAAATACCTGGCCCAGGCCACGACGGCCCGCTACTCCCGCCTGATCTGACGCACCGGCCGCCGGCCGACGTCCATTGCCCTGTTCCCGGCCCCGACGTGGCCGGGCAGCTTCTTGCATCAACTTAAGGTATAACATCGTGCTAAAGACGGATTTGCGTCTCATGTCCCTGAAGGGAAAACTGCTTCTGCCCATCGTCCAGGGGGGCATGGGGGTCGGCATCTCGGCGTCCCGGCTGGCCGGCGCGGTGGCGGCGCTGGGCGGGTTGGGAACGATTTCCAGCGTGGACCTGCGGCGTCACCATGACGACCTCATGGACAATACCCGGGGCGACGTGCCCAAGGACGTGGTGGACGCCGTCAATCTGCAGGCCCTGGACCGCGAGATCTGCAGTGCGAGGGAGCGCTCGGGCGGGCAGGGCGCGGTGGCGGTCAATGTCATGAAAGCCGTGTCCCAGTATCCGGCCTATGTGCGCCAGTCCTGCGAAAGCGGAGCGGATGCGGTGGTGGTGTTCGCCGTCCTGCCGCTGGACCTGCCTGAACTGGTCCAGGACCATCCCAAGGTGGCCCTGATCCCCATCCTGTCCGACGTGCGCGGGGTCACGCTGCTGATCAAGAAGTGGCTGCGCCGCAAACGCCTGCCCGACGCCGTGGTCATCGAGAACCCGCGTTACGCCGCGGGGCACCTGGGCGCGCCCGACGACCGGTCGCTCAGCAAGCCTGAATATGCGTTCAAACGCGTGCTGGAGGGGTGCCGGGCCCTGTTCCGCGAGCTGGGCCTGGAAGCCGAACGCATCCCCCTGATCGCCGCCGGCGGGGTGTACCGCCCCGAGCAGGTGCGCGAACTGATGGGTTGGGGCGCGGACGGCGTCCAGCTGGGCACGGCTTTCGCGGTCACCTCCGAAGGCGACGCCCACGTCAATTTCAAGCGCGTCCTGCTCGACGCCGAGCCCAAGGACATCGTCACCTTCATGAGCGTGGCCGGCCTGCCGGCGCGCGCCGTGCGCACGCCGTGGCTGGACGCCTACCTGCACAAGGAAAGCAAGCTGCAGTCCGTGGCGCGCGAGCGGCCCTGCACGGAAGGCTTCGACTGCCTGGCGCATTGCGGCCTGCGCGACGGCGTGCAGCGCCATGGGCAGTTCTGCATCGACCGACAGCTGGCCTACGCCTTGCAGGGCGATGTGCAGCGCGGCCTGTTCTTCCGGAGCTCGGAGGCTTTGCCCTTCGGCAAGGCCATGAAGTCGGTGCGCGAATTGATGGATTACATGCTCAACGGGCGCAGCTCCGACGCCGTCCAGCCGGCGGCGGGCTGAGCCCTTCGGCGGCCCCGGCTCATCGTGCGCCGGAGTCGCCGACCTCGCGAATCAGCCCGTCGGCATGGCCATCCAGCGTATGGACGGCGTGCTGGCGTTGTTGCTCCAGCAGGAGCCGGCGGGCAGTCTCGTAGCATTCATCGATGTGCTGGTTGCCCACCTTGCGCAGCACCACGAAACTGATCGTGGATGAGATCGCGCTGCCGATCAGCGGCACATACTTGGCGCCGTATTTGCCGGCCAGTTTCTTGGCTCCCATGCGCACCAGCATATTGACGACCCGGTCGGTCGTCAGCACCCGGCCCACCAGGCCCACGCCCATGCTGGCGCCGCCCACGATCACCAGTTTCTTCAATTCCGGGCTCAGGCTTTCCACGTCCTCGGCCGACAGGCCGAAGCGGGCGTTGATCATGGGGATGATTTTCATCAGGATGGCGACGTCCGTGCCCACGTCCACGCCCGGAATGGGCACCACGGCCGCGGCAGCCGACAGCAAGGCGCGCTGGCTGACCAGTTTGCGGCAGTCGTTGCGGATGTCGTCCAGTTTCTCCAGCGTTATTGGGCTCATGGGCATGTCCTGAAAACAGATTCTGGCAAAGGCCGCAAAACCGTGCGACCCGAGTAGTATATGAGGGCGCGGCGGCTGTTTTCCAGACCGGGGGGTTGGCTGGCAAAACCGATGCCCATGATAGTGCCGGCCGGGCCCGCGGGCCTGAATCAGCACCTTTGGACGCATTTGAAATCTTTGCTTTCAAATGCGTCAGACTCGTCAAATGCACATCGAATCAGGACTCTACGCGGGCTCGGCCCGCAGTGGAACCGGGGATGGCGCGGCGGTGGCGGATACGGCCCAGGTTTGCCTGCCTCAGGCGGACCGATTTCCTCTACACTGTGCGCCGAAAACAGTTCGTCTACAGGGGAAGAACGATGAAGCGCCACGCTTTGCTTGGTTTGACGCTTTTGGCGGGCGCGACGTGCGCCCAGGCCGTGTCCTTCAGCAGCTTTTCGCCCAAGGGAGCGACCAGCGAGCTGCGGGACGTCAAAGTCACTTTTGCCGCCCCGGTCGTGCGCTTCGGCGATTCGCAGCTGCCGCCGCCCGTGCTGGTGCAATGCGACGATCCCGAGGTCACCGGCCAGGGACGCTGGCTGGACGCGCGCCGCTGGATCTACGAATTCACGGAGCGGCCAGGTCCGGGCCTCAGTTGCACCGCGACCGTCTCCACGACGTTCCGCAGCCTGTCGGGCGAGGCCATCAGCGGCCCGGCGCAGTACCGCTTCAACTCCGGCGGCCCCGTTCTGGACAGCAACCGCCCGTACTATTCGACCATCTCCGAAGACCAGGCCTTCCTGTTCAGCTTCACGGCTCCCGTGGATGCCGCCTCGCTGGTCAAGCACGGCTATTGCCGCGTGGAAGGCATAGGCGAGCGCATTCCCCTGAAGACGCTGGATGCGGCCCAGCGCGACGCCTTGATCAAGTCCGAATACTACGTGGACGAGGTGGACGAGCGCTACCAGGCCGTGCAGTGCGCGCGCACCTTGCCGGCGGGCGCCGACGTGTCGGTGGTGCTGGATCCCGGCATCCTGACCAAGATCGCCAATCGCAAGGGCGTGCCCAGTTCGGATCGCTATGCCTTTGATTTCTCGGTGCGCCCGGCGTTCAGCGCGTCGCTGTCCTGCCTGCGCGAACGCGCGGACGCTCCCTGCACTCCGGTAGGCAGCCTGAGCGTGCAGTTCTCCTCGGCCGTGGAGTATGAACAACTGTCCCAGTTCCGCCTGAAGGCGGGCTCGCAGGAATGGAAGCCCGCATCCGACGAGGGCGAGGGCTGGCAGGATCGCGGCGCGAGCGATACGGTGCGTTTCGAAGGGCCGTTTCCCGAGAACGCGCAGTTGCAGATCGTGGCTCCGTCCGGCCTGAAGGACGATGCCGGCCGCAGCCTGAGCAATCCGGAGCTGCTGACGCAGGGCGTGCGCACCGGCACGTATCCGCCGCTGGTCAAGTTCGCCGTGGAGCCGTTCGGCATCGTGGAGCGTTTCGGCCATGCTTCGTACGAAGGCTCGGACGATTCGGATCCGCCGGCCCTGGGCTTGAGCCTGCGCAATGTGGAGCCCAACCTGGTCACGCAGGACATGGTGGTGTCGGCCGGTCAGGTGGGCGACATGGTGCTGCGCGACGACAAGCAGGTGCTGGAGTGGTATGCGCGCCTGCGCCAGCTGGACTACGGCTGGAATATCCAGGCCGAACGCCTGAGGACCCTCATGGGGAACGGCTACAAGGTCAACGGCCCCGTTGACGAGAATGGCATGCTGGACCTGCGCGGCGAATCCTTGCTCAAGGGCCAGAAGGTTCAGCAACTGACCTTGCCCGGCATGGACCAGAAGGGCGAGCGTCCTTTCGAACTGGTCGGCGTGCCGCTGCGCGAGCCTGGCTTTCACGTGCTGGAAGTGGCCTCGCCGCGGCTGGGCGCATCCCTGCTGGAATCGGGCAAGACCATGTATGTGCGCACCTCGGCCCTGGTCACCAACCTGGGCGTGCATATCAAGAAAGGGGGCGATGACCTGATGGTCTGGGTCACGACCCTGGATGACGCCAAGGTCGTGCCAGGCGCGCTGGTGCGCGTCATGAACTGCCGCGGCGAAGAGCTGGTGGAGGGCCGGACTGACGAGAACGGGCTGTTCCACCATCCCCAGCCTGTGGCGGCCGTGGATTACTGTGATGACAGCCAACTCTCCGGCCTGTACGTGACGGCTCGCATCGACAAGGACAATCCCATGGCCCGCGGCAAGGACGATTTCAGCTTCGCGTTCAGCGACTGGAATTCGGGCATCGAGCCTTGGCGTTTCAATGTGCCTTACGCCTGGGGCAGCCGCGACGGCATGGTGGCCCACACCGTGCTGGACCGCAACCTGTTCCGCGCCGGCGAAGTGGTGCACATGAAACACTATCTGACTGATCGCGTGCGCTCCGGTTTCGCCGCGCCCGACCGCTACCCCAGCACCATGGTCCTGGAGCACCAGGGCACGGGCAAGCGGATCGAGCTGCCCTTGAAGTGGCACACTACGGCCGCCGGCAGCACGTTCGCCCTGAATGACTGGAAGATCCCCAAGGACGCGGAGCTGGGCGTATACACCCTGTCCACGCAGGGCGACGATCAGTATTTTTCCTTCGGCGAGTTCCGCGTCGAGGAATTCAAGCTGCCCGTGCTGGGCGGCTCGCTCAAATTGAGCGACGGGCAGGCGCATCCCTATCTGGTGCGGCCCGAATCCATGCAGGCGGACATGCAGTTGCAGTACCTGTCCGGAGGCCCGGCCGACTTCCTGCCCGTGCAGCTTTCCGGCGTGGTGCGCACCCGCGCGCCTTCGTTCAGCGCCTACGATGATTTCACCTTTGCCGCACCGGACGAGGGCGACAGTGCGTCCTCCGAGCCGCGCGTGTTCCTGAACAAGAAACGCTTCCAGCTTGACGCCCAGGGCGGCCTGCGGGCGGAACTCAAGGAACTGCCGGCGGTGAAACAGCCTTCCGAGTTCGTGGTGGAAGCGACCTTCGCCGATCCCAATGGCGAAATCCAGACATTGATGCAGACCGTGCCGGTATGGCCGGCCGACGTGGTGGCCGGACTGCGCGCCGGCAGCTGGCTGAAGGCCGGCTCCAGCACGACGCTGACGGTGCTGGCGCTCAGCCCCGACGGCAAGCCCGTGAAGGATGCCGCGGTACGCGTGGATGCGGCCAACGTGGTGCGCTACTCCACCCGCAAGCGCATGGTGGGCGGCTTCTACAGCTACGACAATCAGGAGGAGCGTCAGGACCTGGGTACGCTGTGCAAGGGCCGCAGCGACGAGCGCGGCCTGCTGCAGTGCGAGGTCAAGCTGGAGAAGGGCGGACAGGTCGAGCTGCGCGCCGTCGCCAGCGACGCCCAGGGCCGCGAGTCCGTGGCCGCCAGCAGCGTCTGGGTCAGCGGCTCGGGCGAATTGTGGTTCGGCGGCCAGAACGACGACCGCATCGATGTGATCCCGGCCCGCAAGAGCTGGGAGCCCGGCGAGCAGGCCCAGTTCCAGGTCCGCATGCCGTTCCGCGAGGCCACGGCGCTGGTCTCCGTGGAGCGTGAAGGCGTGCTGCAGGCCCGCGTGGTCCAGCTGGAGGGCGAGAATCCCACGGTCAGCGTGGACATCAAGCCCGAATGGGGACCCAATGTCTATGTGTCGGTGCTGGTCCTGCGCGGCCGCCTGCGCGAAGTGCCCTGGTATTCCTTCTTCACCTGGGGCTGGAGCCAGCCGTTGAACTGGTACAAGGCCTATTCGGAAGGCGGCGGCGAGTTCGTGGCGCCGACCACCTCGGTGGACCTGTCCAAGCCGACCTATCGTTTCGGCCTGGCGGGCATCGAGGTCACCAGTCAGCAGGACGCCCTGGACGTGAAGGTGAGCACGGACCGCTCGCAGTACGCGATCCGCGAGCAGGCCAAGGTGGACATCCAGGTGCTGGGCAAGGATGGCGCTCCGGCTGCCGGGGCCTCCGTCGCACTGGCCGCGGTGGATCAGGCCTTGCTGGAGCTGAGCCCCAACGGGTCGTGGGACCTGCTGGGCGCCATGCGCGCTTTGCGCAACTACAACGTGCTGACAGCCACGGCGCAGTCCGAGATCGTGGGACGCCGGCACTATGGCCGCAAGGCGGTCCCGGCCGGCGGGGGCGGCGGCAAGAGCCCGACCCGCGAGCTGCTGGACACCTTGCTGCTCTGGAAAGGCAATGTGGAACTGGATGAGCAGGGCCGCGCCACCGTCACGGTGCCGCTGAAGGACGCCTTGACGCGGTACCGCATCGTGGCCGTCGCCGACCTGGGCGGCAAACGCTTCGGCACCGGCTCGGCCGAGATGGGGACCACGCAGGACCTGCAGATCATTTCGGCCTTGCCGGCCATCGCCCGCGAGGGGGATCGCTACGAGGCGCAGGTCACGGTGCGCAACAGCAGCCCGCGCGCCATGAAGGTGGAGCTGCAGGCCCAATATGATGGAGCCGGGCTGCCGGGCGCCAGCCTGCCGGCCAAGACCATCGAGCTGGCTTCCGGTTCGGCGGCCCTCGTATCCTGGCCCATGACGGTACCCGCCTCCAGCGGCACGGCGCCTTCGCACATCCTGGGCTGGACAGTCCAGGCCCGCGAGCTGGGCCAGCCGGGCGCGACCCGGCCCGCCCAGGATCGCCTGGCCATCAAGCAGGAAATCTTCCCCGCCACGCAGGTGTCGGTCCAGCAGGCCACGCTGGCCGCCGTTTCGGCCGAACAGGCCCTGACTTTGCCGGTGCAGGCGCCGGCCGGCGCCTTGCGCGACGAGCAGGGCCGCATCCAGGGCGGTCTGCAGATGCTGTTCCGCTCCTCGCTGGGCGGAGGGCTGGAAGGCGTGCGCGCCTGGTTCGAGCGCTACCCTTACACCTGCTTCGAGCAGCTGGCTTCGCGTTCGCTGGGCCTGCGCGCCGAGCAGGATTGGGCGGCCCTGATGCAGCGCATCCCGTCCTACATCACCCAGGACGGACTGCTGCGCTATTTCCCAAGCCCCTACGCCTCCGGCAGTCGCGTCCTGACGGCCTACATCCTGGAAATCAGCGACATGGCGCAGGCTCAGGGCCTGAACTTCGCCATTCCCGAGGTGTATCGACATGAGATGCTGCAAGGTCTGCAGAATGCGGTCAACGGCCGTCTGCAGGACTCGCGCAAGGCCTCCCGTCAGGATCGGGACATCGAGCTGGTCCGCCTGACCTCCATCCTGGCCCGCTATGGCATGGCGCGCGTCAACATGGTCGACTCGGTCGAACCCAATCTGCAGAGCTGGCCGACCGAAACCCTGCTTGCCTGGGTGGACCTGACGCAGCGCCTGCCCGGCATCAAGCAGGCCGAGCAGACCCGCCGGCAGGCCCTGGACCTGATCCAGGCGCGCCTGGTCAGCCGCGGCACGCGTCTGGTCTTCGGCGAGGATCGCCTCAACGGCGATCCCTGGACGATGAGCAGCCGCGTCACCAACCAGGCCCGCCTGATGATGCAGATGAGCGGTCAGCCTGACTGGGCCGAGGACATGCCGCGCCTGGCGCAGGGGCTGCTGCTGGAGCAGCGGCGCGGCGCCTGGGGCATGACCACGGAGAATCTGCTGGCCGGGCTGGCGATCGAGCAGTTCAGCCGCCATTACGAACATCCTGTCCATGGCCAGTCCATGGTGATCCTGGGGTCGGAAAGCGCCCAGGTCGTGGATTGGGACGCCTTGACGCCCAATCGCCAGGGCGTGCGCTCGACCCGGATCGATGTGCCCTGGCGCGGTCCCGAAGCCGATGACCTGAGCGTCGAGCTGATGGGCGAGGGCAAGGCCTGGGTGGACGTGCGTTCGCTGGCCGCCGTGCCGGTGGACAAGCCCATTGCGGCCGGGCTGAGCGTGGAGCGCAGCATGAAGGCGGTCGAGCAGGCCAAGCCCGGCGTCTGGAGCCGCGGCGACATTGCCCGCATCACCCTGACGGTCAAGGCCCAGGGGCCGGCAAGCTGGGTGGTGGTATCCGATCCCATCCCGGCCGGCGCCACCATCCTGGGCAGCGGCCTGGGACGCGACTCGGCACTGGCGACCGAAGGCGAGCGCAACGAAGGCGTGGCCTGGCCCGCCTTCGTGGAGCGCCGCTTCGACGGCTATCGCGCCTACTACGAGCGCTTCCCGGAAGGCACCACCACGGTGGAATACACGGTGCGCCTGAACACGGTCGGCCAGTTCGTGCTGCCGGCCACGCGGGTGGAGGCGCTGTACGAGCCTGATGTCTTCGCCGTCTGGCCCAATGCCGGCACGCTGGATGTGGTGGATGCGCCTGCGCCGTGAACACAGCGCCCTGCTGCTGGGCCTGGCCTTGCTGGCCGGCCCGGCGGCGGCGCTGCCCTCCTATGAGCAGGTGCGCCAGGCGCACCGCTCTTCCGACATCCAGGTCCTGGA
Source organism: Alcaligenes sp. Marseille-Q7550 (assembly GCF_965112015.1). Lineage (NCBI taxonomy): Bacteria > Pseudomonadati > Pseudomonadota > Betaproteobacteria > Burkholderiales > Alcaligenaceae > Alcaligenes > Alcaligenes sp. Marseille-Q7550. Next base: position 57,243 of record NZ_CBCOPU010000003.1, read on the forward strand.
CCGCCACGGCGTGCTGCTGCAGAGCGTGCGGCGGGATTTCAGGCAGCGGCGCGGGCAATGGGTGGACCTGGAGCATATATCCCCGGCCTTGCAGCGCGCCGTGCTGGTGTCCGAAGACCGCCGCTTCGAGTCGCACGGCGGAGTGGACTGGTGGTCTGTCGGGTCGGCGGCCTGGGAGGGGCTGGTATCGGGCCGGGCCCGCGGCGCCTCAACCATCACGATGCAGTTGGCCGGTCTGCTGGACCAGGACCTGGCGGCCGGTCGAGGCGGCCGTTCCCTGTGGCAGAAGCTGGACCAGGTGGTGGCGGCGCAGTCCCTGGAAGACAGTTGGAGCAAGCCGCAGATCCTCGAAGCCTATTTGAACCGCGTGGCGTTTCGCGGCGAACTGGTCGGCGTGGATGCCTTGTCGCGCACCTTGTTCCAGAAACAGGCGGCGGCGCTGGATGTGCGCGAATCGGCCATCGCCGCCGTGCTGCTGCGCGGTCCCAATGCCTCGGCGCTCACCGTGGAGCGGCGCGCCTGCATGACTTTGCAGGACATGGGGCGCGGCCAGGAATGCCGCGGCCTGGGCAATCTGGTGACGGTGGCGCTGCGGCGCGCCGCCCAGCCTCCTTTCGGGCAGGCGGACCAGGCGCCTCACTTCGCCCGCTGGGTCATCGAGCAGGACAAGGACCTGCAGGCGGGCGACAGCTTGCGCACCACGCTGGATGCGCGCCTGCAGGCCCTGGTGGCGGCCAGCGTGCGGCGTCATCTGCTTGACCTGCGCACCGCGCGCGTGCGCGACGCCGCCGTGGTCGTGCTGGACAATCGCAGCGGGCAGGTGCTGGCGTATCTGGGTTCCAGCGGCGATCTGTCGCAGGCCGATCAGGTGGACCACGCCCGCTCGCTGCGCCAGGCGGGCTCCACCCTCAAGCCGTTCCTGTACGAACTGGCCATTGAAAGGCGCATGCTGACGGCCGCCTCGCTGCTGCAGGACTCGGCCTTGAATCTGCCTACCGGCAACGGGCTCTACATACCGCAGAATTACGACAAGCAATTCGTCGGCTGGACCAGCGCGCGCACCGCGCTCGGGTCCTCGCTGAATATCCCCGCGGTCCGCGTGCTGACCTTGCTGGGGCCGCAAGCGCTGGTGCAGCGCCTGCGGGACCTGGGGATGGACCTGCGCCAGGAGGGCGATTATTACGGCTACAGCCTGGCGCTGGGCAGCGCTGATGTCACTTTGTTGCAATTGACCAATGCATATCGCGTCCTGGCCAACCAGGGGCGGGCCCAGGAGGTTCGTACACGGCTGGATGCGCCGCCGGCCCAGCTCAGGCCCGTGATGGAGCCCGCTGCCGCCTGGATCGTGGGCGACATGCTGTCCGACCGGCAGGCCCGAGTGATGACTTTTGGACTGGACAGCGCCTTGAGCACCCCTTTCTGGTCGGCGGCCAAGACCGGCACCAGCAAGGACATGCGCGACAACTGGGCCATGGGGTGGTCGCAGGACTACACGGTGGGCGTGTGGGTGGGCAACAGCGCGGGCGAAAGCATGCAGGACGTGTCCGGAGTCAGCGGCGCGGCGCCCATCTGGCATGAGGTCATGGCGGCCTTGAACCGCGGCCGGCCCAGCCGTCCGCCGGCCATGCCCGAAGGCGTGGCGGTCCGTGACATCCGTTACGAGCCGGCGGTGGAGGCGCAGCGACGCGAATACTTCCTGGAAGGGACGCAGACCGACGTGATAGAGCTGGCCAATGCGGGCCAGGCCTATGCCGGGCCGCTGCGCATTGCCGAGCCGGTCGACGGCACCATCCTGGCCCTGGATCCGGATATTCCGCCGCAGAACCAGCAGATGCGCCTGTTGGCGCAGGGGCAGGGCAGCGACGCCCTGCCGCTGGCCTGGTGGGTGGACGGCCGCGAGGTCGCGCGAGGGAGCCAGGCGCGCCTGCCGCTGAGGCCGGGCAATGTCCGCATCGAGCTCAAGGACGGACAGGGCAAGCTGCGGGACCAGGTGCGCGTGCAGGTGCGCGGCGCCCTGCCGGGCAGGCTTAACAAAGATTAACCGCTTTCACTGTTACATGACTGCTACACTGCAAGTCATGTTGAATTTTTGCAAAGAGGGGGGACCTTCAGAATGATGACTTTACGCACGCTTGCCCGATTCCTGGCGCCTATCGGCCTGGTGGCGCTGGCCGCTTGCCAGACTGTCCAGCAAAAACCCGCTGACCAAGCCGGCTCGTCCAGCACCACGGCGGCGCAGACCCCCTCCACGGCCGCCCAGGCCGGCCAGACCGGCGGCGCCCAGCCTTCCGGCGCGCAGCAGCAGGTCGCTCCCGTCCAGGTCTTCCTGGCGGACACGCAGCCCCAGAGCGGCTGGGCCCGCGTGGACGTACAGCCCAATGGCGCCCTTTATGTGAATCCGCGCGCCATCATCGTGCGCGACGACCTGACCGGCGTGCAGGCGGGCACCAACGACAGCAAGGAAGGCCTGCTGGCTCTGAACCTGACTCCCGAGGCGGCACAGCGCCTGCTGCAGGTCACCACCCAGAACCCCAGGAAGCGCCTGGCGCTGGTGGTGGGCGACACCATGCTGGCCGCTCCCAGCTACAGCTCGCCCGTCAAGGACGGCCGCCTGATCTTCATGGTGGGTACGGAAGCCAACGCCATGGCCGCTGCGCGCGCCATCGCCGGGCCTCAGGCCACGCCGACCACCAATCAGAAAAGCAATTAAACCGTCGTCATGAAGCCAGCCATCCCCAGCAACGTGGCCTTTTATGTGCTTTCGTTCCGGGTGCTGGCGACCATGCACGGCGTCGCGCTGCTGACCATCATGCTGATGGCCAGCGGCGTGGTCAATTCCGTCTTCATGCCCGAGTGGCTGCGCATTCCGCTGGCGGTGTTCATGATGGGCCTGGTCTCCGCCTTCCTGGCCTTGTGCTGGAGCCACTGGACGGCCGCCTGGCGGATGTCCTCGACCGGACGGCGCTGGGCCTGGATTCCCGCATTCTGTTCCGCCTTCTTCCTGGCGCTGAGCCTGGCGGTGTTCCTGCTGGGGTTGTGGGGCACGCTGGGGGTGGCCAGCTTTGCGTACCAGCATAGCGATTGGGTCGATTCAGCTCCTCAGGACGAGGACAGCGCCGCGATTCCCGATTTCGGCATGCCTCAGATTTTCCCGCAGGAACTGCGTCTCTGAGCCTTGCCGCCGGCTCCACGAGCTCTTGGCCGGCCTGCTTGTCGGGCTTGCGTTGTATTTTTTCTAATTGCCTGTTTTCCTGCTCGCTATTTTGCTGCTCCCGGTTTTAAAATATACGCATTGCGTATATTAATATAGCGAGCACTCCACATGGCCGTTTCCCAACAAGTATTTTTGCGCGATGCGATGCGTCGCCTGAACCTGACCCGCGACGTATTCGCCGCCCGCATCGGCGTCAAGCGGCGCGCCCTGGATACATGGCTGTTGCCGGAAGGCTCGCTGGAGTCGCGGGCCATGCCGGAAGTGGTGCAGCGCTTCGTGACGGAAATCGTGGAAAACGAAGCCCTGCTCAATAAATATGCGCAGAGCGCACAGTCCGGTCCGCTGCGTGACCGTATCGCCGTCGGCGGCAAGCACCAGTTGCTGTCGGTGGACCAGTTCACGCGCGAAACCGTGGAAGAGCTGTGCAGCCTGGCCGACATCATGCAGCCCATCGCGCGCCGCCAGAAAGTGTCGCGCGTGCTGGAAGGCGCCGTGCTGGGCAACCTGTTCTTCGAGGCCTCGACCCGCACCCGCGTCAGCTTCGGCGCCGCTTTCTGCCGTCTTGGCGGCTCTGTCTGCGACACTACCGGCTTCACGTTCTCGTCCATGGCCAAGGGCGAATCCATCTATGACACCAGCCGCGTGATGAGCGGCTATGTGGACGCCATGGTGATCCGCCACCCCGAGCAAGGCTCGGTGGCCGAATTCGCCCGCGCCACCAACATCCCCGTGGTCAACGGCGGCGACGGCGCCGGGGAGCACCCCAGCCAGGCCCTGCTGGACCTCTACACCATCAGCACCGAGTTTTCCCGCCTGGGCAAGCTGTTGGACGGCGCGCACATCGCCATGGTGGGCGACCTGAAATACGGCCGCACGGTACATTCCCTGATCAAGCTGCTGGGCATGTACCGCGGCCTGAAGTTCACCCTGATCTCGCCCCCCGGCCTGGAAATGCCCGAGGACATCGTGCAGCAGGTGGCCAAGCAGGGCAAGCACGTGATCGAACAGACGCATTCCCTGGAAAAAGGTCTGCCTGGCGTGGACGTGATCTACGCCACCCGCGTGCAGAAGGAGCGTTTCGCGGAAGGCCAGGGCGACAGCTACACCGCGGATTTCCAGGTCAACAAGGCCATCATCGACCAGTGCTGCGGGCCCGACGTGATCGTCATGCATCCGCTGCCGCGCGACAGCCGTGAAGGCGCGCATGACCTGAGCGTGGACCTGAACCATGATCCGCGCCTGGCCATCTTCCGCCAGGCCGACAATGGCATCCCGGTGCGCATGGCCATCTTCGCCGTGTTGCTGGGCGTGGAGACCCTGGTGCAGCATTCCATGCGCGATGTCACCTGGAGTCCGCCTTCGCACGTCGGCCCCGACGACGCGGTCTTCCACGGCATGTACTGACGCGCCGCCGCGGCTGCGGCCCCCCGCGCCCGCCATGGCGCGGCGGGCCGTTTTGCTTACTTGGCCGTAGGCATGACGAATTCCGCTCCTTTGGCCATGCTTTCGGGCCAGCGCTGCATGATGGACTTCTGCCGCGTGTAGAAGCGCACGCCTTCCTCGCCATAGGCGTGCATGTCGCCGAACAGGCTTTTCTTCCAGCCGCCGAAGCCGTGCCAGGCCATGGGCACGGGGATGGGCACATTGATGCCTACCATGCCCACCTGGATGCGCCGGCCGAACTCGCGCGCCACATTGCCGTCACTCGTGAAGCAGGCCACGCCGTTGCCGAATTCATGCCGGTTGATCAACTGTATGGCGGCGGCCAGATCGGGCACGCGCACGCAGCACAGGACCGGCCCGAAGATCTCTTCCTTGTAGATGCTCATGTCGGGCGTGACATGATCGAAGAGGGTGCCGCCCAGCCAGAAGCCGTCCCGGCAACCCTCGCCGGCCAGGGCGCCGTCAAAAGCCCTGCCGTCGACCCGCAGCAGCGCGCCTTCGCGCACGCCCTGGGCGATGTGCTCGGTGATGCGCGCATGCGCCTGCGGGGTGACGATGGGGCCCATCTCGGCCTGCGGATCCATGCCGTTGCGGATTTTCAAGGCGCGGGTGCGTGATTCCAGGGCCGGGAGAATGCGATCGGCGGCCTCGCCCACCAGCACGGCGACCGACACCGCCATGCAGCGTTCGCCGGCCGAGCCGTATGCCGCGCCGACCAAGGCGTCGACCGCCAGATCCAGGCCGGCGTCGGGCATCACGACCAGGTGGTTCTTGGCGCCTCCCAGGGCCTGGATGCGCTTGCCGCGGGCGGCGCCCTTTTCATACAGGCGCTGGGCGATCGGCGTGGAGCCGACGAAGGACACGGCCTGCACGTCCGGATGTTCGACCAGGGCGTCCACTGCTTCCTTGTCGCCTTGCACGACGTTGAACACGCCGTCGGGCAGGCCGGCCTGCTTGAGCAGCTCGGCGATGAACAGGCTGGGGCTGGGGTCTATGGGACTGGGCTTGAGCACGAAGCAGTTGCCGGCCGCGATGGCCACGGGAAACATCCACATGGGCACCATGACCGGAAAGTTGAAGGGCGTAATGCCGGCGACCACGCCTAGCGGCTGGCGCAGGGCCCAGTTGTCGATGCCCGTGCTGACCTGATCGGTGTAGTCGCCTTTCAGGAGCTGCGGAATGCCGCAGGCGAATTCGACAATCTCTATGCCGCGGGTCACCTCGCCCTGCGCGTCGGAGAAGACCTTGCCATGCTCGGCCGTGATCAGCGCCGCCAGCGCGTCCTTGTGCTCGTTCAGCAGGGCAAGGAATCTGAACAGCACGCGGGCGCGACGCACGGGCGGGATGTCAGACCAGGCGGGGAAGGCCGCCCTGGCGCAGGCGACGGCATCGTCGACATCCTGTGCGTCGGCCAGTCTCACGTGGCCGGCGACCCGGCCGCTCGCGGGATTGTAGATGGGCTGCGTCCGGGCGCCGGCGCCGGCCTGGAGGCTGCCGCCGATGTAGTGGGCGATCTCCTGGACCTTGGGGTCTGTCATGGTGAAGCTCTCCTGCTCAGGTGGGTTGCAACAAAAAGGGCGGCGGCCCGCAGGGGGCCGCCCGGTTCAGTGGGAAGCGGCCGCGATGCCGACCGCCGTCTCGGCCCGGGCTTCCTGCGCCGGGAAGCCGGCGCGGTCCTGCGCGGCGCGGCGGCTGCGATCCGCGGCGGACACCGCCACGATGGTCAGAAAGGCCAGGGGCATGGAGATCAGCGTCGGATAGTCGTACGGGAACACGGCGGCGGAAAATCCGAAGATGCGCACCCAGACGGCGGGCGACAGGATCACCAGCGCCAGGGCCACGCCCAGCCCCGCCAGGCCGCCGGCCAGCGCGCCGCGCGTGGTCAACCCGCGCCAGTACATGGACATGAGCAGCACGGGAAAATTGGCGGAGGCCGCGATGCTGAACGCCAGGGCCACCAGAAAAGCCACATTCTGGTCGCGGAACAGCAAGCCAAGGACGATGGCGACCAGCCCTATGCCGATCGAAGCCAGGCGGTTCACGAGCATGGCCTGCGCGGCGGACACATTGCCGCGCCGCAGCACCTTGGCGTACAGGTCGTGCGCCGCGGCCGAAGCCCCCGCCAGCGTCAGGCCGCTGACCACGGCGAGAATCGTGGCGAAGGATACCGCGGCCAGCAGGCCGAACAGCAGGTTGCCGCCCAGCGCCGTGGCCAAGTGCATGATGGGCATGTTCGAGCCGCCCAGCACGGGGCCGCCCACCTTGCCGTCGACGTAGAATGCGGGATAGTCGGGCAGGATCGCCATGGCGCTCAGGCCCAGGAAACAGATGAGCACGAAGAACACGCCCATCAGTCCCGTCGCCACGAATACCGATTGACGGGCTGCGCGCGCGTCGGGCACGGTGAAGAAGAGCATCATGATGTGGGGCAGGCCGGCAATGCCGAATACCAGCGATACGGCCAGCGAGAAGCCCGAGAACGGGTCCGCCATCAGCTTCCAGGGGCCCTTCATGGCTTCGCCGGCCGGGTGCCGCTCCGAGGCGGCCGCCACCAGGGCGGAAAAGTCGAAGTCGAAGTAGCCCAGCGCCAGCACGGCCATCAGTACGCCATTGCCCAGCATCAGCACGGCCTTGATGATCTGCACCCAGGTCGTGGCGACCATGCCGCCGAGCACGACGTAGACCATCATCAGCAGGCCCACCGCGATGACGGCGTAGGAATAATCGATGCCGAACAGCAACTGCACCAGCTGGCCCGCGCCCACCATCTGCACGATCAGATAGAACAGGACCACCGTCAGCGAACTGATCGCGGTGAATATCCGGGTGCTGCGTTCATCGAGCCGGTAGGAGACGATGTCGCTGAGCGTGTAGCGGCCCAGGTTGCGCAGCCGTTCGGCGATCAGGAACATGACGATGGGCCAGCCCATGAAGGCGCACACGGCATAGATCAGGGAGTCGAACCCGTTGGAGAATGCCAGGGAGGAGATGCCCAGCAGCGTGGCGGCGGACATGTAGTCGCCCACGATGGCCAGCCCGTTCTGGGTGCCCGTGATGCCGCCGCCCGCGGTGTAGAAGTCGGAGCTGGAGCGGGTCCTGAGCGAGGCCCAGTAGGTGATCCCCAGGGTGACCAGCACGAAGCCGGCGAAGATCAGGATGGCTTGCGTGTTCATGGCCGCACCTGTGCCAGCAGGCGATCGCGCATGGGATCGAAGCGCGAATTGGCCACGTGGATGTAGGCGCCCGTCAGCAGCCAGGACAGCAGGATCAGCCCAACGGCGTACAGCAGCCCGCTGGTGACGGTCCCCTGGTCGTTGAGCGGGTGCGCCAGCGCGGCGGGCCAGAGTACGGCGGCCAGGATGAAGCCGGCGCGCAGGCCTAGGCAAAGGCCGGCGCAGGCAAACGCCAGGCGCCGGCGCTGCGACTTGAGCCGTTCGTACTCGGGCAGGCCGGACAGGCGCCGGCAGATTTCTTCGTTCGACAGCATGGTTTGTCTCCGTCCTTGTTCTGTTGGTCGCCCATGTCCGCCCGGCCTGCAATCAGGAGGTCGGCCTCACTTTATGGGCTTTCTTGTTCACGAACTCGCCCAGGCGCTCCTGCACGTCCCGCCCGGTCTGTACAACGGCCGCCATCAGGCCCTCAGTGAAAAGCCCTTCGGTGGCGGCCATGTCGCCAATGCGGCTGATCGAACTGACGATGGCGTAGTTCGACAGGACCGCATTGCCGGCAATGCGCTGCGCGAGCTCCAGGCCGAGCTCGTACGCGGACTTGGGGTTGGCCTCGGTGTTGCAGACGTAGTGGGCCAGGCCCAGGCGCTCGCCTTCGTGCGCGTCCAGCACCCGGCCGGTCAGCATCAGCTCCACCATGCGGTTGGCCGAGATGATCTTGGCGGTGCGCACCGTGGCGCCTCCGCCGGTGAAGATGCCGCGCGTGCCTTCAGGCAAGGCGAAGAAGGTGCTCTTGTCGGCGACCCGCACGTGTGCGGCGCTGGCCAGCTCCAGGCCGCCGCCCACGACGGCGCCCTGCAGGCAGGCGATCACGGGAATGCCTCCGTGCTGGATCTTGTCGAAGGCGCGGTGCCAGCCCTGGCAGACGCGCAGGAAATCGACGGCGCTGCGCGCCTTGTCGTGGTGTTCCTTAAGGTCCAGGCCGGCGCAGAAATGATCGCCCTGCGCCTTCATCAGAATGACCCGTATGTGCTCGGGCACGTTGGAAAAGTACGCGTCGATTTCGGCGATGGCTTCTTCGTCCAGCGCGTTGCGCTTGTGCGCCTTGTTCAGCGTGACGATACCGATGTCGTCCAGCTCGGTCGTGAGCAGGAAGGGTGCTGCCATAATCAAACTCCTAGAATGGGGAAAGGGTGCGCGCCGACAGGCGCTAGCGCGGCGCGGCTTTGTCCGCCAGCCATTGGCGCAGCGCGGATTTCTGGATTTTTCCCGTGGCGGTCATGGGCATCTCGTCGATGAATACGACCCGATCCGGGCAGGACCACTTGGCGACCCGCCCTTCGTAGCGTGCGAGCACGTGGGCTTCGCTCAGCCCGGCGCTCGGTTTCGGAACCACGAACAGGACAGGGCGTTCGCCCCATTTTTCATCCGCGTCCGCGACGCAGGCCGCCAGCTCGATCCGCGGTTCTTCCATCGCGATGTTCTCGATCTCGATGGACGAGATCCATTCGCCGCCCGATTTGATGACATCCTTGCTCCTGTCCGTGATGCGCAGGTAACCGTCCGCATCGATGGAGCCCACGTCGCCGGTGCGGAACCAGCCGTCCTCGGTCGCGTCCTGCATCTTTCCGTAGTAGCGCGCGATGACCCAGTTGCCCTGAACCATAAGATGCCCGGTGCTGTGGCCGTCATGCGGCAGCTTGCGTCCCTGGTCGTCGACGATCTTGAAGCGCACGCCAAAGAGCGCCCGCCCCTGGGAGGTCAGCATGTGCTGTTTTTCCTCGTCGGGCAGCGCTTCGTGCCGGGGCAGCAGTTGGCAGACCGTCCCCAGGGGGGAGGTCTCGGTCATGCCCCATGCGTGGCGCACCGCCACCTTGCGTTGCGCAAAGGAAGCGATCATGTGGGGCGGGCAGGCGGCGCCGCCGATCACGATGCGCCGCAGCGTGCTGAATGCCAGACCCTTCTCCTGGACGTGGTCGAGCACGTTCTTCCATACCGTGGGCACGCCCGCCGACAGGGTGACGCCGGTGCGCTCGCACAGTTCGTACAGGCGATTGCCCTGCATGCCGGCGCCGGGCAGCACGATCCGGGCGCCGGACAGCAGGGCGGAATAGGGCAGGCCCCAGGCATTGACGTGAAACATCGGCACCAGCGGCATGACGGTATCGTTGCCGGAGATGGACAGCGCGTTGGGATGGCATGACGCATAGGCATGCAGCACGGTGGAGCGGTGCGAGTACAGCGCGCCTTTGGGCTCCCCGGTGGTGCCGGAGGTGTAGCACAGGCCGCAGGCGGTGTTCTCGTCGAATTCGGGCCACTGGAACCCGGCGGCGTCCTGGGCCAGCCAGGTTTCATAGTCCTCGTCCGGCGCGTCCTGGCGGGCGGCGCCCATGCGCACCCAGTGCCGGACGCTGGGGCAGCGTTCCTGCAGGTAGGCCGCCAGCTCGCTGAAATGATCGTCGTAGAACAGCGCCGCATCCTGGGCGTCGTTGATGATGAAGGCAATCTGCTCGCGCGTCAGACGGGGATTGACGGTGTGGCAGATGGCGCCCATGCCGGCCGTGGCATAGTAGATTTCCAGGTGGCGGCAGGTATTCCATGCCAATGTCGCCACGCGGTCGCCTGGTTCCAGGCCCCGCAGCGCCATGCCCCGCGCCAGCGCCTGGACCCGTTGCGCGAATTCCCGATACGTGCAGACATGCAGTTCGCCCTGGTCCAGGGCCGTGATGATTTCCTGGGCGGGGTTGTTTTCTGCGGCATGTGTGAGAATGGAGCTGATGAGCAAGGGCATGCGCATCATGTTTGCGGCTGGCGCCATGGCAAGGTCTCCTTGTTGTATGGTTGGAGCATAGGCTGCTTCGCTAACGAGCCCAATTGCCAATTGCGACGCTGCATATGCAAAAACTGACAATATTCTGTTTGGGAGAGACATGGACATGATGGTCGTCGGCAGCGCCGATGCCGCGGACGTGAGCGCCGCGACGGTGTCGCTGGATCTGGTGCAGGATTGGTTGTCCAGTTTGCGGGCCGTGTGCGCCGAGCCTGTCCTGGATCATTGCCTGAGACAGGCCGGCATCGTCAAGGATTTCATGGACCGGCCTGTTTCCCGGCTGACCCGCGACCAGCTGGTGCGTCTTTATCAGGAGGGCGCGCGGGCCACGGGCGATGAGATGATGGGCTTGTGGAGCCGGCCCATCCGTTCGGGGTCCTTGAAGTACATCGTGCGGGCTGTCCGGGATGCGCCGGCCATCGACGTGGCGCTATATCGCTTCACGCAGTTCTGGAATCTGCTGCTGGACGACTACAGCCTGAGCCTGGTCCAATCGGGCCAGACGCTGGGCGTCATGCTGGTGCCGCGCCGCGAACGGGCCGCGGTCAACCGTTTCGGGCACGCCCTGATGCTGAAGCTGACGCACGGCATCGTCTCCTGGCTGGTCGGCCGCGAGGCTCCGGTGCAGGAGGTGGCGCTTGCCTTCGGGCGGCCGCCGTTCGCGGCCGATTACTCGATCCTGTTCCCCGCGCCTATGCAGTTCGATGCAAGGCGCTCGCAGATTCTGTTTCGCGCCGAGCTGGGCCCCATCCGCCCCGAACGCAGCCAGGCCGATGCGCGCCTGTTCCTTGAGAGGGCGCCGCGCGACTGGATCTTCACCTCGTATCGCGAGCACGCCTTGCGCCTGAAAGTGCGCGAGCTCTTGCATGCCGATCTGGGGCGCACGCTGGAAGAAGTATCCGGGAAGCTGCATATGTCGCCGCGTACGCTGATACGCAGGCTGGGCGGGGAGGGGCTGTCGTTCCAGGGCATCAAGGACGAGTTGCGCCGGGACCTGGCCATTTTCTATCTGGCGCGCCGGGAAGTGTCGCTGGCCGAGATCGCCTATGCGCTGAAGTTCAGTTCGCCGGCGACCTTTCATCGCGCTTTCCGGCATTGGACGGGGATGACGCCGGGCGTGTATCGGACAGCCCAGCGGGAGCTGGGCTGACCTGGCGCCGCAGGGATCAGGATTTGCGCTCGCCGCCCAGCACGCCGACCAGGTCGGCGATCAGATTGGCCAGCTCGGCCGTCATCAGCGTCATGTCGGCATCGAAGATCTCGTCGTCGTTGACGGCGGTGGCATCCTGTTTTTCAGGCAGGATGTCCAGCGGGCTGACGCGCTTGATGTCCAGGGCGTCGGTCAGCACGAAGCTGATGCGCTCGGCCCAGGTCAGGGCCAGGCGCGTGCACTGCTTGCCGGCCTGCACGTGCTTGCGCACTTCCTCGATGTCCACGCTCTGCTTGACATAGCGCACGGCCGCGCCGCTGTCGCCGGTCGAGCGCAGCTCGGTGTCCTGGTCTATGGTGAAGTTGGCCGGCGGGTCATTGTCGATCAGCCAGGAGGTCATGACCGAGCCGGGCGACAGCTCCGTGTACAGGGGCAGGGCGGGAAAAGGCTCTACGCTCTTGGCAAGCAGCCCCAGCACTTCGTCGCTCTTGGCGGTGGCCGCCGCGTCGATGGCCAGCCAGTGGTTGCGGGTATCCAGCCACACGCGGGTGTCGCGGGACACGGCAAAGGCGCGCGGCATCAGCTCGGTGATGACCTGCTCCTTGATTTCCTTCATCTGCTTGCGGCCGGGCTTGTAGCCTTGCTGCTCTTCGATGTCGCGCGCCTTTTCGCGGGCGACCTGGTTGATGACGGCGGTCGGCAGCAGCTTCTTTTCGGCGCGCAGGGCGATCAGGTACTGGCCCTCGACCGCATGCACCAGGGCGTCGTTGTCACGCGGGCTGACCCAGCCCAGGCTCAGCGGCTCCTGGCTGGAGCCAGGCGTGAAGCGATGCTTGGCCAGTGCGTTTTCCAATTCCTGGGCGGAACATTTCCAATCGGGGGAGAGGCGATAGATGCGTAGATTCTTGAACCACATGGACACTAGGATAGGTAGACAGGACAGAGAAGGCCGGGGTTTGCCCGCTGGAAGCGGACCCCGCCGCAAGGCAAAGCGTTGATTGTACGCGCAGAAGCCCGGACGCGTCCTCGTCCGTTTACCCGTGTTTGCATTTGGGCGGGCCGCGGAGCGCGTCAGGCATTGATGTCGTTGTGGCGCGTTTCGCGCACGAAGGGCAGGCCTATGGCCACGGTGAGCAGGCAGATGATGATGGGATACCACAGGCCGTCGTAGATATTGCCCGAGGCGGCGATCATGGCGAAGGACAATGGCGGCAGGAACCCTCCGAACCAGCCGTTGCCGATGTGGTAGGGCAGGCTCATGGACGTGTAGCGGATGCGGATGGGAAACATCTCCACCAGCATGGCGGCAATGGGGCCGTAGACGGCCGTCACCAGGCCGACCAGATAGGTCAGCAGCAGGATCAGCATGACGGTGTCGACGTGTTCCGGGTCGGCCCGCTCCGGGTAGCCGTGCTGGCGGATGGCGCTGGTCAGTTGGGCCTTCAGTTCCCTGGACTGGCGCGCGAATTCCGCGCGCGCAAGGCCCGCGCCTTCGAAGCTGTCTATGGTCTGCGTCCCGATGCGCACCTGCGCCACCTGGCCGGGCGCGCCCGCCTGGTTGCTGTAGCTGACGGCATGGCTGGCCATGAAGGACTTGACGATGTCGCAGGAGCTGGTGAAGGAGTGCGTCCCCACAGGGTTGAACTGGAAGGAACAGGCGGCGGGGTCGGCGATGACGGTCACCGGCGCCTGCCGCTGCGCCTGCACCAGGGCCGGATTGGCGTAGTGCGCCAAGCCCTTGAAGGCGGGATAGTAGGTCAGCGCCGCCAGCAGGCAGCCCGCCAGGATGATGGGCTTGCGGCCGATGTGGTCCGACAGCCAGCCGAACAGCACGAACAGGGGCGTGGCCAGCAGCAGGGCGATGGCCATCATGGTCTGCGCGTGGTTGGCTTCCACGCCCAGGGTCTGGGTGATGAAGAACAGAGCGTAGAACTGGCCCGTATACCAGACCACGCCCTGGCCGGCGGCCAGGCCGAAGAGCGCCAGCAAGGCGATGCGCAGGTTCTTCCAGCGCCCGAATGATTCCCTGATGGGCGCACTGGACAGCGCGCCTTGTTCCTTGATGTGCTGGAAGGCGGGCGACTCTTCCAGGTTCATGCGTATCCAGACCGAGATGCCCAGCAGCAGCACCGAGATCAGGAAGGGGATGCGCCAGCCCCAGGCCACGAAGGCTTCCTCGCCCAGGGCGCTGCGTATGCTCATGATGACCACCAGCGACAGCAGCAGGCCGACCGAGGCCGTGGTCTGGATCCAGCTGGTGTAGAAGCCGCGCCGGTGCTGGGGCGCGTACTCGGCGACATAGGTGGCGGCGCCGCCGTATTCGCCGCCCAGGGCCAGTCCCTGCAACAGGCGCAGCACGATCAGAATGATGGGGGCCGCGATGCCGATGGCTTCGTAGTTGGGCAGCACGCCGACCAGGAAAGTGGACAGTCCCATTAGCAGGATGGTGACAAGGAACGTGTACTTGCGGCCCACGCGATCGCCAATGCGGCCGAACAACAGGGCGCCGAACGGACGCACGGCAAAGCCGGCGGCAAAGGCGAGCAGGGCGAAGATGAAGCCCGCGGTCGGATTGACCGCCGAAAAGAAATGCTGCGCCAGGATGGCGGCCATGGAGCCGTAGAGGTAGAAGTCGTACCACTCGAACATGGTGCCCAGCGAGGAGGCGAATATGACTTTGCGCCCCTGGGCGTCGAGTTTGCCGCGGGCGGCGCGGGGCGCGGCGTCCAGGGCGTGTCTGGCGATCGTCGGCGGCATGCGTCAGGCTCTCCGTGGCGGGTTCAGCGGGAAGCTGGCCCGCAGGCGTGTGCCGCTGGCCTGGCCGGCGCTCAGCGGCAGAAACTCGATGGTTGCGTCATGGATGTCCGCGATCTCGCGCACGATGGCCAGTCCCAGCCCGCTGCCGTCGGCCTGGTTGCCCATGATGCGGTAGAAGCGGTCGAAGACGCGCGACTGATGTTCCGGCGCGATGCCCGGACCGTTGTCCTCGATCTCCAGCCAGCCATGCTCTTGATCCCGGCCTGTGCGCACGGTCACCCAGCCGCCGGCCGGCGTGTAGATCAGGGCGTTGTCCAGCAGATTGTTCAGCAGCTCGCCCGCCATCACGCCGTCTGCCGGCAGCCCCACGGGCTGCCCGGCGCTTTCCAGGCCCAGGTCCAGGCCCATCTGCAGGGCGCGCGGCACCCATTGGGCGATGTGCTGTTCGGCCAGGGTGTTCAGCTCGATGGCCTGCGAGAGAGGCGCGCGCAGCGCATCGCCGCTTTCGGCCCGCGCCAGGGCCAGCATCTGGGTGACCAGCCGCGTGGCGCGCTCGGTGCCGCGCACCAGTTGGCGCAGGCTGGCTTCGCTCTGGACGGGGTCGTGTTCGCGCAGCGCCACTTCCGCCTGGGTCCGGATGCCGGCCAGCGGCGTTTTCAACTGATGCGCCGCATTGGCCACGCAGCGCCGCTGCGCGGCGGAATACTGCGCCTGGCGCTCCAGCAGCCCGTTCATGGCGTCGATCAGGGGCACGATCTCCGCCGGCGCCTGGTCGCGGTCCACGGGCGAGAGATCCCCGGGCGCGCGGGCCCGCAGCCGGGCCTGCAGCAGGTTCAGCGGCTCCAGGCCGTGCGTGAGCCCCAGGCCGGCCAGCATGGCGGCCAGGGGCACCAGGATGAACTGGGGCGTCAGCATGCCGATCAGGATCTCCCGGTGCAGCACCGAACGATGCTGGTTGGTCTCGGCCACAATGGCCAGAAAAGGCGTGTTCAGCCTGTCCCGCCCGCCCCAGACATAGGCCAGGCGCAGGCTCTGGCCGTCCATCTCGACGTCCCGGTAGCGCAGGACATTGTTTTCATAGTCCCAGCTGTCGGGCAGGGGCAGGGCGGCGTTGCCGGCCAGGGGATCGCCGTTGGCGTCCCGGATCTGCCAGAGCGTGGGCGTGTCGCTGCCCAGGCGCAGAATGGTGTTGGCCGAGGCGGACAGTTCGACCCGCCCGTGTACGTCCTGCTGGCTGATCTCGTGGCGCAGCAGGTCCAGGTGATCGCGCAGCGTGCGGTCGTAGGGCGAATTGGCGATGTGCTGAGCGATGAAATAGGTGATGACGATGCCTATGGTCCACAGCAGGAACAGCGGGCCGAATATCCACAGCATGATCTTGTGGATCAGGGTGCGTTGCGCCGGCCTGGCCGGCGCCTTGCGGAAGCGCGCGGCCCGGTCGGGGGCGTCCTGGCGGGCGGACTGGGGCTGGGAATGCATGGACGGCCTTCAGGCGGGCGCGTCTTCCCGCAGCTTCTCGGGCTCCAGGCAGTAGCCCAGGCCGCGTACGGTCATGATGCGCACTCCGCTGGGCTCCAGCTTCTTGCGCAGGCGGTGGATATAGACCTCGATGGCATTGGGAGTGACTTCCTCGCCCCATTCGCACAACAGGTCCACGAACTGGTTCTTGCTGATCATGCGGCCGCTGCGCGACAGGAAGATCTCCAGCAGGCTGGTTTCGCGCGCCGACAGCTCCAGGGGCTGGCTGTCTATGTAGGCCACCCGGCCCTTCAGGTCAAAGCTCAGGCGCTTGTGGTGCAGCATGGCGCTGCTGGTGCCGGTGCTGCGCCGCGTCAGGGCGCGCACGCGGGCCTCCAGTTCGGTCAGGGCGAAGGGCTTGGACATGTAATCGTCCGCGCCCAGATCCAGGCCGCGCACCCGCTGCTCCACCGTGTCGCTGGCGGTCAGGATGAGCACGGGCAGGCTGTCCTGGCGCTGGCGTATGGACTGCAGCACGGCCAGGCCGTGCTTCTTGGGCAGGTCCAGGTCCAGGATCAGCAGGTCGAAACTTTGCAGTTGCAGAGCGGAGTCGGCGCTCTCGCCATCGTGCACCACGTCCACGGCATAGCCCTCGTAGCGCAGGGAGCGGGAAAGTCCATCGGCGAGAATACTGTCGTCTTCGGCTATGAGTATGCGCATGTCCCTGGTTAAATCCGTGTTTTAAAAGCTGTTTTATATTGTTGCACAGGGCTTGCGCGAAGGTCATTAGGGGATAACGATGGACGTTGTGCGACTTTTGTGGATATCTGGTTATATATACAGTATAATTTGATGCAATAATTAAGTTTGGCTTTAAGTTTTACATTGCCGTGCCTGCCCATCGTGGCGCAATTCCATAGTCAAGGATTCTTCATGGACGACAAAAACAGCAAAGCAGTGGCCTCGGAACGTTCAAAAGCGCTGGCGGCCGCCCTTTCGCAGATCGAAAAGCAGTTTGGCAAGGGCTCCATCATGCGTTATGGCGACGACAGCGTCGAGCACGACATCCAGGTCGTCTCCACGGGGTCGCTGGGCCTGGACATCGCCCTGGGGGTCGGCGGCCTGCCGCGCGGTCGCGTCATCGAAATCTATGGACCCGAATCCTCCGGCAAGACCACGCTCACCCTGCAGGTCATCGCCGAAATGCAGAAGCTCAATGGCACCTGCGCCTTCATCGACGCCGAACACGCCCTGGACGTGCAGTACGCCCAGAAGCTGGGCGTGAACCTGGGCGACCTGCTCATCTCCCAGCCCGACACCGGCGAACAGGCCCTTGAAATCACCGAAGCCCTGGTACGCTCCGGTTCTGTCGACCTCATCGTCATCGACTCGGTGGCGGCCCTCACGCCCAAGGCCGAAATCGAAGGCGACATGGGCGACGCCTTGCCCGGCCTGCAGGCCCGCCTGATGAGCCAGGCCCTGCGCAAGCTCACCGCCACCATCAAGCGCGCCAACTGCATGGTCATCTTCATCAACCAGATCCGCATGAAGATCGGCGTCATGTTCGGCAACCCCGAGACCACCACCGGCGGCAACGCGCTCAAGTTCTATTCGTCCGTGCGCCTGGACATCCGCCGCATCGGCTCCATCAAGCGCGGCGAGGAAATGATCGGCAACGAAACCCGCGTCAAGGTCGTCAAGAACAAGGTGGCCCCCCTTCAAGCAGACCGAATTCGACATCATGTACGGCAGCGGCATTTCCCGCGAAGGCGAGATCATCGACCTGGGCGTGCAGACCGGCGTGGTGGACAAGGCAGGCGCCTGGTACAGCTACGACGGCAACCGCATCGGCCAGGGCAAGGACAATGTGCGCGAATTCCTGAAAGAGCGCCCCGAGCTTGCCCGCGAGATCGAAAACAAGGTGCGCGAAAAACTGGGCGTGGCTCCCATGGCGGCGGCTGCACCCCGCTCAGCCAGCGCGGAAGCCTCCGTCACGCCTGAAGACCAAGCTTGATCTACCCGGGCGGGTTCGACGACGAACCCTTCGAAACCGACCCCGAGGAAGTCCAGGAGCGCCGGCAGCGCCAGCGCTCAAATTCGGCTTCGCTTTCTCCGAACCCGCGCGTTCGTACCAGTCCTGCGAAGGTGGCGGGCGACTCCCCTCAGGATTTCGAATCCCTTTCGGCGGCGCCCAAGCGGGCAGGGCCTTCGCTCAAGGCACGCGCCTTGAACTACCTGTCGCGGCGCGAATACTCACGCCTGGAGCTGGGGCGCAAGCTCTCGGCGCATGCCGACAGTCCGGAACAACTGGAAGCCTTGCTGGACGAGCTCACGGCGCAGAAATGGCTGTCCGACGAGCGTTTCGCCCAAAGCCTGGTCAATCGCCGTGCTTCCCGCGTGGGCGCGCGCGTCATTCTGCAGGAATTGCGCCAGCACGGCCTGGATGCCGCGCAGACTGAAACCATCAAGGAAGAGCTGGCGGCCACGGAACTGGAGCGCGCCCGCCAGGTGTGGGCCAAGAAGTTCAGCGCGCCGCCTGAAGACGCTCGCGCCTATGCCAAGCAATATCGCTTCATGGCCAGCCGCGGCTTTTCGGGGCGCATCCTGCAGCAGATCCTGGGCGACTGGGAGGACGATCCCGCCTAGCGCATTCTGCTGCCGGGCCCCATTGCCGGCCGGCTTTCAGGCCTGGGCGGCCACGATCCCCTGCAAGGTCTTGAAGCACGTTTCGCGCGCCTGCTTCAGGAAGGCCTGTACATAATCCGCTTGAAGATCTTCGCTGCGCACCGCGGCATACAAGGTGCGCCATACGCCTTGCTCGCCCAGGCGGCAGGTGCGCAGCCATCCCTGGTTCAGGAATTCCGTCAGCGCCCAGTTGGGCAGGGCGGTCACGCCGCGCTGGCTGGCCACCAGCTGCACGATCATGGGCGTAAGTTCCGCCTGGCGTACGGCGGCCGGTTCTACGTCCGCAGGCTCCAGAAACTGTGTGAAGACATCCAGCCGGCTGCGCTCGACGGGGTAGGTGATCAGCACCTGGTCGGCCAGTTGCACCGGCTCCACATAACGGTACTGGGCGAGCGGATGCTGGCTGGCCACGGCCAGGATCAGCTCGTAGCGGAACAGCGGCGCGTAGTGCACGTCGGCATCGTCCTGCGGGTCGGAGGTGATCACCACGTCCAGGTCGCCGCGCAGCAGGGCGGGCAGGGGGGCGAAAGAAAAGGCGGCGGACAGGTCCAGCGTGACGTCCGGCCATTGCTGGCGGAACGCGTCCAGCGCCGGCATCAGCCATTGAAAACAGGAATGGCAGTCTATGGCCTCGTGCAGTCTTCCGGTCCGGCCGGCAGCCAGGCGCTGCAGGTCTCGTTCGGCAGCGCGGATGCGCGGCAGGATGTCGTCGGCCAAGGTCAGGATGCGCAGGGCGGCGGTTGTCAGGCGCGCCGGGCGGGTGCGCCGGTTCAACAACTGCACCTGCAGTCTGACTTCCAGGTCGCGCAACTGATGGGAGAGCGCCGACTGCGTGACGTGCAGCCGTTCGGCGGCCTCCTGCAGGCTGCCGCTGTCGCGGATGGCGCTCAAGGTTTCCAGATGTCGAATTTCAAGCATGTTGAATAAAGCTCATGTTTAACATGGTGCATTTGATTTTTTTTCAATCAATTGTACAGGCACAATACCCTCCAGACGCCGAAACTGGGCTCTCCGATTATTATTTTTGGGTATATCATGACAATTATTCATAATTTGGGTTTTCCGCGCATGGGCAAGCAGCGCGAACTCAAACGCGCTCTGGAATCGTATTGGGCTGGCAAGGCGAGCCAGGAAGAATTGCTGGAGACCGGCAAGCAGTTGCGCGCCCGCCATTGGGACATCCAGGCCCGGGCCGGACTGGACCTGATCCCCGTGGGCGACTTCGCCTGGTACGACCAGATCCTGGAATGGAGCACCGTGCTGGGCGTGGTGCCGGCCCGCTTCGGCCAGGCCGACGATGCTCCCGTTTCCCTGGATACGCTGTTCCGCATGGCCCGCGGTCGCGCGCCCAGCGGCACGCCCGCCGCCGCTTGCGAAATGACCAAGTGGTTCGACACCAATTACCACTACATCGTGCCCGAGCTGGCGCCCGGCCAGACCTTCCGCATCGCCCGCGACTTCCTGTTCGAGCAGGTCGAAGAGGCCCAGGCCCTGGGCCATGCCGTCAAACCGGTGATCCCCGGGCCCCTGACCTGGCTGTGGCTGGGCAAGGGCGACGCCTACGAAGGCCTGTCGGACGAGCGCAAGCTGGAGTTGCTGCAGGCTTTGCTGCCGGTCTACGAACAGGTGCTGGCGCGCTTCCAGGCGCAAGGCGTGCAATGGGTGCAGATCGATGAGCCGATCCTGGTGCTGGACCTGCCGCAAGCCTGGCGGGACGCCTTCCGCCGCGTCTACCAGAACTTGAACCAGTCCGGGCTGCGCGTGCTGCTGGCCACGTATTTCGATGATCTGCGCGAGAATGTCGCCTTGCTCAAGGACCTGCCCGTGGCCGGCGTCCATGTGGACGGCGTGCGTGCGCCCGCGGCCCTGCAGGCTGTCCAGGCCGTGCTCGGTGTCGACCAGGTGCTGTCCGCCGGCGTCATTTCCGGCCGCAATATCTGGCGCACCGAACTGGACAAGGCGGTCGAACTGCTCAAGCCCTTGCAGGCCGCCCTGGGCGAGCGCCTGTGGATCGCGCCATCCTGCTCGCTGCTGCATGTCCCCGTGGACCTGGACGGGGAGACCGGCCTGGATGCGGAGCTCAAGAGCTGGCTGTCCTTCGCCGTGCAGAAGCTCGATGAGCTCAAGTTGCTCGAAGGCTTGTTGAACGGTTCGCTGGATGCGCAAGGCGAGCAGGACGTGCAGGCCCAGCGCGCCGCGCTGCAAAGCCGCCGCAGCTCCGGCCGTACCCGCATCCCCGCCGTTCAGGCCCGCATGGAAGAGATCGCCCAGGTGCGGCGCGAGCGTGCTCCTTTTGCAAAGCGCATCCAGGCCCAGCGTGAGAAACTGAATCTGCCTGCCTATCCCACGACCACCATCGGCTCCTTCCCGCAGACCACGGAAATCCGCACGGCCCGCCGCGACTGGCGCAACGGCTCCCTGAGCGACGCCGCCTACGAGAAGGCCATGCAGGCCGAGATCGAGCAGGTGATCCGTTTCCAGGAGCGTATCGGCCTGGACGTGCTGGTGCACGGCGAAGCCGAGCGTAACGACATGGTGGAGTACTTCGGCGAACTGCTGGGCGGCTTTGCCTTCACGCAGAACGGCTGGGTGCAGAGCTATGGTTCGCGCTGCGTGAAGCCGCCCATCATCTTTGGCGACGTGGTGCGTCCAGCCCCCATGAGCGTGGCCTGGTCCGCCTACGCCCAGTCCCTGACCGAGCTGCCCGTCAAGGGCATGCTGACCGGCCCGGTCACCATGCTGCAATGGTCCTTCGTGCGCGACGACCAGCCGCGCGCCGACACCTGCCGCCAGCTCGCCCTGGCCTTGCGCGACGAGGTCTCGGACCTTGAGAAGGCCGGCATCCATGTCATCCAGATCGACGAACCCGCCTTCCGCGAGGGCTTGCCGCTGCGCAAAGGCGACTGGCGGCAGTATCTGGATTGGGCCGTGGATTGCTTCCGCCTGTCCACCAGCGCCGTGGCCGATGACACGCAGATCCACACCCATATGTGCTATTCGGAGTTCAACGACATCATGTAATCCATTGCGGCCATGGACGCGGACGTGATCACGATCGAGACCTCGCGCTCCAACATGCTGCTGCTGGAGGCCTTCGAGAATTTCGAGTACCCGAACGACATAGGCCCCGGCGTGTACGACATTCACTCGCCCAATGTGCCGGAGACGGGCTGGATGGTGCGCCTGATGGGCGAGGCCGCCAAGCGCCTGCCCGCCGAGCGCCTGTGGGTGAATCCGGACTGCGGCCTGAAGACCCGCGGCTGGCCCGAGACCGAGGCTTCCTTGCTGGCCATGGTGCAGGCCGCCAAGACCTTGCGCGCCAGCGCCTGAAGCCAGTGTCCGTCTGGCGGTCGGACCTCGCATTGCGCGGGTATCGTCCGCCGCCTGGCCGCACGCCTGGACGACCGCCTTGACGGCGGTCGTTTTTTTAGGCTCGAAATTTCATATATAAAGGGAAAGGCTCATAAAAAAACGGGTATGAACGGTCTGGAGTGTGCGCTCCTATTATGTAAGAGGCTGATACGGACAATACGAGGTGCGTTATACTTAGCCCGTTTCAACCCTGTGCCCTTGAACGTATAAATGCCTTTGCCCAAGCCGTCCGTCGCCCGTGAACCGCTGCATACTCGCACCATCAAGGTGGAGTCATTCATCCGGGAAGATGGCCTGTGGGATCTGGAAGCCGAGCTGATCGATGTGAAGTCCTATGATTTCCCCATTCGCGACGGCCAGATCCACAAGGCGGGCGATCCCGTTCATCACATGCACTTGCGCATCACCATCGATAGCGACTTCACCATCACCGACGCCCTGGCGGTGTACGATGCGGCGCCCTACGGGCAGAACTGCTCGTCCATCGCCGGCGCCTATGCCCAGTTGGTCGGCCTGAACCTGCTCAAGCAGTTTCGTCAACGGGTCAAGGAGCGCCTGGCGCGCTCGGCCGGCTGTACGCACTTGAGCGAACTGGCCCAGGTGCTGCCCACCGCCGCCGTGCAGACCATGGCGGGGCGGCGGCGCAGCAGCGGCGAATCGGAAATCCACCGAACCGACAAGCAGCCCTTCCACCTGGACGGCTGCCACGCCCTGCGCCTGAACGGCCCGGTGGTCAAGGAGTTCTATCCCGTTTGGTACAGGCCGGATGCGCCGGCCCGGGATTCATAGTTTCTGGTTTGTTCAGGTCCCGGGCTCCGGCCCAGGGTTCCTGCCTTTTTTTATTGTGTTTTTAGACTGACAGGTATCACATGAAAATTCACGAATATCAGGGCAAGTCGCTGCTTAAGCAGTTTGGCGTTGCCGTGCCGCGCGGAATTCCTGCCTTCTCCGTCGACGAGGCTGTGGCGGCCGCACAGGCGCTGGGTGGCTCCGTGTGGGTCGTCAAGGCCCAGATCCACGCAGGCGGCCGTGGCAAGGGCGGCGGCGTCAAGCTGGCCCGCTCCATCGACGAAGTGCGTCAACTGGCCTCGGAAATCCTGGGCATGCAGCTGATCACGCACCAGACCGGCCCTGAAGGCCAGAAGGTGGGCCGTCTGCTGATCGAAGAAGGCGCGGACATCAAGAAAGAATACTACGTGGGCATCGTGACCGACCGCGCCTCGCAGCGCGTGGCCGTCATGGCTTCCAGCGAAGGCGGCATGGAGATCGAAGAGGTCGCCGCCCACTCGCCCGAAAAGATCCTGAAGGAATTCGTGGATCCCGCCCTGGGCCTGACGGCCGAGCAGGCCGCCAAGCTGGCCCGCGGCATCGGCGTGCCCGACGCTTCCGTGGAGAAGGCCGCCGCCGAATTCCAGAAGCTGTACAAGGCCTACACCGAGACCGACGCCGAACTGGCTGAGATCAACCCCCTGATCCTGACCGGCTCGGGCGACATCATCGCCCTGGACGCCAAGTTCAACTTCGACGGCAATGCGCTGTTCCGCCATCCCGACATCGTCGCCTTCCGCGACCTGGCCGAAGAAGACCCTGCCGAAGTCGAAGCCAGCAAGTACGACCTGGCCTACATCCAGCTGGACGGCAACATCGGCTGCCTGGTGAACGGCGCCGGTCTGGCCATGGCCACCATGGACACCATCAAGCTGTTCGGCGGCGAGCCCGCCAACTTCCTGGACGTGGGCGGCGGCGCAACCGCCGAGAAAGTCACCGAAGCCTTCAAGATCATGCTGGCCAACAAGGGCGTCAAGGCCATCCTGGTCAACATCTTCGGCGGCATCATGCGCTGCGACGTCATCGCCGAAGGCGTGATCGCCGCGTGCAAGGCCGTCAACCTGAACGTGCCTCTGGTCGTTCGCATGAAGGGCACCAACGAAGAGCTGGGCAAGAAGATGCTGGCCGAATCCGGCCTGCCCATCATCAGCGCGGACACCATGGCTGAAGCCGCGACCGCCGTCGTCGCCGCCGCCAAGTAAGAAAAGGTTGAGGATTAGCAAATGTCGATTCTGATCAATAAAGACACCAAAGTCATCACACAAGGGATCACCGGCAAGACCGGCCAGTTCCACACCCGCATGTGCCGCGAGTACGGCAACGGCATGGAAGCCTTCGTGGCTGGCGTGAACCCCAAGCGCGCCGGCGAAGATTTCGAAGGCATCCCGATCTACGCCTCCGTCTCCGACGCCAAGGCCGAGACCGGCGCCACCGTTTCGGTCATCTACGTGCCGCCGGCAGGCGCGGCCGCCGCCATCTGGGAAGCCGTTGAAGCCGATCTGGACCTGGTGATCTGCATCACCGAAGGCATCCCCGTGCGCGACATGCTGGAAGTGCGCAACCGCATGCGCGCCGAAAACCGCAAGACCCTGCTGCTGGGCCCGAACTGCCCCGGCCTGATCACCCCCGATGAAATCAAGATCGGCATCATGCCCGGTCACATCCATCGCAAGGGCCGCATCGGCGTGGTCAGCCGCTCCGGCACGCTGACTTACGAAGCCGTGGCGCAAGTCACCGAGCTGGGCCTGGGCCAGTCCTCGGCCGTGGGCATCGGCGGCGACCCGATCAACGGCCTGAAGCACATCGACGTGCTGAAGATGTTCAACGACGATCCTGACACCGACGCCGTCATCATGATCGGCGAGATCGGCGGTCCGGACGAAGTGAACGCCGCCCTGTGGGCCAAGGACAACATGACCAAGCCCGTGGTCGGCTTCATCGCCGGCGTGACCGCGCCTCCCGGAAAACGCATGGGCCACGCCGGTGCGCTGATCTCCGGCGGCGCCGACACGGCCGATGCCAAGCTGGAAGTGATGGAAGCCTGCGGCATCCGCACGACCCGCAACCCTTCCGAAATGGGCAAGCTGCTCAAGTCGGTGCTCTAAGAAGTCCAGGCCCGCCTCGGCGGGCCTTTTGTCCGGCCGCTTCGCGGCCGGGCGCCAGCGGCCAGCCGGTTTCGCCAAGAAGAACACCATTCCGGCGCATTCCTTCCCGAATCTGGCCAGCCTGCACGCACGCTGAATTACGTAACAAAAGAAAACAGCCCATGCCGCGTTTTCGGCTTGCCGTCCACCTCGTGGCCTGCATGCCATTCGGATTTGCCAGGCGTGGAACAGTCCGCGGGGCCTGTTCCATGTCCGGGCTCATCCCCCAAGGGGAGCTTTTCCCCTGGAGCGGTCCGGCGTAAAAATACGGCGCCTGCCCATGAACATGGAGCGGCGGATAATTTATAGCTGTAACGGGAACTACTATGATTGAATTTCTGCAATCGCTCCATTGGGGGTCATTGTTCCAGATCGTCCTGATCGACATTCTGCTGGGGGGAGACAACGCGGTCGTGATCGCCCTTGCGTGCCGCAACCTGCCCAAGCAGCAGCGCATGCAAGGCATCCTGTGGGGGACCGCGGGCGCCATCATCCTGCGCGTGGTCCTGATTTTCTTCGCCCTGACGCTGCTGGGCATTCCTTTCCTGAAGGTCGTGGGCGCCTTGCTGCTGCTGTGGATCGGCATCAAGCTGCTGATGCCCGACGATGACGAGCATGGCAACATCCAGGGCGCAAGCTCCATCTGGGCGGCCGTCAAGACCATCATCGTGGCGGACTTCGTCATGAGCCTGGACAACGTCATTGCGATTGCCGGCGCGGCCCAGAATGCCCATCTGGACCATCAGCTGGGCTATGTGATCTTCGGCCTGCTGCTGAGCGTGCCCATCATCATCTGGGGCAGCACCCTGGTTCTCAAACTGATCGATCGCTTCCCCATCGTGGTCACCTTCGGTGGCGCCTTGCTGGGCTGGATCGCCGGCGGCATGCTGGTGACCGACGCCTTTGTGGAAAATCAATTCGGCGTGGTCGCGCAGCCTGTTAAACTGGGGGTTGAGATCGTCTGCGCCCTGCTCGTGGTGGCTGTCGGCAAATGGCTGGCCAGCCGCAAGGGCTCCACCAAGGAAAGTTAAGTCAATGGCAATTTTCAAGTCTTCCGACGCCAAGTCCCAGGAAAGCGGCCTGTCGCTGCTGCAAGGGCTGGGCATCCTGGCCGTCATCGGCATCGTCGCCGCCGCTGTTCTGCGCTACTTCGCCGCATGATGGCAGCGGCTGCACCCCAGGAACTGGTCATCGCCACCCGCGCCAGCCAACTGGCGCTATGGCAGGCCGAGCACGTCCGCGGCCTCCTGCAGCAGTTGTACCCGCAGTGCCGCGTCAGCCTGCTGGAGATGACCACCCGCGGCGACACCATTCTGGATCGCACGCTGTCCAAGGTCGGCGGCAAGGGGCTGTTCGTCAAGGAGCTTGAAACCGCCTTGCTGGACGGTCGCGCCCATCTGGCCGTCCACTCCCTGAAAGACGTGCCGGTGGACCTGCAGTCCCCGTTCGCCTTGCCCGTCATCATGGAGCGCGAGGATCCGCGCGACGCCTTCGTCTCCAACGAGTACGCCAAGCTGGCCGCGCTGCCGGCCGGCGCCGTGGTCGGCACGTCCAGCCTGCGCCGCGAATCCCAGATCCGCGAGCGTTACCCCCATCTGGAAGTACGACCCCTGCGCGGCAACGTCCAGACCCGCCTGGCCAAGCTGGACCGCGGCGAGTACGCCGCCATCATCCTGGCCTCCGCCGGGCTGCGACGCCTGGGCCTGGCCGAGCGCATCCGCGACTACATCTCCGTGGAGGACAGCCTGCCCGCGGCCGGTCAGGGCGCCCTGGGCATCGAGATCCTCGAAACACGCCAGGACGTGGCCCAGTGGCTCGCGCCCCTGGCCGACGCTTCGAGCACCGCCTGTGCGCTGGCCGAACGCGCCGTTTCGCGCGCATTGGGCGGCTCCTGCCAGGTCCCGCTGGCGGCCTACGCCACCTTGCAGGGGGACAATCTGGAATTGCGGGGCCTGGTGGCCGAACCCGACGGTTCCGTGGTCTATCGCGCACAGGCCCATGGTCCGGCGCGAGACGCCGAAGTCCTGGGTCAGGCCCTGGCGCAGGATCTGAAAGAGCAGGGGGCCCAGGCCGTCCTGGACCGCCTGCTGTCCGAATCGCCCCAAGGGCGCTGATACGGAATGGGCATGCCCAAGGCTGTGTTGACGCGGCCGGCAGGCCGAAATGAAACCCTGGCGGCCGCCCTGGCCGCGCAGGGTTTTTCTTCGCTGGTGCTGCCTGCCCTGGAGCTGCTGCCGCTGGATCTGTCCGGCGAGCGCTGGCAGGACCCGGCGGACTACGATCTGCTCATGTTCGTCAGCGGCAATGCCGCCGCTTTCTACTTCTCCGCCCTGCGCGAGCGCGGCCGGCGCTGGCCCGAAGGCGTGCGGCTGGCTGCCGTCGGCGCGGCCACGGCGCGGGCGCTGCTGGCTCAGCCTGGCGTGCCTCCCTGGGCCGTCATCCAGCCTTCCGATCCTGCCTCGCTGCAGGACTCCGAGGCCCTCTGGCCGGAGATCGAACCTTTACTGGGGCAGTTGCGCCGCGTTCTGATCGTGCGCGGGCAGACCGGGCGGGAATGGCTGGGCGAACGACTGGAGCAGGCAGGCGTGCAGGTGCAGCGGCTGGCCGTCTACCGACGTTGTCCGACGGTCTGGAACGAGGACCAGGTGCGTCTGGTCCGGCAGGCCCTGGATGAACCCATGGCAGTCCTGCTGAGCAGTTCCGAAAGCGTGGATGCGGTGCTGGCCAATGTGCAGCGCCTGGACATGATCGAGCGCTGGGCGGCTGCCTGCCGCTATGTGGTCATCCATCCGCGCATCCAGGAACGTTTACAATCCCGCTTGGATCAGGCTGGAATCACCGGGCGTCCAGTGGTACAAAGATGTACGCCAGACGACGGCGCCATTGTCGCTGCCATGGTAGCGGCGCTCTCGCGCGACTAGCCTCACACGGATTACAATCTTGCCATGAACGCTAAAACAGATAACACATCCGCAAGCGAACCGGGGCCAAGCGTGCCCGGCCCAGAAGCCGCCAAGGCGTCCGCTTCCTATCCGGGCGCCGCTGCGCCGCGCGCGCCCGAACACCGCCGCAAGAGCGGCGCCGGCCCAGCCTATGCCCTGACGGCCGTCGTGGTCGCGCTGGCGGCCGCGGCCCTGTGGTATCAGAACAGCAGCATCCAGCAGTACAAGGACGAGCTTCAGGGCCAGTTGGCCGCCAACATCAGCGCCACGCAGCAGGCCAATCAGCGCGCCGAGCAGGCGCTTGCGCAGTTGCAGCGCCAGTCCGACAAACTGAACGCCCTCGAACAGTCCTACCGGGATTCCACCGAACAGTTCCAGGACCTGAGCCAGGCTTTCCAGACCATGACGGATAGCGGCTCGGACCTGATTCTTTTGAACGATATCGATCACCTGGCCACCATCGCTCAACAGCAGCTGCTGCTGGGCGGCAACGTGGCCAACGCCATTGTCTCCCTGGAAGCCGCGCAGGCCCAGTTGGCTCGGGCCAACCGCGTGCGCCTGGCGCCGCTGCAACAGACCCTGAATGGGGACCTGGACCGCCTGCGCGCCGCTGCCACCGTGGACGTGGCCTCTTTGTCGCGCCAGCTGGACACCTTGTCGCGCTACGTCTCCGAAGCGCCATTGCTCGTGCCCGACGATGTCGCCGGCGGCGCCAGCACTCAGGCGCTGAACCTGCAGCCCGAGCAACAGGCGAGCGCCGAGCTGCCCGCCGACGCATCCTGGTGGGCGCGCACCTGGAACGCCGTGGAGCAGTGGAGCGCGGAAGCGTGGCGGTCCGTGACGCATGACCTGGGGCAGTTCGTGTCGGTGCGGCGCGTGGACGATGCGGCCGCGCTGCTGATGTCGCCCGACCAGGCGGCCCGCCTGCGCGAGAACCTGCGCCTGCGCATCATGACCGCCCAGCTTGCCATGATGATGAACCAGTCTTCGGTCTGGCAGACCGAGCTGGATGCCGTGATCACCGCGCTGGAAAAACGGTTCGACCTGCAGTCCAACGAGGTGCAGCAGGCCTTGCGGCTGACCCGTCAACTGCAGGACGCCCAGATCGGCGCCCGTCTGCCCACAGTCAACAATACCCTGGCCGCCATCGAAAGCCTGCGTCAGGCCGAGGCGAGCCGCGCCCAGGACAAGCAGCCGGCGGTTCCGTCCACGGAAGCTCCCGCCCAGGAGCCCGAATCCGAATCCTCCCCCGGCGAACAGCCGGCCCAGGAGCCGCCTGCTCCCGCTGCGAGCCAATCCGAAGCCGGCGATGCCGCGCAGGCGACCAATGCCGCGGTCGGGCAGGCGCAGGGGTAAGCGATGCGTACTTGGTTCTGGACTCTCATTCTGTTCATTGCCGCCGTGGCGCTCGCCCTGGTGCTGCGTGAACATGCCGGCAATGTCTATCTGGCAACGCCGCATCATCTGGTGCGCTCCTCCCTGACTTTCGTTGTCTTGTCCCTGCTGGCCCTGTTCGTGGCCCTGTACATTCTGCTGCGGCTGCTGGCCTGGGTCAGCGGCGGTCCGGAGCGATTCCGGCTGTGGCGTGGCCGGCGTGCCCAGAAGCGCGACCAGACTTTGCTGGAAACGGGCTGGATAAGCATCCTGGAAGGGCGCTACGACCAGGCCGAGAAAGACATGATGAAGCTCATGAGCAAAACTCGCTCGCAGAGCAGCAATGTCGTCGCCGGCCTGGCCGCGGCCCGCGCCGCGCATTACCAGGGTGACATGACCCAGCGTGACCAAGCCCTGGCGGCGGCTCGCGCCGCCGCCGGCGAAGACACGCGCCTGAAGGAAGCCAGCGCCGTCGCCTCCGCCGAAATGTATCTGGACCAGAATCGGGCCCAGCAGGCCATAGCCCTGCTGCAGCCTCTGCAGGATGCCAGTTCGCGTCACCTGCACGCCGCCCGGCTGCTGCTGCGTGCCTACAGGCAGCAAGGCGATGCCGAGCGCGTCTACGAGCTGACCCGTCTGCTCATGCGCCGCAGCGGCATCGAACGCCAGGAAGCATTGGGGCATATCGAGTTCGCGGCGGCGGCCCGGCTGCGCGCCGGCGGCAGCGAGCAGTTCAAGACGCTGTGGTCGGACCTGAAAGCCGACGAAAAGCTGCTGCCGGGCGTGGCCCTGGAAGCCGCCCTGATCCAGGAGCGCGAAGGCAACTACGAAGACGCGGGCCGCATCCTGGAGCCGGCCATTGCCGCCAGTTTCGACGTCCGCCTGCTGGAGGCCTATGCGCGGTGCCCCGCCGAGCAGGTCGGCCGCCGCCTGGCCAAGGCGGAGGAATGGCTGCGCAGCCAGCCCAACAATCCCGTCCTGCTGTCCACGCTGGGCCATTTGTGCCTGACCAGCCAGCTCTGGGGGCAGGGGGAGCATTACCTGCTGCGCAGCCTGAAGATCCAGGGCGACCTGCGCAACCACGCGCTGCTGGGCAATCTGTACGACAGCCTGGGGCGCCGGGACGAGGCGGTGGCTTACTGGCGCAAGGCTGCCTCCATGGCCGGCACGCTGCCGGTGCTGACGGTGGCCGGCGCCTTGCCGGCGGCCGACACCCGCATGGATCCTGCGCACATCGATGGCGACAGCCTGCCTTCGGACCAGCAAGCCCAGGTCCCGCCCTACGGCGCCAGCGCCGTGGCGGACGATCTGCCCGACAGCGGCCGTCCGCTGCCCGTGGTGGAGCCCATCAAGCCGGCCCCCACGCCCAGCCAGGACGCGCTCACCTCCTCGTCGGACCTGGATGATTATTTCGATACGGCGCCCATCCCCGGCGTCGATCTTTCCCAGACTTCGGACCGTCCCCGACGCTCCAACGATTAACCCTCACCATCTTTTTTAAGGTTTGCAAGAATGAGCCTAGACCGCGTGCCAGCCGGCAAGAAACTGCCCGACGAGTTCAATGTCATCGTTGAAATTCCCATGAACTCCGACCCCGTGAAGTACGAAGTCGACGAGACTGGCGCTATTTTCGTGGACCGCTTCATGCTGACCGCGATGCACTATCCCTGCAACTACGGTTACATCCCCCAGACCATTTCCGAAGACGGCGATCCGGTGGACGTGCTGGTCATCGCGCCGTTCCCCATCCAGATCGGCGCCGTGATCGCCTGCCGCGCCATCGGCGTGCTGAACATGGACGACGAAGCGGGCGGCGACGCCAAGCTGCTGGCCGTGCCCACGGACAAGCTGTATCCCCTGTACCGCCACATCCAGTCCCCCGACGACCTGCAGCCTGAAGAGCTCGAGCGCATCAAGCACTTCTTCGAGCACTACAAGGACATCGAGAAGGGCAAGTGGGTCAAGGTCAAAGGCTGGGACGGCGTGGAAGCCGCCAAGAAAGAGATCGTCGACGGCGCCAAACGCTTCGCAGACAGCCAATCCCAATGAGTACCGTCATCCCCACGCCACCCGTCGCGGCGCTGAACGTCCAGGACAGCGATCAGCTCTTTCCCGTGCGCCGCATCTACTGCGTCGGCCGCAACTACGTGGAGCATGCCCAGGAAATGGGCTTCACCGGCCGCGAAGATCCTTTTTTCTTCTGCAAGCCGGCCGATGCCATCCTGAACGTGCTGCCGGGTCAGGTCTGCGACATGCCGTATCCTTCCCGCACCCAGGACCTGCACCACGAAATCGAGCTCGTTGTGGCACTGTCCAAGGGCGGGCGTGATCTGTCGGTGCAGCAGGCTGCGGAATGCGTGTGGGGATATGCGGTAGGTCTGGACATGACCCGTCGCGACCTGCAGGCCCAGGCCAAGAAAGCCGGCCGCCCCTGGGAGGTCGGCAAGGCCTTCGACCACTCGGCGCCCACCGGCCCGCTGGCGCCGCGCAGCCGCGTCGGCGAACTGATCGCCGGCGCCATCACGCTGGACGTCAACGGCGAGCGCCGCCAGAGCGGCGATCTCTCGCAGCTGATCTGGAATGTGGCCGAGTCCATCGCCTATCTGTCGGGCCTGTTCGAACTGCATCCTGGCGACATCATCTTCACGGGCACGCCCGCAGGCGTCGGCGCGGTCGAGCGCGGCGATGTCATGCATGGCGCCATTGAAGGGGTGGGCAGCATAGACGTGCGCCTGGTCTGATCGCCAGTCCTCGCGCAGGTTTCGCTGTTCGTGGCGAAGCGGAGCTGCGTGCAACGTGCTTTCGTAACGTGGCGCTGAAGCTCCGGCCTTGCGGTCGGAGCTTTTTTATTCATGGCAAAGAGCCCGCTTGCGGGCCTTGACTGCAGGCTGCTTGCCTGCAAACTCTTTTCGCTAATTTTCTCGTCGACATGGATTTTGGCGGCCTGTTCCTGACGCTGCAAGTGCTCATCGTGGCGGGCGTGGCAAGCTGGTGCCTGCTGACCCTGGGTGTGTTCGTATTGCTGCGCGGCAGAGTATCCAGGGGCCGGCGGCTGGCCTGGACGCTGCTGTTTTTCAGCCTGCCCGTGTTGTGGCTGGCGTTTCACATGCTCTGGGCCTACGTCTTGCTGGTTCTGGAATGGCGGTATTGAATCAGGGGCGGGTGCCCGCCCTGCGCTGAGACACAATCAGCCAGCTCGGTTTTTGCGAATTGGAGGGGGCGGGCGGGAAGGGCAGACTATGGACTGACTTTGGGGAGATTCCTATGAGGCAGTCCAGCATGCAGCAGCGCGGCCAGGGCATGGTCGAATACCTGGTCATCGTGGCCCTGGTGGCGGTGGCCGCCATCGCGGTGTATCAATCCTTCGGGCAGGTCATACGCAACCAGACAGCGGCCATGGCCAAGGAGCTGGCCGGCGAGGACGGATCGGAACAGACCCGCCAGGCTCAGTCGGCTGCTGCCGCGGCCGCTGCGCAGGGCGCCTCCAAGGGGCTCAAGTCCTTCACGGGCAATGCGCAATGACGCCGCCGCGCAGGTCCCAGCAGGGTGCGGCGCTGGCCTGGGGGCTGGTGTCCCTGTCTCTTCTGTCCGTGGCGTGGCTCGGGTACTTTCACGTCAACCAGATCGCCGAGCAGCAAGGGCGTCTTTCGCTCGTGCTGGATGCGGCCGCCTACAGCGCGGCAACCGAGCAGGCGCGCACCCTGAACCTGCTGGCCTACATCAATCGCGCCCAGCTGGGGCATCAGCTTGCCCTGGCGCACCTGCTGACCCTGGCCACCTGGGACCGGGCGGCGCAAACCCAGTCCGGGCAGATGCGGCGCGGCAATCCGCCCGCGTATCTGATCGCCATGATGTTCGGGCCGGGCCATGGATCCGCCTACCTGGGCGCCCGCTCGGCCGGCGATGGCCAACGCTCCCTGGAGCAGGCCTTCGAGGGCCACCAGCAGCTTATCCATCAGGTGCTGGCCAAGGCGCAGGAGCAACTGGTCCAGGAACTGCCTCAACGTCGCCGCGCCATCATTCAGGCCATCCTGGATGGCAGCCTGCCGGATTGGCCGGTTCAGGAGCGTTCCTGGCAACTGGAAGAAGACGGCTGGCCTGGTTTTCTGCAGCGGCGCAGCGGTCTGGCGCAATGGCGGCCGGCCTTGACGCGCTTGACGGCCTTGTACGGCTTTCTCGGACCACGTGATCATCTTGCCAGCTCGTTCTGGGTCGTGGATCCTCGATGTCCGCTGTGGCGGCATCGCTTGCGCCGCTTGGGGCGTACGGAGATGGACGATGGTGGCCGCTGGCATTCCAGCGATACGCAATCCTTGCATGCCGTGCGAGCCAATCGATGGCTGGGCTGCTACTACCGCGAGTACGCCATGGCCTGGGCCTTGCAGACGCCCAGGGAAACGTCCGGCATTCAGGCGCCTGCGGACTTTTCCGCGCAGAGTTTCTGGCGTTGGGCCCTGGAGCAGGGCAATACATCGCTTTTTTCGGCTGACGATAACGCCGTGGCCAAGGCGTGGGCCCGGCGCGACGTCATGGATTGGAAGCAGGCGGGCTTGCCGGATGGATATTCGATCGCCATGCCGGGTTCGCGTCTCGGCCTGTGCTTGCGCTTGCGCGGTCAAGGCCATCTTGGGCAGGCCGTTCATGCCCATTCTTGCGCTCAAACCTTTTTTTCTCTGCCGCCCGGTTCCCATGACGAGGACTCTGGTTCTTCCAGCCTGTTTCTGCCTTTTTGGCAGGCGCGGCTGAGCGGCGCCGATCAAACGTCCGTGCGCAAGCCTCGCCGTAGAAGGCGAGGCCAGGCAAGGCCGGCTCGCTGCAATGCACGCCGCGCCTCTGCATCACGGCAAAAAAGCGCCGGCCGCCAGGCCCGAGTTCTTCATGTCGGCGGGGAGCAGTCATGATCATGCGCCTTCTCGCAAACAGGCAGCAAGGAGCCGTGCTGGTGGAGGCCTGCCTTCTGGGAGTGGTGCTGTGCCTGTTGATCCTGAGCGGGCGCTGGCTGATGAGCCAGCAGAATCGCCTGCAGCAGCTACAGCAGTTCAGCCATGCGCAGGTGTTCGTGCATGACTCGCAAGGTGTGCCGATCAGCGAAGGCAATGGGCCGCCGGAGGAGTTTCTCCTCAGCCGACGCTTCGACGCATTGCCTGCCCAGGGGGCGGAGTCCTTGAGGATAGAGTTGCTGGGCATGCGAAGCGGCACCTGGCAGGTCCGGTCCAGCATGGGCATGGACTGGCCTGCATGGATGCCCGGTGAGCGGGCGGCGCTGACGCTGGCGCGTCAATCCCATCTGCTGGCGGGGGCGGGGCAGGCGGACGATACACAAAGTGCAAAGGCCCGCCTTGTCGGCAGCCGCAGCGCGTGGGGGCGCGCCACTCGAGCCAGCCTGCAGGCGGCGCAGGCATCCATGCAGGCGGCCGCGCCGCTGGATTCGGCTTGGGGACGGGCGCTCCCGGATCTGGATTGGTTCGGTCCCTGGCAGGATGTCGCACCGGATCTGGCCACGCGCTTGTGCACGGGCCTCGCTGCTGATGGCGAAGGCGAGCAAGGCCGGATCAACGCGGCGCCGCAAGCGCCTGCGCACTGTGGCGCAGATGCTGCGGCCGGCATGGCGGGGTTCTCGAACCGACTGGAGGCGCCGTGAAATCCTGGCTTGTCTTCTGTCTGCTGCTCGCTCCTGGATTCTGCCGGGCTGCAGCGGTACCGCCGCCCTTGAACGATCCGGCGGTGAACTGGAGCGGGGGCCAGGGCAGTCGCACGCCTCAAGGGCTGTTGTGGTCCTGGAACATGCGGACAGATCTGCCCGCGCGGGATTTGTCGGAGCGGCTCGAACCGGCTTGCGGCGCATTCCACCGCGCTCTGCGCCTGCACAAACAATGGGTGTTCAGCGCGCAGCACGGGAACAGAAGCTGCGTGCTGTGGCTGGACGGCCTGCACGGGCCGGACCTGTCAGGCTCTTTGAGCATGTCGGAGGCGGCCCGCCCGGAGCCGATGCCGTCGGCGCCCATCCCCGGACCTGTGTTGTGGCAACACGAACAGCAAGGGGAAGGGCGGGCCTGGCTGGTCCAGGTCCAGGATGGCTGGCGCACCCGTCTTGGCGCCGCCGGGTGGCGTCCGGCCGCCTCGAGGGACGTCTGGCGGCGGGAGCAGTCCGTGCTGGAAGTCGTCGAGGTGGAGCATGGGCGCCTCATGTATCTGTTGGTGATCTGCAGGGGCTGTACACAGGAGTCGCCATGACTTTTTCCGCCTTGTTTCGTGTTGTCCGCCATCCCAGCGTCGGATTGGGGGGAGCGGCTCTGCTGGCCGGCCTGATGGCGGCCGGGTCCATGAGCGAGTATCTCGATCAGCAGGAGCAGGCGCTGCGTCAGGCCGCAGTCCGTCCGCATGTCGAACGCGTGGTCGCCGCCGTCGCGCTGGAAGCTGGAACGGTGTTGCAGGTCGCCCATCTGGCCGCGCGCGCCTATCCGGCGGAACTGGCGCCCAGCGACAGCCTGGACGCAGCGCGTTTCGGGGATCTGGACGGCATGGTGCTCACCCAGGCTCTGCGGGCGGGGGACCTGATCACACGGGCGCGCGTGCAGGCGCCATCCGGGCCTTTCTCCGAACAGTTGCTGTCGGGCAGGCGTGCCGTGACGGTGCCGGTCGATGCACTCAGTTCGGTTTCCGGCCTGATCCGCCCCGGCGACCTGATCGACATCTACGTCAGCTTCGACGATCGTCAGCGGCGCGTCACCGCTCCTTTGCTGCAATCCGTGGCGGTGCTGGCGACGGGCCACAAGTCGCAGGGAACGGGGGGCGGCCCAGGCGCTGAGACGGAGGGCTACAACACGTTGACCCTGGACGTGGGGCCGGACGAGGCCCTGAAGCTGCTGGCGGCGCGCCAGCACGGCCGCATCACGGCCCTGCTGCGCCATCCTGATGACCAGACGCCCCATCAAGCTGCTGTGCGCGGCGAACTGGCCGATATCCTGGGCCTCGCGCCGGATGGCGCACCCGGCAAGCCTGTGGAGGTCCTGTACGGCAATCGGCCGTCGCGCGATGTCGGATCGCCGGAGTTGGAAAGGTTGGGCTGGCTGGACTTGCCTGATGTCCTTGCCGTGCCAAAGGGGCGGCCATGAAAGAGACCAGGCGTCTTTGCCGTTGGCTGGGCCTGTTCATGCTGAGCTGTATGCCCGCACAGCTCTGCGCGCAGGATCTGGCTTTGCAGGTGGGCGAGTTGCTGGTCTTGCCGGGTGGTCAGGTCGAACGTGTGGCGGTGGGCGACGGCGATATCGTCCATGCTGTCACCACGGATGCGCGCGAATTGATCCTGTTCGCCCGCAAGGCGGGCGCCACATCGGTGCAGGTCTGGCGCAATTCGGGCCAAAGCCGATCGTACCAGGTGCAGGTTTCGCCCGAGAACCATCGCCAGACCCTGTCCGAACTGCGGGAGCTGTTGGCGCGCATTCCGCAATTGCGCATCAGCGAACTGGGCGGCAAGCTGGTGCTGGAAGGCGAAGGGCTCAGCGACCAGGACAAGGAACGCATCCAGTCCCTCAGCCAGCAGCATCCCCAACTGCTGGACTTCACCCAGCAGGACGGCTGGGAGCCCATGGTGCTGCTGGATGTGCAGGTGGTCGAAGTGCCCCGCAACAGCCTGCGCGAACTGGGCGTACGATGGGAAGGCGCCTCTCAGGGGGGATTGAGCATGGGAGGCGGCTGGGACGCCGCCACGCATCAGTTCCTGGAGCGTCCCGGCGAAGCCGTGCTGCCCTTGCCCTTTCCGGCGCGGCATGGCGCGGCCTTCTTCGGAGTGGGAGCGCTGATGTCGGCCCGGGTGCAGGCCATGGCTCAGGAGGGCCAGGCCGTGGTGCTGGCCCAGCCCCAGCTTCTGGCGCGCAGCGGCTCGCAGGCCGAGTTCCTTGCCGGCGGGGAATTGCCTTACACCGTGACGGACGCCAAGGGCAACAGCAACACGGCGTTCAAGCCCTATGGCGTGTCATTGCGCATCGTGCCGCGGGTGGAGCGCGGCGGCCTGGTGCGTTCGCGCATCGAGGTCGAAGTCAGTTCGGTGGACGCCAGCCTGTCGCAGCCTGCGGGCCCCTCGCTCAAGACCCGCCGCGCCTCCACGGAGTTCAATGTGCGCTCCGGCCAGACGCTGGTGTTGGCCGGTTTCATTTCGCGCGAGGAATCCCGCCATGTCGATCGGCTGCCGGGCCTGGCCAGCCTGCCCGTCCTGGGGGCGCTGTTCCGTTCGGAGCGCTTCGCTCGCCAGGAGACGGAGCTGGCGGTGTTCGTCACGCCCACCCTGGTGACCGCGGATCATCCGGATCTGCTCTCGCGTCAGGCGAACTCGGCCCAGTGGCTGGAACAGGCCTTTCCCGATGCGCCCAGGCTGAACACGCCGGTACGCAGCCCCGTCGCCGAGCCTGCGGTGGATTCATTCTGGCGCGGCAATGCATCCCAATGGCGCAATTCCGATGCCGAGGTCTACCGTGTTGAACCTTGAAGTCTGCTCCGAGCGCGACGCTGCGCGCCGTTGTTCTCTGGCCCTGCCCGCGCTGATAGGGCGGGATCCGGGCTGCGACCTGGTCCTGCCGTCCTGGCGTATCGCCCGCCAGCATGCCAGCCTTCTGGACCGGGCGGGCGCCGTGTATGTGCAGGACCACGGCTCCCTGACCGGAGTGCTGCTCAATGGGCGGCGCGTCTACGACGACGGACCTTTGCGCCAGGGCGATGTGCTGACACTGGGAGGGTTTACCCTGCGGGTGCTGGGTCTGCTTCATGTGTCTTCCGAGGCGGACAGATCGCGGGGAGTCGAGCCGGCCGAGCAGGCGGAACCGCTTGCATCGCCGCCCGCACAGAGCGCGATGTTCAGGCAGGAGCAACAGCGCCTGCATCAGGCCTTGCTCGATGCCCTGGAGCTGGAACGCCGCGACCTGTCCAGGGTCAGCGATCAGCAGTTGTATCAAGAGGCCTATGAGTGCGTGGGCCGGCTCATCCAGGCCCAATGCGCCTTGCCGCCCGACGAGCAGGCCGGCCTGCAGGCGGCGGTGTGCGCCGAAGCAGTGGGTCTGGGGCCTCTGGAGCCCTTGCTGGCCGACCCCGGCGTATCGGAGATCATGGTCAATCATTACGCCAGCGTCTTCGTGGAGCAGGGAGGGCGTCTTCAGCCGCACCCGGCCTCCTTCAGCAGCGAAGCGGCCCTGAGGGCCGTCATCGATCGCATCCTGGCGCCGATTGGGCGCCGCCTGGATGTCAGCTCGCCGGCCGTGGACGGCCGGCTGTCCGACGGCTCCCGCTTCCATGCCGTGCTGGCCCCGGTCGCGGTCAAAGGCACTTGCGTGACCATACGCAAGTTTCCCAGACGCCGCCTGTCACTGGACGATCTGCTGCGCTCAGGCAGCCTGTCCGCCGACATGGCTGTCTTCCTGCGCCAGGCTGTGGACCAGCGCTGCAATGTGCTGGTGTCCGGCGGCACCGGCACGGGCAAGACGACCTTGCTCAACGTGCTCAGCACCTGCATCGATCCCGGCGAGCGCATCGTCACGCTGGAGGATGCGGCGGAACTGCAGTTGCAGCATGCGAACTGGGTGGCGTTGGAATCGCGTCCCGCCAATGCGGAGGGGCAGGGCCAGGTGGACATACGCAGCCTGCTGCGCCAGGCCTTGCGCATGAGGCCGGACCGGATCGTGGTGGGGGAGTGCCGCGGGGCGGAAGCTTTCGACATGCTCTCGGCCATGAACACCGGCCACGAGGGATCCATGGGGACCTTGCATGCGAACAGCCCCCGCGACGCCCTGTCCCGCCTGGAGGGCATGGTCCTGATGGCGGGCCTGGACCTGCCCCTGAACGTCGTGCGCGAGCATATCGCCCGGGCCTTGCATGTGCTGGTTCAGCTGTGCCGCTTGCCGGACGGCCGCCGCCTGATCAGCGAGATCGTGGAAGTGACCGGCATCGAAGGGCACTGCATTCAGATGCAGACCTTGTACAGCTATCGTCCGGAGGGCGGCTTCAGCGGCAGCGGCCTGGTGTCCGAGCGTCTGGGCTTGCTCCGGAGGGAGCGGCCATGAAGCTTGCGGCGCTCATCCTTGTGCTGCTGGGCGCGTGCCTGCTGGCGTTCCTGCTGCTGCGCCTGTCCAGCGGGCTGGCCCGATC
Organism: Alcaligenes sp. Marseille-Q7550; assembly: GCF_965112015.1. Lineage (NCBI taxonomy): Bacteria > Pseudomonadati > Pseudomonadota > Betaproteobacteria > Burkholderiales > Alcaligenaceae > Alcaligenes > Alcaligenes sp. Marseille-Q7550. The sequence continues at coordinate 96,741 of NZ_CBCOPU010000003.1, forward strand.
CTATCGCCGGCACCTGCAGGCCAGTTCCAGGGACAGCCTGCAATCTCATTTTGTCTTCGTACGCAGCCAGTACCTGGTGGCGGCCAGTGCGGCGCTGCCGCCCGTGCTTCTGGCGTTCGTCTGGTGGTTGTGGCAATCGCTCGTGCTGGCGGCGGCTTGCGCCATTGCGGGGCTGGTGCTGCCTATCCTGCTGCTGCGCGGCGTGCGGGCCCGCCGCCTGCAGCGCCTGCGCCGGCAATTGCCGGATTTTGTCCTGTCCCTGGCCCTGGCGCTGCAAGCCGGCCTGGCTCTGCAGGCCGCTTTGCAGCAACTGGCGCAATCTCTTGCGCCGCCTCTGGGGCAGGAGCTGCGCCTGCTCTTGCGTCAACAGCGGCTGGGCCTGGGGCGGCAGGCCAGCTATGACGAACTGCTGGCGCGCGCGCCCCTGGCCGAGCTGGGCATGTTTCTGAGCGTTCTGCACATGGGGCTGGGAACAGGAGCCGGATTGGCCGGCATGCTCAAGATTCTGTCCCAGACCTTGCGAAACCGCCTGGCCATGGAGGAGAAGATCCAGGCCCTGACCGCTCAGGCTCGTCTGCAGGCGCGCATCATGCTGGGACTGCCGCTGCTGCTGGCCGTTGTCCTGTATGCGCTGGATCCGGAAGGCTTTGGACAGGCCTGGTTCAGCCGGACCGGCGCCTGGGTGGCGGCAGGCATCCTGGCCATGCTGTCCACCGGCCTGTGGTGGATGCGCCTGATCCTGCGCGGCAAGGAGTAGGCATGCATCGACTTTCCCGGCTGCTGGCCGGCGCGAGCGCAAGCTGCTTGTCGATGGCCTTGCTGTGGGGCTGGCAGGCGCGCTGTCGGCAGTTGATGCGAGCTGGCCGGCGGCCCGCGCAAGCAGCCCTGCAGGCCTGGGAGGCCCCGTTTCTCAAGTTGCTGGCGATGGCGGGTTCCTTGCCTGTGATCAACGAATGGCTGCATCGCCTCGCCGGGCCGACGGCTCGGGATCCGGTCGGCGCCTTGGCCAGGACCTTGGCGCTGGCCAGCCTGCTTGCGCTGGGCAGTGCGGCGGCCTTGTTGCGTCTGGGTTTTCCGTTGCGCGCCACCGCGTGGACCTGCGCGGCCATCGTGCCGGTCAGTCTGATGCATTGGCTGCAGCAGGTGCGCGTCTCCCTGCGCAGGCAGGCCGGCGCCTGTCGTCGCGACCTGCCGTTCTTTCTGGACCTGCTGGTGTTGGCGGTGGAGTCGGGGCTGGGGCTGCAGCAAGCATGGACCCAATCCCTGGAAAGTCTTCCCGATGGCGCCTTGAGGCATGTCCTGTCCATGGCGCTGGCGGACATGCGCACCGGGCGACGGCTGTCGCAGGCCATGCGTTCCGCGGGGCGACGGATCAGGCTGGCGGACCTGGAGGAACTGGCCCTGGCGCTGGAGGTGGCCCAGGAGACGGGCCTGTCCCTGGCAAGCTTGCTGCGCGCCCAATCGGAGCAGTTGCGCAACCGCTTGCACTTGGAAGCCGAGCAGCGGGCCTTGAAGCTGCCTGTCCACCTGCTTCTGCCTTTGGTGGTCTGCATCTTTCCCTGCACCTTCCTGGTTCTGGGCATGACCTTGCTGGGGCCGTGGCTGTCGGCGCCTTTCTGAGGCGGCGCTCATGGACGCACGTCTGCTGTGCCTGCATGATGCCCGCCACGCCTGGTCGCGGCTCCGTGGCTGGCGTGCGCTTCCGCGCGACGGCGGCCTGCACGGCATGTGGTTGCGGCCTTGCCGAGCCGTTCATACCTGGGGGCTGCGCGAGCCCTTGGATCTGTGTTTTCTGGATCGATGCGACCAACCCTTGCGTTTTTGCTCTCATGTGCCGGTCGGTACTTGGCGCTGGTGCCCGCAAGCGTATTCCGTGCTGGAGGCGCCGGCGGGATTCTTGTGCGGCCTCCAGGGATTCGGGCCATGGCGGGATGCCTTGCGGCAACTGCGGCAGGGCGTAGGGCGAGCCTGGGTGATTCTGGATGATCCTGGGTGATGCCGATGGCAGGCTTGGTCCACGGTTGTGAACGAAGCCTGCCCTTGGGCCGGATCAGACGGCCGGCCTGGGGGTGGAATCCCCGAATACGCTGCGGTAGGCCGGGTAGAAGCTGGCGTAGAGTACGGCGGCGATCGCCAGGTTGACGGGTGTCAGCAGCACCGTGAGGGTGCCGGGACTCAGGCCGGCGCCCAGCATGAGCTGGCCCAGGGTCTGAAGGCCATAGAAAGCGGCGGCCCAGCACAGGCCATAGAGCAGGAAGGCCGCCTTGTTGCGCCAGCAGGCCACCATGGAAAAGAACAAGGCCTGCTTGATGGGCACGGCGTGCCAGCCCACCAGGGCGGGCGCGTGCCAGAACAGGCCCGACAAGCCAATGTACAGGATGAAGAAGGTCAGGATGGGCTTGCGGAAGGCCGACATGATCTCTTCCGGGCTGGCGGCATTGCTGTTGGCCATCAGGTCGGCCAGCTCCTGCACGAAAGGCGCGGTGGCGAGGAACCCCGCGGCCAGGCAGGCCAGCAGATAGATCAGGCCAAGCTGGATCAGCCGGGCGCGTACATTGGAGGGCTTGACCGGCTCCAGCCACATGCCCAGCCGCATGGTCTGGCCGCCGTCTATGCGTCGGCAGGCGTTCTGCACGATGAAGGTCATGGAAGGCACGAGCACGATCAGGATCATCTGGCCGAAGATCGGGAAGAGGGTGCTCAGATTGATCAGGATGGATGTCACCAGGCTCCAGAAGAAGAGCGCGGCGGGCTGCAGCCTGAACAGCCGCATGCCTTCCTGAATCCAGTACCAGCCATAGAGAAAGGGGAGCTTGGCAGCCTGCATGGTCGGTATCCGTGATCAGCGCGGCAGGGCGGGGACGCCGTGGTCGCGGCGCTGGCGCAGCACGCGCTCGAAATGGCGGGGGTCGTGGGGCTTGAGCGTCTGGGCCGGACGCGGCAGGAATAATCGTGCAGGCGCGACACCCAGAAGCGCAGGGCGGCCGCCTGGATCAGGCGCGGCCAGGCTTGCCGTTCGGCATCGGTGAAGGGACGCACCTGGGCGTAGGCCTGCAGCCAGGCCTGCGCTTTTTCCAGGTCCAGGGCGCCGGTCAGGCGGTCTATGCACCAGTCGTTCACGCCCACAGCCACATCGAACAGCCAGGTGTCGCAGCCTGCGAAGTAGAAGTCGATGATGCCGCCCATCTGGGGAGAATCCGACGTGCCGGCAAACAGCACATTGTCGCGGAACAGGTCGCAGTGGGCCGGCCCCTTGGGCAGGCTGCGGTAGCAGTCCGTGGCGGCGAAATCGGTCTGCTCCTTCAGCACGGTCTGGATCAGCTCAGCCTGGCCGGCATCCAGGAAGGGCAGCACCTGTGGAACGGTGGCCTGCCACCAGGACAGGCCGCGCAGATTGGGCTGCTCCAGCGGGAAGTCCTGCGCGGCCAGGTGCGCCCGGGCCTGGGTGGCGGCGGTCTGCCGGCAGTGCTCCACGGTGGGATCGGGCTCGTAGCCTCCGCGCAGGCGCGTGACGATGGAGCAGGGCTTGCCGTGCATGACGCCGATGCGCTTGCCGTCGCGGCGCGTCATGGGTTCGGGCACCGGCACGCCCTTGGCGGCCAGGTGATGCATCAGTTCGACGTAGAAGGGCAGTTGCTCCAGCGTCAGCACTTCGAACAGGGTCAGGACATACTCGCCTTGCGTGGTGGTCAGGAAGTAATTGGTGTTTTCAATGCCGGCGGTGATGCCGCGCAGGGAGACCAGCTCCCCGATGTTGTAGTGGTCCAGCAGTGCGCGGGCATCCAGTTCGCTGACAGAGGTAAAAACAGCCATGCTTGATTCAGTGTCCGGTTGGAAGGTGGCGGCGCGCCGGCCGGCGCGCAAAGAAGAGCCAAACGGCCGATTTTAGACCAGTGCGCGGGCTTTTTGGGGCGTGTCGCGGATTTTGGCGCGAGACCGGGCGCGCGGCGCCGGTTTTCCCCGCGGCCCTTAAGCTATTAAAATAACAGGTTGTCTATTGCGCCCGCCATTTGCCGCGGGCCTCTACCCGAATCCATATGAATACCCCCACCCTGCCTGACGGCCAGATGTGGCGCTTGAGCGTGGCGCCCATGATCGATGTGACCGACAGGCACAGCCGCTTCTTTCACCGCCTGCTGGCGCCTCGGGCGCTGCTGTTCACCGAGATGATCACCACCGGTGCGCTGATGCACGGCGACCAGGCCCGCCACCTGGACTTCGACCCGGCCGAGCATCCCGTGGCCCTGCAACTGGGCGGCAGCGATCCGCAGGCGCTGGCCGCCAGCGCCCGGCTGGGCGAACAATGGGGCTACGACGAGATCAACCTGAATTGCGGCTGCCCTTCAGAGCGCGTCCAGAAGGGGGCGTTCGGCGCCTGCCTGATGGCTGAACCGCACTTGGTCGCCGATTGCGTCAAGGCCATGCAGGACGCGGTTTCCGTACCGGTCACGGTCAAGCACCGGCTGGGCCTGGACTACAGCGAATCCTATGATTTCGTGCGCGATTTCGTGGGCATACTGTTCGAGGCCGGCTGTCGCGTGTTCACCGTGCATGCGCGCAATGCGGTGCTCAAGGGCCTGTCCCCCAAGGACAACCGCGAGATTCCTCCCTTGCGCTACGACGCGGCCCGTCAGCTCAAGGCCGATTTCCCGCAGGCGCGGTTCGTGCTCAACGGAGGCATCGTCCAGGCCGACCAGGCCGTGGAGCTGGAGCAGCAGTTCGATGGCGTCATGCTGGGCCGCGCCGCCTGGCATACGCCCGGCGTGCTCACCGACATCCATCGCCGCTTGTGGCCGTCCGAGGCCATCCCGGACGAGGACAGCGTCATCGAACGCATGCAGGCCTATGCCGCCGCGCAGGTGCGGGCGGGCGTGCCGCTGCGCATCGTGGTCAAGAGCCTGCTGGGCTGGCCGCACGGCAAAAAGGGCGCGCGCCAGTGGCGCCGCACCCTGACCGATCCCGCCTTGCTGGCCGGAAACGACGCAGGCCTGCTCGCGCAGGCCTGGCAGGAGCTCAAGCGCCAGAACGGCGCCTGAGAGCGGCAGGATCAGTTGGCCCCGGCCGATTCGGAGTCGGTGGGCCAGTCGCGGATGTAGGCTTTGAGCATCTTGTTCTCGAATTGCTGGGCGTGCACGATGGCGCGCGCCATGTCGTAGAAGGAGATGACGCCCATCAGCGTGGGGCCGTCCATGACCGGCATGTAGCGCGCGTGGTTGTCCAGCATCAGGCGCTGTACTTCATCGGCGCTGGTGTTGGGCGTGACGCTGACCGGCGCGTCGTCCATGATGCTGCGCACCGTGAAGCCCGAGGCCTTGTCGCCATGCGCGTGCCAGTGGCGGATGATTTCGCGGAAGGTCAGCATGCCGACCAACTGGCCGTGCTCCATGATGACCAGCGAGCCTATGTCCAGCTCGCTCATGCTCTGCACGGCTTTTTCGACGGTCATGTCGGGGGTGCCGGTATAAAGCGTGTCACCTTTGACACGCAGGATTTCACTGACTTTTAGCATGCTGGGTCTCCTGGCGGATATCGGAATTCTGTGGGGCTGGGCAGGCTGCAAGTACGCCGTCGGGCGATTCAAACAGGTTTTCCAGATTGGACATTCGCTGGTCGAAGAAGTGGGATAGATAGTTCAGTACATATTCTAGCGGACCCTCGTGGGCATGGGAGCGGTCCAGCAGAAATGTCGTTATCAGCGTATTCAGGCTGACCTGGCGCAAATCGCTGCTAAGCACCCAGACTTCGTCCTCGTTCTGAAGCGTGTCGGCGATCAGGCCCATGTCCTTGAGCTTGCACATGACCTGGTTCAGCTCGTCCGGGTCCCGTTCCAGCCGCAGGCTGAGCGAGCTGATGCTCAGCCCGGGCAGGGGGTCGAGGCGGTTCAGCCAGAGCTGGTGCAGGATGTTCACCGCGTCGGTAAAGGCGATGCCCGGCACGTCGAGCTTGACCCAGTTGCGCCGCCGCCAGTCGGGCAGGATGGCGACCATGGAGGCGCCCAGCAGCACGATCAGCCAGGATATGTAGATCCACAGCAGGAAGATGGGCAAGGTGGCGAAGGCGCCGTAAATGATGGTGTAGGTCGGGAAACGCGTGAGGTAGAAGGCGAAGCCCGCCTTCATGACTTCAAGGGCGGCGGCGGTCGCCACCCCGCCCACCAGCGCATCGCGCCACCAGACGCGGCGGTTGGGCACGTACATGAAGAGCGCCGTGAAGCCCAGCGCGCTGAACAGGAAGGGAACATAGGACAGGGCGAAGGATACGATGCCGGACAGATCGCCGATATAGCCCAGGGATTCGCGCGCCAGCACGGCGGTGGCCCACAGGCTGGCGCCGGTCAGGATGGGGCCCAGCGAGATGATGGCCCAGTAGACCAGCAGGCGCTGGCCCAGCGGCCGCTTGACGTGAACCTGGAAGATGTCGTTGAAGGTCTCGTCTATGGTCATGATCAGCATGATGGACGTGACGATCAGGAACAGGCTGCCCACGGCGGTCAGGCCCGAGGCCTTGGCGGCGAACTGGTTCAGGTACAGCATCGCGTTTTCCGACACCACTTCCGGCATCAGGTTGCGGGTCAGAAAGCCTTCCAGGGCCTGCTCGAACTCCTGGAACAGCGGAAAAGCCGTGAACAGGGCCAGCACGACGGTCAGCATGGGCACCAGGGCGAGAATGGTGGTGTAGGTCAGGCTGGAGGCCACCTTCATCAGGTCTTTCTCGGCCACGCGCTTGAACACGAAGCGCACGATGTCCAGCAGGTGCGCCAGGCCTTTGCGCGGCGGCGCGGACGTGGGCTGGGCAGTCGGGTTGGCGGCAGTGTGCGGGGAATTGGCGTCGCTGGACGGCACAGGGAGCATGTAGGATTCCTCGTCGTTTTTTCAGGGCATGTTTCGTGCGCCGGGCGCTGCTTTTTCGACATGGTTTCAGGTGATAATAACAGCATGCATGCACCATTGAACCCCATACTTCATCGCGTGGCCGCCTCGGCGCTGGTCGCCCTCATCGTCCTTTGCCTGGCCTGGGAGCTGCATTTCGCGCCCCTCAAGCCCGGCGGATCCTGGCTGGTGCTCAAGGTCGTGCCCTTGCTGTTTCCGCTGCGCGGCGTGCTCAAGGGCAATCTGTATACCTTGCAGTGGACCTCCATGATGATCCTGCTGTATTTTGCCGAGGGCGTGGTGCGGGCCTGGTCCGATCCCGTGGCCACCGTCCTGCCCTGGGCGCTGGGCGAGATCGTTCTGACGCTCATTTTCTACTTCTGCGCCATCTTCTACCTGTGGCCGGCCAAGAAGGCCGCCAAGCAGCGCGCCAAGGCCGAAAAAAACGCCCGGTCGGCATAACGAACGTGTTCATGATCTAAGGAGGACTCATGTCCAGCTTGTTCGACGGCCTGACCATACGCCATACCTACGCGGATCTGCCGTCCGCCTTCCATACCGCCGTGCCGCCCCAGCCGCTGGTCAATGCGCGCCTGCTGCATGTCAACGAGCCCCTGGCGGCCCAGTTGGGGCTGGATACGGCGCGCCTGCACGAGCCCGAGTTCCTGGACGTGGTTGCGGGCCGGCAGCCCCTGCCTGGCGGGCGGACGGTGTCGGCGGTCTACAGCGGCCATCAGTTCGGCATCTGGGCCGGCCAGCTCGGTGATGGCCGCGCGCATCTGCTGGGCCAGATCGACACGGCCGACGGCCCCCAGGAGTTGCAGCTCAAGGGCGCGGGCAAGACGCCGTATTCGCGCATGGGAGACGGCCGCGCGGTGTTGCGCTCGAGCGTGCGCGAATACCTGGCCGGCGAGGCCATGGCCGGCCTGGGCATCGCCACCAGCCGGGCCCTGGCGCTGGTCACTTCCGACACTCCCGTGTATCGGGAAACCGTGGAGACGGGCGCCATCGTGACGCGCGTGGCGCCCAGCTTCGTGCGCTTCGGCTCCTTCGAGCACTGGTCGCACGATGCCGAGCGCCTGCGCATCCTGCTGGACTACGTGCTGCGCGAGTTCTACCCCGAACTGCGCCGGGAGTCCGACAGCGAACAGCAGCGCGTCTGCCGTTTTCTGGAAGAAGTGGCGCGGCGCAGCGCCGAGATGGTGGCGGACTGGCAGACGGTGGGCTTCTGCCACGGCGTCATGAACACCGACAATATGTCCATCCTGGGCCTGACCATAGACTACGGCCCCTACGGATTCATGGATCGTTTCCGCGTCAACCATGTGTGCAATCACAGCGATACGCAAGGGCGCTACGCCTGGAACATGCAGCCGTCCATCGTGCACTGGAACCTGTATCGCCTGGCCAGCGCCTTCCTGTCGCTGGACCTTGAGGCCGACGCCCTGAAGGAAAGCCTGCAGACCTTCGAGGGCCACTTCCTCAAGCGCTATCACGCCAATCTGCAGGCCAAGTTCGGCCTGCGCACCTGGACCGAGGAGGACGCCGGGCTGGCGGATGACTGGTGGCGGCTGCTGCACGTCAGCGGCGCGGACTTCACCCTGTCCTTCCGGGCCCTGGCTCCGGCGCCCGCCATACCCGATGCTTTCCTGGACTTGTTCGAGCACTCCGAACAGGCCTCGTCCTGGCTGCAACGCTATCGGCAGCGCCTGGCCCAGGATGGATCGGACACGCCGCAGCGCGCCGCCGCCATGAATCGCGTCAATCCGCTCTATGTGCTGCGCAATTACCTGGCCGAGCAGGCCATACGGGCCGCGGCGCAGGACGACGCCGCCGAGATCGAAACCTTGCTGACGCTGCTGCGCGACCCTTATACCGAGCGCGCGGGGTACGAGGCCTACGCCGCCGTGCCGCCCGACTGGGGCTGCCGGCTGGAGGTCAGCTGCTCGTCCTGACCGGGCGGCCTATGGCGGGGATACGGTCGCGCGCATGTCCGGCGCGGTGAACAATGCCATAATCCAGTCTGTCCTTTCTTCATTTTTTCGCATTTCTTCGCAACGAAACCACGTATGTCCGGCAATACACTAGGCAAAAGCTTCTGCGTCACCAATTATGGTGAATCCCACGGACCGGCCATTGGCGCGGTCATCGACGGCTGCCCGCCCGGCCTGGAACTGTCCGAGCAGGACATCCAGGTCGAGCTGGACCGCCGCCGGCCCGGGACCTCCCGGCACGTCACGCAGCGCCGCGAGCCTGACCAGGTCGAGATCCTGTCCGGCCTCTACGAGGGCCGCACCACGGGCACGCCCATCAGCCTGCTGATCCGCAACACCGATGCGCGCAGCAAGGATTATGGCAACCTGCTGGATACCTTCCGCCCCGGGCACGCCGACTACACCTATTGGAAAAAATTCGAGAACCGTGATCCGCGCGGGGGCGGCCGATCCTCGGCGCGCCTGACCGCGCCCACGGTGGCGGCCGGCGCCATCGCCAAGAAGTGGCTGGGGCAGCATTTCGGCATCCAGATCCGCGGCTACATGAGCCAGCTCGGCCCCTTGCAGATCCCGTTCAAGACCTGGGACAGCGTCAGCCAGAATCCCTTCTATGCGCCCGACCCCGACATGGTGCCGGAACTGGAAGCCTATATGGAAGAACTGCGCAAGGAAGGCGACTCCATCGGCGCGCGCATCGAAGTGGTGGCCGAAGGCGTGCCGGCCGGCTGGGGAGAACCCATCTACGACCGCCTGGACGCGGATATCGCCCATGCCATGATGGGCCTGAACGCCGTTAAGGGCGTGTCCATCGGCGCGGGCTTCGAAAGCATCGTGCAAAAAGGTTCCGAGCACGGCGACGCTCTCTACCCGGACGGCTTCAAGACCAATCACGCCGGCGGCATCCTGGGCGGCATTTCTTCCGGCCAGGCCATCACCGTGTCGCTCGCGATCAAGCCCACCTCCAGCATTCGTACCATGCGGCCCTCCGTCACCCGCGCCGGCGATCCGGTGGAGGTGCAGACGCTGGGCCGCCACGATCCCTGCGTGGGAATACGCGCCACGCCCATTGCCGAGGCCCTGCTGGCCATTGTCCTGATGGATCATTGCCTGCGCCATCAGGCGCAATGCTCCATCCGGACCTGATCCGCAAGCCGGGCGTACGTTCCTTACTTCTTCAACAGCCTGTGGAGTCGCTCATGAAACGTTCAGTCTTTGGCAAACGATTCGCCGCCGGCGCGCTGGCGCTGGCGCTGGCGGGCTGTGCCGCCGTCCAGACCACATCCAGCGGGAATGTGGGCGTGGAGCGCAAGCAATACATGTCGGGCCTGGTTTCGGAGGCCGAGCTCAATCAGGCGGCGGCACAGAACTACGCTCAGGTGCTGAGCCAGGCGCGGGCGCAGGGCGCGCTGGATACGGATGCGGCGCAGACCCGGCGGGTGCGCGCCATCGCCCAGCGCCTCATCGCCCAGGTCGGCGCCTTCCGGCCCGATGCCGCGGGCTGGAACTGGGAAGTGCACGTCATAGCCCAGGACGAGGTCAACGCCTGGTGCATGCCCGGCGGCAAGATTGCGGTCTACACCGGCCTGATCAAGCGCATCCAGCCCACGGACGCCGAACTGGCCGCCATCATCGGGCACGAGATGGCGCATGCCTTGCGCGAGCATTCGCGCGAGCAGGTGTCGCAGAAGATGGCTACCTCCATCGGTCTGTCGGTGCTCACGGCCATCACCGGCGTGCAGTCCGTCAGCGACCTGGGCAGCTCGCTCAGCGAAGTCATGTTCGAATTGCCCAACAGCCGCACGCACGAGACCGAGGCCGATCTGATCGGAGTCGAATTGGCCGCACGCGCCGGCTACGACCCGCGCGCCGCGGTCACGCTGTGGCAGAAGATGGCGGCGCTGGAGCAGGGCAGGGGGCAGCCGGAGTTCCTGTCCACCCACCCCTCGTCCTCGACCCGCATCGCCGACCTGCAGGCCATTTCCGAGCGTTTCATGCCGCTCTACGAGCAAGCGCGGCGTTAGACGGCTTTTCCCAGGCGCCTCGACCGGCCGGATGCCTGCAAGGCGCCCGGTTTTCTATGCCCGCGCAAGTTCAGGCTGGTACTTTCAATACTAGGATGGCAACTGGTCTTGTCCCAGTTACTGCGCCTGTCATAATGACGTAAATCACAGCAAGCGGCCCGGCTTTTTCCGGGCTCCTGTCCCAACCGGATGTTGAGAACGCAATGGCCAAGACCTTATACGATAAGTTGTTCGACGAACATGTCGTGCACCAGGAAACAGACGGCACCTGTCTGATCTATATCGATCGCCACCTGCTGCACGAGGTGACCAGCCCGCAGGCCTTCGAGGGCCTGACCATGGCCGGGCGCAAGCCCTGGCGCATCAGCGCCAACCTGGCCGTGGCCGACCATAACGTGCCCACCACCTCGCGTCAGAACGGCATCGAAGACCCGATCTCGCGCCTGCAGGTGGATACGCTGGATGCCAATTGCGAACACTTCGGCATCACCGAATTCCGCATGAACGACGTGCGCCAGGGCATCGTGCACATTGTCGGCCCCGAGCAGGGCGCGACGCTGCCCGGCATGACCGTGGTCTGCGGCGATTCGCCCACCAGCACCCACGGCGCCGTGGGCGCGCTGGCGTTCGGCATCGGCACCTCGGAAGTGGAGCATACCCTGGCCACCCAGACCCTGCTCATGAAGAAAAGCAAGAGCATGCTGGTGCAGGTGGACGGCAAGCTGCCCTTCGGCTGCACGGCCAAGGACCTGATCCTGTACGTGATCGGCCAGATCGGCACGGCCGGCGGCACGGGCTACGCCATCGAGTTCGGCGGCTCGGCCATCCGCGAGCTGAGCATGGAAGGGCGCATGACCATCTGCAACATGGCCATCGAGGCCGGCGCGCGCTCCGGCATGGTCGCGGTCGATGAGCAGACCATCAACTACCTGCGCGGCCGTCCCTATTCGCCCAAGGGTCCGCTGTGGGACCAGGCCGTGGAATACTGGAAGACGCTGCATTCGGACGAGGGCGCCCAGTTCGACCGCGTCGTGCGCATCGACGCCAGCCGGATCATGCCGCAGCTGACCTGGGGCACCTCGCCAGAGATGGTGCTGCCCGTGGACAGCCGCGTGCCCGACCCGGACAAGGAAAAGGACGACGTCAAGCGCAACGGCATGGAGCGCGCCCTGGAATACATGGGCCTGACGCCCAACATGCCCTTGACGGACATCCGCATCGATCGCGTGTTCATCGGTTCCTGTACGAACGCCCGCATCGAGGACCTGCGCGCCGCGGCCGCCGTGGCTCGCGGCCGCAAGGTCGCCGCCAATGTGAAGCAGGCCATGATCGTGCCCAGCTCCGGGCTGGTCAAGCGCCAGGCCGAGCAGGAAGGCCTGGACAAGATCTTCCTGGATGCCGGCTTCGAATGGCGCGAACCGGGCTGCTCCATGTGCCTGGCCATGAACGCCGACCGCCTCGAACCAGGCGAGCGCTGCGCGTCCACGTCCAACCGCAACTTCGAAGGCCGCCAGGGCCAGGGCGGACGCACGCACCTGGTCAGCCCCGCCATGGCCGCTGCCGCCGCCATTGCCGGTCACTTCGTCGATGTGCGCTCGTTCAACTAAGGAGACCTCGCCATGCAAGCTTTCACCACTCATCAAGGCCTGGTCGCTCCCCTGGACCGGGAAAACGTCGACACCGACCTGATCATTCCCAAGCAGTTCCTGAAATCCATCAAGCGTACGGGTTTCGGCCCCAACCTGTTCGACGAGCTGCGCTATCTGGACCATGGCGAACCGGGCATGGACAATTCCAGGCGGCCGCTCAACCCCGATTTCGTGCTGAACCAGGACCGCTACCAGGGCGCCTCCATCCTGCTGGCGCGCCAGAACTTCGGCTGCGGTTCCAGCCGCGAACATGCGCCCTGGGCCCTGATGCAATACGGTTTTCGCGCCATCATCGCGCCGTCTTTCGCCGACATCTTCTTCAACAACAGCTTCAAGAACGGCCTGCTGCCCATCGTGCTCAATGAACTGGACGTGGCTCGCCTGTTCGACGAGGTCAAGGCCTTCCCCGGCTACCAGTTGCGCATCGACCTGGAGCAGCAGCGCGTGATCACGCCGGAAGGCCGCGAATTGCCGTTCGACATCGACGCCTTCCGCAAGCATTGCCTGCTCAACGGCCTGGACGAGATCGGCCTGACTTTGCAGAAGGCCGACCTGATCCGGGAATACGAGTCGCAGCGCCTGGCCCGCCATCCCTGGCTGGTCGGCAATCCGTCCGCCTGAACACGCTCATGACAAAAGCGCTCCGGCCGGCAGGCCGGAGCGCTTTTTCCCTATCCCCCGACTTTTACGCCTGACTTCATCATGACCTACAAGATTGCAGTATTGCCCGGCGACGGCATCGGCCCCGAAATCACGGAACAGGCGCAGCGCGTGCTGTCCGCCGTGGGCCTGGACCTGGACATGACGGTGGCTCCCGTGGGCGGCGCCGCCTACGACCTGCACGGCCATCCCTTGCCGCCCGAAACCCTCAAGCTGGCGCAGCAGTCCGATGCCGTGCTGTTCGGCGCCGTGGGCGACTGGAAATACGATTCGCTGGAACGTCATTTGCGCCCCGAACAGGCCATCCTGGGCCTGCGCAAAGCCATGGGCCTGTTCGCCAACCTGCGTCCGGCCATCCTGTATCCGCAACTGGCCAACGCTTCCACGCTCAAGCCTGAAGTCGTGTCGGGGCTGGACATCCTGATCGTGCGCGAGCTGACCGGCGACATCTATTTCGGCCAGCCGCGCGGCGTGCGCACCGTGCAGGAAGGCGCCTTCGCCGGCGAGCGCCAGGGCTTCGACACCATGCACTACGCCGAAAGCGAAGTGCGCCGCATCGCCCACGTGGGCTTCCAGGCCGCCCGGAAGCGTAACAAGCGCCTGTGCAGCGTGGACAAGTCCAACGTGCTCGAGACCTCGCAGTTCTGGCGCGACATCATGATCGATGTGGCGCGCGAGTATCCCGACGTGGCCCTGAGCCATATGTACGTGGACAATGCCGCCATGCAACTGGTGCGTGCGCCAAAAGAATTCGACGTGATCGTCACAGGCAACCTGTTTGGCGATATCCTATCGGATGAGGCTGCGATGCTGACCGGTTCCATCGGCATGCTGCCTTCGGCATCGCTCAACGCGTCGCAGCAGGGCCTGTACGAGCCCAGCCACGGCTCGGCTCCGGACATCGCCGGCCAGAACAAGGCCAATCCGCTGGCCACGATCCTGTCGGCCGCCATGCTGCTGCGCTATTCGCTCAATGCCGAGGAGCAGGCCAAGCGCATCGAGGCCGCCGTCTCCAGCGTGCTGGAGCAGGGGCTGCGCACCGGCGACATCCATGAAGCAGGCTGCGAACTCGTGTCCACCAGCGCCATGGGCGACGCGGTTCTTCAGGCTTTAAAATAGTATCCTTATAGTTTTTACATTATCGATATCCAGGTGGTATTACCATGACTCAAGCGGTAGGTTTGGTCGGCTGGCGCGGTATGGTGGGCTCCGTGCTCATGCAGCGTATGCGCGACGAAGGCGATTTTTCCCTTTTTCAGCCGGTGTTCTTCTCGACCAGCAACGCCGGCGGCGCAGCTCCCTCGTGGGCTGACGGCGCCGGCCCATTGCAGGACGCTCACGATATTGAAGCGCTCAAGAAGCTGCCCATCATCGTGACCGCTCAGGGCGGGGACTACACAAGCCAGATCTATCCCAAGCTGCGCGCCGCCGGCTGGAACGGCCTGTGGATCGACGCGGCCAGCACGCTGCGCATGGACGAGAATTCCGTCATCGTGCTGGACCCCATCAACCGCAACGTCATCGACGCGGCCCTGGCCAAGGGCGGCAAGCAGTTCATCGGCGGCAACTGCACCGTCAGCTGCATGCTGATGGGCCTGGGCGGCCTGTTCAAGCATGACCTGGTCGAATGGATGACCAGCATGACCTACCAGGCCGCATCGGGCGGCGGCGCCCAGCACATGCGCGAGCTGCTCACCCAGTTCGGCCTGCTGAACCAGTCCGTGGGCGCCTTGCTGGCCGACCCTGCCTCGGCCATCCTGGATATCGACCGCGGCGTGCTGCAGGCGCAGAAGGATCCCTCCCTGCCGCAGAAGAACTTCGGCGTGCCGCTGGGCGGCAGCCTGATCCCCTGGATCGACTCCGACCTGGGCAACGGCATGACGCGCGAGGAATGGAAGGGCGGCGTGGAGACCAACAAGATCCTGGGCCGCACGGCGCAGGACAAGCAGATCCCGATCGACGGCCTGTGCGTGCGCATCGGCGCCATGCGCTGCCACAGCCAGGCGCTGACCATCAAGCTGACCCGCGACGTGCCGCTGGACGAGATCAACGACATCATCGCCCAGGGTTCGAAGTGGGCCAAGGTCATCCCCAACGAGCGCCAGGCCACGATGCAGGAACTGACCCCCGTGGCCGTGACCGGCACGCTGGACATCCCTGTGGGCCGCATGCGCAAGCTGAACATGGGTCCCGAATACCTCAGCGCCTTTACCGTGGGCGACCAGTTGCTGTGGGGCGCGGCCGAGCCGCTGCGTCGCATGCTGCGCATCGCCCTGGGCGAGCTGTAACCATGACAGGCCGCCGGCGCGCACTGCATCTGCTGGGTCCGGCCCTGCTGTCGGCAGGCGTGCTGGCCGGCGCCGATGTCCAGGCCCTGGAGATCGGCCACAGCCGCCTGGTTTCGCGCCCGGACCAGCCCCTGCGGCTGGATGTTGGCATACGGAGCATCACGCCGGCGGAAAGCCTGTCCCTGCAGGCCGCGCCTGCGCCGCTGCCGGCCTGGCGCGGCTGGTGGGGTCCCGCCGGTGGACCTGGCTTCCCTGCAGGTCCGGCTGGAGCGTGACGGCCAAGGCCAGGTGCGCCGCATCGTCCTGTCGTCCGACCAGCCTTTTTCGGGCAAGGTGGCCGATATCCTGCTGCAGATCCGCAGCGACAGTGGCCAGGCCACGCATCAGGTCAGCGTGCTCGCGCCCGCTGCGGTACGCGTGCAAGTTCCTGTGCGGCAGGCGCAGGCCAGACGCGCCGCGCCGATATCCGTCTTGATTCCGGCGGCGCCCGCGGGCGCCGCGTCCGGACACAGCAGCGTGCAGCGCGTGCCGCAGGGCGCCATCCAGGTTCAGTCCGGCGACACGCTGCACGCCCTGGCGCGTCGCTATGCGGTGGACGGGGTCACGGCCTACCAGTGGATGCTGGCCGTCCAGCGCCTGAATCCGGATGCTTTCATCGGCCACAATCTGCATCGCCTGAAGGCGGGGCAATCCCTGCAGGTGCCGGACATGGACCTGATGCTGTCGCTGGACGACGCCCAGGCCCGGCGCCTGTACGTGGACCAGGCCCGCGCCCTGCGTCAGGGCGGCCGGGTGCGCATGGGCCAGGCCGACGCCTCGCAGGGGGCGCTACAGGTCGGCGCCGCGGTCCAAGCCGTTTCCGAACAGGCCCAGGATCGTTTGCGCCTGTCCGCGCCCACTGCGGCCGAGGACCACAAGCAGGCGGTGCAGCACCAGTTGCGCGATACCGGCGAACGGGCGTCGCAACTCGAAGAAAACGTTTCCAATCTCAGCCGCGCCCTGCAATCGCAAGGGGAGGCGGCCAAGGATCTGATCCTGGAGTCGGCCGGCGAACTGGGCCTTGCCGACACCAGCGCGAACACTCCCGCCGTCGTCCCTGAGCAGGGCGGGCAGGCGGGCGCGGCGGCGCCCCTCGCCGCTTCCGGATCCGCTTCCGTCGCACCCGGCCCTGAACAAGGCAAGATGGCCGGCGCAGTCAACAAGGCAAAGAAAACCGTGTCCTGGATACAAGAACACATGCTGGCCGTCATGGCCGTGGTCCTGGCCCTGATCGTGCTGATCGTGACCTGGGTGCTCAAACGGGCCAATTCCGCCAATCAAGACATCGACGATTCCCCGGCTCCCGTCAGCGAGGCCATGGTTCGCGAGAAGCTGGAAAAAATCAATCTGGACCTGGACCAGCCGCCTTCGGACGAGCCTCCCGTCCGTCCGTAAAGGCGGGCCAATGAGCACTCGCATCGCATTGGGCGTCTGCTACGACGGCGCGCCCTGGCTGGGCTGGCAGAGCCAGCCGGGCGGTCGCACGGTGCAGGATGTGCTGGAACAGGCCTTGAGCCGGTTCGCCGCACATCCGGTCAGCACCATTTGCGCCGGGCGCACCGACACCGGCGTGCATGCCCTGAACCAGACCGTGCATCTGGATACGACGGCCGCGCGCAGCCTGGAGTCCTGGGTGCGCGGGGTGAACGCCTTGCTGCCGGAATCCATCGCCGTCCAATGGGCGCGCGAGGTGCCGGACGATTTTCATGCCCGCTTCTCGGCTCAGGGACGCCATTATGTGTATCTGGTACGCCAGCATCGGGTGCGTTCGCCCTTGACGCAGGGCAGGGCGGCCTGGGTGTTCCGGCCGCTCGAGCTGGCCCGCATGCAGGAGGCGGCCGGACATCTATTGGGCGAACATGATTTCAGCGCCTTCCGTTCCTCGGAATGCCAGGCGGCCAGCCCGGTGCGCACGCTGACGCGCGCGCACATCGAGCGGCAGGGGGATTATTTCCTGTTCAGCTTCAGCGCCAACGCCTTCCTGCATCACATGATACGCAACCTGATGGGGGCGTTGATCTATATAGGCCAAGGCCGTCAGCCGCCATCCTGGGCGGCGCAGCTGCTGCAGCAGCGCGACCGGCGCCTGGCCGCGCCCACATTCGAAGCCAGCGGCCTGTATCTGGCCGGGGTGGATTATCCGCCCGCCTTCGGCCTGCCCGCCGCCGACCCCTATGGGCAACTGCGCGAGCTGACCGGTCTGCGCTTTGGACAAACAGGATGAAGCAAGCGATTCAATGTCCTGTTCTAAAGGGTAATTCCTTGGTTCGAGAGCCGTTCGTGCCTGCTTCAATCGTATAAAATGTGAAGCCTTTTCTTTTTGTAAGCATTCCAATCCAATTTTGGGCCGACTACCTTCCGGGTCCAGCCACAAGCTATTCCGGGACGCGACCATATCCTGAGCAAGGCCATGCAATTTTTATTACGTATATCTAGCTTTATCGACCGCATCAATACCGCGGTCGGCAAATCGGTGACCTGGCTGACCCTGATCGTGGTCCTGGTCAGCGCCGTCAACGCTGTGGTGCGCAAGGTGTTCGGGGTCAGCTCGAACGCCTGGCTGGAGCTGCAGTGGTATCTGTTCGGCGCCATCTTCCTGCTGGCGGCCGGCTATACCTTCTTCGTGAACGAGCACGTGCGCGTGGATGCCCTGGCCGAGCGCTTTCCGCCGCGCCTGCAGGTGTGGATCGACGTCATCGGCGTCATCTTCTTCCTCCTGCCCGCCGGCCTGCTGATCTTCTGGCTCTCCATCCCTTTCTTCCAGCAGTCCTACGATCTGCATGAACTGTCCTCGAATACGGGCGGCCTGATACGCTGGCCGGTCAAGCTGCTGATTCCCGTGGGCTTTGCGCTCCTGTGCCTGGCGGGCGTCTCCCACCTGATCAAGTGCATAGGCTTCTTGCGCGGCGCCTGCCCCAATCCGCTCAAGGGCTCGGGCGGCCCCAGCGCCGAAGAACAGCTGGCTGAGGAAATCCGCCAGATGGCGCAGGCCCAGCAAGCTGCAACCCCCGTTTCGAAAGGCCGGTAACGATGGAATTCTTTGTTGATAATCTGGCGCCGATCATGTTCTTCAACTTGATCGCGTTCCTGCTGCTGGGCTTTCCGGTGGCCTTCACCCTGGCCGCGATCGGCATTCTCTACGGCCTGGTGGCCATCGAACTGGGGCTGATGCAGCCCGCCCTGTTCCAGGCATTGCCGCAGCGCGTGTTCGGCATCGTCGAGAACGATACCTTGCTGGCAGTGCCGTTCTTCACGCTCATGGGCTTGATTCTCGAGCGCTCCGGCATGGCCGAGGACCTGCTGGACACCATAGGCCAGTTGTTCGGCCCGCTGCGCGGGGGCCTGGCCATCGCCGTGGTGCTGGTGGGCGCCATGCTGGCGGCCACCACCGGCGTGGTGTCGGCCTCGGTGATCTCCATGGGCCTGATTTCCCTGCCCATCATGTTGCGCTACGGCTATGACCGCAGGCTGGCGACCGGGGTGATCGCGGCCTCCGGCACGCTCTCGCAGATCATCCCGCCTTCCATCGTGCTGATCATCCTGGCCGACCAGCTGGGCCGCTCCATCGGCGACATGTACCGCGGCGCCATGGTGCCCGGCCTGCTGCTCACCGGCGTGTACATCCTGTACATCGTGGCCATGTCCTACATCAAGCCCAAGTCTGCTCCGGCCCTGCCGCCCGAGGCCCGGGTCTACGTGGAGCCGGACGGCAGCCGCGGCCTGACTTCGCTGATCCTGCTGACGCTGCTGGCTTCGGCCGTGGCCTACTTCGGCTCCCAGCACTATTTCGCCACGCACCCCAACATTCCCGTGGACGAGCATATCGTCGTGATGCTCCTGTTGTGGGGCATCACGGCCTGGGTCATCGCCCTGGCCAACAAGCTGCTGCGCCTGAAGCTGCTGTCGCGGATCGCCGAGCGCGTGGTGTTCGTCATGATCCCGCCGCTGTTCTTGATATTTTTGGTCCTGGGCACCATCTTCATCGGCGTGGCCACGCCGACCGAAGGCGGCGCCATGGGCGCGGTGGGAGCCATCATCATGGCCGTCTCGCGCGGGCGCCTGTCCTGGAAGCTGCTGCGCCAGGCTATGGAGTCGACCACGCGCCTGTCCTGCTTCGTGGTCTTCATCCTGGTGGGCTCCACGGTGTTCAGCCTGAGCTTTCGCGGCATCAACGGCGACCTGTGGGTGGAGCACCTGCTCATCGACATGCCCGGCGGCCAATGGGGCTTCCTGATCGTGGTCAGCGTGCTGACTTTCCTGCTGGCCTTCTTCCTGGACTTCTTCGAGCTGGCCTTCATCATCGTGCCCTTGCTGGGTCCGGTGGCCGACAAGATGGGGATAGACCTGATCTGGTTCGGCGTGCTGTTAGCAGTTAATATGCAAACATCCTTTATGCATCCACCATTTGGCTTCGCACTATTTTATTTGCGTTCGGTGGCGCCCAAGGAAGACTATATCGACAAGGTCACCGGCGAACGCATCAGGCGCGTGGCCACCACGGATATCTATTGGGGCTCGGTTCCCTTTATCATTATCCAGTTGCTGATGGTGGCGGCGGTCATGGTCTTCCCCGGCATGGTCACCCACTACAAGCACGGCGAGGTCCTGCTGGACGATTCCCAGATCCAGTTCGGCACCGAATCCACCTATGGTTCGGACAGCTACGGACAGGATCCCGCCGCCGTCTTCCAGTAAGACAGCATCGGTTCAACAACGGGGGCGCCAAGCCCCCGTTTTTCATTCAGGAGCAGCCATGATGCCAGCCCGTACCCGGATCAAGATTTGCGGATTGACCCGGGAGCAGGACATAGACGCCGCCGTCCGGGCGGGCGCCGACGCCCTAGGCTTTGTGTTCTATCCCAAGAGCCCGCGCATGCTCTCCACGGACCAGGCGGCCCGCCTGCGCAGGCGCATCCCCGCCTTCGTGCAGGCTGTCGGCCTGTTCGTGAACGCGCCGGAAGCGTTCGTGCGCGAGATACTGGACCAGGTCCGTCCCGACCTGCTGCAGTTCCATGGGGAAGAAAGCCCGGCGCAATGCCGGCTGTATGGCCACCCCTACATCAAGGCCTTCCGGGCCGGCGCGCCCGGCCTGGATACGGTGGAGGGCCTGTTCCAGGCCTGTCTGGCGTATCCGGACGCCCAGGGCTGGCTGATGGACGGCTATCACGATGCCTACGGCGGCACCGGCACGGCCTTTGACGCCGACCTGATCCATGGGCTGCAGCAAAGGCTTTCGAGCCAGGCGCATCTGCCGCCCCTGATCCTGGCCGGCGGCATGCGGATCGACAACGTCGCGCGACGCGTGGCCCTGCATCGGCCCTACGCCATCGACGTGAGCAGCGGCGTCGAGGATGCGCCGGGCGTCAAGAACGCCGACAAGATCGCGCAGTTCATGCAGGCGCTGGCGCACTCCTGAACCCGGCGGGGAATCTTTCGGGTTTCAGGAAGTCTATCTCTCTTGATCCGGCCCGCCGCGAGCGGGCCCTTCTTTTCCGGTCTTGCCAGGAGCCGTATCCATGCAGAGCATCCAGCTCGTCCCTTCACCTTCGCCACGTCCTTGTTCGCCTTCATGGCGGCGGCCATCGCGGCCTTGTTGCTGGCCGCGTGGCTGGACAGGCGAAGCCGGACGCGCGCGGAATCCGCGCTGTGGCGCGGCATGCTGCTGGGCGTGGTGGCCGGACGCCTGGGCTTTCTCATCCAGCAATGGGATTTTTATCGCCACGCGCCCTTGAGCTGGTTGGATCTGCGCGACGGCGGCTTGATGCTGCCGGCCGCTGTTGCGGCAGCCCTGGCCTACTGGCTGTGGCGCGGGCTGCGCGACAAGGCGATGCTGCCGGCGCTGTCGGGAGGCCTTGCCGTCGGCCTGGCCGCCTTCGCCCTGATCATGAGCTGGGCGGGCACGATGCAGACACAGGAATCCCGGATCTTACCGACGGTGGCCTTGCAACCCTTGCAGGCGCAGACCGATTCCCCGGCGGGGCTGCAGGGCTATCAGGGCAAGCTGACCGTGGTCAACCTGTGGGCCACCTGGTGCCCGCCGTGCCGGCGGGAGATGCCGGCCTTCAAGCAGGTGCAGTCCAGCCGCGACGACGTGCATATCGTCTTTGCCAACCAGGGCGAGGAGGCCGACGTCATCCAGCAGTATCTGGACAAGGAAAAGCTGGAGCTGGCCAATATGTGGCGCGATCCGCAGATGCAACTGGGCCAGGCTGTCCGCAGCCGCGGCCTGCCCACCACCCTGTTCCTGGACGCGCAGGGGCGGCTGCTGGACGTGCGCGCCGGGGAGCTGTCGGCCGCCACGCTGAATGACCGTATCGATCGTTTGATGTAGGAGTTCAGGCTCTGGCTTGCGTCGTCCGATCGGGCAGGAGCCGGCTCGGCATGAAGCCGACGGCACGTTGATGCGCCGTGGCGGTGTCCGGGCGCGCGCCGCCCAGTCCGTTCGCCGGACGCCTCATGCTCAGCGCAATCGTCCCTTTTTCATCCAGAATCGTCAACGCCTGCCGTAGAATTTCGGACTGGGTCGGTCTGGGGCAAAAAAGGTTTTTCGAAGAATCCCGGGGACTGAATTGTCAAGTCGATGCCGAACTGGTTTTTGAAGACGCCGTTCAAGGCGCGGGAAGATCGGACGGGGCTGATGGCTTGCCGGCGCGGCGCGCCGGTGCCCTGGTCGGGACGAGTGGCCGGGCGCGTCGTTAACTCCGGCGGGTTGCTCGCCCCCCAGGCGAGCAACAAGCGCCGCCGTCGAACAGAACGACGCTTGCACCCCGTCCCCGCGCCCCGCCTGCGGCAAGCCATCCGACCCGCCCCGTCCGATCTTCCCGCGCCTTGAACGGCTCAAAATGCCGATGACATCAACCTGGCTATACGCATTCATGCCAAACAGAAAATTCAGCGGATGGCTGATATGTTGTACGGCGTGCGCGGACGTCCCGCCGTTTGGGCCAAAACAACGGTGCCGTTCTCGCGAGGCCGGCCCGCCCCGGCCGGCCTCGCGAGAACCCGAGGTTCTTTCCGCTTGGCCCAAACGGCTCGCCAAACACGGAGGAATCCCCGGAATTCCTCGAAGAAGCAAAAAAAACCGCCCGGCAAGGGGCGGCAAATCAGCACAGGAACGCGGTCGGTCAGGCTTTCTGCAGCACGCCTTCTTCTTGTTCCTCGTGAGGGCGGCGGGCGTAGTGATTGGCGATCACGGCGCAGGCCATGAGCTGAATCTGGTGGAACAGCATGATGGGCAGCAGCGCTGGACCGATGGCGGCGCCGCTGAACAGCACCTGGGCCATGGGCACGCCGGTGGACAGGCTCTTCTTGGAGCCGCAGAACACGATGGTGATCTCGTCTTCCTTGTTGAAGCCGAAGCGGCGCGCCATCCAGGTGGTCAGCGCCAGCACCACGGCCAGCAGCACGATGCAGACCACGGTCAGGATCAGCAGGGACATGGGCGGCACGGCCTGCCACAGCCCGCCGATGACCGAGGCGCTGAACGCGGTGTAGACGACCAGCAGGATGGAGGTCTGGTCCACGTTGCGCAGCCAGGCACGGTTGCGGTCCATCCAGCCGCCGATCCAGGGACGCATCAGGTGGCCGACCACGAAGGGCAGCAGCAGTTGCAGGCTGATCTTCTTGATGGCGTCCAGAGTGGAGGCTGCCGAGCCGGCGTCCGCATCGAGCAGCAGCTTGAGCAGCACGGGCGTGAGCACGATGCCGATCAGGCTGGAGGCCGAGGCGCTGCAGACGGCGGCGGGAATGTTGCCGCGGGCGATGGAGGTGAAGGCGATGGCCGACTGCACGGTTCCGGGCAGGGCGCACAGGTACAGGATGCCCACGAACAAGGGCATGCCCAGCAGCGGCAGCAGCACGGGCTTCAAGACCAGGCCCAGCAGCGGAAACATGACGAAGGTGCAGCCGAACACCAGCAGATGCAGCCGCCAGTGCGTGGCGCCGGCGATGATGGCTTCGCGCGAGAGCTTGGCGCCGTGCATGAAGAACAGCAGGGCGATGGCCAAGCCGGTGATCAGCTCGAAAATGACGGCGCCCTGGCCGTAGGCGGGAAACAGCGTGGCCAGGGCCACGACGCCGATCAGGATCAGGGTGAAATTGTCGAACAGCAGTCTTAGGCGTGACAACATGGCGATTTGAAAGAGTTGCGAAAAGGGACGGTTCACTTTACCGTAGACTTTCGTGGGTGTTTATCGTTAAACGGATATGGAACATCGAAAAGCGGACATTCTGGTGCATTCGGACGCCATTCCGGCAGGGTTGAGGCAATTGCGTTACCTGCCCAGGCCGCTCTACGGCCAGGAACGGGCCTTGCCCAACCAGGCGATTTCACGTCCGCACCGCCACCCCTGGGTGCAGTTTTCCTATGCGCTGACCGGAGTGATCGAGGTGCGCACTGCGACCGGTCGCTTCATGGCGCCGCCGCAGCAGGCCGTGTGGGTGCCGGCCGGCGTGGAGCATGGCGTGCGCTGTTCGCCCGATGCGCAGATACGCAGCCTGTACATCGATGTGCAGGCCTTGCCGCGGCAGCACGAGCAGTGCCGGGTCGTGGCGGTGAACCGGCTGCTGCGGGAACTGATCCGGGAATTCAGCGCCTTGCCGGTGCTCTATGACCGCGAAGGGGAACAGGGCCGACTGGTGCAGGTGCTGCTGGACCGCCTGCTGGCGGCGCCCGAAAGCGGCCTGATCCTGCCCTGGCCGGCGGATCCGCGCTTGCGCCAGGTCTGCCAGCAGTTGCAGGCCCAGCCCGCGCTGGGTTGTACCCTGGAGGAACTGGCCGGGCAGCAGGGCGTGTCGGAGAAAACATTGAGCCGGCTGTTCCGCCAGGAGACCGGGCTGACCTTCCGGGCCTGGCGGCAGCGTCTGCGCATCATGAGCGCCTTGCCCATGCTCGAGCGCCATGAGCGCGTCACCGATGTGGCGCTGGCCTGCGGCTACGACAGCATGTCGGCCTTCGTGGCGGCGTTCCGCGAGCTGATGGGCCAGACGCCCGGCGAGTTCTTCCGCCCGCCGGCCGACGAGGCCGGGCTGTAGGCCCGGACGAAGTTCCACAGCAGCCGGCGCGCTTCGGGCGTGTCCCGCACCTGATCGGCCATGGCCTGCGGGTCCCGTCCCTCGGCCTGCAGCCCCGCTTGATTGCGCAAGATGCAGTAGCGCAGCAGTTCAGCGAAGAATTCCGGGTGGAACTGGGCGGACCATTGCGCCGGGCCGTAGCGCAGGATCTGGTGCGGATCGTGGTCGGAGCCGGCCAGCACCTGGACGCCCGCGGGGATGTCCAGCACGCTCTGCTGGTGGGTGAGCAGGGCGTCAAAGCGTATCGGCAGGCCGGCGAGCATGTCATGTTCGCGGGACTGCGGCCGCAGCGCCACCGGCAGGCAGCCCAGTTCGCGTCCCCGCGGATGGTAGTCCACCACGCCGCCCAGGGCATGCGCCATCAGTTGATGACCGTAGCAGATTCCCAACAGGGGCGTTCCAGCCTGGCGCCGCTCGCGTATCCAGTGCGCCAGCGCTTCGCTCCACCCCAGCCTGTCGGTGACCATGCACCAGGATCCGGTGATGATGACCGGCTCCGTGCAGTCGGCCTCGGGCAGGGCGGGGTCCTCGTCCACCCGCCATATCCGCAGGTTCTCGGACACCGGTTGCAAGGCTTGGCGGAACCAGTCCGCCTGGCTGCCGAAGCGCGCCTTCACGTCGGCGGGCGGATCTCCAGCCTGCAGGATATGCACCGTGCTCATGCCTGGCCCTTGAGCATGCTCCAGGTGGCCATGCCCAGCGCCACCATGATCAGCGAGCCGATCACGTGGATGGCCACGCCGCCCAGGGCCCAGACGTAGCGCTGCTGCAGCATCAGGGTCATGATTTCCGCGGAAAACGTGGAGAAGGTGGTCAGTCCGCCCAGGAAGCCGGTCATGACGAAGACCCGCCAGCCTTCGTGCGCCAGGCCCAGTCCGCTGAAGCCGGCCATGGCGATGCCCATCAGATAGCCGCCGATCAGGTTGGCGAGCAATGTGCCGGGAGGCAGGGTGGGAAAGAGGGTATTGAGGGTCTGGCTGAGCAGCCAGCGCGAGACGGCGCCCAGAGCGCCGCCGACGGCGATGTACAACACGGC
This sequence comes from Alcaligenes sp. Marseille-Q7550, assembly GCF_965112015.1. NCBI lineage: Bacteria > Pseudomonadati > Pseudomonadota > Betaproteobacteria > Burkholderiales > Alcaligenaceae > Alcaligenes > Alcaligenes sp. Marseille-Q7550. The sequence continues at coordinate 122,369 of NZ_CBCOPU010000003.1, forward strand.
AAGAGGCATGAACCGACCTTGATGGATGATGCGGCTGTCAGCGAGCTGTCAGCCGGTCGCGATATATACGATAGAGCTCATGCTCATTATGCGCCCGTATGGTTGAAAACGCGATCTTGTCCAAAGGCCGCGGCCCCATTACCGTAAGAGTACGCACGACAGACGGACGGCCGGACCCCGCCGGCACGCCCGCATCCTCTTGGAGACATCATGGCAAACATCTTTGATCAGGATCTGCCCAGGACGCCCGCCAATTACCGCGCCCTCTCGCCGCTGGATTTCATCGAGCGCAGCGCCAGCGTCTATCCCGACTATCCGGCGGTGGTCTACGGCCCGCGCGAGGGAGGCCTGCGCCTGAGCTGGGCGCAACTGTATGCGCGTACGCGCCAGTTGGCCAGCGCCCTGGACAGGGAAGGCATAGGCAAAGGCGACACGGTGGCGGTGATGCTGCCCAACACGCCCCCCATGGTCGAAGCGCATTTCGGCGTGCCCATGTGCGGCGCCGTGCTCAATACCTTGAACACCCGCCTGGACGCGGCCACCATCGCCTACATGCTGGATCACGGCCAGGCCAAGGCGGTGCTGGTGGACAGCGAGTACGCCCAGGTGATGCAGCAGGCGCTGCAATTGCGTGAAAGCACGGAGCCCATTCTGGTCATCGACGTGGTGGATCCGTACTTCAAGGGGGAGGGCGGACTGATAGGCCGCCAGACCTATGCGGAATTTGTGGACGGCGGCGACGCCGGCTACGAGTGGCAGTTGCCGGCCGACGAATGGGACGCCATCGCGCTCAACTACACCAGCGGCACGACGGGCAAGCCCAAGGGCGTGGTGTACCACCATCGCGGCGCCTGCCTGAACGCCTTGTCCAACATCCTGGAATGGGACATGCCCAAGCATGCCGTCTACCTGTGGACGCTGCCCATGTTCCACTGCAATGGCTGGTGCTTTCCCTGGGTGGTGGCGGCGCGGGCCGGGGTCAACGTCTGCCTGCGCAAGGTGGAAGCCCAGGCCATGGCGCAGGCCATCATCGAGCACGGCGTCACCCATTATTGCGGCGCGCCCATCGTGCACTCCATGCTGGTCAATGCCGACGAGAGCCTGAAGGCGAAGCTGCCGCGCGGCGTGTGCGCCATGGTGGCGGGCGCCGCACCGCCGGCCGCCATGCTAGAAGGCATGGAACGGATGGGCTTTGCGCTGACGCACGTGTACGGCCTGACCGAGACCTACGGCCCGGCGGCCGTCTGCGCCCAGCATGCGCCATGGCAGGACCTGGACATCCAGGAACGCGCGCAGCGCAATGCGCGCCAGGGCGTGCGCTATCACTTGCAGGGAGGCGTGCAGGTGATCGATCCGCAGACCATGCGTCCCGTCCCGCCCGACGGGCAGACCATGGGCGAGATCATGTTTCGCGGCAACATCACCATGAAGGGCTATCTGAAGAACGCCAAGGCGACCGAGGAATCCCTGGCCGGCGGCTGGTTCCACACGGGCGACCTGGCCGTGTGCGAGCCTGACGGCTATGTTCGCATCAAGGACCGCAGCAAGGACATCATCATCTCGGGGGGCGAGAACATCTCGTCCATCGAGATCGAGGACGTGCTCTACCGTCATCCGGCCGTGCAGGCCGCGGCCGTGGTGGCCCGGCCCGACGAGCGCTGGGGCGAGGCCCCTCACGCCTACGTGGAGCTGCGGCCCGGCGCGCAGGCCAGCGCCGAGGAACTGGCCGCGCATTGCCGACAGTATCTGGCGGGCTTTAAAATACCCCGGTATTTCAGCTTCACGGAGCTGCCCAAGACCTCGACGGGTAAAATACAGAAATTCGCCCTGCGCCAGCAGGCCCGCGAGGCGGCCGCGGACTGACCGCGGCGGCCCCCAACGCCCAGGCGGGTCATGGTCCGGCCTGGGGTTCAAACCAAGTACAGGATTCTAGGAATGCCATCTTTTGACGTTGTATCCGAAGTCAACGCCCACGAACTGCGCAATGCAGTCGACCAGGCCAGCCGCGAGCTGGGCACGCGCTTCGACTTCAAGGGTACGGATGCTAAATTCGAACTGGAAGACGAGAACACCATTCTGCAGTCGGCGCCCAGCGTGTTCCAGCTGGAGCAGATGATGCAGATCCTGCGCGGCCGGGTGTCGGCGCGCGGCATCGACGTGCGCTGCCTGGATGCCGAGAAACCGCTGGAGAACGTGGCCGGCGCCCGCCAGAAGGTCAAGGTGCGCCAGGGCCTGGATCAGCCCACCGCCAAGAAGCTGGTGGCCGCCATCAAGGGCGCCAAGCTCAAGGTCGAGGCCCAGATCCAGGGCGACAAGCTGCGCGTCACGGGCAAGAAGCGCGACGATCTGCAGGCGGCCATCGCCCTGCTCAAGCAGACCGACGTCGATCTGCCCCTGCAGTACCAGAACTTCCGCGATTGATTTTTCTCCGGCGGCCCATGGCGGCCGCCGACGCCGTATATGTCTTTACGAGTCGAATTGATGCGCCCGGACGACATCGATCATGTCCTGTTGGCGCAAGCGGACGTCTACGATCCCGACATCCTGGAGGACCGCAGCTTTTACCAGAATCGCCTGGATCTGTCCCCGCACAGTTGCTGGGTTGCGCGCGATACGACCGGCGAGCTGCAGGGCTACCTGATTTCCTATCCCTGGGCCGGCGATCTGCCGCCCGCCCTGGGCCACGCCTTGCCGGCCTTGCCCGAGCATCCGGATCAGTGGTTCATTCATGACTGCGCGGTGTTGCGCCGCGCCCAGGGGCGCGGCGTGGCCGGAGCCCTGTTGCAGGCTGGCCGGCATTATGCCTGGCGCCGCGGCCTGCGGCGCTGCAGCCTGGTGTCCCTGGGCCCGGCGGTGGGCTACTGGGAGCGCCATGGATACCGGCCCGTACAGGGCGTGGCGCCCGAGGTGCTGGCCCGCAAGCTGGCGCAGTACGGCGAGCAGGCCTGCTTCATGGACCGTCCTGTGGAGCCGCCCGCCTGAATCGCAGGCGTCCGGGTCCAAGGGCTTGAACAGATGCCTAGGGCCGCAGGCGGTAGCCCGTGCGGAAGATCCAGCCGACCAGCGCCAGGAAGGCGGCCAGGAAGATCAGCGTCATGCCCAGGCTCAGCCAGACGTTCACGTCGGCCAGGTTGAAGAAGCTCCAGCGAAACCCGCTGATCAGGTAGAGCACGGGATTGAACAGCGTGACCTTCTGCCAGAACTCGGGCAGCATGTCGATGGAGTAGAAGGTCCCGCCCAGAAAAGTCAGCGGCGTGATGATCAGCATGGGCACGAACTGCAGCTTTTCGAAGTTGTCCGCCCATATGCCGATGATGAAGCCCAGCAGGCTGAAGGTCAGCGCCGTCAGCGCCAGGAAGGTCAGCATCCAGATCGGGTGGGCGATCTCGTAGGGCACGAAGCAGCGCGCCGTCAGCAGGATGATGGCGGCCAGGATCAGCGACTTGCTGGCCGCCGCGCCCACGAAGGCCAGCGTGACCTCGAAGTGCGAGATGGGGGCGGACAGGATTTCGTAGATATTGCGCGTGAAGCGCGGGAAATAGATCCCGAAGGCCGCGTTCGAGACGCTGTGGGTCAGCACCGACAGCATGGTCAGCCCGGGCACGATGAAGGCCCCGTAGGACACGCTGCCGATCTCGTTGATGCGGTGGCCTATGGCCGCGCCGAAGACCACGAAGTAGAGCGCCGTGGAGATCACCGGCGCGACGATGCTTTGCAGCAGGGTGCGGCGCGTGCGCGCCATTTCATAACCGTATATGGCCAGGACGGCGTGCCAGTTCATGCCTGCGCTCCCACGAATTCCACGAAGATGTCTTCCAGGCTGCGCTCGCGCGTCTGGATGTCGGTGATGCCCAGGCCGGCCTGGCCTATGGCGGCCAGCAGGGCGCTGAAGTCGTGCTCCTGCTCCCGGTCATTGAAGGGATACAGCAGTTGCAGCCCGTCGGAGGAGCGCTGCAGTCCCAGCGCGACCAGCTGGCCGGGCAGGGCGTCCACCGGCTGGGCCAGGCTCAGGCTCAGGGTCTTGCCGCCCAGGCGGCGCATCAGGTCCTGCTTGGTCTCCACCAGTTGCAGCTTGCCCTTGTTGATGAAGCCGATGCGGTCGGCCATGTCCTCGGCCTCTTCGATGTAGTGCGTGGTCAGGCTGATGGTCACGCCCTGGCTGCGCAGCTTCTTGACCAGGCTCCACATGCCCTGGCGCAGCGCCACGTCCACGCCGGCGGTGGGCTCGTCCAGGAACAGGATCTCCGGCTCGTGGGACAGCGCCTTGGCGATCAGCACGCGCCGCTTCATGCCGCCCGACAGGGTGATGAGGGGGTTGTCCTTCTTGTCCCACAGGGACAGGTCCTTGAGGATCTGCTCGATCAGCGGCGGATTCGGGGACTTGCCGAACAGGCCGCGGCTGAAGCGCACCGTGTTCCAGACCGTCTCGAAGGAGTCGGCGCTGAGTTCCTGGGGCACCAGGCCTATCTTCCGGCGCGCCAGCTTGTACTGGTCGACATTGTCCGCGCCGTCCACCGTCACGGTGCCGCTGCTGCGATTGACCAGGCCGCAGATGATGCTGATCAGCGTGGTCTTGCCCGCGCCGTTCGGACCCAGCAGGGCGAAGATCTCTCCGCGCTTGATGTCCAGGTCCAGGGGGTGCAAGGCATGGTGGCCATTGGCGTATTGCTTGCTCAGGCCGCGCACGCGCAAAATGGCGTGGGAATCAGGAGTGTTCTGCATGGGCAGGAAGGTTACACTTGCGGGTTGCTGACAGGGTAAGAATGATCGCATGGATTTGAAGTCAACAAGCTTAACACCGGAGCCCCATGGGGATGTTCTGAGCGATGCGCAGGCCATGGCGCTGGCGCTGGAGCAGGCCGGACGCGCCGCCCGCATGGGCGAGGTGCCGGTGGGCGCGGTCCTGCTCGATGCGGACGGGCGTCTGCTGTCGGTGGGTGCGAACCGCACCATCTGCGACCAGGACCCCACCCAGCACGCCGAAATCGTGGCCTTGCGCGACGCCACGCGGCTGGCCGGCAACTATCGCCTGCCCGGCGCCAGCCTGTTCGTCACGCTGGAGCCGTGCATGATGTGCCTGGGCGCCATGCTGCACGCACGCCTGGCGCGCGTGGTCTGGGGCGCCGCCGATCCCAAGACCGGCGTGTGCGGCGGCGTGGAGTCTTTGCACCTGCACCCGACCCTGAACCATCACACCTGCGTCAGCGGCGGCCTGATGGCCGAGGAATGCGCGCAGGTGCTGCGCGACTTCTTCCGTGAGCGCCGCGCCCAGCAGAAAGCCGCGCGCCAGGCGCCGGCGCAAGGGCGGGATCAGTCCGTCTAGATTTGTCTTGGGACGGCCCTGCGTTAAAAAATCCTTCCACGCTGCGATAGAATACCGGCACCCTCATCTACAAGGCCCATCATGAACCTCCCCGAGCACGATCACCATCATCAGCATGACCACGGCCATTGCGGCCACCTGGATCACTCGGGAATCTATCTGTTCTCGCCCTCCGGCCAGGTCCTGGAGCCGGAACGTCTGACGCTGGCGCAGCAGCGCCTGCGCGACATGGGATTTACCGTGGATGCGGATGCGGACGCGCTGGCCGTGCACGAACGCTTTGCCGGCACGGATGAGCAGCGCCTGGCCGCCGTCCAGCGGTCCCTGGCCCAGCCCCATCCCATCGTCATGGCCACGCGCGGCGGATACGGGCTCAGCCGCCTGCTCGATCGCATCGACTGGCGCGCCGTGGCCGACAGCGGCAAGCATTTCGTGGGCATGTCGGACTTCACCGCCTTCAACCTGGCCCTGCTGGCCAGGACCGGCGCGATCAGCTTCTCGGGGCCGACCGCCATCGCGGACTTCGGCTGTCCGGAACCAGACGACCTGACCACGGAGCTGTTCGCCGAGCTGATGCGCGGCGAGCTGGAGCTGTTCAGCTTCGAGTCCGAGGACTCGGACGCCGTGGACGGGCGGGGCGTGCTGTGGGGCGGCAATCTGGCCGTGATGTGCTCGCTGCTGGGCACGCCGTATTTCCCACAGGTCGACGGCGGCATCCTGTTTCTGGAGGACGTGGGCGAGCACCCTTACCGCGTCGAGCGCATGTTGACGCAGCTCTGGCATGCCGGCGTGCTCAATCGCCAGCTTGCCGTGGTGCTCGGGCGTTTCACGGAATACCGCCAGGGCGCCAACGACAATGGCTTCGGCATGGATTCGGTCGTGCGCTGGCTGCGCCAGACCGTCAAGGTGCCCGTGGTCACGGGCCTGCCGTACGGCCATGTGGAGGTCAAGGTCACGCTGCCGGTGGGCAAGCAGGTCGGCCTGGCCACCGAGGACGGCATGGCCTATCTGGTCCTGGACGAACACGAACACTGACGGCAGGCACTAACGGATTTCGCGGGCGCTTGCTACACTAGCGGGTTGAATCCAACCTTTTGCAAAGTGCTTTTACGTGATCTCCACCGCTAATCTAACGATCCAGTTCGGCGCCAAGCCCCTGTTTGAAAACGTCAGCGTCAAGTTCGGCGAAGGCAACCGCTACGGCCTGATCGGAGCCAACGGATCGGGCAAGTCCACCTTCATGAAAATCATCGGGGGCGACCTGGAAGCCAGCGCCGGCAATGTGTCGCTGGATCCGGGCGTGCGCCTGGGCAAGCTGCGCCAGGACCAGTTCGCCTACGAAGACATGCGCGTGCTGGACGTGGTCATGATGGGCCACACGGAAATGTGGAGCACCATGCAGGAGCGGGATGCGATCTACGCCAATCCCGACGCCACCGAAGAAGACTACATGAAGGCGGCCGAGCTGGAGGCCCGCTTCGCCGAGTACGACGGCTACACCGCCGAATCGCGCGCCGGCGAGCTGCTGATGGGCCTGGAAATCCCGGTCGAGCAGCACAACCTGCCCATGAGCGAGGTGGCCCCGGGCTGGAAGCTGCGCGTGCTGCTGGCCCAGGCGCTGTTCTCCAATCCCGACGTGCTGCTGCTGGACGAGCCCACCAACAACCTGGACATCAACACCATCCGCTGGCTGGAGGACGTGCTCAACAGCTACCAGAGCACCATGGTCATCATCAGCCACGACCGCCACTTCCTGAACCAGGTCTGCACCCATATGGCCGACCTGGACTACGGCGAACTGCGCGTCTACCCCGGCAACTACGACGACTACATGCTGGCTTCGGTGCAGTCGCGCGAACGCGTGCTGGCGGCCAACTCCAAGGCCAAGGAGCGCATCAGCGAACTGCAGGACTTCGTGCGCCGCTTCGCCGCCAACAAGTCCAAGTCCCGCCAGGCCACCTCGCGCCTGAAGCAGATCGGCCGCCTGAAGGCCGACACCATCGAGGTCAAGCCGTCCTCGCGCCAGAATCCCTTCATGCGCTTCGAGCAGAAGAAGGTGCTGCATCGCCTGGCCGTCACGGTGGAAGGGCTGGGCAAGTCCTACGACCGTCCCGTCATCGGCAATTTCTCGGCCATGATCGAGGCCGGCGAGAAGATCGCCATCGTGGGCGCCAACGGCGTGGGCAAGACCACGCTGCTGCGCCTGCTGGCCGGCGACCTGGAGCCCGATCGCGGTTCGGTGACCTGGTCCGAGAACGCCGACATCGGCTACATGGCCCAGGACGTGTCGGACGAATTCGAAACCCAGGACAATCTCTTCGACTGGATCAGCCGCTTCCGCCAGGCGGGCGACGACGACCAGTCGCTGCGCTCGGTGCTGGGCCGCATGCTGTTCTCGGCGGACGACATCATCAAGCCGGTCAAGGTGCTCTCGGGGGTGAAAAGAACCGCATGACCTTCTCGCGCCTGATGCTGGGCCGGCACAACGTCATGCTGCTGGACGAACCCACCAACCACCTGGACATGGAGTCCATCGAGTCCCTGCAGATGGCCCTGGAGAAGTTCGCCGGCACCCTGATCTTCGTTTCCCACGATCGCGAGTTCGTCTCGGGCGTGGCCACGCGCATCATCGAAGTGCTGCCCGACGGCAAGCTGGTGGACTATCACGGCGGCTACGAAGACTACCTGGCTGCGCGCGAGCAGGCCTGAGGCCGCCGATGGCCTTGTTCACCCTGTCGGGGCCTGCCCGTTTCGAAGAGGACATCAAGAAAAGCCGCTTCCTGGCGCTGGCCGTTCCAGTGGACAGCGCCGCCCAGGCCCTGCAGTTCTTCCAGGAGAACAGCGTCCCGGACGCCACGCATAATTGCTGGGCCTACAAGATCGGCGCGGAGTACCGCTTCAACGATGACGGCGAGCCGGGCGGCACGGCCGGCCGCCCCATCCTGCAGGCCATCGAAGGGCAGAATTGCGATCGGGTGGCCGTGCTGGTGGTGCGCTGGTTCGGCGGCGTCAAGCTGGGCACGGGCGGGCTGGTGCGCGCCTATGGCGGCGCGGCCGCCCAATGCCTGCGACTGGCCGACAAGCGCGAACTGATTCCCATGTCACAGTTGCGCTGTCGCTGCTCGTTCAGCGACCTGGCGCTGGTCCAGTCCCGCTTCGAGTCCTTCGGCGTCCAGGTCCAGGACGAGCAGTTCGACGGAGAGGGCGTCTCCTGGGTGCTGGCCTTGCCGGCGGACAAGCGCGCCTGTTTTCAACAGGCCTTCGTCAACATGACCCGCGGCCAGGGCGAATGCGCGCCGCTCCAGGCGGATTGATCGCGCGCCTTTGCCCCGACAGGAAATTTTCCGCCAGGCTTGTTTCCTTGCTGGTATTTCTGCTGCTAAGGTAGGGGCAATGAATCCCTTGTCTTCTTCCTGCTTGGCTGATCAGCTATCGCGCATCCAGCGCGTGCTGCGCCGTCGCCTTCCCACCGGCCTGCTGGCCTTGTATCTGTACGGCTCCGCCGTGCAGAGCCGTTTGCAGCCTTACAGCGACATCGATCTCCTGGCGGTGGTGGATGCGCCTTTGCCGGCGGCTGCGCGCCTGGATCTGATGCGGGACCTGCTCTCGGTCTCGGCCTGGCCCGGCAGCGATCCGCATTGCCGAGCGGTGGAATTGACCGTGCTGGTTCGTGCCGATGTCGTGCCCTGGCGTTTTCCCCCTCGGCGCGAACTGCAATTCGGCGAATGGCTGCGCGAGACGCTGCAGGCCGGCCAGGCGCCGCAGCCGGAACCCGATGCGGACCTGGCCATTCTCCTGACCCAGCTTCGTCAGCACAGCGTGGCCCTGTCGGGACCGCCGGCCGAGGACTGTTTCGAACCGGTTCCCGTCCAGGACCTGAACGCCGCCATGCATCGCGCCGCGGCGCAGTGGGAAAAGCCTGCCGATTGGGCCGGGGACGCGCGCAATGTGCTCCTGGCCCTGGCGCGCATCTGGTTCAGCCTGTGCACGGGTGACATCGTCTCCAAGGACGCGGCGGCCGCCTGGGCTGCCGAGCGGCTTCCCCAGCCCTGCAAAGGGGTGATGGAGCATGCCCGCGAAGCTTATCTGGGCCTGGCGCCCGACCGGTTGGACCGGCAGCCGGAGCAGGTCCGGGCCTGCATTGCGCGCATCAAGAGCCGGCTTCCCGCCTGACTCCCTCGAAAACAGCCCCGCTGCAGGGGAAAAATGGGCCAGGCGTCCTGTCTGGACGAAAAGGCATGTTTTACGTACGAATCAGCGCGGTTGCAGCGTATTCCTTCGTCATACTGACTGCATCCGAGTCGTCGTCCAGCCCCGAGCGCCATGCAGCACAGCCGGGTCGGGCGCGGCCTGTTTCCAGGGGTGAACGCCATGTCCTACGAGATCGATGCCAGCGAGTGGCTCAACACGGAAGCGCCGCTCAGCCTGAGGGCCTTGCGCGGCCGGGTGGTGATCGTCACGGTGTTCCAGATGCTGTGCCCAGGCTGCGTGCGCAACAGCCTGCCGCAGGCCAAAGGACTGGATGCGCTCTTCCCGCGCGAGGACCTGGCGGTCATCGGTCTGCACAGCGTGTTCGAGCGCCATCACGTCATGACGCCGGCCGCCCTGCGCGCCTTTGCCAGTGAATACCGGCTGGGCTTTCCCATCGCCATCGACAGGCCCTTGGAGCCGGGCGTCATGCCGGCGACCATGAAGCAATGGGGGCTGGGCGGCACGCCCACCCTGCTGGTGTTTGATCGGCAAGGCGAACTTGCCTTGCGGCACCTGGGGCATCTGGACGATTTGCGGCTGGGAGCCTTCGTGGGCCAGCTCATCGCCCAGCGCAGGCTGCGGGAAGCGGGTCTGGAACCCGCGGATCAGGCGGACGGCGGCCCTGTCTGCACGCCGTGAATTTTCCACTTGGCAAGGATGTGTGATGAAAATTGCTGTTTTCGACACCTACGTGGTGCGGCCCGAAGGACGCGGCGTGCATTTCAGACATTCTGGTGCATGACCAGGACGACGCCAAGGCGCTGGACGTGGTGCTGGATCACGGCCGGCGCTATCTGAGCGCCAAGGGCGTGCCGGCGGATACCCTGAATGCGCGCGAGTGCCGTTTCTGCCATACGGAGATCGCCTCGACCCCGGTCGAGAACGAGATCAAGCGCATCGGCTTTGCCATCATCGAGCTGGAGCATTGCGACTAGGCGCATGCGCGACGCAAAAACGCCAGGCACAGCCTGGCGTTTTTGCTTGCGGCGCAGCCGTGCGCTAGCAGGCAAGCGCCTGTTCAGCGCAGGCTTTACCCGGATGCCGGAATCAGTTCTGGGTCTTGCCCTGGGATTCCTGGGCGGCGATCTCGGCGTGAACCTTTTCCATGTCCACCGCCTTGACCTGCTCCACCAGTTCGTTGAGCTGCGAAGCCGACAGGGCGCCGGCCTGGGAGAACAGCAGGACGCGTTCGCGGAAGACCATCAGCGTGGGAATGGAGCGGATGCGCAGGCCGCAGCCAGCTCCTGTTCTTCCTCGGTGTTCACTTTGGCGAAGGTGACGTCCTGGTGCTCGGCGGCAGCGGCTTCGAACACGGGGGCGAATTGGCGACATGGACCGCACCAGGGGGCCCAGAAGTCGATGATGAGGGGTTTGCCGTCTTCGACGGCAGCCTGGAAGGTGGCCTCGTTCAGTTCGATGGTGCTCATGGGGAGAGCCTCCGCATAAAAAAATACCCCCACGCTGCGCCTTTGGCTTGCTGCCCCCCAGGGGGGGATTTTTACCTTAGGACGGCCTGGCGGTAAAAAAAAGCGGCTGGTGGACAGCCGCTTTGTTAGTCATGCGTTCAGTGTAACCGCTTTTCCCGCGACGCCAAAGCGGCGTCCCGTTCGGCGGCAGGGTTATTCATTCCGCATAGACGCCATACTTGATGATGAACAGGATGGCCACGATCAGGGTGGCGGGGTGGATGTCGCGCCAGCGTCCGGTGGTCAGCTTGATGACCACGTAGCTGATGAAGCCGAAGGCCAGGCCGTTGGCGATCGAGTAGGTGAAAGGCATGGCGAAGGCGGCCAGGGCAGCCGGCACGGCTTCGGTCATGTCTTCCCATTTGACCTCGGTGATCTCGCGCATCATCAGGCAGGCCACATAGAGCAGGGCGGGCGCGGTGGCGTAGCCTGGAACGGTGGCGGCCAAGGGCGAGAAGAACAGGGCCAGCAGGAAGAGCACGCCCACGGTCAGGGCGGTCAGGCCGGTGCGGCCGCCCGCCTGCACGCCGGAGGCGCTTTCGACATAGGCGGTGGTGCTGCTGGTGCCCAGCATCGAGCCGGCCACGATGGCGGTGCTGTCGGGCAGCAGGGCGCGGCCCAGGCGGTTGGGGCGGCGTTCCTCGATCAGGCGGGCGCGCTTGGCCACGCCTAGCATGGTGCCGGTGGCGTCGAAGACCTCGACCAGCACCAGCACCAGAATCACGTGGATGAAGCCGGTGTGCAGGGCGCCCATGATGTCCAGCTGCAGGAAGGTGGGCATCAGCGACGGGGGCATGGAGACCACGCCGCCGAACTGGCTGTAGCCGGTTGCGATGGACAGGAGGGTGATGGCCAGGATGCCGATCAGGATGGCGCCGCGCACCCTCAGGGCGTCCAGGGCCGCGATGATGAAAAAGCCCAGGATGGCGAACATGGCCCCGGGCTTGGTCAGGTCGCCCAGGCCGATCTTGGTGGCGGGGTTGGCCACGACGATCTCCGAGGTCATCAGCGCGATCAGGCCCAGGAACATGCCTATGCCGGCGGCGATGGCGCTTTGCAGAGACTTGGGTATCCCGCGTATCAGCCAGCCGCGTATGCCGGTGACGGTCAGCAGCAGGAAGATCACGCAGGAGAGGAAGGCCACAGCGCCTGCTGCCAGGTGTAGCCCAGCGTGGCGACCACGGTGAAGGCGAAGAAGGCGTTCAGCCCCATGCCCGGCGCCATGCCGATGGGCCAGTTGGCCAGGAAGGCCATGATGAAGGTGCCCAGCGCGGCAGCCAGGCAGGTGGCCACGAAGACCGCGTTGCGATCCATGCCCGTGGAGGACAGGATGTCCGGGTTGACGAAGATGATGTAGGACATGGTCAGGAAGGTGGTGATGCCTGCCAGGACCTCGGTGCGGAAATTGGTGCCATGCTCAGAGAGTTTGAATAAGCGTTCAAACATGGTCTTCCCCTCGTGGTTGATATGCTGTCGGAATCCCTTGGAGCGTGTGCAGGCTCCAAGATGGATGACGGATTTTAACCGTCACAGACACACTGTGTTGCACTCTTTATGCCTGCACAATGGACCTTTAAGAGAAGCTTGGCAAGAGGTGGCGCATGGGCAACAATTTGCCGACCTCGCCATGGCGGCGGGGTAAAATAGCCAAATGAATATTCTTGGATTTGAAAGTTCCTGCGACGAGACCGGCGTGGCGCTGGTCAGCACGGAACGGGGCCTGCTGGCTCATGCCCTGCACAGCCAGATCGCCATGCACCGCGATTACGGCGGCGTCGTGCCGGAGCTGGCTTCGCGCGACCACATCCGGCGCGTGCTGCCCCTGACCCGCCAGGTGCTGGCGCAAGCAGGCCTGGCGCTGGAGGAGGTGGACGCCATCGCCTATACGGCCGGTCCCGGGCTGGCCGGAGCCTTGCTGGTAGGCGCCAGCGTCGCGCAGGCCATGGCCTGGTCGCTGGGCAAGCCCACCATCGCCGTGCATCACCTGGAAGGGCACCTGCTCTCGCCGCTGCTGGCCGAGCCCCGTCCTGAGTTCCCTTTTGTGGCGCTGCTGGTGTCGGGCGGCCACACGCAGATCATGCGGGTGGACGGCGGGGCCGGTACGAATTGCTGGGCGAGACCCTGGACGATGCGGCCGGCGAAGCCTTCGACAAAAGCGCCAAGCTGATGGGGCTGGGCTATCCCGGCGGACCCGCCCTGTCGCGTCTGGCCGAGCAGGGCGACCCGACGGCATACGATTTGCCCCGCCCCATGCTGCACAGCAAGGATCTGGATTTCAGCTTCAGCGGCCTGAAGACCGCGGTGCTGACGCGGCTGCGCAAACTGGAGCAGGAAGAGGGCGGCGTGACGCCGCAGCGGCGCGCCGACCTGGCCGCCGCCACGGAAAGCGCCATTGTCGACGTGCTGGCGGCCAAGGCCATCAAGGCCTTGAAGCAAAGCGGGCTGAAGCGTCTGGTGGTGGCCGGCGGCGTGGGAGCCAACCGACATCTGCGCGCCCAGTTGCAGCAGGCGATGCGCAAGCTGCGCGGCGAGGTCTTCTTTCCGCCGCTGGAATTCTGTACCGACAATGGCGCCATGATCGCGTTTGCGGCGGCCATGCGGCTGCAGCATGGCCTGGCGGAGCTGGATGCGTCGCAGCACGGTTTCGCGATCCGGCCGCGCTGGGACTTGGCCAGCGTCAACGAGCCGCTGGCGCAGGCAGGAGCCTAGGCTTTATTTTTTCTTGCCGGCGCCGATCTTGCTTTCCTTGCCGGTCATGAGGCGGCGGATGTTCTCCTGGTGTCGCCACAGCAGCAGGGCGGCGATGGCGATCAGGGCGGCGGCGGTCGCGCCGCTCATGGGCCAGGCCACCTTGGCGCCCAGCAGGTAATAGAAGGGCACGAATACGGCGCTGACGATGGCGGCCAGCGAGGAATACCGGCTGACCCAGGCGATGATCAGCCAGGTGGCCAGCGTGGCCAGCGCCAGCCAGGGCTCCAGGGCCAGGATCACACCTATGGCGGTGGCCACGCCCTTGCCGCCCTTGAAGCCCAGGAACAGCGGGAACAGATGGCCCAGGAAGGCGAACAGGGCGCTGATGGCGGCCAGCGCCGGCGCCCAGCCCCAGGCGGCGATGGCCTGCTGGGTCAGGAACACCGCCAGCCAGCCTTTGAACGCATCGCCCAGCAAGGTCAGAACGGCGGCCTTCTTGTTTCCGGTGCGCAACACGTTGGTGGCGCCCGGGTTTTTGGAGCCAAAGGTGCGCGGGTCCTGCAAGCCCATGATCTTGCTGACGATCACGGCAAAGGGCAGCGAGCGCAGCAGGTATGAAACCAGGGCCGTGAGCAAGGCGGCCGCAGCGAAGGGAAGGGCATTCATGGGATCGGAGCTCCACAATAATAGTTGCGCGGATTCTACCGGCCTTGCAGCAAAATACCAAAACCAGCGGGTACAATTCGCTACCCCTGTTAGATTTTTAACGGAAGTGAACGATGCGTATTCTGGTGTCCAATGATGATGGCTACAATGCGGCCGGGATCGAGGCCCTGCATCAGGCCTTGCAGGGTCTGGGCGAACTGACCGTCATCGCACCCGAGACCAATTGCAGCGGGGCCAGCAACTCCTTGACGCTGAACCGCCCCCTGTCGGTGCGCCAGGCCGCCAATGGCTTCTATTACGTCAATGGTACACCGTCGGACTGCGTGCACGTGGCCCTGACCGGGCTGCTGGACTTCCGTCCGGACCTGGTGGTCTCGGGCATCAACAATGGCGCCAACATGGGCGACGATACGCTGTATTCAGGCACGGTCGCCGCTGCCATGGAAGGGCACCTGTTCGGCATACCCGCCATCGCCTTCTCGCTGATCGAGCGCGGCTGGCCCCATCTGGACAGCGCCGCGCGCATCGCGCGCGAGGTCGTGGAGCGCTGCCGTCGCCAGCCCCTGGCGCCCAATACCCTGCTCAACGTCAACATTCCGGCCGTGCCCTACGATGCGCTCAAGGGCCTGCGCGTCACGCGCCTGGGCAAGCGCCATCCATCCGAGCCCGTCATCCAGAGCCGCACGCCCTATGGCGACCCGGTCTACTGGATAGGCCCGGTCGGCCGGGTGTCCGACAGCGCGGACGATACGGATTTCGGCGCGGTCGAGCAACTGGCCGTATCGGTCACGCCATTGCGCGTGGACCTGACCAATTACGAACAACTGGCCGGCATACGGGCCTGGGCGGAGTAGCCATGCGCAAGCCGGTCAACCGTTTTCCTTTCGCCGACGGCACGACGAACCGATTCGGCAAGTCCCGGCTGGGCAGCGGGCTGTCCGCCAGCAACAGCAACACGCGCATCGTGCAGCGCGGCCAGTTGCAGCCCGCGCCGGCTGGGGCGGTGTCACAGCAAGTGTCAACAAGTGTCAATCTTGGTTTGAACTCGGAACGCTCGCGTGGCATGATGATCGAGCGCCTGCGCAGGCAGGGCATCGTGGACGAACGCGTGCTGGCCGCCATGCAGGCCGTGCCCCGCCACCTGTTCGTCGACGAGGGGCTGGCCAGCCGCGCCTACGAGGACGACGCCCTGCCCATCGGCTTTGCCCAGACCATATCCCAGCCCTGGGTGGTCGCGCACATGATCTCCCTGGTGTGCGACCAGAAAATACCTAACAAAGTACTTGAAGTTGGCGCCGGATGTGGTTATCAGGCTGCAGTTTTGGCACAATTGGTCAAAGAAGTTTACGCCATCGAGCGCATCAAGGGGCTGTACGACGCGGCTCGTGATCGCATGAGGCAATTAGGCCTGTCGCAACGCGTTCGGGTGCTGTTTGGTGACGGAATGCAAGGTTACGCCGCCGCCGCTCCCTATGATGCTATCGTTGTGGCGGCAGCCGGTCCGGTCATTCCCCGGACCTTGCTGGAGCAATTGGCCGTCGGCGGGCGATTGATCGCACCCGAAGGCACGACGCAGCAGCGCCTGGTCCTGGTGGAGCGCACCGGACAGGCCGGCTGGCGTCGCGAAGAACTTGAAGCGGTCCGCTTCGTACCGATGCGGTCCGGAACCCAGATTTAGTAAGACATTCTCAGGAGATTCATATGCAGCATGCAGTCAGGTTACCGATAACCGCTGCTCCCACCAACGTTCTGTGGTCCTTGAAGCCACGTCATTGCCTGGTGGTGGCTGTGGTCGCCAGTACCCTGTTGGCGGGCTGCGGGAGCCGTTCGGCCCGCGCGCCCGTCACTGACATGAGCTCCTCGTCGGCCTCCTCCGGCGCCGTCAGCACGGCCTCGGGCACCTATGTGGTGCGGCCCGGCGACACGCTGTACAAGATCGCCCAGGCCCATGGCATGGAGGTCGGCACGCTGATCAGCCTGAACCAGATTTCCGACCCGTCCATGCTGCGCGTGGGCCAGGTCCTGCGCCTGGACGGCAATGCGTCCGTGGCGGCCGCGCCGCCGTCCTCCTCGGGCTCGTCCCAGACCTCGCCCGTCAGCCCGGCCACGCCGATCAAGACCGAAACCCCCGCTTCTGCGCCCCGCGCCAGCGACGCCTCCCTGATCTCCTGGGGCTGGCCTGCCACCGGCAAGATCATTCAGGGCTTCAACGCCTCCACCAAGGGCATCGACATCGAAGGCAAGGTGGGCGACCCCGTGGTCGCCGCCGCCGATGGCAAGGTCATGTATGCCGGCAACGGCGTGCGCGGCCTGGGCTCCATGGTGCTGCTGGGTCACAGCAATGGTTTCATCACCGCGTACGCGCACAACAACACGCTGCATGTGAAGACCGGCCAGCAGGTCAAGAAGGGCCAGCGCATCGCCGACCTGGGCCAGTCCGACACGACCTCGCCGCGCCTGCACTTCGAGATTCGTCGCTCGGGCACGCCGGTCAATCCCATGTCCTATCTGCCGGCCCGCTGATCGGCGCGGCAGCGTGGATGACAAAGCGGCCCGCGGGCCGCTTTTTTTTCATGCCGGCGCGTCGCTCCCGAGGCAGGAAGCGCCTTTTCTGGAGTGTCGGGCTTGTGCCGCGCAGGAGCATGGCTCGCAGCCCGGGCTTGTTTGCCGGGGGGCATGCGTTTTTTTCATTCTCCGCGCGGCCCCATTGTAAAATTGCCTATTTGCCTGCATTTCTTCGAGCGAGCGCGCAATCTTCCGCGGGCCGGGCGCTTATCTGGATTTTTATCGTATGTCTGATGTGTTGTTGATCGAATCGCTGGATCTGGAAGGGCGCGGCGTGGCCCACAAGGACGGCAAAGTGGTGTTCGTGGAAGGGGCTCTGCCCGGCGAGCGCGTGCGCGCCGAAACCGTGCGCTCCAAGGATTCCTATGACAAGGCGCGCATGACCGAACTGGTGCAGCGCTCTTCCCAGCGCGCCGAGCCGCCCTGTCCGAACTTCGGCAACTGCGGGGGCTGCGCCATGCAGCACCTGGAGCCGGCCGCCCAGGTTGCGATCAAGCAGCGCGTGCTGGAAGACTCCCTGGCGCACATCGGCAAGGTCAGACCCAGCCAGGTCCTGCCGGCTCTGCACGGCCCCTATTGGGGCTATCGCTATCGGGCGCGCTTCTCCACCCGTTTCGTGCCCAAGAAGGGCGGGGTGCTGGTCGGTTTTCGCGAGAAGAATGGCCGTTACGTGGTGGACATGACCGAATGCCGCGTGCTGCCCGCCAAGGTGTCGGCCTTGCTGGGGCCGCTGCGCACCTGTCTGGCGGGCCTGTCGCGCCCCGACAGGCTGCCGCAGATCGAGCTGGCCATGGGCGACCAGGTCACCGTGCTGACGCTGCGCCACATGGAGCCGCTGACGGCGGACGACATTGCCCGTCTGCGTGATTTTGCCAAAGAGCATGACATCAGCTGGTGGCTGCAGCCCAAAGGCCCAGAGACCGTGCACCCGCTGGAGCGCGACGATGCCGGCAAGCTGGCCTACGCCTTGCCCGAATTCGGCTTGCGCATGCCGTTCCGCCCCACGGACTTCACCCAGGTCAACCATGCCATCAACCGCAGCCTGATCTCTCGCGCGCTGTCCTTGCTGGATGTGCAGCCGCATCATCGCGTGGCCGACCTGTTCTGCGGTCTGGGCAACTTCAGCCTGCCGCTGGCGCGCCGCGCCGCGGAAGTGGTCGGCATCGAAGGCAGCGCCACCCTGACCCAGCGCGCCGGCGAGGCCGCCCTGGCGCACGGCCTGCAGGACAAGGCCCGCTTCGCCACCCTGAACCTGTTCGAGGTGGACGTCAAATGGCTGCGCGACCTGGGCCGCTTCGACCGCATCCTGATCGACCCGCCGCGCGACGGCGCCATGGCCGTGGCCACCGCGCTGACCCAACTGGCCCCCGAAGAACGCCCCGAGCGCCTGGTCTATGTGTCCTGCAGCCCGGGCACCCTGGCTCGCGACGCCGGCATCCTGGTCAACGAAGGCGGCTACACGCTGCAATCCGCCGGCGTGGTCAACATGTTTCCCCACACCGCGCACGTGGAATCGATCGCGGTGTTTGCAAAGTAAGCACTTGGCCTGAACGCCCAGAAATAAGAGCGGTTCTGCGCGTGGCAGGTAAGCACTGTGGGCGCCTCTTCAGCGGCGCGGCCGGCTTGTGGCTCATGGAACATGAAATGGTTATCCGTTACCCAATCTAGGGTTGATGGCGATGGCGGTGTTGCGGCCGGGCCATTCTTGCGTCCGACCCTGGTTCTGGTGGCCGGGTTCGATCTTCTTCGAGAGAAACAAGCATGAATACAACGACTTTCGATATGCTCAATATTTCAAGCTCCCTCAGGACCGACGGCTTCGACGCCCTTGATGTGGCGCAGGCGCCGTCGTCGCCGCGAATGGGCACCGGGCTGGGTTTGTGGGAAACCCTGGGTGGTCTGGCAAGTACTCGGCGCGCCGACCGTCGGCTGGTCGGAGAGCTGCTGGTTGGACTGATGAGCCCTCTGGCGGTTCAACGAAGACTCGGCATTGACGAAGAGCGTCTATCCAGGATAGTGATGCCACTGATGGAGTTAGGCCAGGACTGGGAAGCATGCGAAACTGTGTCTATGAGGGCACGGCAGTGCCTGCATGCATGTTTGCAAGAACAGAAAGAATCGGACATCGTCATACTGCGTTACGGTATATTGCGCAGTGAGCAGTCCCGCAATGCCATTCTGGACAGGATTTCAACGCAGCCCAATGACCTGCGGCGCGCTGCGGCAGCCAAGGTTCTGGCGGATGTGGCCGAGGCCGTGGAACAGCGCTGGACCTGGAACACCGTGCATATGCCCCTGCAACAGCTTTTCCATGTGTTGCATGCCCCCATCTTGGACGTACCCAAGTTGCTTGCGCAGTTGGAGCTGATTCCGGGCGACGAGGCGACCCTGTATCGCTACGTCCAGCTCTTGTCCGACGACGAGTTCTATAAGCTGGAGAAAACATTGCGGACTTGCTGGCCGAGGATCGTTCAGGTCTCCCTATACCCAGGCACCGAGAGGGCGGCTTTTGCTAAGCTGATGAACATCTGCAATGCCTGCGACGACGAGGATTACAGGCGGCTATTGATGTAGGCGCAGTAAATTGTCGCCGCGCCGCTGTCGGCCGTTGCCGACTGCGACCGACTCGCCGCCGCCCAGGCGTTGGATGAGCTGGGCCTGCGCAGGATCGGGCTCAACGTGCAGTCGTACGTCGATTGAGGGAAGCCGGGAAGAACTCCCCGCCAGCCGGCGGGGCGCTTTTTCCGGCGGCGCGCGCCTAGCCGGGGATGCGGTCCAGGATGAGCTGGGCTTCGATGCGCACGCGTTCGGGGGCGGTGCCGCCGATGTGCTTGCGCGAGGCGACCGAACCTTCCAGGGTCAGCACCTGGAAGATGTCGGATTCGATGCGGGCGTCGAAGCTCTGGAGCTGCTCCAGGGACAGGTCGGCCAGGTCGCAGCCGCGCTCTTCGCAGTGGCGCACGGCCAGCGCCACGGTTTCGTGGGCGTCGCGGAAAGGCAGGCCTTTCTTGACCAGGTAGTCGGCCAGATCGGTGGCGGTGGCAAAGCCCTGCAGCGCGGCCGCGCGCATGGCCTCGGGCTTGACCTTGATGCCGGAGATCAGGTCCACGAAGATGGTCAGGGTGTCGCGGATGGTGTCGGCGGAGTCGAACAGGCCTTCCTTGTCTTCCTGGTTGTCCTTGTTGTAGGCCAGGGGCTGGCCTTTCATCAGGGTCAGCAGGGCGATCAGATGGCCGTTGACGCGGCCGGTCTTGCCGCGGGCCAGCTCGGGCACGTCGGGGTTCTTTTTCTGGGGCATGATGGAGCTGCCCGTGCCGAAGCGGTCGGCCCGGTCGATGACGCCCACGCGCGGGCTCATCCACCGCCCCCGCTCTTCGGAGAAGCGCGAGATGTGCGTCATGATCAACGCGGCGGCGGCGCAGAACTCGATGGCGAAGTCACGGTCCGAGACGGCGTCCAGCGAGTTGCGGCAGACTTCATCGAAGCCCAGCAGGCCGGCGACCATCTCGCGGTCGATCGGGTAGCTGGTGCCGGCCAGGGCGGCCGCGCCCAGGGGCAGTCGGTTGACGCGCTTGCGGCAGTCCTGCAGACGTTCGGCGTCGCGGCGGAACATTTCGGCGTAGGCCAGCAGGTGGTGGCCGAAGGTGACGGGCTGGGCCACCTGCAGATGGGTGAAGCCGGGCAGGATGGTGTCGGCCTGGGCCAGGGCCAGCTCGGCCAGCTTGCGCTGCATCTGGGCCAGCAGGTCCACGGCGATATCGATTTCATTGCGCAGCCACAAGCGGATGTCGGTGGCCACCTGGTCGTTGCGCGAGCGGCCCGTGTGCAGACGCTTGCCCGCGTCGCCGATCAGCTCCACCAGCCGCTTCTCGATGTTCAGGTGCACGTCCTCCAGGTCCAGCAGCCACTGGAATTGGCCCTGCTCGATCTCGTCCAGTATCTGGGCCATGCCGCGTTCGATGTCCGCCTTGTCCTGCGCGCTGATGACGCCCACGGCGGCCAGCATGCTGGCGTGGGCCAGCGAGCCCTGGATGTCGAAGCGCGCCATGCGCTTGTCGAAGTCCACGGAAGCGGTGTAGCGCTTGACCAGATCGGAGACGGGTTCGGAGAATCGGGCCGACCAGGCTTTGGCCTTGTTGGCGAACTGGTCGTGATGGGAGTTGGGTGTGTTCGTAGACATAGGGGGCAATTATAGTGAATCGGGCGGGGCAGCAGGGCGTTGCCGCCCACTGCGCGCAGGCGCTGTGCAGTATATTAGAGAGTTTTGACAGTCTAGGAAACCGAGCCGGCGCATTTTTGCGGCCGGCCGGACGGGGAACCGACATGGAACACGAGCGCGCCCTGGCCGATTTGCTGGGATGGCAACGGATCGAGGGCTATCTGCCGCAGGAACTATGGGTGCAGGTGCTGGCGGGCATCGGCATGCTGGCGCTGCTGGTGTGGTTCGCGAGCTGGATCACGTCCAGCGTGCTCTCCAGCCTGGTGCGCCGCATCCTGAAGGTGGCGGGCAAGGACGAATGGGCCCGCGCGCTGGTCAAGCGCCGTTTCGTGCGCCATGTCGGCTACGCCGTGCCCCTGCTGGTGGTGGCCTCGAGCCTGGCGCTTCTGCCCCTGTCGCCGGCCATTCTGCAGCCGGTCGCGCGCCTATTCCTGATGGCGTTCTGCGTGTTCGTCATCATGGCCATCGTCAGCCTGCTGGGCGCCTGGCAGGATGTCTATGCCAATTCCAGCCGGGGACGCACCAAGTCCATCAAAGGCTATATCGAAGTGGCCAAGATCGGAGTCTGGGCCATCGGCTTCATCGTCATGA
This sequence comes from Alcaligenes sp. Marseille-Q7550, assembly GCF_965112015.1. Taxonomy (NCBI): domain Bacteria; kingdom Pseudomonadati; phylum Pseudomonadota; class Betaproteobacteria; order Burkholderiales; family Alcaligenaceae; genus Alcaligenes; species Alcaligenes sp. Marseille-Q7550. The sequence goes on from NZ_CBCOPU010000003.1 coordinate 144,141, forward strand.
CCTCCATTTTGCTGGACCAGTCGCCGGTGCTGCTGCTCTCGGGCCTGGGCGCGCTGTCGGCGGTGCTGCTGCTGGTGTTCAAGGATACGCTGCTCTCGCTGGTGGCCAGCACGCAGATGAGTTCCAACGACATGCTGCGCATCGGCGACTGGATCGAGATGAAGCAGGCCAATGCCGACGGCTTCGTCATCGACATCGCCCTGCATACGGTCAAGGTGCAGAACTGGGACAAGACCGTCACCACCATTCCCACCTACAAGCTGTTTTCCGAAAGCTACCGCAACTGGCGGCAGATGTTCGAATCGGGCGGGCGGCGCATCAAGCGCACCCTCAGCATCGATGCCTCCAGCGTGCGCTTCCTGACCCCCGAAGAGGTCGGCAGCCTGTCCCGCTTCGCGCTCCTGCGCGACTACCTGGAGCAGAAGCAGCGTGAAATCGAGGCCTCCAACCAGGAGCTGGGGCGCGCCGGCATGGATGCCGTCAATTACCGGCGCCTGACCAATCTGGGTACGTTCCGGGCCTATTGCATGGCCTACATCAAGCGGCACCCGGAGGTGCATCAGGATATGATTCAGATGGTGCGCATGATGGAGCCCACAGCCGACGGCATCCCGGTGGAAGTCTATTGCTTCACCAACAAGACGGCCTGGGTGGACCACGAGCGCATCCAGGGCGATATCTTCGATCACTTCCTGTCCATCCTGCCGGAAATGGGCCTGCGGCTGTTCCAGTCGCCTACCGGGCGAGATCTCAGCCTGGGGCTCAGTCTGGCGGCGGAAAGCCACAGGCCCGCCCTGGGGCAAAGCGATTCTTTCAAATCATGAAGCACGCACAACCATGAAACAAATCACCGCCATCATCAAGCCTTTCAAGCTGGACGAAGTCCGCGAAGCCCTGGCCGAGCTGGACGTCAACGGGCTGACCGTCACCGAGGTCAAGGGTTTCGGCCGCCAGAAGGGTCATACCGAACTTTACCGCGGCGCCGAGTACGTGGTGGATTTCCTGCCCAAGATCCGCGTGGACATCGTGGTGGCGGCGGAGCGCTGCGAGGCGGTCATCGACGCCATCATCAAGGCCGCTCACACCGGCAAGATCGGCGATGGCAAGATCTTCGTCACGCCGGTGGAGCAGGCCATTCGCATCCGTACCGGCGAAAGCGGGCGCGACGCGCTCTGACCACGCGCCTTCGGGCCGGGCGGCAAACAAGGAGATTTCCATGCAGTACGAAACCATGGGTACGGCAGCGCGCGTCTCGCGCGTGGGCCAGGGCAGCTGGTATGTGGACGCGGGCGACTGGAACCAGGCCATCGCCGCATTCCGCGCCGGTCTGGACGCCGGCATGAATCACATCGACACCGCGGAGATGTATGGCGAAGGCGAAGCCGAAACCCTGATCGGGCAGGCCTTGCGCGGCCGCCGCGACGAAGCCTTCCTGGTGTCCAAGGTGCTGCCGTACAACGCCTCGCGGCAGGGCGTCATCAAGGCCTGCGAAGCCAGCCTGAAGCGCCTGGGTACGGATCGGCTGGACATGTACCTGCTGCACTGGCCCGGCCGCGTGCCCCTGGAGGAAACCTTCGCCGCTTTCGAGCAACTGCGCCGCGACGGCAAGATACTGCAATGGGGCGTCAGCAATTTCGATGCGCAATGGCTGCAGGAGGCCTACGACATCGTGGGGCCGAATCGCATCGCCTGCAATCAGGTGCTTTATCACCTGAACGAGCGCGCCATCGAGCATTCCGTACTGCCCTGGTGCCATGAGCACGGGGTGCGCGTGGTGGCCTACAGCCCCTTTGGTCACGATGATTTTCCCGATCCGGACTCCGAAGGCGGCGCCTTGCTGGAGGAGATCGGCAGCGCCTATGGCGCCACGCCGCGTCAGGTGGCCCTGGCTTTCCTGCTTCGCAAGCGCGATGTGTTCGTCATCCCCAAGTCCTCCACGGTGGAGCATACCCAGGAAAACGCCGCCGCCGGCGACCTGACGCTCAGTGCCGAACACCTCGACGAGCTCGATCAATACTTCGCCCAGGGGCCCGAGCCGGCCTATCTGCCCATGCTGTAAGGAGCTGGTGAACCGCGGGGCTGCCCGCGGTTTCTCTTTGAGTCCACACCCGCGGACCGCCGCCTTCAGGCCTGCGCCTCGCGCAGTCCGCGCCTGTCCTGCAGCCACAGCCACGCCAGGGCCAGCATCACCATGCCGGAAATGGGCAGGGTCCAGGTGTTGACGCCCTCCCAGCCATAGTTGGCGAGCACGCGGCCGGACGTGAACGAGGACAGCGCCACGCAGGTGAAGATGATGAAATCGTTCAGGGCCTGCACGCGGCCGCGTTCTTCCGGGCGGTAGCAGTCCAGCACCATATTGGTGGCGCCGATGAAGCCGAAATTCCAGCCCAGGCCCAGCAGCACCAGGCTGAACCAGAAGTGCGACACGCTGATGCCCGTCAGCGCGACCACGCTGGCCAGTCCCAGCAGCAGCACGCCCGCGAAGGTGACCGGGATCTTGCCGAAGCGCTTGATCAGGCCGCCGGTGAAAAAGCTTGGCCCGAACATGGCCAGGATGTGCCACTGTATGCCCAGCGTCGAATCGTTCAGGCTGTGGCCGCAGCCTATCATGGCCAGCGGCGAGGCCGTCATCAGGAAGTTCATCAGTCCGTAGGAGGCCACGCCCGCCAGCACGGCGATGATGAAGCGGCTGTTGGCGGCGATCTCGCGCAAGGGGCGCCCGGTATAGGGAGTCGCCCCCGCCTGGGCGGCGCCGCGTCCCAGGCGCAGGGCGGCCGCAAAAGGCAGGACCAGCGCCGCCAGCGCGGCTTGCGCCAGGAAGGCCGCGGCGAACGGGTGCTGCGGCCAGATGTCCTGGGTGTGCACGATGGTCTGGGTGGCGATCACCGCGCCGAGCAGGCCGCCGGCCATGACCCAGGAGATGGCTTTGGGCCGGAAGACTTCGGAGGCGTTGTCGGCGGCTGCAAAGCGGTAGCTCTGTACATAGGAGGCGTACAGTCCGGCCAGCAGCGTGCCCAGGCAGAACAGGGCGAAGGAACCTGCGTAGATGCCTCCGGAGGCCAGCAGGCCGGCGCCCACGCCCAGCAGGGCGCCGATGAGGTAGCCGCCCTGGCGGCCCAGGCGGCGCATCAGGTAGGCCGCCGGCAGGATGCCCACCGCCAGTCCCAGATTGAAGATGCCCACGGGCAGGGTAGCCAGGTCGCTGCGGCTGGCCATTTGCTGGCCCACCAGGCTGCTCAGGGCGACGACCAGCGCCGGGTTGGCGCCGCCCAGCGCCTGCATGCCGGACAGGATGAAGGCATTGCGGCGGCCGTTGTCTGGGATGGTGGGCATGGCGATGGGCTCTCTACATAAGTTGAAATTATTAGCTAATGATAATTGGAAATTAGGCAAGCGTGGAGCCAGGCGACCAGAACGCGGGCATGAAGCATTCGGCCACCAGCAGGGGCTGGCCGTGGCGCCAGAACACGGAGCAGCGCGCCAGCAATTGCCGGGCCTGCGGCACGGGCTCCCCGGAGCCGTCCAGGGCGCGTTCGATGGTGCGGAAAAACGGCACGGCGCGATTCAGGCGGCAGCTCAGGAAGGCCGACCGTTGTATCTGGGCGTCGTTGTAGAGCATGTCGGCCAGGGGGCGGCTGCGCAGACGCCGTATGCCCTGCCAGACGCCGTGCGAGGCGGCCAGGGGCGTGAAGCTGCGGGCGATCACGCAGCGCACGCCATCGATGGACATGGAGACTTCGCGTATCCAGGCCAGCGTGCCGCGAGGCCTTTCAATCAGCGCGGCTTCCTGGGCGTCCAGGCGGCAGGCGTACTCGCGCACCACGTCCAGGCGCACCTGGCCCAGGCGACGCAGGCCGGCGGTCAGGGCGCCGGGACGGTGCAGCCAGTGTTTCTGGGCGGGCGTGGCGGAAGGATGAACCTGGTCGTGCCAGGGTTTTTTTGCAGTGGGACTCAATTTCATGTCCGGTATTATCGCCAAAGCCATAAAATAGCGCTCATGGAAAAAGAACGTATCTCAAAATTAATGGCCCAGCGCGGCATGTGCTCGCGCCGCGAGGCCGACGCTTTCATCGAGCGCGGCTGGGTGCGCGTGGACGGCGAAATCGTCTCCGAACTGGGCAGCAAGGCCTATCCCAACCAGAAGATCACGCTGGAGAAGCAGGCCCGCAAGCGCCAGACCCAGCGCGTGACCATTCTGCTGCACAAGCCCGTGGGCTTTGTATCGGGACAGGCCGAGTCGGGCTATCGCAATGCGGTCTCGCTGATCAACGCCTCGACCCAGTACAAGGGCGGGCGCGGCGGGCCCAAATTCGAGCCCGCGCACCTGCGTGGACTGGCTCCGGCCGGCCGCCTGGACATCGATTCCACCGGCCTGCTCATCCTGACCCAGGATGGGCGCATCGCCCGCCAGATCATCGGCGATGATTCGGTCATCGACAAGGAATACCTGGTGCGCGTCTCCGGCAAGCTCAGCGAGCGCGGCCTGGAACTGCTCAATTACGGCCTGAGCCTGGACGGCAAGCCGCTGCTGCCCGCGCAGGTGTCCTGGCAGAACGAGGACCAGCTGCGCTTCGTGCTGCGCGAAGGCAAGAAACGCCAGATCCGCCGCATGTGCGAGATGGTGGGGCTTAAGGTGGTGGGTTTGAAGCGCGTGCGCATCGGCGAACTGGTGCTGGGCGACCTGCCCATGGGCCAGTGGCGCTACATGAAGGAATCCGAGCGCCTGGCCTGAACCCGGCTTTTCTATTTGGAAGAGGCGCGCAATTGATAGCTGGCCCGGTCGTCCTGGGCCAGCTTTTCTTTTAGCCAGGGCAAGCTTTGCGCCAGCGCGGCCTGCAGCGTCCAGGGCGGATTGGTGATGAACAGGCCGCTGCCGTGCAGGCCCAGTCCGTTGGCGGCCGGGGCGCGCACGTTCAGGCTGGCGTGCAGCCAGGGCGTGTCCAGTTGCTCCAGGCTGCGTTGCAGTTGCTGGACCTCGGGGCGCTGCACGATCGGGTACCAGATCACGATGCAGGCCTGGGCGAAGCGCTTCAGGGCCTCTTTCACGCTGACCGGCACCTGTCTGTAGTCCGACTTGGCCTCGTAGGAGGGATCCATGACCACGACGCCGCGCCGCGACGGCGGCGGCAGCAGGCGGTTCAACTGTTCGAAGCCATTTTGCTGGTACAGGCGCACGCGGCGGTTGCCGCGCGGGAACAACTGGGCGACGTTCTCGCTCAGCACCTCGAACTCCGAGGGGTGCAGCTCGAAACCGTGGAAGCTGTCCTGCCGGCGCAGCAGGCTCAGCGCCAGCCAGGGCGAACCCGGATAGTAGCGGGCCACCTCGTCTGGATTCAGGTCCGCGACGGCGTCTATGTAGCGCTCGATCAGTCCAGGATGGCGGTCCTGCTGCAGGACCCGGTCCAGTCCGTCGTAGAACTCGCCCCGGGTCTGGGCCCAATCGTCCTCCAGGTCGTACAGCCCCGCGCCGCAATGCGTGTCGATGACGGTGAAGGCGCTGTCCTTTTGCGTGTAGTAATCGAAGATGTGCAGCAGGGTGGCGTGCTTGAGCACGTCGGCGTGATTGCCGGCGTGAAAGGCGTGGCGGTAACTAAACAAGAGCAGTCCTGGCGCAGGGCCGGTTAGAGAGTGTCGGGACGGATGGTGGTGACCTTGTCGGTGAAGACGGCGTTGCAGCCCCAGTCGAGCAGCTCGCGCACGCGTTCGGCGTCATTCACGGTCCAGACCGCCACGGTGTAGCCGGCCTGGCGTATGGCCCGCACCAGGGCCTGGTCGGTGTAGCGGTCGTTCAGGTTCAGGCCGCAGCGCCTGGAGCTCCTGGGATGCTGCGGCCAGTCGGCGGGCACCTGTTCTTCGATGAGCAGGGCGCGCGGGAGGGTCGGTGCGACGCGTTGCGCGGCGGCCAGGGCTTCTTCGGAAAAAGAGGACAGCAGCGGCGGCAGGCTGGCCCTGGCCCACAGACGCTGGGCCGCCAGCGCCACGGCGGCGCCGGTTTCGGCTTCCTGGCCGGTGGTGGGCTTGATTTCGATGTTGCTGTGGATCTGGTTGGCCAGCGTGAAGGCGGCGATCGCGCTGAGGGTGGCGACGGGCTCGCCCGCGTAGGCCGAGGAATGCCAGGCGCCGAAGTCCCAGGCCGACAGTTCGGCCAGGGTGTAGTCCGCAGCCAGCCCCCTGGCGTTGGAGGTGCGATCCATGGTGTCGTCGTGCAGCAGGATGGGAACGCCGTCCCGGCTCAGCTTGACGTCGTACTCCATCATGGTGAAGCCGTTCTGGGCGCCGACGCGCATGGCGGCCAGGGTGTTTTCAGGGGCGACCTTGCCCGCGCCGCGATGGGCGATCAGGCTGTGGTAGGGCCAGTGATGGGTGATGGGGCTCATGTAGGACTCGCAGGCGGCAGGTGAAAAAAGCCAATGTACTATTTTACCCGGGGCTGTACACTGTAGGGTTAGGGTTTTGGATTTACAATCCGGCTTTAGGCCGACTCAAGCTATTTAAGTCAAACATACTTAATCTAAACACGGTATATTTTCAGGCCGGTCCATGCCGGGTCCGTCCTGATGCGCCGCCCGCAGCGCAGCGCTGCAAGCGAAAGTAGGTGATGATTAATGTTCGAGATTATCCGTAAGAACCAACGCATCATGCAGTTGGTCCTGTTAGTGCTGATTCTGCCGTCGTTTGTCCTGATCGGCGTCCGCGGCTACATCAATTATGTGTCCGGGGACAGCGACATCGTCAAAGTGGGCGACGGCGCCATCACCGCACAGGAGTTCGACCGCGCCCGCCGCATGCAACTTGATGAAATGCAGCGCAGCAACCCGGCCGGCTTCGACCTGGCCCAGGCGGACAGTCCCGCCAGCCGCCGCCAGTTGCTGGAATCCATGATCGACCAGCGCGTACAGATCGACGAAGCCACCCGAGCCCGTTTCAGCGTCTCGGACGCCGCGCTGCGCGATGCCATCGCCACCATGCCCCAGTTCCAGGAAAATGGCGTGTTCTCGCCCTCGCTGTACAACCAGGTCCTGTCCTCGGCCGGCATCAGCGTGCGCGATTTCGAACAGAGCCAGCGCGGCCAACTGGCCCTGGACCGTGTGCTCGGCCCCGTGGGCGCCACCGCCGCCATGCTGCCCAGCGTCATGAACCGGCTCGAGATCGCCCTGACCGAAGAGCGCGGCGTGCGCACCCGCACTTTCCTGGCGCGCAGCTTCGAAGACCAGGTGCAGGTCACCGAGGCGGATCTGCAGGCCTGGTACGACAAGAACAAGGCTGCGCTGGAGCTGCCCGAGCAGGTCAGCGCCGAATACCTGCTGCTGGACGAGCAAGCCGCTTCGGCCGACGTGGCCAAGCCCACCGATGAACAGCTCAAGCAGTACTACGAACAGAACAAGGCCCGCTACGTGCAGCCCGGCCGCGTGAACCTCAGCCACATCCTGGTGTCCCTGCCCGCCGGCGCCTCCGAGGCCCAGCGCGAGGCCGCCCAGGCCAAGGCCCGGGAACTGGCCGAAAAAGCCCAGGCCGACAAGAATGCCTTTGCCGATCTGGCGCGCAGCAGTTCTGAAGACGGCGGCAGCGCCCGCGACGGCGGCGAACTGGGCTGGATCACCAAGGGCTCCTGGCCTGCCGTGTTGGAAAATGCCGTGTTCTCGCTGAACAAAGGCGATATATCCGGCGTCATCGAAGGCCCCAGCGGCTTTCACATCTTCAAGATCAACGATGTGCAGGCCGAGCAGGGCGAATCCTTCGAGCAGGCCCGCTCCAAGGTCGAGTCCGAAGTGCGCAAGCAGCTGGCCGCCGAACGTTTCGCCGACATGGCCACCAAGCTGACCAACCTGGTCTACGACAACGAAGAAAACCTGCAGGCCGCCGCCAGCGCGCTGGGCCTGACCTTGAAGAATGTGGACGGCATCACGCGCCAGGGCCTGGTTCCGGCCGGCCACATCGACAGCGACAAGGCCGCCGCCGACAGCGCGGACGCCGCCGTACTGGACGACAGCCGCGTGCGCCAGGCGCTCTTCAATCCCACCGCCATGAGCTCGCGCAAGAACGCCGGCGTGGTGGAGATCTCGCCCGACACCCTGATCGCGGTGCGCGTCACCGACGTCAAGCCCGCCCATGTGCCCGCGCTGGACAAGGTTCGCAACCAGGCTCGCGAAAGCCTGGTGCGTGAACGCTCCCAGGAGCTGGCCGTCCAGGCGGGCGAACAGCAGCTGGAACAGCTCAAGGGCGGCGCCGCCGCAGAAGGCTTCTCCAAGCAGTTTGCCGTCAGCCGCGCCGCGTTCCCCGAAATGGACGAGGCCCTGCTGAACAAGGTGCTTGCCGCGCCCGTGGACAAGCTTCCCGCCTATGTGGGCGCCGCCCAGCCGCAGGGCTATACCGTGGTGGAGATCGTCAGCCACGAGCCCGGCAAGGCCGGCAATCCCGGCCTGGGCCTGCTGACCGCCCAGTTGAACCAGGCCCTGGCCCGCAGCGAAACCGAAGCTGTGCTGCAAGCCATGCGCGAGGATCTTAAAGTCCAGGTGCTGCCTGAGGCCGAGAAGGAACTGACCGCCAGCGGCGACGCGGAATAAGTCCGCGCAGATGTTTCGAACGCCCCAGGCCGCTTGCCGGCTTGGGGTGTTTTTGTTTACCACCAGGACATTGCCATGGGCCAATCCGATTTCTCCATTACGCGCCGCCGCCTGCTGGGCGCTACGTCCATGTGGGCGCTGGGCGCTCCATGGCTGGCGCAGGCTGCGCCGCAGGGCACCTTCATCGAACGCACCTTGAACAAGCCCGTGCCGGGCGGCGTGGCTGTCGTGGATCTGGGCGAGGCCGCGCAGGCGCCCCGGGTCAGTCTGGGCGCCCATCGCGTCCTGGTGATCCGCGATGCGGACCAGCGCTGGAAGGCCATCGCGGGCATAGACCTGAAGACGGCTCCCGGTGCACAATCTGTCGGTGCACGGCGCCGGGCAGGTGCCCTTTCAGGTGGGCAGCAAGCGTTACCGTGAACAGCGCATCACGCTCAAGAACAAGTCGCACGTCAATCCGGATCCGCAGCAACAGGCGCGCTTCGAGCGCGAATACAAAGAGCAGATGGAGGCCTACGCCAGCTTTCGGACGGAAGGGCCCAGCAATGTGGTGTTTGAAAAACCCGTGCCGGGGCGGCTGACCAGCCCGTTCGGCTTGCGGCGGTTCTTCAACGGAGAAGAGCGCAATCCGCATTCGGGACTGGACTTCGCGGCTGCGACCGGCACGCAGGTCAGGGTTCCGGCCGACGGCGTGGTGAGCATCGTGGCGGACTACTTTTTTAATGGCAAGACGGTGTTCGTGGACCATGGCCAGGGCCTGATCACCATGTATTGCCATCTTTCGGCCTTTGACGTGCGCAAGGGCGATGCGGTGCGCAAGGGCGATGTCGTGGGCCGCTCGGGCGCCACGGGGCGGGCGACGGCCCGCATCTGCACTGGAACGTCAGCCTGAACAATGCCCGCGTCGACCCGGCCATCTTCATCGGGGCTTTCCAGCCATAGCGAAGCGCTGGCCATGATCATCAAGTCTGCCTATCTGCGCGGCATGCGCGACAGCGCCTCGATCGCGCTGGGCTATGTGCCGGTCGCCATTTCCTTCGGCCTGTCCGCCGTGCACGCGGGACTGTCCCCCTGGCTGGCCGTGCTGGTGTCGCTGGTGGTGTATGCGGGCGCCAGCCAGTTCATTCTCATCAGCCTGCTTGCGGCGGGCGCCGCCTATCCCAGCATACTGGGCATCGTGGTGGTCATGAACCTGCGCCATCTGTTCTACGGTCCGGCTTTGCTGGGCTTTTTCAGCGGACCGCGCACGGTGCGCAGCCTGTGGCTGGCTCCCGGGCTGACGGACGAGGTCTTCGCCGCCTCCGCCGGCAGCCTGTCGCGTCAGCCGCCCAGGGAGCAGGAGTCCTGGTATTGCGGTCTGCAGCTGGGGGCGTATCTGTCCTGGGTCGGAGGCACCGCGCTGGGCGCTTTCTTCGCCGGCGATCTGCTGGGGCAGTCGCCGGTGCTGGAAAAAACGCTGGGCTTCGTGCTGCCGGCTCTGTTCTTCGCCTTGCTGCTGGAGATCCGCCGCAGCGCGCCCATGATGGTCATGGCGGGGGCCGGACTGGCGGCGCTGCTCGCCATGCTGACCTTGCCTTCGTACCTGGCCATCATCGTGGGCATGCTGGCCGGCGGACTGATGGCCTTGCGCCGAGCTTGAGGGGTGGAGATGGACTGGGGTTTTGTAGTGATGATTATGCTGGCGGGCCTGGGTACGTTTCTGATCCGCTACCTGCCATTGCGCCTGAGAAGCCGATCGGGGCGGGCGGGAGGACCGGATGCGCGCTCGGTCTGGTCGCGCCTGTTCAGCGCCATCGGCCCGGCGGGCATCGTGGCCTTGCTGGTGGTCTCGCTGATTTCCCTAGTTCGTCCGGAACAGCCCTGGATAGACGGCGTGCCGGTGCTGACCGGCCTGGCTGGCGTGCTCCTGGGACGGCGCTGGCCGGGCGGCATCGCTGGATCCACCTTGGCCGGCGTGCTGGCCTATGGCCTGGCGGTGTGGGCGATGGGTGCATGAAATCTACCGTCAGGCCTGGTCGTGCCGACCCGGCATGACAGTCTGTCGATAGACGAGGGCCGTTTCTCATGGTTCGTCACTTGCCCTGCGCCGCAACGCCGTCTGTCGTCTTGCGACACCTTGGCATTCCAAAACGCCTGCTAATACACGGCAGGCGTTCTTCGTGGAGCAGGGGAATCAGCCTTTCAGGCGCACGATCTTCTGGACCTGGGGCACGTGCCGGATGGCGCGTATGACGCGAGCCAGGTGGGTGCGGCTGTCGACCTGGACGGTCAGGTGCAGCACCGAGGTGGCGGCGGATTCATCCGGCATGGAGATATGGATGATGTTGGAATCCGCGTCCGTGATTTCCGCGGCCAGGCGGCCCAGCACGCCGCGCTCGTTGATGGCGGTGACGTCCAGGCGGGTGGACAGGTGGCGCGCCGTGTTGCTGTCCCACATGACGGGCACCCAGCGTTCAGGTTCCTTGGCCTGGGCGCGCTGAGCCACGGCGCATTCGGCCATGTGCACCACCAGGCCGTGGCCCAGCCGTATGCCGCCGATGATGGCGTCGCCCGGCAGCGGACCGCAGCAGGGCGCGAGCTGCACGGCCTGGCCTTCGTTGCCGTGGATGAGGATGGGGGCGGAGGTGTTCGCGGTGATTTCGTCGAAAGCCGCCGCCGTGGTTTCCAGCAGGGCGTTTTCCGGAGCGAAGCGGCGCGCGACCACGGCGGCCAGGCGCTTGCCCAGGCCGATGTCGGCCAGGATCTCTTCGCGCGAGGCGGCGCCCGAGCCCTTGGCGAGCTTGTCCCAGTTCGGGTCGTCGTCGCCCGCGTGCGGCAGGCCGAGCTGGTCGAAGGCCTGGTCCAGCAGGCGGCGGCCGAAGGCGACGGATTCCTCGTACTTGACGGTGCGCAGGTAATGGCGGATTTCCGAGCGTGCGCGGCCCGAGCGGACGTAATTGAGCCATTGCGCGCTGGGACGGGCGGCCGGGGAAGTGATGATCTCCACCGAGTCCCCGCTCTTGAGTTCGGTGCGCAGGGGGGCGAATTCGCCGTTGATCTTGGAGGCCACGGCGTGGTTGCCGATGTCCGTATGGATGCTGTAGGCGAAGTCCACGGGAGTGGCGCCGCGGGGCAGGGAGATGATCTTGCCCTTGGGGGTATAGACGTACACGGCGTCGGGGAACAGGTCCACCTTGACGTGTTCCAGGAACTCGGCGGAATCGCCGGTCTGGCTCTGGATGTCCAGCAGCGACTGCAGCCAGCGATGGGTGCGCTTCTGCAAGTCGTTGAGCGTGACGTCGTCTTCCTTGTACAGCCAGTGCGAAGCCACGCCTTCTTCGGCCACGTGGTCCATTTCGCGGGTGCGGAACTGGAATTCCACGGGGGTGCCGTAGGGGCCGATCAGGGTGGTGTGCAGGGACTGGTAGCCATTGACCTTGGGGATGGCGATGTAGTCCTTGAACTTGCCCGGCACCGGGCGGTAGAGCTGGTGCAGCGTGCCCAGGGCCAGGTAGCATTCGGGCAGCGTATGCACGATGACCCGGAAACCGTAGATGTCCAGCACGTCCGAGAAGGACTTCTTCTGTTCGACCATCTTGCAGAAGATGCTGTAGAGGGATTTTTCGCGGCCGGAGATCTCCGCCTCGATGCCGGCGGCCGGCAGGGCGATCTTGACCGCGTCGGTGATCTTGCCCAGCACTTCGCGGCGATTGCCGCGCGCCGCCATCAGGGCCTTGTGCAGCACCTTGTAGCGGTTGGGGTACATGGCCTTGAAACAGCGATCCTGCAGTTCGCGGAACAGCGTGTTCAGGCCCAGGCGATGGGCGATGGGCGCGTAGATGTCCAGGGTCTCCTGGGCCACGCGGCGGCGCTTTTCCGGCTTGACCGCGTCCAGCGTGCGCATATTGTGCAGGCGGTCGGCCAGCTTGATCAGGATGACGCGCACGTCGCGCGACATGGCCAGCAGCATCTTGCGAAAGCTGTCGGCCTGCTGCTGCGTCTTGGTGGCGAATTCCAGGCGTTCCAGCTTGGACAGGCCGTCCACGATCTCGGCCACGTCGGTGCCGAATTTTTCGGCCAGCTCCTGCTTGGAGACGTCCTGGTCTTCGATGACGTCGTGCAGCAGGGCGGACATCAGCGCGTCGGTGTCCAGCTTCCAGCCGGCGCAGATTTCAGTGACGGCGATGGGATGCGAGATGTAGGGCTCGCCGCTGGCGCGGAACTGCCCGAGGTGGGCCTGGTCGGCGAAGCGGTAGGCCTCGCGGACGCGTTCCACGTCCTTGGGGTCCAGGTACTGCGAGATGATCTTGGTCAGCGGAGCGAGCGAGGCGATGGCGGCGTTGCCGCCTTCCGGGGCGGGCAGCGGCGCAACGCCGGTTTCGGCCTTGGGCTTGCGGCGTCCCAGCCGCGAGCCTTTTTTCAGGACGGCCAGAAGACCAGACGATGCGCCGCGTAAACCCGGAAATGCCATACAGTGCTCCGCAGATGGATCAGGTGGGAACCTTGCGCAGCATTTCCAGGCCGGTTGCGCCGGCGGCGATTTCGCGCAGCGCCGTCACGGTGGGCTTGTTCTTGCTTTCCAGGCGGGGTTCATGGCCCTGAGCCAGTTCGCGCGCGCGGTAGGCGGCAGCCAGGGTCAGTTTGAAACGGTTGGGGACTTGCTCCAGGCAGTCCTCGACAGTGATGCGTGCCATAGTTAGACCTGTGGTCGAAGAAGAATGAAAGAGGAAAAATCAAGCTTGATGCGAGAGGGCATCGGCGCCTAATTGTTGAAAGAGTTCGCGATGCCGTACCGACTGGGTGGCCGTGCGCAGACGGCTGGCCTGTACGATGCTCGATAGCTGCGCTAATGCCTCATCGAAATCTTGATTGATAATAGCATATTGGCACTCATTCACATGGGCGATTTCGCTGCTGGCGGCCTGCAGGCGGCGGGCGATGACCTCGTCGCTGTCCTGGCCGCGATTGCGCAGGCGCGCCTCCAGGGTGGGCAGCGAAGGCGGCAGGATGAAGATGCCGACGGCCTGGGGGAAATGTTCGCGCGCCTGCTGCGCGCCCTGCCAGTCGATCTCCAGCAGCACGTCGCGGCCGGACTGCAGGGCCTGCTCGATGGGCGCGCGCGGCGTGCCGTAGTAGTTGCCGTGCACCAGGGCCCATTCCAGCATGGCCTGTTCCTGGCACAGTTGCTCGAAGCGGGGCTTGTCGACGAAGAAGTAGTGCTGGCCGTCGACCTCGCCCGGGCGAGGCGCGCGCGTGGTGGCGGAAATGGACAGCATGATGGCCGGGTCCTGGGCCAGCAAGGCGTTCACCAGGCTGGATTTGCCGGCGCCGCTGGGGGCGACGACCATGAAGATGGTGCCGGGATAGCTCGTGGACATAATGAGCGGTGTCTGAAATGAAACGTTGAAGGAAATCAATCGGCCTGTTCGCCGGTCTGGCCGAATTCGCCCAGGACGGCCTGCAGGCTGGCGGCGTCGGCGCACAGGAACACGACCGTGTCGTTGGGGTTCATGTTGAAGAGCACGTCCTGCACCTGCTCGGCGACATCTTCAGCCTGGGCGATGGCCATGACGTGCACGTCGCCGCCGGCCTCGAACTGCTCTTCCGGAACGATTTCCGTGACCGCATCCAGGTCTGGTTCGCTGATGGCCAGGTAGGCCCACACCTTGTGTTCGTCCAGCGCTATCTCGAGCACGTAGCCCGAGTCGGTCAGTCGTATGATTTCGCTTTGTACTTGCATGGTGGATGGCCGGTTCAGATAAAGGAAAGAGTGGCGACGACGGGCGCGTGATCCGAAGGCTGTTCATTGGCGCGCGGCTCGCGGTCGATCATGCAGGCCGAACAGCGGGGCCGCAGCGCCTCGGACAGCAGCACGTGGTCGATGCGCAGGCCCGCGTCGCGGCGGAAGGCGAAGCGTCGGTAGTCCCACCAGGTGAAAGGGCTGCCGGTCTGCTCGAACAGCCGGTAGGCGTCGTGCAGGCCCAGATCCAGCAGCTGCCGGAATGCCTCGCGCTCGGCCGGCGACACCAGCACGTCCCCCGCCCACTTGGCCGGATCGTGCACGTCTTCGTCGGCCGGGGCAATATTATAGTCGCCCAGGATGGCCAGCCGCGGATACTCGGCCAACTCTTTTTGCAGCCATTCGCGCAGGGCCGAGAACCATTGCAGCTTGTAGACGTACTTGTCGCTCTCCAGCGACTGGCCATTGGGACAGTAGGCGCTGATGACGCGCAGCGGGCCATCCGGCGACTCGTAGGTGGCGGCCAGCAGCCGCTGCTGGGGGTCTTCATAGTTGGGCAGATTGCGCTGCACATCCGCACCGGGCTGGCGCGAGATCAGGGCCACGCCGTTGTAGGTTTTCTGGCCGGCCCAATGGGCCTGGTAGCCGATCTCCTGCAGGGCCTGCAGAGGAAAGCGCTCATCGGGAATCTTCAGTTCCTGCAGGCAGAGCACGTCCACGGGATTGGCCTGGAGCCAGTCCAGGACCTGCGGCAGGCGAACGTTCAGGGAATTGACGTTCCAGGTGGCAAGTTTCATGGTGTATGGGAATTCTTTGAAATTCAGTAGCTTATATTGGTGTTTTGCGTATATTCTTGATTTGGCTACCCAGTCAGCCCCCCGTTCAGTGCGGGCCAGGTGAGCGCGTCCGTGTTGCGCGGATGCCACTATCATAGCAGCGGACGCTCCCGTCAGTCTCGAGCGTGTGACCTCGCGGTCGTCGATTGGGGGGCATGTCTGACGCAGGGCGACGGAGCTCCGATTGGTGCAAGTGCTTGTGAACGATATAGTCGATGGACTGATTCGGAGGATATATGCCATGCAGCCACGCATTCATGTCATCACCATCGGCGTCGATGATCTCGACAGGTCGCTGCGTTTTTATCGGGACGGACTTGGCTTCAAGACCGAAGGAATTGTCGGCGCCGAATTTGAATACGGCGCCGTCGTCTTCATCGATTTGCAGCCCGGCCTTCGTCTGGCGTTATGGCCTCGTTCGAGTATTGCGCATGACACGGGCCTGCCATTGAGTTCTTCCTGCGCCATAGAAATGACACTCGGGCATAACGTTTCTTCCAGAGCGGAAGTGGACGAGATCATGCGACTGGCCAGAGAAGCGGGAGGCGTCGTCCTCAAGCCGGCGCAGGAGACCTTCTGGGGCGGCTACGCGGGCTACTTCCAGGACCCTGACGGCCATGTATGGGAGGCGGTCTGGAATCCTGCCTGGGAATTGCCGGGGTAAGCTGCAAGGGTGGCGTTCATGAGAGGCGCAGCCGCCATTTCATTGACGGCAGAAGGAACCGTAGTGTTCTTGGCGGCCGGACAGCCAGCTTCAGGAAAAGTAGTGGAGGCGCGGGCTGGAATCGAACCAACCTAGGCGGATTTGCAGTCCGCCACATAACCAATCTGTCACCGCGCCTTTTATTTTGTCCTGGGACATGTAAAATTATGCCCGAGGACAAAGGCAAATGCAAGCCTGAAGGCACAAGGGCTGGCCCCGGCACGATTCACAGCATGCAGACGTACCGTCCCGCACCCATCTTGCCGACTGTGCGCGGCACTTCATCGTCCAAGGACTTCGCATGCATTATCAGTTCCCCATCGTCATCATCGACGAAGACTTCCGTTCCGAAAACGCCTCCGGGCTCAGCATCCGGGTGCTGGCCGACGCCATTGCGGCCGAAGGCTTCGAGGTGCTGGGCACCACCAGCTATGGCGACCTGAGCCAGTTCGCCCAGCAGCAAAGCCGCGCCAGCGCCTTCATTCTGTCCATCGACGACGAAGAGTTCACCCAGGACGGCGACAGCGCGCCGGCCCTGGTCAATCTGCGCGCCTTCATCCGCGCCGTGCGCCGGCGCAACACCGACGTGCCCATCTACGTGTACGGCGAGACCAAGACCGCGCGCCACATGCCCAACGACATCCTGCGCGAGCTGCAGGGCGTCATCCACATGTTCGAGGACACGCCTGAATTCGTGGCCCGCCATATCGTGCGCGAGGCGCGCAGCTACGTGGAAGGCGTCAAGCCGCCGTTTCTGAAGGCCCTGCTGGACTATGCCGAGGACGGCTCCTATTCCTGGCACTGCCCGGGCCATTCGGGCGGAGTGGCCTTCCTGAAGAGCCCGGTGGGACAGATCTTCCATCAGTTCTTCGGAGAAAACATGCTGCGCGCCGACGTCTGCAACGCGGTGGAGGAGCTGGGCCAACTGCTCGACCACAACGGCGCCATCGGGGCCAGCGAGCGCAACGCCGCGCGCATCTTCAATGCGGATCACTGTTTTTTCGTCACCAACGGCACCAGCACCAGCAACAAGATCGTCTGGCACCATGCCGTGGCGCCGGGCGACGTGGTGGTGGTGGACCGCAACTGCCACAAGTCCATCCTGCACAGCATCGTCATGACGGGCGCCATTCCGGTGTTTCTGCGTCCCACGCGCAACCATTTCGGCATCATCGGACCGATTGCGCGCAGCGAATTCGACGTGCAGTCGATCCGCGACAAGATCCGCGCCCATCCCTTGCTGTCCCACGTGGACGCCGATACGGTCCAGCCGCGCGTCATGACCCTGACCCAATCCACCTACGACGGCGTCATCTACGACACCGAAGCCATCAAGTCGGCCCTGGACGGCTACGTGGACGTGCTGCACTTTGATGAAGCCTGGATCCCGCATGCGGCCTTCCACCCCTTCTATGGCCATTTCCACGCCATGGGCAAGAGCCGCCCGCGGCCCCGGGCGTCCCTCGTGTTCTCCACGCAGTCCACTCACAAGCTGCTGGCCGGCATCAGCCAGGCCAGCCACGTGCTGGCGCAGGATTCGGCCACGCGCCGGCTGGATCGCCACCTCTTCAATGAAGCCTATCTGATGCATACCAGCACCAGTCCGCAATACGCCATCATCGCGTCCTGCGACGTGGCTGCCGCCATGATGGAGCCGCCGGGCGGTCGGGTGCTGGTCGAGGAAAGCATCATGGAGGCGCTGGACTTCCGACGCGCCATGCGCAAGGTGGAGTCGCAGTTCGCGGCCGACGACTGGTGGTTCAAGGTCTGGGGCCCGCCACGCCTGGCAGAGGACGGCATCGGCGAGGCGGCGGACTGGATCATCCGCGACGATCCCGAACATGGCGGCTGGCACGGCTTCGGCCCGTTGGCGGACGGCTTCAACATGCTCGATCCCATCAAGGCCACCATCGTCACGCCGGGGCTGGACCTGGACGGCACCTTCGCCGCCAGCGGCATTCCCGCCTCCATCGTGACCAAGTTCCTGGCCCAGCGCGGCGTCATCGTCGAAAAGACGGGGCTCTACAGTTTCTTCATCATGTTCACCATCGGCATCACCAAGGGCCGCTGGAACTCGCTGGTGACCGCCTTGCAGCAGTTCAAGGACGACTACGACCGCAACCTGCCGGTCTGGCGCGCGCTGCCGGAGTTCGCCCGCCGATACCCCTGCTACGAAGAAATGGGCCTGCGCGACCTGTGCCAGCACGTGCACCGGATGTATGCCCGTCACGATATCGCGCGACTGACCACGGAAATGTATCTGTCGCAGGTCGTGCCCGTCATGAAGCCCAGCGAAGCCTTCGCCTGCATCGCCCAGCGGCGCACCGAACGGGTGGAGATTGACCGCCTGGAAGGCCGGGTCACGACCAACCTGATCACGCCGTATCCGCCCGGCATCCCGCTGCTGATCCCGGGCGAGGCCTTCAACAAGACCATCGTGGACTTCCTGAAATTCTCGCGCGAACTCAACCTGCGGTGTCCGGGGTTCGGGACGGACATCCACGGCTTCGTGGAGGAGCGCGGCGCGGACGGGCAGATGCGGTACTACGTGGACTGCGTGGCGCAATAGGAGGATGCGGCCGGGATCGCCTCCCGGCCGCGGCCGTAAGACCGCTTCAGGGTCGAAGCGCCGGGGCGGCGGGGCGGGCGGCCGGCGCGCCGAAATGCCGCGGCGCGTGCAGGCGCCAGGGGCTGGCCGGGGCGACCACTCCCAGCGGGCTCAGGTAGCGGACTATGTAGCGCGGGCTGCCGTCGCCCCAGGCCAGCAGGGATGTGGCCACAATGGGCGCCAGGCCGCCGCCCAGGGCGCCGGAGATCTGCACGGCGATCGAGATGCCGCTGTAGCGCACCTCAGGCGGGAACTGGGACGAAAACAGGCTGCCCTGCGGCCCGTACAGGCAGGCATAGACCAGGCCGACGGCCAGCACCATGGCCAGGGTGATGGCGCCGGTGTCGCGGGTCTGCAGCATGTCGAAGAACAGCGGCGCGAAGATCAGAATGCCCGCCGAGCCGGCCATGAACACCCACTTGTGGCCCAGGCGATCGCCCAGCAGGCCGAATACCGGCATGGCGAACAGGGCTGCGGCCGCGCCCCAGATGGTGGCGTCCAGCAGCACGGTGCGCGGCAGGCCCAGCGTGCCGGTGGCGTAGGCCAGGGCGAAGGTGACGACGGTGTAGAACCAGGTCACCTCCGCCAGACGGCCGCCGATCACCAGCAGCAGCTCGCGGGGATAGCGCCTGAAGACCACCTTGGCGGGCACCTCCACCTTGCCGCCCTTGCCCTGCATGCGCTCGAAATCGGGGGACTCGGCCACTTTCAGGCGGATGAACCAGCCCACCAGCAGGAGCAGCACGCTGGCCAGGAACGGGATGCGCCAGCCCCAGGTGAGCATGTCTTTTTCGGGCAGGGCGGCGACCGCGCCCATGGCCAGCGACGACAGGATCAGGCCCGGCGCCACCCCGGCCTGGGGCAGGCTGCCGAAGAAGCCCTTCTTGCCTTCGGGGGCGTGCTCCACGGCCATCAGCACGGCGCCGCCCCATTCGCCGCCCACCGCCACGCCCTGGCAGAAGCGCATCAGCACCAGCAGCACGGCGCCCCAGTAGCCTATGCTGTCATACGAGGGGATCAGCCCGATCAGGATGGTCGGTATGCCCATCATGAACAGGGTGATCAGCAGCATGGACTTGCGTCCGACGCGATCGCCGAAATGGCCGAAGACGATGCCGCCCAGAGGACGGGCGAAGAAACCCACGGAATAGGTGGCGAAGGCGGCCAGCGTGCCCGTGATCGGGTCGAAGGCCGGGAAGAATATCTGGTTGAATATCAGGGCGGCGGCCGTGCCGTACAGGAAGAAGTCGTACCATTCGATGGTGGTGCCCATCATGCTGGCCAATCCCGCCGTCACGTACTGGCGGCGCGAGCGCGCCGCCTGCTTTGCAGGCATAGTCATGTCCGTATCCTTGCAAGTGTGAAAAAGGCGGCTCAGAGTGCGGGCAGGCCGGGGGCGCGACGCGACTGTCGGGTCCAGTAGTCGAAGGTGGCGCGCACGATGGAGGGCTTGAGCAGGTAGTCATGCGCCTCGCGGGCCAGCGCGTCGTCCACGGGTGTCAGCGGCCCGAAGGCCTGGGCGCGGATCTGCAGGCGCGCGGCCCGCTCCAGGTACACGGACAGGTAGGTGGCTTCTTCGCAGGAGCGGCCGGCGGTCAGGTAGCCGTGATGGGCCAGGATGATGGCGCGCTTGTCACCCAGCGCCCGGGAGATGATGACCCCTTCCTGGTCCGCGATCGGCACGCCGGGCCAGTCGGGCAGAAAGGCGCAATCCTCGTGCAGGGGCGTCATGTCCATCTGGGCGATGACCAGCGGCTGCCGGGCCGCCGCCAGCGCGCTGGCCCAGGGGGAATGGGTGTGGATGATGGATTGCACGTCGGGCCTGGCCTGGTAGACCCACAGGTGAAAGCGCGTGGCCGGATTGGCCATGCCCTGCCCGGACAGGGTGTTCAGGTCCCGGTCCACTTCGATGAAGTCCTGGGGCGTGGCTTCGTCAAAGCCCAGACCGAAACGCAGAGTCCAGTAGGCGTCGGGGCGTTCGGAGCGCACGCTGATCTGGCCCGCCAGCCCGGCCTCCTGCTCGGTCATGGCCAGGATGCGGCAGGCGCAAGCCATGGTTTCGGGAATGCTGCGCTCCACCGGGCGCAGGTGGCGGGCCATGTCCTGCGTGGCCCGGGCGTCGAAATAGGATTTCTCCCTGAGTGCGTTCGGCATCTTGTCTCCTTTGGAATTGTTGTGAGCCTGCATGGGGCAGGCCTGGAGCCAGTATGGCGATTGCAGGGAGCGCAAGCCATGATGCTGCGCTCATAGCAGCTATTCCACCATGGCGTCTTCCAGGGTGTCGGCGGCGCGCATGGCGCAACTGAGCAGTTCTGTCGTCAGGGTCTGAGGCTGGCGATCCGCGCGCAGGATGGCGACGACCCGGCGCTGCAAGGCCGGCGCCGTGACGGGGTGCTTGTGCAGTTCGTACTCGGCCAGGAGCCTGTCGGGAATGCGGGCCGGCAGGATGCAGTCGCCTACGCCGGAGGACACCAGGCGCAGCATGGCGTCTATGGTCTCGGCCTCGGCCACGAATTCGGGGTTCAGTCCGCTGCTGTGCACCATGCGGCGCAAGGCATAGTGGCTGGGAAAGCCCACCAGCCGCAGCGGCCGCGCCCTCAGGTCGCCGTCCGGCGCCGGATCGGGACGCGCCGAGATCAGGCACATCTGGTCGTCGAACAGCACATGCGACACCAGGTCGCCGCAGTCCACGGCCACGTCGTAGACGAAGCCCATGTCCGCTTTGCCGGTTTCGACCAGGGAGACGACTTCGGGCGAGCTGCGGCCGAGCAGGGACAGGTTGACGCTGGGGTGCGAACTCATGAAGGTTGCCGCCACATCGGCCATGAAGTAGTAGCTCAGGGTGTGAACGGTGGCCAGCCGGACGGTGCCCTGGCTCACGCCGTACTGCTGGCGCACGGTGTCCACCGCCAGGTCGATGCGCCGATAGGCCGGTTCGATGGCGTCGCGCAACAGGCGGCCGGCGTCGGTCAGCCTGACGCCGCGCCCGGTGCGCACGAACAGCGGCTTGCCCAGGGCCTGCTCCAGGGCGGCCAGTTGCTTGCTGATGCCCGATTGGCTCTGGCCCAGTTCGTCCGCGGCCCGTGACAAGGATTCAAGCTGAGCGATGCGCAGAAAATAGCGCAGCGGGCGATCCAGGGTGTCCATGACATGTCTCCCTTGTGCATGATGGCCTTCTGGCGAGGCATGCGCAGAGCGTACACGGCTTGTCCTGGGCTGACGATCAGTACAAATAAGGATGCCGGCGCCAATGCCAGGCGGGCAGGCTCGCATGGCTCGTGCGGGCATGCCCGATTTTGCGCAAAAAATAGCTTATTTTCAGCGATTGCATACCTAAGTTCGGCAAAAATTGATTCGTATTCTAATTATTGATATAATCAAACAATCGGGGCGCTAAGGGGGCGCCCCCTGTCGATGTCAACAGGAGCAAATCGTGAGTCAATCGAAACCGGTTCGTCGCAAACAGGCCTTTGAGGTCGAACCCCTTAATTGGGTCGCTCCCAAGAAAGCCGCACGGGAAACAGAAGCCGAAAGCAAGACGGAGCAGCCCAGCGAGCACTGCGCTGCCGAAACGGCTTGATGGTGCCGCGGTATTGAAAAAAAAGCGCAAGCACGATTGCTTGCGTTTTTTTTTGGGGGGCCTTGGGTGCGGCTGTCGAGCCTGGCGAGGATCAGGGCAGGCGCCCATGCCGCAGCAAGTTGCCGGCGGCCCGCTCGAATCCCGCCCAGGCCGCGACGGCCAACTGGGATCCCGTGCTGACGCGGAGCACGAACAGGGCGGCCAGGTCGGGCACGGTCAGGCTGGGATCGATCAGCAGCACATTGACGGGGGTAGGGGCCACGGCCTGTACGACGCGCGCGATGTCGTCCAGCCGGCGCAGGCCCGGCGCGTAGACCACGTCGGCGCCGGCCCGGGCGTAGGCCTGCAGCCTGTCTATGGTTTCGTCCAGGCCGGCCGCGCCTGTCAACAGGCCTTCGCTGCGCCCCACCAGCAGGAGGTCCTCGCCGCTGGCCTGGATGGCGGCCCTGGAAGCCCGGATGCGGGCGACGGCCAGGTCTCTTTCGTACAGCCCGTCGTCGCGGCGGTCCTCGATGGACAGTCCGGCGATACCGGTGCCTATCGCCAGGCGCACATTGGCGGCCACCTCGTCGGGCTGCGCGGCGAAACCGTCTTCGAAGTCGGCATTGACGGGCAGATCGGTGCTGGAGGCCAGCTGGCGCAGATGTTCAAGCAGCGCGTCGCGGCCGGGCTGGAAATCGTCCAGCCCCTGAGCCCAGGCGTAGGCCGCGCTGCTGCTGGCAATGGCCTGCGCGCCTAGCCGTTCCAGGCGGCGTACGCCGCCCAGGTCCCAGGGATTGGGCAATATGAGGGTGCCTTGCTGGTGCAGCGCGCGAAAGCGGCGGCGTTTTTCCTGCGTGCTGAGACTCATGACCATGCTCCGGAAGAAGGGGATAGGCAGTGTGTCGTCCTTGATTGCGGGGGACACTCCGATTCTTGCTGCCGAAACCGGCCGGTGCAATAGCCTTTCTCAAATAAGGCTCTTGGGAATTCGCGTGGGTCGGGCGCCCGGGGATAGAAAAAGCGCAGGCCCGGGCCTGCGCTTCGATGGCGGCGGCAGGCGCCTATTTCTTCTTTGTTTTCTTGCGGATGACCAGAACCGGGATCTCCGACTGGGTCAGGACGTGCTGGGTTTCGCTGCCCAGCAGGATGCGCTGGTAGCCCTTGCGGCCGTGCGAAGCCATGACGATCAGGTCGGCCTTCTGTTTTTCGGCGGCCGATATGATGGCATTGGCGATCAGATCCGACTTTGCCACGACGGCTTTGACCGAAACGCCTATGTCCTTGCCGGCCTGCTTGACGGCCGCCAGCTCGGCCTGGGCGTGCTCCGTCCAGAGCGCCTCGACGCGGCTGTCCATCTTCTGGTCCAGGATGGGGCCGCCTTCCAGGTAGCTTTGCCGGTAGCGCGGAATGACGCGCAGTGCGATGAGCTTGGCGTCGCAGGCTTTGGCCAGATTCAAGGCGTGACGGACGGCATGGTCGGACAGTTCCGATCCGTCGGTGGCGACCAGAATGCGCTCGTACATGGGGGAATTCCTTAAAGAGGGTTATCAGCGGCGTGTGTTTTGTATAACGTATCAGGAACCTTACTGTGAATTGCCCCTGTTGTGTCCGGTCTGCGGTCTCGGGAACAGGGAATTTACGTTCCGGGAGCGGGGCGTCCACGCTTTTTGCTCCTGTTGCCGCGCCCGCAAACGGCGCAGGGAGACTTTAATGACAGACGTAGTCGTAGTCCAGGCATGCCGCACCGCCATCGGCGATTTTGGCGGAGCGCTCAAGAATGTGTCGCCGGTGGAACTGGGAGCCATGGTGTTGCGGGTCGCGCTCGATCGCAGCGGGGTGGACGCCGCCGATGTGCAGCATGTGGTCATGGGACAGGTGATCCAGACCGAACCGCGCGACATGTATCTGTCGCGCGTGGCGGCCGTGCAGGCCGGGCTGGGCTATGACACGCCGGCCATGAACGTGAACCGCCTGTGCGGTTCAGGCCTGCAGGCCATTGTTTCCGCCGCGCAGGGCATTCTGCTGGGCGACGCCGAAGTGGCTCTGGCCGGCGGGGCCGAAAGCATGAGCCGCGCTCCCTATATGTCCAGCGCGCACCGCTGGGGAGCCCGCATGGGCGACACCGTGATGATGGACATGATGACGGGCGCGCTGACCGATCCCTTCGATCGGGTCCATATGGGCATCACGGCCGAGAATGTGGCGCGCCGTTACGGGATCACGCGGGCGGACCAGGACGAGCTGGCGCTGCAGTCGCACCGGCGGGCTCAGCGGGCCATCGAGCAGGGTTATTTCAAGGGGCAGATCGTGCCCATCATCCAGAAAAGCCGCAAGGGCGAGCTTGTGTTCGACCAGGACGAGCACGTGCGCCCCGATGCGACCCCGGAGAGCTTCAGCAGTCTCAAGCCCGTGTTCCTTCAGGAAGGCGGCAGCGTGACGGCGGGCAATGCCTCGGGCCTGAATGACGGCGCGGCGGCGGTCCTGCTCATGTCCGCGGACCAGGCGCGCGCCAGGGGACTGGCGCCGCTGGCGCGCCTGGTGTCCTGGGGACATGCCGGCGTGGAGCCCGGCATCATGGGCATGGGGCCGGTGCCGGCCACGCGCGCCGCCTTGCAGCGCGCCGGCCTGGCGCTGTCGGACCTGGACGTGATCGAGTCCAACGAGGCCTTCGCGGCGCAGGCTTGCGCGGTATCGCGCGAACTGGGCCTGGATCCCGAACGGGTCAATCCCAACGGCAGCGGCATCAGCCTGGGACATCCCATCGGCGCCACCGGGGCGGTGCTGACGGTCAAGGCCCTGCACGAACTGCAGCGCGTCCAGGGGCGCTATGCCCTGGTCACCATGTGCATAGGCGGCGGGCAGGGGATCGCGGCCATCTTCGCCCGCGATTGACGCAGGCCGGGCCGTTCGTGAGGAGGGGGCGGCCGGCTGGTATGATGGCGCCTTTGTCAAAAGCGCCGGACACGGCCGGCGATTTTCGAGGAATGAAGTGATGTGCGCCGATTTTGAGCATGACAGCCCCACCATGTCCGAGAGCGATGGCATCCGCTATCTGCACTTCGGGACGGAATGGATACAAGGCGCGATGCGCACGCGCAAGCCGGCCGAATTGGTCCTGGCCTATACCCAGCAGATGATGGCCTGGCTGATGTTCACCCGGCCGGGCAAGCAGGACAAGCTGGCCATACTGGGGCTGGGCGCGGGTTCGCTGCTGCGATTCTGCCTCAAGCACACGCCCTGCCAGGTGCGCACGGTGGAGTGGAATCCAGCCGTGACCGGCATCTGCCAGGCTTTTTTCCGCCTGCCGGGCAGCGACCGTTCACAGATCGATCACGAAGACGCGGGGGTGTGGGTCCGGGACCCGGATCAGCATGGCCAATACCGCGCCCTGATGGTGGACCTGTATGACGCGTCCGCCCAGGGGCCGGTGCGCGACAGCCTGGAGTTCTATCAGAACTGCCGCGCGGTGCTGGACGAGGAGGGCATCATGACGGTCAACCTGTTCGGCGCCCATCCCAGCTTCGAGCGCAACATCAGCCACATACGCCAGGCCTTCGAGGGCAAGGTGCTGCTGCTGCCCGAGATGGACGAGGGCAATCAGGTGGTGCTGGCCTTCAAGGGCGATGCGCTGGAGATCACGGCCGGCGCACTGCTGGAGCGGGCCATGCAGGTGCAGGCCGACCATCAGTTGCCTGCGCAGCGCTGGGCCCGCGAGCTGTTGTCGGCGCTGCGCGACACAGGCGCCAGACTGCCTTGAGGGCAGGGATTACCTGCAGGGCGCGGCCGTTTTATTCGCGGTAGACTTTAGTGCCTATAAAATTACCGCTTTTTCTCGCATCTAAGGAGTATCGGATGAAGCTGATCAGGTCTGTACATCAACTGGCGGCCGCTTTGGCATGTGTGGGGTTCATGTCCGGCGCCGCCGTGCATGCGCAATCGGTGTCGGTGTCGTCGATCGTCGAACATCCGGCGCTCGATTCCATCAAGGACGGCGTGCACAAGGCGCTGTCCGACGCCGGCTACACCGAAGCCAAGGGCCTGAAGTGGCAGTTCCAGACCGCTCAGGGCAATCCGGCGATTGCCGCTCAGATCGCGCGCAAGTTCGTGGGCGACAAGCCTGACGTGATCGTCGCCATTTCCACGCCGTCGGCGCAGGCCGTGGTTGCCGCCACCAAGGATATTCCGGTGGTGTATTCGGCCGTGACCGATCCCGTGGTGGCGCACCTGGTGTCCAGCATGGAGCCATCCGGCACCAATGTCACCGGCGTGTCCGACGCCCTGGCCCTGGAGCCGCAGATCGAGCTGATCAAGAAAGTCGTTCCCGAGGCCAAGAAGGTCGGCATGGTCTACAATCCCGGCGAAGCCAACTCCGCCGTGGTCGTCAAGCAGATGAAAGAACTGCTGCCCAAGCACGGCATGTCGCTGGTCGAGGCCACCGCGGCCCGCACCGTGGACGTGGGCGCGGCGGCCCGCAGCCTGGTGGGCAAGGTGGACGTGATCTACACCAACACCGACAACAACGTGGTCTCGGCCTACGAGTCCCTGGTCAAGGTCGGCAACGACGCCAAGGTGCCGCTGATCGCCTCGGACACCGACAGCGTGGCGCGCGGCGCCATCGCCGCCCTGGGCGTGAACTACTATGACCTGGGCGTGCAGACCGGCGGGATCGTCATCCGCATCCTGAAAGGCGAGAAGCCCGGCGCCATCGCATCCGAGACCAGCAGCAAGCTGGAGCTGTACGTCAACCCCGGCGCCGCCAAGCGCCAGGGCGTGACGCTCAATGACGAGTTCGTGAAGACCGCCACCAAGATCGTGGAATAATCGCGCCTTGTTCCTTCCGCCGGGCCGATACCAGAACAAGAAACGCCTCCCTCGGGAGGCGGCCAGCAGGGCTTGTCCCGCGCGGCGCGGGGCGTTTATCTCCTTCTTGCAGGTGGGCCGCCACAAGCCGCCCGCCTGTGTCAATTGCACACCAGACGCACGACAACATGTCTATCTATTCCATGTGGGGGCCCTGGAGATCGGTCTGATATTCGGACTGGTCGCCCTGGGAGTCCTGATCTCTTTTCGCATCCTGCGTTTTCCCGACCTGACGGTCGACGGCAGTTTTCCTCTGGGCGGCGCCGTGGCCGCCACCCTCATCAGCCAAGGCTCGGATCCTTTCCTGGCCACTATCGCCGCCACCTTCACCGGCGCGCTGGCCGGCAGCGTGACCGGCTGGCTCAATGTGCGCCTGAAGATCATGGATCTGCTGGCCAGCATCCTGATGATGATCGCCCTGTATTCCATCAACCTGCGCATCATGGGCCGTCCCAACGTGCCGCTGATCATGGAGCCCACGGTCTTCACCGTGCTGCAGCCCGATACCATCGCCGACTACATCGCCCGGCCTTTGCTGCTGATCGTTCTGGTGGTGCTGGTCAAGCTGGCGCTGGACTGGTTCTTCGGCACCCAGACCGGGCTGGCCATGCGCGCCACCGGATCAAACGCCCGCATGGCGCGCTCCCAGGGCGTGGCCACTGGCAATATGGTGCTGCTGGGCATGGCCATCTCCAACGCGCTGGTCGCGCTGGCCGGCGCGCTGTTCGCCCAGTCCCAGGGCGGTTCGGACATTTCCATGGGCATAGGCACCATCGTGATCGGCCTGGCGGCCGTGATCGTGGGCGAGAGCATCCTGCCGGCGCGCTAGTTGTTCTATGCGACCCTGGCGGTGATCCTGGGCGCCATCCTGTACCGTTTTTTCATCGCCCTGGCGCTCAATGCTGATGTCATCGGCCTGAAGGCGCAGGACCTGAACCTGGTCACGGCCCTGCTGGTGACCGTCGCCCTGGTGATACCCCTGTTCAAGAAACGCATGCGCGGCCGCAAAGGAGCTCGGTAAGATGCTGGAAGCCAATAACCTGCGCCTGACCTTCAATCCCGGCACGCCCATCGAGACCCGGGCGCTGCGCGGCCTGTCGCTGAACATTCCGGAAGGCCAGTTCGTCACCGTCATCGGCTCCAACGGAGCGGGCAAGTCCACCTTCCTGAACGCCATTTCGGGCGACCAGTCGGTGGACGAGGGCGAGATCCTGATCGACAAGGCCAACGTCACCCGCATGCCAGTCTGGCAGCGGGCCAACTGGGTGGCGCGCGTGTTCCAGGACCCCATGGCGGGCACCTGCGAAGATCTGACCATCGAGGAGAACATGGCGCTGGCCACCGGCCGCGGCAGCCGCCGAGGCTTGTCACGCGCGGTGCGCAACGACATGCGCGATGAGTTCCGCGAGCGCCTGGCAACGCTGGGGCTGGGCCTGGAGAACCGCCTGGCCGACCGCATCGGCCTGCTGTCGGGCGGCCAGCGCCAGGCCGTCAGCCTGCTGATGGCGGCCTTGAGGCCGTCCAAGATCCTGCTGCTGGACGAGCACACGGCGGCGCTGGACCCGCGCACGGCGGATTTCGTGCTGCAACTGACCAACCGCATCGTGCGCGAAGGCGGCCTGACCACCATGATGGTCACGCACAGCATGCGCCAGGCGCTGGACGTGGGCGACCGCACGGTCATGCTGCATCAGGGCAAGGTGGTGCTGGACGTCAGCGGCGAGCAGCGCCAGGGCCTGGACGTGCGCGACCTGCTGGAGATGTTCGAGAAGGTGCGCGGCGAGACGCTGGCGGACGATAGCTTGCTTTTGAGCTAGTTGTTTTCCCGTCATGCGAGAAAAACCACGGCGGTCCGCTGGGCCGACCGTGGTTTTTTTTCACCTCTAGCTCACAGACGCCTGATTATGCTTATGCTTTTCAGTCGGGCGGGCAGATGCGCAGGGGCGAGTGGACTCACGGCAGACTGCCGCCTTCCCAATTCCTATATGCCGAAATGAGTCCGGTTTCTCTTTTTCTGTATTTTTGAGAACGTTTTCGACATATACTTCAGGATTGCCGAAACCATACTACGCAGTCAGTTTAAGCGTAACATTTTGTATGACGCTTAGCTCAGGAGTACTTCATGTCATCTAAAAGCCTGCTGGGTTGGCAGCCTTTGCGCATTGCTGCTTTCTCTTCCATGGTCCTGCTTGCCGCTTGCGGCAACAAAGAGCCCCAAGCCGACATGAGCGGGATGAAGATCCCGGTCAGCGTCATTACCGTGCAGCCGACATCCACGGAGCTGTTCTCCGAGCTGCCCGGCCGGGTGGAGGCCATCAAGGATGCCCAGATCCGCGCCCGTGTCAACGGGATCGTCGAAGAGATCAACTTCGAGCAGGGCAGTGACGTGAAGCAGGGCCAGCTCCTGCTCACCATCGATCCGGCGCCGTATCGCGCGGCCCGCAATCAGGCGGCCGCCCAGCTCAAGAACGCCCAGGCCGAGGCCCGCAGCGCAGCGCTGCTGGCCCAGCGCTATGAGCGTCTGATCAAGGAAAACGCCGTATCCCGTCAGGAATACGATACGGCCAAGGCGCGCGCCTTGCAGGCGGACGCGGCCATCGCCGCCGCCAAGGCGGCCCTGGACGCGGCCGACATCAACCTGGGTTACACCAAGGTCGTCTCGCCTGTCGACGGGCGCATCGGCAAGGCCATGGTCACCGAAGGCGCTCTGGTCTCTGCGGCCAATGGCACCCAGATGGCCACGGTCCAGCAGCTGGACCGCGTCTATGTGGACGTCACCCGTTCAACCTCGGAGCTGTCCCAGTTGCGTCGCGCCATGGCCGACGGCAAGCTGACCCAGGCCGGGGAGGGCAAGGCCAAGGCGCACGCCATCCTGGAAGACGGCTCGACCTACGATCACGACGGCGCGCTGCTGTTCAGCGGCGGGAGCGTGGATCCGTCCACGTCCCAGGTGACGCTGCGGGCCGAGTTCCCCAACCCCGACCAGATCCTGCTGCCCGGCATGTACGTGCGGGTGCGGCTGTAGCAGGGCGTCGCGCGCGATGCGCTGCTGGTTCCCGCCCAGGCCGTCCAGTACACCAACGACGGGCGCACCAGTCTGATGGTGGTGCGCGACGGCAAGGTGCAGGCCGTGCCCGTGGCTCTGGGCGCCGAGGACAAAGGCCAGTACATCGTGAACCAAGGCCTGAACGCCGGCGACCAGGTCGTGGTCGAGGGCTTCCAGAAAATCCGCCCCGGCGCGCCGGTGCAGCCCATGCCCTGGAAGGGCGACAAGGGCGCGGCTGCCGCGCCCCAGGGCCAGGCGGCGCCCGATCAGGGGCAGCCCGCCCAGCCGGCGCAGGAGCCAGCCCCTGCAGCACAAACCGATGCCAAGTCTAGCGAGTAAGCGACATGCCTCAGTTTTTCATCGATAGACCCATTTTCGCGTGGGTCGTTGCCTTGGTCATCACTCTGCTGGGCCTGCTGGCCCTGCCGAACATGCCCGTGGCGCAGTACCCGGATGTGGCGCCGCCCCAGGTGACCATCCGCGCAACCTATCCCGGCGCAACCGCCGAGGACGTCTCCAGCACCGTGGCCAGCGTCATCGAGAACGAACTCAACGGCGCCAAGGGCCTGCTGTACTATGAATCCGTCAGCGACTCCTACGGTTCCACGGAAATCACGGCCACCTTCCGTCCCGGCACCAATCCGGACCTGGCGCAGGTGGACGTGCAGAACCGGGTCAGCAACATCACGGCATCGCTGCCTGCCGCCGTGATGCAGCAGGGCCTGCACGTGGAACAGTCCAGCACGGGCTTTCTGATGGTGGTGACGCTGTCCTCGACCGACGGCACCCTGGACCAGGTCGCGCTGGCCGACTACATCCAGCGCAACATCCAGAACACGATTTCCCGTGTTCCCGGCGTGGGCCGCTTCCAGTTGTTCGCGGCCGGCCGCGCCATGCGCGTCTGGGTGGATCCGCAAAAGCTCGTCGGCTACCAGATGAGCATGTCCGAGGTCACCTCGGCCATCAGCCGCCAGAACGTGCTGGTGTCCGCGGGCATCCTGGGCTCGCCGCCCAATCCGAGCAGCCAGCGCGTGACCGCGCCCATCACCGTCAACGGCCAGCTGGAGACGGTGGAAGAGTTCGAGAACATCATCCTGCGCTCCAATCCGGACGGTTCGGCCGTGCGCATCAAGGATGTGGCGCGCGTGGAAGTGGGGGCCGACAACTACCAGTTCGGCGCCCGCCTGAACGGCCAGCCCACGGCGGCCTTCGCCATCTCGCTCTCGCCGGAGGCCAACGCCCTCGATACGGCCGACGCCATCAAGAAGCAGATGGACGAGCTGGCCCAGTTCTTCCCCGACAACATCCGCTACGACATTCCCTACGACACCTCGCCCTACATCGACAAGTCCATCACCCAGGTGGTGCACACCTTGCTGGAAGCCATGGTGCTGGTGTTCATCGTGATGTTCGTGTTCCTGCAGAACGTGCGCTACACGGTGATTCCCGCCCTGGTGGTGCCCGTGGCCATCCTGGGCGCCTTCGGCGTGATGCTGGCCCTGGGCATGTCGGTGAACGTGCTGACCATGTTCGCCATGGTGCTGGCCATCGGCATTCTGGTGGACGACGCCATCGTGGTGGTGGAGAACGTCGAGCGCATCATGGTGGAGGACGGGCTGTCGCCCAAGGAAGCGACCAAGAAGGCCATGCCGCAGATCAGCGGGGCCATCGTGGGCATCACGCTGGTGCTGACCACGGTGTTCCTGCCGCTGGCCTTCATGTCGGGTTCGGTGGGCGTGATCTATCGCCAGTTCTCCGTGGCCATGGCCGTGTCCATCGCATTCTCGGCATTCCTGGCCCTGTCCTTCACGCCGGCGCTGTGCGCGACGCTGCTCAAGCCCATCCCCAAGGGCCACCACGAGACCAAGCGCGGCTTCTTCGGCTGGTTCAACCGCACGTTCAACACCACGACCAACCGCTACGAAGGCTTCGTGGCCAAGACCCTGCGCCGCGGCGGGCGCATGATGTTCATCTACCTGATCATGGTGCTGGTGCTGGGCTTCGTGTACCTGCGCATGCCCACCGCCTTCCTCCCCGAGGAAGACCAGGGCTACGTGATCGCCAACATCGAGCTGCCTTCGGGCGCGACCGCCAACCGGACCATCGAGATCATCGAGCAGGTCGAGGGCTACTTCAAGCAGCAGCCCCAGGTGGAGAACATCATTGTCGTGCAGGGCTTCAGCTTCAACGGCAACGGCCTGAACTCGGCCATCGCCTTCGTGCCCCTGAAGGACTTCAGCGAGCGCAAGGGCAAGGAGAACTCCGCCCAGGCGCTGTCCGGCAAGGCGATGGGCCAGTTGCTGTTCGGCCTGCCTGATTCCATGGTGATCGCCATCGTGCCGCCCGCCATTTCGGCGCTGGGCAACTCGGCCGGCTTCGACATGCGTCTGGAAGACCGCAGCGGCATGGGTCACGACGCCCTGATGGCCGGCGCGCAGCAGTTGCTGAGCCTGGCCAAGCAGAGCCCCGTGCTGGATCCGCAGAGCGTGCGCATCACGGGCCTGGGCCCCGGCAAGCAGATCAGCCTGAAGATCGATCGCGAGAAGGCCGCCGCCCTGGGCGTGGACTTCAGCGAGGCCGCCTCGCTGATCTCGACCGCGCTGGGCTCGTCCTACGTCGGCAAGTTCACCAACCAGGGCCGCGTGCAAAGCGTATGGGTCCAGGCGGACGCGCCTTACCGCATGACGGTCGACGACGTGCTCAAGCTCAACGCCCGCAACAACGAAGGCAAGATGGTGCCCCTGTCGGCCTTCGTCAGCCAGGACGTGGAGCAGGGTCCCGTGCAGATCGTGCGCTACAACAGCTACGAGTCCGTTCGTATCGGCGGCGGTCCGGCCCCAGGCTACACCTCGGGCGACGCCATGGCCGAAATGGAACGCCTGATGAAAGAGCTGCCTGCGGGCTACGGCATCGAATGGACCGGCCTGTCCTACCAGGAGCGCCAGGCCAGCGGCCAGTCCAGCATCCTGATGAGCCTGGCCGTGCTGGTCGTGTTCATGGTGCTGGCGGCCCTGTATGAAAGCTGGGCGATTCCGCTCTCGGTCATGCTGGCGGTTCCGCTGGGCATGCTGGGCGCGGTCCTGCTGGTGTTCGGCATGGGCATGGCCAATGACGTGTACTTCCAGGTGGGGATGGTGACCGTGATCGGCCTGTCGGCCAAGAACGCCATTCTGATCGTGGAGTTCGCCAAGGACGCCTACGCCCGGGGGGCGCCCCTGATCGACGCCACGCTGGAGGCGGCGCGCCTGCGCTTCCGTCCCATCCTGATGACGTCCTTCGCCTTCATCCTGGGCGTGGTGCCGCTGGCGCTCGCCACGGGCGCCGGCGCCGCCAGCCAGAACGCGGTGGGCCTGGGCGTGTTGGGCGGCATGCTGGCCGCCACGCCGCTGGCCGTGCTGATGGTGCCGACTTTCTTCGTCGTCATCCTCAAGCTCTTCAAAACCAAGCCTCGTCTGTTCGGCGAAGCCGCCAAGCAGCACGAGCGCGAGTTGGCCGCCAAGGCCGCGCAACAAGAACGGTCCGAAGGAGGACAGGTCTGATGTCTCGCCTATTTTTACGCAGTCCTCTGGTGCTGGCCCTCGCGCTTGCCTTGTCGGCATGCTCGCTGGCGCCCAAGTACGAGCGTCCCGCCTCGCCCGTGCCCGAGCAGTTCCCCCTGGCCCAGCAGGGCCAGGCCGATGCGGTCAGCGCGGCCGACCTGGGCTGGCGCGAGTTCTTCACCGATCCGCGCCTGCATGTCCTGATCCAGCAGGCGCTGGACAACAACCGCGACCTGCGCATCGCCACCCAGCGGATCGAAGAGGCGCGCGCGCAGTACGGCATTGCCCAGAGCGAGCAATTGCCCACCATCGGCGTCATGGCGGCCGAGCAGGCCACCCGCTATCCGCCCGAGTCCCGTCCGGGCGGCCCGGATTCGCCGTCGGTGTCCAGGGGATTCCAGGCCGGCATCGGCATCACGTCCTTCGAGCTGGACTTCTTCGGGCGGGTGCGCAATCTGTCGCGGGCCGCTCGCGAGCAATACCTGGCGACCGAACAGGCGCGGCGCACCGCGCACATTGCGGTCGTGGCCGGCACGGCCGAGGCCTACTTCCGGGTGCGCGCCGCCGACGAGCTGCACAAGCTGATGGAAAACACCTTGCGCAGCCGGCAGGAGACGCTGCGCCTGGTGCAGTCCTCGTTCGACGCCGGCGTGGTGTCCTCGCTGGACCTGAACCAGGCCAAGGTGCAGTACAACACGGTGCGCTCCGACATGCAGCAGGTCGAGCGCGATCGCCAGAAGGCGATCAACGCTCTGCAGGTGCTGCTGGGCTCGCCCGTTCCTGAAGGCCTGCCGCAAGGCTTGCCGTTCACCCGGGCGCAACTGATGCCCAGCCTGCCGGCCGGGTTGCCATCCGACCTGCTGGAACGCCGTCCCGACATCATCGGGGCCGAGCACGCCCTGCAAGGCGCCAACTACAATATCGGCGCGGCGCGGGCGGCCTTCTTCCCGAACGTCACCCTGACCGGGCTGCTGGGCTTCCTGAGCCCCGAGCTGGGCGGCCTGTTCAGCTCCGGCAACCGCTACTGGCAGTTCCAGCCGCAGATCGTGATGCCGCTGTTCTCGGGCGGCACGCGCGGCAATCTGGCGCTGGCCGAGGCCCGCCGCGACATTGCCGTGTCCCAGTACGAGAAGAGCATCCAGGTGGCGTTCCGCGAAGTGGCTGATGCGCTGGCCGGCGAGGCCACCTTCGGCAAGCAGATCGAGGCGCTGCAGGAAGTGGACAAGGCGGCCAGCGAGTCGCTGCGTCTGGCCAAGTTGCGCTACGAAGTGGGCGTGGACAGCTTCCTGCAGGTGCAGACCGCCGAGGTCAACCTGTATGGCACGCGCCAGGCCTACATCCAGACCGGCCTGGCCTCGCTGCTGAACCGCGTCGAGCTGTACAAGGCGCTGGGCGGCGGCTGGAACGCCGATACCGTGGCAAGGACGGCGCCCGCGCCGGCTGCCGCGACATCGCAGGGATAAACAGGCGATAATACGCCCAGGGCGGACCGGTATCGGCAAGGGCCAAGGCGCCTGCAAGCCGGTCCACCCTCGTAAACCATCCCTGGATTCACGGAGGCCGTAGGGGAATGATAGAACTGGGCGTCAATATCGACCACGTTGCAACGCTGCGCCAGCAGCGTCTCACCACTTATCCCGATCCCATCCAGGCCGCCCTGCGGGCAGAAGACGCCGGGGCGGACCTGATCACCTTGCATCTGCGCGAAGACCGGCGCCACATCCAGGACGCCGATGTCTTCAATATGCGGCCGGTTCTGCGCACCCGCATGAATCTGGAATGCGCCATCACCCCTGAGATGCTGGACATCGCCTGCCGCGTCAAGCCTGACGATGTCTGCCTGGTGCCCGAGCATAGGGCCGAGCTGACCACCGAAGGCGGTCTGGACGTTCTGGGCCATCTGGAACAGGTCAGGGCGGCGGTGCGGCAGTTGCAGGAGGCCGGCATCCGCGTATCCTTGTTCATCGATGCGGACGCCGCCCAGATCCAGGCGGCCGCCGACGTGGGCGCCACTGTCATCGAACTGCACACCGGCGCCTACGCGGACGCCGACACGCCGGAGCAGGCCGCCGCCGAACTGGAGCGCATCCGCACCGGCATCGCCCAGGGCGTGTCCCTGGGTCTGCGCGTCAACGCCGGCCACGGCCTGCATTACGGCAATGTCCAGGCCATCGCGGCCTTGCCAGGCATTGCCGAACTGAATATCGGCCACGCCGTCGTCGCCCAGGCCGTCTTCGATGGCTGGGACAAGGCCGTGCGTGACATGAAAGCTTTGCTCGTGCAGGCCTGTGCGCCCGGCAAGGCCTGACCTGCCAAGGCCAAACCGATGCGGCGCCCCGGGCGCCCCCCGCATCATGGCGAAGAAGAGCCGGCCGCAAGGCCGGATTTCTGCATTCATGGGCCGCCCTGAGGCGTAGCCTTCAACTGATTCTGGAAGACGTATGAGCAACATTGATTCTTTGCTGTCCCGCCGTTCCATCAAGCTCGTCCATGGGCCCGGCCCCGACGAACGGCAACTGGACCTGATCCTGCGCGCCGCCATGTGCGCGCCCGACCATGGCCGGCTGCAGCCCTGGCGGTTCAAGCTGATCCGCGGGGCCAATGTGCAGGCCCTGGGCGAACTGGCCATCGCCGCCAGCGAGCGCGCCGGCACGCCGCTGCCGGAACAGAAGATCGCCGGCGTGCGCGCCTGGCTGGACAAGGTGCCGCTGCTGATCGCCGTGGCCTGCCACATCGATCACAGCAACCAGAAGATCCCCGAAACCGAGCGCCTGCTGGCTACGGGCGCGGCCGTCACCAATATGCTCAATGCCGCCCATCAATTGGGCTTTGGCGCTTTCTGGAGCACGGGACTGGGGACCTATGTCGAGGAAGTTCCCGAAACCCTGGGCTTTGATGCGCTGGACTACCATTTCATGGGTTTTGTCTCAATCGGCACGCCCATTCATGCCTTGGGCCTGCCGCAGCGCCCCGAGCCCGCCGGCTTCGTCAGCGAGTGGCAAGCGGGCTGACCGGCCTTCGCGACCATGAAAACCCGGCTTTGGCCGGGTTTTTCACTTGGGCAGATACCAGGCGCTTAGAGCGTGTTACGCGCTTTCGGAATCGTGCCGCAAAGGCTCGCAATCTACAAATGGAGGGAAATCTGATTCAAGAAATCGGATTTTGCCTTCCAAGTTTCTTTCGAGCTCCTCCAATGTGTATCTCACGAGTCGAAATGCGAGACATAGACTTTGGAATGAATCAATTCCGCAGGCAGAACGGACTTTTTCAATTTTTTCGCCCGAAAATCGTACCGGGCACCGCCAGTCCATCCCTCGGACCGTCTCGACATCTCGAATCGGCGCACCGATTTCCACCAGAATTCTAGAAGATGTTTCGCATTCAATAAGTTCGAAATCCCGACTCGCGATGGGTACGGTAAAGCTATCGGGGATTGGTTTTAATTCTTCCATGGGGGAATCTTCCTCAGAATGGGTGACCGAACTGCGCGTGAAAAGCGCATAACGCGCTTTAGGCGAGCGTGTCGGCCAGATGCTGCCTGATGTGGGCGATGAATTCGATCGGGGCCGGCATCAGGGTTCGATTCTTGCGTGTCAGTATGGATATGCGCCGCATGACCTCGGGTTCCACGAGTTCCGCCGCATGAACGTCGAAGGCGGGAATGTATGGATGATTGTTCATGGGCAGGATGCTGACCCCCATGTCGGCGTTCACCAGGCTCAGGACCGTTGTTGCGAATGAAACTTCGTTGGTGATGCGCAGCTCGATCCCCAGGTCATGGCAGGTCTGGTCTATCAGTTTGCGGATCGGGCTGGAGGGAGCCAGGGCAATAAAAGCCTGGCCCTGCAAATCCGCCCAGGCAATGGTTTTCCGCTGCGCGCCAAGGGGTGGTTCTTGCTGCACAGCGCGATGAACTTGTTGTCGAAAAGATGGGACTCCTCCAGGTCCAGGCTGTCGCTGAGCTCGAAAAAGGTGCCAATGCCGAAATCCACGCTTCCGGCGGCGACTGTCTCGGCAATGGCTTCTTCGGCTACATCGTGCAGGCTGAGATTGATGTTCGGGTAGAGCGTGCGAAAGCTTTTGAAGCATGGGCTGAGCAGGCCTGAGGCTATCACCGTGGAGGCGACGATGCGGACCTGTCCGCGCTGCAGCGTGGACAGCTCATGCAGGTCATTGATGCCTTTGTTGAGCTCGTTGAATACGTTTTCCGCCACCTGATGGAAGTATCGGCCGGCCTCGGTCAGTTCCACCATCCGCGTATTGCGGTCGAGCAACTGCACTGCCAGGCGACCCTCCAATTCCCTGATCAAGGCGCTCAGCGCCGATTGCGTGATATGCATGGCCGCCGCCGCCTGGGTGAAATGCCGGGTGTCGGCGACCAGCAGGAACGCGCGCAGCTGGCGTAGCGTGATGCTCATCACTCCTCCGATGCAGTGTTTTATTTTCTTAAAACATAAATATAAACAATTTGTTTAATGATTGCTGGCTTGCTGTAATGGCCCCAATAGCTGGCAAACGTATGAAACGCAGAAATTGGCGAGGTGAGCGAGATGACGATGACGCTGTCAGCCCCCATGGTGGGCATTCATCCGGCGCGGGTGAGCAGGATTCATAAAGTCGCCGCCGAGGTTCTGGAGCTCGAACTGGAGCTTGCCGATCCGGACGCGTTGCCTGCTTATTCGGCAGGCGCACACATCGATGTTCATTTACCGAATGGCCTGGTGCGCCAGTATTCCCTGGTGAGCTCCTGCGACGAGAACACGTACAGGATTGCCGTCGCCCTCAGCAAGACCAGCCGGGGCGGATCAGCCTATATACATGCGCAATTGCAGACTGGGCAGACCGTGCATGTGAGCCTGCCCAGAAACAACTTCCCTTTGCGGGACTGCCGGGATACTGCCGTACTGGTGGCGGGCGGGATAGGCATCACCCCCATCTGGAGCATGGTCCGGGAACTGGAGAGACGCGGGCAGCGCTGGGTCCTGTATTACTGCGCCCGAACCGCAGGCCATGCGGCTTTCCTGGATTCGATACGGGCCTTGCTCAAGCCCCATGCCCATGGGGAACTGATCACCGTCTTTGATCAGGAGCCGCCCCATGAGTCACTCAGCCTGGCCCGTGTATTCAGCGCCCATGGTCGACAGGCGCGCTACTACTGTTGCGGACCGTCCGGCATGCTGGATGCGTTTGTCGCCGCCGCGCAGGCCGCGGAGGTGCCGCTTGATCGCGCCCATATCGAACGTTTTTCCGCGGAACCCATGCAAGGGCAAGTGAATGCGGGTTTTGACGTCGAATTGCGCAATGGCGCCGTCCTTCATGTCGCCGCCGATCAGTCGATTCTGGACGTGCTGATAGAAGCCGGCCTGAACCCCATGTACTCATGCAAGGAAGGAATCTGCGGATCCTGTGAAACCCGCGTCTTGGGAGGGATTCCGGATCATAGGGATTCGCTTCTGTCAGAGGCCGAGCAGGCGGGCAACAAAACCATGTTGATATGCGTGTCACGCTGTAAAGAAGGCAGATTGCTGCTGGATATTTAACGATAAGGAGAGACAAGCCGATGAAAACGCTCATGCAGGATTACAGTGAACACCCCTTGTATCAGACCTTGCATCAATTCTGGCATCCCGTGGCCTACTCCAGCGAAGTGGGCGACAAGCCTCGGCAAGTGGTGCTGCTGGATCAGAAGATCGTCATTGCCCGCATCGAAGGCAAGGTGAGCGCTCTGGCCGACAGATGCGCCCATCGCGGAGCGGCGTTGTCAAACGGCATGCTGGTCGACAATTGCTTTGAATGCCCCTACCACGGCTGGCGCTACGACAGCAACGGCAATTGCGTGCGTATTCCGGCTCGCAATGAGTTGGTGCAGGTCATGAAACCGCGGATTCCATCCTATCAAGTGAAGGAGTCGGCAGGGATCGTATGGGTCTGTCTCAGCGAGACGCCCAGATTCGATGTGCCCAGCTTCCCGGAGTTCGACGATCCCAACTATCGGCTCATACAGGGGCCCGCCTACGACTGGGAAACCAGTGCGCCGCGGCGTCTCGAGAATTTTGTGGATTTTTCGCATTTTGCATTTGTGCATGACGGCAGTATCGGCAGCCGCTCCCGTCCGGAGGTGGACGCCGTCGAGCCCTGGCGCGAGCAGGAGCAGGGGGTATTGCGCTTTGAAAGGCCGCCCATCAAAGAGCCGAGCGTAGGCAAGAAAAGAAAGATGTTGGGCATAGAGGGCGATGCCTGGATCGAAGTGGCCAATTCCTACCGGGTGATCATGCCTCATACCGTCCATTTGAGCCGGCGCGTAGAGAACGGCAAGAATTACGTATTGATGATGGCCGCCTCGCCGATCAGCGCTGAAAAGACGCGCAGCTTCTGGTGGATAGCCAGAGACTTCGGATTGGAGCCCGAGCACGACAGCTTTTTCGTGGATTTCGAGCTTGAGGTATTGGCCCAGGATCTGCCGGTCATAGAGTCGCAAGAGCCCAAGTTCCTGCCCTTGATTGGCGATGAGGCCCGCCTGGAGCTGCCTGTGCGCGGGGCCGATGCCGTGACTACGGAATACCGCCGCTGGCTCCTGGACCTGGTTAGGGAACGCCAGCAGCAGAGCGCCGACGCCCTGAGCGCCTGACCGGGAGTCGACCATGACGATGCCGATATTGCTGGGCTGCGCGGGGCGCGGAGTGCAGAATTCCCGCCCCGGGAACCCCGTCTCCTTGAACGAGCTGCCTGTCGACGAACAGTTTCGCCTGGTGGTCGAATCGGGCGTATTTGATTTCTTTGACCGCCTGCCCTTGAGCGACAAGGTGGACGACTATATTGCCGCGGTACAGAAATATTCATTTCCGGTCCTGGGCTCCGCCTGGACCTATCGCATAGGCGACCAGGAAATGGAGGTTCTTGAACGCAATCTGAAAAACTGCGCTTTAACGGGCGTGCGCTATCACAATATGATGGTTTTGACCCATCATGAAAAAGGGCATGTGGTAAGAGACGAGGAGTTGATTGAGCTTTACTTGAAGGCGTTCGATCTCGGGGATAAATACGGCGTGGAGATCGGTTTTGAAGTCCATATATTGATGTGGTCAGAGGATTTCAGAAGAGTGACGCCAATAGCGGAAAAAATAAGAAGCAGAGGCGTGCCTTTCAATTTCGTAATGGATTACAGCCACTGTATTTTCAAGATGGCCAACCCAGCCGAGCAGGAAATATCGGGCATACGGCAGGACGTGCTGAATGGAAAGGTGATTCTTGATCCATTCGAACCAGGCAATCTGGCCGATGAATGGCTGGGCCAGAACATGGTCTGGTGGCAGCAGAACAGGCCTGCCGTGCCGAACGGGCCGGTGAACAAATGGGCGCTTGGCGAGGATGGCTTGCCGGGGCGCGGGGTGCAGTACCCCTTCCTCAAGCCGAACAAGGGCGAGTGGTACGAGGAGTGGCACGCCTATTTGCTGGAGCCGACCAAGGAGGTGATACGGAAAACCCTGCGCCATCACTTGAGCAACAAAGAAAGTCCCTTGAAACTGATGACGGTTGATTACATCAATCTGCCGGACTATGGATTGGGGGTTGAATACAATACGTTGGAGAACAGTATTGCAGTTGGAAAATTCATAAGGGAGACCTATAAGAAAATAGAATCCGAAATGAGAAAATAGGAAGCATTGATTTTTTCACGCGTCACAATAAAAAGAGACAAGAACAGCCTGCCTGGATTGATCCAGGCAGGCTGGAAACCCCTATAAGGAGGCGGCATATGGGTAATGAGCACACTACTCGACCCTTGCAACAAGAGGTGACGGCTGTAGACGAGATCGTAGTTCCGGGGAAATTGCTCGTATTCGGGCTGCAGCATGTGCTGGTCATGTATGCCGGCGCCATCGCCGTCCCTATCTTGATCGGTACGGCCGCCAGGCTGCCTGCGGATCAGATTGCATTCCTGATCAGCGCCGATCTGTTCGTTTGCGGAGTGGCGTCCTTCATCCAGTCGGTCGGCATCTGGAAGTTCGGCATACGATTGCCATTGATGATGGGGGTCACGTTTGCGGCCGTGCCGCCCATGCTGGTGATGATCAACAATCCCGATATAGGACTTCAAGGGATGTTTGGAGCCATCATCGTCTCGGGCCTGGTCGCCATGCTGATGGCGCCCGTCGTCGGCCGCCTGGTGCGCTTGTTTCCGCCTGTCGTGACCGGCACCGTGATTACCGTGACCGGCCTTAACCTGATACCGGTGGGCGTCAATTGGATAGCGGGCAGGGGAGAGTCGGCGGGCAGCCTGTCGAACCTGGCGATCAGCGCCTTCGTTCTGGCGATCATCATCGTGATCACCAAGTATGCCCGTGGATTCTTGCGCAATATCGCGGTTCTGGTCGGCATTGCGGGCGGCTTCCTGGCATCGACCTCCCTGGGGCTGGTCGATTTCAGCCGTTTGGGCGATGCCGCTTGGCTTGCCATGATCACCCCTTTTCACTTCGGCCTGCCCACCTTTGACATCGGTTCCATTCTGGCGTTGTCCATCATCATGGTCGTGGTGATGATAGAGACCACGGGCATGATGCTGGCGGTGGCCGAGATGGTCGGTAAGAAAGTCGGTACCGAGGACGTGACGCGCGGCTTGCGCGTCGATGGCCTGGGCACGTTCATTGGCGGCATATTCAATACCTTTCCCTACGTGACCTATTCCCAGAATGTGGGTCTGGTGGGGGTGACCGGCGTCAAGAGCCGCTGGGTCTGCGCCTGCGCCGGCGTCATCATGGTTGTCCTGGCCTTGTTTCCCAAGCTGTCCATGTTGTTCGCACTGATTCCCCAGTCGGTGCTGGGCGGGGCGGGCATCGTCATGTTCGGCATGGTGGTCGCAACCGGCATCAATGTCCTGGCCGGGGTGGATTACAAGGGCATGAGCGGCCGCAACAATTTATTCATTGTCGCCGTCAGCGTCGTGATCGGCCTCATGCCCCTGGTCAATGGCAAGGTGTTCAGCCGCCTGCCGGAGTGGCTGTCGCCTTTCACGCATAGCGGGATCGTGCTGGCCGCCATCACCGCCCTGATTCTGAATCTGTATCTTAATGGTTATCCCAAACCGGCCGTTTCCCGTAGCGCTGCTGCAAGGCTGGCCGTGGAAGAGTAGGCCTGCGACGGCGAGCGGAAGCGCTTGCCGGCCCCTGGGAACGGCGTTTCACGCTTTTTCGGGCGCTCGCCCGGGGGGGCGACGGGCCTTGTCGTCGCCCTTCGCTTCGGCATGCGTACAGGCGCCTTCCAGGCTGTCCAGGATGGGGCAGTCAGGGCGATGGTCTCCATGGCATTGCTCGGCGAGCTGGCGCAGCTTGGCGGCCATGTCCAGCAATTGCGCCGCACGCGTTTCCAGATGCCGGATATGGGTCTGGGCCAATTGCTTGACCTCGCTGCTCGGGCGCCGGTGATTGCGCCAGAGGCTGGTCAGTTGCTGGATGTCCGTCAGGCTGAAGCCCAGATCCTTGGCGCGCACGATGAAGCGCAGCGTGTCCAGGTCTTGCGGCTGGTACATGCGATAGCCGTTGCCCGCCCGTTCGCTGCTGAGCAGCCCCAGCTCTTCGTAATGGCGGATCATTTTCGGGGTCAGGCCAGTCTCGCGCGCGGCTTCACTGATCAGCATGGGCTTCCTTCCGGCAGTCAAGCTCGACTGCGTTATGATTCAGACACGAATTGATCCATTGTAGAGCGCAGCTCCGCGGTGGTGAAGAACTCCGGCCTTTCACGCCGGGATTGTCGAATCGGGAGTGCATATGAAGGAAATTCAGTGTGACGTGGCGGTGATCGGCGCCGGCACGGCGGGCATGACGGCGTACCGGACGGCCAAGCGCGCCGGACAGAGGACCGTCCTGATCGAGTCGGGCCCCTACGGCACCATGTGCGCCCGTGTGGGCTGCATGCCCTCCAAGCTGCTGATCGCGGCGGCCGACGCCGCCCATGACGCGCGGCGCACGGCGCCGTTCGGCGTGCACGTCGACGGACCCGTGCGCGTCGACGGCGCGCAGGTCATGGAGCGGGTGCGCCGCGAGCGGGACCGCTTCGTGCAGTTCGTGGTGGACGACGTGGAAGGGTTCGACGCGCAGGACAAGCTGCGCGGCCGGGCGCGCTTCGTGTCCGACCATGTGCTGGAGGTGGACGACCATACCCGCGTCACGGCGCGCCGCATCATTGTGGCGGCCGGCTCCGAACCTGTGCGTCCCAAAGAGTTGGAGGCCTTGGGTTCATTGCTGATCAGCAATGAAGGCGTTTTCTACTGGAACGATCTGCCGCGCCGCGTGCTGGTGATCGGCGCCGGCGTGATTGGCCTGGAGCTGGGGCAGGCCCTGGCGCGCCTGGATGTGGACGTGGCCATCGTCGCCCGCAGCCAGAGCCTGGCGGGCTTGTCCGATCCTCAGGTGCGCGAGGCGGCCCGGGCCATCTGGACCCGGGAGTTGAACCTGCG
The DNA here is from genome assembly GCF_965112015.1 of Alcaligenes sp. Marseille-Q7550. NCBI lineage: Bacteria > Pseudomonadati > Pseudomonadota > Betaproteobacteria > Burkholderiales > Alcaligenaceae > Alcaligenes > Alcaligenes sp. Marseille-Q7550. Next base: position 188,031 of record NZ_CBCOPU010000003.1, read on the forward strand.
CGCCGACGTGACGGTACTGGGCGGCGAGGTGGTCGACGGCAAGGCCCGGGTGCGGCTGCAGGTCGAAGGCCGCGAAGTGGTGGAGGAGTACGACTGCGTGCTGGCGGCCGCCGGCCGCCGCCCGCAACTGCAAGGCCTGGGCCTGGAGAATACCGGGGCGCAATGGGACGAGAAGGGGCGGCCCGTGTACGACGAGGCCACACTGCAGTTGAAGGGCACCCCCATCTATCTGGCGGGCGATGTGAACCAGCGTGCGCCCATCCTGCACGAGGCGGCCGACGACGGCCGGCTGGCCGCCCTGCAGGCGGCCGGTTCGGGCGACGCGGCGCCGGGGCCCCGCCGGGCGCCCATGGCAGTGATGTTCACCGACCCGCAGGTTGCAGTGATCGGCACGCCCTTCAAGGCCTTGCCGGAGGGCGCAGTGGTGGGGGCGGTCAGTTTCGCTAACCAGGGGCGCGCGCGCGTCATGCTGCGCAACCAGGGGCTGCTGCATGTGTATGCCGACCGCGAAGGCCGCTTCCTGGGCGCGGAGATGGTGGGGCCGGACGCCGAGCACATCGGCCATTTGCTGGCCTGGTCCTTGCAGATGGGCTTGAGCCTGGACCAGATGCTGGCCATGCCTTTCTATCATCCGGTGCTGCAGGAAGGCTTGCGCACCGCCTTGCGCCAGGCGCAGTCGGCCCTGAAGGCGCAGTGAGGGTCGCAGGTTTGTCCCGAAACAGGCGGCGTCATGCCGCCGTGGGTTCCTAGAGCAGGCGGCGCACGCCGTCTGCCAGCACTTCTACCGATTCGGTGTCGGGGGCGAGGAAACGGGCCTTGCCCTGGCGATCGAAGAAATACACGCCGCGGCTGTGGGCGACCTCGTAGTCGTCCGGCGTCTTGGGGTCGGGTTTCTCGATCTGGTAGGCGACGCGGTAGCGTCGAGCGAGATCGGCGATCTGCTTTTCCGTGCCGGTCAGGCCGATGGCGTGCTCGTCGAAGGCCTTGACGTAGCTTTCCAGCGATTCGGGCGTGTCGCGGTGCGGGTCGACGCTGACGAACAGGATGCGCACGTCCCGGGCCTGGGGGCCCAGGCTTTCCATGACGGCGGCCAATTGGGCCAGCGTGGTGGGGCACACGTCGGGGCAACTGGCGTAGCCGAAGAACAGCAGCACCACCTTGTCCTTGAAGTCGTCCTGGGTGACGGACTTGGGGCCGGCGGCCTGCAGGGAGAAGCGCAGGTCGGGCAGAAAACCGCGCACCGGGTGCAGGTTGGCGGCTGCGCTCGGACCCGCCAGCATGAAGCCCAGCAGCATTGTCAGGACAAGTCGTTTGAGCAGGACAAGGCGGGACTTCATGGGCGGTTCTCCAGTCGGGCGGGTTCTGGTCAGGCTGGTTCCGGGGTCAGCCCGCTGTGGCGCAGCAGGGCGGCGATGGAAGGGTCGCGGCCGCGGAAGGCGCGGAACGATTCGGCGGCGGGGCGCTCGCCGCCCACCGAAAGGACTTCGCGCCAGAAGCGATGGCCGGTATTGCTGTCCAGCGTATCGCGCGCACCGTCGGCGTGCACGTAGGCCTGCTCCTCGAAGGCCGAATAGGCGTCGGCCGACAGCACTTCCGCCCATTTGTAGCTGTAGTAGCCCGCGCCGTAGCCACCCGCGAACAGATGGGAGAACTGGTGCGGGAAGCGATGCCAGTCCGGCGGGAAGATCACGGCCACTTCCTGGCGCACCTGCTCCAGTATCTGCATGACGGCGGCAATGTCCAGGCCCGTATCGCGGGCGTGGATCAGCATGTCGAACAGGGAGAATTCCAGCTGGCGCACCATCTGCATGCCGCTCTGGAAATTGCGCGCGCGGCGCAGTTTCTCGTAGAGTTCGCGCGGCAGGTGCTCGCCGGTATCGGCGTGGGCCGTCAGCATCTGCACCACCGGCCATTCCCAGCAGAAGTTCTCCATGAACTGCGAAGGCAGCTCGATGGCGTCCCATTCCACGGCGGCGAAGGCCGAGGCGGCCGGGTCGTCCACGCGCGAGAGCAGGGCGTGCAGGGCGTGGCCCGATTCGTGGAACAGGGTGATGACATCGTCGTGCGTGAGCAGGGCGGGGCGGCCGGACTGCGGCTCGGCGAAATTGCACACCAGGTAGGCGATGGGCAGGCACAGGTGCTCGCCCAGGCGGCGCCGGCTGCGTTCGCTGTCGACCCAGGCCCCGCCTTGCTTGCCCTGGCGGGCGTGCAGGTCCATGTACAGGTAGCCCAGCGTCTTGCCGTCCGAGCCGCAGACCTCGAAGGCGCGCACGGCAGGATGCCAGACGGGCGCGGTGGTGGGGCGCAGCGTGACGTCGAACAGGCGCTGGATGACCTGGAACAGGCCTTTGAGCACCGCCGGTTCGGTGAAATATTGTTTGACTTCGTCTTCCGAGTACACGTAGCGCTGTTCGCGCAGCCGCTCCGAGCAATAGGCCACGTCCCAGGGCTGCAGGGCGGCCAGTCCCAGTTCCTGGCGGGCGAATTCCTGCAGCTCGGCCAGATCCTGGCGGGCATAGGGGCGCGCCTTGGCGGCCAGGTCGCGCAGAAAGCCCAGCACCTGTTCCGGCGTGTCGGCCATGCGGGTTTCCAGGCGCATGTGGGCGTAGCTGGCAAAGCCCAGCAGGCCGGCTTCCTCGGCGCGCAGGCGCAGGAGGGTCTCGATGGCCCGGGAGTTGTCGAATTGGGGATCGCCCTGTTCCGAGGCGACCGTGGTGTAGGCGCGGTACAGGAGCTCGCGCAGATCCTGGTTGCGCGCATACTGCATCACGGGCAGGTAGCAGGGCATCTTCAGGGTCAGGCGCCAGCCTTGCTGGCCGTTTTCCTGCGCGGCCCGGGCAGCGGCGGCCAGCACGTCCGCGGGCACGCCTTCCAGTTCTTTTTCGTCGGTGACCAGGTAGTGCCATTGGTCGATGGCGTCCAGCACATGTTCAGAGAATTGTTGCGAGGTCTGGGCCAGCTCTTCGGAAATGCGGGCGTAGTCCTCGCGGGCCTGGCCCTGCAGTTCCACGCCGCTCAGTCGGAAGTCCCGCAGCGCCAGGGCGACGATGCGCTGGCGCTGGGGGCTGAGCCCGGCGAAGGCCGGGCTGTCGGCCAGCGCCTGGTAGCGCAGGAACAGCTGGCGGTTCAGGCCCACCCAGGTGGAGAACTCGCTCATGCGCGGCAGGCAGTTGTTGTAGGCTTCGCGCAGCTCGGGCGTGTTGATCACGGAGTTCAGGTGCCCGGCGACCGACCAGGCCCGGTACAGCGTTTCCGTGGCGTCGGTGAGCGGTTCGACGACGGTCGCCCAGCTGGGTTCGCGATCGTCGCTCGACACGGTTTCCACGGCTTGCCGGGCCTGGGCCAGGAGCTGGTCTACGGCCTGCTCCACGTGCTCGGGCCGGATGGCGGGGTAATCAATGAGGCTGTCGATAGCGACCAGCAGGGGATTCGTCGTCATAGGGCTATAAATCAGTGGGTGATGCCGGCCGTGCGTTCGGCCGCTTCCAGGGTGTTCACGAGCAGCATGGCGATGGTCATGGGACCGACGCCGCCGGGCACCGGCGTGATGGCCGAGGCCACGGCGCTGGCGCTGGCGAAGTCCACGTCGCCGCACAGCTTGCCGTCCGCGCCGCGATTGATGCCCACGTCGATGACGACGGCGCCCGGCTTGACCATGTCGCCGGTGATGATCCCGGGACGGCCCACGGCCGCCACCAGCACGTCGGCGCGGCGCGTCTGCGCGGCCAGGTCGCGGGTCTTGGAGTTGCACAGCGTGACGGTGGCGCCGGCGGCCAGCAGCAGCAGGGCCATGGGCTTGCCCACGATGTTGCTGGCGCCCACCACCACGGCTTCGGCGCCGCGCAGGTTCACGCCTTCGGATTCCAGCATCTTCATGACGCCGTAGGGCGTGCAGGGGCGGAACAGGGGCTTGCCGGTCAGCAGCAGGCCGGCGTTGCTGATGTGAAAGCCGTCCACGTCCTTTTCAGGCGCGATGGCTTCGATGACCTTGTGCTCGTCCATGTGGCCGGGCAGGGGAAGCTGAACCAGAATGCCGTGCACGCCGTCGTCCTGGTTCAGGCGCGCGATCAGGGCGAGCAGTTCGGATTCGGACGTGTCGGCGGGCAGGCGGATCAGGTCCGACTTCAGGCCGGCGGCCTCGCAGGCCAGGGACTTGTTGCGTACATAGACCTGGGAGGCGGGATCTTCGCCGACCAGGACCACGGTCAGGCCGGGCTGCAGGCCTTCCTGCTTGAGTTCGGCCACGCGGGCGGCCACTTCAGCCTTGATCCGGGCGGACAGGGCTTTTCCATCGATGATGCGAGCACTCATTTACGCTTCCTCGGACTTGGCAAGGGCGATTTTCATGAGGTCGGCGACTGTGGTGACTTCCAGTTTTTCCATGATGTTGGCGCGATGCGCTTCGACAGTTTTGATGCTGATGTTCAGGTCCCCGGCGATCTGCTTGTTCAGGCGGCCCGCCACGATGCGCTCGAGCACCTGTTGTTCGCGGGCCGTCAGGCGGCCGAGGATCTCCTGCTGGTCTTTCTGGGCCTGGGCCTGCGAGGCGCGGGCCGTGGCCTGTTCTATCATGCGGCCCACGATGGTGCGCAGGTCGGCTTCTTTGAAGGGTTTCTCCAGGAAGTCGATGGCGCCTTTCTTCATGGTGCTGACGGCCATGGGCACGTCGCCGTGTCCGGTGATGAACACGATCGGTATGGTGGCCTTGCGGGCGATCAGGGTTTCCTGGAGCTCCAGGCCGCTCATGCCGGGCATGCGCACATCGACAATCAGGACCGCGACCTGGGAAGGGTCGTAGGCGCTCAGGAATTCCTCGCCGGACGCAAAGCAGCGCACGCGATAGCCATTGGCCTCCAGAAGCCAGCGCAGGGAGTCGCGCACGGCTTCGTCATCGTCAACCACATAGATGGTGCATGGCGTCTGAGGGCTGGTCATTCGGTTATCTCCAGTTTGTTATCAATGGTGTCCGGTACATCCGGCGCTGCACAGGGAAGGCTGAAACGGAAGATCGTTCCGCCTTCGGGATTCGGGCTCGCCCAGAGGCGGCCGTGATGCGATTCAATAATGGTACGGCAGATGTTCAGGCCCATCCCCAGGCCTTCGGACTTGGTGCTGTAGAAAGGCTCGAACAGGCGCTCGGGATCCTTCAGTCCATGGCCGCGGTCGATCACGGCCATTTCCAAAAGCGATTCCTGCTGGCTGATGACCAGCTTGAGCACGTGGTGCTCGCTGTGTTCCATGGCTTCGATGCCGTTCTTGAGCAGATTCAATAATACCTGTTCTATAAGAATGGGGTCGGCGATGACATCCGGCAAGGGGTCTGGAATAGTAAGGTCTATATCGATCTGGCGCTTGCGGGCGTCGATCTCGGCAAAGCCCACCGCGTTCTCCACGATGCGCATCACGCCCACGCGCTGGCGGCGCGGCTCGCTGCGTTTGACGAATTCGCGGATGCGGCTGATGATCTTGCCGGCCCGCTCGGCCTGCTGGGCGGCTTTTTCCAGGGCGGCGAGCAGGGTCTCGGGCTGGTAGCGCCCGGACTTGAGCATGGCCACGGCGCCCATGCTGTAGTTGCTGATGGCCGTCAGGGGCTGGTTCAGCTCGTGGGCCAGCGAGGAGGCCATCTCGCCCATGGTGGTCAGGCGGCTGGTCAGCTGGACCTTTTCCTGCTGTATGCGCGAGGCTTCCTCGTGCTTGCGCCTGTCGGTGATGTCGCGCGCCACCTGCAGGCGCACGCGGCGTCCGTCCGTCCAGGCCGGCATGCTGTGATGCACTTCGAACCAGCGCGCCGCCGATTCGGAATAGATTTCCACGGTTTCGTCGGTGAAGCGGCCCAGGCGCCCGCCCAGCAGTTCCGCGTGGCCGTTGGACTGCGCCCCGAAGAAGCGCCGGTAGGTGCGGTTGGCGAACAGCAGCTCCAGGCCCTCGGAGGTGTCGGCCACCACGGAGATGGCGTCGTCCAGGCCTTCGAGCACGGTCATGAAGCGCTCGTGCGCGGCCGTCAGGGCCTCGCGGATGCGCTTGGGTTCGGTGATGTCCGTCATGGAGGTCATCCAGCCTATCTGCTCGCCGTTGGGCGCGCGCAGCGGCGAGACGTACATGCGGGCGGTGAAGCGCGAGCCGTCGCGCCGCTGGGCCTCCACTTCCAGGCCGCTGCTGGGCGTGCGCCCCGACAGCAGCAGGTCCAGGGTCTCCTGGTGCTGCTGGTGGCGGCCCGGCAGCCAGTAGGGGAAGGGCGCGGTGCGCCCGACCAGGTCGGCCTCGTTCCATCCGATCATGCGGCAGAAGGCCGGGTTCACGTAGGCGATGCGCCCTTGCATGTCGAACACCCGCATGCCGGTGGACATGGAGTTCTCCATGGCGCGCCGGAACCCGGTCTCGGCGATCTGGGCGGCCTCGGCGCGGGTGCGAAAGCGCGTATAGCGCCACAGGGCCAGCAGGCTGACCACGATGACCAGGGACAGGGCGATGATGACCATCATGAGCCGCTGCTGACGGGTCTCCTGGTCGATGGTCACGAACATGACGCTGTCGTTCTGCAGGCGCTGCAGCCACACGAACACGCCCATGACGCAGAGATAGAGAAACAGCACGACCACCGGCGTCAGCCAATAGAAGCCGCGGCGGCTCTGCCTGGGCCGGTCGTAGAAGGTCGTCGGAATCAGGGACTTTTTGGGATGGTTGGCCACGACTGCATCAATGTTGTTGTGCGTGAATTGTAATGTAGCGCTATTTTCCTTGGTGATATTTCACATTATAAAAACTCATACCATAAAATGAAATTTTGCTTGAGCCTTTGGATGTTCTTTCCTAGAATGGCCTCGATGCAGGAGTATAGCGCCTTCACCGCTCACGGTCCGCAGTCATAAGCTTCGTTACCAACGCTTTGGCCTATCACGTGTTCAGCGTTGTGGAAGTCCGGACTCATACCCCATATACGGAGACACTATATGTCCTCAACTCAAGACAATAGTTCGGCCCACGTCAATCAAGACCAAGCCTTGGAAACAAAAGAGTGGCTCGAGGCCCTGGAAGCGGTCGTGGACCGTGAAGGCCCTGCGCGCGCCCATGACCTGATCGAAAAGCTGATCGACCTGGCGCGCCGCTCGGGCGCCCACATCCCGTTCTCGCCCAACACGGCCTACGTCAACACCATTCCTCCCGGCCTGGAGCCTCCGCACCCCGGCAACCTGGAACTGGAAGAGCGCATCCGCTCCTACATCCGCTGGAACGCCATGGCCATGGTCGTGCGCGCCAACCGCGAAACGCCGCCCGACGGCGGCGGCCTGGGCGGCCACATCGCCTCCTTCGCCTCGCTGGCCACCATGATAGGCTGCGGCCAGAACCACTTCTGGCACGCCGAATCCCAAGACCACGGCGGCGACCTGGTGTTCTTCCAGGGTCACTCCTCGCCGGGCATGTACGCCCGCGCCTTCATGGAAGGCCGCATCTCCGAAGACCAGTTGAACAACTTCCGCCAGGAAGTCGACGGCAAGGGCCTGCCTTCCTATCCGCATCCCAAGCTGATGCCCGAGTTCTGGCAGTTCCCCACCGTGTCCATGGGCCTGGGCCCGCTGATGGCCATCTACCAGGCCCGCTTCCTGAAGTACCTGCACGCCCGCGGCATCGCCGATACCAGCGGCCGCAAGGTCTGGGTGTTCCTGGGCGACGGCGAGATGGACGAACCCGAATCCCTGGGCGCCATCGGTCTGGCCGCACGCGAGAAGCTGGACAACCTGATCTTCATCGTCAACTGCAACCTGCAGCGTCTGGACGGTCCCGTGCGCGGCAACGGCAAGATCATCCAGGAACTGGAAGGCACCTTCCGCGGCGCCGGCTGGAACGTGATCAAGCTGATCTGGGGCGGCTACTGGGATCCGCTGCTGGCCCGCGACAAGGAAGGCATCCTGCGCCGCGTCATGGAAGAGACCGTTGACGGCGAATACCAGGCCTACAAGGCCAACGACGGTGCCTACGTGCGCGAGCACTTCTTCGGCAAGCATCCCAAGCTGCTGGAGATGGTCAGCCGCATGAGCGACGAGGACATCTGGCGCTTGAACCGCGGCGGCCACGATCCTCACAAAGTGTATGCCGCCTTCGATGCCGCCACCAAGCACGAGGGCCAGCCCACCGTCATCCTGGCCAAGACCATCAAGGGCTACGGCATGGGCCACGTCGGCCAGGCCAAGAACCCCTCCCACCAGCAAAAGAGCCTGGATCTGGATGCCGTGCGCGAATTCCGCGACCGCTTCAACATCCCCGTGCCCGACGACAAGCTGGAAGAGCTGCCATACTTCAAGCCGGCCGAAGATTCGCCTGAAATGCAGTACCTGCACGCCCGCCGCAAGGCGCTGGGCGGCTACCTGCCCAAGCGCCGCACCAAGGCCGACGAGCAGCTGACGGTGCCCGCGCTGGACGCGTTCAAGCCCATCCTGGAAGCCACGGCGGAAGGCCGCGAGATCTCCACCACCCAGGCTTTCGTGCGCTTCCTGAACACCTTGCTGCGCGACAAGCAGGTCGGTCCGCGCGCCGTGCCCATCCTGGCCGACGAGTCCCGCACCTTCGGCATGGAAGGCCTGTTCCGCCAGATCGGCATCTATGCGCCCGAAGGCCAGAAGTACGTGCCGGTCGACAAGGACCAGGTGATGTACTACCGCGAGACGGCCAACGGCCAGCTGCTGCAGGAAGGCATCAACGAACAGGGCGCCTTCAGCTCCTGGATCGCCGCGGCCACGTCGTACTCGAACAACAACCGCATCATGATCCCGTTCTTCATCTATTACTCGATGTTCGGGTTCCAGCGCTTCGGCGACCTGGCCTGGGCGGCGGGCGACATGAAGGCGCGCGGTTTCGTGCTGGGCGGCACCGCCGGCCGCACCACGCTGAACGGCGAAGGCCTGCAGCACGAAGACGGCCACAGCCACATCCAGTCCTCGCTGATCCCCAACTGCGTGTCCTACGACCCCACCTTCGCCCACGAAGTGGCTGTGATCATGCAGAACGGCCTCAAGCGCATGGTCGAAGACCAGGAAGACGTGTACTACTACGTCACCCTGATGAACGAGAACTACCCGCAGCCCGGCCTGGTCGAGGGCGACGAGGAAGGCATTCTGCGCGGCATGTACAAGTTCAAGTCCGCCGGCGAAGGCAGCAAGCTGCGCGTCCAGCTGATGGGTTCGGGCACGATCCTGCGCGAAGTCATCGCTGCCCAGGAACTGCTGGAAAAGGATTGGGGCATCGGCTCGGACGTCTGGAGCGTCACCAGCTTCACCGAGCTGCGCCGCGACGGCCTGGACTGCGAGCGCACCGCGCTGCTCAATCCCGAAGGCAAGGACCTGCCCGTGCCTTACGTCACCGCCAAACTGCAGGGCACCGAGGGCCCCATCGTGGTCTCCACCGACTACGTCAAGGCGTTCGGCGACCAGATCCGTCCGTTCGTTCCCAAGGATCGCACCTTCAAGGTGCTGGGCACCGATGGCTTCGGCCGCTCGGACTTCCGCTCCAAGCTGCGTGAGCACTTCGAGGTCAACCGTCACTTCGTGGTCCTGGCCGCGCTGCGCGCCCTGGCCGAAGAAGGCAAGATCCCATTCAGCAAGGCTTCCGAAGCGATCGCCAAGTATGGCATCAATCCTGCCAAGGCCAACCCGCACCACGCATAAGGGACTGCACCATGAGCAATATCATTCAAGTCAAAATCCCGGACATCGGTGCTGAGGACGAAGTCGACGTCATCGAGATCCTGGTCAACGAAGGCGACACCATCGAGGTCGAGCAGAGCCTGATCACTGTGGAATCCGACAAGGCTTCCATGGAAATCCCGTCCTCGCACGCCGGCGTGGTCAAGGCTATCAAGGTCAAGCTGGGTGACAAGGTCAAGGAAGGCAGCGTCGTCCTGGACCTGGAGACGGCCGACGCGGCGCAAGCCGCTCCCGCCGCCGAGCCTGCCAAGGCCGCCGAACCCGCTAAGGCCGAGTCCGCCAAGGCCGAGCCTGCCGCTGCGGCGGCGCCGGCAGCGGCTCCGGCCGCCGCGGGCGGCGAGCAGAAAGTCACCGTTCAGGTGCCCGACATCGGCGACGCCCGCGACGTGGACGTGATCGAGATCATGGTCAATGTGGGCGACACCATCGAAGTCGACCAGAGCCTGATCACCGTGGAGTCCGACAAGGCCTCCATGGAAGTGCCTTCGTCGCATGCCGGCGTGGTCACCGCCATCAAAGTCAAGCTGGGCGACAAGGTCAGCCAGGGCAGCGACATCCTGGAACTGACGGTCCAGGGCGCCGCTCCCGCGGCCGCGCCTGCCAAGCAGGAACAACCCGCTCGCCCGCACCCCCCCGCCCCGGCCCCCGCCGCCCCCGCCGCCTCCTCCTCGTCCGTGGTGACGGGCGCCGGCGCGCCCGCCCCGGCGCGCGTGTCCCCGACCGCCTCCTATGCCGAGGCCGACGTGCCGCTGCGCAACCTGCCTCACGCTTCCCCCAGCGTGCGCAAGTTCGCCCGTGAACTGGGCGTGGACCTGAGCCGCGTCCACGGTTCGGGCGACAAGGGCCGCATCACGGCCGATGACGTGCGCACCTTCGTCAAGCAGGCCCTGGCGGGCGGCGCCGCCCCTGTCACGGCCGCCGGCACCGCCGCCCAGGTGGGCGGCCTGGACGTGCTGGCCTGGCCCAAGGTGGACTTCGCCAAGTTCGGTCCCGTGGAAGCCAAGCCGCTGTCGCGCATCAAGAAGATCTCCGGAGCCAACCTGCATCGCAACTGGGTCATGATCCCGCACGTCACCAACAACGACGTGGCCGACATCACCTCGCTGGAGGCGCTGCGCAAGGAGCTGAACGAGGAATACAAGAAGTCCGGCGCCCGCGTCACGATGCTGGCCTTCGTGATCAAGGCCGCCGTGGCCGCGCTCAAGAAGTTCCCCGAGTTCAACGCCTCGCTGGATGGCGACAATCTGGTGCTCAAGCAGTACTACCACATCGGTTTTGCCGCTGACACGCCCAACGGCCTGGTCGTGCCCGTGATCCGCGACGCCGACAAGAAGGGCATCCTGGACATCGCCCGCGAAACCGGCGAACTGGCCGCCGCGGCCCGCGACGGCAAGCTGACCGCCGCCCAGAGGCGAGGCGGCTGCTTCACGATCTCGTCCCTGGGCGTCATCGGCGGCACCGACTTCACCCCCATCATCAACGCTCCCGAAGTGGCGATCCTGGGCCTGTCGCGCTCGAGCATGCAGCCCGTCTGGAACGGCAAGGAATTCGAGCCGCGCCTGATGTTGCCCCTGTCGCTGTCCTACGACCACCGCGTCATCGACGGCGCCGCCGCCGCCCGCTTCAATGCCTTCCTGGCAACGATGCTGGCCGACTTCCGCCGCATCGCGCTGTAAGGAGCTGCCATGAGTCTGATTGATCTGATCGTACCGGACATCGGCGACTTCGGCGAAGTCGACGTCATCGAAGTCCTCGTGCAGGTGGGCGACACCATCGAAGCCGAGCAAAGCCTGATCACCGTGGAGTCCGACAAGGCCTCCATGGAAATCCCCGCCTCGCAGGGCGGCGTGGTCAAGGAAGTGCTGGTCAAGGTGGGCGACAAGGTCGCCCAGGGCACGGCCATCGCGAAGGTGGAAGCGAGCGCCGATGCCGCGCAAGCCGCCGCGCCGGCCGCCGCGTCCGCCGCCAAGCAGGACGGCGCCAAGGCGGCTGCCGCTCCTGCCGCTGCAGCGCCCGCCCCGCAGGCCGCCAGCCACCAGGGCGGCTCGGACGACACCGTGGACGTGGTCGTGCTGGGCGCAGGCCCCGGCGGCTACAACGCGGCCTTCCGCGCCGCGGACCTGGGCCTGAAGGTGGCCCTGGTCGAGCGCTACGACACGCTGGGCGGGGTCTGCCTGAACGTGGGCTGCATTCCCTCCAAGGCGCTGCTGCACACCGTGGCCGTCTACGAGGAAGCCAAGTCCCTGGCGACGCACGGCATCAAGTTCGGCGAAGCCGAGATCGACATCGATGCGCTGCGCGACTACAAGAACAAGGTCATCGGCAAGTTGACCGGCGGCCTGGCCGGCATGGCCAAGGGCCGGAAAGTGCAGGTGGTGGTCGGCAACGGCCAGTTCCTGGACCCGAACCACATCGAAGTGACCGCCAAGGACGGCGCCAGGAAAGTGATCAAGTTCGGTTCGGCCATCATCGCCGCGGGCAGCCAGTCCGTGAAGCTGCCGTTCCTGCCCGATGATCCTCGCGTGGTGGATTCCACCGGCGCGCTGGAACTGAAATTCGTCCCCAAGCGCATGCTGATCGTGGGCGGCGGCATCATCGGCCTGGAAATGGGCACGGTGTACTCGGCCCTGGGCGCGCGCCTGGACGTGGTGGAGATGCAGACGGGCCTGATGCCCGGCGCGGACCGCGACGTGGTCAAGGTGTGGGAGAAGATGAACAAGCATCGCTTCGACCACATGATGCTGGAAACCCGCACCGTCAGCGCGGAAGCCCGCGAAGACGGCATCTGGGTGACCTTCGAGGGCAAAAACGCCCCGGCCGAGCCGCAGCGCTACGACCTGGTCCTGCAAGCCGTGGGCCGCTCGCCCAACGGCAAGAAGATCGGCGCTGAGAAAGCGGGCGTGCAGGTCACCGACCGCGGCTTCATCGAAGTGGACAAGCAGCAGCGCACCAATGTGCCGCACATCTACGCCATTGGCGACATCGTGGGCCAGCCCATGCTGGCGCACAAGGCCGAACATGAGGCGCACGTGGCTGCCGAAGTCATCGCCGGCCAGAAGGCCTTTTTCGACGCCCGTGTGATTCCATCGGTGGCCTATACCGATCCGGAAATCGCCTGGGTGGGGCTGACCGAAGAGCAGGCCAAGAAAGATGGCATCAAGGTCGAGAAGGGCGTGTTCCCCTGGGCCGCTTCGGGTCGTGCGATCGCCAACAACCGCGACGAGGGCTTCACCAAGGTGCTGTTCGATGCCGAAACGCATCGCATCCTGGGCGGCGGCATCGTGGGCACCAACGCCGGCGAGCTGATCGGCGAGCTGGTGCTGGCCATCGAGATGGGCGTGGATCCCGTGGATCTGGCCAAGTCCATCCATCCGCACCCCACTTTATGCGAGTCGGTCAGCAAGGCCGCCGCCGTGGCCGAAGGCACGTGCACGGACTTGCCTCCCGCGCGTCGCAAGTAATACCCATGGGCGCCTTGTCTGCAAGGCGCACCGGGCGGACGGCAGGTGCTATCATCAGCGCCTGCCGTTTTTTTATCGCCGGGACGCCCCCAAGATAAAAAGCGCCCCTCGGGGCGGCAAGCAGGCCGAGCCTGCGCGGCGTGGGGGCTTTTTTTTGGTATCTGCTATGTCTAGTCCTATCCTGAGCGCCGGCTCCGCGCTGCCTGATTGGCTCTCCTACCTGGAAACCCTGCATCCCTCGGCCATCGACATGGGCCAGGCCCGCATCCGCGAAGTCGCCCAGAGGCTGGGCGTGCGCATCGACGGCGTGGTCATCACGGTGGGCGGCACCAACGGCAAGGGTTCGACCTGCGCCATGCTGGAAGCCATCCTGCTGGCCGGAGGCTACAAGGTGGGCGTGTATGCCTCGCCGCACCTGGTGCGCTACAACGAACGCATCCGCCTGAACGGCGAGCTGGCCTCGGACGAGCAGATCACCGCGCAGTTCGCGCGCATCGATGCCGCGCGCCAGGACATCACCCTGACGTACTTCGAGTTCTCCACGCTGGCCGCCCTGTTGTTGTTCCAGGAACAGGGCGTGGACGCGGCCGTGCTGGAAGTCGGCCTGGGCGGGCGCCTGGACGCGGTGAACATCATCGATTCGGATTGCGCCGTCATCACCAGCGTGGACATAGACCACGCCGAGTATCTGGGCGACACCCGGGAAAAGATCGGCTGGGAGAAGGCTCATATCTTCCGCCCCGGCTGCCCGGCCATCTGCGCCGACCCCGTGCCGCCGCAAACGCTCATAGACTACGCCCGGGAGATCGGCGCGGACCTGTGGCTGTTCGGCAAGGATTTCAATTATTCCGGCGACCGCCAGCAATGGGCCTATGGCGGCCGCGGGCAGCGGCGGGCGGGCCTGGCGTCCCCGGCGCTGCGCGGCGCGAACCAGTTACTGAATGCGTCGGCCGCCCTGGCGGCGCTGGAGGCCTTGCGCCCGCGTCTGGCCGTTCCGGCGCAGGCCGTGCGCGAAGGCCTGCTGCGCGCCAATGTGCCGGGCCGCTTCCAGATCCAGCCCGGCGTGCCCTGCGTGATCTTCGATGTGGCCCACAACCCGCATGCCGCGGCCGCCCTTGCGCAGAACCTGGACAACATGCCGCCTTACGCCAAGACGATCGCCGTGCTGGGCATGTACAAGGACAAGGATGTGGACGGAGTCGTCGCCCGGCTCGCCGGACGCATAGACCACTGGTTGTGCGCCGGGCTGGAAGGCCCGCGCGGGCTGAGCGGCGAGGAGCTGGCCGGGCACGTGCGCCATGTGCTGGCGGCGCATCCGCGCCAGCCCGAGGTGCTCGATCCGGCGCAGGAAGAGGCCGGCCATCGTCCCGGCGTGCGACCGGCCGCGCGCAATCCTGTCGCAAAGCCGCCGGCCGTCGTATCCAGTTACAACAGTCCCGCCCAGGCCTACGAGGCGGCTCGAAAAGAGGCGGGTGACAATGATAGAATTGTAGTGTTTGGCTCGTTTGCAACGGTAGGCCCGATACTTGAGGCCGCAAACGATCGCTCATCCTCCTGATCGTCCGCAAGGCAGTTCACTACATAGGTCTAGGGTTCATGGGTTTTTTCTCACGCAACGATGCTTCCTCGTCGTCGGGTCGCCGTGGAGCGACCTCCAGTGATTCGCAACTGTCGGAGCTGCGCAGCCGGGCCCGCCGTCGTCTGATCGGGGCCCTGGCGCTGGTGCTGGCCGTGGTGGTGATCGTGCCCATGCTGACCGTGGACAAGACCGCACCCGAACCCGAGCAGTCCCTGGCCATGGGCCCGGTGGGCCAGACCGCAGCGCCGGCGCAGCCCGCGCGCCCTGGTGAACTGATCGTGGAAGAGGGCGGCCGGGCGCCTGCGGTGGTGCAGCCCGAACCTCCCCTGGTGGCCGACTCCGGCGCCAGCGGCACGGTGGAGACCGTGCAGGATCCCGGCCTGGGCGCCGATCCGGCGCACGTCGCGCCGCCGGCCGAACCGCCGCGCCCCGAAACGGCTCGCACGGAGCCGCCCAAGCCCGCTGAGAAACCCAAGCCAGCCGAAAAGCCCAAGCCTGCTGCGCCGCCTGCCGGCCAGGCCAACGGCGGCAAACGCACCGACGACGGCTCCTATGCCCTGGCGCTGCTCGAAGGGCGCGTGCCGGACGGTCCGGCGCCCGCGCCCCGCACCCCGTCCAAGCCCGCGGCACAGCAAGGCAACTTCATCCTGCAGATCGTCGCCTACTCGAACGAGAACGACGCCCGCTCGCGCCGCGACCAACTGGTTTCGGCCGGCGTCACCAATGCCTATGTGGAAACCGCCCAGTCCGGCGGCAAGTCCACCTACCGACTGCGCGTGGGACCTTTCCCCACCCGCGAGGCCGCTCAGGCCGCCCAGGCCCGCCTGCGGTCGCTGGGCTACGAGAACAGCTTCATTTCGGCTAAGTGACCAGTTTCGACTATATCGTCCTTGCCGTCATCGGCGTGTCAGGCCTGCTGGGCCTGATACGCGGCTTGATCAAGGAAGTGCTTTCCCTGACCGCCTACCTGCTGGCCTTCATGGCCGCCATCTGGTGGGGGCCGCGCACATCAGGCTGGATACAGGTCTGGATAGAAAACGGCTTATTGCGTACCGCTCTGGCGTACGGAGCCGTTTTTTTGTGGTGCTGCTGCTGATCGGGCTGCTGAACATGCTGCTGGCCAGCCTGATCGAGCAAACGGGGCTGACGCCTGCCGACCATGGCCTGGGCGGCCTGTTCGGCGTGGCCCGGGGCGTGCTGCTGGTGCTGATCCTGGTCATTCTGGCCGGGCACACCGAGCTGCCCAAGGAGCCCTGGTGGGAGCAGGCCAAGCTGGCCGACCCGGCCATACGGGCGGTCCAATCCATCAAGGCCATGCTGCCGCCGTCCTTGGCAGAATGGCTGCCTTATTGAGAACACACTAACGGGAACCAATCATGTGTGGAGTTGTAGGGGTTGTCGCGCGCAGCCCTGTGAATCAGTTGATCTATGACAGCCTGCTCCTGCTGCAGCATCGGGGGCAGGACGCCGCCGGCCTGGCGACCTGGCACGACCAGTTCTTCAGCATGCACAAGGCCTACGGCCTGGTGCGGGACGTGTTCCGCACGCGCAACATGCGCTCGCTGCCGGGCAACAGCGGCATCGGTCACGTGCGCTATCCCACGGCCGGTTCCAGCGACAGCGTGGACGAGGCCCAGCCTTTCTACGTCAATGCACCGTTCGGGATCACCTTCGCCCACAATGGCAATCTGACCAACTGGCGCGAGCTGCGTGAAGAGCTGTTCACCATCGACCGCCGCCACATCAATACCAACTCGGACTCTGAGGTATTGCTGAACATTTACGCCCACGAGCTGCAGCGCGCCGCAACCGGTCCCGAGCTGTCCGTCGACGAGGTCTTTCAGGCGGTGTCGGCGGTGCACCGGCGCGCCGCGGCGCCTATGCCGTGGTGTCCCAGATCGCCAATTTCGGCCTGGTCGCCTTTCGCGATCCCAACGGCATCCGTCCCTTGTGCCTGGGCCGCAACGAGACCGACAAGGGCGTGGAATGGATGGTGGCGTCCGAGTCCGTGGCCCTGACCGGCTGCGGTTTCGAGCTGGTGCGCGATGTGGAGCCAGGCGAGGCCATCATCGTCGATCTGGACGGCAACTTGAACAGCCGCCAATGCGCCGAGAACCCCCGCCTGAACCCCTGCGTGTTCGAGTACGTGTACTTCGCACGCCCGGACTCGACGGTGGACGGCGTTTCGGTCTATGACGCGCGCCTGCTGATGGGCGAGTATCTGGCCGACAATGTCGCCAAGAACCTGCGCCTGGCCGATATCGACGTGGTCATGCCGATTCCCGATTCGGCCCGCCCCTCGGCCATGCAGCTTGCCGCGCGGCTCAACCTGAACTACCGCGAGGGTTTCATCAAGAATCGCTACGTGGGCCGCACCTTCATCATGCCCGGCCAGGAGGTCCGCAAGAAGTCCGTGCGCCAGAAGCTCAGCGCCATTCCCATGGAGTTCCGCGGCAAGAACGTGCTGCTGGTGGACGATTCCATCGTGCGCGGCACCACCAGCCGCCAGATCGTGGACATGGCGCGCGCCGCCGGCGCCAGGAAGGTGTTCTTCGCCTCGGCCGCGCCGCCGGTGCGCTTTCCCAATGTGTACGGCATCGACATGCCCACCCAGGCCGAACTGATCGCCACGGGACGCGATGTGAACCAGGTCGCCAAGGAAATCGGCGTGGACGGCCTGGTGTACCAGGATCTGGGCGATCTGGAGCAATCCCTGAGCGACCTCAACCCCCGCTTCGCGGGTTACGAATCGTCCTGTTTCAGCGGCCAGTACGTGACCGGCGATGTGGACGAAGCCTACCTGGAACGCTTGGCTGATAGTCGCAAGAACGGCAAGCCGGTGCCGGACGTGACTGACTGACAGCTGAGCGATAGTCTTTTTATTTCCCTGCGAGGGGAATTTCGCAGTCTATTTTCATCCCTGCAAAGCGAATTGCGCTTTGCAGGGATTTTTTATTGCTCCTTCATTTTTCGTAGTTGCCGATAGGTTGACCAAATGAATAGTGCCTGTTTGACGAACAGGCTGAACGGCGCGGGCTGCTGAATAAGGAGAGTCCCAGTTTGAGTAAAGTCCGTAAAACCCAGGGCTCGTGTCAGAGCTCGACATACGAGGGCTAAGCGCGTTGGCAGTGAATTAATAATATTTCAAATAAAATATTTGTACTTAAATTAAAAGCTCGGGATGTTTTTTAACGATTCTGAAGTTTTTTTATTAACATGCTGTCGCCCTATATTTTTTATTCTTATGGATCAATATGACAGCTCCCGTTTCTTTTTCTCGCATCATGGGTGGTTTTTATCTTTTTTTGTTTATGCCGCTCTTGCTGGTTATCAGCATTCTGTCGGCGCTAGGGCTGTTGCTCTTGATGGGGGGAGCATTTACTTGGCATGGCATAGGGGCGCTCAAATCGAGAACTGGATTGTCGTGGTCCTGAGCATGATGGGCTTGGGTTTGATGATATTGATGATAGGTGTCGCCATTGATCAAGGCCTGCGTGTGTGTTGGCGTCGCCGTAACCAGACGCTGCCCCTGGCGCCCTTGCCTCTGCGTATTGTTATGCTTCCCTGGGTTCCGCGTGCTGTCGCCTTGTCGAAGGCGGGATTGAGCTTGGTGCTGTTCAGTACCGTGTTGCTGATAGCGACTCAATTTGCCATGGCAGTGGTCAGAGTCGTGCTGGTTCTGGGCATGGTGTTGATTGTATTCTCGTTCTTGAAAAGACTGTATGTATGCGGACGCAGTTCAGGCGTGTTCAGCATCGACGAAACAGGCCTTAAGATGCAAGGCTGGGAAGAGTTCTCCCTTTTATGGGAATGCGTGGACGATATGCGTCTGGGCCATTTGAGCTTGGGGGGCGGCAAAGTCCCTCTGGTTGAGCTGCGTGTCACCCAGGGTATTGATCAGGTGCCCCAAAAACTGAAGCGCAAGCCATTTTCGTATTTGAAAGAGACTAGGGATGGCTTCAATGTGTTCCTGTTTCCTGCCGCATACATGCTCAAACCGCAGGAACGTTACGAGGCCTTGCGAGATCGTCGCCCAGCGCAATGCACATTGTAGATCTCTGATCCTGAAAACAGCAGAATTTTTCACGGCGGTGAGGCAATTGATTCCCTGCGTATCAAATTGGGGAGGTGGCCGTCTTGTCGCTGTTGATGAGGTTGCGCCGGCCCGGGACAACAGCCTGGCCTTGCAATGGCTGGCGGAGCGGGTTTCCTTGGCTATGTCCCCGTTATGTGTCGGAGGAACAGTCTATATGCTGATTTTGCGGCAGGAGACTACGCCACGAACACTCGGGTTTTCCATCGTTGGCTGACCCTATTGAGCCAGCTCAATACTCATTGGAAACCCCTCATTCAACATGCGTTGCAAAAGCAGCAGCAACAGGCCGTGCGGGAGGATTGTTTGACGGACTTGCCCTACTGCCCGAGCTGCCATGTTACGGCTAAGCAATGGGTGCTTTGGGCCTAGCGACGTATGCTTGAGCGTTATTTCCGCGCCTTCAAGAGGCCTTGGGACGACCTATAACAGGTACATAGCCTTTAGTTATGTTTCTGTTTTTCTATGTGCGGTTTGCTGTGAATTTTCTGATCATAGTGTGATTTTTCTTCAGAAAATCTTGTTTTTATTGAAACTAAATTATCGGGATATTTTTTCATTATTCTGTAATGATTATTTGGCTAAGATCTTCAGTATTGGTTTATTGCAAGTTCTAGTTTGGTTTAAGCGGTAACTATATGGATTTATAGAATTTACGAAGATGCGACTAGCTACGGCTCGTGACGGGATGGAAGGGGCTGGGAATTCAAGAGGGCCGCGGTTCTTGACATAGGTGAAATAAGAATGGTCAGGGACTGATTGGATTTAAAACTTTGTTCGAGTGTTCTGCGGTAGCTGTGATCGCCGTCTCTCGTCTCGTCGTCACGTTTGATAAGAAAAACAACGGAGCGAATCCAATATCTACTTTCTTGTGCTACGTGAATTTTTCTGATGGGCAAATTTTCTTAATTCGGTTTTGAATATGAATTTGGTTGAGGATTTGATCATTTTTTTCGATTTTTATCGAGATTAGCAAAGATGAGTTAAAGTAAAAAATGGATTGCTTGAAACGTATCAGGCGGCCAGAGATATGGATGGGGCTTCTTGGGGTGCTGCTATTGGTACTATGGATGGCCGTATTGCCGCATGCCCATTTATATCGTCTTTCATATTCTAATCAGTTGCCGATTCAGACGAAGGGAGGGGGGCGGAGTTTATAAATAACAATAAAACTGGTCAAAATATAATAATTGATGATCAAGTATTCGTATGTGCGCTCGATATTACCGCTGGAAATAATTGCTATCATCATGCGAATAATGGAAAAACCAGAAAATTACCAAATGAATTGCTTGATCATTATGCTGTGGTGCAGTGAACTGAGATAGGCGCATTTCCTTGGTAAAAGCTTCGTGTGGTTGTTGGCTTAAACATAGATGGAAAAATTTATCGGACAGCAGCTGATTTTGATCGAGGGTTGGCTAGATCAAAGAGGTTGGTTATGCAAATGGATTTTTTTATGTTTATGCTTTTCTTTGTATATGTATGGTTTAGGTTGACGTTTCGTCCAGGGCCTTATCATCACTAAGGAATCATCATGGGTAGCGCGAAAGTTATGACTCTGACAGAGGCGGTAGATGCTACCTTTACCTACTTGTTTACTTCCACAATACTCGTTAATACAGCTGTTAATGCCGTTAAGCGTGATACACAGGCAACTGATACGGTTCTGGGAGCAAAGAGCGTTGGCCAAGGTTTTTTCAATATGCTTGGCAAGAGTACACTTGGGACTAGACTGCTATTGTCTACTGCAGATTTATATCGAGACACTCAAAATTTGATCGAAGATTATTAGGAAAAAATAATTTAGATGTAAAGATTATCTTGCTGTTTTGAGTAAAATATTTTAATTTGTTTGTCATTTTTCTGTCTTATTAATTTGGTATCGTGCAGTAGTATTTGAGTCTAAAAATTGTTCTCTGGTTGTTTTCTATTTTCTGTTTTGGTTTTATCTGAAATTGTAATTTTATAAATACATTTTTATTTTGCTATTGAATTTATTTAAAAATGAATTGGACTGAGCGTATTAGGCGTCCGGAAATATGGATGGAGTTTATGGGTGTGCTGCTCCTGATGCTATGGATGACTGTTTTGCCTCATGCTCATTTATATAGATTGCCTTATTCTCATCAGCTGTTGATGCATACGGATGAGGGAAAACTGAAATTTCTAAATAATAATAAAAATGGACAAAAACTTCTTATAGGAAATCAAAATTTTACATGCACGCTTGATACTATTATTCGAAATACTTGCCACTATCGTACGAGTAACGAAAAGATAGAGAGGTTGCCCGTTGACTTGGCTGGCAAAAACGCGGTTGTGCAATGGACAGAGGTAGAAGCTTTTCCATGGCAGAAGCTTCGCGTCGTCATTGACTTGGCAGTCGATGGAAAAACCTACCGCAGGGCAGCTGATTTTGATCGGGATTTAGCTGCGTCCAAGAAGCGTGCTATGCAATCTGATTTATTTAGTTTTTTGCTCTTTTCAGTATACGTATGGTTCAGGTTGACGTTTCGTCCAAAACTCTATCGGCAATAAGGAGTCGATATGGCCAACGCGAAAGTTATGACTCTGGCGGAAGCGGTAGATGCGGTTTTTGCCTACTTATTTACTCCTACAATACTCGTTAATACTGCTGTGAATGCAGCCAAGAGCGATGCGCAGGCGATTGATACGGCGCTGGGAGCGATGAGCGTTGGCCAAGGCTTCGTGAATATGCTTGGTAAGAGCACTCCGGGTACTGGGCTAGCCTTGTCTACTTTTAGCCTACAGCGCGATGTTGAAAAACTAATTGCGGACTACGGTAGCAAGGAAGGGAAAGTTAGTACATCGACCATCTGGTCAGCGTCATCGAATATCCTAGCCACCGTCGCCAGTTTCGCGACTGGTGGGGCTCTTTTGGGTGCGGCTGCGCCCGCGCTGACTATCTCTGCCGGAATACTGCTGACGGGAAAACCCGTTGGCGTCGCCGCAGCCGTCATCATCCGCAAGGCGCGAGGCGCCGCGGCAGGCCCGAAGCCAAGAATAGTGACATCGATGATGGACGGGCCCGCTTGGTTTCAGCGCTGCTGATAGATGGAGGCCAGCGCCTGATTCAAGGCTCCCGCCTGGCTCCAGCTCAAGTACACGCCCGCCGACACCGACCCTTGCATCACATACGGCAGCCAGCGGTCGGAGACATTCGGTAGCGCAATACGTTCGGCCAGCCATTGCAAGGCCAGGCTGTTGTCCCGGGCCTGCGCGACACCATCGACAGCAACCAGACGGCCCGGAATCCGTCCGCCATCCGCCCCCGCCTGGGTGGCGGCGCGTTGCGCCGCGAAATCATTGCCCTGCTGGGCGATGAAGGCAGCGGGGTCGCCGCCGGAGTACGAAACGCCGTTCAGGGTCAGTCTGGCTAACTGCGCCGACCCGTTCGCGCCGACATCCCAGCGGCCGGAGATGCCCGCGCCGTGGTTGTATTCGACATAAGCAGTGCCATTCTGCAAGCTCAATCGGTATTCACCGGTCGCGGAGCCTTCGGCCATGCGCACGGACAAGGCTTGGTCCTCGACGCGAATCAAGGCGCCGGGAGTCACGTAGATCGCCGCCCGCCCATCCACCGTCACACCGGCCGCGCCGGTCTCGTCAAAGGCGATACGCACCCTGGAATACGGATCGGCGATATCCAGCGCCACTTCGGCGAATAGATTTCCGCTCGCATCCAGGCCGAAGTCTGTCAGATAAGCCGGATCCACCTGCATCTGCGCACCAGTCTGCGAGGTCCCCAGCTGGACTTTGCCATCGGCCACAGTCAACACTTCCAGCTTGTTGGCAATCGACGGCAAAACCGTATTCCTGAGCTCTGCCAGGGCCTGTGTGAACTCCGTTCCGAGCGCTTGAGCAATGGAGACAAAGCCGGACTTCAGCTCAGTGAAGAACCCTGCCACATCAAATTCCGAAGACGTGTGAGTTGCCACGACCGCAAACGCAACACTCGTGGCGGCCAAACCGAGAGCGGGAGCGGGGGCCATGATCCACGCCGAGTATGTTTTCAAGGGCTATGCGGCGATGGCGGCCGGACAGGCCAGGGCGGCCGGGCAGGCGGGCGTGAATGCGCGCCAGAACTTCGGGGACGACCAGGCTGCCCTGCAGTACTGGATGCAGACGCAGCGCATGTCGACGTGGCGCGGAAACGTATCGCCGGCGATGCGCACCGGCGATCACGCCCTGATTCATCTGAAATCGGGCGGCGCGATCATACATAGCACGGCGGCCAAGCAGATGATGGCGTGGATCCAGGCCAGTTCCGGCGGCGATGCGGCCGTCTCCCATGCCGCGGCCCGGGAGGATGCGGCCTTCATGGCGATGGCGCAGGCGGGAACGGCAGCCATGCAGGCGAACTTTTTAGGACATGACTACTTGCGCCAGTCGGCGCAGGCCAGCGCGCAAGCGGCCTCTGGCGCCCTGGGTTCGGCAGCGGCGGCGTATCTGCAGGCGCACGCGGATGTAGTCGCCTTGACGCAGGGGCTGGAGCAGCTACGCACGGAACTGTTGCGCTTGATACCGGTGGGGACGGGCTACGAGGAGCATCTGCCCGGCGGGGCGACGTTTTTCTCGCCCGGAGATGCGCGTTTTGCAAGCGCGACGTTCAGCGCCTATGCCAAGGCGCTGCAGCATGCGGGCGATCGTAAAGTGGTCATGGACGAATTGCTGGCGGCCTTCGCCCAGTCCTCCGGCTACACACGGGTCTACCTGGGGCAGCCGGGTTCGACGGTCCGGACCTCGGAGGGTTTCAATCTGTTGATGGCGACAGCGGGGGAAAACCATTTTTCCTTGTCGCAGCGGGTGGATCATCTGCTGGTCAGCGCCGCATCCGGAACCGTCACGCTGCATGGCTTCCAGGCGGGCAGCGGCGGCGATCAGGTGCATCTGGCGGGGGTGGGGGAGCAGGCCTATCTGCGGCGCATCGCCAACGGCATCGAGCTGACGAGCACGGGCGGCAAGCGCGTGCTGATGATGGGAGCCGATCTCAATCAATTTGATCTGTTCGCCAACCTGGTCGGGGTGACGCGGGTTTCCTTCGAGAACGATTCTGCCGCAGGGGTGCGAAGCTTGCGCCGCGCTTTGCTGTTTGACGGACTGGTCCACATCAATGAACTGAAGGCGTCCAATTACGGCGATACGCTGATCGGCGGGGACTGGCGCTCGGTCTTGCGCGGCGGGGCGGGCAATGACACCTTCGTCGTGACCGGCACGTCCTATTTCATCGATGGGGGAGCAGGCTCCGATACGGTGTCGTACGAGGAGTCCGTGAAGGCGATTCAAATCGATCTGCTGGCCGGCAACGACAATCTGGGCTCGCAGCT
Organism: Alcaligenes sp. Marseille-Q7550; assembly: GCF_965112015.1. Classification (NCBI taxonomy): domain Bacteria; kingdom Pseudomonadati; phylum Pseudomonadota; class Betaproteobacteria; order Burkholderiales; family Alcaligenaceae; genus Alcaligenes; species Alcaligenes sp. Marseille-Q7550. Next base: position 212,213 of record NZ_CBCOPU010000003.1, read on the forward strand.
GTTGAATGTGGAGAACGTGCGCGGTTCGGCCTTGGACGATCGCCTGTCGGGCTCGGGCGTCAATAATGTGCTCGACGGCGGGAGAGGCGATGACGTTTTGATCGGCAACGGCGGCAATGATGTGTATGTGTTTGGCCGCGGCTACGGCCAGGACCGCGTCGTCAACGGCGTGGCGGGCAATGGCCGATCCAGCAGCATGGCGCGTCTGCGTTCGCCGGACGTGGGCGTGCGGAATCTGTGGTTCGATCGCGTGGGCCAGGATTTGCGGATTCGCATCCTGGGGTTGCCATGCTATTTCCTGTTGTCGGCGGGTTTTACGCCTGCGCTGCGCGCTCGCCTCAACGAAAAGTTCAACCGGGGCGCCGAAAACCAGGCATTCCTGGTCGAGACGATCAGCGGTGTGGAGACCCTGAAAGCCGGTGCGGTCGAGCCGCAGTGGATACGCAAATGGGACCATCAACTGGCCGCCTATGTGAAGGCGGGCCTGCGCACAGCGACGCTGGGCACGCTTGCCAACAGCGGCGTGACCTACATCAGCAAGCTGGTGACCGTGGCGACGTTGTGGCTGGGCGCCCGGCTGGTGATTGACGGCCAGCTCACGGTGGGGCAGTTGATTGCCTTCAACATGCTGGCCGGCAATGTGGCCGGTCCTGTCATGCGATTGGCGCAATTGTGGACGGATTTCCAGCAGGTGGGGATTTCCATGCAGCGCCTGGGCGATATTCTGAATACTCGTACCGAAGTACATACTGCCCGGCCAGCGCTGCCGCCGCTGCGCGGTGCCATTACTCTCGACCAGGTGGTGTTCCGCTATCGTCCCGGTGCGCAGCCCGCGCTGCGGGGCGTATCGTTGCATATTCGAGCTGGTGAAACCTTGGGCATCGTGGGCCGATCGGGCTCCGGCAAGAGCACGCTGACCAAGCTGGCGCAGAGGCTGTACGCGCCTGAGCAGGGCCGTGTGCTGATTGACGGCGTGGACATCACCACCATCGACGCCAGTTCGCTGCGCCGCCAGATTGGCGTGGTATTGCAGGAAAACCTGCTGTTCAACTGCAGCATCCGCGACAACATCGCGCTGGCCGATCCCGGCATGCCGCTGCAACGCATCATCCAGGCGGCGCAGCAGGCCGGCGCACACGAGTTCATCGCGGAACTGCCCGAAGGGTACGACACCATGGTGGGCGAACAGGGCGCCACGCTGTCCGGGGGGCAGCGCCAGCGCATCGCCATCGCACGCGCCTTGTTGAGCAATCCGCGCATCCTGATCCTGGATGAGGCCACCAGCGCGCTGGACTATGAGTCCGAGCGCATCATTCAGCGCAACATGCGCGCTATCGGCCAGGGGCGTACGGTGCTGATCATCGCGCACCGCTTGTCGGCCGTGAAGGATGCCGACCGCATCATCGTGATGGATCGCGGCGAGATCACCGAGGAAGGCACGCATGCGGAGCTGCTGACGCGTGAGCAGGGCCATTATGCGGCGCTGTATCGGATGCAGCAGGGCTGATGAACGATGGCAACAGGACGTCGTACGGAGGCTTGGCTCGATTTGTGCGGCCGCTATGGGCGGGGGCTTGCCGCCGCCTGGCGCGAACGCAAAACGTTGGACGGTCAGCGCTACGAAGCGGACGAAGCTGAATTTCTGCCCGCCGCGCTGGCCTTGCAGCAAACGCCGGTATCGCCTCTGCCGCGTGTGTTGATGTGGCTGCTGGCGAGTTTGGCGCTGCTGACGCTGACGTGGTCGATCTTTGGACGCATGGACATCGTGGCCACGGCTCAGGGCAAGATCATCCCCAGCGAAGGCACGCAGGTGGTACAGCCCGTCGGCACGGCCACGATCAAGGCTATTCATGTTCGTGAAGGCCAAGCCGTGCAGGCCGGCGATCTGCTGATCGAACTGGATGGCACCGTGCCGCAAGCGGAACGTCAGCGTTTGCTCAATGAATGGCAGGCCTGGACCTTGCAGGCGGCGCGGGCACAGGCTGTTCTGCGCGCCATCGACTCCGGTCAGGCGCCTGTTCTGCCTGCGGTGGAGGATGTGCCGGCGCGGGCGCTGGCTGACGCCCGGCATCTGGCCGAAGGCGAGTATGCGGCGTTGCAGGCAAAACTGGCGGGCATTGACGCGGAACTGGCACGCCGACAGGCCGAACGCCAATCCACTCTGGGCCTGGTAAGCAGGCTGGCGCGTACCGCCCCCATTGCACGCCAGCGCGCCGAAGCCCTTAGAGAGCTGGCCGGCAATCAATATGTAGCGCGCAACACCTTTCTGGAACGCGAGCGCGAGCGCATCGAACAGGAGTCCGAGTTGGCGGTGCAGCGCAGTCGAGTGCGAGAGGTCGAGGCCCTGATCCGAGAGACTCGTCAGCAACGTGACACGCTGCTGGCCGAAGCGCGGCACACCAATCTGAATCATCTGAACGAGGCGCGCGAACGCGTTGCGCTGCTGGAGCAGGACTTGATCAAGGCGGGGCAATCCGAGCGCCTTACACGCTTGACGGCGCCCGTCTCCGGAACGGTACAGCAGCTGGCGGTACGCACGGTCGGCGGCGTCGTGACCGAGGCCCAGCCCTTGCTGCTGGTGGTGCCGCAGGAGCATATGCTGGAAATCGAAGCCTTTCTGGAAAACAAGGACGTGGGGTTCGTGCGGCCGGGCCAGGAGGCGGAGGTCAAAATCGAGACGTTTCCTTATACCAAATACGGCATCGTGCCGGGCACCGTGACGACCCTCTCCGACGATGCGATCAACGATGAAAAACTGGGTCTGGTGTACGCATTGCGTATCGCTCTGTCGCGCTCAACCATCCAGATCAACGGCACGGATGTGAGGCTGGCGCCGGGCATGTCGGTGACGGCCGAGATCAAGACGGGGCGGCGGCGTGTGATCGACTATTTCCTGGGACCTTTGGTGGAGTACGCCACGGAAAGCCTGCGGGAGCGATGAGGAAGAGCATGCTTGATAGTGTTGAGGAAAATGATGTGCAGCCGCCGCGGGGGCGATGCGTTGGCCGCTTTGCTGCTCGATGTGTCGCGTATCGGCGCCAATTGTTGACGTCGATGTGTTTGTCGGGCCTGTTCTGCCTAGCAATGTCCGCCCATGCCGACGGCCTCATGGCTTTGTCTAGTCAAGCGTTGGAGCATGATCCAACGTACCGTGCTGCGCTGGCCGAACGCAATGCGGGCCGCGAGGAGCGCGCCATCGGCCGGGCGGCGCTGTTGCCTCGGCTGTCTTACCAGTACCAGGCAGGCAGCAATCACTCCGTGGTTGCCCAGCCTGCGCTGTTCGGCGGCGTGACGACGGCTGACCGGAACTATCGCAGCTACACGTCTGCCCTGACACTGCAGCAGCCATTGCTCGATTACGAGGCCTGGTCTCGCTATCACTACGGCGTTGCCCAGGCGCATCATGCCGACGAACGCTTTCGCAGTCGCAGCCAGGAACTGGCAGTGCGCGTGGCCAAGGCTTATACCGGTGCGCTGTACGCGCACGATCAGATCGAGTTGTCGCGCGCGCAGGAGCGCGCCTACGCCGAATTGTTGACGTTGAACCGCCGGATGCTGGATGCCGGAGAAGGCACACGCACCGATGTCCTGGAAACACAGGCCAGGCATGATCTGGCCGTTGCGCAGGAGATCGAGGCCCGGGATGCGTTGGATGCCGCTCTGCGGGAACTGGGCGCGATGGTGGGGCGGACAATCCTTATCGAGAACCTGGCCCCGCTGTCCTCGCCATTCAGGGAGCTGGCGATTGAACATGCCGATTTTGATCAATGGCGCAACATGGCGCTTGCGCAAAACCCCGAGCTATCCGCGCAGCGCCATGCGCTGGATGCCGCGCAACAGCGTATCGAGCAAGCTCGCGCAGGCCATTTCCCATCAGTCAGTTTGTACGCGACGGCGGGACGGCAGAAATCCAGTTCGGAAGCGACGTATGACCAGCGCTATCAGACCAACAGCATTGGATTGCAAGTGAGCATACCGATCTTTGCCGGCGGAGGCGTGTCCGCTTCGGTGCGGCAGGCCGTTGAGCAGCTTGAGCAGCAGCGTTACGAGGGCAATGCCCGGCAAGCCGAGATTCTCAATGGACTGCGCCAGCAATTCAATCTGTTCCGTAGCAGCGCGGCCAAGATGCGCGCCTATCAGTACGCCGTCGATTCGGCGCGAGAGCTAACCCGGGCCATGCAGAAGAGCGTGGCCGGCGGAGAGCGTGTCAATGCCGATGTGCTTCAGGCGGAGCAGCAGTATTACGATGCATCGCGTAACCTTGCACAGGCGCGCTATGCTTATCTTCTGTCATGGATGACACTGCGATTGCATGCAGGCGTCTTGGAGCCGAAGGATATACAAGCCGTGGATAGATTCTTCGCTCTGCAGCCGGACCGCCGGCGTGCGGCATTGCCATAAAATCGGTCCGGTTTTTTCTTGGTCTTCAGTCATGCTCTAGCCGCTGGCGGGAGCGCTGTCCGCGGTGTCAGGGCTTATCGCCGCAGCAGCGTCATCAGCAGGCCCAGCCCCAGGATGAGGAACAGCGCCAGGCTCCAGAGGGCGTACTCGATGCCGAACAGCTCGACCCGGGCGTCCATGCACGAGGCGTAGATGCCGAACAGCGAGGGTACGGCGCTTTCCAGTCCCGACTGGGTGATGAAGCGGTCGGCGAAGGTCTGGTCGCAAGAGAACAGGTGCTGGGCCACCGTGTATTGGTACCAGGCCGCCAGCATGCCGCTGGCGGCGCCCGCCAGGGCCAGCACGCCGGCCGCGCGCGAGGCGCCTTCGCGTCCGCCCTGGCGCAGCAGCGCGGCAGCCAGGCTGGCCACGCCCAGCGCCAGGTAGATCAGGCGCTGCAGCACGCACCAGGCGCAGGGCGGCATGCTGAATACGTGCTGGGACACCAGGGCGGCGCCCACAGCCAGGAAGGAGAGGGCGCTGATCAGGTAGTAGGGCAGGGCGGAGCGGTTCGAGTTGGCAGCCATGGCGAATCAGGACGACGTCGTGGAGTGGAAGGTAGATGCTTCGTGCAGCAAACCCAGGAAAAGTTCATGGAAACCGGCCCAGGCGATCTGCACGCCCAGGCACAGCAGGATGAAGGCGGACAGGCGCATGACCACGGCGGTGCCGTTCTTGCCCAGCTTGTAGAGGAACTGCGAGGCAAAGCGCAGGCACAGGTACACCACGAAGCCGGCGACGGCGATGGCCGGCACGGCGCCCGCCAGCTTGCCGGCCGTGCCGGCGACGGTATTGTCGTGCAGGGTGGCTCCCACGGTCAGGGCGGCGGAGATCGAACCCGGACCGCAGATCATGGGGAAGGTCAGGGGATAGAAAGCCTTGGAGCGTATCTGTTCCCAGGAATAGGATTCGGCCATGTTCTGTGCATGCGCCGCATCGAAGTCCGAGGCGTTGACCAGGCGCCAGGCCGTGGCGATCACCAGCAGCCCGCCGCCCACCCGGATGATGGGCAGGGAGATGCCGAAGAAGTTCAGGACGATGTTGCCGGCCACGGTGGCGATGGCCAGCATGACGAAGATGTTGATCGAGACTTTCTGGGCCAGGCGGGCGCGGTCCGGCGTGCTGGCGCCTTCGGTCAGGGTCAGGAAGATGGGGGCCGCGGCCGGCGGGTTGAGCATGGGCAGCAGGGTTGCCAGCGCGAACAGGAAGCTGCGGCTGAGATCGGCCAGGAAGGCGGGGAATTCCATTGGTGTGAGCGGACCCTAATTTGAGGCGGGTTGTTGGGACAGGGCCAGGCGCACATCGCGTTCGAAGCGCAGCTGGTTGCGGTTCTGTTCCAGGGCGGGCCCGGCGAGCACGAACACGTCTTCCACCCGATCGCCCAGCGTCATGACCTTGGCGGAGCGCAGGGTGACATCGTGCCGCTCGAAGACCTGGGCGAGACTGTACAACAAACCGCGCCGGTCCGTGGCGGTCAGCGTCAGGATCCAGTCCTCGCCCTTGTCGTCGGGGCGCAGGTCCACGGCAGGCTGGATCGGGAACACGCGCGCCCGTCGCGAACGGAAATCCCGGTAGTGGGACGGCGCCGGCCCCGCCTGCTCCTGTCCCTGCTGCAGGGCCAGGCTGAGCTCGGACTCGATGAGCAGCGGATCGCGTCGCGCCGCATGCTCGTAGGCCGGCAGCATGACGATGAAGCTGTCCAGGGCCCAGCCATGCCGCGTGGTGTAGATGCGGGCGTCCTGGATGCTCATGGCCTGGCTGTCGAAATAGCGTGAGATGCGCAGGAACAGGCCTTCCGAATCGGGCGTGTAGACCAGCACCTGGATGGCGTCGGTCTGGCCGGCCACGCGGATGCGCACGATGGGCTGCGGGCTGTGTGATTGATGGTAGAGCTGGATCGTGTGCCAGGCGATCTCGCCGGCGTCGTGACGCAGGAAATAATGGTCGTCCAGCCATTGCCAGAACTGCTCGCGGGCCTCGTCCAGCAGCCCCGCCAGGCGGATCTCGCCGGCGGCGTCGCGCTTGCGCTGCTCCAGCACGGACAGGCCGTCGCTGGCCTGGCCGCCCAGCGCGGCCAGCGTCAGGCGGTACAGGTCCTCCAGCAGCTTGCCCTTCCAGGAATTCCACACCGTGGGGCTGGTGGCGCGGATGTCGGCCACGGTCAGCAGATACAGCGCAGTCAGGCGGCGCTCCGTGCCCACGGCGCGCAGGAACTGGAAGATGACCTGCGGGTCGCTCAAATCCTTTTTCTGGGCCACCTGCGACATGGTCAGGTGGTCCCGTACCAGGAAGACCACCAGTTCGGTGTCGGTCGGGTTCAGGCCGTGGTCCTGGCAGAAGGCCAGGGCGTCCTGCGCGCCCAGCTCCGAATGGTTGCCGCCGCGCCCCTTGGCGATGTCGTGAAACAGGGCGGCGATGTACAGCAGCCAGTGGCGCTCGAAGCCGCTCATCAACTGGCTGGCCATGGACAGCTCTTCGCTGTGCTCGGCCATGGTGAAGCGGCGCAGGTTGCGGATCACCTTCAACGTGTGTTCGTCCACGGTGTAGGCGTGGAACAGGTCGTGCTGCATCTGGCCCACGATGCGCCGGAACACGGGCAGGTAGCGGGGCAGCAGGTTCAGCAGGTTCATCAGGCGCAGGGTGTGCACGATGCCGCGCGGCTGCTGCAGGATCTGCAGGAACAGGCGCCGGTTGCGCGGCTCGGCGCGAAAGTCCGCATCGATCAGGCGGCGCGCATGCCAGAGCGCGCGCAGCGTGCCCGCTTTCAGGCCGTGCAGGTCGGCGCGCGACTGCAGGTGCAGCATGGCCACGAACATCAGGGAGGGATCGCGCTGGAAGCCGTCGGGGCGGCGCAGCTCCAGTTGGCCGTGGTGGACCTGGAAGTCGTCGTCCAGCATGTGGGCCGGCTGATCGGGCTGGGGAAACAGGCGCTCCTCGATGCTTTGCATCAGGATCAGGTTGAGCGGGCTGACGGGCTTGGCCGCCCAGTAGTAGCGCTGCATCAGCGGTTCGCTGGCGCGCCGCGTGGCGGTGGGCTGGAAACCGTAGATCTCGGCCAGGCGCGGCTGCAGGTCGAACAGCAGACGGTCCTCGGCGCGGCCGGTCAGCAGGTGCAGTTCGATGCGCAGGCGCTTGAAGGCCTGGTCCACGCGGCTCAGGGCGCGCAGCTCGGCCTGGGTCAGCAGCCCCGAGCGGGCGATGTCGCGCCAGGTGCGTCCCAGGCCGGCGGCGCGCGCCATCCACAGCAGCACCTGCAGGTCGCGCAGGGCTCCGGGCGATTCCTTGCAGTTGGGCTCCAGCGCATAGGGCGTATCCTGCAGGCGGGCGTGGCGCTGCTGCTGTTCGGCCTGTTTGGCCAGGAAGAAGGCGCGCGGATCCAGCTGGCTCTGCAATTGGCGCTGCACGTGGCGCAGCAGCAGGCGCGAGCCCGACAGCCAGCGGCTCTCCAGCAGCGCGGTTTCCGTGGTGATGTCCTGCGCGGCCTGTTCCAGGCATTGCTGCGGCGTGACCACGGCATGGCTGGGGGCCAGGCCGATGTCCCACATGGCGGCCAGCAGGGCCTCGATGCGGGCAATGTCCCGGGCGTCGGGAGGGCGCTGCAGCAGGATCAGCAGATCCACGTCGGAGTGGGGGTAGAGCTCTCCGCGCCCGTAGCCGCCCAGCGCGGCCAGGCAAGCCTGTTCGGGCAGCGGATGAAGGGCGAGCAGTTCACGCAGGCCCTGGTCGCAGATGCGGCGCAGGGCCTTGAGCAGCACGTCGGGCTGCAGGTGTTGCCGATAGCGCCGGCAGGCGTTGGCCCGGCGGCGGGCGATCGTGTCGCGCAGCGAGGCCAGGGCCGGGCCGGGCATGGGATCAGGCCTTGATGAAAGCCGGCGGCGCAGGCATGCCGGGCGAGACGGTCAGCACTTCGTAGCCGGTGTCGGTGACCAGAACGGCGTGCTCCCACTGCGCCGACAGGCTGTGGTCGCGGGTCACCACGGTCCATTGGTCCGCCAGGGTGCGCAGCTCGCGGCGACCGGCGTTGATCATGGGTTCGATGGTGAAGATCATGCCGGCCTCCAGCTTGACGCCGGTGCCGGGCTTGCCGTAGTGCAGCACTTGCGGATCCTGGTGGAACTTGCGGCCCACGCCGTGCCCGCAATATTCGCGCACCACCGAGAAGCCCTGGCTTTCGGCATGCTTCTGGATGGCGTGGCCGATGTCGCCCAGCGTGGCGCCCGGCTTGACCTGGTCTATGCCCAGCCACATGCATTCGTAGGTGGTCTCGGTCAGGCGACGGGCCAGGATGCTGGGTTCGCCAATATAGAACATGCGGCTGGTGTCCCCGAACCAGCCGTCCTGGATGATGGTCACGTCGATGTTCAGGATGTCGCCGTTCTTGAGGACCTTGTCGCCGGGAATGCCGTGGCAGATGACGTGGTTCACGGAGGTGCAGATGGATCCGGGGAAGGGCGGGTAGCCGGGCGGCGCGTAACCCACGGTGGCGGACTTCACCTGCAGTTCGTTGATGCGTTCCATGCACAGTCTGTCCAGTTCGGCGGTGGTGACGCCGGCTTTGACAAAGGGGGTCAGGTAGTCGAGGATCGAAGCTGCCGTCCGGCAGGCTGCCCGCATTTTGTCGAGGTCGGAAGGGTCTGTGACGAGAATACTCATAGCAACTTGAACAGGTCTGTTGAAAAATAGTAGAATTATAGGCTTTCGTGAATTTTGCGGCAGTGCAAACCCTTCTTTACGGGGGCGTGGTGCCGGCAAAAGAAGTGAAATTTGGCGGGAGAGCCTTGCGCCTTATCCTTCTAGGATACACCCGGTGCGTGCCTGGCGTCTGTTTTGCCCTTTCATGAAAGCAACGGGCCGGACACTGGCGGTCGCCAAGCGCATGTCGCTTTGCGCGGTCGCGGGCCCGTATGTCCAATGCGCCAGTCCCGTCTTGGGCGGCGTTCCTAAATGTAGCTGTAAATCGCGTGACCGTCCGTCTCGGGGTGTCTGGAATGCAGGCGAGCCTGCGGCCCTTACCGGATACCGGGCGGTTACAAGACCAAACCCTTGGAGAAAATCATGTCTTTGATGCGTGAAATGCTGGAAGCCGGTGTGCACTTTGGCCACCAAACCCGTTACTGGAACCCCAAGATGTCGCAGTACATCTTCGGCCAGCGTAACAACATCCATATCATCAACCTGGAAAAGACGGTTGCTCAGTACGAAGAAGCCGTGAAGTTCGTGCGCCAGCTGGCCGCCCGCGGTGGCAACATCCTGTTCGTCGGCACCAAGCGCGCCGCCCGTGAACTGGTCGCCGCCGAAGCCGAGCGCTGCGGCATGCCTTACGTCGACAGCCGCTGGCTGGGCGGCATGATGACCAACTTCAAGACGGTCAAGACCTCCATCAAGCGCCTGAAGGACATGGAAGCTCAGCTGGCCGAAGGCCGCACCGAAGGCATGAGCAAGAAAGAAGCCCTGATGTTCGAGCGCGAGCTGGAAAAGCTGAACAAATCCATCGGCGGCATCAAGGACATGAACAACCTGCCTGACGCCCTGTTCGTGATCGACGTCGGCTACCACAAGATCGCCGTGGCCGAAGCCCGCACCCTGGGCATCCCCGTGGTGGCCGTGGTCGACACCAACCACTCCCCGGAAGGCCTGGACTACGTGATCCCCGGCAACGATGACTCCGCCAAGGCCATCGCCCTGTACGCCCGCGGCATCGCCGACGCCGTGCTGGCCGGCCGCGAGCAGAACCTGAACGGTCTGGTTGAAGAAATCGCTGCCGACGAGGAATTCGTCGAAGTCGACGCCGACTCCCAGGAGTAATCGGCTCGAAGCCATCGGCCATGCGCAAAGCTGTCATGGCCGATGGCTACACTTGCATTTCGCACCGCCCCGGCGCGCCGGGGCACGTTCTACAGAATTGGAGAAAACCGTGGCTCAAATCACCGCATCGATGGTTAAGGAATTGCGCGAGAAAACCGACGCGCCCATGATGGAATGCAAAAAGGCGCTGACCGAAGCCGATGGCGACATGGCCCGCGCCGAAGAAATCCTGCGCGTGAAGCTGGGCAGCAAGGCCAGCAAGGCCGCCAGCCGCGTGACCGCTGAAGGTCTGGTGACGGTCTACATCGCCGACGACGCCAAGACCGGCGCCATCGTCGAAGTCAACTGCGAAACCGAATTCGTGGCCAAGAACGATGACTTCATCCAGTTCATCGATCAGGTCGCCCAGCTGGTTGCCAAGAACAATCACGCCGACCTGGCCGCCCTTGCTGAACTGCCGTTGGCCGACGGCACCGATGAAAGCGTGCGCGCCGCCCTGGTCGGCAAGATCGGCGAGAACATCTCCGTGCGCCGCTTCCAGCGCTACGAAACCGCCGGCCAGCTGGCCAGCTACATCCACAGCGGCAAGATCGGCGTTCTGGTCGACTTCACCGGCTCCGAGGAAGCGGGCAAGGACCTGGCCATGCACATCGCCGCCAGCCGCCCCAAGGCCCTGGATGCATCCGGCGAGGACGCGGCCGACATCCAAGCCGAGCGTTCCGTCGCCGCCCAGAAGGCTGCCGAGTCCGGCAAGCCTGCCGACATCGTCACCAAGATGGTGGACGGCGCCGTGGCCAAGTTCCTGAAGGAAGTCACGCTGCTGAACCAGCCTTTCGTCAAGAACGACAAGCAAAGCGTCCAGCAGATGCTGAACGAAAGCAAAGCGACCATCGCCGGCTTCACCCTGTATGTCGTGGGTGAAGGCATCGAGAAGCGCGTTGAAGACTTCGCCGCCGAGGTGGCTGCTGCCGCCGGTCAAGCTTAATCTGGCTTGAACTTGCAGGGCAGGCACCGTAGTGGCGGTGCCTGCCCTGCTGCTTTACACTCTCCCTGTCTTTCGTCACTTGGAACCCCAACCATGACCACCCCTCATTACAAACGCGTCCTGCTCAAGCTTTCCGGCGAAGCGCTGATGGGCGAGGACTCGTTCGGTATCAATCGCAGCACCATTCTTCGCATGACGGAAGAAATCGCTCAGGTCGCCCAGTTGGGCGTGCAGCTGGCGATCGTCATCGGAGGGGGCAATATTTTCCGGGGCATCGCTCCCGGCGCCCAGGGAATGGATCGCGCGACGGCCGACTACATGGGGATGATGGCCACTGTCATGAACGCACTGGCGCTGCAGGATGCGCTGAAGCACCGCGGCCTGGATGCCCGCGTGCAGTCGGCGCTGAACATCGAGCAGGTCGTGGAACCCTACATCCGTCCCAAGGCGCTGCGCTACCTGGAAGAGAACAAGGCCGTCATTTTCGCGGCCGGCACGGGCAATCCCTTCTTCACGACCGATACCGCCGCCGCGCTGCGCGGCGCCGAAGTGGGCGCGGAGATCGTGCTCAAGGCCACCAAGGTGGACGGCATCTACAGCGCCGACCCGAACAAGGATCCCGGCGCGACCCGCTATTCGCGCATCAGCTTCGACGAGGCCATCGTGCGTCGTCTGGAAGTGATGGACGCCACGGCCTTCGCCCTGTGCCGCGATCAGAAACTGCCCATCAAAGTGTTTTCCATCAACAAGCCCGGCGCCCTGACGCGCGCGGTCTCCGGCGAGGACGAGGGCACCCTGGTCCACGTTTAAAGTTATAGGAAATTAAGTCCATGAGTCTCTCCGAGATCAAATCAACGACCGACACCCGCATGGCCAAGTCCATCGAGTCCTTGAAGACCGGCCTGGCCAAGATCCGCACCGGCCGCGCCACCACGGGGCTGCTCGATCACGTCCAGGTGGAGTACTACGGCTCGCCCGTGCCCGTCAGCCAGGTGTCCAACATCACCGTCGTGGACGCGCGCACCCTGAATGTGCAGGTCTGGGAAAAAAACATGGCCGGCCCTATTGAAAAGGCCATCCGCGACAGCGACCTGGGCCTGAACCCCATTTCCATGGGCGACAGCATCCGCGTGCCCATGCCGGCCCTGACCGAAGAGCGCCGCCGCGACCTGGCCAAGGTCGTGCGCAGCGAAGGCGAGGACGCCAAGGTCGCCATCCGCAACCTGCGCCGCGACGCCAACGACACGCTCAAGAAGCAAGTCAAGGACAAGGAGATCTCCGAGGACGAGGAGCGCCGCGCCCAGGACGAAGTCCAGAAGCTGACCGATAAGTACGTCGCCGAGATCGACAAGCTGATCGCGCAGAAAGAAGCCGAGATCATGACGGTCTGATGACCGCACAACAGGTGGCTAGGTGATTCCATTCAGTTCTACTCAGCGTATCCCGACGCACAGTCAAGTCCCTGGTCACCTGGCCATTGTCATGGACGGCAATGGTCGATGGGCAACCCGCCGCATGCTCCCGCGTACGGCGGGCCACCTGCGCGGCGTCCAGGCCGTCCGACGCATCGTCGAGGCCTGTGGCGACCTGGGAGTGCGCTACCTGACCTTGTTCGCATTCAGTTCCGAGAACTGGCGCCGGCCTCCCGAGGAGGTCTCCATGCTGATGCGCCTGTTCGTGAAGATGCTCCAGAAGGAAGTGACGACGCTCAAGAAGAACGGCGTGCGCCTGCATGTGGTCGGCGAGCTGTCCGCCTTCAGCGACGAGCTGCGCGAGCTTATCGCCCGCGCCGAGGAACAGACTCGCGACAATGACCTCCTGCATCTGACCATTGCCGCCAATTACGGCGGCCGCTGGGACATACTGCAGGCGGCGCAGAAAACCATCGCGGCCAATCCCGAACTGGCTGCGCATCCGGAGAAACTGGACGAAGCCCTGTTCAGTCCGCATCTGGCAATGGCCTATGCGCCCGAACCGGATCTGTTCATCCGCACCGGCGGCGAGCGCCGCATCTCCAATTTCCTGATCTGGCAGATGGCCTACACGGAACTGTACTTCACCGATGTGTACTGGCCCGATTTCGGCCGCGCCGAGCTCGAGGAAGCGTTCGAATGGTATCGCGGACGGGAGCGGCGCTTTGGCCGCACCAGCGCTCAGGTGCTGGAATCCTCCGCCCCCTGAGGAGTACCCTTATGCTTAAACAGCGAGTCATTACCGCCATCGTGCTGCTGGTGATCCTCGGCGCCGCCATGCTGGCGCCGGTGCAATGGCCGCTGTTGGCCATCTTCGGATTGCTGGGCACGCTGGGCTGCTGGGAATGGCGGGGCCTGGGCCTGCCGGCTGACCAGCAGGGCGGGGCGTGGGCGGTCGCCTTGCTGACCGGAGCGCTGATCGCCTGGCTGAGCGTGTACTGGTACGTAGGCGGTCCGCAAGGGCAGGCCGCCGATCTGGTCTATCGGGGTCTGGTGCCCATCATGGTCGCCGTCTGGCTGGTGGGCGCAACCGGGCTGGTCCTGCAGGGCCAGGCCCAGCAGCGGGCCCAGACCTCGTTCCTGTGCGTGATGGGCGTGGCCGCTCCGCTGGCCGCCTGGGCTGCACTGTATCATCTGCTGCACGGCCGGGGCGTCGTTTACGTGCTGTCCGTGCTGGTGCTGATCTGGGTGGCCGACATTGCCGCCTATTTTGCCGGCCGCGCTTTCGGCAAGGCCAAGCTGGCGCCCAGGGTCAGCCCGGGCAAGACCTGGGCGGGCGCAATCGGGGGGATGGCCGCCGCCGCCGCCTGGATGTTGCTCAGCGCGGCGTGGCCGGGCACTTTCGGCGCGGACCTGGTCGCGCGCTGGGGCTGGACCGTCACGGCCGTGCTGGGGGTGCTGCTGGCCGCCATCTCCATCGTGGGCGACCTGTTCGAATCGCTGCTCAAGCGCCGCGCCGGCGTCAAGGACTCCAGCCAGTTGCTGCCCGGGCATGGCGGGGTCTATGATCGCATCGATGCCTTGCTGCCCGTAGCGCCGCTGGCCTTGCTTTTAGGTGGGGCGTGGCTGTCCTGATCCGGAAAGGATGCGGGGCGCCTGCGCCAAGGAAATACTCATGAACTTCCAGCATGTCTGCGTCCTTGGGGCCACGGGCTCCATCGGCGTCAGCACTTTAGATGTCATCGCCCGCCATCCGGACCGTATGGCCGTCCATGCCCTGACGGGCCACACCCGCATGGAGCAGTTGGCCGGGCAGGCCCATTCCAGCCGGGCGAAAGTGGTCGTGGTGCCCGACGCCGCCGCTCGCGAACGTTTTCTTGCCGCCTGGCCGGGCGGGGCGCCATTGCCCGAGATCCGCGTAGGCGCCCAGGCCCTGGCCGATACGGCGGCCGATCCCCAGGTCACGACCGTCATGGCGGCCATCATCGGTGCGGCCGGGCTGCCCTCGGCTCTGGCGGCGGCGCGGGCCGGCAAGCGCGTCCTGCTCGCCAACAAGGAAGCGTTGGTTGCGGCCGGCGGCATCTTCATGAAAGCGGTGCAGCAGGGCGGGGCGCAATTGCTGCCCATCGACTCCGAGCACAGCGCCATCTATCAATGTCTGGCGGGCGAGGCTCCGGCGCAGGCCGGCCAGGCCGTGGCGGGGTTGCGCCGCCTGCTCGTCACGGCCTCAGGCGGTCCGTTCCGCTCCCGGCCCCTGGCCGAGCTGGACGCCGTCACGCCGGAGCAGGCCTGCGCACATCCGAACTGGAGCATGGGCCGCAAGATCTCCGTCGATTCGGCCACCATGCTGAACAAAGGACTGGAAGTCATCGAGGCTCATTGGCTGTTCTGCGTGCCGGTGGAACAGATCGATGTCGTCATCCACCCCCAGAGCGTCATCCATTCCATGGTGGAGTTCATCGACGGTTCGGTCATGGCGCAACTGGGCCAGCCGGACATGCGCACGGCCATTGCCTATGGCCTGGGCTTCCCCGAGCGCCTGGCCAGCGGCGTGGGCCTGCTGGACCTGGCGACCCTAGGCCGGCTGGACTTCGAGCCTCCGGACCTGGTGCGCTTTCCCTGCCTGCGCCTGGCCTACGAGGCCTTGCGCAACAGCCAGGCGGCCTGCGTCACCTTGAATGCGGCCAATGAAATCGCCGTGGATCGCTTTCTGGGCGAGCAGATTCGTTATACTCAGATTCCGGACGTGATCGAACACTGTCTGGACAAACTCAATGGCCGCGCCGCCCAGTCACTGGACGCTCTGGATGCGGTGCTGGACCTGGACCGGGAGGCCCGGTCCCTGGCTCTGGATTACTGCCGCACGGCGCCGCGCGGCTGACGGGATCCCACATGCTGTACGCCTTGCTGGCCTTTCTGGTGACTCTGGGCGTGCTCGTGACTTTCCACGAGCTGGGCCACTACTGGGTCGCGCGCCGCTGCGGCGTGCGGGTCGAGCGCTTTTCGATCGGTTTCGGCAAGGTGCTTTACCGCCGCAAGGACAGGCATGGCACGGAGTGGGCGGTGTCGGCTCTGCCGCTGGGCGGTTATGTGGCGATGCAGAATGATCCGCCGCCCGGCACCACGCTGGAACAGGTACAGGAATCCTTCAATTGCAAGCCTTTGTGGCAGCGCGCCGCCGTCGTGCTTGCCGGGCCGCTGGCCAATCTGATCCTGGCCGTCATCATCTACGCGCTGGTGGGCGTGCTGGGCGCGCAGGAGCCGGCGCCCGTCATCGCCCGGCCGCAGGCCGGCACGCCGGCCGCCCCGGCCGGCTTCCAGGCAGGCGACCGCCTGATCGACATAGCCGGCCGCGAGGTCCGCTCCTGGAACGAGGCGCGCTGGGAATTCATGGAGGCCCTGTCCTCGGGCGGGACGCTGGCGGTGGGCGTGCTCGATGCGCAAGGCCAGGAGCGCGAGCGCAGCCTGTCGCTGCCGGCCGGCGAGATCACGCCCGACAATCGCGACCTGCTGGCGCAGGCAGGGCTGGCCCTGCTGCCGCCGCGCGCCGTAGTCCAGGAGGTGTACAAGGACAGCGCCGGCGAGCAGGCTGGCCTGCAGGAAAAAGACATCATCCTGGCGCTGGGTTCCAGGCAGGACCCGGACGTGGTGCAGTTCGTCGAACAGATTCAGCAGTCCGCCGGCCAGACGCTGGCGCTGGACGTGCTGCGCGCCGGGCAGATCCTGCACCTGTCCATCACGCCTCGGGCGCAGGCCGGCGAGGACGGCGAGGTGCTTGGGCGCATCGGCGCCCAGATAGGCCCCGATTTCGACATGGTGCATGTGCGCTACGGGCCCGTTGACAGCGTCCGGCGCGGCTTCGTGCGTACGGCCGAGACCTTCTGGTTCTCCCTGAAGATGATAGGGCGCATGATCACTGGCGAGGTATCCGTGCGCAATGTCAGCGGGCCGGTTACTATTGCAGACTATGCGGGTCAGACGGCGCGCATCGGCCTGATCGCCTACCTGAATTTTCTGGCGCTGATCAGCATCAGCATTGGATTGCTGAATTTATTGCCCGTGCCCATGCTGGACGGTGGGCATCTACTGTACTATGCCATCGAAGCCGTACGCGGCAAGCCCGCGTCGGAGCGCATGCTGATGATAGGCCAGCGTCTGGGCCTGAGCGCATTGGCGGTGCTGATGAGCATTGCATTTTTTAATGACATCACCCGCCTTTTCAGTTGACGGCGTGTGGCATACAATTTCCAACCATTTGACCGACCAAGGATTGTCCAGGATGTCGTTTAGCCGGAAACCCACTTTTGCGTTGCGTGTCTTGCCCGTGCTGGTGGCAAGTCTCCTTGCCCCCGCCCTGGCGAATGCATTTGCACCGTTTGTCGTGCGCGATATTCAAGTCAACGGCATCCAGCGGGTCGATCCCGGCGCCGTGTTCTCGTCCCTGCCCGTCAAGGTGGGCGAGTCCTTCTCCGAGGAACAGGCTGCCGACGCCATCCAGCGCCTGTACGCCACGGGCTTTTTCAGCGACGTCCAGATCGACACCAGCGGCAATGTGCTGATCGTCAACGTCAAGGAACGCCCGACCATCGCCTCGGTGTCCTTCAACGGCATGCGCGAGTTCGACTCCAAGAACATCATCACGTCCCTGGCCCAGGTCGGTTTTGGCGAAGGGCGCGTGTTCGACCGCTCCATGCTGGAGCGCGCGGAGTTCGAACTCAAGCAGCAATATCTGTCCAAAGGCAAGTACGGCGTGGAGATCACGCCCATCATCACGCCCCTGCCGCGCAACCGCGTGGGCGTGAGCTTCGACATCTTCGAAGGCGAACTGGCCAAGATCAAGGAAATCCGCGTGGTGGGCAACGAAGCCTTCTCGCAGAGCCGCCTGCTCGACGAGATGGAGCTGACCACCTCGGGCATGATGACCTGGTACACCGGCACCAACAAGTATTCCCGCGAGAAGCTGGAAGGCGACATGGAGCGCATCCGCTCCTTCTATCTGAACCGCGGCTACCTGGAGTATTCGGCCGAGCCGCCGCAGGTGTCCATCTCGCCGGACCGCAAGGACATCTTCATCACCCTGACCGTGCATGAAGGCCAGCCTTATACGCTCAGCAACGTGAAGCTGGCGGGAGACCTGCTGGGTCTGGACGACAAGATCCAGCCCCTGGTGCAGCAGAAGGCCGGCGAGGTCTTCTCCGCCGACAAGACCAACGCCACCGTCAAGGCCATCACGGAATACCTGGGCAGCCTGGGCTACGCCTTCGCCAACGTCAACCCCAATCCCGTGTTGGATCGCGAGGGGCATACGGCGGATCTGACCTTCTACGTGGATCCGGGCCGGCGCGTATACGTGCGCCGCATCGACATCGGCGGCAACACCCGCACGCGCGACGAAGTCATCCGCCGCGAAATGCGTCAGCAGGAAGCCGCCTGGTACGACTCGTCCAGCATCAAGTTCTCGCGCGACCGCGTCGACCGCCTGGGCTACTTCAATGAAGTGGACGTCAATACCAAGCCGGTGCCCGGCTCGCCCGACCAGGTGGACGTGAACGTGGACGTCAAGGAAAAGCCCACCGGGCTGATCAACCTGGGCGTGGGCTACGGCTCGACCGACAAGCTGATCCTTTCCGCCGGCCTGAGCCAGGACAATATCTTCGGCAGCGGCAACAGCCTGTCCCTGCAGGTCAATACCAGCAAGGTGAACCGCGCCGCCGTCATCAGCCACACCAATCCGTACTGGACGCGCGACGGCATCAGCAAGACCACTTCGATCTACTACCGCCGCACCACGCCTTACGAGGCCAACAACGCCTGGGGCGACTATCAGAACACCGCCATCGGTGCGGGCCTGAACTTCGGCGTGCCGATTTCCGAGTACGACCGCATCTTCATGGGCGTGAATTTCGAGCAGAACAAGCTCTCGCGCCTGAGCCCGCAGTACACGCCGCGCGCGTATCAGGATTACGTGGCCGAGTACGGCGAGCGCACCAACGCGTTCATCTTCAACCTGGGCTGGTCTAAGGACACCCGCGACAGCGCCATCGCTCCCAACAAGGGCAGCCTGACCAGCCTGTCGGGCGACCTGGGCACCATGGACCTGCGCTACTACATGCTGCGCGCCAGCCACCAGCACTACATCCCGCTGGGCCGCGCCTACACGCTGGCGCTGAACGGCGCCATCGACTGGGGTCGCGCCTATGGCAGCAAGTCCTATCCGGTCATCAAGAACGTGTATGGCGGGGGCATAGGCTCGGTGCGCGGCTACGAAGGCGCCTCGCTCGGTCCGCGCGATACGCTCACCGGCAACTACCTGGGTGGTTCGCGCCGCATGATCGCCAATGCCCAGTTGTATCTGCCATTCCCCGGCGCCACGCGGGATCGCACCCTGCGCTGGTTCTTGTTCGCCGACGCCGGCAAGGTGGACAACACCAGCGGCGGCTGCGCCATGGGCCGTCCCGACAGTCCTTCCACGGATCCTTGCGGCTGGAAGTACTCCGCCGGCCTGGGCCTGTCCTGGCAGTCGCCTCTGGGGCCGCTGCAGCTATCCTACGGCCGCGCCCTGCGCGCCAAGGAAGGCGATGACAAGCAGGCCTTCCAGTTCCAGATCGGCACGGCTTTCTGATGTTCGCGTTTAATGGCACAATTGCTCTATTCTGCAGCCTAATTAGCAAGGTAGATTTTTCATGAAGTCAAACATCGCAATGAAACTCACAACTATCGCCCGCGGCCTGACCCGTGGCAATAAAGCGCTCGTTCTGGCTGCCGCACTGGGTGTCAGCGCCATGACAGCCGCTCCTGTTGTTCAGGCTCAGACCAAGATCGGTTTCGTCAGCACCGAGCGCATCCTGCGCGATTCCAAACCCGCCAAGGCTGCCCAGACCAAGATCGAAGCGGAATTCAAGCGCCGCGACGAAGAATTGGAAAAGCTGGCGAACAACCTGCGCGCCCAGGCACAGAAATTCGACAAGGACGCTCCCGTGCTGTCCGAGTCCGACCGCGTCAAGCGCCAGCGCCAGCTGGCCGACCTGGATTCGGACCTGCAGCGCAAGCGTCGCGAATTCCAGGAAGACTTCAACCGTCGCCGCAACGAAGAGTTCTCGGCCATCGTCGAAAAAGCGGATGCCGCCATCAAGAGCATCGCCGATTCCCAAGGCTACGATCTCATCATCCAGGATGCCGTCACCGTCAGCCCTCGCGTGGACATCACCGAAGAAGTCCTGAAAGCACTGGGCGGTTGATGAACCATGCCGGTATTGCTGAGCGCCGAACAGGCGGTGTCCCTGCCTGAGCTGGTACAGGAAATCAACAAGACCGGACTGGATTGCAAGCTGCCTCAGGGCGCCCAAGAGCCTATGCCCCGCATCCGGGGCCTAGGCTCTTTGCTTTCTGCGGGCTCGCAGGAAATTAGCTTTCTGTCCAATCCCAAGCTGCACGAGCTGCTGTCCCGAACACAGGCCGCGGCGGTCATCCTGACCCCGGAGGTTCATGCCGCGCTGGATTTCGAGCCGGCTTTCGCGCCTGTGCTCTGTCCCCAGCCTTATCTGATGTATGCGCTGCTGGCGCAGCGCTTCGACCAGGTGCGCCTGTCCGGACTGCCCAAGGGCATACATCCCAGCGCCGTCGTCGACCCTTCCGCTGAAATCGGGGAAGGCGCGGCCATCGGGCCCTTCTGCGTGGTCGAAGCCGGCGCGCGCATCGGCCGCGGTTCGCGGCTGGGAGCCCACTGCGTCATCGGCGCGGGCTCCACGCTTGGCCAGGATTGCCTGTTGCATGCCCGCGTCACCCTCTATCATGGCGTGCACGTGGGCGATCGCGCCATCCTGCATTCCGGCGTGGTGCTGGGCGCGGACGGCTTCGGTTTCGCGCCGGACCCCGTCAAGGGCGACGGAGCCTGGGCCAAGATCGCGCAGATCGGCCAGGTCCGGATCGGCAACGATGTCGAAATCGGCGCCAATACCACGGTGGACCGCGGAGCCCTGGACGATACCGTGATCGGGAACGGCGTCAAGCTGGACAATCAGATCATGATCGCCCACAACGTGCACGTGGGCGAGCACACCGCCATGGCCGCCTGCGTGGGCGTGGCCGGTTCCACGCAGATCGGGGCGCGCTGCACCATCGCCGGCGCAGCCATGCTATCCGGCCACATCCGCCTGGCGGACGACGTGCACGTATCCGGGGGCACCGCCATCACGTCCAGCATCACCGAACCCGGCCGCTACACCGGGGTCTATCCTTTTGCGCCGCACCAGGACTGGCAGAAGAATGCCGCCGTCCTGGGGCAATTGGGCGGCCTGCGCCGCCGCCTGCGCTCGCTGGAGCGCCAGGCGGACGAAGGGGCCGATTCATCTCGTAACACACATAACCAGAACTAAGCAGGACAAGAAAAAATGGAACTCGACATTCGACAAATCATGGATCGCCTACCACATCGCTACCCGATGCTGCTGGTCGATCGCGTGCTGGAAATGGTGCCGGGCAAGAGTATCGTGGCCATCAAGAATGTGTCGATGAACGAGCCTTTCTTCACGGGCCATTTTCCGCATCACCCCGTGATGCCGGGCGTGCTGATCATCGAAGCCATGGCCCAGGCCGCTGCGCTGTTCTCCTTCACCGACCCCGAAGACCCCTACGCAAAAGTGGACAACAAGCTGGCCTACTACCTGGTGGGCGTGGATGGCGCGCGCTTTCGCAAGCCCGTGCTGCCCGGCGATCAGTTGCGCCTGGAAGTCGAGGCCGACCGCATCAGCCGGGCCTTGTGCAAGTACACGGGGCGCGCCCTGGTGGACGGCCAGGTCGTGGCCGAGGCCAAGCTCATGTGCGCCATCCGTCAACTGGAAGAGTAATTTATGCGTATCCATGAAACGGCCATCATCGAAGCGGGGGCGACCCTGGCCGATGATGTCGAAGTCGGCGCCTACAGCATCATTGGGGCCAACGTCACGATAGGGGCGGGCACCAAGGTGGGCCCGCACTGCGTGATCGACGGCCACACCACCATAGGCCGCGACAATCATTTCTACCGTTTCTGCTCCATCGGCGGCATGCCCCAGGACAAGAAGTATGCCGGCGAACCCACCCGCCTGGAGATCGGGGACGGCAATACCGTCCGGGAATACGTCACCATCAATACCGGCACGGTGCAGGACGTGGGCGTGACCCGCGTCGGCAGCGACAACTGGATCATGGCTTACGTGCACATCGCGCACGATTGCCAGGTGGGAGACCATACCATCATCGCCAACAGCGTGCAGCTGGCCGGGCATATCCACATCGGCGACTGGGCCATCCTGGGCGGCCTGACCGCGGTGCACCAGTTCGTGCGCATCGGCGCGCACAGCATGATAGGCGGCACCAGTTCGGTACGCCAGGACATCCCTCCCTACGTCATCGGCGCGGGCGATCCCTTCCGGCCTGTCGGCATCAACAGCGAAGGCCTGGGCCGGCGCGGCTTCACGCCCGACTCCATCGCCGCCGTCAAGGAATGCTACAAGCTGCTCTATCGGCGCAAGCTCACCATCGAGCAGGCGGCCGAGGAAATGCAGCAGTTGCAGCAGGCCCAGCCTGACAGCGCCGCCGCCATCCAGATCATGGTGGACTTCCTGAACGCCTCCAGCCGGGGCATCTCCCGACCATGACCATGCCTCAAGGTGCAGGCCGGCCGGGCGCGGGCTTGCGCAGCCCGGGTTTGTCGGGCCTGACCGTCGGCATGGTGGCGGGCGAGCCGTCGGGCGACCTGCTGGCGGCCCGCATCATCCAGGGCCTGCGCCAGAGCGACGCACAGCTCCTGGTGGAAGGCATAGGCGGTCCCGAAATGGCCGTCGAGCAATTCCGCCAGCACTACCCCATGGATGCCCTGACGGTCTTCGGCTATGTGGAGGCGCTCAAGCGCATTCCCGGCCTGGTGTCCACCTACCTGGGCATGCGCAATCATTGGCTGCGCCATCGCCCTGACGTCTTCGTGGGCATAGACGCGCCCGATTTCAATCTGCGCCTGGAGCAGCGGCTGCGCCAGGCGGGTGTGCCTACCGTGCATTTCGTCGGCCCGTCCATCTGGGCCTGGCGCTACGAACGCATCCACAAGATCCGCGAAGCGGTCTCGCACATGCTGGTGCTGTTTCCCTTCGAGACCGAGATCTACGAAAAGGAAGGCATTCCCGTCACTTACGTAGGCCATCCGCTGGCCGCCAATATTCCCTTGCAGCCCGACAAGCAGGATGCGCGTCGCCGCCTGGGCCTGCAAGGGCAGGGCTGCGTGCTGGGCGTGTTGCCGGGCAGCCGTTCCTCGGAGGTGCGTCTGCTGGCGCCCCGTTTTCTCAGGACTGTTCAACTGCTGCAGCGGCAGGACCCGGACCTGACCGTTCTGGTGCCCATGGTCAATGCCCGGCGCCGCCGGGAGTTCGAGCAGGCGCTGGCGCAGTGCCCGGTGCGCAATCTGCACGTGATCGACGGCGATACGCCCGGCGTGCGCGCGCCTGACGCTCAGGGCGTGGTGCGCCCGGCGGCCTGGAGCGTCATGGAAGCCAGCGATGCGGTGCTGGTGGCCAGCGGCACGGCCAGCCTGGAGACGGCGCTGTACAAGCGCCCCATGGTCATCTCCTATGTGCTGACGCCGATGATGGAGCGCATCATACGCTGGAAGTCGGGTCAGGATCGTCCCTATGTTCCGTGGGTGGGTCTGCCCAATGTGCTGGCCCGGGACTTCGTGGTGCCGGAACTGCTCCAGGAAGACGCCGAGCCCGAAAAGCTGGCGCGCGAATGCTGGAAGGCGCTCACGGACCAGGACTACGTCAGACATATCGAACAGGTCTTCACCCAGATGCATCTGCAGTTGCGCCGCGACACGCCGGCCCTGGCGGCAGACGTCATCCTGAAGCTGGCGCGCGAACATGCAGGTTGAATTGTTTGCCTTAGATCCGGCAGCCGGCCTGGTCGCGGGCCTGGACGAGGCCGGCCGGGGGCCGTTGGCCGGTCCGGTATTCGCCGCCGCCGTGATCCTGGATCCGGCCAGGCCCATTGCCGGCCTGAATGACTCCAAGAAGCTGACCGCGCGCCGCCGCGAAGAGCTGGCGGCCCGGATCAAGGAGCGCGCCCTGGCCTGGGAGATCGCCAGCGCCAGCGTTGCCGAGATCGACGACATCAATATCCTGCAGGCCGCCATGCTGGCCATGCGGCGCGCCTGCAATGCGCTGGCTGCAAGGCCCGACCAGGCCCTGGTCGACGGCAACCGGGTCCCGGCAGGGCTGTGCTGTCCCGCCATCGCCCTGGTCAAGGGAGACGCCACCCAGCCGGCCATCTCGGCCGCGTCCATCCTGGCCAAAACGGCGCGCGACGCGTACTGCATGGAGCTGCACGCCCGCTTTCCACAGTATGGTTTCGACCAGCACAAAGGCTACGGCACCGCGCTGCACCTGGAGCGCCTGGCCCTGCACGGCGCCTGTGAAGAACACCGCCGCAGTTTTGCGCCGGTGCGCCAAACCCTGTTAGGTAATTCCCATGAGGTTGATTGAATCCAAGGACAACGCCCTGTTCAAGCGCGTGCAGCGCCTGGCGCATGACAGGCGCGAAGTGGACGGCGCCGAACAACTGGTGTGGCTGGAAGGCATACATTTATGCCAGATGTGGCTGGAGCACCGCGGCCTGCCGGAGCTGGCGGTCTTCGAACTGGATCGGCACAGCGACGAGTTGCTGGAGCTGGCGCGTTTCCTGCCCGGCCGCGCCTGCGTGACCTTCAGTGCATCGCTGATGAATGCGGTGTCCCAGGTGGGGCAGGGGCAGGGCGTGGGTTTCGTGGTGCGCGTGCCGCGCGCCACGCAGTGGACCGCGCCGAGCGGGCGCGCCTTGTTGCTGGACCAGGTACAGGATCCCGGCAATGTGGGCACCGTGCTGCGCACGGCCGTGGCCGTGGGCCTGGAGGCCGTCTACCTGACGCCGGGCTGTGCCAGCGTGTGGTCCCAGAAGGTGCTGCGCAGCGCCCAGGGGGCCCATTTCTCCATCCAGCTGCACGAGCAGGTGGACGGCGCTGACCTGCTGGTCAAGGCCGGGCTGCCGGTGCTGGTGACGTCGCTGGAGCAGGGCGCCACGGACCTGTACGAGACCGCCTTGCCCGATGCCGGCGTCTGGGTCTTCGGCAACGAAGGCCAGGGCGTCAGTCCGGCCCTGGCGGCGCTGGCCAGCCAGCGCCTGTTCATTCCTCAGGCCCCTGGCGTCGAGTCTCTGAACGTGGCCATCGCCACGGCCCTGTGTCTGTACGAGCAACGGCGCCAGCACCGCGCCTGAGGCTGGCGCCCGTTCGGCAATCGCTCCGGCTTGTCCATGACAAGCAGGCAGGGACGTGCTTCATGACGCATTGCGGTTTTTTCAAATCCGCTTGTTTTGAATCAGGGTTGCGATTCGCACTCTTCGTTCTTCCCGAGGGGATAAGGGCTGCTCCGAGCCCCTGCTGCTGTTCGTCGTGCCCGATCCCGCCTTGACGGTGGAGGAAGCAAAAATGTTCGGATCCAGTCCCAAAGGGTGCAGGCTCGATGCTTCGCGTAGATTCTTCACGACAAATCGGTTCGGCGCGCGCTGGGGAGTCACGTCCGGGTCGTGATTCGGAGTTGGCTTGAAATAATCCATGGCGGCCGTGATCTGAGACTGTGCTTGCGCTTTCATGCGGGCTGGTATGTCGCCGTAGGCTTGCTGCGTCGCGGATACTAGCTCGTTGAGCAGGACCAGGGGGACGGATACGCTGATATCGCGTTTCCGCCCCATCGCCTCTTCCTGCTTGACCCTACAGGACTTCAAATCCGGTTCGGCCCGGCGATAGATCTCATCTTCCAGGGTCTGGCGCAAGCGCACCAATAGCCCCCCGCTGTCATGCAACGTTCGCGTGGCGCGATCCAGTTTGACAGCGTTCAGCTTCGCCTGTATTTGTTTGAATTCAGTCCTGGACAACGATTGCAGGTAGGACGTCAGCCGTTTGCCCTCGTCCCGGTAAAGTCTAGTCAAAAACACATTCAGCGCTGCGCCGTCCAGCAGTCGGCGGGACAGCAGGCCGGCGCAACCCTCCACTAGCTTGCGAGTCGGCCTTCTCCATTGCCTATCCGCGGCTTTCCGGATTTCTTTAATCATGGCTTCTGCCTGGGTGTGCAATTTCTGGTCCGGCCACGAAATCTTGCCCAGCATATCCGCTATCGCACTCTCGCTCTTGTACAACCAGCTTTTGCGCAGGGTATAGATATCCGCAGGCGCCAACCTCCCCAGATGCAGGGACAGCAGGTTTTCCCGTCGGGGCAACTGGTCTGAGACGTCTTTGGGCAAATTGACCATTTGAGCCAGCTGTTGCGCGACCTTGAGCTGTGCCTGCCTGGTTTGCTGTCCGGCTGTCAGTTCACCCAGCATACTGCTCAAAAGCAAGCTGTATTGGCGCATCTGCATCCGAAACTTGTACTCCGTACGTTTGGGCGAGGGCGCAGCAGTGAAAAAAAGGCGCAGTTTGTCGCATAGATCGGCCATGGCATGGCGCAGCGTGTACAGGGCAGTGGCAAGTCGGCCGGCGCGGGGCGTGCCGCCTTCAGCGGCGGAGAATCTTAGATTTCCTCTGTTTCCCAGGGCGCTGGGCCACATGGTGGAGTGCAGGATCTCGTTTCTTGTCTGCGAAACTGTGAAGGCGGGCCCAGATTGGATGAGCTGAAGTTTCTTCATGATTTTCCTTGACATTTTGGAGTGAGAGCTTGCTGAGTAACAAGTTCACGCTTTGTGTCGCAAGGATTCAAGCAGGATGAGCAGTCCGCAGGAGTGTCAGGCCGTGCCCAGGCGCCTTGGCGCGGGCTGTCTTCAAGCGCAACAGGAGAGCGGCGCTTCGCGGCGTCGCTTGATGGCGGCCCACGCCCATGTCGCGGCGATTAGACGTGGAATTTCACGCCCTGCGCCAGCGGGAGCTCCCGCGAATAGTTGATGGTGTTGGTGGCGCGGCGCATGTAGTTCTTCCACGCGTCGGAACCGGATTCGCGGCCGCCGCCGGTCTCTTTCTCGCCCCCGAACGCCCCCCCGATCTCGGCTCCCGAGGTGCCGATGTTGACGTTGGCAATGCCGCAGTCCGAGCCAGAGGCGGACAGGAAGCGTTCGGCCTCGCGCAGGTCGTTGGTGAAAATCGCCGAGGATAGGCCCTGCGGCACGTCATTCTGCAAGGCAATGGCATCCTCGAACTGCTCATAGGCGAGGACGTAGAGAATAGGCGCGAAGGTTTCCTGGCGCACGGTATCGGTCTGGGCATTCATTTCGACGATGGCCGGGCGTACGTAGTAGCCGTCGGGGGCTTGCGGCATGTCCACGCGTGCGCCGCCGTAGACCTGCCCGCCTTCGGCTTTGGCGCAGTCCAGGGCTGCCTGGAACGCTTCATAGCTGGCTTTGTCGATCAGCGGCCCCACCAGGGTCTGCGCGTCCAGGGGATGGCCGATCGGCAGCTTTTCATAAACGGTTTTCAGACGGGAGAGCAGCGCGTCCTTGACGCTGGCATGCACGATGAGCCGGCGCGTGGAGGTACAGCGCTGGCCGGCCGTGCCGGCAGCCGCGAAAACGATGCCGCGCAGCGCCAGATCCAGGTCCGCGCTGGGAGTGACGATCACGGCATTATTGCCTCCCAACTCCAGGAGCGAGCGGCCAAAGCGCCGCGCTACGCGCGGGCCGACCTCGCGGCCCATGCGGGTGCTGCCGGTCGCCGAGACCAGTGCAACCTTGGGGCTGTCCACGATCACTTCTCCCAGGCTGCGGTCGCCAAGCACCAACTGATTCAAATGGGACGGCGCCTTGCCGAAGCGCTCGAGCGCGCGCTCGAACAAGGCTTGCGAGGCGAGCGCCGTCAGCGGCGTCTTCTCCGAGGGCTTCCACACCACGGCGTTGCCGGTCACCAATGCCAGGGCGGCATTCCAGGCCCATACGGCGACCGGGAAGTTGAAGGCGGTGATCACGCCCACGACTCCCAAGGGATGCCAGGTTTCCATCATGCGGTGGCCAGGGCGTTCGGAAGCGATGGTCAGGCCATGGAGCTGGCGGGAGAGGCCGACGGCGAAGTCGCAGATGTCTATCATCTCCTGCACTTCGCCCAGGCCTTCAGTCAGGATCTTGCCGGTCTCCAGCGAAACCAGCCGGCCCAGCCTCTCTTTTCCGGCTCGCAATTCCTCGCCAAGAAGGCGAACCAGTTCACCGCGCTGCGGGGCGGGCACGTCGCGCCACTCGAGACTGGCGGCCTGCGCCTGATCGATGATCAAGGCGACTTGTTCGGCGGACTGGGCATGCGGGCGACCGATCACCGAACCGTCGATGGGCGTGCACACTTCCAGATTGCCGTTCAGATAGAGGGCCGGGTCCACGCCCAGTTCCTGCAGTGTGGATTGGCGGAGCTCCGGGGCAGGCAGACAGGGTGGATTGGACATGGGTTTCAGCTCCTGTAGAGGCTCGTGGCAAGAAATGAGTGAAGGCGGATAGGGAAATTATTTCACCGTCCGGAATATCTGTTTCCTATAGGAAACCCTAGCCGCGGGCTGGCACGTTCATGGCTGGCGTCACCCGCATCGCAGGGGTGAAATAGGAGAGCTTGTACGGCCATGATCTCCTGGCAACGTCTTGAAACCATGTTTCGCAAATTTCCAGATACATTGAAGGGACTGTGCCGCGAAAGCCCGTCCCTTTTTCTGTCCTTGGGAGCGGCGCCGAGCACAAGAGCCCTGCAGCCCATGCCGCCCGGGATGCGTTCAATATTCGGCAAGAAGCTTCAGGCGCAGCCAATGGACGAGATCGCGCTTCATGCACGTATCCAGCAGGGCTCTCTGGATATGATGCGGGCGCGCTTCATGCGAGGACAGTCATGAACGGTGATCAACGCAGCCATGGACTGTGGGAGGCCAGCGCGCCGGCTGCGCCTGCGGCTGCCCAGTTGGCTGGTCATGCAGGGGCCGTCGACGTCGTCATCGTCGGCGGCGGCTTCACGGGCCTGTCCGCCGCACTGCACTTGTGCGAGGGCGGGGCCGGCGTCGTCTTGCTGGAGGCCGAAGAATTCGGCTTTGGCGGTTCGGGCCGCAATGTCGGCCTGGTCAATGCGGGACTATGGGCCATGCCTCGTACATTGCCTGATCTTCTCGGCCCCGTATACGGACAGCGCCTTTTGCAGTTGCTCGGCAATGCGCCCGAACTGGTCTATCAGCTCGTGGACAGGCACGGCATGGACTGCCAGGCCGTGCGCAACGGGACGCTGCACTGCGCTGTCGGGGCCCGAGGGCTGAAGGAGATCCAGGAACGCTGGCGGCAATGGAAGGAGGCCGGCGCGCCGGTCGAGCTTCTGGACGCCGACGCCACGGCGCGGGCCGTGGGCACCACCGCGTACAGCGGCAGCCTGCTCGATCGCCGCGCCGGCACCATCCAGCCTCTGGCCTATGTGCGCGGCCTTGCCCATGCGGCAGCCAATGCGGGGGCGCGCCTGCACACACGCAGTCGTGTCGTTTCCGTCCAGGACCGGCAGACGCATTGGCAGGTCCGGACGGCCGAAGGACGGGTCGATGCAAAATGGATCGTGGTGGCCACGGACGCCTATACCCGCAACATCTGGCCCGAACTGCAGCAGCAACAGGTTCGCCTGCCTTACTTCAATATGGCCACGCGTCCGCTCGGCGAGGGCCTGCGCGCCCGTATCCTGCCGAACCGGGAAGGCGTCTGGGATACCAGAAAAGTGCTGTCCTCATTCCGTTTCGATCGCGACGCCCGCCTGGTGTTCGGCAGTGTCGGGGCTCTGCGCGGGGCGGGCGCACGCGTCCATGAGAACTGGGGGCGCCGCGCGCTGGCCAAACTGTTTCCGGAGCTGGGCAAGGTGGAGTTCGAGTACGAATGGTACGGGCAGATCGGCATGACCGCCGATGCCCTGCCGCGCTTGCACCAGCTTGCCCGCAACACCCTCAGCTTCACCGGCTACAACGGTCGCGGCATCGCGCCGGGCACGACGCTGGGGCGCGAACTGGCGCGCCTGATTCTTGGCCGGATAGACATCATGGACCTGCCCCTGCCGCTGAGCGATCCGGAAAAAGCTGCGTTCAAGTCTGCGCGCGAAGCGTTCTATGAATACGGGGCTGTTGCCGCGCATGCGGCAGGCGCCCGCTTCTGACGGTCTTCCGCATCCTGGAGCCGGCAGGCCGTCGCGTCAGGGCGTGCCGGCCTGGCCGGCGGATTCATGGCGCAACTGCGCTAGCAGCCAGTCCGCGCGCTCGGCCACGCCCGTTCTGGGCAGGATGAGGACTTCATAGCCCAGCCGCGGATAGACCTCCAGAAGGTGTTCATACTCCCGCAAGGCATCTTCCAGGGCGAGCTGGCGCTGGCTGTCGCGCTGGTAGAGCTCGGGCCAGGGCGGGGCCAGGAAGACCTGTTCATGGTAGCGGCGCTCGTGGCGCAACTGTTCCAGCAGGGAGGGATTCCCCAGGCGGGCCAGGCCGGCGGCCGCATCGACCAGGCCGCGATCGAAGAAGGTCCGGGCGCTGCAGGCGCCGTCGTAGTCGAGGCGCGCCAATCCCATGGTGCGTTCGAGAAAGGCCCGCATGTCCGTCCAGGGCAGGGCGGATCCGGCGCTCGCCTGCTCCTGTTCGACGATGCGGCGGCCCGGCTCGGCCACCACGGCATGGCCGCGGCGCCGCAGTTCTTCCAGCAGGGTGGACTTGCCCCCGGCGGAGCAGCCTGAGATGACGATTCGTTGGTTCATGGCGTGTGCGGGCCGGCGCATGCGCCGGCCGGAGATGGGAAGGAGGGGAGGGTTGCGGCGCGGGCCGCGGGAACGGGCAAGGCGAGAGTTCGCCCTGCCGCGGAGGCGGTTCAGTAGGTGCGGCGATCCAGGCCGACGTCGTCCAGGATCTTGGTGGAGATCTCTTCGATGGACTTGGTGGTGGTGGACAGCCACGGAATGCCTTCCATGCGCATCAGGCGCTCGGCCTCGGCCACTTCCATGCGGCATTGTTCCAGGGAGGCGTACTTGCTGTCCGGGCGGCGTTCGTTGCGCACTTCGGCCAGGCGGTCCGGGTGAATGGACAGGCCGAAGATCTTCTTGCGATAGGGCGCCAGCGTGGCGGGCAGGGTGCCGCGCTGGAAGTCTTCCGGGATCAGCGGGTAGTTGGCGGCCTTCACGGCGTACTGCATGGCCAGGTACAGGCTGGTGGGGTCTTGCCGCAGCGCGACACGCCCACCAGGATCACGTCGGCCTGCTCCAGGCCGTTGACGTACTGCCCGTCGTCGTGCGCCAGGCTGAAATTGATGGCCTCGATGCGGTTGTTGTATCGTTTCGACATTCCCCCGGAGTGGGAACGTCCGACCGAGCGGCTGGACTTCACGCCCAGGGCGCGTTCGATGTGACGCACGAAGGCGCCGAACAGGTCCAGGAACGTGCAGTTGGAGGCCCCGATGATGTGCGCCATCTTGGGATCCACCAGGGTGCTGAACACCAGAGGCTGCTGGCCCTGTTCCTGTGCGCAGCGATTGATGCGCTCGGCCACGGATTCGGCTTTCTCGATGGTGTCGATGAACGGGATGCGGATGGCCTGGAACTCGAACTGGGCGAATTGGGACAGGACGGAATGGCTGAAGGTTTCAGCAGTGATGCCCGTGCTGTCGGAAACGACGAAGACGGTGCGCTCGATAGGAGAGGAAGACATGGAATAAGTCGTGCACAATGCTCGGGAAACGGTACAATTTGCAAGGTTACCACTTAACCGCAGAGCTCGGGTGCGGTGAAAAGGCAGGTTTGCCTAGGGCATGGACGTCCTCATGGATTTTTTATTCATGCCTTAAGCAAACACGCTTTTTTTTCTATTCAAGGTGACTTATGTCTTACGTAATTGCATTCGACAAGCTCCGCATGACGGACGTCGACTCGGTGGGCGGCAAGAACGCCTCGCTGGGTGAAATGATCAGCCAGCTGGCCGATGTGGGCGTGCGCGTGCCCGGCGGTTTCGCCACCACCGCCGAAGCTTTCCGCGTCTTCCTCAAGAGCAACGGCCTGGACCAGCGCATCGCCGAACGCCTGAACTCCCTGGACGCCGACGACGTGCGCGAACTGGCCGCGGCCGGCGCCGAGATCCGCCAGTGGATCATCGACACCCCGTTCCCCCTGAATTCGAAAAGGCCGTGCGCGAAGCCTTCGCCGAGCTGGACGCCGACGGCAAGGGTTCGTTCGCCGTGCGTTCCTCGGCCACCGCCGAAGACCTGCCCGATGCGTCTTTCGCCGGCCAGCAGGAAACGTACCTGAACGTGGTCGGCATCGACGACGTGCTCAGCAAGATCCACCACGTATTTGCCTCACTGTACAACGATCGCGCCATTTCCTACCGCGTGCACAAGGGCTACGCCCACGCGGAAGTGGCCCTGTCGGCCGGCATCCAGCGCATGGTGCGTTCGGACAAGGGCAGCGCCGGCGTGATGTTCACCCTGGACACCGAGTCCGGCTTCAAGGACGTGGTCTTCATCACCTCGTCCTACGGCCTGGGCGAGACCGTGGTGCAGGGCGCCGTGAACCCCGACGAATTCTACGTCTACAAGCCCACGCTGGCCTCCGGCCACTACCCCATCATCAGCCGGCGCATCGGCTCCAAGCTGATCAAGATGGAATTCGACGAAAGCCGCAGCACCGGCCACGCCGTGCGCACGGTGGATGTGCCCGTGTCCGAGCGCAACCGCTATTCGCTCAACGACGAGGAAGTCATCGAGCTGGCGCGCTACGCCACCATCATCGAGAAGCACTACCAGCGTCCCATGGACATCGAATGGGGCCGCGACGGCATAGACGGCAAGATCTACATCCTGCAGGCCCGCCCCGAGACCGTGAAGTCCCAGCAGGCCAACAACGAAGTGCAGGAACGCTACCGCCTGAAGGCCACCGGCGACGTGCTGGTCACCGGCCGCGCCATCGGCCAGAAGATCGGCTCGGGCAAGGTGCGCATCGTGGCCGATGCCTCCGAAATGGACCAGGTCAAGCCCGGCGACGTGCTGGTCACCGACATGACGGACCCCAACTGGGAGCCCATCATGAAGCTGGCCTCGGCCATCGTCACCAACCGGGGCGGGCGCACCTGCCACGCCGCCATCATCGCCCGCGAGCTGGGCATCCCGGCCGTGGTCGGCTGCAACAACGCCACCGATGTCCTGAAGGACGGCCAGGAAGTCACCGTTTCCTGCGCGGAAGGCGATGAAGGCCGCATCTACGACGGCCTGCTGGACACCGAGATCGAAGAGGTCAGCTGGGGCCAGATGCCTGAGATCGGCCTGAAGATCATGATGAACGTGGGCAATCCGCAACTGGCCTTCGACTTTTCCCAGATTCCCAACGCCGGCATCGGCCTGGCCCGTCTGGAATTCATCATCAACAACAACATCGCCGTGCACCCCAAGGCCGTGCTGGACTACCCCAACGTGGACAGCGACCTGAAGAAAGCGGTGGAATCGGCGGCCCGCGGCTACGCCAGCCCGCGCGCCTTCTTCGTGGAAAAACTGGCCGAAGGCGTGGCCACCCTGGCGGCGGCCTTCTATCCCAAGCCCGTCATCGTGCGCCTGTCGGACTTCAAGTCCAACGAATACCGCAAGCTGGTGGGCGGCTCGCGCTACGAACCCGAGGAAGAAAACCCGATGCTGGGCTTCCGCGGCGCGGCGCGCTACTTGTCGGACGACTTCGAAGAGTGCTTCAAGATGGAATGCGAAGCCCTCAAGAAGGTGCGTGACGACATGGGCCTGACCAACGTCGAGATCATGGTGCCCTTCGTGCGCGCCCTGGGCCAGGCCGAGCGCGTGGTCGGTCTGCTGGCCAAGCACGGCCTGGCGCGCGGCGAGAACGGCCTGCGCCTGATCATGATGTGCGAAGTGCCGTCCAACGCCATCCTGGCGGACCAGTTCCTGCAATACTTCGACGGCTTCTCCATCGGTTCCAACGACATGACCCAGCTCACCCTGGGCCTGGACCGCGACTCCGGCATGGAGCTGCTGGCCGCCGACTTCGACGAGCGCGACGAAGCGGTCAAGTTCATGCTCAGCCGCGCCATCAAGGCGTGCCTGGCGCAGAACAAGTATGTGGGCATCTGCGGCCAGGGCCCCAGCGACCACGCCGACCTGGCCCAGTGGCTGCGCGACGAGGGCATTCTGTCCCTGTCGCTCAATCCCGACACCGTCGTGGACACCTGGCAGCGCCTGGCCACGGCCTGATCGCCGTCCGCCGCCTGCCGGGCCGGACCCGGCGGGCCGCGCATGTAAGAAACCCCGCCTCAGGGCGGGGTTTTTTCATGGCCGGGCGGTGCGGCGGCGGCAAAGACGGGTCAGGCGTTGTCGATCAGGTAGACGCGCATGAACATGTCAATGATGTGATCGGTTTCGCTCTGGACGCGGGCTTCGTCCCAGGGGTCCATGGCGCCCATCAGCAGGATGATGACTTCGCCGTCGCACAGGCAGTGCAGGTGATCGCACATCAGCTTGGGGTCCGGCTTGCGCAGCACGCCGCGCTCGCTCTGGCGCGCCAGGAAGCGCGTGACGTTGTCCCAGATCTGGTCGTCCAGCATGTTGAAGAAGCGCCGGCCGATGTCGCTGTTGCCGCCCACCGACACCACCACCCGCAGCAACTGGGCGGTTTCCTTGGAATACAGCTTGCGCAGCATGGGCGGCAGGAAGCGGCGCAGCTCGGTGCGCAGATCGCCTTCGCCGTCCAGCTCGATCAGGACCTGCTCGGCGAACTCCTGCGCGCCCTTGACCAGCGTGGCCAGGAGCAGGTCCTCCTTGGACGGGAAGTAGTTGTAGAGCGTGCCTTTGGAGCCGCCGGCCAGGGCTGCGATCTGAGACATGGACGTGGCTTCGAATCCATGCTCGCGGAAAACCTCGGCCGCCACTTCCAGGATCTTGTCGCGGCGCTCGCGGCCCTTGCGGGTGGCGCGCTGCGACTTTCGGGGAACATCGTCGTGCATAATGGTGCAAAAGGGATTGGGAATTGAATCCAGTATAAACCATACCGTATGGACGGCCTTGCGGGCGACCTTTCGCGCTGATAATCGTGCCCGGGCCGTTCGAGTCAAGGCCGGGCGCGGCGCGAAATTTGCTGCGCAGTCTCGCGTCAAGGGACGCGAGGCCGGCGTGATAAGGAACTTCTATAGTCATTATCAGTTTTGGTTTAAAGTAATCTGCCGGGATTCTGATACTGTCAATTCTCGATAACCATAAGGAGTTTTGCATGTCCCACACACAGCCCTATCAAGTGGTGATTGTCGGTGGCGGAGCAGGCGGCCTGGAACTGGCCGCCAAGCTGGGACGCCAGTTCGGCCGCAAGCATGTCTTCCTTGTGGACAAGGACAGCGACCACATCTGGAAGCCGTCGCTGCATGAGGTGGCCGCCGGCACGCTGGACATTCACCGCGAGGGCCTGTCGTATTTCATGCTGGCGCGCGATTGCGGCTTCACCTTCGTGCCCGGCGAGATGGTGGGCATGGACCGGGACGAGCGTCGCATCTTCCTGTCGGCCGTGCTGGGGCCGAACCAAGAAGAGGTCTTCCCCGAACGCCAGCTGTCCTACGACATGCTGGTGATGGCGGTGGGCAGCAGGTCCAACTTCTTCAACACGCCCGGCTCGCAGGACTATGCGATCACGCTGGATTCCACGAACCAGGCTGAACGCTTCCGGCTCAAGCTGCTCAACGAGCTCATCAGCGTCAGCCGGCGCAACGACCGCGAGCAGGGGTCGGCCCTGCACATCAATATCGTGGGCGGGGGAGCCACCGGCGTGGAGCTGGCGGCCGAGCTCCTGGAGGCGCGCGCCGACCTGAGCATCTATGGCATACCGTCCAGCGACTCCGAACGCGAGGTGCGCATCACCCTCCTGGAGGGCGCGGACCGCATCCTGTCGGCGCTGCCGCCCAAGCTGTCGGCCACAGCCCAGCAGTTGCTGGAGCAGCGCGGCGTGGCCGTGCGCACCTCGGTGCGCGTCAGCCGCATCGCCGCCGATCATATCGAAGATGCCAATGGCGCGCGATACCCAAGCGATCTGTGCGTGTGGGCGGCAGGCATCGAAGCGCCGTCCTTCCTGGCCCAGCTGGGGCTGCCCGTCAACCGCATCAACCAGTTGGTGGCGGACCGCTGCCTGCGCACGCCCGACCCGCACATCCTGGCCATGGGCGACTGTGCGCAAGTTCCCTGGGGCGAGGGAGAGGGCCGTTTCCTGCCGGCGCGCGCCCAGGTGGCGCACCAGCAGGCCAGTTATCTGTGCAAACGCCTGGCGGCCCTGATCCAGGGGAAAACGGTGGATGAGGACCCTTTCGTGTTCAAGGATTACGGCTCGCTGGTGTCGGTCGGACACAGTCGCGGCGTGGGCAGCCTGATGGGCGTGCTCTCGGGCAAGAGCTGGTTCGTGAAGGGTCTGCTGGCGCGCGGCATGTACATGAGCCTGCACCTGATGCATCACATGGCGGTGCTGGGCGTGGTGCGCACCGCCACCCTGGCGCTGGGCAGGCTGCTGAGCAAACGGGCGGCGCCTCGTGTTAAATTACACTAACTGCATTGAAAAAACGGGCCCAGCGGCCCGTTTTATTCATGGGCCTTGCGGCGGGTGTCGTGCTTCATCAGGCGTTCCTGTTCGCGCTTCCAGTCCTTGTCGCGGGAGACGTCGCGCTTGTCGTGCAGCTTCTTGCCGCGGCCCAGGCCGAAGTCCAGCTTGATGCGGCCCTTTTTGTAGTGCAGGTTCAGGGGCACCAGGGTGTAGCCGCGCTGTTCGACCTTGCCGATCAGCTTGCGGATCTCCTCGGCCCTGAGCAGCAGTTTGCGCGTGCGCGTGGCGTCCGGGCGAATGTGGGTGGACGCGGGGGGCAGGGCGCTGACATGCATGCCCAGCACGTACAGTTCGCCGTCGCGCACAATGACATAGCTTTCTTTGAGCTGCACATGGCCGGCCCGGATCGCCTTGACTTCCCAGCCTTCCAGCACGAGCCCGGCCTCGAAGCGTTCTTCGATAAAGTATTCGTGGGTTGCCTTGCGGTTATCAACAATGCTCATGAATCAATTGCCAGCCTTAGATTGTAAAATCAGAACATTCTATCTATTAACCAGACCTGATGCATACAGTAAAACGCTCCGTCCTTGTCCCCTACAGCTGCGAGCAGATGTTCGATCTGGTGGCCGATGTGGACAAATACCCCGAATTCATGCCCTGGTGCGGCGGCGCTTCCGTCACGCAGCGCACCGAGCAGGGCATGGAAGCGTCGGTCACCATCAGCATCGCCGGCATACGCCAGTCCTTCACCACGCGCAATGAACACGATTATCCCAAGCGCATCGTCCTGCGCCTGGTCGACGGCCCATTTTCCGCCCTGACCGGGGACTGGCAGTTCGTCGCCCTGGGCTCGGACGGCTGCAAAGTGCTCTTCACCATGGATTACGAATTCTCCAGCCGCGCCCTGGAAATGGTGGTGGGGCCCATCTTCAACCGGGTGGCCAACAGCTTCATCGATTCGTTCACACGTCGCGCCCAGGAGGTCTACGGTGACTGACCTGGCTGTCACGGTGGTGGTCGCCACGCAGGCCCAGGTCTGGACTGCGCGCCTGGCCCTGCCGCCCGGCAGCCGCGTGCGCGACGCTCTGGTTCAATCGGGCGTCTCGGCCGGGCTGCAGGAGTGCGGCCTGCCGCCGCTGGATCCGGCCTTGGGGCTGGATGGCCTGCGGGTCGGCGTGTTCGGCCAGCGCTGCGAGCTGGACCAGTTGCTGCACGACCAGGACAGGGTGGAAGTCTATCGCGAGCTGGTCTTCGATCCCATGGAGTCGCGCCGCCGCCGCTACGCCCACAAGATGGCCGCGCCCAAGGCGGCCCGGCCCCGCCGCAAGACCCCGCCCGCCGCGCGCTGAACGAATCCGCCTGCAAGCCGCGGCTTGTCGCCCGGCGCCATTGCGCAAGCCCTGCCGTGCAATGCGGGGCCGAGCATGGCCGGGGCTCTCCTTCCTGCTTGGGCCACTGCGCCGGATTGTCATCGACATGACAACCTTCCCGCGCCGCTGGCATTATGGTGGGATAAAACAAGGAGACAGGCATGATACTGACAGACGAGCAGCAGGCCTTCGTCCAGGCCGCCCGTGAATTCGCCCAAGGGGAACTGGCCCCGCACGCGGCCCGCTGGGACGAGGAGCAGGAGTTTCCGGTCCAGGTCTTTCGCAAGGCGGGCGAATTGGGCTTTTGCGGCCTGTACGCCGCCGAGTCCATCGGCGGCCTGGGCCTGGGGCGGCTGGAATCCAGCCTGGTATTCGAGGAGATGGCGGCGGCGGACCCTTCCACGACCGCCTTTCTGACGATTCACAATATGGCCACCTGGATGGTGGGGAAATGGGGATCGGACAGTCTCAAGGAGCAATGGGGCGCGGACCTGAGCGCGGGCCTGAAGCTGGCCTCCTACTGCCTGACGGAGCCGGGCTCGGGATCGGACGCCGCTTCCCCCTGCGCACCCGCGCCGAGCGGGACGGCGAGGATTATCTGCTCAGCGGCAGCAAGGCTTTCATTTCGGGGGCGGGCGAGACCGACCTGCTCATCGTCATGGCGCGAACCGGGGGGGAAGGCCCCAAGGGGATTTCCGCTTTCGCCGTGCCGGCCGACAGCGCCGGCATCACCTATGGTCGCAAGGAGCAGAAGATGGGCTGGAACAGCCAGTCCACCCGGGCAGTCAGCTTCGATCGCGTGCGGGTGCCGGCTCAGGCCATGCTGGGCCGCGAGGGCGAGGGTTTCAAGCTCGCCATGAAGGGCCTGGACGGCGGGCGCATCAACATCGCCTGCTGTTCGGTGGGCGCCGCCCAGGGAGCGTACGAGGCGGCCCGGCTCCACATGCAGGAGCGCCGCCAGTTCGGCCAGCGCCTGGACCAGTTCCAGGCCCTGCAGTTCAAGCTGGCGGACATTCTGACCCATATCGTGGCGGCGCGACAGATGGTGCGCCTGGCAGCCACGCATCTGGACGCCGGCAGCGAGCAGGCCAGCGCATACTGCGCCATGGCCAAGCGCCTGGCCACCGACCTGGGCTTCCAGGCCTGCCTGGACGCGCAGCAGCTGTTCGGCGGTTATGGCTACCTGAAGGACTATCCGCTCGAGCGCCTGGTGCGCGATGCGCGCGTGCATCAGATCCTGGAGGGCACCAATGAAATCATGCGCGTTATCATTGCCCGACACATCATCGATCAAGGAGCCGACATCCGATGACTGAATCCGTGTTGTTCGAGCGCGTGCCCGCCCAGGGCGGACGCGTGCTGGGGATGGCCACGTTGAACCGCCCGCAGGCGCTCAACGGCCTGGACCTGGACATGTGCCGCCGCCTGCTGGCGCAACTGCAATCCTGGGCCCATGACGACGCCGTGGCGCTGGTGGTGCTGCAAGGGGCGGGCGAGAAGGCCTTCTGCGCCGGGGGCGATCTGCATGCGCTCTACGCCGGCATGCAGGCCAACCAGGGCGGCGCAGCCTGGGACAACCAGTACGCCCGCGAGTTCTTCGACGTGGAATATCGCCTGGACTATCTGATCCACACCTATCCCAAGCCGATCCTGTGCTGGGGCGACGGCATCGTCATGGGCGGGGGCGTGGGCCTGTTCAACGGCGCCAGCCACCGGGCGGTGTCGGACACGACGCGTTTTGCCATGCCGGAGATTTCCATCGGCCTGTTCCCGGACGTGGGCGGAACCTGGATGCTGGCGCACCTGCCGGCCGGCGTAGGCCATTTCCTGGCCTTGAGCGGGGCGCAGATCAATGCCTCCGATTGCCTGTTCCTGGGGCTGGCCGATGCCTTTCTGCCGCAGGCGCGCTACCAGGCCTTGCTGGCGGGCTTGAGCCAGTTCGACTGGCGCGGCGATCGCGCCGTGCTGGATCGTCGCCTGCATCAATGCCTGGACGAAGCGCGCGCCGGCGCCCGGCCGGCGCCAGGCCCGCTGGAGCAGCATTACGCGGCGCTGCGCGAGCTGTGCGCGGGCCGCGATTTCGAACGCATCTGCCAAGGCCTGCTCCAGTGGCAGGGCAGCGAGGACGCCCGGCTGGCGCGGGCCGCGCAGACCTTCGCCAAGGGTTCGCCGGGCTCGGCCCGCCTGTCGCACACCTTGCTGGAACGGGTGCGGCATCTGTCGCTTGCCGACGTGTTCCGTCTGGAGTACATCGTGTCCCTGCAGTGCGGGGTGCAGGGTGATTTCCAGGAAGGCATACGGGCGCTGCTGATCGACAAGGACAAGCAGCCGCGCTGGAATCCCGATACGCTGGACAGGGCCGACGCCGACTGGGTGGAGCGCTTCTTTGCGCCGTCCTGGCCGCAGGGGATGGCCCATCCCCTGGCCGATCTGGGAAGAAAAGAGGGCGAAGCGGCCGCCTGAGCCGCATGCCCGAGCCGACAATCAAGGAGACATCATGGATACGATCGCATTCATCGGGCTGGGCCATATGGGCAAGCCGATGGCCTTGAACCTGATCAGGGCGGGACATGCCCTGCAGGTCTACGACGTGCTGGAGTCCAGCATGGCCGAATTGCGCCAGGCCGGCGCCCGCAGCTTCAGTTCCTCGGCGGAGTCGGTCAGGGGAGCGCGGGTCGTCTTCACCATGCTGCCGGCGGGCGAGCATGTGCGCCAGGTGTACGAGGGTCCGCACGGCCTGCTGCAGGCGGTGGAGCCGGGCACGCTGCTGGTCGATTGCAGCACCATCGAGGCCCAGGTCAGCCAGGACCTGGCGGCCCAGGCGGCCCAGCGGGGCCTGGCCATGCTGGATGCGCCCGTCTCGGGCGGCACCGCGGGGGCGGCGGCGGGGACGCTGACCTTCATCGTGGGGGGCGAAGCCCAGGCGCTGGAGCAGGCCCGGCCTTATCTGGAGATCATGGGCAAGGCTGTCTTCCATGCCGGCAAGGCCGGGGCGGGGCAGGTCGCCAAGATCTGCAACAACATGCTGCTGGGCATTCTGATGGCGGGCACGTCCGAGGCGCTGGCCCTGGGCGCGGCCCATGGCCTGGATACGCAGGTGCTGTCATCCATCATTGCGCGCAGCTCGGGGCGCAACTGGGCCACGGAGCTGTACAACCCCTGGCCGGGCGTCATGCCCGATGCGCCGGCCTCGCGCGAGTACGAGGGCGGCTTCGGCACGGCCTTGATGCTCAAGGACCTGGGCCTGGCCACGGATGCGGCCGTACGCCAGCACAGCGCCACGCCGCTGGGCGAGCTGGCGCGCAATCTGTATGCCCTGCATGCCGCGCAGGGCAATGAAAAGCTGGATTTCTCCAGCATTCTCAAGCTGTACCGGAATCGTTCCTGAGTTCGGGCAGCGGATAGGGCAGCGCCTGCAGATGCAGCGCCTGCCCGTCTGGCAGGCAATAGGCGTCCTGGTTCAGGTCGGCCAACTGCACTTCCAGCAGCACGTACAGGCGCGGCTGGTCTGCCCGCCAGGCCCGGTTGACGATGCGGGCGGCCGGCGCGTCGTCCTGGCCGGACAGCAGGACG
This sequence comes from Alcaligenes sp. Marseille-Q7550, assembly GCF_965112015.1. Classification (NCBI taxonomy): domain Bacteria; kingdom Pseudomonadati; phylum Pseudomonadota; class Betaproteobacteria; order Burkholderiales; family Alcaligenaceae; genus Alcaligenes; species Alcaligenes sp. Marseille-Q7550. The sequence continues at coordinate 253,319 of NZ_CBCOPU010000003.1, forward strand.
TCGGCGCCTTCCGCGGCGGGCGGTTCCACCGCGAGCACCGGGGTGGCGGCCGCCCTCATGCGGCCCCTGAGCGGGCCCCGGGAATGACTGCGCGCCACCACCTCCTGCCCCGGATAGCAGCCCTTGCGGAAATTGATGGCGCCGATCAGGTCCAGGTTCAGGGTTTGCGGTATGAACAGATCCTGGGCGGCGGCGCCTACCCAAGGCAAGCCGGCCAGGATGTCCGCGCTTTCCCAGCGGCCCTGCGAGGCCTGGGCGTCCAGCGGGGCAGCGGCAATGCGCCACTGGCGCGTTGCGCCGTCCAGCAGGCCGGGCGCCTGGATCAGGGTGGCGCCGTCTTGCTGAATCACGTCCCAGTCGGCTCCGGCGCCGGCAGGGCCGCTGATGCCCTGCACGCGCAGTTCGCTCAGCGTGATGACGACCTGGCTGCGCAGCACGAACATGCGCAGGCGTTTGATCAGGCTCTCGGCCAGGTCGCGCCGCACCAGCGCCAGCACCGTGTCGGCCTGGGGGTGCCAGAGCAGCAAAGTGGCCAGGGTCCGGCCCTTGGCGGTGCAGTAGGCGGCCGGACAGGCGCGGCCTTCGGGCAGATGCTCCAGGTCGTTGGTGATCTGGGCGTGCAGGAAGGAGACGGCGTCGGCTCCCTGAAACTGGAGCACCGCCAGTTCAGGCAGATCAAAACACAGAGATGCAGGCGTTCCGGTCATGGTTGAACGAAAAGAAAGAGACAAACTCTAATGATACTGCCGTGCGCGCCGCCGGGCCGGGATACCCGCAGTCCGGTCAGGGGATGGGCGGCGGCCCGCCAAACCCTGTTACCACTTGCGCGATCCTGGTCTTGCGATATTGTCCGACGGAAGGGCCCATTCTGTTTACAATACGCCTCGCATGAACAAGACCTTGAAAATTCTCTCCATTCTGGCCGGACTGGCCGTGGCGGCGGCCGGTGCGGCCGCCGGCGGCGCCTGGTACTGGGCCAAGAAGCAGCCGGTGCCCATGGATGCCGAGCGCATCGATTACATCGTCGAGGCCGGCGCGGGCCCGCGCGCCATCGCGCGCAGCATGAAGCAGGCCGGCATCCATATCAACGAAGAGGCCTTCGTATGGATGGCGCGCCTGTCCGAGCTGGACAAATCCCTGCAGGCGGGAGCCTATGAGGCCGTGCGGGGCGATACGCCCTGGGTGGTGATGGAGCGCATGTCCAGCGGCAACATGCTGCAGACTCGCCTGACCATCCCGGAGGGCTGGACCTACAAGCGCATCCGGGAAGTGCTGGCCGCCAACGATAAGGTTCGCCAGACCCTGGCGGAAGTCAGCGACCAGGACCTGCTCAAGCGCCTGGGCGCCGAGCAGGAGCATCCGGAAGGCCTGTTCTACCCGGATACCTATGTCTTCGTGCCGGGCACCGCGGACGTGGATATCCTGAGGCGCGGTTTCCAGGCGCAGCAGGAGCTGCTGGAACAGCTCTGGGCCGACCGGGACGCGGACCTGCCCCTGAAGACGCCTTACGAGGCCCTGATCATGGCCTCCATCGTGGAACGCGAGACGGGCCACAGCCAGGACAGGGCGCGGGTGGCGGGCGTATTCATGAACCGCCTGCGGGCGGGCATGCCTTTGCAGACTGATCCGACCGTCATCTACGGCATGGGCGAGGCCTACACGGGCCGGATCCGCAAGCGCGACCTGACGACCGACACGCCCTGGAACACCTACACGCGCAATGGCTTGCCGCCCACGCCCATCGCCAGTCCCGGCAAGGCCTCGCTGCTGGCCACCCTGCATCCTGAAAAACACGATTTTTACTACTTCGTGTCGCGCGGCGACGGCACCAGCGAGTTTTCCACCAATCTGTCGGCCCACAATCGCGCCGTGGCCAAGTACATCCTGAATCGCTGAAGCGGACCCTGGGCTGCATCGGGCAAAGCCTGTCCGCGCCCGGCCAGGAAATTGACCCTTTTGATCGACTGATTTAATATCTAATCAAATAGTGTCGCAGGAGGTGCGTCATGGGCAAGTCCGAAACCCTTACCTTGCAGGGCGAAGTGCTGACCGTGCAGCCTTATCGGGAAGGCCGCGGTCGGGCCGGCGGCCGGGCGTTCGTGCTCGAAGTGAGCAACGAGGCGGCCTCGGGTACCTTGCTGGCCTCCCTGTCCCTGCTCGATCGGCTGTTGTCGGAAAAGATCACGGCCGTGCGTGAACGGTGCCTGGAAGAAATGATCGATTTCATGGCGGCGCGCATGGTGGTCCCCAGCCAGGCCGAGACAGAGATGGCGCAGCGGCTGGCCGTCCGGCATGCCCGTGTGCTCAATGAATTCGGCTATTTCACCGCCGAGCAATTGGCCGACATGAACCATTCCCGTTCCGGCAACCGTTCGGCCTTGGCGGACAATTGGCGCAAGCGCCGCCAGGTCTTCGCCGTGCCTCACCCGGACCGCTCGGCGCGTGAGCGCGATGTCTTTCCCGCATTCCAGTTCGACCACGGCAAGCCGATCAAGCTTGTCCAGACGGTGCTGGAGATTTTCGACGGCCGCAAGACGCCCTGGAAACTGGCCTTGTGGTTCACATCGAACAATGGCTGGCTGCCTGACAACGCTCGACCGGTCGATCTGCTGCAGGCCGATCCTCAGGCCGTCGCGCAGGCGGCGCGCCGGGAAGTCGAAGACGCCTAGCTTCGCTTGCCATGTCAGGCTTGTGCCGCGTCCCGCCCCAGGACCTGAACCCGCTGTTCGATGTGTGGCCGGCAGGGCGCGTGATCCATGTCCTTCACGATGCGGCCTATCCGCCGGAGAGCTTCAACCCGGGCGTGGACGGGCAGGGACGCTTGCGCAAGCCGACCCGCTTCGCACCCATACGCGATGGCGCCGGCCGGGTCGTGCCGTATCTTTACGGCGGTTCTTCCCTGGACTGCGCCATTTTCGAGACCGTATTCCACGACGTGCCGCTCGATGCGGCGGACAAGTTCGTCGACCTGAGCCTTCATGCGCACCGCGGGCATGGGCAGGTCCTGTCCCGGCGTGATCTCAAGCTCGTGGATCTGACCAGCGAAGGCCTGCATCGCCTGAAGGTTCCCAAAAGCGAACTGATCGCCAGTCCGGCGCGTGCCTACGAGTCGACGGCGCTGTGGGCGCAGGCCCTGCACCATCATTGTCCCGATGCGGACGGACTGTTGTGGATGTCCCGCCAGCGCGACCGGGACCATGCCTTGCTGCTGTTCGGCGACCGCCTTGCCGGCGTGTTGAGCGGCACGCGAATGGGCGGCGTCCTGGGGACGGATCCGGCCTTGCGCGACGCCGTGTTCACGGCCGGCTTGCGCGCGGGCATCGAGGTGGCTTGAGCCTGAGCGTCGGGGCGGAAACGGCCGTGTTCAAGTCAGCCCGCGGCGCTCGCAGAAGGCGCGCCACTGCGCGGCGACACGCCGGGCCAGGTGATCCAGTCCGGCGTCATTCAGAATCACATGGTCTTCCGGACGGCGGGCAATGCCCCATTCCGAGGAATGATCGCTGATGACGGGATTGCCGGGCCGTTCTATGTGCCAGATCTCGCCGCCGTGACGGCGGATGAAGTCGGCTTCGTTTTCGTAACGCACGTCCTTGATCAACAGGCAGCGGGCACGGCTCATGTCGGGCAGTTCATGGGTGGGCGGGGCCAGGGGGCGCTGGCGGCGGCGCCGTTCGAAGTCCGGATAAGCGGCCAAGGCCTGGGCGCGCAGATGCTGCGCGGCCTGCCGGGGGCTGATGCCCCAGAAGGGATCGATCTGATCGGCGCGCGCATCGCGCAGGGTTTCGGGGTCCATGCCGTACAAGGGGGCCAGGGCCAGTTCCCAGACGCTGCCGGTCCGGATCCTGGCAGGCTCGGCCGGGCCGAACTCCAGCAGGTGCCGGGCGCGGCGCAGCCAGTGGTCGGGATCCCGCGCGCGCATCCAGTCCGTGCCCATCAATTGGAAGCACTGGCGCGGCGAGCGCTCCCACAGGGCGATGGGCGTCTCCTTCAGGCTGTCGTCGGTCCAGGCTTCGGCCCGCGTCAGGCCGAATACGACTTCGCAGGCCATCTTGACCGGATCGGCCAGGGCATAGGCGGCCAGCAGCGGGCTCTGGGCCAGCAGCAGGCCGGCGACCGTGTCTTTGCCCGAACGCGCCCGGGCGGCCAGGCCTATCATCAAACTCACGTCATCATCCTTTGGGGTGGAGGCGGCATTTTAACCGTTCATATTACAATGCGATGAGGCCTGCCTTCCTGATCGGCCCAGAAGTCCGGATCGGAAGGCGGGATGTTTTTTGCAGTGCATTCCCGAGGCGACGACGTGTCCGATTGGCTGACTTTCCTTCCCTGGCAGACGAGCGCTGCGCAATCCTGGCTGGCCCGGCGGGAGCGCTTTGCCCACGCGTGGCTGATCCACGGCCTGCCCGGCACGGGCAAGACGCACTTTGCCCGCGCCGCCGCCGCCAGCCTGCTGTGCGAACAGCCGGTGCAGGGCCTGGCCTGCGGACAGTGCCAGGCCTGCCAGTGGGTGCGCGGCGGCAACCATCCCGATCTGCGCCTGTTGCGGCCCGAAGCCGTGGCGCTGGAGGAGGATGGCGCAACCGGTCAGGAGGGCGATGCGGCCTCCGAGGCCGCGGCGCGCAAGAATCCTTCGCGCGAGATCCGGGTGGAACAGTTGCGCCAGTTGCAGCACTGGTTCAATACCGCCACGCACCGCGGGGATGGCGGGTGGCCGTGCTGTATCCGGCCGACGCCCTGAACCTGATTTCCGCCAACGCCTTGCTGAAGGTGCTGGAAGAGCCGCCTGCGCATACCGTGTTCCTGCTGGTGGCCGATGCGCCGGACCGGCTCCTGCCCACCCTGGTATCCCGCTGCCGGCGCCTGCCGCTGCCGGCGCCCTCCGTCGGGCAGGCGCGCGACTGGCTGGTGCAGCAGGGAGTCGAGCAGGCGGACCAGTGGCTGCATGCCTGGGGCGGGGCGCCGCTCAAGGCCTTGCGCGCCAGCCAGAATATGGACGCCCCGTATCCGTCCTGGCTGACGGCCTGGCTGGACGGCGTTCTGCAGGCAGGCGGGCAGGCGGATCTGTCCCTGGCCGATGAGCTGGAGAAACTTCCTCCCCAGGATTGGATCGAACATTGGCAGCGCCTGTTCATCGATCTGCAACTGGGCGGATTCGGCCAGCAGGCGCGTTACTATCCGTCCCTGCAGGGGCGCATCGATGAGCTGGCCGCCCAGGCCGGCCCGGCGGCGGTGGCGGAAACCTTGAAGTGGCTGGGTCAGCAAAAGGCCTTGGGCAACCATCCGCTGAACGCCAGGCTTTATATCCATCATGCGCTGGACAGGCTGCATCAGGCCTGCCGGCGCGCTTGAACATCGTATTCAAATCATGTTTGTCGATTCGCATTGTCATATCAACTTTCCTGAACTGGCCCAGAACCTGGACGAGATCCTGGCCAAGATGCGCCGGAACCAGGTGGGCCACGCGCTGGTGGTCAGCGTGAACATGGACGACTGGCCGGGCCTGATGGACCTGGTCCGACCGCATCCCCATCTGTTCGCGTCCGTGGGCGTGCATCCGGATTACGAGGACGTGGTCGAACCTACCGTGCAGGATCTGCTGGACCGAGCCGCCGATCCCAAGGTCGTGGCCATAGGCGAGACCGGCCTGGATTACTATCGCCTGCAGGAGCCGCTGGACTGGCAGCGCGCGCGCTTTCGCACGCACATTCGCGCCAGCCGGGAATCGGGCCTGCCGCTTATCATCCATACGCGCTCGGCCAGTCAGGACACGCTGGCCATCATGGCCGAAGAAGACGCCGCCCGGGCAGGCGGCGTCATGCACTGCTTCACCGAAAGCTGGGAAGTCGCTCAGGCCGCCATGGCCATGAATTTCTATATCTCGTTTTCCGGCATCGTCACGTTCAAGAGCGCCGCGGAGCTGCAGGACGTGGCCCGCAAGGTGCCGCTGGATCGATTGCTGATCGAGACCGACTCCCCGTATCTGGCGCCGGTGCCGTACCGGGGCAAGATGAACGACCCGTCGCTGGTGGTTCACGTGGCGGAAAAGATAGCCGAGCTCAAAGGAATTTCCGCCAAGGAGGTCGAAGAGGCCAGCACGGAAAATTTCTTCAATCTTTTCAAGAAAGTATTGGCCTGAGTTAAAGTTGATTCTGATATTTTTCCAGGGCTGATGCCAAATGTTTGAGTTACGGCTTCAAGTTAAAGCAAAATTTCAATTAAAGGTTTTAACTACATGATTATAAAGAAAAAAATCTTTTGTGTTTCTGTGCTGTCCCTGTCCCTGGCGTGTACGGCGGTCTGGCCGCTTGCCGGCCAGGCCCAGCAGCAGGACCAGGAGAGCCGCAACTGGTATCTGGCCCTGGAAAACGACAGGTCGAACATCACGCAGCAGGAACTGGCTCGGGGGGCCGATCCGAACGCACGCGACGCGCAGGGCAATCCGTCGCTGATGCTGGCGATCCGCAACCAGGCCTGGAAGGTGGTCGATACCTTGCTGGCGAACCGACGCACGGACGTCAACATCGAGAATGCCAGCCGCGAGACCCCCATGATGTACCTGGCCCTGATGGGGCAGACGCAGCGTCTGAAGGATCTGCAGGCCAGGGGCGGGCAGATCAATCGGGTGGGCTGGAGCCCTCTGCATTACGCGGCATCCAAGGGGCGGGTGGACACGGTGCGCTACCTGTTGTCGCAGAAGGCCATCGTGAACGCGCCCGCGCCGGACGGCACTAGCCCCCTGATGATGGCGGCGCTGTCGGGCAGCCGGCCGGTGGTGGATATGCTGTTGCAGGCCGGCGCGGATCCGCTCATGCAGAATGCTCAAGGGCTCAGCGCGGCGTCGTGGGCACGTTCCGCCAACCATGATCAGTTGGCGGACTACCTGGAGCAGCTGGCCGCGGCGCGTTCGGCCAAGGCGGGCGGACCGGTATCGGCGTCGGACGTGCAGACGTTCGGCGTGCCCGAGTCGGCGGCGCCGCAGGATCCGGACCATGTTCATACGCTGATTCTGGAAAACGACAAGGAGCTCGAACCCGCCCCGGCGCCCAAGCCCGCCGTGAAGGGCGGCAATAGCGGCTACTTCGATCTGGAGCGTTTCGACCGCCCGGCCGAGCCTTGAAGGGCGTGTTCCTGGCAATAAAAAACCGGCTCAAGAGGCCGGTTTTTTTGATGAAGTCGCATCGTCAGCGGGGATTGGTGGGCGTCACATCCAAACTGGAGACGCTGCCGCGCAGGGTGGCCGGAAGGCAGGCGATATCAGCTATCTGTTCTCCATTCCGATGCACCATCACGCCGCCGAAGGTTTCGGGATGGTCCACTTCTTTTTCCGTCATGGGTTTCTGGCTTCCCTGATAGACCTCGTAGGTGATGTCTTTGTTGGGAAACTCCACGGTGTCCGTCATGTAGCGGCCGAAGCCGTCCCAGACAAAGCCCTTCAAGTCCTTGCGGGCGGCGCTGAGCGCCATTTCGGGCCGGGCTCCCGGCTTGCCGAATGTGTAGTAGGCGGTGTCCGGGTCGGCGCAGATCCGGATCTCCTTCTTGTTCTTGGTGGCGCAGTAAAAGATTTCCTGACCGATCTCGCAGGCGAAAGTGCTGGATAGAGGCGCGGAGGCCGCGAAGGCCGACAGCAGCAGTGTCATCGTGTGTTTCATGGGAATGCGTTCCAGAAGCAGGGCGGGGCGCTCGGTTCAGCTTGCCGGCAGATAGTCCGGGCGCAGAATGCCGCGCAGTTGCGCATAGGGGAGCAGCAATTCGGGCTGGCCCAGGGAATAGGGCGCGATCTCGTAGGCGTTGTACTTGACGACCACGCCCTTGTCGGTCAGCGCCGCATTGCCGGCCGGCTGGAAGGGCCACATGCGGGCCCAGCCCTGCGGGTCCTGCTGCGCATCGGGCAGGGTCTGCACCCAGGCCGCATGCGCCTGTCGGACCAATTCCTGGAATTGCCCCTGGCGGCCCGGCACCAGCAGGCGGTCCAGCGGCAGCGCCATCTGCAGGCGGTTGTCCCAATTCAGGAACTGGCTGGCGGCGATGCCATGGGCGGCGCCGGTCATGTACAGCCAGGAGCCCAGCTCCACGACCGTCAGGTCGCGATTGCGGTAGCGGGTGCGCGCCGTCAGCTGCACCTTGTCCTTGCCGTTGGCGGTGGCCCAGTAGTAGTTCTCGAATTCTTTCAAGCTGCGGTAGCCGGGCTCGCGCTCGCCAAGAATGGTCATCTGGGCCAGGCTCCGGTCCACCAGCGCGGTCAGGGCCTGGTTGCCGGGGAAGATCAGGGATTTCACGTCCAGGCTGGGGCATTCGCCCGTGCAGCCCGGCTTGACGTGCTGGTAGTTCAGCGGCTGTGTGAAGACGCCGTCCTTCTGGGTCTGGTCCTCTGTCTGCGCAGGGATCAGAGAGATATCCGACCTGGGGGCGCTGGAACAGGCGGACAGCGCCAGCACGGCCAGGGGCAGCAGCAGAAAGCGGGAAGGGCGATTCAGGGTCATGGGCGCTCCGGCTTACTTGATGGTCTTGGCGTCCTGGCCGAACAGGATCTTGCGTGCCTGTTCATCGTGGGCGGCGGTGCTTGGATTGATGCTGTCCACCAGCGCGTAGGCGCGTTGCGTGGCCGGGCGGGCGGCAATGCGTTCGAACCAGCGCTTCAGGTGCGGGAAGTCGTTCAGGTCCTGGCGCTGGCGCTCGTGGGGCACGATCCAGGGGTAGCAGGCCATGTCGGCGATGGAATAGTCGTCCGCGATGTAGTCGCGATCCGCCAGCTGCTTGTTCAACACGCCGTACAGGCGGCCGGTCTCGCGCACGTAGCGGTCGATGGCGTAGGGGATGGGCTCGGGGGCGTAGACGCTGAAGTGGTGGTTCTGGCCGGCCATGGGGCCCAGGCCGGCCATCTGCCAGTAGAGCCATTGCAAGGTTTCCGTGCGCCGGCGCAGGTCCTGGGACAGGAACCGGCCTGTCTTCTCGGCCAGGTACTGCAGGATGGCGCCGGACTCGAAAATGGAGATGGGCGCGCCGCCGTCCTGGGGCGACTGGTCCACGATGGCCGGGATGCGGTTGTTGGGCGCGATGCGCAGGAATTCAGGCTGGAACTGATCGCCTTTGCCGATATTGATGGGGTGCACGGTATAGGGCAGGCCGGTTTCTTCCAGAAACAGGGTGATCTTGTGTCCGTTGGGCGTGGTCCAGTAATACAGGTCTATCATGCGGTGTCCTTTGGCGTTGGATAGCCCCTGGCGGAGCCGTTGGCGCGTCGGCGGGCGCTCGGCTACTATAGCCTGCCCGAACATGCTTTACAGGAGGTCAGGTACTGACATGAGCAAAATCTATCATAATCCCCGCTGCAGCACGTCCCGCAATGCCCTGGCGCTGATGCAGGAAAAAGGGCTGGAGCCCGAAGTCATCGAGTACCTGAAGACGCCGCTGTCGCGCGGCGAGCTCAAGTCCCTGATCGCCGCCGCCGGCCTGCAGGTGCGCCAGGCCATGCGCGCCAAGGAAGCGGTGTATGCCGAATTGGGGCTGGATGATCCCGCCCTGACTGAGGAGGACCTGCTGGCCGCCATCGAGGCCAATCCGGTGCTGCTGAACCGCCCCTTCGTGGTGACGGAAAAAGGGACGCGCCTGGCGCGTCCCCTGGAGGCCTTGAACGACATACTGTGATGCCGGAGCCCCGCCGTCCGGCGGGGGCGTATCCAGGCTTACTGCTGGATGGCTTCCAGCGCGATGCTGATGGTGACCTCGTCGCCCACGTAGGGGACATTGGCGCCCATGTTGAACTCGGAACGCTTGACTTGCGTCTGGGCGTCGGCGCCCAGGGCGGGCTTGCCCAGCATGGGGTGCTTGGGCATGGTCAGGAAGGAGTCGATGGTCAGGGTGACGGGCTTGGTGACGCCCTTGATGGTCAGTTCGCCCTTGGCGGCCACGGGCTTGTCGCCTTCGAAGACAATGTCGGAGGACTTGAAGGTGGCCGTGGGGAACTGGGCGGTGTCGAAATGGTCCTTGCCCTGGATGTGTTCGTTGAACAGGGGAAAGCCCGTGTCCACGGAGCGCGTGTCCACCGTCATGTCGATCTTGCCCGTCTTGGCTTCCTGGTCCAGCACCACCGTGCCCTGGATGGCGTCGAAGCGATGCAGTTGCGTGCTCAGGCCCAGGTGCTTGTAGGCAAAGCGCACGAACGTATGGCTGGGCTCGACCTGGTAGGTCACGGGAGCGGCCTGGACGGCGAAGCTTGCGGCCAGCGTGGCGGACAGAACGATGAGCGGCTTGAACATGGTGTGTTTCCTTTGAAGCAATGATGGGCTCGGTCGGCCCGGAAGAATGCCGGAAGGCGCTTTAGCGCGTGGTCATCCGGAAATTGACGGTGATTTCATTGGCGACGACGTCATAGCTGGACCAGGACCCTTCGCCGATGGCGAAGTCGCCCCGCTTGATCTCGAAGCTGCCGGTGAAGACGGCGCTGTCGCCCTGCGGCTGCAGCGTGGCGCGGATCTGGACGGGCTGTTCGCGGCCCTTGATCTGCAATATGCCTGCGACTTCGTATTGCTGCGGGCCTACCTCGCGTATCGCGCTGGAGGTGAACACTGCCTGCGGATGGGCGTCTATGTCGAACCAGCGCACGTCCTGCAGTTCGTCGTCGGCTTCGGGCGAGCCCGTATCCACGCTGTCCAGCGCGACCTTGAGCACGACCTTGGATTGATCCAGCGCAGCGGGATCGAAGTTCAGTTCGCCGTCGAAGCGATTGAACTGGCCATCGAGCTTGACGCCCATCTGGGAGTACTCAAAGGCAATCTGGCTGTTGGCGGCATCCAGGGTCTGGTAGGCGGCGGCATTGGCGTTCAGGCTGGCCGACAGGCCCAGGGTTCCGGCCAGCACGGCGGCGAGCAGGGTTTTGGTCATGCTTTTTCCTTGGTAGAGACGAAAGTGATGCGGCGCAGCAAGCCGTCGCGATCGATGAATTGATGCTTGAGCGCAGCCAGGATGTGGAGGACGACCAGCGCGATCAGCACATAGTTCAGGATGATGTGGACCTGCACCAGGGCTTCGCCCAGCGGTTTGTTCTTGGCTACCAGGTCGGGCAGAGGCAGCACGCCGAACCAGACTGTCTGGAATCCTTTGGCCGAGCTCATCAGCCAGCCGCTCAGGGGGATGGCGACCATCACCGCATACAGGGCGGCATGGCCGGCATGCGCCAGGCCGCGCGTCAGCGCGGACATGGAGGCGGGCAGGGCGGGGGGGGGGTTGAGCGGGCGCCGCGCCGGCCGGGAGATGACCAGGGCCAGCGGGGTGATGCCTATCCATTTGTGCCAGGAATAGACTTGCAGCTTCAGGGGCGAGAGGGGCAGGGTCTTCATGGTGTAGCCCAGGGTCACCATGCCGATCAGGGCCAGGGCCATCAGCCAGTGCAGCAGGCGTGCGACGACGGTGTAGGAAGCCGTGTCGGGGCGAGAGGAAATGCTCATTGATAATGCCTTTCATTTACGCAGCCAGAGAACTTTAACCTGTTTGTAAGCATCGACAAAGACCCCATGGTGCAACGCACTATTGCAGCGATGAAGGTAATCCTGGAGCGAGTGGACACAAGTGCGTACAGGACGCCAATGCGGGGGCGGCTACACTAAGAGCTTGAACAGCTTGCAAGCTTTGCTTGAGGTATTGAAGGATGCGAGTATGAAAAAAGCGGGAATGGCGCTGGTGATGGCGGTACTGCTGGCGGCCTGCCAGGATCCCAGGCAGGCCAATAAGGCCAATTTCGGCGCGGCGATCCAGTCCTACCTGGATACGCGGGACGGCCTGTGCGTGGGAGTGCCGGGCCGCCAGTATCCCTATCAGGCCGAACACGATTCCGAACTGGCCGTGCAGGACAGGCAGCGCCTGGCGGCTTTGGCCGAAGCGGGATTGTTGCGCGAGGTGGGCACGGTTGCCGCGCCGCGTTACGAGCTCGGCAGCGCGGGCGAGCCGTACCTGGTTCGAGGCGATGCGCAACGCCAGGGCCTGCATGACGCCTTTTGTACGGGGCGTCTGGTGCTGGACAGCGTGACTTCCTTCACGGAGCCTGCCGAGGCCGGCGGCCTGAAGGTGAGCCGGGTGAACTATGTCTACCATCTGCAGGACGCCGCCGCCTGGCTGCAGTGGTCCTCAGTGCAGAAAACCTATCCCGAACTGGCGCCTTTCATGGCGCCTGCCGTGCAGGGGCAAGCCTTGCTGATTCTGACCAGCAAAGGGTGGGTGCATCAGAATCAGTTCAGGTAGAGCAGGATTCTGCAGGCGTATGGTCGGGGAGGGGAGCCAGATTGGCCAGGGGGACCCAGCCGCTGGCGCCATCCAGGGGGCGGCGGCACCAGCACCAGGCATTCAGTGTGCGTTCGCCCAGCACTTGGCCGCCGGGGTCTACATTCATTTCCCGCGCGCTGTAGTCTTCCAAAGCCCGGCCAGCGTCGCCCGGCAGGCGCTCGATGATCTGTTCGGGCACCCAGCCGCCCGGATGGCGCGACGTGGAGCAGAAAATCCAGTTGTCCCAGCCTTCCGGGCCTTCGTAGCGTTCTCCCACCGTCAATGCTTCGTATTGGAACAGTTCGAGCGGGTCAGGGTATTCGGATCGGTGAGGAGCAATGACAAGGTAGCGCATGATGGAGGGTTGTGGGTAATGGACAATATGGACAATAAGTTTTTGAGCGCGCTTTCGGGCTAGACCCGATACAGCAAGGGCCGGACCGTATCTGGCATAGCTTGAAAGCTGGTTCGTATACAATAAAATGCAATTAACGGAAAAAACATCACCACCATGAAAAGAAAGTCTACACGAGCAGAAGGGCAATTCGACCTGCCGATTCTGGGCTCGCAAGCCTGCGATATTCCGGCAGAGGCGTTGTTCGATACCTGGCTGCAGCATCAACGGCCGCCCATGCGGCCTGGGACGCAACGCGTCTATCGGACATTGTGGCGGCGGTTTGTCCAGGCACTGCAACTGCATAAAAAGCATTATGCGCAGGTCGGCCCGTCCGACATTCGTGACTTTCTGAGCGGACTGGATGAAGTGCGGCGGCCGCAGCGGGAGCGCTACCAGCAAGTGATTGCGCGGGCCTACGAGGAGCTGTGCCGCCAGGCCGGACGCACCGAGAATCCAGCGATAGGTCCGGCCATCAACGACCCTTTGAGACAGGACTGGCGTCAGGCTCCGGACAATCAGGCGACCCGTTTCCTGTCCATGGCGCAACGGGACGACATGGTTCGCGCCCTGCAGAATCGTCTGCGCGTATTGACGCTGGCCAGCGACATGACCGCTGCCGCCCGCTGGCGGGAATTCCGCGACATGACGATCGTGGCCGTGATGTTGGGCACGGGCTTGCGTCCGGTGGAGCTGGAAGTGCTGCCGCCTGCAGCCGTCGGCGCTGCGGCAGCGCGTCCTGGCCAGGGTCTCGAGGAGGATGAGGACGCGCTGGAGACGCTGTGGCGGGACGGAAAGCTTCTGCTGAGCATTCCCGGCTCCGCGCGCCGCGAAGTGGCCGTTCCGATATGGTGCGAAGACATTGTCCGCGCGTGGCTGGATCATAGCGGTCTGGCGGATGGGCGAACAGGAAGCAGTCGATTGTTCCCGGGCAGTCGCAGGATCAGCGCTGCGCGGCCGCAATCGCAGATGAATCCGGCTACTCTGGCGCGTATCGTCGCCAAATGGGGGTTGACGCACATGGACCTGATCATGACGCCGCAGCGATTGCGCAATACATTTGGCGCCGGCCTGATCGAACGCGGATATTCCTTGCCGGAAATCGAACAGATCATGGGTTATGCACCCGGCGCCGCCAGCGCCTGGCGCCTGCAGGCGGCATGGCTGGCCTGGCTGGAGGCGCAGAAACCGACGCCGGCCGTTGTCCTGAATCCATCGGCGAGCTGACGGCTTATGGCTTCGCCTTCATCCAGTCGGCCATAATCAGACTTTGTGCCCGAATTTCACTCTTGCTGGGAGCATAAGGCCATGTCCGAACCTGTTTTTCGTCGTGCCGAACAGTCCGATCTGGAAGCCATTGTCGCCATGCTGGCCGACGACGTGCTTGGCCGGCAACGGGAAGACACCCGTTTGCCGGCGGCCGATGCCTATGTTCAGGCTTTTCAGGCCATAGACGCCGATCCCAACCAGTTTCTGGCGGTCGCCGAGCTCGACGGCGCAGTCGTGGGCACCTTGCAGATCAGCTTCATGCCGGGCTTGTCGCATCAGGGCGCCTGGCGTGGAGAGATCGAAGCCGTGCGCATCGCCCGCACCGCGCGCGGCGCGGGCCTGGGCCGCAGAATGATGGGATGGGCCATTGAACAGTGCCGCGCGCGCAATTGCCGCATCGTGCAGCTGACATCGGACCTGAAACGGACGGATGCGCACCGTTTCTACGAACAGATGGGCTTTGTCGGCAGTCACAAGGGCTACAAGCTGGTGTTATGAAGCGGCCTGCCGATGGCTGGATTCTGGTCTGCTTGAAACGGGCTTGCGGTCGCGTTTACTGTTAACCGGAACGAGATCTACAAAACGCATAATGTGTATTATGTAAAGTCTGAGACTTGCGGAAGGTCCTATCCTCATCATCTGCGCTGCGGCCAGTATGGTTAGCGATGGTCAGCAGCCTTCAACGCTATACGCCAGGGTTGCTTCACGAAACCGGAAACTGCAGCACTCGCTGATCATCCCCCTGCTCCCGTTTCTCAGCCTTGAATGCTCAGTCCTGGTTTGGTGCCGCATTAGCCGACGCTGCGCAACGGTATGGCTTGGCACAGAGAATCTTGAACAACTGATCTGTCGCGTACGCGCAGGATATGGCGCCGTGCCCAAACACCAAGCATGCGCGCGCACAAGGAACCTTGAACGAGCCAACTGTTACTCAAGCGCAGGAGTCGGGCTTGGCGCCAAGGCAAGCAGCCCGAGGCACGGGCGGACAAGCGCAAAGATCTCGAAATCTCTGTTCACCCTACTTGACGCTTCACGCGAAAAAAATTGGGAGGTGCCTCTATGCAAAACCATGAAGAGATTTTATCTAAATTGGGAGATCGCCTGGGGCTTGACCTGGCGTTCGATGACAACCGCCAGTGCTTTCTTATATTAGATCAGAAGCTGATGGTCTCTATTCATCAAAAACCATCGGCCTGGATGTTCTATGGAATGATAGAAGACAACGTCGAGTGGAAAGAAAAGTCATTCTGGAAGAATCTGCTTGAAATCAATCTGGATTTGGCAGAAAACGGAGGAGGCTCGATCTCTTTCGAGCCAGAATCAGGGGCATTGATGTATGTGCACGGCCTGGATGCCCCTCATCTGGATGCAGAGTCTGCTTATGCTTTTTTTGAGAATTTCGTCGATAGACTGGAAGCGATCGGGAACAATCCTCTGCTTCAGGAATAATCGTAGCTTCTATCGATAATTGATTTATTTTGGAATAAAAAATGTTTAAATTAACTGAATTTTCAAAAATTGCCAAGAGCGGTCATGAAATAGAATTGGGCGATTATCAGCAAGGGTCCCCTGCTCTTAAGGTTGCGTCGGTTGGATTCAAAGGAAAGGTGCTGGGATTTTTGAGCCATGTGCCATTGTTGAAAGATCTGGGCGCCGTGAAAAATTACGTAGAAAGCGTCAGAGTACGTAATGGTCAGGTACTGGGGGTTTTCATTCAGGCCTTGGCCGTCCGTTTCGGCAACGTGGCCGCAAAACAGGCAGTTTGCGAAAACGGCATAGACCTTTCAGGCAGAACGCCGCTGACAAGCCGATCTATCAGCAAATTGATTGGTGATGCGAGCAGGATCAAGCAGTCGAACGGCTTGCACAATGCAGTGATCACCAGCGGAGAGTCGTACGGCCTTTCGCAGAACGTCAATTTCAGCATCCCGAAATTCCCTGCGCACAACGCAGCCGTCAATACTGGCTCGTCGAGCAAGCCCGCACACAAAGCGGCTGCTAATGCAAACTCGTCGAGCGGCGCCGCACACAATGCGGTGGCCAACGGGGGCCAGCCGAGCGTCACGGCAGCCAATGCGTCGGTCAGTGCGAGTCAGTCGAGCGAGACCGCAGGGGATACGGCAGCCAGTACCCGCTCAACGAACAGCGCACCGGGCAGCATACCGGTCAGTGTAACCACGGCCAGCGACTGGGCAGCTAGCAAGGTGACTAACCCCAGCCCGGTATCCGAACCAGCGAACAGCCCAGCGGCTAAATTGGACCCGTTCCAACATGTCCGCGGATTTGCTAACCTTGGCAATACGTGCTACGCGAATTCCGCTTTGAAATTCTTGATGTTTTCAATCGGCATTCCGAAACTCAGCGAGCATTTGCAGGGTGTGATAAATAGAAGCGACGACGAAGGGAAAAAGACTTGCGCTGAAAAATTCATGAATGTGATAAATGCTTCTATTGAGAACAACCCGAATTCAAAGAAAACCTTCATCGTCGGCTATGTTAAAGAAGAACTGGCGGATTTTTTTGAGGAGCTGCAAAAACAGCCTGCTTTCGGCAATATGGATGGAAGCGGAGAGATCGGTTTCAAGATAGTAGGAGAACAACAGGATGCCAGGGATTTTCTGGCCAGGATTACGGACCTGTTTGAGCTGAACGGCAAGGATTTCTCGCCTATAAATCTCGAGTCAAAATGGAAGTATTACGATCTCGAGCGCGAAGCGTCTGATAATCCAGTACCAGCATACTATAAGGTCGTTACTATTAATGATGCGAGCACAAGTTTGCAAGGAATAATAGATAAGACCTATGCGGCTGAACCTGGCGTGGCCGTCAGGTGGAATTCTGATGATACTGAAAATGTGCAAGCCACAAAGATAAACCGATGGATTGTTGATGAAATAGAAAAACTGGACAGGTTCAACTTGAACATTGAGGCGGTGCAAGAAGGTCCTATTGATTCGCCGGCGAAAAAACTGAATCTCCAAAGCATCGACTTCAATAGCAAGGTGAAAATGCCAGTGCTCGACAAGAGCACGAATCAGACCTGGGTGGTCAGTCTCGAACCACGTGATGTGGTGATTCATGCAGGAAACACCACAGGTGGGCACTACTATATGTATTCAAAGTTGTCGAAGGGTTGGAGCAAGCATAATGACAGCATGGTATCGCTAGAGGCCCATATCCCTCCTCGCGAACAGCCAAAGCTCATCAGCTTCGCCGTGGTGGAGAAGCAGTTGCTTGAATGAACAAGACAAGCGCCCTGCGGCCTGGGTATAGTGACAGCTTGTGTGATTGCTTGACCTGACTCGGAGCGATTGAACATGGGCCATGTTTTCCAGTTCGCCGAACGCGATCCCGCCATGTCGGCCGACGAAGCAAAGAAGCAGATCGGGGCTTTGCGCCCCGCCCTGCTGCTCAGCCAGTACGAGCGCTTGCGCAAGGCGGAACAGACGCTCTTGATCGTGGTGGCCGGGATGGATGGCGTGGGCAAGGGATCGGCCATCAATACGCTAAACACCTGGCTGGATCCGCGTCATGTCCACTCGCTGGCTTTCGGCGAACCGACTGAAGAGGAAGCCATGCGCCCGGCCATGTGGCGTTACTGGCACGCCCCGCCGGCCAAGGGCCAGACCGGTCTGGTGTTCGGGTCCTGGTATGCCGCCCTGATGCGGGAGCTGGCCCGCAAGAAACCCGATCCGGAAAAAGTGGATCTGTACACCCGGCTGATCAACCGGTTCGAGGCGCAGTTGGCGTACCAGGGCGTGCAATTGCTGAAGCTGTGGTTTCATCTTTCGGCGCAGGCCCAGGCGGATCGCTGCTCCGCCCTGCTGGCCGATCCGGATACGGCCTGGCGCGTCAGCAAGGCGGACTTGAAAGTCCACAAGAAATTCAATCGCTTGCGCAAGGCGGGGGTGGAGACCATAGGTTTGAGCCACCGCCGTCATGCGCCCTGGGTCGTCATCCCCAGCGCCGATCCGCATCTTAGGGATGTGTCTGTGGGCAAGGCCGTGCTGCAGGCCATGCGTCAGCCCGTGCTGCCCCGCCAGGTGGTGGAGCCCCAGCCTTTTCCGGTCAGCCTGCGCCAGCCTTGCGCCTCCTTGCTGGATCCGCCGCCTGTCCAGCAGGTGCAGGACTACGAATCCCAGTTGTTGCATTGGCAGGGGCGTTTGTCCAGGGCCGTGCGCGGCAAGGCGTTTCGCAAGCGTTCCATGGCGCTGGTGTTCGAAGGTCAGGATGCCGCCGGCAAAGGCGGCACGATACGCCGCGTGACTGCCGCGCTGGATGTGCGCAACTACGACATACACCCTATCTCTGCACCGAATGCAGTCGAGGCCGCCCGCCCCTATCTTTGGCGTTTCTGGCGCAAGCTGCCCCGCCGGGGCGACATCGCGATTTTCGACCGCTCCTGGTACGGACGGGTGCTGGTGGAACGGGTGGACAAACTCGTGTCGCCCGCTGCATGGCGTCGGGCTTACGACGAGATCAACGGCTTCGAGGCGCAACTGAACGCCAATGGCACGCTGGTGTTGAAATTCTGGCTGGCCGTGAGCAGAGACGAACAGCTCAAGCGCTTCCAGGAGCGCGAAAATTCTCCCTTCAAGACCTACAAGATCACGGAGGACGACTGGCGCAACCGCGGCAAATGGAATGCCTATCGGACGGCGGCCCAGGATATGTTCGCCCATACCGATACGGAAACCGCCCCTTGGCACATCGTGCCCAGCGACGACAAGAAAGCGGCGCGCATCGAAGTGCTGAGGATCGTGGTGCAGGCGCTGGAGACGCTGGACAAGACCACGCTGGATCTGGTGGAGCCGGCGTTGAAGGAGCAGGCCAGCGACCAGGTCTAGGTCGACATCGCCTACAGGTCCTGGCGCGCCGCCAGGGACAGGATGCGCACCCAGCGCCGGCGATCGCCGGCGCGGTCCATGACCAGCAGCCACTCCTGGTCGGGATTGCGCAGCGTCAGTCGGACCGCGCCCCCCTGCTCCGCCGCTTCTGCGATGTCGGCGAAAATGAAGGCCCGCTCGCCCTGCCTGGTCCGCAGCAGGCCGCGCTTGTTCAAGGCGTCCACGTGGATATGGCCGTCCTGAAGCTCAGATTCCAGAATACGCTGGCCGTTGCGTTTGCGGCCGTGGATGGCGACATACCGCTTCCACAGCCAGACGAAAGGCGCGGCCAGCAAGCCGGCCGCCATCAACAAGGCCAGAACCGCCGCCGCCAGGCCCGCGGACGCGGATACCAGTGCATACAACTGCATGCCGCCGTAGATCAGTCCTGCCACGACGGCTACGAACAATACCAGGACGATGACGGGCATGGCGGCCCTCCTTCTCAGCGGGCTTTGACGCTCACCAGCGAAGCCGCCTTGCGGGCGTTTTCCCGCGCGGCGTCCAGGTCGACGTCGGCGGCCAGGGCCACGCCCATGCGCCGCTTTTCAAAGCTCTCGGGTTTGCCGAACAGGCGGATGTCGGTCTGCGGAATGCGCAAGGCCTGGTCCACGTTCAGGAACTCGACTTCTTTTGCTTCCACGCCTCCGTAGATGACGGCGCTGGCGCCGGGCACGCGCAAGGCGGTATTGACCGGCAGGCCCAGGATGGCGCGCGCATGCAGTTCGAATTCGGACTGCCACTGGGTGATCATGGTTACCATGCCGGTGTCGTGCGGTCGCGGGCTGACTTCGCTGAACCAGACCTGATCGCCCTTGACGAACAATTCCACGCCAAACAGGCCTTGGCCTCCCAGATTGCCGGTGACGGCGCGGGCGATGTCGCGGGCGGCATCCAGCGCCTTGGAGCTCATGGGCTGGGGCTGCCAGCTCTCCACGTAGTCGCCGTCCACCTGCTTGTGGCCGATGGGGTCGCAGAACTGAGTCTCCACCTGGCCGTCCGCCCCCAGGGAGCGTACCGTGAGCAAGGTGATTTCATAGTCGAAATCGATGAAACCTTCCACGATGACACGGCATTGGTTGACCCGTCCGCCGGCCATGGCGTAGTCCCAGGCCCGGGCCACGTCTTCAGGACCGCTGATCTTGCTTTGGCCCTTGCCCGAGCTGCTCATCAGCGGCTTGACCACGCAGGGGTAGCCTATGCCGCCATCGATGGCGGCCTGCAGGCTCTGCTGGGAATCGCAGAACTGATAAGGGCTGGTGGGTACGCCCAGGGTCTCCGCCGCCAGGCGGCGTATGCCTTCACGGTCCATGGTCAGGCGGCGGCGCGCGCCGTAGGGATGACGCGCACCTTGCCCTGCGCCTCCAGCTCTTCGAGCACCGGCGTGGCGATGGCTTCGATCTCCGGCACCACCAGGGCTGGCTTTTCCTGCTCGATCAAGGCGCGCAGCTGCTCCGGATCGCTCATGGTGATGGTGCGCGCGTGATGGGCGACCTGCTGGCCCGGCGCGTCGTCATAGCGATCCACGGCAATGGTTTCCACCCCCAGCCGCTGCAGGGCGATCAGGACCTCCTTGCCCAGTTCGCCCGATCCCAGCAGCATGACTTTGTCTGACGACGATGTTAAAGGGGTGCCCAGCAGGCTCATGGCTTGCGCTCCGAAAAGAATATGGATAATCCTTTATTGTAATGCAGGCGGCGGCGCCCATCGGCCTGCCGGCACGCGCTGCCATAGGCTTGACCGAAACGTCTATTTTTTAAAAAAAGTGTCTACTTCAGAAGAGTATTTTGAAAAAATAGCTATCCCATTTGGATGTTACGCCTGTCCAGGAATTCGGCGAAGTGGTGATTGACGCATTCTTCGATGCGCTGGATCTCGGGCTGACTCAAGCCCTCGACCAGCTTGAGCTTGCGTTTGGACAGGGTGCCATTGCCTTGCACAATGACATCTACCAGAGTGTTCAATACAGCTTGACGCATGTCCAGCCAAGTTTCCAGCTCTCGGATGGTGGCGTCATGAGCGCGCAGATACAGCACCTCCATCTGTAAGTCTTCTGAAACGCAGGCTTCGCAGCATTCATAGATGAACTCGCAGATATCTGTGAAATCGTGGTAGGCATACAGCCAGCGCGGCTGCATCGATTTCATGCGTAGCGTGGCGCTATCGGAATCCAGCGAGTAGTCGAGCAATTCGGTCCTGGGGCGGGAGTATGGCTTTAATAGTGCAGAATATCGATCCAGCTGCTTGAGCATGCGAGCCGATAAAGGCAGCACCACGGCGCGGGGTGTAAAACCGGATTGGCGCAGGATGTGATGCAGCAGACAGCGATGAAGGCGGCCATTACCGTCCCAGAAAGGATGCACGAAGACCATTCCAAAAGCCGCGCAGGCCGCTGCCAGTACTGGGTCCAGGGTTCCTGAACTAGCGCTTTGGGCCAGCTCAGCCACGCTTGCCATCATGGCATGGACATGTTCGGCTGGCGGCGGGATGAAGTCGGCGATGTTGCGAAACCTGCCAGGCCTGGACAGCCAATTCTGCCCTTGTCGATAGTGATACTCCGCGCAACGGGGATCAATCACTTGGGCTTGCCATTCGCCCAGTTGCACTTCGGTCAATGGGCCGGGCTCGCCGGCCTGTTCGAGGAGGTGCCGAAAACGCATTGCGCGATGGTGATCAGGTACTTCGTCTTCGATGCCATAAGTGGAGCGGGTCTCGGATAGGTAAAGGTAGTCGACCGCACGTGACAGCATTTCGGGCTCTATGGTCTGAAAGCTTGCCTTGACCTGTTCAGCCAGTTTTGCTGAAAGCATGTTTTGCAAGCGGGGCGTGCGTCGGATCAGAGGGCTGAACCAGACATCGCCCAGCAGATTGTGCAAGATGCCGAATGTAGAGCATGACCTGCCAGGGCCCGTGACATAGGCGGCTGGATCGAGCAACGGCACACGTGGACACCCCTTGGGCAAGCGGTAGTCGAAGATGTGCCCTGTCAGCCATTTGGCCAAGTGGCCGGCGCTGCGTGCGTACTTGGACGATGGCTTGGCTGCAAGCCAAGCCT
Organism: Alcaligenes sp. Marseille-Q7550; assembly: GCF_965112015.1. Classification (NCBI taxonomy): domain Bacteria; kingdom Pseudomonadati; phylum Pseudomonadota; class Betaproteobacteria; order Burkholderiales; family Alcaligenaceae; genus Alcaligenes; species Alcaligenes sp. Marseille-Q7550. The sequence goes on from NZ_CBCOPU010000003.1 coordinate 275,178, forward strand.
GCAATTCCTGCAGGACGCCGGGCTGATCAAACAGGGCTGCCAGGACCGTCAGGTTCAACGTTTCGCGTTTGAACGCGAAGGTGAGCCGGTCGGCAAGGCAGGCGCCGCCGCGGACACGTTGTCGAGGCAGTTCGATACGCTCTTCGCCATTAGGCTGGAGTGTGCGGGACTCGACGGCTTTGTCTGTCACCGACCAGATGCTGAGCAAGGGCGGAACTTGCAACCGATAGTGATGGATGAGAGCAGCATAGCCCAAGTAAGGTGGAGTCATGGCGGCAAATACGGGCAGGGTTGCAGTTTTATCTACATTCTAGATTATTTATCTATTTTTCTATTGGTTTAGAAAAAAACAACTATCTTTTAACATTCAAAGGGCATGCGACTGAGCCGGCCGCGGTCAGGCTGGCGGCCGACTCATCGAACTGTGGCGCGGGGGCTTCGCTCCCTCAGCCGGGGTGGATCATTCCACCATCAGTTGCGCCATCATGCCCAGGTCCTCATGTTCCAGGATGTGGCAGTGGAACATGCGCAGGCCGGGCCAGTCCTGGCGGAAAGCCAGGGTGATGGCCTCCTTGGGCCGCAGGTTGACGGTGTCCCGCCAGGCGCGCAATGGTTCCGGGGCCGCCTTGCCGCCGTTGTCCCGGGAGAGCACCTGGAACTGGACGCCATGCAGGTGGAATGGATGGTCCATGTGGGAATCGTTGACCACCTGCCAGTGCTGCCACTGGCCCGCCGGGCAGCGCAGGTCGATCCGTTCCATGTCGAAAACCTTGTCGTTGACCCGGAACATGCGCTGCAAGGACGCCATGTCCGGCATGTGGCCCATTCCCTGCGGCGATTCCGCGTGTTCGCCGCTCATGCCGTGCCCGTTCCCCTGCCCTGCCATGGCATGGTCCATTTCCATGACCTCACTGAATACCACGCGGGCTTGCGGCTGACCGGCGGGCACGGCGGCCATGAATCGCAACTGTTCCGGCAGGATCAGCGGATGCGCCTGTATGTCCAGGTCGGCCAAGGTCAAGGTGTGGGGCTCCTCCTGGACCATCATCTTCTGCCTGTCGTAGTACAAGGCCTGCAACGTGGTCGCGCCGGACTGCCCGGCCTCCAGGAAGAATTCCGCCCGCCCGGCGGGAGCCAGGAGCAGTTCGCCGGTGGCGGGCAGCGGGGCTTCCAGCAGGCCGCCGTCGGCGCCGACCTGGATCAGCCGGGCGCCCGGCACGTGCAGGCGCAGGTATCGGGCCGAACAGGCGTTCCAGAGGCGGATGCGCTCGCTGGTACTGACCGTGATGCGCGGCTGCCGCTGGCCATTGACCAGGACGAACTGCCCTTCCCGGCCGTTCATCCAGTCCAGCGGGGTATTGGCGGGGATGCGGCCTTCCGTGTCCAGCCGCAGGTCGCTGATCAACCAGTGCTGCTCCCTGGCCTGGCGCAGAGGGTCGTCGGGCGTCCGGACGATCAAGGCGCCTGCCAGGCCGTGCGCCACCTGCTCGCCACTCTTGCCGTGCGGATGAGGATGATACCAATAGGTGCCGGCGCACCCTTTGGGCAAGGTGAACCGGTAATGACGGCTCTGGCCGGCGGGAACGGCGTCCTGCGGGTTGCCATCCTGGTCGGGCGGCACCGGCAAGCCGTGCCAGTGGATGGTGGTGGCCTGGTCCAGCTGATTGACGAATTCGATATCGACTTCATCCCCTTCCGTCAGCTCGATCAGGGGACCGGGCAATTGGCCGTTGTACAGCCAGGCCTCGGTCTGCCTGCCGTCCGCCAGGATGACGTGATGGCGGGCAGCGGTCAGGCGCGCCTGGAAACGGCCGGGTCGCGCGGCGGCGTTGGTCAGCGTCGGCAACGGGCGCAGCGTCTGCCCGCCGGGCATGCGATCCACCGCCATCAAGGTCTCGTGACCGGACCCCATGTCCATGGTCATGGATCCGTGGTGTCCCATGCCCTGGGCAAAGGCGCGCCGGGGCAGGCTGTTCAGCAGGCTGGCGCCCAGCGCCAGTTTGAAGAGTTCGCGTCGATTCATGGTCTTTCCTGAAAATCGTGGCAAGGCGATCATGCCGGCAAGGCACGATCCGGGCCCCATGCGCGACCAGCGCATGGAGGTATCAGCATGCGGTGAGTTGGCGCCAAGGCGCCTGGTCAGGAAAGACGCGGAGGCGGCAGGGCCGGCCCGATCAGGCGCGAACGGAAACCGAGGCGCCGCGGCGCCGGGGGGTAGTCCGCGTCGGCAGCGGCCAGACGAGGCATCGAAGGATGAAACGGCACGCAGGGGCAGCAGGTCATGTGTACGGGCGTAGCACAGTGCGAGCCGCCTGGGGAGCGATGTTGGGAGCTATCGACCTGGGAGTGGTGAGGGGCGGATGCATGGGCCGGCACTGGACCGGCCTGGGCTTGCGCGGCGAAGCCGGCGTGCAGCGTCCAGGCCATCATGATGATGCCCAGTGCCAGCAGCCAGTTTTGCAGAATCCGCCGCAGCGTCATGTCGCGTATCCGTTCATATGCCCCATCGCGCAAGCTTAGCATGAGTGCGCTGTCAGGCAGATGTTCCGGAACCCTGGCGTATCAGTCACCCCTCGTTCAGTCTGCGTCGTCGGCGTTGCGGATGGGACGGCGTTTCAGGCGTACGGGTCGCTCCGCCTGGATCTGTTCCAGCTTGGCGCGCAGGGCCAGCACGTGGTCGTGCAGGTCTTCTTTTTCGCGCTCCAGCAAGGCGCAGCGGGTACGGGTCAATTGCAGTTCGGTCTGCATTTCCCTGGCCAGGCCGTTGCTGAAATCCAGCGCCGCCTGCATGGCGCGCCGCTCGCCCTGCTCCTGCCCCAGATCCTGGCGCATGGCTTGCAATTGTTCCTGTAAGGCGCGTTGTTCGGCCTCGCTTTGCCGGCGCTGTTCGCGCTGCGCCTGTTCCGCTTGTTCCAACTGCTGGCGCAGCCGGGCCTGGACAGATCGTTCTTTGTCGATTTCGAGCAGCGCGCGTCGTTCGCTGGCTTGCGCGCGCTCCTCTGTCAGTTCCATGGACTTCTGCAGTTGTCCCAAGTCCTGGGTGAACTGTTCGCTTTGCCGGCGCAACTCCTGCTGGACGGCGGCCTTTTCATCTTCCAGTTCTTCCTGGCGCAGCGCGGCATGGCGTAAGTCCTGGCCCAGGGCGGCCAGTTCCTCGCGCAAGTCCTGGACTTGCTGCTGTTGCCGGGCCAGAGCCTGTTCGCTCGTCTGCCTGGCCTGCTGTTCAGCCTGCAGCGTTTTGGCGGCCTCCTGCGCTTGTTGCTGCGCCTGCTGTACGCGTTCGTCCGCCTGGGCCTGATATGCCTGCAGTTCCAGGCGGGATTGTTCCAAGGCTTGCCGCCAGATTTTGCCCAGCAGTTCTCCCGTCAGGGCTTGCAATTCTTCCGGAATGTCGGCCAGGTCCAGCCTGACCCGGCTTTTTTCCCGCAAATCCTGCCAGAAAGCCTGCAAGGCCTCGGCGGGCGCGCTCATGCTGCCTTTGCGCACCAGTTGATACAGCTTGTTGGCCGTGGGCGTGATCCCGTAACGGAAAAACAGCAAGGCAGCCACTTCCCGGTACAGCGTCTGGGTATGGCTGAAGCGTTCGCGCAAATCGGCGACATCGGCCAGCACTTGGCCTTCGGAAAGCGGGTTTGGGAGCATTTTCAGCTTGTTCAAGGAAATCTAATTAATAATACAACGTATTATATTGAGTTTATAATGTTTTGTATCCTTAAATTTGACATTAGCTTTATAATGTCAAATATTAAGCGCCAAGTAGCTAATCACAGGCCCCAAGTGCCGTCTCTGAGCCCGTTGCCGATGCATGGGAAGACGGCTGCATGGTTTGCTTTCACGTCCCCGCTTCCGCCTATTTTTGTAATGAATTCGCCCCCTCTCCCGCCCTCCCCAGTCCGCGCCGATGGCATTTCCCAGCTGCTGGCCCAATTCGACGGACGCAACGGTCTCAATCGGGCCCTGGGCGGCCGTGCCCAGATCGAGGCGCAGACGGATATCGATGCCTTGCGCGGATGGCTGGTCCGTTACGCGGGCAATCCGCGCACCTATGCCAACTACCGCAAGGAAGCGGAGCGGCTGCTGTTGTGGTCCGTGGTGGAGCGCCACAAGCCGCTTTCCTCTCTGAGCCATGAAGACATCATGGCCTATCGGGACTTCCTGGCCGATCCTCAGCCGGCCGAGCGCTGGGTGATCCAGGGCGGGGGCCGGCCGGCGCGGCATCACCCCGCCTGGCGTCCTTTCGCCGGTCCCTTGTCTGATGCCAGCCGCAATCAGGCCATGCTGATCCTGAACGCCTTGTTTTCCTGGCTGGTACAGGCCGGCTACCTTGCCGGCAATCCCCTGGCCCTGTCGCGTCAACGCGGCAGCGCCCGGCCGGCGCGGGACGTGCAGCGCTATCTGACCGCGGAGCAATGGTGCTGGGTGCAGGACTGGATACGCGCTTTGCCCGAAGAGGACAGGGCCGCCCGGCGGCACAAGGCGCGGCTGCGCTGGCTGGTTTCAGTGCTGTACGGCGGAGCCTTGCGGATTTCCGAGCTGGTCCAGGCCCGCATGGCCGATGTGTCCGCGCGGATCGATACCCAGGGACGGGAGCAATGGTGGCTGCAGGTGCGTGGCAAGGGCGACAAGATCCGCCGCATACCCATGACGCAGGAACTGATGCAGGAGCTGTTGCGCTATAGGCAGGCCCATGGCCTGGAGGGGCCGCCGCATGCGCTGGAAACGCAGCCTCTGCTGATGTCGGCCGGGGCCTCGGACAAGCACCTGAGCCGCGCCATGGCGCATGTGCTGGTCAAGCAGGTGTTCGTGCAGGCGGCCCAGGCCCTGCGCGAACGCCATCCGGAGCGCGAGGCGCAGGCGCGCGTGCTGGAGCAGGCGTCGGCGCACTGGCTGCGACACTCCGCAGGCTCGCACATGGCTAACCAGGGCATGGATCTGCGCGTCATCCGCGACACCCTGGGCCATGAGTCCATCGCCACCACCAATATCTATCTGCACGCCGACGAGGAGCAGCGCCATCGGGCGCTGGAGCAGGCTCATCACCTGGGCTGGTGATAAGCGCTATCAGGCGCGCGGCCTGTCCCGGGCCGGCGGGACGTGCTACTGTTGGCCGTGCTTGAATGCGCCGGGCGCCCCCTGACAGGGCCAACCCGGCTTTTTGTTATGGAGCGAAACATGAGCTTTACCGTCTACCTGTCCGGCGAAATCCACACCGACTGGCGCGAGCAGATCGCCAAGGGCGCCAAGGCCGCCGGACTGGACATCACGTTCACCGCGCCGGTCACGGACCATGACGCCAGCGACGCCGCGGGCGACCACCTGGGGCCGGACAGCGTCTCGTTCTGGCGCGACCACAAGTCCTCCAAGGTCAACGCCATCCGCACCAAGACGCTGATCGAGAAGGCCGACCTGGTGGTGGTGCGTTTCGGGGACAAGTACAAGCAATGGAACGCGGCCTTTGACGCCGGCTACTGTGCGGCGTTGGGCAAGCCCTACGTGACCCTGCACGCCGAAGACATCATCCACCCGCTCAAGGAGGTGGACGCCAGCGCCCAGGCCTGGGCCACCACTCCCGAGCAGATCGTGGAGATCCTGCGCTACATCCTCAAAGCCTGATCGGGCTTTCTCCCGGCTGCTTACGACATGCACCCGCAGGGCGAAGCCGAAAGGCCCCGCCCTGCGGGTACGGCCTCGGAGTGGCTATAGGCGGTTCAGTGCCCCGCAGGCCCGATGAATGACTTGGTGCTGTACAGCGAATGATCCAGGCGTTGGATCGCTGGCAGTCCCGTGCTGTCAGGGGCCAGGGCCTCGATGTAATTTTGAAGCACATCCGCGTCCTGCACCCCTACGTCGAAGCGACGTTCGGCGGGCACATTGGCCAGCGTCGCATAACCATCGCCCCCCGTGGCGTTGAAGCTCAGCACGAACAAGTCATACATGCGGGCCTCGTCCAGCGGCAGCCAGGTTTTCGAATTGCGATCGAGCACTTCAAAGTTGCTGGCGCGCGAGCCCTTGGCTTGCCGGGCATCGACGTCCCAACGCAGACCGCCAGCATAGGGATAAGGCCCCGTGCTGCCGTTCGGCCCGAATACCGCTTCCAGGCCATCTTCGATCATGGCTTTGGCTTCGGCCCCGCTGATGCGGAGTTTCCAGAGCTTATTGTCGAAAGGAAGCACTTCGATGACCTTGGCCGCGGTGACGCGGCCTTCCAGCGGCACGCGCACTCCCCCGCCGCTCTGCAGGCTGCAGTCGGCGCCGCCGTATTGCTGGCCGGCGACGTCCAGGTAGGCCTGGGCGACGAGTTGCTGGATGTCGCCGCCGCGAGCGCTGACGCTGCCTTCGGCGTTGCATATGGGTCCTGAGCGGCCATAGTCGACGGAGCCAGGACCGCCGGGGACGCGGCGCGTGCACAGCACGATGGGCGCATTGGCCACTTCGGTCTCTTTGTAGATCTCCACGCTTTCCTGATAAGGCTTCAGGATGCCGGCGGCTGCGGCGTCAGGGGCGGTGATACGCAGGAAACCGCTGGCGGCCGCATCGGCCTGGATGGCGGCCAGGTCGGCGCCTTGAACGGCGGCGCCATCAATCTGGAAGTCGTCGCCAATCAGGACGTGCGGCGTGCCTCCGCAGGCCGTGACCCGGCCTTTCTCATCGAAGCTGACTTTGAGCTCTCCCACCACTTGCGAGTATTCCCAGGCCTGGGCGATACATACGGTTTCGCCGTCCCGGTTCTTGAGCGCTTCGCCGTAGGCGCCGCCCGGCGTGCCAATGCCATATTGGGTCAAGGCGTCGGGACCCAGCAAGGTGTGGGAGTCGCCGCCGATCAGCACGTCCACGCCGGAAAGCTGGGCCAGCACCTGTTTTTCGTAGTCGTAGCCCAGATGGCTCAGCAGCACGATCTTGTTGACGCCTTGGTCGCGCAGCTTGTCGATGGCTTGCTGGGCGGCCACGACTTCATCTTCGAAGGTGGTGTCAGGATCAGGGCTGGATGAAGCCTTGGTCTTGCCGCCGATGGTCAGGCGCACGATGCCGATCTGCTGGCCGTCGCGCTCGATGATGGTGTAGGGCTTGACCATGCCGTCGGCGCGGCGGGGGTTCAAGGCCGAGTTCTCGCCGAAGCGGACGTTGGCGCTAAGCACAGGCGTCCGGCATTGCTGCGAGTTCAGCAGTTCCAGCCATTGGCGAAGTTCCGTGTCGCCTTTGTCGAATTCGTGGTTGCCCAGCGTGAAGGCGTCAAAGCAGACGGTGTTCATCATGGCCGCATCCGGCTCGCCGATTTCCCGCTGCCCGGCTGAAATACAAGGTGCCGGTCAGGGCGTCGCCCGCATGCAGCTTGAGCACATTCCCGGACTTCGCAGCCAGTTCAGCAAACGCGGCGGTGACTCGTGGAAAGCCCCCTGCATCCACCGATACGTTCACGCGCTCGTTGGAGGCGTTCAGCAGTTTCAGCGTCTTGCGTTGGCTGTCCCGGTTGGCGTGGAGGCCGTTGATGTGCAGGATGGCCCGTTCAAGCGGTCTGGCTTCAGGCTGACCCGGCTCGGCGAGCGGGACTCCGCTGCCGTCGGGACCGCGGTCGCCACAAGCGCTTAAGGCGCCGGCGACGAGCATGGCGAGCGCTTTGGCGCGGATACCGCCCGACGTCCAGGGATTGCCTGCCCAAAGATGTGACTTCCGAGATTCTTGCATGCTTGTTTCCATCAAAAGAGGCCAAGCGCACATCATCGTGCAGCTTTATGACGGTCTTATTAAGTTGGAAGTCAGGCACGGAAATACATCGGACAAAGAGAAAGAACGCCTGCCCGCCCACGGCGAACAGGCGTTTCGCGCTTACGGCAGCGACACGCGGCGCAGGCGCAAGGAGTTGGTGACCACGAATACGCTGGACAAGGCCATGGCGCCGGCCGCGAATACCGGCGAGAGCAAGGGGCCGCCGAAGGGGTACAGGGCGCCGGCCGCCACCGGTATCAGGGCCACGTTGTAGGCGAAGGCCCAGAACAGGTTCTGCCGGATGTTGCGCAAAGTGGCGTGCGAGAGCGAGATCGCCGTGACCACGCCGCGCATGTCGCCGGACATCAGCACCACGTCCGCCGCCTCGATGGCAATGTCCGTGCCCGTCCCGATGGCAATGCCCACGTCGGCCACCGCCAGGGCGGGCGCGTCGTTGATGCCGTCGCCGACATAAGCCAGGTGCTGGTGCGCCTGGCGCAGCGATTCCACGGCCTTGACCTTGCCTTCGGGCATCACTTCGGCCACGACCTCGTCGATGTTCAAGCGGCGCGCAATGGCCTGCGCGGTATGGCGGTTGTCGCCGGTGATCATCACCACCTTGATGCCGCGCGCATGCAGGTCCTCGATGGCTTGGGGCGTGGTGTCCTTGATGGGATCGGCTACCGCCAGCAAGGCGACCACCTTGTTTCCGCGAGCCGCGTACATGGGCGTCTTGCCTTCCTGGGCCAGCGATTGGGCCTGTTGCGTGAAGGCGGACAGGTCCGCCCCCAACCGGGCCATCAGGCGGTCGGCGCCGACGTGCCATTGCTCGCCGCCGATGCGGGCGGCCACGCCCAGCCCGGTCAAGGATTCGAACTGCTCGGCCTGCGGCAGCTCCAGCCCCTTGCCGCGGGCGGCGGTGACGATGGCTTGCGCAATGGGGTGTTCGGAGTGGTTCTCCAGCGACGCGATCGCAGCCAGTACGGCGGATTCATCTTCTCCCTGTGCGCCGATGAAGTCGGTCAGTTCGGGCGAGCCCTTGGTCAGGGTGCCGGTCTTGTCCACCGCCACGACCTTGACGTCGCGCAGCGCCTGCAAAGAGTCGCCCTTGCGGAACAGCACGCCGGCTTGCGCCGCCCGGCCGGTGCCCACCATGATGGAGGTCGGCGTGGCCAGGCCCATGGCGCAGGGGCAGGCGATGATCAGCACGGCCACGGCGTTGACCAGTGCGAAGCTGAGCGCGGGCGAAGGGCCGAAGATCAGCCAGACGATGGCGGTCAGCGCCGCCAGCCCCATGACGGCGGGCACGAACCAGAGCGTGATCTTGTCCACGATGGCCTGGATGGGCAGCTTGGAGCCCTGCGCCTGCTCGACCATGGAGACGATGTGGGCCAGCACCGTGTCCTGTCCCACGGCCGTGGCGTCGAATTCGAGGGAGCCTTTCTGGTTGACGGTGCCGCCGATCAGGGAGTCGCCCGCCGCCTTGGACACCGGCACGGACTCGCCGGTCACCATGGATTCATCGACGTAGCTCTGCCCGGACACGACCTGGCCGTCCACGGGGATGCGTTCGCCCGGACGCACCACGACGCGCTCGCCGGTCTGCAGCTCCTCCAGCGGCACTTCCACTTCCTGGCCGTTGCGGCGTACGCGGGCCGTCGGCGGCTGCAGGCTGAGCAGGCGCTGGATGGCTTCAGAGGTGCGGCCCTTGGCGCGCGCTTCCATCAGCCGGCCAAGCAGGATCAGCGCCACGATGACGGCGGCCGCCTCATAGTAGACGTGCTGCGAGGCTTGCGGCAGCCACTGCGGGAAAAACGTCGTGACGATGGAGAACAGATAGGCGGCCAGCGTGCCTACGGCCACCAGCGAATTCATGTCCGGCGCGCCGCGCAGCAGCACCGGGATGCCTTTGGTGTAGAACTCGCGTCCCGGGAACAGGAGCACCAGAGTGGTCAGCACGAACTGCAGCAGCCAGCTGTTCCGGGTGCCTATGGCCTCTCCCACCCAATGGTGGAAAGCCGGCACCATGTGCCCGCCCATCTCCAGGATGAATACGGGCAAGCCCAGCGCAGCCGCCAGCCAGAAGCGCTTGCGTATGGTGTCGTAGGCCTGCCGGGCGCGCTCGGCCGGGTCGTTGGCGGCTGCTGCGCTTGCCTGTCTGGCCGGATAGCCCGCCTTGCCCACGGCCTCGATCAGAGCGCCGGCCGCCACGCCTTGCAGGCTCTGCACGTGAGCCTTGCCGGTGGCCAGGTTGACCGTCGCGGCCTGCACGCCGGGCACCTTCAGCAGCGCTTTTTCCACGCGGCCCACGCAGGAAGCGCAAGTCATGTCCTGCACATCCAGAACCACTTCCTGGGAAGGCACGTGGTAGCCGCCTTTTTCCACGGCCTGGATGATTTCCTGTACAGGCGGCGCTCCGTCGAAATCCACGGTTGCCTTCTGCGTGGCCAGGTTCACCTGGGCCTGCCGCACGCCGGGGACCTTGGCGATGATCTTCTCCACCCGGCTGACGCAGGAGGCGCACGTCATGCCCTCCACGCCCAGCGTCAGGCGCGAGCCGTTGTCCGAAGTGCTTGTTGTCATGAGAATCACCTATGAGATGTCTTGGATGATTCCACTTTAGAGCTTGACCCGATGGGAAGGTCAACACCTACGAGAAAAAGCCGGAGGCCTTCTCTCAGACTGGGTGTGCAGCAGAAAAACAGCGCCCCTTTCCTGGGCGCTGCGTGTGCCGGACCAGGCAGGTCTGGATTTAGTAGGCCACGAAGTGGTCGTGCCTGCCATGCCATTGCCTGACCTCTGCCGCCACCTGTTCACGGCTCAGCGTGCCGCCCTGCGAGGTTCTATGGTTTGGGTCAAGTCGTTTTAGGCAATAACTTGGATGGATCGAAGGCTTGTCCGCTTTTCCATACCGCATAGGCGATGCGCAACAGCTTGCGCGCCAGAATCACAATCGACTCTGTGCCCGCCAGGCCTCGAGCTCGATACGCCTCATACAGCGGTTTACATGCCGTACTACGGCACGCCGACATCGCTGCCAAGTACAGTTGTCGGCGCAGCAGGGCTGGCCCACGCTTGCTGATACGGCGACGTCCTCGTTTGGCCCCGGAGTCATTGGGTCGGGGATCCAATCCGCTATACGCCACCAAGGCATCCGCGTTGGCGAAGGGGATACGATTGAGCAGCTCCGTTAACACGGACGCTGTCTGCTGGCCAATGCCCGTGACGCTGCGCAAGCGTTGATACCCCTGTTCGAGCTGTGGATCGCCGGCAATCAAGCGCTGTATTGGCCGATCCATTGAAGCCAGAACAGCCTCAAACCCCTGCTGCAACGCGTGGATATCCACACCCGATACATCCACATCCGCAAACGCCTGACGTAAGGCGCCCTGGTGAGCGATGACTTGAGCGCGACGAGACAGCAGCTGGCGTAGCTGTTGCTGTTGGATGCTGAGCGGTTGCCAGGCCTGCAAGCTGGATTGATGCTCTTGCAGGTAGCGGGCAATCACCTCGGCATCAAGGCTGTCGGTCTTGCCCCGGCTGCCCAAGGCCCGCGCATAGTAAAAGACGTCGCGAGCGTTCAGAATAAACACCGTCAGGCCATGAAGATGAGCCAACTGAGCCAGCAAGGCGTGATAACGGCCCGTTGACTCCATCGCAATTTGAGCCTGTTCGGGCACCGTCTTTAACCAGCGCGTAATACCAGCCGCCGTGTTGGCAATGGTGCAGGGCCGTTCGCCCGCTACGCTGATGACCACGTCAGCCTTGGCGACATCGGCGCCGATATAAAGCCTAGTCGTTTGCATGGGAGCACCTCCTGAGCGCATTATGAACAATGTCGGGGTGTACGCCATCGGGCTCGTTAACTTGCGTTCAGATCGGCGGTCGCGGTTCAAGGAACAGCGCCGCTCAGTTCCTTATCGACGATGATGGGTGGGGCAGGAGAGTTCTCGCAGTGTCGGTCCGGCGATGGCCGATAGTTCACAGTGTCCCTCCACCCCGACACCTTAACCATACAAGATCTGAGGATAATCGTTCATGGCGCCGGCCTCGAGCCGGCCTTTGGCGCGAGCGTCGGCCAGCTCCTGCATGACTTGCTGTCTGCTCTTGCTGGACGCGGTCTGCAGGACGGGGTAGTCCAGATGCTCGCCGACATCCTGCCCTGCGCCGGCGGCGTGGGCGGCGCCCATCAGGGCGGCGGCGCTCAGAGAAAGACCCAGGATGACGGAACGTGCAATGCTTTTCATGATTCACTCCAACTTCTTTAAGAAAGAAATTGCACTCTAGGGTTTGCTACCGTGGCAAGGTCAACACGTCAGGCGGGCCGCCCTCTGGAGCAGGATGGGCGGTGCAAAAAAAAACAGCGCCCCTTGCGGGGCGCTGTCGGAACCTGCGCAGAACCGTCTGGCTTAGAATGCCACGAAGTCGCCGTGAGTGCTGTTCCACTCGTTGGTCGAGGCCGCGACTTGTTCGCGGGTCAGCTTGGTGCCTTGCGACAGCTGAGGATAGTCGTTCATGGCGCCGGCGCTGGCCAGGCCCTTGGCTTGGGCGTCGGCCAGTTCCTGCTGAATTTGCTGGCTGCTCTGGGAGGCGCTTGCAGCGATGACGGGGTAGTCCAGCTGTTCGCCTTGCGCTGCGCTGGCGGCGTTGGCGGTGCCCATCAGGGCGGCGGCGCTCAGAGAAAGACCCAGGATGGCGGTGCGTGCAATGCTTTTCATAATTCACTCCAACTCTAACTATTCGTTTAAGAAAGATTCGGAGTCAGATCATTTCCGAATCGTTGGATGAAGTATGAGCTTTTCCGAACCTAGGAAAAACCCTTAATATTGCAAATATATTTCCATTCATGGAACAATCCCAATGAGCAGCAACATCACTGCCGGCCCCCTGCTGAACGATATCGCCATCTTCGTGGAGGTGGCGCGGGCGCGCCATTTCACCCGCGCCGCCGAGGCGCTGGGCATGCCGGTTTCCACCGTGTCCCGGCGCATCCGCGAACTGGAAAAAGAAGTGGGCGTGGCCCTGCTCAAGCGCAGCACCCGCAATGTGGATGTCACCGAGGCCGGGCAGATCTACTTCGAGCGCTGTCTGGCCATCGTGGAGCAGGCGCGGCTGGCGCATGAACAGTTGCTCGACGTGGCGCAGTCCCCCAGGGGGCGCTTGCGGGTCTCGATTCCCGCCAGTTTCAGCATTGTGTTCATGCCGCCCGTCATCCATGGCTTTCGCCAGAAATACCCGGACATCGAGCTGGACTGCGACCTGAACATCCGCCATATCGATCTGCAGTCCGACAACTACGACTGCGTGATTCGCGTCGGCCCCCAGCCCGACTCCAATACCGTGGCCACTGTCCTGGGGCAGATCCACCTGGGCCTGTATGCGTCGCGTACCTATCTGGACCGCCACGGCCGCCCTCAGCATCCGTCCGAGCTGTCCGCGCATACCTGCATCTGCGCCAGCCATGACGAAAGCGACAAGGTGTGGACGCTGCGCGGTCCGAACCAGGAGCGTTACGATGCCGTGATCAGCGGCCCGGTCACCATCAACAATGCCATCATGATGCGCAAGCTGGCAGTGCGCCACATGGGCATCGCGGCCTCCTCGTTGATTGAACGCTACCTGGACACGGATGGCGCCCGCCTGGAACGGGTCTTGCCGGACTGGGAGTTCACGCCTTTTCCCATCATGGCCCTGCTGCCATCGCGCATGATTCCCCAGAAAACACGGGTATTCGTGGACTATCTGCGCTCGGAGCTGGATCGGCTGATCAACAATCCCGAGCTGGACGGCGAAACCCAATCGTACCTCCTGTAATAGGACGTATGGCCTTTCACATATCGGGGTCGGAGGTGATCTATGCTATTAATGGCCGGACAGATCCGAGTGTATTCACTGCAATGAACAGGAGTTCAAGATGATCCGCATCAGCAGACGCGCATTGTGGGCGCTGGCGCTGGCTCTGGCCTTGGGCGGCGGCAGCGCCTGGTCGCAGACCGCTTTGCTGGAAGCCGTCGAACAGGGCGACAGCCCCAAGGTGCGGGAGTTGCTGGAGCGGCCGGACGGGCGCAAGGCGGTCAACATACCCGATCACCAGGGGCAAAGTCCCCTGCTGCGCGCAACCTGGCTCAACCATGTGGAGATTGCGGCGCAACTGATACGCGCCGGCGCCGACGTGAACCAGGCGGATGCCATTCATGACACGCCCTATCTGGTGGCGGGCGCGGAAGGCCGGCTGGAGATCCTGCGCATGACGCTGCGCAACGGGGCGGACGTGCGCAGCGTCAACCGCTATCGCGGCACCGCGCTGATTCCGGCGGCCGAGCACGGCCACGTGGAGGTGGTGCGCGAACTGCTCAAGGCCGGGGTGGACCCCAATCACGTCAATCGCCTGGGCTGGACAGCCCTGCACGAGGCCATCGTCCTGTCCGACGGCGGCCCTGCTCACCAGCAGGTGGTGCGCGACCTGATCAAAGGCGGGGCCGATGTGAACCTGCCCGACGGCCAAGGAGTCCGTCCCCTGTCGCTGGCGCGCCAGCGCGAGCAGCACGCCACGGCCGCCATCCTGGAGCAGGCCGGCGCAAGACCGTGATCCCCGAAGCGTGTACAGTACCGTTTTAATCAGTCTACTGACCTTTATTTCATGACCTCTTCCGTTTCACCCCGCGCCCAGGGACTCTGGCTGGCGTTCGTCATTCTCGTCGGCCTGAACCTGCGGCCCTTCCTCACGTCCAGCGGCACCTTGGCGCGGGACGTGGCCGAAGGTCTGGGCATGGCCCTGGGCGACATGGCCTGGCTGACCTTGCTGCCCATGATGATCATGGGGCTGGGCGCCTTCTGCATGCCCTCGGTGCGCCGCGTGCTGTCCGTGCGCCATGTCGTCATGGTGTCGCTGATCATACTTTGCCTGGGCTGCGCGCTGCGCTGGATCGTGCCCAACGGCCTGAGCCTGATCTCCACGGCCCTGCTGTGCGGAGCCGGCGTGGCCATGTTGCAGGCCGTCATGCCCGGCATCATCAAGGAGCAGTTTCCCAACCATATCGCCCAGGTGACGGGCGTGTATTCCGCCACGCTGATGGGCGGCGGCGCCCTGGGCGCGCAGATCACGCCCCTGGTCAGCGCCTTGTCGGACAGCTGGCGCATCGCGCTGGCCTTCTGGGCGCTGCCCATCAGCGTGGCCTTGTGGATTGCCTGGAAGGTCGTGCCGCCCGCGGTGCGCGGCGCCGCGGGCGCCCTGCCCTCGCTGGAGCTGCTGCGCCGGCCGCGCACCTGGTCGCTGATGCTGTGCTTTGGCCTGATCAATGGCGGCTACGCGTCGCTGGTCACCTGGCTGGCCACCTTCTATCAGGATCACGGCTGGAGCCTGGCGGCCAGCGGCACGCTGGTGGCCCTGCTGTCGGTGGCGCAGGCCGTGGCGGCCTTTCTGCTGCCCACGCTGGCTGCCAGGAACAAGGACAGGCGCGCCTGGATCTGGCTGGCGCTGGTGTTTCAACTGATTGGCTTCGCGGCTTTTGCCTGGATGCCCGATACGGCGCCCTATTTGTGGGGCGTCATCATCGGCATAGGCTTGGGCGGCTGCTTTTCGCTGGTGCTGCTGGTGGCGCTGGACCATTTCGGCGATGCCGCCCGCGCCGGCACCTTGAGCGCCCTGATGCAGGGCGGCGGCTTTCCGATTGCCTCGCTGTTTCCCATGATCAGCGCCTGGCTGCGCGAATATAGCGGCGGGTTCAATGCAGCCTGGATGCTGCATTGCGTCCTGGTTCTGGCCGTGGCCGTGCTGGCCTGGCGCTTCCAGCCCGCCCATTACGCCCGCATCATGAAGGATGAGCGCAAGGCCTAAGGCTGCAGGCGGCGCCGCGGCTTGCCTTCAAAAGAAAACGGACACCTCCTGGTGTCCGTTTTCCTTTGTCCGGTATTGCTCTTACTGCGCGGCGCCGGCCATGATCCATTCCACGACTTTCTTGATGTCGTCGTCGGAAATGCCGGGGTTTGGCGGCATGGGCATGGGACCGTACACGTCCTTGCTGCCCTGGCGGATGTGCTGGGCCAGCAGTTCGGCATTGGCGGGGTCGCCTTTGCGCTTTTCGGCGACTTCCTGATAGGCTGGGCCCACGACCTTCTTGTCCACGGCGTGACACGCCAGACAGGCGTTCTTGGTCAGGATGTCCTTGACGGACTCGAAGGTGGGCTCGGCAGCCTGCGCGCCGAAACCGATGGTCATCAGCGATGCACAGACCAGCAGGTGTTTCAATTTCATTGGGCATCTCCCTTGTAAAGCAGGCGCAGGAACGGGCCGGGGCTCGTGTGAATGCTGCGCATGCGTCGTTTCCCACATAGATCGCTATGTGGCATTCACTTCGTGATGATACGGTTATGATAGAACAGCTTTGGGTAAATAAGCGTATGCATTGATGTCGATCAAGTATATCCAACTGCTTATTCGGTAATGTGCATATGACAACTAAGTGTTTCAGGCTTAAACAGTTAAAAACCAATCAAGAGGTGTCTATGCTGAATGTTCTCGTTCCGGTCGATGGTTCCGATGCTTCCACCCGCGCCGTCCAGGCCGCCGCGGCCATGCTGGCCCACAAGCCCGAAGCCACGCTGCACCTGCTGGCCGTGCCCACGCCCATCGTGTCAGGCAATGTCAAACGCTTCTTTTCCGAGGACGTGCTGCAGGCCTATTACCAGGACGAAGGCAATAATGCCCTGATTCCCGCCCGCTCGGTGCTGGCCGACCAGTCCCTGCGCGTGAAGGAAAACATCATCGCCGGCAACGCCGCCCAGACCATCAAGGACTACGCGGAGCGCCATGGCATCGACCACATCGTGATGGGCACCCGCGGTCTGAGCGCCCTGCCCGGCCTGGTGCTGGGTTCGGTGACCACCAAGGTGCTCAGCCTGGTCAATGTGCCGGTTACGCTGATCAAATAAGTCGGCTTCGGCTTTTGCAGGCCCGGACTGATGGCGCACGCTGTTTGTCCGGGCTTTCTCATGAGGGATTCCCAGGCGGACAGTCGATTTCGCGCTGTAGTCCAGCCGGTCATCAGGGAAGAAATCCGCCGCCACGCGCAGCCTGAAACCGCTCTGAAATACCGCCTTCAAGGTGCAGCGCGCACGCGCAGCAACTGGCCGTCGCGCTCGTCGGTCAGCACGTACAGCCAGCCGTCGGGTCCCACGCGCACGTCGCGGATGCGCGCCCCCAGGTCCTGGAGCAGGCGTTCTTCGCCCACCACGCGGCCGTCTTCCTCATCCAGTTGCAGGCGTATCAGAGCCTGTTCCTTCAAGGCCCCCACGAAAACGCTGTGCCGCCAGGCCGGCACGCGGTCCGCGTCATAAAAGGCCAGGCCGCTGATGGCGGGCGAGACCGACCAATAATGGAAGGGCTCGACCAGGCCGGGCACGGGCTCCTGACGCGCCTCGGGGATGGGCTGGCCGTTGTAGTTGATGCCGTGGGTGGCCAGGGGCCAGCCGTAGTTGGCGCCGGGCTGGATGCGGTTCAGCTCGTCCCCGCCTTGCGGACCGTGCTCGGCCACCCAGAGCTCGTTGCTCCAGGGGTTCCAGGCCATCCCTTGCGGGATGCGGTGGCCGTAGCTCCAGATCTCGGCCCTTGCCTGGCGGTTGCTCCGGAAAGGGTTGTCCCTGGGCACGGAGCCGTCGGGCCGTATCCGGACCACTTTGCCTTGCAGATGATCGAGCTGCTGAGCCGTGGGCCGCTGGTTGTTCTCGCCCAGGGCGATGTACAGGTCGCGACCGCCCGGACCGAAGGCCATGCGGGCGCCGTAGTGCAATCCGGTGGACAGCGCCGGCTCCTGGCGGAAGATGGGCCGGAAAGCCTCGATCCGCGTCAGGTCCGAGGACAGCACGCCATAACCCACGGTGGTGGCCGATACCTGCTTGTCGCGCCGTTCCGCATAAGCCAGGTAGATGCGGCGGCTGCGGAAGAAGTCCGGCGCAAGGGCCACGTCGAGCAGGCCGCCCTGCCCCACGGCGTGGACCTTGGGTACGCCCGTGATCGGTTCGGACAGGCCTTTTCCCGCCGTCCACAGCCGCAGCCGGCCAGGACGCTCGGTGATCAGGATGCCCTCGTCCCTGGGCAGAAAGGCCATGGACCAGGGATGTTCCAGGCCCGAAGCCAGGACTTCGGTGGAGACGGCGGGGCCGGTAATGGCCGGCACGGGAGCCGCCTGGGCCAGGACCGCGACGGGGGCGGCCAGGCAGGCCAGGCCCAGCAACGCGCCGGCCAGGCCCAGCCGGATGCTGAATGTTCTTCTTGTGCTCATAAAACTACGAAGGATTGATCGGAGGGTCGGGATTCCTGTCCTGCTCCGGCTTGTGGCCAGGTGCGGCCGTCTGGCCGCTCATCAGCCCTTTGAGCAGCTCGACCGGCAGCGGAAATACAATGGTGTTGCTCTTGTCGCCGGCAATCTGGGTCAGGGTCTGCAGGTAGCGCAATTGCATGGCCGAGGGCTGGGTCGCCAGCACGAGGGCCGCTTCGCGCAGGGCTTCGGCCGCCTGCCGTTCGCCATCGGCATGGATGACCTTGGCGCGCCGTTCGCGCTCGGCCTCGGCCTGACGGGCGATGGCGCGCACCATGGTGTCGTTCAGGTCGATGTGCTTGATCTCCACGTTGGTGACCTTGATGCCCCAGGAATCGGTCTGCTCGTCCAGGATGCGCTGGATGTCCAGATTGAGTTTTTCCCGTTCGGACAGCATGTCGTCCAGCTCGTGCTTGCCCAGAACGGCGCGCAGCGTGGTCTGCGCCAGTTGGCTGGTGGCGTTCAGGTAGTTTTCCACCTGGATGATGGCCTTCTCGGGCGCCACCACCTTGAAATACACCACGGCGTTGACCTTGACGGAGATGTTGTCGCGCGAGATGACGTCCTGGGCGGGCACGTCCATGGTGACCACCCGCAGGTCCACGCGCACGATCTGCTGCAGGAAGGGAATGATCAGGATCAGGCCGGGGCCGCGCACGGCGGTGAAGCGGCCCAGCGTGAAGACCACGGCGCGCTGGTATTCGCGCAGCACGCGCACGGATTTGATCAGGACGACGAAGATCAGGAAAAGGACCAGGACATAGCCCAGGCTGGCGTCGTAGTAGAACATGTGGTTCTCCTTGGCTATCAGTGACGCAGGCGCTGGACCTTGAGGGTCAGCCCCTGCACGGCAATGACTTCGATGCTCTGGCCGGCTTGCAGCGTGTCATTGGTTTCGAAGCGCCAGCGCTCGCCCTGCACTTCGGCGTAGCCCTGCCCCGGCTTGTCCAGCACCAGGACTTCGCCCACCGCGCCCAGCAGCGCCGCGCGTCCGGTGACCGAACGACGTCGCAGCAGGCGCCAGGCCAGCACCAGCGTGATCACCAGCAGCACGAACAGAGCGGCCACCAGGATCAGGAAGGTGGTCGTGCTGTAGGTGCGCAGCACCGCGTCGTCCACCCAGAGCAAGGCGATGCCGTTGAAGCCGGCCAGCACGGCCACCACGCTCAGGGCGCCGGTGCCGCCCAGGCTGGCTTCGGCCAGCAGCGCAGCCAGGGCCAGGGCAAAGGAAAAATAGGCCAGCCATTGGTAGTCCAGGAACTGCATGGCGTCCTCCTTGGTCTGCAGCCCTGAGGATCTGGCCGATCAGCCAGGGTGCGTCATGTCCAGCGGAACGATCCAGTCGTCGTATTGCTCGGCGCTGAGATGGCCTGACTGCAGGGCCGCTTCGCGCAGGGTGAGCCCGTCGTGGTGGGCCCGCTTGGCGATGGCGGCGGCCTTGTCGTAACCGATATGCCGGTTCAGGGCGGTGACCAGCATAAGGTTTTGATCAAGATTATGCTGGATTCGTTCCATGACGGGTTCCAGGCCCTGAGCGCAGTGCTCGTCGAAGGCCAGGCAGGCATCGCTGATCAGGGCGATGCTCTCCAGGACATTATGCACCATCACGGGTTTATAGACATTCAACTGGAAGTTGCCCTGGCTGCCCGCGAAGGCCACGGCGGCGTCGTTGCCGTAGACCTGCACGGCCACCATGGTCAGCGCTTCGCACTGGGTCGGATTGACCTTGCCGGGCATGATGGAAGAGCCCGGTTCATTTTCCGGGATCTGCAGCTCGCCTATGCCGCAGCGCGGCCCGCTGGCCAGCCAGCGCACGTCGTTGGCCATCTTCATCAACGCGCCGGACAGGGTGCGCAGCGCGGCCGACAGGTTCACCAGGGCGTCATGCGCAGACAAGGCGAAGAACTTGTTCGCGGCGGACTCGAATGGCAGGCCCGTCAGCTGGGCGATGTGGGCGGCGGCGCGCTCGCCGAACCGGGGATGGGCGTTCAGGCCGGTGCCCACCGCCGTGCCGCCGATGGCCAGCTGGTAGATGCCGTCCAGCGCCTTGGCGACGGTTTCCAGGCCGAAGTCGATCTGCGCCACCCAGGCGCCGATCTCCTGCCCCAGGGTGATGGGCGTGGCGTCCTGCAGGTGGGTGCGGCCGGTCTTGACGATGGCGGCGAACTGTTCGGCCTTCAGCTCCAGCGTGTCGCGCAGCTGGCGCACGTCCCGCATCAGGCGCCGGCGGCACTCCAGCGCGACGGCGATGTACATGGCGGTCGGGAAGGTGTCGTTGGACGATTGGCCGCGGTTGACGTGGTCGTTCGGGTGCACGGGATTCTTGCTGCCAAGCTCGCCCCCGGCCAGTTCGATGGCGCGGTTGGCGATGACTTCATTGGCATTCATGTTGCTCTGGGTGCCCGAGCCGGTCTGGAACACGACCAGCGGGAATTCCGTATCCCAGCGGCCGGCGATGACCTCGTCGGCGGCCTGTACGATCAGGTCGGCAAGCTCGCCCGGCAGTTCGCCCAGCTCGCGGTTGGCCAGGGCGGCGGACTTTTTCAGGATGCCCAGGGCCTCTATCATGCTGCGGCCCCATTGGAAGCGGTCGCGGCCGATGGGAAAGTTCTGGATGGAACGCTGGGTCTGGGCGCCCCAGTAATGCTGGGCGGGGACCTCGATGGGGCCCATGGAATCCTGTTCGACGCGTATGGTGCTCATAGGTGCTCCTTTAAAGTAACGACGGTCCGCTCCGCGCCTGCGGGGCGGCTCAGGCCTCGCGCACGAAGCGCGAGGCCCACACACAGGCAATGTCCAGCAGGCGGTTGGAAAAGCCCCATTCATTGTCGAACCACACCAGCATATTGACCAGGCCGTCGCCATTGGTGCGGGTCTGGGTGCCGTCCACCACCCCTGAATGCGGGTTGTGGTTGAAGTCGATGGAGGCATGGGGCCGTTCCGAGTAGTCCAGGATCCCCGGCCAGCGCCGCGCGGCCTGGCGGAACAAGGCGTTGATCTCTTCCTGGCTGGTGTCGCGCCGCAGGTTGACCATCAGGTCGATGGCGGACACGTTCAGGATGGGCACGCGTATGGATTTGGCCTGCACCTTGCCCTTCAGTTGGGGCAGCAGGCGCTCCACGCCCTGCGCCAGGCCCGTGGACACCGGAATCATGGACTGCAGCGCCGAGCGCGTGCGGCGCAGGTCGTGGCTGTGGTAGCCGTCTATCATGGGCTGGTCGTTCATGACCGAATGCAGCGTGCTCAGGAAGGCGTGGCGTATGCCGAAGGCCTCGTCCAGTTGCGCCAGGACCGGGATGATGGCGTTGGTGGTGCAGGAGGCGTTGGAGACGATGCGCTCCGTTCCCTGCAACTGATCGTCGTTGATGCCCAGGACGGCGGTGAAGTCCACGTCGTGGGCGCTGTGGGCCGGGTTGGAGACCAGCACCCGCGGGCAGCCCGCATCCAGGAAGGCCTGCAGGCCGGCGCGCTCGCCATAGACGCCGCTGCATTCGATCAGGATATCCAGCCGCAGCGCCGCCCAATCCACGGCTTGGGGGCGGGTTTCGTGCAGGACGCGGATGGGCCGGCCGGCGATGATCAGGTGGTCGGCGTCGTGCTCCACCTTGGCGGGAAAGACGCCGTGGGTGGAGTCGAACTGCGTCAGGTAGGCCATGGCGGCGATGTCGGCCGGCTCGTTGATGGCCACCACGTCGAAATCGGTCTGCCGGGGCGACTCATGGATGGCGCGCAGCACGCAGCGGCCAATGCGGCCATAACCATTGATGGCGATACGGATGGGGCGGGACAAGGACATGCTTCGCGTGAATCAGAAAGTGATGGAGAAACCGCCGTCCACGACCACGATGTGGCCGTTGACGTAGGAAGCGGCCGGCGAGGCCAGGAATACCGCGGCGGCGCGGATCTCGTCCGGCCGGGCCCAGCGCCCCAGCGGATTGCGGCCCACCACCAGCGGGCCCTTGACCGGATCGCCGGCCAGCGCGGCGTTGCTTTCGGTGGCGAAGGTGCCGGGGGCGATGCCGTTGCTGGTGATGCCCAGCCCGCCGAACTCCACGGCCAGCGAGCGCACCATGCCGGCCAGTCCTTGCTTGGCCACGGGGTAGATGGCGTCGCCCGGACGCGCCAGGGGCCCGGCGATGGAAGTCAGGGTGATGATGCGGCCTGCAGTCGTCTGCGCCCGCAGCATGGCCTGAGCGGCCAGCTTGGAGAGTTTCAGCGATGCCAGCAGGTCCACCTGCAGCAGATGCGCGATGTCGTCCCAGGCGGCGTCCTGCAGCCGGCTGCGCAGGCGTATGCCCACATTGTTGACCAGGATGTCGGGCGCGCCGCCGCGCGCGCAGAGCGCATCGAAGGACGGTTCCAGGCCGTCCAGGTCGGCAAGGTCTTGCACCCAGGTGTCGACCTTGGCGCCCGCGGCTTGCAGTTCATCGGCCAGGCCCTGCAGCTTGGCGCCGTCGCGGCCGTGCAGGATGAGGTCGGCGCCGTGGGCGGCGAAGGCTCGGGCGATTTCCAGCCCCAGGCCGGCCGACGACCCCGTGACCAGGGCGCGACGGCCGGTCAGGGAGAAGTCGGCTAGGTAGGAAGACAATGTGGACATGGCTACAGGACGTTGCGGGGAACGCCGTCGTGAAAGGCGGCGATGTTGTCTATCAGTTGATCGGCCAGGGCCTGCATGGACTGCTCGCTGGCCCAGGCGATGTGCGGGGTCAGGATGTAGTTGGGCAATTCCAGCAGGCGCATCAGGATGTGGTCGGCCGGCGGCGGTTCGGGCACGCACACGTCCAGGCCCGCCCCGCCCAGCCAGCCCTGGCGCAGGGCCTGCTCCAGGGCCTGGTTGTCGATCAGGCCGCCGCGGGCGGTATTGATCAGCAGCGGACGGCGCGGCGCCATCAGCCGCAATTCCTCCAGGCCCAGCAGGTTCTGCGTGTCCGGCGTCAGCGGGCAATGCAGGGACAGGATGTCCGCCTGCGCCAGCACCTGCTCGAAAGGCAGGCGGTCCGGCTCGCCTGTGACCTGCGCCTGGCCGCGCCGCTGCGCGAAGATGACCTTCATGCCCAGCGCCCGGCCCAGGGCGGCTACCGCCTGCCCCAGCGAGCCCGAGCCGATCAGGCCCAGGGTGGAGCCCGCCAGGTCACGGATCGGATAATCGAAGTAGCAGAACTGGCCGGACTGCTGCCAGCGTCCGTCCTGGACGGATTGCCGGTAGGCGGTGATGTTGCGGCGCAGGGCGAATATCAGGGCGAAGACGTGCTCGGGCACGCTGCGCACGGCATAGTCGCGGATGTTGCTGACCGTGATGCCCTGCTCGCGCGCCGCCGCCAGGTCGATGTTGTCGCTGCCGGTGGCGGCGATGGCGATCAGCCTGAGGTGCGGGGCCTGCGCCAGATGCTCGCGCCGCAGCGCCACCTTGTTGGTGATGACGATGGTCGCCGAGGCGATCCGTTCGGCCACCTGCTCCGGGCTCGTGCGGGCGAACACATCCAGTTCGTGTTCGAAGGGTATGGCTTTGAGTGTGACGCTGTCGGCCAGCGTGTCCCGGTCCAGAAATACAATTCGAATCGGTGGGGTCATGAGCGTCCTTGTTCTGCTGCGCCGGCCATTGCCGCCGGTTCCGATTTTCCGCGCCATGCTTTTTACATGGCCGGGACCATCATCCGATATAGTAATGTGATTGGCCGGGCCTTGTCCGCCGTCTTGCCATTACCTACCTGTTTTTGAGAGGTTCTTGCCCATGATTCTGTCTTTGTTGCTCTCCGTCGGCGCCCATGCCGTCGTGCCCGACAGTACGGCAGCCGATGCTGCGGCAGCCGGCGCTGCGGCTGTTTCCGCGCCTCCACGCCGGTACGATATCCGGGACTTCTTCCAGAATCCCAGGCGCAGCGGGTTCCGGCTCTCCGACCACGGCAAGATGATAGGCTTCATGGATCCGGCGCCGATCGACGGACATCCGGCGCGCCAGAACATCTTCGTGCAGGAGCTCAAGGGCAGCGAACCGGTCGGCCAGGCGCGCCGCATCACGGCGGAAAGCCAGCGCGATATCGCCGAGTACTTCTGGAAAGGCGACGATACCGTGATCTACGCCAAGGACGTGAACGGCGACGAAAACTATCACGTCATCGCCGTGAACGTGAGCACCGGCAAGGCGACGGATCTGACCCCGCTCGAGGGCGTGCGGGCCGGCGTGCAGGACGATCTGCCCGACGATCCGGACCATGTGCTGGTCGTGCACAACGGCCGCAATCCCGAAGTATTCGACGTCTACAAGGTCAATGTGCGCACCGGCCGGAGCACTCTGGCGGCGCAGAACCCGGGCGATGTGCTGGGCTGGAGCACCGATCACGAAGGCCGCGTGCGCCTGGCGACGGCATTGTCGGGCGTGGATTCCGAGCTGCGCTACCGCGACAAGGAGACCGAACCGTTCCGCAGCCTGATCCGCACGGACTTCCGTACCGAAGTCTCTCCACTGTTCTTCCATGCGGACAATCAGCGCTTCTACGCCTTGAGCAACCGTGGCCGCGACACCCAGGCCCTGGTGCTGATCGATCCGCGCGCGCCTGACCAGGAAGACCTGGTATTGGAGCTGCCCCGCCACGACCTGATGGGCGCGGGCTTCTCGCGGCTGCGCAAGGTGCTCACGTCCGCCGACTATCACACCGACAAGCCGGGCCATCATTTCTTCGATCCGGTCAGCGAGAAGATCCATGAGGCCATTGCTCGCCAATTGCCGGGCTACGAGGTGGCTTGGCAGGACATCACGCGCGACGAAAGAAAATTCATCGTCGCCAGCTACAGCGATCGCACGCCCGGCGCACGCTATCTGTATGACGCCGACAGTAACACCTTGCACAAGCTGGCCGACATCAACACCGCCCTGCCCGAAGCCGACATGGCGCCCATGCAGCCCATCCAGTTCACGGCGCGCGACGGCATCACCATCCATGGCTACCTGACGCTGCCGCGGGGGCGGCCGGCCCGGAACCTGCCCGTGGTGGTCAATCCGCATGGCGGCCCCTGGGCGCGCGACTACTGGGGCTTCAATCCGGAAGCGCAATTCCTGGCCAACCGCGGCTATGCCGTGCTGCAGATCAATTTCCGCAGTTCCACGGGCTACGGGCGGCGCTTCTGGGAGGCGGGCTTCGGGCAGTGGGGCCTGGCCATGCAGGACGACATCACCGACGGCGTGCAATGGCTGATCGATCAGAAGATCGCCGATCCCAAGCGCATCGGCATCTATGGCGCCAGCTACGGCGGCTACGCCACGCTGGCCGGCATCGTCAAGACGCCGGACCTGTACGCCGCCGCCGTGGACTACGTGGGCGTGTCCAACCTGCTGACTTTCATGAACACCATTCCCCCTTACTGGAAGCCCTTCCTGGTCAAGATGCAGGCCATGGTGGGCGATCCCGTCAAGGACAAGGCCAGGCTGGAAGCCAACTCCCCCGCCCTGCACGCCGACAGGATCGTCACGCCTTTGTTCATCGCCCAGGGCGCGCATGATCCGCGCGTCAACAAGGCCGAAAGCGACCAGATGGTGGCGGCCCTCAAGGCGCGCGGCGTGGAAGTGGAATACATGGTCAAGGACAACGAGGGCCATGGCTTTCACAACGACGAGAACAAATTCGAGTTCTACGAGCACATGGAGCGCTTCCTGGCGCAACACTTGAAACCTTAATATTGTGGTGAGCGGCGCGGGCTCGTCCGCGCCGTCTTTTGTGCGGGACTATTTTCGAGAGGAATCCCATGAAACTGTATTACCTGCCCGGCGCCTGCCCTCTGGCCAGCCACATTGCACTGGAATGGATAGGCAAACCCTATGAAACCCATGCCGTCAGCCGCGACGAACTCAAGCAGCCGGCGTTCCTGGCGATGAATCCTCTGGGCGCCGTGCCTGTACTGCAGGACGAAGGCCTGACGCTGACGCAAAGCTCGGCCATTCTGGAGTATCTGGCCGAAAAGAACCCCGAGGCCAACCTCCTGGGCAAGACCCTACAGGAGCGCGCCGAGACGCGCCGCTGGCTGGCCTTCGTCAATGCCGACATCCATCGCAACTTCGGCGTCATGTTCGGCGTGCAACGCTATGCCGACCAGGAATCCACCCAGGCCGAAGTGCGCGGCAAGACCGCCGAGGTTCTGAAGAAACTGTTCACCGTCGCCAACCAGCAACTGGCCGGCAAGCAATGGCTGACCGGCACCCGTTCGGTGGCCGACGCCTATCTCTACGTGACGCTGCGCTGGGCGCACGTCATGAAGATCGACCTGTCCGGCCTGGACAATCTGGACGCCTTCTACAAGCGCATGGAGCAGGACCGCGCCGTGCAGACCGCGCTGCGCGCCGAAGGACTGGTCAAGGACTGATCGGCGCGACTGCGCCAAGGGGCTTTGGCGACGGCGTCCTTTTCAAACCAGGGGAATAGACGAGGATGAAGCGAGCGGCTGCACGGCCAGCCGCATGCCCATCGCCTTCAAGATAGCGGTCAGGCTGCTCAGCGCGGGATTGCCCTTCGGCGAAAGCGTGCGATAGAGTTGCGTCGGGTTCAAGTGCGCCTGTTCGGCCACTGCCTGCACGCCACCGAACGCCTGGGCGAGCTGACGCAGCACTATCAGCAACTCGGCCTGATCGCCATCTTCCAGAATAGCGTTGATGACCTCGAGTGCGAGTGCGGGATCGTTGCGATACAGTTCGGCCATGGCCTCGTCATGGGATCTGCTTTTCATTCCTTGATTCTCCGTTGCCAGTCCCGCCAGCATTTCACTGCACGGCTGACGTCGAAATCTTGCGTGCGCTTGTCGCCGCCGCCTAGTAGCAGCACCAGTCGTTTCCCAGACATTGCGTAATAGACCCTATACCCGGGGCCTACATCGATGCGTAACTCCCATATGCCATCACGACAGAATTTGTGATCACCGAAGTTGCCTTGCTCGATGCGGGCGACGCGTCGGATGATCGCTACCTTTGTTTGAATGTTGCGCAGGATGCCAAGCCAGTCGACATAGAGGTCTTTCTGCCCGTCAGCTGTCAGGTAATGCTCGATGAGATACATGGCTATATTCGTTTATAAACGAATCGATGTCAAGAACAAGGAGTTCGAGGTCAGGGCGTAAAAGGCTGCTGACGCTGCGAGTCACCGCCTGGCACGTCAACTTTCCTTCAATGCGAACATAGCGTATGAGCCTCGCTACGGTCTTGTGAACCGTGAGCATCTTGTCCACCTTGATGGCGGCTTGGCAATGAGAGCTGCACCACAAGGCGGGTGCTACTATCGATCAGCCTGCCCCTGCCCCGCAGAGTGGCAAAAAAAAACCCGGCGCCAGGGCCGGGTTGCAGGGAAAAGCAGCGGCTTTACGCGCCCAGGTAGGCCTTGCGTATGTCCGGGTTTGCCAGCAGGTTGGCGCCGGTGTCCTGCATGACCACACGGCCGGTCTCCAGCACATAGCCCCGGTCCGCCACCTGCAGCGCCTTGTTGGCGTTCTGCTCCACCAGGAAGACGGTGACGCCCTGGTCGCGGATGGTGCGGATGATATCGAAGATCTGGGCGATGATCAGCGGCGCCAGGCCCAGGGTGGGTTCGTCCAGCAGCAGCAGCGAGGGCCGCGTCATGAGCGCTCGGCCAATCGCCAGCATCTGCTGTTCGCCGCCGGACATGGTGCCGGCGCGCTGGCCGGCGCGCTCCTTCAGGCGCGGGAACAATTCGTAGACGTGGGCCTCCCCTTCTTCGATCTGGCTGCGGTTCAGGAAGAAACCTCCCATCTTCAGGTTTTCGGACACGGTCAGGTCCGAGAACACGCGCCGGCCTTCGGGCGAGATGGCGATGCCTTTGCGCATGATGCGGTGCGTGTCGGCCTGGGTGATGTCCTCGCCGTTGAAGGTGATGGTTCCCGAACTGGCCCGCGGCGAGCCGCAGACCGTCATCAGCAAGGTGGTCTTGCCGGCGCCGTTGGCTCCGATCAGGGTGACGATCTCGCCCTTGTTGACCTCCACGCTGACCTGGTCGAGCGCCTGGATGGCGCCGTAATGGGTGGATACAGAGTCCAGCTTCAGCACTTATTCTTCCCCCAGATAGGCTTTGATGACGCGCGGATCATTGCGCACCTCGTCGGGTTTGCCGGTGGCGATGGGTTTGCCGTATTCCATGACCAGAATGCGGTCGGACACGCCCATCACCAGGCTCATGTCGTGCTCGATCAGCAGCACGGCCACGTCGAATTCGCGGCGCAACTGGTCGATGAGGTGCTGCAGGTCGCGTTTTTCCTGGGGATTGAGGCCGGCGGCCGGCTCGTCCAGCATCAGCAGGCGCGGCTTCGTGATCATGCAGCGGGCGATTTCCAGGCGGCGCTGGTGGCCGTAGGCCAAGTTGCCTGCCTCGCGGTTGGCCATGTCGGTCAGGCCCATGAAATCCAGCCACTGCGCGGCGCGTTCCTTGGCCTGTTTTTCCGAGCGCTTGTACTTGCCCAGGTTCAGCAGGCCCGCCAGGAATCCGGCGTTGAGCTGCTGGTGCTGGGCCACCAGCAGGTTCTCCAGCACCGTCAGTTTCTTGAACAGGCGCACGTTCTGGAAGGTGCGCACCAGGCCCTTCTGGGCCACCTTGTGGCTGGCCAGGCCGTGAATGGGCTGGCCGTCCAGAAGGACGGTTCCCGACGTGGGCTTGTAGAAGCCGCCCACGCAGTTAAAGACCGTGGTCTTGCCTGCGCCGTTGGGACCGATGATGGCGAAGACTTCGTCCCGGCCCACTTCGAAATCCACCGAATCCACGGCCAGCAGGCCGCCAAAGCGCATGCACAGGCCCGAAACACTCAACAATGAACTCATGCGTGCAACTCCACGTGAGGCCGTTTCACGGGCAGCAGCCCCTGCGGACGCCAGGCCATCATGACCACCATCACAACACCGAAAATCAACATGCGGTACTCCGCGAATTCACGTGCCAGCTCGGGCACCACGGTCAGCACGATGGCCGCCAGGATGACGCCCACCTGCGAACCCATGCCGCCCAGCACCACGATGGCCAGGATCAGGGCCGATTCGATGAAGGTGAAGGATTCGGGGTTGACCAGGCCCTGGCGGGCGGCGAAGAAAGCGCCGCCGAAACCGGCGAACATGGCGCCCATGGTGAAGGCCGACAGCTTGATCGTGGTGGGGTTGAGCCCCAGCGAGCGGCAGGCGATCTCGTCCTCGCGCAGCGCCTCCCACGCCCGGCCTATGGGCATGCGCACCACGCGGCTGGACACGAACAGGGTGATGAGCGCCAGGGCCAGGGCCATCAGGTACAGGTACACGACCACGTCCTGGTTGCTGAAGGACCAGCCCATCAGGTCATGGAAGGTCGTCTGCCCTTCGGGAGCGCGGCGCATCATGGGAAAGCCGAACACGGTGGGCTTGGGAATGCCGGAGATGCCGTCCGGGCCGCCGGTGACGTTGTACAGGTTGATCAGCAGCAGGCGGATGATCTCCCCGAAGCCCAGGGTGACGATGGCCAGGTAGTCGCCGCGCAGGCGCAGCACCGGAAAGCCCAGCAGGAAGCCGAACAGGGCCGCCATGCCGCCGGCCAGCGGCAGCGCTTCCCAGAAACCCCAGCCCGCGTAGTGGTACAGCAAGGCGTAGGTGTAGGCGCCCACGGCGTAGAAGCCGACAAAGCCCAGGTCCAGCAGGCCCGCAAAGCCCACCACGATGTTCAGGCCCAGGCCCAGCATGACGTAGATGAGCACCAGCGTGGCGATGTCCACCTGCGCGCGGCCGCTGAAGAAAGGCCAGACCACGGCGGCCGCCACCACCAGGTACAGCAGGACCCGCTTGGTCTGCATGTTCAGTTGCGGCAGGGTCCAGCGGCTCTGGCGACTCTTGCCGATCTTCAGGCTGGGCCGTATGAGCTGCGCCACGAAGACGATGCCCATGCCGAGCAGGATCATGTTCCAGTCGGTTTCTATATGGGTATTCATGCCGGCGCGCACGATCTGCAGGCCGAAGACCGGCGCCACGATGATGCCCGCCAGGATGGCGGCGATGAATGCGTTGCTGAAACGATTGGCCATCAGACTTTCTCCACCTCGGGTTTGCCCAGCAGGCCCGTTGGACGGAACAGCAGGATGAAGACCAGCAGCAGGAAGGCGACGATGTCCTTGTACTGCGAAGAAATGAAGGCGGCGGCGAAGGTCTCGGCCAGGCCCAGCAGCACGCCGCCCAGCATGGCGCCGGGGATGCTGCCGATGCCGCCCAGCACGGCGGCGGTGAAGGCCTTGATGCCGGCGATGAAGCCGATGAAGGGGTTGAGCTTGCCGATCGCGGTGGCGATCAGCACTCCACCTACGGCGGCCAGCATGGCGCCGATGACGAAGGTGAAGGAGATGATCTTGTTGGTGTCTATGCCCAGCAGGTTGGCCATGCGCAGGTCCTGCGAGCAGGCGCGCGAGGCGCGGCCCAGGCGCGAATACTTGATGTAGAAGCTGAGCATGACCATCAGCACCACCGTGACCACGATGATCATGACGCGCGAGTACGGGGCGGTCACCACGAAGCCGTCCTGTCCCAGGGCGAACTGGAACGAGCCCGAGAGCAGCGTGGGCACGGCCATGTCGCGCGCGCCCTGGCCCAGGGCCACCCAGTTCTGCAGGAAGATGGACATGCCGATGGCGGAGATCAGCGGCACCAGGCGCGGGCTGCCGCGCAGCGGCGCATACGCGACCTTCTCGATGGCGTAGCCGTAGACGGCGGTCACCAGCACGGCGACCAGCAGCATGATGAGGATAATGAGCCAGATCGGCAGGCCCGAGCCCACGCCGATGGCGGTCAAGGTCACCAACCCCACGTAGGCGCCGATCATGTAGATCTCGCCGTGCGCGAAGTTGATCATTCCGATAATGCCATAGACCATTGTGTAGCCGATGGCGATCAGTGCGTAGATAGCGCCCAACGATAATCCGTTGAACAGCTGCTGCACGATCTGAGGGAGTAAATCAGACATGCTTTTTTGCTTCCGTTGAGTCCGTCATTCTTGTTTTAAGGCTTTGTGGGCGCCCAATGGCAATGCCCCCGTTCTTGGTGTCGAGCGGGGGCATCGCAAACCGGATTTACCTGTTCACCAGACTGAAGTTGCCGTCCTTGTCCCACTTGAAAACGGCGAATTCAAAATGCTTCAGGTCGCCCTTGGCGTCGTATTCTACCTTGCCGATGGCGGTATCGAACGAATTGGCATGCATGTAGTCGGCCGCTTTGGCGGAATCCTCGCCCACGGCGTTGATGGTGTCGGCGATGATCTGCACCGCGGCATAGGCCGGGAAGGTGAAGGCGCCGTTCGGGTTGCGCTTGTAGGTGGTGAAGTTCTCCATCACTTTTTCATTGCCCGGCATTTTGGTGAAGTCCGTGGGCAGGGTCACCAGCAGGCCTTCCACCGCGGGGCCCGCGATGGCCACCAGGTCGCGGTTGGCCACGCCTTCAGGACCCATGAACTGGTTCTTCAAGCCCTGCTCGCGCGCCTGGCGCAGCAACAGGCCCAGTTCGGCATGGTAGCCGCCGAAATAGATCAGGTCGGGATTGGCGCCCTTGAGCTTGGTGATCACGGCCGAATAGTCACTGTCGCCCACGTTGATGCCTTCGAACATCACGATGTTCATGCCCTTCTTGGTCAGGGCGTCGCGCACCTGGCTGGCCACGCCCGAGCCGTAGGTCTGCTTGTCGTGCAGCACGGCGATGGTCTTGGGCTTGAGCACGTCGGCAATGTAATCGGCGGCGAAGGGGCCTTGCTGGTCATCCCGGCCTATGGTGCGGAAGAAGTAATGCGGCTTGATGGTGTCGGTGACCAAGGGGGACGTGGCGCCGGGGGTGATGGCGACGATGCCTTCCTGTTCATACACGGTGACCGCGGGCACCGTGGGGCCCGAGCAGGCGTGCGCCACGGCGAACTTCGCGCCCGAATTGACCACGCGGTTGGCCGCCGGCACCGCCTGCTTGGGCTCGCAGGCATCATCGATCAGCAAAGGCTCCAGCTTTTTGCCTTTCACTCCGCCTGCCGCGTTGATGGCGTCGATTGCGGTCAGTGCGCCTGCCTGGATCTGATCGCCGTACTGGGTGGACGGGCCGGTCATGGGTTGCGGAATACCGATTTTGATGGTGTCCGCAGCAGAGGCGGTGCCCATGGCGAGGATGGCGGCCAGGGCTGCAATGCCAGGGGTAAAGCGTAGAGTCCGTTTCATACCTGCTATCTCCCGAAACCGGCGTGTAACCGGCAGTGGCTTGGAAAAATTATCGTTCTGGCGCGCGGGCTGGCTTCCGTTGCCCCTGCGTCAGGCGAACTCATTGTCGCGGAGTGCTACAAACACTGTCACTTCGGATAAGCCCTACTGCGGGCCAGAAGCTGTCCGGGCATGCGGCGAAGGCACAATGGCCGGATGCCGGGTGCGTTTGAATCCGGACCGCTGCTATGAAAGGTCGATTGCCGTGCTCAGTGGCTGCGTATTTGAATATATCTGAATGTGATGATTTGGTAACTGGAGTTTCTTGATGAAATTATTTGCCAATAAAAAATGCAATATTTCAAAACGTTCAATGAAAAACCCGGCTGTGAGCCGGGTTTTATGCGATTGCCGCCGCCGAATGGCGAGCGTGCAGGGTCAGGAAAATTCGCGAGCCAGCTCGGCGGCGCGCTCTCGAGCGGCGCGCACGGCGCGCTGCACCAAAGCGGGAAAATCGCCCTGGCCAAGCACGCTCAGGGCGGCGGCGGTGGTGCCGCCTTTGGAGGTGACGCGTTCGCGCAGCACGGCGGGCGGCTCCGGCGCCCACGGGGCCAACTGCGGGGCGCCAGTGAGGGGGCCAAGGCAAGCTGGCGGGCCTGATCAGGAGTCAGGCCCTGCTCCACCCCGCCCTGGATCAGGGCTTCCAGGAAAAGAAAGACATAGGCCGGACCGCTGCCCGACAGCGCGGTGACCGCGTCGATGGCCGCATCGTCCTGCACCCAGACCACTTCGCCCACCGAGCCCAGCAACTGCCTGGCGATGGCCTTGTCGGCCTCGTCCACCTGCTCCATGGCCATCAGGCCGGTAATGCCGCAGCCGATGAAGGCCGGCGTATTGGGCATGCAGCGGATGACGCGGGTGAACGGCGCGTCCGGCTCGCCCAGCCATTGAGCGATGGCGGTGGCGGGAATGCCGGCGGCCACGCTGATGACCAGGGTGTCCGGCTGCAGGTACGGCTTGCAGGCCAGCACGGTTTCCTTCATGACCTGGGGCTTGACTGCGAAGACCCAGATGCGCTGGCCGGACAGGGCGGGGCCCGGCTGGGTCGCCGTCTGGACGCCTTGCTGGGCCCAGGATTCCAGGGCCTGCGGGTTGATGTCCAGGGCCAGCACGTCCGGGCCGCCGCAGCGCTTGCCGATCAGGCCGGCCGCCAGTGCGCTGGCCATGTTGCCGGCGCCGATAAAAGCCAGCTTGAAGGGGGTGTCATGTGGATTCATCATCTCTCCATTATACGGGTCCGCCGGGACCGGCAGCCAGGCTCTTGAGGGTAAGTCGTCATTGACCCCCGGGCCCCAGTGGGTACATTCACGCGATCGTCATATACAAGTCATAAACTTGGCACCCGATGACTGCTACATCCTAGCGGTACCTTTTATACAGGAGAAAGTTCGATGCGAACGAAACTATTTGCTCTGTCCCTGGCCGGACTGATTGCTTCCATTGGCACGGCCCATGCCGCCACGGAGATCCAGTTCTGGCACTCGATGGAAGGAGCCCTGGGCGATCGCGTGGACAAGCTGGTCAACGATTTCAACAAGTCTCAGTCCGACTACCAGGTCAAGGCCTCGTACAAGGGCCCTTATGGCGAATCCATGAACGCCGGCATCGCGGCCTTCCGCGCCGGCAACGCGCCCGACATCCTGCAGGTTTTCGAAGTGGGCACCGCCACCATGATGGCTGCCAAGGGCGCCATCCAGCCCGTGCAGGAAATGTCCGAGAAAGCCGGCAACCCCATCAACCCCAAGGATTTCCTGGGCGCTGTGGCCGGCTACTATTCTTCCAATGAAGGCAAGCTGGTCTCCATGCCCTTCAACAGCTCCACGCCGGTGCTGTACTACAACAAGGACGCCTTCAAGAAGGCCGGCCTCGATCCCGAGAATCCGCCCAAGACCTGGCAGGAACTGCAGGCCGCCGCCAAGAAGCTGCGCGATGCCGGCCAGGAATGCGGCTATACCGCGTCCGGGCCGTCCTGGATCCTGCTGGAGAACTTCGACGCCTGGCACAACAGTCCTTTCGCCAGCGAGAACAACGGCTTCGGCGGCCCCAGCGCACGCCTGAAGCTGGACAGCCCCCTGTTCGTCAAGCACATGAGCTTCCTGGCCGACATGGCCAAGGAAGGCACCTGCACCTATGGCGGACGCGGCGACACGGCCAACGCCTTGTTCACGTCGGGCAAGTGCGGCATGTTCACCGGCTCCAGCGGCAATCGCGCCAACATCATCAAGACCGGCGAGTTCCAGTTCGGCACCAGCAGCCTGCCCTACTACAGCGACGTGCAGGGCGCGCCGCAGAATTCCATCATCGGCGGCGCCTCGCTGTGGGTCTTCGCCAAGAAGTCCGACGAGACCTACAAGGGCGTGACCGAGTTCTTCAAGTTCATCTCCAGCCCCGAGCAGGCGGCGGCCTGGCACCAGGACACCGGCTATGTGCCCGTGACCTCCGCCGGCTATGAAAAGACCAAGGAGTCGGGCTACTACGACAAGAACGTGGGCGCCGACGTGGCCGTCAAGCAGCTCGACGCTGCGACCACCGACAACTCGCGCGGCATCCGTCTGGTCTCCCTGCCCCAGATCCGCGACATCGAGGACGGTCTGATGGAACAGATCTTCGCCGGCAAGGTGACGCCGGAAGAAGGCCTGAAAGCCATGCAGAGCCGCGGCAACGAGTTGCTGGAGCGCTTCGAGAAGAGCGTGAAGTAAGCCCTGCCCGCTTCGGCGGGTGGTTTACAATCGGGCGTATGATTCTGGGATCATGGTCTCGCCTGCCTCCGTCATGAACATGGGGAGCGCACGCCGTGAAACATGGCAGATTCATACGCTCTTCTGTTTCCTGTCATGCCCCGGCTCGCGATCCGAGCGGCGGCCCCACCCCTCGCGTTGATATCTCATGGAAAAACGTGTCGTATTTCGCCACAAGACACTTCCTTACCTGCTGCTGGCCCCGCAACTGGCCATCACCGTGATCTTCTTTTTTCTGCCCGCCGGCCAGGCGCTCTGGCAGGCTTTCCATCTGGAAGATCCCTTCGGCCTGTCCTCCCAGTTCGTGGGCCTGGACAATTTCCGCGAGCTGTTCAGCAACGCCGAGTACATTGCCTCCTTCGAGACCACGGCGGTCTTCTCGATCGCGGTGGCCGCGGTGGGTCTCGCGGTTTCCCTGCTGCCGGCCGTCATGGCCAACCGCGGGGTGCGCGGCGCGCTGGCCTACCGCACCTTGCTGATCTGGCCCTACGCCGTCGCCACGGCCGTTGCCGGGGTGCTGTGGCTGTTCCTGTTCTCGCCCTCGGTGGGGATCGTGGCCGTGTTCCTGGTGGAGATGGGCCTGAAGTGGAACCCGCGTCTGAACAGCGACGACGCCATGATGCTGGTGGTGCTGGCCTCGGTCTGGAAGCAGATATCCTACAACTTCCTGTTCTTCCTGGCCGGCCTGCAGGCCATTCCGCGCTCCCTGATCGAGGCCGCGGCCATTGACGGCGCAAGCCCGGCGCGGCGCTTCTGGAGCATCGTCTTTCCCCTGCTCTCGCCCACCACCTTCTTCCTGCTGGTGGTCAATGTCATCTACGCCTTCTTCGACACCTTTGCCATCATCGACGTGGTCAGCCAGGGCGGGCCGGGCGAATCAACCTCCATCCTGGTCTATCGCGTGTACAACACGGGTTTCCGCGCCCTGGACATCGGTTCCTCGGCGGCCCAGTCCGTGGTGCTCATGGCGGTGGTCATCGCCTTGACCATCATCCAGTTCCGCTACATCGACCGCAAGGTCAACTACTCCTGACGAGCGCCAAGGAAGATTGTCATGATTGAACGCCGTCCCGTCCTCGATTTCATCACGCACCTGATCCTGATTCTGGGCGTGGTGATCATCGCCCTGCCCTTGTACGTCACCTTCGTCGCTTCCACCCAGACCGCCGCCGAAGTGGCGCGCGCGCCCATGTCGTTGCTGCCGGGCTCGCATTTCATCGAGAACTACACCGTCGCCTTGACCGGCGCGGCCACCAACACGCCGGCCGTGGGCCGCATGCTCATCGTCAGCACCGTGATGGCCTTGGGCATCGCCCTGGGCAAGATCGCGATCTCCATGCTCTCGGCCTTCGCCGTGGTGTATTTCCGCTTTCCATTCCGCATGCTGTTCTTCTGGATGATCTTCATCACCCTGATGCTGCCGGTGGAAGTGCGCATCATGCCCACCTACAAGGTGGTGGCCGACTTGAACCTGCTCAACAGCTACGGCGGGCTGATCCTGCCGCTGATCGCCTCCGCCACGGCCACCTTCCTGTTCCGCCAGTTCTTCCTGACCGTGCCGGACGAACTGGTCGAGGCCGCCCGCATCGACGGCGCCGGCCCCATGCGCTTTTTCAAGGATGTGCTGCTGCCCCTGTCCAAGACCAGCATCGCCGCCCTGTTCGTGATCCAGTTCATCTATGGCTGGAACCAGTACCTCTGGCCGCTGATCATCACCACGCACGAAGACATGTATCCCATCGTGGTGGGCATCAAGCGCATGATTTCCGGCGGGGACAGCGTCACCCAGTGGAACGTGGTCATGGCCACCGCCCTGCTGGCCATGCTGCCGCCGGCCTTTGTCGTGATGCTGATGCAGAAATGGTTCGTCAAAGGTCTGATCGACTCCGAAAAGTAACCCCCAACAGGCTCAACTGAATGGCTACCTTAAGTTTTCAAGGCGTCAAGAAAACCTATCCCAATGGCGTCGCCGTCATTCACGGCATAGACATGGACATCCAGGACGGCGAATTCGTCGTCATCGTCGGCCCCTCGGGCTGCGGCAAATCCACCCTGATGCGCATGGTCGCGGGCCTGGAGTCCGTCACCAGCGGCGAGATCCGCATCGACGGCAAGGTCGTGAACGAACTGGAACCGGCCGAGCGCGACATCGCCATGGTGTTCCAGAACTATGCGCTCTATCCCCATATGTCGGTCTTCGACAACATGGCCTATGGCCTGAAGATCCGCAAGTTCTCCAAGGCTGATATCAAGCAGCGCGTGGACGCCGCCGCCGCCATCCTGGAACTGGGGCCGCTGCTGGAGCGCCGTCCTGCGCAACTGTCAGGCGGCCAGCGCCAGCGCGTGGCCATGGGGCGCGCCATCGTGCGCGAACCCAAGGTGTTCCTGTTCGACGAACCCCTGTCCAACCTGGACGCCAAGCTGCGCGTGCAGATGCGCCTGGAGATCCAGAAGCTGCACCAGCGTCTGCGCACCACCAGCCTGTATGTCACGCATGACCAGGTGGAGGCCATGACCCTGGCCCATCGCATGGTCGTCATGAACCACGGCGTGCCCGAGCAGATCGGCACGCCGGCCGAAGTCTTCGACAAGCCAGCGTCCGTGTTCGTGGCCAGCTTCATCGGCTCCCCGCCCATGAATCTGCTGCCCGTCCAGGTATCCGAAAAAGGACTGATCAGCGACGACAATGGCCAGCCGCTGCAGTTCGGCCCGGAACTGGTTCCGGCGGGCTTATACGGCCACAAGGCCTACTTGGGCATACGGCCCGAACACATACGCCTGCATGCCCCAGGCCTGACCACGCAGGTGGAAATGGTGGAGATCCTGGGTTCGGAGCAGTTGCTGCACCTGGCGCACGGGGACTACCGCCTGGTGGTGCGCTGCCCGGTGGAACAGACTCGCGACTACCCCATCCAGTTGGGCGAGACCATCCAGGTCGGCCATATGCCGCCTCATCCGCTGCACTGGTTCGATCGCGAAACGGGCCGGCGCATCGAGGCCTGATCTCCCGATCATGCACGGATAAAAAAACCGGCCTCAAGGCCGGTTTTTTTATGTGGCGGACAGCGTCCGACCGAGCGGCTTACTTGCCGTAGACCGTCTTGCTGCCGTCCGCATGCCAGGTGAACACATCGAACTTGAAGTTGTTCAGGTCGCCCTGCTTGTTCCAGCTGATGTCGCCGATGGGCGTCTTCACGGTGTTGGCGTGCAGGTAGTCGGCGACCTTGACGGGATCGTCCACGCCGGCGCCCTTGATGCCTTCGGCAATCGCCTGGGTGGCGGCATAGGCCGTCAGCTGGAAGGCGCCGCTTGCATCGCGCTTCTTGTCCTTGAAGGCCTGGACGATGGCCTTGTTGTCCGGATCCTGGGTGAAGTCGGCGGGCAGCGTCAGCAGCATGCCTTCCACGGCCTTGCCGGCGATGGCGTTGATGTCGGGGTTGCCGACGCCTTCAGGACCCATGAACTTGGCGTTCACGCCTTGTTCGGCGGCCTGGCGCAGCAGCAGGCCCATCTCGGGGTGGTAGCCGCCGAAATAGACGAAGTCGGCGCCGGAGGATTTCAGCTTGGTGATGACGGCGGAGTAATCGCTGTCGCCCGCGTTGATGCCCTCGAAGATGGAAACGGTGGTGCCGGCCTTCTGCAGCTCGGAGCGCACCGCAGAGGCGATGCCCTGGCCATAGGATTGCTTGTCGTGCAGGACGGCGACGTTCTTGGGCTTGATATGCTCCAGGATGAACTTGGCGGCGGCCGGGCCTTGCTGGTCGTCGCGGCCGATGGTGCGCAGGATCATCTCGTAGTTCTTGCCGTCGGTGACCGCGGGCGCGGTGGCCGAGGGGGTGACCATCAGCACGCCTTCGTTGTTGTAGATATCGGTGGCGGCGATGGTGGCGCCGGAGCACACGTGGCCCACGACGTAGTGAATCTTGTCATTGACGATGCGGTTGGCCACGACCGGGCCTTGCTTGGGTTCGCAGGCATCGTCCACCGTGACGGCCTGGAGCTGTTTGCCCAGCACGCCGCCGGCTGCGTTGATCTGCTCGATGGCGGTATCCACGCCCTGCTTGACCATTTCGCCGTATTGCGTGACCGCGCCGGTGAAGGGGCCGGCAATGGCGATGCGGATGGTATCGGCATGGGCAGCGCCGGACAAGAGCAGACCCGTTGCCAGGCTCATGGCCGCTGCAACAGGAGTAAAACGAATTTTCATAGAAAACACCTCCGTGATTGTGCAAGAGAGCATACACCGAGAACGGCGGCGCATGCCCTCCTGCATCCGGCAAATCAGGGTTTTCTATAGGGTGTTTGAAAACCATTGCACCCTGAAGCCGGAATCACTGCAGCAGGCTGCGCAGCATCCAGGCGTTCTTCTCGTGCACGTCCAGACGCTGGGTCAGCAGGTCGGCGGTGGGCTGGTCGTCGGCCGCGTCGGCGCGATCGAAAGCCGTGCGCGCGGTACGGGCCAGCGCTTCGTTGCCCTTGACCAGCAGTTCGATCATGGTGGTGGCGTCGGGCACGGACTTGGGCTGGGAAATGGAGGACAGCTTCTCGAACTCGGCGTACGTGCCGGGGGCGTAGTGGCCCAGGGCGCGGATGCGTTCGGCGATGTCGTCCAGCGCCTGCCACAGTTCGGTGTACTGCGTCATGAACAGTTCATGCAGCGTCTTGAACATGGGGCCGGTGACGTTCCAGTGGAAATTGTGCGTCATCAGGTAGACCGTGTACGAGTCGGCCAGCACCTTGGACAGCTCCTGGGCGACGGCGGCGCGATCGTTGGACGAGATGCCGATGTCGATGTTCAGGACGCTGCTGGAGGCGGCGGGCTTGGCCGGTTTGGCGGCGGCCTTGGCAGGGGCGCTGGCGGCTTTCACGGCCTTCTTGGCAGGGGCTTTCTTGGCGGGCGCCTTGGCCGGGGCCTTGACGGCGACGGCGGCCTTGTCGTCAGCGGCGGCGGACGCTGCTGCGCTGGTATCGGCGGGCTTGGCCTGGGTCGCCTTGGTAGCCTTGACGGATTTACTCACTGTTTTCACGGCTTTTGCCATAATGGACTCCTGTTGAACAGAGGGCTAAATAATACCTGGGGCAGAATAACACGCACAGGGCGCGCTGCTCAGGTTAATTCTGGATAAGGGAAACTGCCGCTGTATTCGACTTTCAGGTAGTTCACCCCAGCCAGCCCGCTTTCCATGATGCCACGGGTCAATGCGTCGATGGCGGAGGTGCGGGGAAAACTCTTACGCCAGATCAGGGCGATGCGCCGGTCGGGCACGGGGTTCTTGAACGGCACGTAGGCCAGCAGATCGTTGGCCTGCCCTGGAGAGGACAGGGAGCTGGCCGGAAGCACGGTGACGCCTATGCCGGTGGCCACCATGTGGCGTATGGTTTCCAGCGAGGAGCCTTCGAAGGTGCGCTGTATGCCTTCGCTGGAGGCCGAAAAGCGCGAGAGCTCGGGACATACGCCCAGGACCTGGTCGCGAAAGCAATGGCCCGCGCCCAACAGCAGCATGGTCTGCTCCTTGAGCTCTTCCGGGTCCACCTCCTTGCGCTTGGCCCAGGGGTGATCGTGCGGCACGGCCACCACGAAAGGCTCGTCGTACAGCTCGCGTATCATCAGCCCGGTCTCGGGCAGCGGCAAGGCCACGATGGCGCAGTCGATCTCGCCCTGGCGCAGCAGCTCCAGCAGCCGCACGGTTAAGTTCTCCTGCAGCAGCAAGGGCATCTGGGGCGTCAGTTCGATCTGCTTGGGCACCAGCCGCGGCAGCAGGTACGGGGCGACGGTGTAGATGATGCCCACGCGCAAGGGGCCGGCCAGCGGATCGTGGCCCTGGCGGGCGATCTCGCGCAGGTTGGCGCCCTCTTCCAGCACCTTCTGCGCCTGCGCCACGATGCGCAGTCCGATGGGCGTGATGCCCACCTCGGTGCCGCCGCGCTCGAAGATGACCACGCCCAGCTCATCCTCCAGCTTCTTGATGGCCACCGACAAGGTCGGCTGGCTGACGAAGCAGGCCTCGGCGGCGCGCCCGAAGTGGCGCTCGCGCGCCACGGCGACGATGTACTTCAGCTCGGTCAATGTCATGGCAATTCCTTGTGCAAAACCGAATTTATGATTCAACTGCGCAGCAATTCTTCCCTGCCCTTCATCCAGCGCTGCAGATGGGCCCGGGCGTGATCCGGATAGCGGCTGCGGAACTCCGCGACCAGCTCCTGGGCCTGCTCGATCAGGTCTTCATCGGATTCCAGGCTGGCGAAGCGCAGCACGGCCTGCCCCGACTGGCGCATGCCCATGAATTCGCCCGGGCCGCGCTGTTCCAGGTCGCGGCGCGCGATCTCGAAGCCGTCATTGGTTTCGTACATCGCCCGCAAGCGCTGGCGCGCCACGGCCGACAAGGGCGTCTGGTACAGCAGCACGCAGACCGACTGCACCTGCCCGCGCCCTACCCGCCCGCGAAGCTGGTGCAGTTGCGCCAGGCCGAAGCGCTCGGCGTGTTCGATGATCATCAGCGAGGCGTTGGGCACATCCACGCCCACTTCGATCACGGTGGTGGCCACCAGCACGTCCAGTTCGCCGTCGCGAAAGGCATCCATGACCTGCGCCTTGTCCGTGGCCGACAGGCGTCCGTGTATCAGCCCGACGCGCAAGGGCGCCAGCGCCTGGGCCAGGGCTGCATGCGTGTCCACGGCCGTCTGCAATTGCAGCGCTTCGCTTTCTTCGACCAGGGGACAGACCCAGTAGGCCTGGCGGCCCTGCGCGACCTCGGCGCGCACGCGCGCCATGATTTCCTCGCGCCGGCTGTCTTCGGCGAGCTTGGTGATGACCGGGCTGCGCCCTGGCGGAAGTTCGTCGATGACCGAGACGTCCAGATCGGCGAAGAAAGCCATGGCCAGCGTGCGCGGGATGGGCGTGGCGCTCATGTTCAGTTGGTGCGGCAGATACGGGCGGCCCTGCTCGTCGACGGTGTCGACCTTGAGGTTCAGCTCCAGGCGCTGGCCCACGCCGAAGCGGTGCTGCTCGTCCAGGATGACCAGGCCCAGGCGCTGGAAGCTGACCTGCTCCTGGATCAGCGCCTGGGTGCCTATCACCAGCTTGGCCTGCCCGGAGGCGATGGACTCATAGGCCTGGCGGCGCGCCTTGGCGCCCAGGCTGCCCGTCAGCCAGGCCAGCTCCACGCCCAGCGGCTCGAGCCAGCCGCGCATCTTCAGGTAGTGCTGTTCGGCCAGGATCTCGGTGGGCGCCATCAGGGCGACCTGAAAGCCGCTGGCGATGGCCTGGACGGCGGCCATGGCGGCCACGATGGTCTTGCCGCTGCCCACGTCGCCCTGCAGCAGGCGGTGCATGGGATAGGAGCGCAGCATGTCTTGCCCGATCTCGGTCACGGCGCGCTGCTGGGCCCCGGTCAGCAGGAACGGCAGCGAGGCGGCCAGCGCGCGGGCCAGCTCGGAGTCCTGCGCGGTCAGGGGCGCGGCGCGCTGCGCCTGGCGCGCGGCGCGCGCTTCCGCCAGGGACAATTGCTGCGCCAGCAATTCGTCGAACTTGATGCGGTTCCAGGCCGGGTGGCCGCGCTCGAACAGATCGTCGTAGCTCAGGTCGGGCGGAGGATAGTGCAGCAGCCGTATGGCCTGCGCGAAAGGCATCAGGCCATGCTTGCGGCACACGGCTTCGGGCAGCGTGTCGCTCAGATCGGCATGATCCAATGCGTGGGCGATGGCCTTGCGCAACTGGTCCTGGGACAGGCCGTCGGTGGTCGGATAGACAGGCGTCAGGGCGCGGGCCAGCGGCGCGCCGGCTGCCGAGACCTTGGGGTGCACCATCTCCAGTCCGTGAAAGCCCTGGCGCACCTCCCCGCGCACGCGCAGGGGCTTGCCGGCTTGCAATTGCTTCACCTGGCTGGGGTAGAAATGCAGCCAGCGCAAGGTCAACTGGCCGGTATCGTCGGCGATGCGGGCATGCAGCTGGGCGCGGGGCCGGGCTTGCACGTCCGTGCTGATGATTTCGCCTTCGATCTGGGCCATCTTGCCCGGATACAGATGGGCGATGGGCTCGATCCGGGTCTCGTCTTCGTAGCGCAAAGGCAGGTGCACCACGAAATCCGCCGGTTCGCGCAGACCCAGCTTGTCGAACTTCTGATCGAGGGAGACGGCCTTCCGGGCGGAGGGCCGTTTGGCCTGGCGAACAGGCCTGTCTGCGATCATGGCTGCCGGGAGGTCAGAGGTGCAGGATGGCCTCGACCTCGAACTGAGCGCCCTTGGGCAGGCTGGCCACGCCGATGGTGGAGCGCGCGGGGAAAGGCTGGGGGATCAGCTCGGCCATGATGGCGTTGGCGCTGGCGAACTTGCTCAGGTCGGTCAGGAACAGATTGAGCTTGACGATGTCGTCCAGGGAACCGCCGGCCGCCTGGACGACGGCTTCCAGGTTGGCGAAGGCCTGGCGGACCTGGCCTTCGAAGTTTTCGGAAACCAGTTCGCCCGTGGCGGGCTCCAGGCCGATCTGACCGGACAGATAGACTGTCTTGCCGCCGGATGCGACGATTGCCTGGGAATAAGGGCCTACGGCGGCGGGAGCGGCATCGGTGAATACGACTTGCTTGGTCATGGTTAGAACCTCTGATGAGTGGTTTACTATCAGAGTTTAAGCGCCTATAGCTAAAATTAACAGTCGCCGACGCAATTATTTTTCGACGAAAGCGCGTTCGATGACGTAGTCGCCGGGCTGGCCCACGCCGGGCGAAACCTGGAAGCCGCGGCTGTCCAGCATGGCGCTGATGTCGGCCAGCATGGCGGGACTGCCGCACAGCATGGCGCGGTCCCGGGCGGGATCCAGGGCGGGCAGGCCCAGGTCCTGGCACAGTTTGCCCGATTCGATCAGCTGGGTGATGCGGCCCGTGTTGCGGAAGGGTTCGCGCGTGACGGTGGGGTAATACAGCAGTTTTTCCCGCACCAGTTCGCCGAAGTATTCGTTCTGCGGCAAGTCGTTCTGGATGAAATCCGAATAGGCCAGCTCGCTGACGTAGCGCACGCCGTGCACCAGCACGACTTTCTCGAAGCGTTCGTAGGTGTCGGGATCCTTGATGATGCTCATGAAGGGAGCAAGACCCGTGCCGGTGCCGAACAGGAACAGGTTGCGTCCCTGGCGCAGGTCGTCGATGACCAGCGTGCCCACGGGCTTGCGGCTGACCAGGATGCTGTCGCCTTCCTTCAGGTGCTGCAGCCGGGAAGTCAGCGGGCCGTCCTGCACCTTGATGCTGAGGAATTCCAGGTTTTCCTCGTAGTTGGCGCTGGCGATGCTGTAGGCGCGCATCAAGGGCTTGCCGTCCACTTCCAGGCCTATCATGACGAAATGGCCGTTGTGAAAGCGCAAGGCGGCATCACGCGTGGTGGTGAAGGAAAACAGGGTATCGTTCCAGTGATGGACGCTCAGCACTCGTTCGGTATTGAAAGCTGCCATGGTAGTGTCGGTGTGGGTGGTCGGGAAATCCCGAGCAATTATGCAAAAACCTGTCCATTGTACCCAGTTCGCGGCGCAAATCCACGTGTGAACATCAGAAGGCCTTGATCGCAATCAGGATTTACCATCATATCTTGCAATCAACGCCGTTCAGCTTGTTTTCAGAGGCCAGCGCCCTTATTCTAGTCGCCCTGCGGCTTCATTTCCGGGAGCGCCCTATTGTGAGACGGGACAGAAGCTGCTACCTTTGCGTTTGATAATCATTACTATTTGTGCCTATCTTATCGGTTCAACAGAACTCCGGAGTTCTTTCCATGAAGCGTTTCAAGCCGTCCGCCCGTTCCCTGATCCAAGCCCTGGTCCTGTCCGGACTGGGCGGTTTGTCCATGGCC
This sequence comes from Alcaligenes sp. Marseille-Q7550, assembly GCF_965112015.1. Taxonomy (NCBI): domain Bacteria; kingdom Pseudomonadati; phylum Pseudomonadota; class Betaproteobacteria; order Burkholderiales; family Alcaligenaceae; genus Alcaligenes; species Alcaligenes sp. Marseille-Q7550. The sequence continues at coordinate 319,990 of NZ_CBCOPU010000003.1, forward strand.
GCGGTGGCCGCCGACGAGGTCAATCTGTACACCACCCGCGAACCGGGCCTGATCACTCCTTTGCTGGAGACCTTCACCAAGGACACCGGCGTCAAGGTCAATACGGTATTCGTCAAGGACGGCCTGATCGAACGCGTCAAGACCGAAGGCGACAAATCGCCGGCTGACGTGCTGATGACCGTGGATATCGGCAATCTGCTGGATCTGGTGGAAGCCGGGGTCACCCAGCCGGTCGAATCGGCCGCCCTGACCGAAGCCATCCCCGCCAACCTGCGCGGCGCCGACAAGCAGTGGTTCTCCCTGTCCTTGCGCGATCGCGTGGCGTACGTGGCCAAGGACGTGGACGTCAAGAGCATCACTTACGAGGATTTCGCCGATCCCAAGTGGAAAGGCAAGGTCTGCATCCGTTCGGGCCAGCACCCCTACAACACCGCCCTGGTGGCGGCCATGATCGCCCATGACGGCGCCGAGGCCACCGAAAAATGGCTGCGCGGCGTCAAGGACAACCTGGGCCGCAAGGCAGCCGGCGGCGACCGCGACGTGGCGCGCGACATCCTGGGCGGCATCTGCGACGTGGGCATCGCCAACGCCTACTACGTGGGCCGCATGAAGAACGCCGAAGAAGGTTCGGACGCCCGCAAATGGGGCGACGCCATCAAGGTGGTCCGCCCCACCTTCGCCAACGAGAAAAGCCAGGGCACGCATGTGAACATCTCCGGCGCCGCCGTGGCCAAGCATGCGCCCAACAAGGACAATGCCGTCAAGCTGCTGGAGTACCTGGTGTCCGACAAGGCACAGAGCCTGTACGCCAGGGCCAACTACGAATATCCGGTGCGCGCCGGCGTGGATCTGGATCCCGTGGTGGCCAGCTTCGGCGAACTGAAGGTCGACCCCTTGCCCTTGACGGAGATCGCCAAGCATCGCAAGCAGGCCAGCGAGCTGGTTGACAAAGTTGGCTTCGACAACTGATCTATCCCGTCCCTTTTCCGCGACCGCCGGCTCCGAGCAATCGGGGCGGCGGTCGCCGCGCATTCAGGCGCCTGTAATTCAGCAGCATCGCATCATGTCTTTTTTCCGCCGACTGCCCGTCTGGCATGTGGCCGCCCTGCTGGTCGCCGTCCTGGCGGCCGCGCCCGTCCTCACCTTGCTGGTCCATGCCCTGGGAGGCAGCACGCAGCATTGGTCGCACCTGTTCCAGTTCGTGCTGCCCAATGCCTTGCGCAACACCGGCCTGCTCCTGCTGGGCGTGGGCGTGCTGGTCAGCTGCCTGGGCGTGGGCGCGGCCTGGCTGATCACCGCCTACGATTTTCCCGGACGACGCGTCCTGCAGTGGGCCCTGCTGCTGCCCCTGGCGGTGCCGACCTACATCGTCGCGTTCGCCTACCTGGACCTGCTGCACCCCATCGGCCCGATCCAGACGCTGATCCGCGAACTGCTGGGCTACAGCAGCCCGCGCGAATTCCGCCTGCCCGACCTGCGTTCGCTGGGCGGCGCCATCTTCCTGCTGGGCTTCGTGCTCTACCCCTACGTCTACCTGAGCACACGCGCCATGTTCGCGACCCAGTCGGCCAGCCTGCTGGAAGCGGCGCGCATCATGGGCGAATCCGGACGCAGCGTCTTCTTCCGCGTGGTGCTGCCCATGGCCCGCCCGGCCATCGCCGTGGGCGTCAGCCTGGCCTTGCTGGAAACATTGAACGACATCGGCGCCTCCGAATTCCTGGGCGTGCAGACGCTCACCGTCTCCATCTACACGACCTGGGTCACCCGTTCCGACCTGGCGGGCGCGGCGCAGATCGCCGTGTCCATGCTCATCATCGTGGCCGGACTGATCACGCTCGAACGCTACGGACGCCGCCGCCAGGCCTATGCGGGCAACCAGCGCTCCGAACCCATACGCCCTGCCCGCCTGCGCGGCGCGTCCCGCTGGGTGGCGCTGGCGCTGGGCGCGGCGCCCGTCCTGATCGGTTTCGTGGCGCCGTCCCTGTACCTGCTCAACGAAACCATCAAGCACCTGGCCCAGGCCGGCGCCGTGTCCGAGCAGTTGCTGGCCAGCGCCTGGAACACCTTGCACATCGCCGCCCTGGCCACGGCGGCCACGCTGCTGTGCGGCCTGGTTGTGGCCTGGGCGGCGCGCGCCGTGCGCCACAGCCGCAAGCCCCGTTTCGCGCGCGCGCTGGCCGGGATCAGCAGCCTGGGCTACGCCATTCCGGGCACGGTGCTGGCCATCGGTCTGCTCACGCCGCTGGTCCTGTTCGATTCGTTCTACAACCAGGTGCTTTCCTGGTTCGGACACAAGCCGGCCGGGCTGCTGCTGATGGGCTCCACCCTGGCTTTGATGCTGGCGTATACCCTGCGCTTCCTGGCCATTTCCGTAGGCGGCCTGGATGCGGGCCTGGCGCGTATTCCCCCATCCCTGGAACAGGCTTCCCGCCTGCTGGGCGAAACTCCCGCCGGCACGCTCAGGCGCGTGCATCTGCCCTTGCTGCGGCCCGCCATGGGCGCGGCGGCGCTGCTGATCTTCGTGGACGCCATGAAAGAGCTGCCCGCCACCCTGCTGCTGCGCCCCATGAACTTCGACACCCTGGCCACCTGGCTGTACGCGGAAGCCGCGCGCGGCACTTATGAAGAAGGCGCCGTGGCCGCCCTGGCCATTGTGCTGGCCGGACTGATACCCGTCATCCTGCTGGCGCGCACCCAACTGACGGCCCATGGCCGACGCTGACCATGAATGCATTCCTGGACCTGCAGGCCATTACCCTGGCCTATGAAACTTCCAAAGGCTTCCGCCCCGTGGTGGACCAGTTGAACCTGCAATTGCCGCAAGGAGAAATCGGCTGTCTGCTGGGCGCCTCGGGCTGCGGCAAGACGACGGTGCTGCGCGCCATCGCGGGTTTTGAACCGCTGCGCAGCGGCCGCATCCTGCTCGATCAGCAGGTGCTCTCCACGGTTCAGCAGCAGGTGCCGCCCGAGCATCGCCATGTGGGGATGATGTTCCAGGACTACGCCCTGTTTCCGCACCTGACCGTGGAGAAGAACGTAGCCTTCGGGCTGCGCAAGTGGAACAAGGCCGAGCGCGAGGCGCGCGTGCGGGAGATGCTGCAGCTGGTGGACCTGGGCCCGCTCGCCCAGCGCTATCCGCATGAGCTCTCCGGCGGCCAGCAGCAGCGCGTGGCCCTGGCTCGGGCGCTGGCATCCAAGCCGTCCCTGCTCCTGCTGGATGAACCCTTCTCCAACCTGGACGTGGACACCCGCGAGCGTCTGGCCTTCGAGGTGCGCGACATCCTGAAAAGCGCGGGCATGACGGCCATTCTGGTCACTCACAACCAGGCCGAGGCCTTCGCCATTGCCGACCGCATCGGCGTCATGCAGGCCGGCAAGATCATCCAGTGGGATACCCCTTACGGCCTGCATCATCGCCCGGCCAATGATTTCGTGGCGGACTTCATCCGGCGCGAGGCCATCATGGCGCAACGCGCCCAGGCCTTCCTGCGCGGTGGCCAATCCGCCGAGCCAGTGCTGTATCACTAATGCGTCAGGCGGCCAGCTTGACGACCATCCAGATTGCCATGCCGACCATCATCAGGTTCTCGGTCAGCGATACGAAGCCCAGCGGCACATTGCTGTCGCCGCCGACGCAGGCGCATTTCAGTTCCTTCTTGTCAATATAGACAGCCTTGAATACTGAAATCGCGCCTATGCCGCCGATGAACAGCGCTAGAGGAATGGACACCCACATCCAGAGGCCGGCAATCATCAGCAAACCCGCCAATGCCTCCGCAAAAGGATAGAGCGTGGCGTAGCGCACCCAGCGCTGCGCCAACAGGTCGTAGTTCAAAAACATGGTGGAAAAGCCCTCCACGTCCTTGAGCTTCTGAAGCGCCAGCAGACACATTGCCATGGCAATAAACCATTCGGCCGCCTGAACAGTGAGCGCAGCGCCAAAGGCGGCCCAGCTTGCGGCCAGGGCCATCAGGGCGGCGATGGAGAAAAGCGCGATCACTGGAGTGTAGGAGACGGTATTTTTGTCCTTGGGCGCCCCGCCCGGGAAGCTGATCAGATCGTCATAGCCGCCGATCCGCCGGCCGTCGACAAAGACCTGAGGGGTCGTGTCGACGTGGAGCCTGGCTTTGATGGCGTCGATCTCTTCCCGGCTTCTCAACAGGTGATCATCGACTTCAAAGCCTTCGCGCTTCAAGAGGTCCAGCGCTTTCAGTCCATAGGGGCAAGTGTGCTCAGCCGTCACCATGCGGTGCAGTTCGGCGCGTTTCAGTGCCTGTGTCGCCATAGTCAACTCCTTTGACTTTACGATGTTGCATTCTCGATTTCCCGCCCTGATTGTCGTATTGCGTCTTGTTCCTACACCCTACTCGATACCGCTGGCGGGGTATGTAACCAGCAGTACTGCCGCGACGGCGATGGCGGCGCCGCCTTTCATGGGCTGGAAAACGTGGTTTTCTTCTCTCGCTGCATGGTCAGCGGCAGCGTTGCAGCGAGGCTTGCCGCCACGATCAGCAATTTGTCCAGGCTGGCCCCGGACAGGACCGGATCACCCAGCACCAGAGACGGGACGGCTAACGCAGCGCAACTGGCCAGATGCAGCATGGCGGACTGCAGGGTCATGAATCGTCCTCGTTGCGTATCGGAGGGGTAGCCGGCGCTATACGAGCTGGCGCAAACCAGACGAACATAGGTGGCGGCCATGAACAGAACCATGAACAGCTCGGCATGCCCTCGTCCCCAAGACAGCAAGCCAAAGGAAACGCACAGCAGTACCGTCGCCCACAGGGCGACGCGCTTGTCGCCCCACTTTACGATGGCCAACGCAGCCATTTTGGATGCGGCCAGGGCGGCCATTCCGCCTGCAGCGAAAATGCCCGGCATCTGCCCCTTTTCGACACCATAGCGTAACGCCAGGACCGGAACCAGGACAGGGATCAGCAACAAGGGAGCAGCCTGGGCGACTGCTGGAACAGCGGCCCAATGCCAACCCTCGCGCGTCAGGAAAGCATGTGCCGTCACGGGTACAGAACCATCCAGAGGCGGCAGCCCGGTCTGTGCAACGCAAGGATATCAGCAGCATGGGCTTGGCCGGGGCCCGCGATACCCAGAAGCTGGCCAACAGCCCCGACAGGGCCGCTGCGCCCATATAGCCGGATGCGACATAGCCGGCATACACGGGCGGCACGCCCAGGTCCGTAGAAATCCAGAAGAACAGCGGTGTCAGCGCCATGAATTCCAGCGCGAGCATTTGAAAACACAGCGCAGCGCCTGGATACCGCCCGAACCGGACCAGGCATAAAAAAGAGCGGCCCAAGGGCCGCTCTGGTCGGGACAGCGCCGGCAGATGCCGGAGCAGGCCGTCTTAAAGGCTGTAGTACATGTCGAATTCGACCGGATGCGGCACCATGCGCAGACGGGTGATTTCGGCTTGCTTGAGCTCGATGAAGGCGTCCAGCATCTCGTTGCTGAACACGCCGCCGCGGGTCAGGAATTCGCGATCCTTGTCCAGGGCTTCCACGGCCTGTTCCAGGGAAGCGCAGACGGTCGGGATCTTCGCATCTTCTTCGGGCGGCAGGTCGTACAGATTCTTGTCCGCGGGGTCGCCGGGGTGAATCTTGTTCTGCACGCCGTCCAGGCCGGCCATCATCAGGGCGGAGAAGGCCAGGTAAGGGTTGGCCATCGGGTCGGGGAAGCGGGCCTCCACGCGGCGCGCCTTGGGGTTGCTGACGTAGGGGATGCGGATCGAGGCCGAGCGGTTGCGGGCCGAGTAAGCCAGCTTGACCGGGGCTTCGAAGTGCGGCACCAGGCGCTTGTAGGAGTTGGTCGTGGGGTTGGTGATGGCGTTCAGGGCGCGGGCGTGCTTGATGATGCCGCCGATGTAGAACAGCGCGAACTCCGACAGGCCGGCATATTCGTTGCCGGCGAACAGGTTCTGGCCGTCTTTCCAGATGGACTGGTGCACGTGCATGCCCGAACCGTTGTCGCCGACCACGGGCTTGGGCATGAAGGTGGCCGTCTTGCCGTATACGTGAGCCACGTTGTGGATCGTGTACTTCAGGATCTGATTCCAGTCGGCGCGTTCGACCAGAGTGGAGAAGCGCGTGCCGATCTCCAGCTGGCCGGGAGCCGCCACTTCGTGGTGATGGATTTCCACGGGAACGCCCTGCTGTTCCAGCAGCAGGCACATTTCGGCGCGCAGGTCGGAGAAGGAGTCCACGGGCGAGACGGGCACATAGCCGTCTTTAAGGCCGGGACGATGGCCCAGGTTGTTGCCGTTGAACTCCACGCCGCTCGACCAGGGGGCTTCTTCGGAACGGATTTTCACGAAGCTGCCGGACATGTCGTCGTTCCAGGTGATGCCGTCGAACACGAAGAATTCGGGTTCGGGACCGAAATAGGCGGTGTCGCCCAGGCCGCTGGAACGCAGGTAGGCTTCGGCGCGCTTGGCCAGCGAGCGGGGGTCGCGGTCGTAGCCTTTCAGGTCGGAAGGCTCGACCACGTCACATGTCAGGATCAGGGTGGGTTCTTCGCGGAAAGGATCCATGCGCGCCGTCTTGGCGTCAGGGATCAGCAGCATGTCCGATGCTTCGATGCCTTTCCAGCCGGGCAGCGAGGAGCCATCGAAAGCCACGCCGGATTCGAAACGGTCCTCGTCCACGGCGTGGGCAGGCGTGGTCAGGTGGTGTTCGCGGCCTAGGGTATCCGTAAAACGGAAGTCCACAAACGCGATCTCGCGTTCAGCTATGATCTTCAGAACATCTTCGGGGGTGGACATGTTGACTCCAGCGTCAATGACGTAAACAAAGGGTGAAGGGGGTTCACGGCGGGTCCTTGTATGACCCGCTGTGGTAAATCCGGCGCACGCTTCCCCGGCAGGCCCGCCCTTCTTTGTCTGGTCCTCTCGGATATGAGAATTGTGACACTGGCTTTACCTGAAATCGATTGTAGAGCAATTGTGCATCTGCACAATAAAAAAATGACGTAATCCGGCAGTTTCTTGTCAGGAAGCCTCATCGGGCAGAAACGCTTCCTGCAAGTCATTGAGAAACCGCCACCCGAGCTCGCTGGCGCGGATGCGCATCGGGTCGGCCTCCAGCAGGCCTTTCTCGATGTTGCGCCGCAAAATGGGCAGGATTCTGGCCAGAGGCACGCCGGTGCGTTCCTGGAAATAGTGGGCGGGTACGCCTTCCTTCAGGCGCAAGGCGTTGAGCATGAATTCGAAAGGCAGATCGGCGGCCGGCACGCGTGCATTGTGCGCGTAATGACTGCCGTCGCGGCGCGGCGCCGATTCCATCCAGGAAGCGGGATTGCGCACGGTGGCCGTGCGCACGATGCGATCGTGGAAGGACAGCTTGCCATGGGCGCCGGGACCGATGCCGATATAGTCGCCGAACTCCCAGTAGTTCAGATTGTGCCGGCTGTGCCCGCCGCGCCGGGCGTAGGCGGAGATCTCGTACTGGATCCAGCCGCCGCCGGCCGTCAGCTCGATCAGCCTGTCCTGCATGGCGGCGCTCTCGTCGTCATCGGGCAGTGCGGGCGGATACTTGGCGAAGACGGTGTTGGGCTCCAGCGTCAGGTGGTAGAGCGACAGGTGTTCGGGGCCGAAGGACATGGCTTGCAGGATGTCCTGTTCGGATTGCTCGGGACTTTGGCCCGGCAAGGCGTACATCAGGTCCAGGTTCACTCTGGAGACGGCCTTCATGGCCATCTCGATGGCCTGGCGCGCCTGTCGGCCGTCGTGGATGCGGCCCAGCGCCTTCAGGGCCTGGTCATCGAAGCTTTGCACGCCCAGGGAGATCCGGTTCACGCCGCTGGCGGCGTAGTCGAGGAAACGGCCGGCTTCGGCCGTGCCGGGATTGGCTTCCAGCGTGATCTCGGCGTCGGGCAGCAGATTCAGGTGCGAGCGCAGCAGCGCCAGCATGCGATCCAGGGCGCGGGCCGACAGGAGACTGGGCGTGCCGCCGCCGATGAAGACCGAGATCACCTGCCGTCCCCACACCAGCGGCAGGTTCTGCTCCAGGTCGGCCTGCAAGGCGTCCAGGTACTGCTCTTCAGGCAGCTGCTCGGGCGCTGCATGGGAGTTGAAGTCGCAATACGGGCATTTGCGCACGCACCAGGGCACGTGCACATAGACGGACAGCGGCGGCAGGCTGGGCAGCAGAGTGGCCGGACCGGATCCGGGACGGATGCGCACTTCAGGCGAGAATTCGCTCATGACGTTCACTCGCGCTCCAGCCGGGCCAGCAGGCTTTGCAGCGCCTGGCCGCGATGGCTGTGCCGGTTCTTGATTTCGGGGCTGAGTTGCGCGACGGTCTGCAGGAACTGCGGGATATAGAAGTGCGGATCGTAGCCAAAGCCATGTTCGCCTTGCGGCTGGTCGACGATCTCGCCCTCCCAGACGCCTTCGACGATGATGGGACGGGGATCGTCGGCGTGGCGCACGTAGACGAGCAGCGCCACGTAACAGGCGCGGCGATCGGCCCGGCCCTGCAGGCGACGCACCAGCAGCTCGTTGTTGGCGGCATCCGATTTTTCACCGCCCTGTTCCATGGCGGCGAAGCGGGCCGAATAGACGCCTGGCGCCCCGCCAAGGGCGTCCACGCACAGGCCCGAGTCGTCGGCCAGCGCGGGCAGCCCGGTCAGGCGGCTGGCATGGCGCGCCTTGGCCAGGGCGTTTTCCACGAAGGTGCCGAAAGGCTCGTCCGCCTCCGGCACGCCCAATTGCCCTTGGGGCACCATGGTGATGCCCGCCGCGGACAGGATGGCGGAGAATTCCTTGAGCTTGCCGGCGTTGTTGGACGCCAGGACGACTTGTTTGTGTTCAGTGTTCATGCACGTGTACGGACGACTGCGCGCCCGGTCGGAAGAAGATGAATCAGATTCCCAGAGCCTGGCGCTGCGCGGCCATCAATTGACGTATGCCGCCTTCGGCCAGATCCAGCAGGCTGTTCAAGGTCGCGCGGTCGAAGGTCTGGCCTTCGGCCGTGCCCTGGACTTCCACGAAGTGCCCGCTGCCGGTCATGACGATGTTCATGTCCGCGCCGCAGGCCGAGTCTTCTTCGTAGTCCAGGTCCAGCACGGGCGCGCCGTCGGCCAGACCGACCGATACGGCGGCCAGTTGATCGCGGATGGGGTTGCCCTGCAGCAGGCCCTGCTGCTGCAGGGTGCGCACGGCCAGCGAGGCTGCGACCCAGGCGCCGGTGATGCTGGCGCAGCGGGTGCCGCCATCGGCCTGGATGACGTCGCAGTCGATGTGCAGCGTGCGCTCCCCCAAGCCCTTCAGGTCGAATACGGCGCGCAGGCTGCGTCCGATCAGGCGCTGGATCTCCTGGGTGCGGCCGCTCTGCTTGCCGCGCGCCGCTTCGCGATCGGAGCGCGTATGGGTCGAGCGCGGCAGCATGCCGTATTCGGCCGTCACCCAGCCCTGCTCCCTGCCCTTCAGGAATGGCGGCACCTTGTCCAGGACGCTGGCGTTGCACAGCACGTGCGTGTCGCCCATGCGGACAAGCACCGAGCCTTCGGCATGGCGGGTGAATCCGGTCAGGAATTCAACGGGACGGCACTGGTCGGCGCGGCGGCCGGAGTGGCGCGCGGCAAGGACGGACTGGGACAAGGCGGGACTCCAAACGGGAAAAATGCAAAAACCCTATTGTACGCGCGGCACCGGCCGCAGAGGCACGCCCATGTCCAGCCATTTGTCGGCCTGGCAGGTGAACAGCAGGATCTGGTGGCGCCGGGCCGCGTCGTTGATGATGCGTTTCATGGCCTGCAGCCTGTCGTGATCGCTGTGGACCAGCACGTCGTCCAGGATCAGCAGCGTGGGCCGGCCGGCCTGTTGCAGCAGGTCCGCATAGGCCAGCCGCGCGATCAGGCCTATCTGTTCACGGGCGCCGAAGCTCAGGCCGTCGATGTCGTCGGCCATGGGCTCGCCGTCCTCGCGCTGCAGCCAGCGCGGCGCCAGGTGTTCGTCCAGTTCGACCGACGCTTTGCCCAGCAAGAGGCGCAGGTAGTGGTTGATGTGTTTCTGCAGGGGCTGATGCAACTGCTGAGTCAAGGCGCGACGCTGCTCGCGCAGCACCTGCACCAGCAAACGCAGGGCCGCCACGCGCCGTTCATACGCGGCGCAGCGGCGTTCGCTGTCCAGCAGGCGCGCCCGCACATCGGCGATCTGCTCTTCCAGGCCTTGCGCTCCCTGGGTTTCCAGCTTGGCCTGCACGAGCTGGGCGGCCACGCGGGCCTGGGCGTAAGCCTGTTCCTGTTGCCGGGCGCTGCGCTCCAGCCGTTCCACATCCTGTTCGAGAATGTCCACCGGCAAGCGTTCCAGTTGTGCAAGCAAGGTTTGCTGATCCCGGCGCAGCTGCTCGCGCCGCTCGCGCAATTCCGACCACAGGCGCTCCCGGTCGCGTTCAGCGGACTGACGCTGGGGATCGGCCCACTGCTGTTCCACGCGCTGCGCCTCGGCCTGCGCCTGCTCGTGACGGGCCGCCAGAGTGGCCAGGGACTCGCGTCCCTGGCGCCATTCCGTTTCCAGCGCCTGCCATTGCTGTTCAGCCAGGCTGGCTTCCCGGACCATGCGCTCCAGGTCCGTCGCCTCCAGGCGTTCGCCTTGCGGCCGCACAGGCGGGCTGCTCTGGCGGGCCGCGGCCAGCAGGCCCTGCAAGTGGGCCTTGCCCTTGGGCGCCAGTATCCTCATGGAGGCGCGCAGCACGGACTCGCGCTGTTCCTGCTGCCGACCCTGCTCACGGCGCTGCTCCAGTTCCTCCAGGCTGTTCGCACCCTGCTCTTGCAAGGCGAGTCGGAATTTGCGTTGCGCCTGTTCCAGCTGCTGCGCCAGGCCCGCCAGATCTTTGCCGCCGGGCACGATGCGCAGACGCCCAAACCCAGGCAACAGCACCTGCGTGCTGTCGGTCAACTGCAGCCGCGCCCGGCCGCGAATGTCCTTGCCGTCCACCTGGATGTGCATGCCCTCTTCCAGCTCCACCTGCATTTCCGTGGCGACCGACTCGAGCTGATGTTGAAGGCGCTGGACCTGCTGGCTGCGCTGGCGCAGGGCGGCCAGCGCCTCGTCTCCGACCCGCAGGCGCAGCACGGCGGCGCCGCACTCGGCCAGCTCGGTTTCGTGCCTGCTTAGCTCATCGAGCTGATCCTGGTACTGGCGAGCCTGCTGTTGGGCGCTCGCATGGGCGTCCTGTTCCCTGGCCCACTGCTGCCAGGCGCGGGCGCGCTCCTGTTCTTGGCGCATGCGGTCTTTATGGCTTCGAGCCTGTTGCAGCCGGCTCTCCAAAGCCAACAAGCCGCTCCGGGCGTTCAGCAGTTCGGCCTTCAAGGCTTCGGCCTGCGCCAGCCTGTCCTGCCGCTGCGCCGCCAGGGCGCCGTCCTGTTCCCGGGCCTGCTGATACAGGCGCTCCCGCTCCTGCAGCATGTCCAGTTGCTGTTTCAGCTCCAGGCTGCGCGCCTGCAGCTCCCGCGCCTGCTTCAATTGTTCCGTGGCTGCGCGGGCCTGTGCGCACAGGTGCTCCCAAGGCCGGTCCCGCTCGCCGTCCGCCACCTGGCGGCGCGCCTGGGCCAGTTCATCCACCCATTGCCGATACTGTCGCAGGTCCGACTCGAGACGCTCCAGATCAGCCTGGAGCTCGTCCCGCTCGCGCCGGGCCGCCAGCCAGACGCCGCGCGGCTGGCCCTGCGCCTGGGTAACGTACTGGTCCAATTGTTGTTGCGCCTGGTCCAGCACATAGTCGCCGTCGGCACTGGTCAGGTCGGACATCTCGGTGCCCAGGGCCTGCTGCAAGGTGGCGCCGGCATGCTGCACGGCGGCGCGCAGCTCCTGCCCCTGGCCCTGCTCGATCCACAACAGGCCGGGCACGCCCCAGTTGCGCGCCTGGCTGCCGCCGCGGGCGGCGTATTCGAATCCCATGCGGGAGGCCAGGTATTGTTCGGCTTCGTCGTTGTCGAGCTGCTCGCGGCCGATCAGCAGGTCGCAGCGCTTGCGCTTCAGGAAGCGCTTGCTCAGGCGCATGTCCTGCCCGTTCATGCTGAACTCCAGTTCCACGGCCGGAGCGGCCGAGGAATCGCCCCAGGGCAGGATGTCGTTCAGCCTGCTGGCGCCGGAGCGCTCGAAGAATCCCGTGCGCAGCGCCTGAGCCAGCGTGCTCTTGCCGGCCTCGTTGGGCGCGCTGATGATGTTCAGGCCGGGATCCAGCTGGTCGAGCCGCACCGGTTCGCGAAAACGTTTGAACTGTTCAACGCGCAAGGACTTAACGTGCATGGCGATCCTCCTTGTCGCGCAGCAGGCCGGCCAGGATCAGCAGGGCGTCCTGCGCAGCCTGGCCGTCCGGGCCCTGGCGCATGTCCTGCAATTGGTCAAGGGCGGCGCGCAGGTAGCCGTCGGCCTGCAAGGCGTGCAGATCGTCCTGCGTGGGCGCAAGCCCCAGGGCGTCGCGCCGGCAATCCCAGGCGCGGCAGCGCGCCTGCTCGCGGCCCAGCAGCGATTCCAGGCGGTCAAAGCCCGACAGGCTCAACTGGCCGGACAGCTTGAGCTCCACCACGCTTTGCCCGGGCAGGGCCGAGAGCTCGCGCTCCAGCAGATCCAGATCGGCGTCGCCGGACAACTCATATGCCAGACTGACCCAGCGGTGCCTGCCCGTGGGGACGGCGCGCACCGACGGCATGGCGCCGGGCGCTTCCAGATCGACCAGCAAGGCTTGTCCGGACGCGTTGTCGCGGAACCGATCCGGTTCGGGCGTACCGCTGTAGTAGCAGCGCTCGTTGACCTTCAGGGTGCCGTGCCAGTCCCCCAGGGCCAGATAATCCAGCCGGGCACGCATCACGCGGTCCTGGTGGATCAGGTTGTGACTGTCTATGTGCTCCAGCAGTCCGCCCGCGCTGCCGTGGGCCAGGCCCACGCGCAGGTAGCCCGCGGGGCTGGGCGCGTCGTCGAACCAGTCCGTCAGGTCCTGGTAGGTCTGGCGCTGGGTCAGCGGCGCGGGCAGGATGGCCAGGCGCAAGTCGTCCAGGACCAGGGCTTGGGGTTTGTCCAGCACATGGACGTGACCGGGCACGCAGGCCAGCCGTTGCGCCCGGGTCCACACGCTTTCGCTCAAGGCGGCGTCGTGGTTGCCGGGCAGCAGCACCCAGGGTCCCGTAAAGCCGGCCATGGCGTTGAAGGCGCGCCGCAGGCTGCGCTCGCCCAGGGTCTGGGAATCAAAGACGTCGCCGGCCGCCACGATCACGTCCACGTTCTGGGCGGCGGCCAGTTGCGCCAGCGTCTCGATGGCCGCGAACCGCGCTTCGGCGAGCGCGGCTGCGTCCTCGAGCGCAAAACGCGAATACTGGCGGCCGATCTGCCAGTCCGCCGTATGCAAGATTCTTACCATGCCTGGAACCTCAAAAAAACTGCTTCGGTATCGAAGTCCTCCAGTGTATAGAACTTTGGCGGTGGTCGTGGATGCTGCCTGGCGCCAGCTCAGGAGTACAATGGAACGTTTTCCATAATCAGAAAAGTGACTAAAAATGATCCGTAGCATGACCGCATTTGGCAACGCCAAGGCCGAGTCCGAGGCCGGCGCCGTCAATATCGAGATGCGCAGCGTCAATAACCGTTTCCTGGACTTGAACCTGCGCCTGCCCGAGGAGCTGCGCTTCGCCGAGAACCCCTTGCGCGAACAGATCTCTCAGGGCGTGCAGCGCGGCAAGCTGGAAGTACGGGTCAATTTCACGCGCGCCGGCCTGGAGCAGCAGCGCAGCCTGGACATGGATGCCGTGCTGCGCGCCGCGGAAATGCTGCGGATCGCCCGCGCCCACATTCCGGACCTGCCGGCTCCCGAGCTGCATACCCTGCTGAGCAATCAGAACGGCAATGCATCGGACATGGACCCCGAGGCCTGGCTGCCGCTGGTGCAGCAGGCATGCGAAGCGGCCCTGGCGGACCTGCAGGCCACGCGCGAGCGCGAGGGCCGGCGCCTGGCCGAGGTCATGCACGGCATCAGCCAGGAAATGAGCGCCATCGCGGACGAGGTCGAACGCCACATGCCCGCCATCCTGGCCGAACAGCAGAACAAGATCGCCACACGCTTGCAGGAAGCCCTGCTGCAGGCCAGCCCCGAGGGCTTCGCCCTGATTTCCGGCGCGGAACTGTCCGCCCGGGTGGCCCAGGAGGCGTCCACCTTTTCCCTGCGCATCGACGTGGCCGAGGAACTGGCCCGCCTGCGCTCGCATCTGAGCGAGCTGCAACTGATCCTGAACGGCGAAGTGGGCGCAGCGGGCGGCAAAAAAGGGACTCGCCAGGGCAGCACCGGCAAGCGCCTGGATTTCCTGTTCCAGGAAATGAATCGCGAAGCCAACACCCTGGGCTCCAAGGCCGGCAGCGTGGACGTGACCCGCGCCTCCATCGACCTGAAACTGTTCATCGAGCAGTTGCGCGAGCAGACCCAGAACATCGAATAAAGATGTCAGCCCTGCGGCCTTTGCGGCGCGCAGGACGAAACTCTCCAGCCCGGACACCATTATCCACCTGTTTGACGATATGGTCCTGAAGCGGAGTGCTCGCAAAGGTGACACCTCGCCCGATACGGATTGCGTAGCGGTAGGTTCTTGAGCGAGGTGATCCAATGGATTACAATGACGATGATGTATGGCATGGCGTCGCGGAACTGCCCTCTTACATCAAACAGGCGGAACGCTTTCTGGATGGCCAGGAGCGCCAGGATTTGATTCTGTATCTCGCGGCGCACCCAAAAGCGGGAGTGATCATTGAAGGCGCCGGTGGAATCCGCAAGTTGCGTTGGCGCCGGGGCGGCCAGGGCAAGCGCGGCGGCTTGCGGGTCGTGTACTACTACCACAGTTCCAGCATGCCGTTGTACCTGCTGGCCTTGTTCGCCAAGGGCGACAAATCGGACTTGACCCGCACCGAATGCGGGCAGCTTGCTGAATTGGTCGATGTATTGGTCGGCATCTGGAAAGGAAGATCGTCATGAATCGAGCGTTTGAAAGCATAAAGCAAGGTCTGCAGGAGGCGATCCGCCACGCCGAAGGCAAGGAAGGCGGCGTGCGCATCCATCATCCGCGCCAGGTGGATGTCAAGGCCTTGCGCGCCAAGCTTGGCATGACTCAGGAGCAGTTTGCCGCCCGGTTCGGATTTTCCACGGCGACGCTAAGGCACTGGGAGCGAGGCGATCGGACCCCGCGCGGCCCCGCCCTCGTGCTGCTCAATGTCATTGAACACAATCCTCAAGCGGTCATGGACGCATTGGGCTGATCCCGACAGTCATTCCGAATTCGTCGCAAAACCGCCGTCCGCACGTACAATACCCGGCGCGGCCGGCCACGCGCCGCCGGACATTGTGGGGATTACGAGTGAATTTCATTTTCCGCGGCAACGAGATGCTGGTCGATGCGCGCAGCGAAGGGCTGGAGCTGCCCGATGCGTCCGTGTGCGCCCGGATGGGCTTGGGCAAAGAGCGATTGCAGCCCTTGTGGCTGGATGCGGGCTGTCCGGACCACGCCTGCCACGTTGCGCCTGATGCGGCGCCGCCGCCCGGTTTCGAGTTTCGCGCATTGCGTTCCTTGCTGGCGCGGCTGGACGAGAAAGCCGCGCTGGCCAGCCGCGCCTTCCAGATAGCCGAATGGGCGCGGACGCGCCGCTATTGCGGCGTGTGCGCCGCAGCCATGGTTCAGTCGGCCACTGAACTGTGTTTTCGCTGTCCTTCCTGCGGTTTCTCCGCCTATCCGCGCATTTCTCCGGCCATGATGGTGCTGATCCGCGATGGCGACCGCATCCTGCTTGCCAGCCATGCCACCTATGCGACGGCACGCTACACGGCGCTGGCGGGCTTTGTGGAGGCCGGCGAGAACCTGGAGGACGCCATCCACCGCGAGGTCTGGGAAGAAGTGGGCCTGAAGGTGAAGGACATCCGTTATTTCGGCAGCCAGTCCTGGCCTTTCCCGCATTCACTGATGGTGGCCTACACGGCGGAGTACGCCGGCGGCGAACTGCGCATCCAGGCCGAGGAGATCAACGACGCCCGCTGGTTCGGCCCTGGGGACGCCTTGCCGGAGCTGCCGCACACCGATTCGATCGCAGGCCGCCTGGTGCGCGCCAACCTGCCCGGCTTGCCGCGCCCCTGAACGTGCGCTCTGGCGCGCGGTCAGCCCGTCAGGTGCGTGGCCACGTTGCGCAGCATGCGGCCCAGATCGTCGCGCTCCTGAGGGCTGAGCACCGACAAGGCATCGTCTATCATCTGCTTGGCGGCGGGCCAGACCTGGGCGTAGCGTTCACGGCCGGTCCCGGTCAGATACACGCGCATGAAACGGCTGTCGGTCTCGTCGGCCCGGCGCTGCACCAGGTCGCGCTCCTGCATCTGGTCGAAGACCCGGCTGGGCACCGGCTGGTGCACCCCGATGGCCTTGGCGATTTCGCCGATGCTGCGTCCGTCCTGGTCCCACAGGTACTGCAGCACACGGAAATGCACATAGGTCATGTTGTGGTCGCGCAGCGTGGTGGAGCGCAGCGTCTGGTCCAGCTTGTAGATGATGTTGGCCATCTGGAAAGCCACGTTGGCTTGCACGCTGCTGTCGGGAATGGGAACGTGAGTCGAGTTCATGGTGCCTTGGAAGAGTCTGTCCTGCAGCGCGCGGCCCCGCTTGCCCGGGACCGCGGCCTGGCCATCAGTATACAGCCAGGCGCCGTGCTCAGAACGCACCGGTGGGCGCATGGCTGGCCGCCCGGAAGATCTGCTCGTAGCTCCACGGATTGGCCATGGCCGAGCGCACCACCTGCGCGCGCACCTCATCGGGCAGGTAGCTGATTTCACCGTACAGGCAGGACCACTTCTGGCAATGCTCCACGATGGCCCGCTCGCTGTTCTCCCACGCCTCCAGTGCATCGGGTATCTCCCGGGGATCCTGGATGTCGCCCAAAAAGCTGGCCAGGGCCAGGCCGTTCTGCATGGCCATGCCGCCGCCCTGCCCCAGATTGGGCGGCTGGGCATGGGCGGCGTCGCCCAGAATGGCGGCGCGCCCGCTGGACCAGGCCTTGCAGCGCGTGATGCTGTAGCGGCCCCAGCTGACCGGGCCGTCGATGCGCTCGATCAGGTGCGCCCATTGCGGGAACAGCGCCGACCAGTACGCCTTGTCGATTTGCGTGTTGCAGGCGCGCGCATCGTCATGCGGACAAGTCAGGGCCAAATAGGTCTGCGTATCGCTGACGGGCGTGATGAGCAGGCGGTGCACGCCGTTCCAGTTCTCGATGTACTTCTTCGCGTCCTCGGGCGCGGTATCGTCGGGACGGCGTTCTATCATGGTGCGCAAGGCGCCTTCGCGCGTCTGCTCATGCAGGATCTCCAGGCCCAGGGACTGGCGCACACGCGAACAGATGCCGTCGGCCCCCACCACCAGGTCGGCTCGCAGGCGTTCGCCCGAAGCAAGCTGCACTTCGCCGCGCGCGCTGGCGCCTATGGCCTCCACATTGGTGCGCACGCGCATTCCAGCCCGCTTGCCGGCCTGCTCCAGCGCCTTGAGCAATTGCGAGCGCATGATGGTGATCAGGCGCCGATCGGGCGGCGTGGGGCCGCTGTCGATGACGCGGTTGTGCTGGTCGCGCTGCTCGAAATGGCTGCCGTAGAAGGCGCCTTCGATGGCCTGATCGTAGGCGTCGATCGCCTTGAGCACGCGTAGTCCGTTTTCCCAGATATAGATGCCCGAGCCGTTGGCTCGCAGTTCCGGCTGGCGCTCCAGCACCGTCACGTCCCAGCCGCGCTGCGCCAGGGCCGCCGCCGTGGCCAGTCCGCCCAGGCCGCCGCCCGCCACCAGGGCGCTCAGTTTCTTGTCTGCCATGTGCGCTCTCCTCAGACCTGCGCCCACAGGGGCAACGTGTGGCGGCTGTCCAGAGTCCGTTCGCCTTCCAGCGGCACGTACCATTCGCTCAGCAGGCCGTCCGGGTCGCGCAGGAAGAAGGATCGCTTCCAGGGCAGGCGCACGTCATGCACCGGCGTGATGCCCAGGGCCTGCAGGCGCTCCAGCGTCTGTTCCAGTTCCGCGACGCCGCCCAGCTCGAAGCTGCCGTGCGAAAAGGCGGCCTGCTCGTCGCCCACCAGGACCAGGCTGTAGTCGTAGTCGGACAGGCCGGCCTGAAGATAGGCCACGCCCTCTTCCTGGTGCACGACGCGCAAACCGCCGACCTGGGTGTAGAAATCCAGCATCCCAGCCAATTGCGCGGTGCGCAGCACCGCGTGGGTGACGCGCCGGGGCTGTACGGGCGCGCCGGCGACCGTTTCCAGGATGGGGTCGGTGTCGTAGCGGCCTTCGGTGAACGGCTCCTGCGCGGCCGGATCCCAGCGGCTGGTCAGCAGCTCCATCGGGCCATTGAGCACGCTGCGCCAGTCCTTGATCGTGTCGCAGTAGAACTCGTTGTAATTGCCGTCGGGATCGAACATATAGACGCTATGGGCCACCTGGTGGTCCACGGTCATGTCGATGTCGCGTTCCTGCTGGCGGGCCCGCTTCCAGCCTTCGACCAGTTCGGCTTCGTTCTCCAGCTCCCGGGCCAAATGGTTCAGGCCCGGGACCAGGCCTATGGTGCCCGGCAATTGCAGCAGGCCGTCGCGCCCATAGCGGTTCACGCCTTTGGTGGTTTCCATCATGCCCAGGTCGTGCGGCGTATGGCCGGTTCCCAGGAAGGTGGCGATCAGGTCGGGCTCGGTGAATTCCACTTTCAGTCCGCAGACCTGGCTGTAGAAGTCTTCCGCGCGCTGCAGCTCATCCACCCAGAGATTGACGTGGCCCAGTCGGCGGGGATGGAAGCAGGTCGCGGCCTGCGCCGCGGCGTGCATGGTTTGGCTTGTCATGGTGTCTCCTCCTTGGCATGACAGTTCATGGTCTGGAGCACGGCCAGCGTCAAGGCGCTGTCGCCCTGCTCCAGATCCATCAGGACATTGAAATGGTTGCGTCCGGCAATCGCCATGCTGCGCACGGCGCAGCCGGCCAGGCGGCATTGCTGCGCGTAATGAATGCTTTGCGCCTGCATGACGGCGGGCTCGAGCGCGCCCCAGGCCACCAGTACGGGCATGCCTGCGGCAGGCGGGTGCAGCGCGGGGCTGAATGCCTGGGCCAGGGTATGGTCCAGCTTCAGCCAGTCGTTCACCGGCGTGTGCATCAGCGGATGCAGGTCCATGACGCCGCTGAGCAGGCTGGCGCTGTGGATGCGGCGCTCGTTGCGCGCGGCATCGCTCGCCAGCAGCATGCCGGCCAATTGAGCGCCGGCCGAACTGCCGCTGACATGGATGCGGTTCGGAACGGCATTGAACTGCCCAGCATGACGCGCGATCCACTCCAGCGCACGCTCGCACTGGGCCACGATCTGCGGCAGCGTGTAGGCGGGAGCCAAACCGTAGTCCAGGCAGGCCACGGCGGCGCCGGCGGCGTGCAGGCTGCGCGCCATCATGGCCGAATCTTCCCGGGCCAGCATGCGCCAGTAGCCGCCGTGGATGAACAGGTACAAGGGTGAACCGGGCTCGCGGGCGGCATAGACGTCCAGTCGTTCGACCGGATCAGGCCCGTAGGCATGGGAGCTGAAGAAGCCGGGCAAGGCGGCCCGGGACGCATCGCTGGCGCGGCGATAGGCCGCCATTTCCGCCGCAAAATCCGGCACCGAGGCCTGCAGCCGGTACTGCCCCAGGTCCGCATGGTCGAAGCGCAACTGGTTCATGGCTTCAGGCCTCCCGTGCCGAGGGCAGCAGGGTCAGGACGACAAATCCCAGCAGCACCAGCACTTCCACGGCCAGGAAGCTGCCGAACGCCCAGATGTAGGAGCCTGTCAGGCTCAGCAGCAGTCCCAGCAGGGACGGCGCGACAAAAGTGGCGAATACTCCGCCCATTTCCGCGTAGCCGGCTGCGCAAGGGCCCAGGTTCACGCCGTAGCGTTCGCCCACGTAGCTGAAGATCGCCCCGCCGTGAAAGACGCCCACCCCGCACAGGAACGCCACCGCCAGCAGGCCGGCATGCGGCAGGGGCTGCCAGGCGGCCACGACGCAGGCGATCGCCGCCAGAATGGTCAGCAGCATGCCCAGACGCATCACGCCCACCCGGGTGTAGCGGTCGCTGGCGTAGCCGCCCAGCAGCAGGAAGAAGACTTGCGACAAGCCCATCAGCGTGCCGAACAGCGGGGCCTGCGCCGGCGCCATGCCCTGTACGTCGATGAAGGCGGGAATCAGCCAGGTGGCCGTGGCGGCGACCGAGAACAAGGCGCCGAAGATGGCCAGGACGCCGACCCAGATCCAGGGGGGAAGCAATCGCCCGCAGCACGCCGGCGTCGACCTGGATCTTGTCGTGCGGATCCTGGTAGGGGCCGGGGCGCACGATGATCTGGGTCAGCAGGCAGGCGCCCAGCGTCAGGCCGCCCAGCACGAAGAAGAAGGCGCGCCAGCCATGCTCCATGGCATAGGGCAGGCCCAGGGCGAAGTCCAGCGTGATCGCCAGCGAATAGGCCGCCAGGATGATGCCCAGCACCAGGCCCTGGCGACGCGGCGCGAACCATTGCATGACGATCTTCATGGAGCCGACCCAGACTGCCGAATCGAAGAAGCCGACCACCAGGCGCAGCAGGACCAGTTGCAGAAAATCCTGCGCCTGGGTCTGGGCCAGCATCAGCAGGCCGCTGCCGCCCAGGCCGATCAGATAGAGGCGGGCCGAACTCATGTGCCGGCCGCGCGGCGCCCAGAACAGCATGCCCAGCGCGAAGGACACTCCGAAGGCGCCCTGCACCAGCCCTGCCTGGGCCTCGCTCAGGGCCAGGTCGGCGGACACGATCTTGATCACTGCCGCAAAGCCATAGAAATCGGCCGCCAGGCACATCTCGCCGGCAACGGCCATCAACAACATCAGCACCGCCACGCCGCGCAGCGGCGTGGCGCTCATGGACGGATTGCCCGTCGCACCCTGTCCCATCATGTCATCCCCCTTTATGTGATGTTCAAGCCGGGCGCTTGTGCAGCGCGCCCTTTCCATTTGCTTTAAACGTGAAGGATTATGGGGATTCTCAATAATTCATGTCAATACATATGTATTAGTATATTCTCTATGGGGGTAAGGACTGATTCGTCAGTCGTCTCGTTCGGAGATTGTCTTTGGGACAAGCATGATCACGCTCGCGGCCAGGGCGCAGGCCAGCGTTACCTGCGCCAGTTCACCCCACCAGGCGGAGATTGCCAGGCCGGCCCCCAGCAACAGGCTGTACAGCAGGCCGAAGATGGCTCCTGCCCTGCCCGCCATCGATCGATAGCGGCGCAGAGCCCCGGCCAACAGATTGGGGATGGCCAGCGCATAGGCCAGGGAAACCAGCATTGCCGGCAGCAGGAACGCCAGGCTGGCGCGGGCCGCCTGCAGGCCCATGCCGGCCGCGGCCAGGAAAAGAACGCCGCGCCACACCAGCCTGTCCGCGGACAGGCCGGCCGCCAGCCAGCGCCGATTCAAGAACGCTCCCGCCAGGGTGCCGGCGGCCAGCAGCAGCCCGCCCGCCAGCAAAGGACGCGTGCCTGAGCCCAGGCCCTGCAGCAGGAATGGCGCCCATTGGTAGAAAGCGAATGCCGCCGTATTGAACAGGGCCACGAGCATGGCGGATCGCCAGATGCCCGGATCCCGCAGCAGGCGCCAGCCCATCTGCGCCATTGAATCGCCCGTGGCGGGATACCGACGGGTTTCGGGCAGATGGCGCAGACTTGCGCCCAGAAGCAGCAAGGCAAGGACGAGCAGGCCCAGGAACACGGCCGTCACGCCGCCGGCGGCAGCCAGCAACACGCCCATGGCCAGGCCCAGCAAGGGGCTGAGCGCCAGGGCGACGCCCATCAGGCCGAAGATCTTCGATAGTTCCTCGGCCTGGTAGCGGTCCCGCAGCATGGTCTGAACGCCGATGGACCCGACGGCCGCGCCGAAGGCGCTCAGCATGCGCGCGCCCAGCAACAGGCTGAAGGTGGGGCTGAACAGCGCTGCCAGGCACCCCAGTCCGTATACGGTGAGGCCGGCCAGGACCGCGGGGCGGCGGCCGGCGCTGTCGCACAGCCAGCCCCAGAACAGCACGCCAGCGGCGAAGGCGGCGAAGTAGACCGACAGGGTCTGGCCCGCCCGGCCTGAGGACACCGCATAGGCGTCGGCGATCAGCGGCAGGGCCGGGCTGTAGGCGGTTTCGACCACCTGGGGAAACATGATCAGGGCGATCATCAACAGGAGAAAACGAGTCATGGAGCACACTTGTAAATGGCAAAGACAGCCAGCGTAGCCCTGGCAGGAATTCCCCATTACAAGTATTCTGAATAAAAACCCATGAAATCGGACATTGATGCCCTGGCTGACTGCTGACGATCCCTTTCCCGAGCTGGCCGGACGCCATGCGCTGGGCATTGCCGCTCGCTTGGTTCAGCACGACTCCGGTCTGCACCGCCACCCCTGGGGCCAGATTCTGTACACCCGCAGCGGCTGCATCAGCGTGACGCTGGATACGCAGCTGTGCCTGCTGCCGCCGGGCCGGCTGATCTGGATTCCCGCAGGCCTGCCCCATCAAGCACGCATGAGCCGCCATGTCGACTATCGCTCCGTGTACCTGGATCCCGCCCACTATCCCGGCCTGCCCGCCCAGGTGCAGATCCTGGGCGCCAGCGAATTGCTGACGGCGGTGCTGGAGCGCGTCGCTCAGGCGGACCTGGATCAGGACTGGGACCAGGCGCCCGGCTTGCACCTGATGCGCCTGTTGCTGCACGAACTCGAGCTGGCGCCCCGCCAGGCCCTGTTTCTTCCCCTGCCTGCGGACGCGCGCCTGCGGCGGATTCCCGTGGACGTCCTGCCCCCCGCCCTGAACGTCCTGGCCAGCCGCCTGGGCGCCGGCCAGAAGACCATCAGCCGCCTGTTCAAGCGCGACACCGGCTTGACGTATCAGCAGTGGCGCCAACAGTGGCGCTTGCTCAAAGCCATCGAACAACTGGCGACGGGACTGAGCGTCACTCGCGTCGCCTCCGGGCTGGGCTTTGCCAGCGACAGCGCTTTCATTGCTTTCTTCAAGGATCAGATCGGCGTCACGCCCGGCCAGTACATCCGCCAGCGCGACGATTCCATGGAGGCTGGCGGCGGAAAACGGCAGACCGGGGCGCCGACGGTGCTACGATCGAGCACGGATTCATAAACAACGAGGGGACAATACATGACGCAACCGCTACGCCTGACTCTCCTGGCCGCCTGCAGCCTGATGGCCGGCGCCGCCCTGGCGCAATCCGGCCAGAACTTGACCGAACAGGCCTTGCACAAGGCCGACGCCCTGGAGCAGCAGGTCATCGAATGGCGCCGCCATATCCACCAGCATCCCGAACTCTCCTACCAGGAGCAGAACACGGCCGCCTATATCCAGTCGGCGCTGGCTGCCATGCCCGGCTTCGAGGTGCAGACCGGCATCGCGCAGACCGGCATCAAGGCGGTCCTGAAAGGCGGCAGGCCGGGCCCGGTGGTTGCGCTGCGCGCCGACATGGACGCCCTGCCCGTCCTGGAGCGCAACGAGCTGCCGTTCAAGTCCACCGCCAAGGGACAGTGGCAAGGCAAGGAAGTGCCGGTTTCGCATGCCTGCGGCCATGATACGCACGTCGCCATGCTGCTGGGCGCGGCCAAGGTTTTTTCCGACATGCGCGCCGAACTGCCGGGCACCATCGTGCTGCTGTTCCAGCCCGCCGAAGAGCAAGGCCCGGGCACGCCGCTGAGCGGCGCCAACGCCATGATGAAGGAAGGCGTGCTGGACAAGCCCAAGGTGGATGTCATCATGGGCCAGCACATCGGACCCGGCTATCCGGCCGGCACCATAGGCTATCGCCAGGGCAGCATCATGGCCAGCGGCGATGTCTTCGCCATTTCCCTCAAGGGCAAGGGCGGGCATGGCTCCTCGCCCTGGAACGCCGCCTCGCCCGTGGTGGCCGCGGCGGAAACGGTGGTGGCCTTGAACAACATCATCGCCCAGCGCACCGATCCGCTGGACGGCACCACGGTCGTCACCGTGGGCATGCTGCAAAGCGGCAACCGGCCCAACGTCCTGCCTGAAAATGCGGAGATCTCGGGCACGGTGCGCTCGCTGTCCAAGAAGAACCAGGCCACGGCGCATGAACTGATACGCCGCTATGCGGACAATATCGCCAAGAACCATGACGTGCAGGCTTCGGTGCGCATCGACACCGGCTACGAAGTCCTGATCAGCGATCCTTCGGCTACTCAGATCGTCATTCCCGCCCTGAAGCTGGCGGCCGGCGCGGACGGCGCGCGGGAGGTTCCGCCCGGCATGGGTTCCGAGGATTTCGGGGCGTTTTCCAAGAACATTCCCCTGGTGTTCTGGCGTCTGAATGCTTCGCCCTACCCGGACAAGGCCGGTGCGCCCAACCATTCGCCGGAATTCATGGTCGATGAAAAGGCCTTGCGCGTGGGCGTGCGCGCCCTGGTGGCCAGCGCCCTGACCTATATGACGCAGGCCGGAAAATCCTGATCAGTCGGGCCTTTCAATAAAAAATGCGCGGGCTTCGCGCATTTTTTCCCCTGTTGACGTATGGCGCGACTAAAAAAACCGCGCCTTTCGGCGCGGAGACTGTTTTCAAGCGCGACGCTATCAGCGGATCTCCAGCTTCCTGGCGCCTGTTTCGCCCTTTTTCTTGGGCAGGGTCAGCTCCAGCACGCCGTTTTCGCACTTGGCGTCGGCCTGCGTGTCATCGATGTCGTGGGCCAGGCTGAAACTGCGGGTCTGCACGCCATAGTAACGTTCGCTGCGCAGCACGGTCTCGCCCTGTTTTTCTTCCTGACTGCGCCGGGTTTCCACGCGTATGGATACCACATTCCCATCGACGGTCACGTTCACGTCTTCCTTGTTGACGCCGGGAATTTCCGCCGTCACCCGGTAGGCGTCCTCGTCCTCGTGCACGTCCAGGCGGATGTGCTGGTGGCCTTGCCCGGCCAGCGATCCCACCACCGGCATGCGTCGGAACATGTCTTCAAAATCGCGGAAAGCGTCCAGGTTCGTCAGTTCGCCAAAAGGATTGAAACGGGTCAGATTGTTTGCCATGTTCATCTCCTGTTCGCAGTGTATGCCGAGCCCTGAGTGTTCCATGGGGCGCCGGGCTCTGTTCGCCTCCAGAAAATCATATGGCGGCCCGGCCGGCTTTTTCAAGCCAAAAAATCAAGGGCTTGTCATGCGAGGTCAAGCCCTGGCAATCGAATGGGTGCGTGACGGATCAGGCGGAGGTGCCGGTGCGCGGCTGGCCGTCCAGTCCGGCTTGCAGCAGCGCCGGGTGGTCGTCGGGCACGACCGGGATTTCCTTGCCTTCCTTGTCCACGACCTTGCCGTCGACGACGCGGTCGCCGTCATTGAGCAAGGCCAGGTCGGACTCGCGCAGGTAGCGGCCCGTGCCCGCCGCGAAGACCGATGGCTGGTCCGAATTGCCGACGGTCAGGTGGTTGAACAGCAGGTTCAGGACGATGGCGACCAGCGCGGCCGAGCTGATGCCCGAGTGGAAGATGGTGGCGAACCAGACGGGGAAGTGCTCGTAGAACTTGGGCGCCACGATGGGAATCATGCCCGCGCCTATCGAGGTGGCGACGATGATCAGGTTCATGTTGTTTTCATAGTTCACCTTGGCCAGGGTGCGGATGCCGCTGGCGGCCACCGTGCCGAACAGCACCATGCCGGCTCCGCCCAGCACCGACGAGGGTACGGCGGCGACCAGCCGGCCCATGATGGGCAGCAGGCCCAGCGCGATCAGGATCAGGCCGCCGAAGGCCACCACGTAGCGGCTCTTGACGCCGGTCACGGCCACCAGGCCCACGTTCTGGGCAAAGGCGCTCTGGGTGAAGGAGCCGAACACGGGCGCCACCAGGCTGGAGAGCATGTCGGCGCGCAAGCCGTCGCCCAGGCGGCGCGAGTCCACCTTGGTGTCGATGATGTCGCCCACGGCCAGGATGTCCGCCGAGGTCTCCACCAGCGTGACGATGATCACGATGAACATGGAGATGATGGCGGCCGTCTGGAACGTGGGCATGCCGAAGTGGAACATCGAAGGCAAGGCGAACACGGGGCCGTCGCTGACGGCCGAGAAATCCGCCTTGCCCAGGGCCACGGCGATCACCGTGCCGATGATGATGGCCAGCAGGATGGACAGGCGCGAAATGGTGGCGCTGCCCAGCTTGCTCAGCAGCAGCACGATCAGCAAGGTGACGGCGGCCAGCGAAATATTGCCCACGCTGCCGAAGTCCGGGGACTGGGCGTTGCCGCCCATGGCCCAGAAGGCGGCGACCGGCATCAGCGTCAGGCCGATGGTCGTGATCACGCAGCCGGTCACCAGAGGCGGAAAGAAACGGATCACGCGCGAAAAGATCGGCGTGATCAGCAGGCCGATCAGGGATGCGGCGATGACGGCGCCAAAGACCGCCGGCAGCCCGCCGCCGCCGCCCAAGATGGCGATCATGGTGGCCACGCCGGAGAAGGATACGCCTTGCACCAGCGGCAGGCGGCAGCCGAAGAAAGGCAGGCCCAGGGTCTGCAGCAAGGTCGCCAGGCCGCCCATGAACAGGCAGGCCGTGATCAGCAGACCGGTCTCCGACGGCGGCAGGCCGGCCGCCTCGCCGATGATGAGCGGCACGGCGATGATGCCGCCGTACATGGTCAGGACGTGCTGGAAGCCGTAGGCCAGGTTGGGGCCCAGACCCAGGTTTTCGTCTTCAGGACGCTGCGCGGGAGCGGCGCCCGTGGAGGGTGTTGTCGTCACGTTGGTGTCTCCGAACAATAGGCAGGCAGGGCTCTGCGGCCCTGTCGTGAAGAAATTCAGACGGCGGCGGCGTCCAGCACTTTATCGCGCAGGCGGCGGGCGGCCTGCTGGTGGCGTTGCATCAGTTCTTGCAGATCGATGCCGCAAGGCTGTCCGTCGATGACGCGCCATTGGCCGGCCACCATGACGCGGTCGGCGCGGTCGGCGCCGCACAGCAGCAAGGCCGCCAAGGGGTTCTCCGCGCCCGAAAAGCGCAGTTCGTCCAGGGTGAACAGGGCCAGGTCCGCCTGCTGGCCCACTTCCAGGCCGCCGATGTCCCAGCGGCCCAGGCAGCGGGCCGAGCCTTGCGTGGCCCAGCGTATGACGGCCTCGTGCGTCACCTGGCCGGGCGCGTAGCGCAGCCGGCCCAGCAGCATGGCCTGGCGCATCTCCTGCGCCAGATTGGAGTGATCGTTGGAGGCCGAGCCGTCCACCGCCAGCCCCACCGGCGCGCCGGCCGCTTCCAGTTCGATGGTGCGGCACAGGCCGCTGCCCAGGACCATGTTGGACGAGGGGCAATGCGCAATGCCGGTGCCGGCCTGCCCCAGACGGCGAACCTCGTCATCATTGAAATGGATGCCATGGGCCAGCCAGGTGCGATCGCTGAGCCAGTCCTGCTCCTCCAGGTAATCCAGCGGACGCATGCCGAAGAGCTTTTCGCAGTACGCGGTCTCGTCTTCGGTTTCAGCCAGATGGGTGTGCAGGCGCACGTCCTCGCGCTGGGCTAGCGCCGCGCTTTCGCGCATCAGTTCCCGACTGACGGAAAACGGCGAGCATGGCGCCAATGCGATGGTGACCATGGCGCCGTCCTCGCGCTGATGATAGCGGCGGATCAGGCGCAGGCTGTCGTCCAGAATGGTTTTTTCGTCCTGCACGACGCTTTGCGGCGGCAGTCCCCCCTGCTCGCGGCCCACGCTCATGGAGCCTCGCGTCAAGGCGGCGCGCACGCCCAGGCGCTGGGCCGTTTCCGCCTGGCAATCGATGGCCTGCCGCAAGGCGCCGGAGAAGACATAATGGTGGTCCGCCACCGTGGTGCAGCCTGATTGCAGCAGCTCCACCATGGCCAGCTCGCTGGCGACCTGCATCTGCTCGTCGTCCAGCCCGGCCCACACGTCATACAAGGTGGTCAGCCAGGGGAAAAGAGGCTTGTTCAGGGCCGGCGTATAGGCGCGGGTCAGCGTCTGGTAGAAATGGTGATGAGTGTTGACCAGGCCGGGCAGGAGCACGTGCCGGGACGCATCCCATGCCTGATCATAGGCCTGGCGCGGCTGGGAGCCCGCCGCCACTTTTTCAAGAATGTGGCTGCCCTGGATCAACAGGCCGCCCCGCGCGGCGGGGTCCGAACAGGCCAGTGGATCCCGTATCCACAAGACGGGGGAAGTGCGACTCATTGTGCTGTCTCCTGCGTTTAATTCTTTTTTTATTGTTGTCGCTTCGCACAGCGGCCTTATCAAGCTCAGGTGATAAGGATTATTCAGCCCTGCCCAGGCGCCCTGCCCTCAGCCGCCTGGCCCGGGCAGAAAACTCGCATCATAGTAAAAAACGTATCTGATCCATACGAATTTTATTATGTCCGATGGTCTTACACGAGTTGATTTCGAATCCGCAAAAACAGAATCTTCTCAGGACTTACCCTGTGGACAAAATCTTTATTCTGCCTTTCTTTTCACTCCTCGGCTTATAAGCCTCTGGGCTATAAAGAAATTGCGCCGCGCCGGGCCCGGCCAGACCTGGAAGAGCGCCGCCGCTGCATTTTTGAATCAGGTCCGCATCCCATGTTACTTGTCTTGCTACGCCTCATCGGCGTGCTGGTGCAGCTCGACAAATCATAACGAGGAGATCACATGCAGCACATCAAGATCAAACCCGGCGCTCCCCTGGCCGAACAGGCCGAGATCGGCCACAACCGCTGGCATCCGGACATTCCAGACATGACCAGCGTGAAGCCGGGCGAGGAAATGATTCTGGAATGCCTGGATTTTCTGGACGCCCAGATCGAGAACACGGACAGCGCCAACGATGTGCGCGACGTGGACCTGACCCGCGCCCACCCCTTGACCGGTCCCATCCATGTGGAAGGCGCCGAGCCGGGCGACATCCTGGTGGTGGACCTGCTGGACATACGCTGCATCACGCCCGTGGGATTTTCAGGGATCTTCGCCAAGGAGAACGGCGGCGGCTTCCTGGCCGACCATTTCCCCGAAGCCGACAAGGCCATCTGGGATCTGCACGGCGTCTACGCCACCTCACGCCACATCCCCGGAGTGCGCATTGCCGGCATGATGCACCCCGGCCTGATCGGCACCCTGCCATCGCACGATCTGCTGCGCGAATGGAACCGCCGCGAAGCCCTGCTGGTGCCCAAGGGCCACGCCAAACCGCCTTATGCCGATACCGCCGTGCTGCGCGGCGTCAAGGGCGCCGAGTTCGACCGCATGGCCGCCGAGGCCGCGCGTACCGTCCCGCCGCGCGAGCATGGCGGCAACCTGGACATCAAGAATCTGACCATCGGGTCGCGCATCTACTTCCCTGTCTACGTCAAGGGCGCGGGCCTGTCCATGGGCGATCTGCACTTTTCCCAGGGCGACGGCGAGATCTCCTTCTGCGGCGCCATCGAAATGGACGGCGCGGCCCATCTGGGATTCGACCTGATCAAGGGCGGCATGGCCAAGTACAACTTGACCGCGCCCATCTACGTGCCCGGTCGCCATGATCCGCGCTACGACCAATGGCTGCATTTCACCGGCATCAGCGTGGAGGAAGGCGTCAATCATTATCTGGACGCCACCGTCGCCTCCCGCCAGGCCTGCCTGGCGGCGATCGACTACATCACCCGCGTGACGCAGCTCTCCCGCGCCCAGGCCTATATGCTGCTGACCGCCGCGCCGGTGGAAGGCCGCTACGGCGGCGTCGTGGACCTGCCCAACAGCTCGGCGTCCCTGGCCCTGCCCACGGGCATTTTCGACACCGACATCCTGCCGCAGGGGGCCCTGAACCAGGCCGCCCGGTTCGGCCGGCCCGGCACGCGCTGCACCTTGTCCTGAACCATGACGGCCGCGGGTTCGAGCAAGGATCCGCGGCACTGTTTTCCGGGAATAAGCCCATGCCTTTGTACGATTATCTTTGCAACCATTGTCTGACCCGCAGCAGCAGCCTGCGCAGCATCGCGGCCCGCAATGACCCGCAGACCTGCCCGGCCTGTCGCCAAAGCGTCTTGCTGCTGCAGTTGAGCGCGCCGCGCCGCCTCTTCAGCAAGGACGGCCCGTCGCGCACCCTGACGCCGCAGCAGGCGCTGGCGGGCGCCGACGTCACCGGACCGGGAACGCGTTCCCGCAGCCGCAATTCGGTGCTGCATACCTGCATGGGGCCGGGATGCAGCGTCTGCGCTTAGCGCATCAATGCCGTCACGGCAAGCTGTCAGATTTGACAGGGCCTTGCTCCAAGGCCCGACCCGCCTGGGCAGGCCAGGCACGAGGACTACACGCTTGTGTTGACGTTACAACAATAAGATACAAATACGAATCACTCCTGTCTATAATCGAGAATCAGTCTCATTAACAACAGGGTGGGTTTCATGTCTGTATCGCCGTTTCCCGCCGCTGCGCGCCATTCACGCAGCGGCCTGTCTTTTTTTGCTCTGACTGCTCTGGGCGCTGCACTGCATCTGGCTTACGGCGCTGCCGCCCTGGCACAGCAAGTGGACGAACTGGACCGCATCGTGGTCAAGGCCGAACAGGAGCTGAAGCAGACGCTGGGCTCGTCCATCATCACCCAGGACGACCTGCAGAAATCCCCGCCCGCCAACGATATTTCCGACGTGCTGCGCACCATGCCCGGCGTGAACCTGACCGGCAATTCAGCCAGCGGCCAACGCGGCAACAACCGCCAGATCGACATGCGCGGCATGGGCCCGGAAAACACCCTGATCCTGATCGACGGCAAGCCGGTCAGCTCGCGTTCCGCCGTGCGCTTTGGCTGGCGCGGCGAGCGCGACTCGCGCGGCGACACCAACTGGGTGCCGGCCGAGCAGATCGAACGCATCGAAGTGCTGCGCGGCGCGGCCGCCGCCCGCTATGGCAACGGCGCGGCCGGCGGCGTGGTGAACATCATCACCAAGCCCGCGACCGAGAGATTCCAGGGCACGGTCTCGCTGTACGGCAATCTGCCCCGGCACAGCGAGGAAGGCGCCACGCGGCGCATGAATTTCGGCCTGAGCGGCCCCATCAGCGAAAGCTTGTCCTTTCGCCTGTACGGCAATCTGAACAAGACCGACGCGGACGATTACGATATCAACAAGGATCACGCTTCCAAGCGCGGCGGCAGCAATCTGGGCACCTTCCCGGCCGGGCGTGAAGGCGTGCGCAACAAGGACATCAACGGCCTGCTTTCCTGGCGCCCCGACAGTCGGCAGACCGTGGACCTGGAAGCGGCCTACAGCCGCCAGGGCAATATCTACGCCGGCGATACGCAAAACACCAATACCAACGACGAGGTCAAGCGCCACCTGGGCGACGAGACCAACAAGCTGTACCGCCAGAGCTATTCCCTGACCCATAGGGGCGACTGGAACGACAAGACCAATTCCCTGGCCTATTTCCAGTACGAGAAAACGCGCAACTACCGCATTCTGGAGGGCTTGGCCGGCGGGACGGAAGGCGCCTTCAACGATCCTGCCCGCGCCCAGGACGGCGGCTTTGGCACCATAGACCTGAGCACCATGACGGCGCATGCCGAGGCCAGCCACCAGTTCAAGACGGGCAGCGTGGAGCAGTACGCCACGCTGGGCATGGAATGGGTGGGCCAGGAACTGAATGACAAATCGTCCGAGCTGGCCCTGCGCAACCGCTCCCGCATCCCCGGCGCGCCCACCGCATACCGGGCCAAGTCGCGCGCCAACATCTATTCCGTGTTTGCCGAAGACAATATCTACGCCACCGACAGCACCACGGTGACGCCCGGGCTGCGCTTCGACTATCACGACAAGCACGGCAGCAACTGGAGCCCTTCCCTTAACCTGTCCCATGCCGTCACCGACAACTGGACGGTCAAGGCCGGGATAGCCCGCGCCTACAAGGCGCCCAACCTGTACCAGAGCAACAGCGGCTACACCTTGTACAGCCTGGGCAACGGTTGCTGGGGCAACACTGGCGGCCCGAACGATGCAGGCTGCTTCCTGCAGGGCAACTCCGACCTGAAGGCCGAGACCAGCATCAACAAGGAACTGGGCATTGAATATGCGGGCGATGACGGCGTGGGCGCCAGCTTGACCTACTTCCACAACGACTACCGCAACAAGGTGGAAGCCGGGCGCGTTGCCGTGGACAGCTTCAGCGCCATGAACAACCAGCAACTGGTTCTGCAATGGGAGAACATTCCCAAAGCCGTGGTATCGGGTCTGGAGGGCAATCTGACCCTGCCCCTGGCCCCGGATTGGCTGTGGCAGACCAACTTCACCTATATGATCGAGTCCAAGAACAAGACCACGGGCGAAGCCTTGTCCACCATTCCCAAGTACACCATCAACAGCACCCTGGACTGGAACATCGATGCCGACTGGTCGCTGCGCGCCAAGGCGACCTTCTACGGTGAACAGAAACCGCCCAAGTTCGACTACTACGGGCTGCCGCTGGAAGGCTCGGCGACCGACAAGGTGTCACCCTACGCCCTTTTCGGCCTGAGCACGCAGTACAGGATCAACAAGCATTTCCGCCTCAATGCGGGCGTGGACAATATTTTCGACAAACGCCTGTTCCGTCGCGGCAACGCCATCGGCGTCAACCTGAACACGCCCAACTACATTTACGGCGCCGGCGCCTACACCTACAACCAGCCCGGCCGCACTTTCTTCCTGGGCCTGACCGGCACGTTCTGACGCGTTCGGCCGAGCGGCCTGCGCAGCAGGGGCTCCGT
This sequence comes from Alcaligenes sp. Marseille-Q7550, assembly GCF_965112015.1. Taxonomy (NCBI): domain Bacteria; kingdom Pseudomonadati; phylum Pseudomonadota; class Betaproteobacteria; order Burkholderiales; family Alcaligenaceae; genus Alcaligenes; species Alcaligenes sp. Marseille-Q7550. The sequence goes on from NZ_CBCOPU010000003.1 coordinate 352,704, forward strand.
CCTTCAAAGGACGGGGCCCCTTTTTCGTCGCTTCAATCCCGACCATTTCAGTCGGACATCAACATTTCAGACCTTAAACGATGGGCTTTGACTTCCATCAAGGATAAACCGCTGCTTCCTTTATATGCTTATAACTGTAAATAATTTAAACGGGTCTTACCCAGGCATAAAGAGGTCAGAACATGATGCCCCCCGCCGCGCCCCAAAAGGGCAAGCGCCGCTTTCTCAAAGAGCTGCTGGGCCTGAGCGCCAGCGCCACCATCATCCCCATTCAGCCGGTCCAGGCCGCCATGAACAGCCAGCCGCCGCGGCGCGACGGCGGCAAGCCCGGCGCACGCTACGGCATGGTGGTGGACCTGCGCAAATGCATAGGCTGCCAGGCTTGCACCGTTAGTTGCTCCATCGAGAACGCGCCGCCCATAGGCCAGTTCCGCACGACCGTGCTCCAGTACGAAGTGCTCGACGGCCAGCAGCAGGCCGCCATGCTGAGCCTGCCGCGCCTGTGCAATCACTGCGACAACCCGCCTTGCGTGCCTGTCTGCCCCGTGCAGGCGACCTTCCAGCGCGAGGACGGCGTGGTTCTGGTGGACAACGAGCGCTGCGTGGGCTGCGCCTACTGCGTACAGGCCTGTCCCTACGACGCCCGCTTCATCAATCACGAGACCCAGACAGCGGACAAATGCACTTTTTGCGAGCACCGGCTGGAGGCCGGCCTGCTGCCTGCCTGTGTGGAGAGCTGCGTCGGCGGCGCCCGCGTCATCGGCGACCTGAACGACGAGCACAGCGCCGTCTCGCGCCTGATGCGCGAGCACAAGGACGAGATCCGCGTCCTGAAGCCGGGCATGAACACCAATCCGCATGTGTTCTACATAGGCTTGCCCGATGAATTCGTCGATGGCGTGGACGGCCAGGCCAGCGTGCGCCTGACCACGCAATTCTAGGAGAAGGCCATGACCATCATCGAACTGCTGACCCCTGCCTACGAAGTAGCCTGGCTGCCCTGGGCCGTACAGTATTTCTTCCTGGTCGGACTGGCCGCCGCCAGCGCCCTCTGGGTATGGCGCTGCGCCTGGTCGGGCGACGGTGCTTTGCGCGCGCTGGAGCCGGCGCTGATGATCGTGCTGCTGTGCAGCAGCATCGCCGCCCCGATATCCCTGCTGGCCGATCTGCACCAGCCGGGCCGCTTCTGGCATTTCTATGCCCATTTCACGCCCTGGTCCTGGATGTCACTGGGCGCGGTGCTGCTGCCCCTGTTCGTGGGCCTGTCCCTGGCCAATGTGCTGGCCTGGTGGCTGGACCGCCGCGTCCTCTGGCGCTGGCTGAGCCTGGCGCTGCTCGCGTCGGCCCTGTCCATCCTGGTCTACAGCGGCGCCGAAGTCATGGTGCTGCGTTCGCGCCCCTTGTGGAACACCGTGTTCCTGCCCGTCAATTTCGCCCTGACGGCCGCGTTGGCCAGCCTGGGCGCCATCCTGCTGGTGGCGCGCTGGCTGCCCGGCGGCACGGCATCCTTGCCGGCGGCTGCTCTGCGCCGCTGGGCCCTGGCGACCGTCCTGGCGCTGGCGGCCGGCGCCCTGCTATGGATGGCCACGGGCTTGTTCGGCCGCAGCCGTTCTTTCGAGACAGCCATGGAGCTGTTCCGGACCTACCCCGTCTGGCGCGTGAGCTTTCTGGGCTCGCTGGCCGCCGGCCTGCTGATCCTGTTCCTGCTGAGCCGCCCCGCCGCCGCCCTGCAAGGCCGCCTCCACAGCCTGCTGTGCGCCCTGCTGATGCTGGGTTCGGCCTGGGTGTTCCGCTGGATCATCTTCATGGCCGTGCAAGGCGTGCCCAAGTACGGCGCCGGCCTGTATCTGTACACCATGCCGCTGGGCAGCGACGGCCTGCTGGGCATGCTGGGCGTGCTTGGCCTGTGCATCGCGCTGCTGTCCCTGAGCACCACCCTGCTCTCTCTTTTCCCGGCCCGCCGCCGCGTCCTGGCGGCCTGAGCCCGCGCTGACATCCTTGAATCCAGGTTTGAGTCATGAGCAAGAAAAACGAAACCACCAATCTGTCCCGCCGGCAGATGCTGACCCGCGGCGGAGCCGCCGTGGGCGGCCTGGCCGCTTTTGCCGCCGGCTATAGCGACACCGTCGTCAAAGCCGTGAAGGGCCTGGGCCAGGGCACCGCCGGCGCGCCTGCCGCGCACGCCACCCGCGGCAACTCTTTGCAGGCCGAATTCCGCATCGATCCCGTCACAGGCCTGCTGGACACCCAGCCCGGCCAGGTCGTCAGCCCGTCCAGTTGCCTGGGGTGCTGGACGCAATGCGGCGTGCGCGTGCGCGTGGACACGGAACACGATGCCATCCTGCGCATCGCGGGCAATCCCTACCATCCGCTGGCCACCACCCAGCCGGCCGCCATGGATCAGCCCGTCCGCGAGGTCTATGCCATGCTGGGCGGCGAGAACGGCCTGGAGGGGCGCGCCAGCGCCTGTGCGCGGGGCGCCTCCATGCTGGCCCAGCACGCCAGCCCGTACCGCGTCCTCTCTCCGCTCAAGCGGGTCGGGCCGCGCGGTTCGGGACAATGGCAGCGCATCAGCTTCGAGCAATTGATCGAGGAGGTCTGCGAAGGCGGCGATCTCTTTGGAGAAGGCCTGGTCGGCGGTTTGCGCGCCATCTGGGATCACCAGACGCTCATCGATCCCAAGAATCCGGAATACGGTCCGCTGGCCAATCAATTGTTGTTCACGGATTCGGCCAATGAAGGCCGCACACCCTTGATCAAGCGCTTTGCGGAGCAAGCCTTCGGCACCGTCAACGTCAGCAACCACGGCTCGTACTGCGGCCAGAGCTTTCGCGTGGGCACGGGCGCGGCCATGGGCGACATGAAAGGCATGCCCCACGGCAAGCCGGACTGGAAGAACGCCCGCTTCGGCCTGTTCATCGGCGCGGCGCCGGCGCAGTCGGGCAATCCTTTCCAGCGCCAGGGCCGCGAACTGGCCGAGGCGCGTTCCCGGCCCGAGAACACCTTCCGCTACGTGGTGGCCTCCCCCATCCTGCCGACCTCCTCCAGCCTCGCGTCGCGCAGCGGCAACCGTTGGCAGCCCGTGCTGCCCGGCAGCGACCTGTCGCTGGTCATGGGCATGCTGCGCTGGATCCTGGAAGAAGAACGCTTCGACGCCGATCATCTGGCCCGTCCGCACGCGCCCGCCGCCGAGGACGAGCAGGCCGCTTCGTGGACCAATGCCGCCCACCTGTTGATTGCGGAGCCCGGGCATCCGGCTTTTGGCCGCTATCTGCGAGCATCCGATCTGGGTTGGGAAACGGTCGAAGGCAACGAACCAGCGTTCATCGTCGTGGACGAGCAGAACGAGCTGCGCGCCCATACCGAACTGGATCGCGCCGTGCTGTTCGCTGAACGCACCGTGATGCTGGACGGCCAGGAAGTGCGTGTCTGCACCGCCCTGCACATGCTGCGCGAGCGGACCCGGGAGCAGAGCCTGGCGCAGTATGCCGAGCGTTGCGGCATGGAGGAAGCCGCCCTGGTGGAGCTGGCCCGCGAATTCACCAGCCACGGCCGTTACGCCGTGGCCGACGCCCACGGCGGCACCATGAACGGATCGGGTTTCTACACCGCCTACGCCATCGCCATGCTCAACACGCTGGTAGGCAACCTGAACCTGAAGGGCGGCCTGGTGCTGGACGCCGGCCCCTTCGGTCCATTCGGCCCCGGCCCCCGCTACAACTTCGCCCAGTTTCCCGGCAAGGCCGCCGCCAAAGGCGTGGCCCTGTCCCGGCACCGCTTCGCCTACGAAAAGTCCAGCGAGTACCAGCGCCGCAAGGAGAACGGCGAATCTCCCTATCCCGCGCCTGCTCCCTGGTACCCGGCCGTGGGCGGGCTGAGCAGCGAAATGATCGCCTCCGGACTGAACGGCTACCCCTATTCGTGCAAGGTGTGGATCAACCACATGAGCAATCCGGTCTATGCGATTGCGGGCTTCAAGAACGCCATGCTGGACAAGCTCAAGGATCCGGCCGTGCTGCCGCTGTCCATATCCATCAACCCTTTCATCAACGAGACCAACGCCTACGCCGATTACATCGTGCCCGATACCGTCACCTACGAAAGCTGGGGCGTGTCCGCGCCCTGGGCCGACGTGATCGCCAAGTCCTCCACCGTGCGCTGGCCCGTGGTCCAGCCCCGCGTGGACCGCACGGCGGACGGCCGGCCCGTGAATCTGGAAAGCTTCCTGTTTGCCGTGGCCCTGCGCCTGGGCCTGCCCGGCTTTGGCAAAGGAGTGCTCAAGGACAAGAGCGGGCAGGCGCACGACCTGCTGTGCGCCGAAGATTTCTACCTGCGCGGCATGGCCAATATCGCCTATGGCGCGGGCCGTCCGGTGGGGGATGCCAGCGACGACGATATGCGCATGACCGGCGTGGACCGCCTCTTCCCTGAATTGCAGGCTCGTCTGCATCCGGAAGAGCAGCGCAAAGTCGCCATGCTGCTGACGCGCGGCGGCCGCTTCGATCGCGTCGAGAACGCCTGGAAAGGCGAGCAGCTCAAGAACCGCTACGACACGGCCCTGCAGATCTGGAACGAAGACCTGGCCCGCATGCGCCACTCCATGACGGGCGAGCGCCTGAGCGGCTGCCCCAGCTGGTATCCCACGCGGCTGGCCGATGGCAGCGCGATGCGCGACCATTTTACGGAACAGGACTGGCCTTTCCTGATGAGTTCCTATAAATCCAATCTGATGAGCTCCATGTCCATAGGCATGGACAGGCTGCGGCAAGTGCATCCGCACAATCCCATCTCTCTGAACCAGGAGGACGCCGGGCGCCTGGGCATACGCAACGGGGACCGGGTGCGCGTCAGCACGCCGGGCGGTTCGGTAGAAGGCGTGGCCCTGGTGCGCGGCGGCATCATGCGCGGCGCCATCGCCATCGAGCACGGCTTCGGCCATACGGAACTGGGCGCGCGCGCCCATGCCATAGACGGCCAGCCCATGCCCCACCAGCCCGCCCTGGCGGCAGGCGTGAACCTGAACGAGCTGGGTTTTGCCGATCCGACTCGCGGCAAGGGCCAGGACAATGTCTGGATCGACTGGGTTTCGGGCGCCGCCGTGCGCCAGGGCCTGCCGGCGAAGGTCGAGAAGATCATGGCCTGACCGCCGCTGCCCGCCGTGACGCATCGCTTCGCCCCCATCCAGGGCGAAGCGCCCAGCCTTGCAAGCGGAACATCCGCTTGCAAGGCTTTTTCAATGTTGTTGCAGGCCCTTCTTGGGGCGGGTCCGCTCCAGCCGCAGGTAGCGGATTGCCAGATTGAGATTGCGGCCCACCGACATGCCGATGAACAAGGTCCATAGAGCTGCGGCGGCGACGGACAGCATCGGGTTTCTTGCCGAGACTGCGCCGGATTCGATGGCATAGTGAAGCGCGAACTCGAAGAAGAAGGTCGCAAGAATCACGACGAGCATCATTGCGTCGCCGGGAAGAGAAATGGTGTGCTTTGCTCGATCAGCGGCGATGGTCCAAGTGCGCACATGGTAAGTTCCGACCCCCAGCCCTATCACGCTTCCGACTATGCCCGCCAGAAGATCGAACAGGCCGACTGAAGAAAACAGCTCAAGGTAGCCTCGAGCGCCGAGAACCAGCATCAATGCGGGCATGATGAGCAGGCGTTCGACCCGAATAGTCCGGGGATAACAGCGCGCCACTCCCATCCAGAGAAGCACAAGAAACAGGACGTAGACATAGAGCGGTACGTGAGACATGGCTGACCTCCTCGATGTCAAATACGATCCTGATGTTGTCAGTATCTGGCCGCGATAATTGCGGTGTCAAGGCGCGTGCCGTCGACGTTCAGCCATTAAGGCCCCTTCTCTTGCTGGAGACTTTCTTTATCAAACAGGGAAATTTTTTCCGTTAATTGCATTTTTGTATTCGCATAGCATCTACCCGCATACTCGGTTGGGTTCTGGCATGAGGAATCCGCTTGGGAAAGCCTACTACAGCAGCAGCCTGCTTTCCCTGAAAATGCACATGGGCGCATACGGCGCCCATGCCCTATTCCTTACAAGCCGGACTTCACAGCGGCATTGATTGACAGCGATGCAAACACCGTCAAGCGCTGCGATGCACGCTCAGGCCCGCAAAGCTCTGTGCCACCGGCATGATCTCGATGTAGTTGACATTCATGTGCGCCGGCGCGTTCATGATCCAGCAAATCGTGCCTGCCACGTCTTCGGGAGTCAGCGCCTGCACGTTCTGGTAGACTGCGGCGGCCTTCTCCTCGCTGCCCAGGCGCACCTTGGAAAAGTCCGTGCCCGAACACAGGCCGGGCGCCACGGTGGAGACGCGCACTGCCGTACCCGCCAGGTCCGCCCTCAGGTTCTTGCTGAAATGATGCACGAAGGCCTTGGTCGCTCCATAGACATTGCCGCCCGCATACGCATAGGCGCCGGCGGTGGAACCCAGGTTGATGACGTGTCCCCTGTTCTGCTCCACCATGCCGGGCAGCAAGGCGTGGGTGATATGCAGCAAGGAGCTGATATTGGTGCTGACCATGGTGTCCCAATGCTCCAGACTGGACTGCTGGGCCGGCGCCACGCCCAGGGCCAGGCCCGCATTGTTGACCAGCACATCGATGGACGGGAAGCGTGCGCGTATGTCGGCCAGCGCCGCTTCCACGGCGCTGCGGTCGGTCAGGTCCACGCTGACGGGCACGAAGCGCTCGCCCAGCTCGCTTGCCAGCTCCTGCAGCTTGTCCTTGCGGCGCGCCAGGCCGATGACGGTATGGCCTTCGGCCACCATCTGGCGTGCAATGGCGGCTCCGAATCCCGACGAGGCTCCCGTGACGACTGCGGTTTTCATGTTGCTCTGTTCCTGTATGCCCGCCGGCAGCGCCGGCGAGCGATTAAAGTATCAAGAATAGCAAAAAAGCCCGCCCGGGTCAGAGGCTGGCCGGGCGTTCCAGTCCCAGATGGCCGCGCAGGGTGCGGTGCTCGTAATCCTGGCGGAACAGGCCCCGCTTTTGCAGCACGGGAATGACCTGCTCCACGAAATCGCGGATGCCGCCCGGCAGTGACGGCGGCATCAGGTTGAAGCCGTCCGCGCCTTCGTTGCGCCACCACAGCTCGATCTGGTCCGCGATGGATTCCGGAGTTCCCACCATGGTGCAATGGCCGCCGCCCGCAGCCAGGCGGCCCAGCAATTCGCGCACGGTGGGCTGTTCGGTCTGGATGATGCGCAGCACCGTGGCGTAGCGCCCTTTGGGCCCCTTGAAACTCTCCAGAGGCGGCAGGGGCGGCACGGGCGCGTCCAGATCCCAGCCCATGCAATCCTGGCCCACGAACGTGCCCAGCTGGCGCAGCGAGGTTTCCGCAGGCAGCAATTCGTCCAGCTCGCGCTGCTTGCGGCGCGCCTCGTCCATCGTGGAGCCCACATAGGTGACCAGACCCGGCATGATGGGCAGGGGCACGCCCCGCCCCGTCGCCTGCACGCGCCGCTTCATGTCGCGGTAGTAGGCCTGGGCGGACGGCAGATCGTAGGCCACGGCATAGATGGCCTCGGCCTTGCGGGCCGCCAGGTCGCGTCCCTGCTCGGAAGCGCCGGCCTGGAACAGCACCGGCTGCCCCTGGGGAGAGCGCGGCAGGGTCAAGGGCCCGTCCACCAGGAAATGCTCGCCTTGATGATGGATCTGGCGCACCTTGTCCACCTGCGCGTAATCGCCTTGGCGATTCATCACCAAGGCATCATCGGTCCAGGAATCGAACAGCTTCAGGGCCGTGTCCACGAACTCCTCGGCCCGGGCGTAGCGCCAGGCATGGTCGGGCATGGCGGCATAACCATGATTGCGCGCCTCCGCATCGAACATGGAAGTGACCACGTTCCAGCCCATGCGTCCCTGCGAAACATGATCCAGCGAGCACAGCATGCGCGCCGCCACGAAAGGCGTGTAGAAGGTGCTGGACACCGTACTGATCAGGCCGATGCGCTCGGTGGCTCGCGCCAGCGCGGACATCAAGGTCAAAGGCTCCAGGAACCAGCGCGGCCCGTCGGCCACATTGTCCGTGGACTGTCCGTCGGCAAAGAAGATGGCGTCCAGCTTGCCCTTTTCGGCCAGTTGGGTCAGTTCTTCGTAGAAACGGGCGTCGCCCAGGCGCTCCACCTGGGAATCAGGATGGCGCCAGGCGGCGCGGTGATGGCCGCAGCCATGTATGAACAGGTTGAAGTGCAGCTGTCTCATCCGTTTTTCACCAGTCCGCCATCCACGACCAGGTTCTGTCCCGTGACGGCGCGCGCCCAGGGACCCGCAAAGAAGAGCGCCGCATCCGCGAATTCCTCGGGCGTGGTCACCCGGCGCAGCGGCGTGCTGGCGGCGATCAGGTCGAACACCGCTTCCGGCGTGGCCGCCGAGGCGTCCGTCGTGCGCAGCAGGCCGCCGGAGATCATGTTGACGGTGATCTGCTGCGGGCCCAGGTCCTGCGACAGGGTGCGCGTCAGGGACAGCAGCGCCGCCTTGGCGGCCGTGTAGTCGTGATAGGGCACGACGGGATTCTGGAACAGGTTGGTGCCGATATTGATGATGCGGCCAAAGCCGGCTTCCTGCATGCCCGCCAGGGCGGCCTGCGTCGTGTTCAAGGCCCCGCCCACCACGCCTTCCAGCTGCTGATGCAGGTCGGCCCAGCGCAGCGTGTCCGCATGCGGGCGCGCATCGCCATTGAACTTGAAAGCCGGCAAGGCATTGTTCACCACCGTGGTGACAGGCGCGCCGAAATGCTGGCGCGCCGCGGCGAACATGGCCCGCACCGCTTGCGCGTCGGTCACGTCGGCCTGCACCGCCAAGCACTGGCCGGGAAACTCGGCCGCCAGGGCCTGCGCGCCCGCCGCGCTTGTCAGGTAATTGATGACCACCCGCGCGCCCTGGCGCGCAAAAGCGCGCACCAGGCTGGCGCCCAGGCCGCGCGCCCCGCCGGTGACGAGGACGACTTGCCGTGAGAGTTCCGAGATATGGTCCAGAGACATGACATTCCTTCCAAAGATTCGGCGAGGATGTCAGCCCTGTCCGGACAGGGGGAATGAGGGTTCGACATCCCTTCGCCAGTATGAGCTGGATCAGGTTCGACGGGTTTTATCTCAGCCCTTTTGGAAAAGGACACCCCGTGCCGCAGGGCAGACCATAGCACAGAACGCGCCTTCAGTCTTTATTGACTTTCAGGCCGCGCGCTTCTAAGCTTTGCGCAGTTCCTGGGGGAGTCCTTGGAACGTGTTCATTTCATGGCTCGCAAGACGACGGCCAGTCGCAATCCTGGCGCGCGACGGCAAGGCCATGAAAAGACCATGAACACGTTCTTGACGGGCTGAGATTCCGCTCTCATGCGGTAACCCTTCGAACCTGATCCGGATCATGCCGGCGAAGGGAAGGAAACGCGGCCGATCGGCCTGCCTGCAGCCTGTCGCGCTGCGCACGCCGCCTCACACGCCCATTTCTATCCCTCCATTCTTGTCCGCCCTGCGCCCAACCGGGCCGCTGCAGGCGGGTTCGCGCCTGCCCTGTCAGGCTTTGGGGAGATATCATGCTGAACCAGAACGCCACGCTGCTGTGGCTGATCGCCTTTTCAACCTTGTTCGCGGTGGCCGGGGTGCTGTACGCCCGGCGCCAGAACGGTTCTCTGGAAGACTTCGTGGTGGCGCGCAACAGCCAGAGCGCGCTGGCCACCATCCTGACCCTGCTGGCCTCGTCCCTGGGCGCGTGGATCCTGTTCTCCCCCGCCCAGGCGGCCACCTGGGGCGGCCTGTCCGCCGTGATCGGCTATGCGCTGGGCTCCATGTCCCCGCGCCTGGCCATGATCCCGCTGGGCAAGCGCATGCGCGAGCTGCTGCCGCGCGGCCACAGCCTGACCGAGTTCGTCATCGCCCGTTACGGCCGGCCCATGTATGCGCTCACCTTGCTGATCATGCTGTTCTACATGTTCATCGCCATGACGGCGGAAATCACTGCCATGTCCAAGATGATCACCCTGATCGCGCCCATTCCCTTGTGGGTCACGGCCAGCGTGGTGCTGGTGGCCACGCTGATCTACACCTCCTATGGCGGCCTGCGCGCCTCCATCTTCACGGACAAGGTGCAGATGCTGGTGATCGTGCCCATGCTGTTCCTGATCGTGCTGTTCGGCTGGCAGGCCGTGGGCGGCCCGGCGCAATTGCTGCGCACCGTGGAGCTGCAGGCGCCGCGCCTGGTGGAGCTGAGCGACCCGGTCGGCGTCAAGGCGGGCCTGACCTTTTTCGTGGCCATCCTGCTGACCGGCCTGTTCCACCAGGGCAACTGGCAGCGCATCTATGCCGCCCAGAGCGACAAGGCCATGCGCAACGGCTTTCTGCTGGGCGGCCTGTTCGTGGCGCCCTTCATCTTCCTGATGGGCTTGTTCGGCCTGGCCTTCGTGGGCCTGGGCGGCCAGGGCGACAGCTCCGTGGCGCTGTTCAACGTGATTCTGCCCCAGGCGCCCGTCTGGTTCCTGGTGCTGCTGATCCCGCTGGGCCTGTCGCTGGTCATGAGCAGCGCCGACACCGTCATCAGCGCCGTCTCCAGCCTGGTGGCCGTGGACCTGGGCCGGCTGATGCCCCAGCGCAGCACTGCCCAGATGATGCGCCTGGCGCGCTGGCTGGTGTGGCTGAGCGCCATTCCGGTGCTGGTGGCCTCCTCCCAGGGCTACAGCGTGCTGTACCTGTTCCTGCTGGCGGATCTGTTGTGCTCGGCCGCGGCCTTTCCGGTATTCTTCGGCCTGTACAGCCGCCGCTACGACGGCTTCACGGCCACCCTCAGCACCGTGGCGGGCCTGGTTGCGGGACTGGCCATCTTCCCGCGCCCCAACGGTGCGCTGGACTATCTGCTGGAATCCTTCGTGCTGGCGGCCGTGGTGCCCGCCTTGGTCACCGCCATCATCATGCCCCTGCGCCGGCGCCTGCCCCACTTCGATTTCGGCAAGCTGGCCGGCTCCACGCGGGTCCTGGACCAGAACTGAATGTGAGCGCGCACACGCGCGCCGGCCTCGCCATGAAGGCCGGGACCGGTGCGCAAGCACAGGATCAAGGTCGGGTCTGCCCCTCAGGGGCCGTCAACAGGATCAGTTCCACGCGCCGATTGCTGGCACGTCCTTCGGAGGTTGCGTTGTCCCCCAGTGGCCGCGTATCGGCGTAGCCCACGGCGCTCAGGCGCTGACTGGCCACGCCATTGGATTCCAGATAGCGCACCACGCTGCCGGCGCGCGCGCCGGACAGCTCCCAGTTCGATGGATAGCGGTAGCTGCGGATGGGCACCGAATCCGTATGGCCTTCGATGACGATCTGGTGTGGTGTGGAGTTCAGCACCGTCACCAGCTTGCGCAGCACGCCCAGGCCTTCCAGCCCCAGGTCCGCGCCGCCCGAAGAGAACAGGATTTCGCTGTTGATGCGGAAACTGATGGACTTGTCGTTGACCACGATGTCGATATCGTCGCCCAGGCCGTCCAGCTGCAGGCCATGATCGCCCGCGCCCTGCCCCGGCGCCTTGCCGCTTTCGGGCAGCAGCCCCGCTCCGGCCGGCATCGCGCCGGCGGCCCCGGCCTGGGCCACCGCCGTCATCCCGCCCTGCCCCGCGCCCGCTTCCGACTGGGCGCGCTTGCCGGCGAAGGACAGCATGACGATCATCAGCACCAGCAGCAGCGTCATCATGTCCAGATAGGTAGTCAGCCAGGACTCTTCTTCCTCGGGCGCGGCCAGCGCCGGCTCGTCCCAGCGGCGCTCCCGCCGCGCGGCGAGATTGCCGGCCAGCTGCTGCTCGGCCATGCCGCGGCGCGCTTCTTCCAGTTCCTTCTGGACGGCCTTCTGGCGCTCCGCCAGTTCGCCCAGGGTGATGTCCTGCTCCTTGCGTGCCATGGCGCTCAGCTCCGCTCGGGAGCCGGATCGGGATCATCGTCGCGGCCGCCCCGGTCGTTGATTTCATCCTGATACTGAGCCATGAAGGAATTCAGGGCTTCCCGCATCAGGGCCGGACCGCGCCGCTGGCTCATCATGGACACGCCCTGCATGATCATGTTCATCAGCACCACGCGCTGTTCGGTGCGGCGTTCCAGCTTGACGGCCACGGGCTTGAAGACCAGGTTGGACAGCAGCACGCCGTAGAAGGTCGTCATCAGCGCCAGCGCCATCTGCTGGCCGATGGACGTGATGTCGCCATCGCCCAGCAGGAACATCAGGTTCACCAGGCCGATCAGCGTGCCCACCATGCCGAAGGCGGGCGCAAAGCTGGCCATCAGGCGGAACAGCTGGGCCTCCGCATGTTCGCGCGCACGCAGCCGGCTGATGCGCCATTGCAGCAGATCCTGGATGTCTTCTTCAGGCGCCCGGTCTATGACCAGCTGCACGCCGGTCTTCAGAAACGGATTGGCCACTTTCTCCAGCGCGGTCTCCACCGCGCGTATGTCGCCCATCATCCACAGGCGCGAGATGTTGATCAGCTCGTCCATGTCCTGCTGGGTATACAGGCGTTCATTGCGCAGCACGGTGCCGATCAGCCCGAAGATGCGCACCACTTCGCTCAGGGGATAGCTGATGAAGGTGGCCGCCAGCGTGCCCACCAGCACCACGGCGAGGCTGGGCAGGTCCACGAACAGGGCGGGATTTTCAGCGGTGAAGAAAAGGATGACGGCGAACAGCAGCACGCTGGCCACGATGCCGATCAGGGTAGAGGGATTCATGCACAAGTCCTGGTTGCGGGCCCAACGGCCCTCAACCCTACATATCGGCCGTGCAAGGACTTTCTTTAGACGTGAAGATTGATCTGGATCAATCCGCGCGCTCGTACCAGACCTGGATGTCCGCCTGCACGCGCACCGGCGTCGTGCTGCCGGCCCAGCTCCAGACCTCGTGCTGCAGGACGAAGCCGCGCCGCGCGTCCTGGCCCGCGAAGGCGCTGGTGTTCAATACTGCGCCGTTCATGTCCACGCAGGGGCCGCCGCCATCCAGGCACAGGCGGCTTTTCAACACGGCGCGGCCGCCATGGCGATAGCTGACATGCACCTTGCGTATCGTGATCGCACCGCTTGAACGGGCCAGCTCCGGAGGGGCCGGAAACGACTGGGCGGCGCGCGGCAGCCCGGTAGTGATCGCAGGTCCCAGTTGCTGGGCTCCCCACGACGGGGACGCTGCCTGCGCCGGCGCCATTGCCGACATGGCGGCAAACACGCCGTGAATTAAAAAACTGTTTAAAAATACAGCTAATTTCTTTTTCATGCCTGTTTCGGTTTCGTTTAACTGTATCTTTATACAGATAAAATAAGCGCCTTAACGAAAGCGGAAGCCCGACTTAAGTTTTTTTTCAACTTTTGCGCGTAAGCGACTAATATAACTGGACATTTTTCTGGTAGCATTAGCGCACGGATCTGATTGAAGTTCTGTTTCTCGCCCACGGAAACCGAAGATGCAACAACACAGAAAAAAGAATTTTATACGCCTGGCGCTCAGCGTCTTGTTTTCAGTGCCCTTTTCGACCTCCACCCTGGCCCAGACCGTCGCCCTGGCGCCCCAGGCCGTCACGGCAGAGCCCGCCTCGGCCGTCAGCTACAAGGCCCCGCACCTGGTCTTCAAGAAGAACCTTCAGCCGGTCACCTATACCGAAAACGACAGCCAGCGCGCCCTGAACAGCCTCAAGCACGACGCCCTGATCCAGAACGCCGCCCTGCGCTCGGAGATCGCCTTCGTCCAGGACCTGGAGTCGGCCACCGTGCTGTACCAGAAGAACAGCGACGCCGTGCGGCCCATCGCCTCGATCACCAAGCTGATGACCGCCCTGGTCGTGGCCGAGTCCGGCCTGCCCATGGACGAAATGCTGGAGATCATCGACGATGACGTGGACCGCGTCAAATATTCCAGTTCACGCCTGAGCGTGGGTTCCACCCTGAGCCGCGCCGACATGATGCACCTGGCCCTGATGTCCTCGGAGAACCGCGCCGCCCACGCACTGGGCCGCAGCTACCCCGGCGGCCTGGCCGCCTTCGTGCGCGCCATGAACGACAAGGCGCGCGCCCTGGGCATGCGCAACACGCATTTCGTCGAGCCCACCGGCCTGTCCAGCGACAACGTCTCCAGCCCGCGCGATCTGGTCAAGCTGCTGGCCGCCGCCAGCAAACAGCCGCGCATCCACCAATACACCACCAACGACCAATATTCCGTGCAGGTCGGCCGCGGCCGCCAACTGGTGTTCAACAACACCAACCGTCTGGTCAAGAACGCCAACTGGGACATCCAGGTCTCCAAGACCGGCTTCATCAACGAAGCCGGCGAATGCCTGGTCATGCTCACCAAGATCGAAGACCGCGAAGTGGCCATCGTCCTGCTGAACTCCTCCGGCCGCTACTCCCGTATCGGCGACGCCGTGCGCATCCGCAACCTGGTCGAAAAATCGAATGGACTGGCCATGCTGTGACGTGATGGCGCTTTGCCTTTGAACAAGAGATGCCCCGCTTTGGCGGGGTATTTTTTTGGTTCTTCGAAGAATTTCGGGAGCCAATTTGCCAGGTCGGTGATGAACTGGTTTTTTGAAGACACCGTTCAAGGCACCGATGGCATCGCCCCGGCCCTAAGCATCCATACCAAACAGAAAATTCAGCGGATGGTTGATGCGTTGTACGGCTTTTGTGCGAACGCTCCGCCGCGGCCTGCCTTGCGAGAACCCGAGTTTCTTTCCGCTTGGCCCAAACGGCTCGCCAAGCATGGTCGGATTATCGGCCTATTGCCATCAACGGCTTAATCTACACCGTCGGCTTTAACCATTGCTCCAATATCATATCTGCGGCTTCATAAGAAATTGAGTGCGATGTATCGATGACCAGCCGCTGTTTCGCCCATGGCTCATACACGCGCTGCAGCACCTTCAGAATCCCTTGGCCGCTCAGGCATGTGGAAGTTCAAACATCGAAACAAATTTCAAGCGCATGCAGGCCAGCTTACTTCGTCCGCATGAAAGTCGCCAAGACTCCCTGGCGTCAAAATCGCTGCCCAGCTATCCAACCCCATCCGCCCATCCTACAATTCCCCTATGTGCATCGCTTACATCGCCATGGGGGTCAATGCGGATTGGCCCCTGATCATTGCGTCCAACCGCGACGAATTCCATGCCCGTCCCGCACAGGCGGCGCGCCCGTGGGCGGAAGAACCCGGGATTCTGGCCGGCAAGGACCTGCTGGCCGGCGGAACCTGGCTGGGCCTGGATCCGGAGCGCGGTCGGCTGGCCCTGCTGACCAATTACCGCGAGCCCCTGGTCGCCCCCGAGCCCGGGCGACGCTCGCGCGGCGAGCTGCCTCCGCAATTTCTGCGTGATGAACGCTCGCCACAGGCTTTCCTGCAGCAACTGCATGAGCAAAAAGATCTGTATGCAGGCTTTAACCTGCTCGCGCTGCAATGGCCGAACGGCGCCGGCCCCATGCTGGCGGGCTATTACAGCAACCGGCATCCGCAAGGGCATCCGCTGGCCCTGGACCCGGGCATCCGGGTGCTGAGCAATGAATGGCTGGACAGTCCCTGGCCCAAGAGCCTGTACTTGAAAGAAATATTGGACGCCGAAGGCTTCGACGGTTCGGATGCCGCGCTGGAGCAATTGTTCATGGGTCTGCGATATGATCGAGCCGCGCCGGACGCCAATCTGCCCCGCACGGGACTGAGCCTGGAACGCGAGCGCCTGTTGAGCAGCCCGTTCATCGTCAGTCCCGACTACGGCACGCGCTGTTCCACCGTCATCGTGGTGGACAAGCTGGGCCGCGGCCTGCTGCGTGAACGCAGCTTCACGCAGCAGGCCGCCGTCTCCCGCCAGCACGACTGGCACTTCCAATGGCCGGCGCTCCTGGAGGCCGCCCCCACCCGACACGACAACGCTTCTTTCAGCAAGGAAACATCATGAGCACTCGTCTTTCCCTGGCCGGCCTGGGCCTGGCCCTGGCTGTGCTGGCCGCTCCTTCGGCCCATGCGCAGGAGCTTCCCCCCAGCCAGCACTACGGCTCCACGGAATACATCAGCGGCGGCATAGGCAGCGACGAGGCCGAGCTGTTCCGACTGGCCCGCAAGACGTTCCCGCTATCGGTGAATTTTTCCGCCAACCTGGGCGAGCGCGCCGGCTACGTGTCCGACGTGCAGCTCGTCATCCGCAACAGCAATGACCAGACGGTGTTGAACAGCCTGATCGACGGCCCCTATTGCCTGATCCGCCTGGCTCCCGGCGCCTACAAGGTATTCGCCACCTACCAGGGCGTGACCCAGGAGCGCAGCGCCCAGATCATGGACGGTCAACCGCGCGAGATCAACTTCATGTGGAAGTAGGATAATTGCGCCGATACGTATCCGGGCCCATGGCCTGGATCTGTGCGGCGATCAACTGTTCGAAGGGCCGCAGCAAGGGTGTGAAGTCCCGCTGCGGCTCCAGTATCTGCAGGACCCGGACGATGGCTTCTAGCGTGGACACGGCCTGCGGATCGGGCGCCTTGCGCAGGCGATAGCGCGAGGGCGCTCCGACCGGCAAGACCCAGCGCGGCAACGCCAGCAGGACCGGGTTGGCCGCCAGGATGCGGCGCGCCTTGCGCCAGGTGCCGTCCGGCACCACGATCAGGTCGGGCGGTCCGCGATCGGGCGGCCCGCGATCGGAATGCGCGCCGACGGGCTGGCCGGCCGGCACGGCTCCCTCGCCTGGAAACAGCAGCACGGCCTGGCGAGCCTGCGCCAGACGCGCGGGCAGCGCATCGAAACATTCCCCCACCCACAATTCCGTATCCTGCAGGCCCAGATGGGCCAGATTGGCCGTATTCAAGGCATGACGCGCCTCGGACGCATGTTGCAGGATCAATATGGGGCACGCCTGCTCCAGCGATGGAATCAGGGGACACAGGCAGCGGGGCTGAGGCCGCTGGCAACGGGAGCAGCGACGGGAGGGAACGGGACTCATGCCGAAACGCGAAAACAGGAAGGCCCCATTATAAAAGCCTCCCCGCCGAGCCGGATATCGGCATGAGGAGCGCTCGCCGCCACGCGCCTGACCATTGCGCGGCCGGCTCCGGGCAAGCGGCATTTTCTTGAAGGAGTCTCTGCAGACAGGACGTTTCGCTCAAGCTGAACTTGGGCAATTCCCACAAATACTGTATATTTATACAGCAACAAGGCAAAACACCCATGACTGTCGCCTTGCGCCCTCTTCTCGATCTGCACCCGTCCCTGTGGACCGGCCAGCACTGGTCTCGTCCCGCTGACGCCTGTCTGCCCAGCGGGTTTGCCGAACTGGACGCGGAACTGCCGGGCGGCGGATGGCCGCGGGGCAGTCTGGTGGAATTACTGGCCCCCGGGACGGCAGCGCCTTGTCCCTGCTCCTGCCCGCCCTGAACGCGCTGGAAGCCGACCGGCTGCGCGTGCTGGTCGCTCCGCCTTACCAGCCCGTGCACCAGGCCTGGCGTTCTCCCCCTTGCGCATCGGACCCCGAACCGGTCCAGGCATCCGGCCAAACCATGCACGACAACGCCAGCCATGGTCCGTTGCGTTTGCTCTGGATACGCAGCCGCCAGGTCTCCGACACGCTGTGGGCCAGCGCCCAGGCGCTGCGCCACGGCCACTGCGGCGCCGTCCTCGCCTGGCTGCCCGCCCAGGTTCCGCTGGCCGCCCTGCGCCAGTTGCAATTGCTGGCCAGCCAGGGCGACAGCCTGTTCTTTTGCCTGCGCCCAGCCGGCGCCCAGATGCCCGCCAGCCCGGCGCTGCTGCGCCTGCAGCTGGAACCCCGCCAGGATGCGCAAGGCCGCGCCTGGCTGGACGTGCATATCCGCAAGCGCCGCGGCCCGCCCTGCCCCCGCCCTATCTGCCTGCGACCTCAGGATATCGCTGCGGGGTCCATTTCCACGCCTGCCACGCCTCGCCATGTCCCCCTGGCTATGCCTGCCCCTGCCCGGCAACAGCACCTCGCCTGATGCCTGCCGCGAACAGGTCCAGGCCGTGCTGCCCTTGCTGCTGCGCTACAGCCCGCAGCTGGCGCAGCCGCAACCCGGCGTCCTCCTGCTGAACCTGGGCGCCAGCCTGATGCTGTTCGGCGGGTTGCGCACGCTGTACGCCCGCATACGGCAGGACCTGCAGCCCCTGCTGCCGGGTCTGCGCCCGGCGCTGGCCTCCACCGCCCGGGGCGCCTGGATGCTGGCGCTCGCGCCAGGACGGCAGCGCCGGTGCCTGCGCCGCCTGCAGCCGCGCCTGGACGCCTTGCCGGTGGATCTGCTGGCCCCCTCGCCGGACGAACTGCGCTGGCTGCACAGTTTGGGCTGCCGGCGCCTGGGCCAGTTGCGCCAATTGCCGCGCGATGGCCTGGCGCAACGCGGTCTGCGCGATCTGCTGCTGCGCCTGGACCAGGCCTACGGCGAACGGGAACTGGTCCTGGACTGGCTGCAGGCGCCCCCCGCTTTCCAATTGGCCCTGGACCTGGATTATTCCTCCCGCGCCAGCGGCCCCCTGCTGCACGGTTTGCAGCGCCTGTTGCACCCTCTGGAACAGTGGCTGGAGCAGCGCCAGTTGGCCAGCGGTCAACTGCTGGTCCTGCGGCAGGCCGAACGCCGCCGCGACCACCTGCATGAAGCCAGCCTGAACATCCAGATGGCGCGTTCCTGCTGGCGCAGTCAGGACTTTCTGCCCTTGCTGCAGGAGCGCCTGCTGCAGATCCGCCTGGACGCGCCCATCCAGCGCCTGGAACTGCAAGCCCTGCAGCTGCATCCCCGGCAGGCGCAGCACAGCAGCCTGTTTCCGGACGCCCGGCATTGGCAGGAACAGGATCAGCGCCTGCTGGAACGCCTGCAGGCCCGGCTGGGCGCCGAACAGGTGCTGGTCCCGGCGCCGCAGGCCAGCCATTTGCCCGAACAGGCCAATCAATGGCGGCCGGCCCTGGCCGGCACTCATTCCGCCTGCCCGGTTTCCCCTCCCTTGAGCCGGCCTGTCTGGATGCTGGAATCCGCGCAGCCCCTGGCCCACGACCAGAATGCCGTCTGGCTGGAGGGTCGGCGCCTGCGCCTTCTGCAAGGTCCCGAACGCCTGCAGACGGGCTGGTGGAGCCCCGAAGGCCACCGCCAGCGCGACTACTTCGTCGCACAGGACTAACAAGGACGGCGCTACTGGGTCTACCGCGATCTGAGCCAGGAACAGGCCTGGTATCTGCATGGGGTGTTCGGATGAATGCCGCCCCCGAGACCGGCCTGCTGTATTCGGAACTGGATTGCATCTCCAACTACAGCTTCCTGACCGGCGCCTCGCATCCCGAAGAACTCCTCACC
Source organism: Alcaligenes sp. Marseille-Q7550 (assembly GCF_965112015.1). Lineage (NCBI taxonomy): Bacteria > Pseudomonadati > Pseudomonadota > Betaproteobacteria > Burkholderiales > Alcaligenaceae > Alcaligenes > Alcaligenes sp. Marseille-Q7550. The sequence goes on from NZ_CBCOPU010000003.1 coordinate 371,995, forward strand.
CGGGCGGCCGAGCTGGGCTACCAGGCCCTGGCCCTGTGCGACTACGCCTCCATGGCCGGGGCGGTTCGCGCCTACGCGCAAGCCAGGCTGCACAAGAACATCCGCCTGCTGGTGGGCAGCCGCTTCCGCTTTATCGACGACAGGGACCTGGCCGATCCAGCGCCCGGCCTTGCCGCAGGCACCCCGCACGAACTTCTGGTTCTGCCGCGCAACAAGCAGGGCTACGGCAATCTGTGCCAGTTCATCTCCTTGCTGCGCCAATCCCTGGACCTGAAGAGCCAGCCCGACATCCCCTGGACCTGGCTGCAGCGGGCGCGTTTCGGCCAGGACAGCGAGCCTCTCCAGGACTGCCTGGTCATCTACAAGCCGGCCTACGGATTGCCGGCCCGGGACATCGTGGCCCGGGTGCGCCGCCTGCAGACGCTGTTTCCCGCCCGCCTGTTCCTGGGCGTCAGCCTGCACCGCCGCGACCAGGATGCTCGGCACCTGCAGCAGCTGCGCCTGGCCTCCCGGCACGCGGGATTGCGTTGCGCCGCGCTGGGCGGCGTGCAGATGCACGTGCGCTCGCGTCAGCCCCTGCACGACACCCTGGCCGCCATACGGCTCAAGACTCCGGTCCATGAATGCGGCTGGGCGCTGGCGGGCAACGCCGAACAGCACCTGCGCACCCGCCTGCAACTGGCCAATATCTATCCTGCCGACATGCGCGAAACCACGGACCAGATCCAGCAGCTGTGCCAGTTCTCCCTGGACGAGATCCGCTACGAATACCCCGTGGAAATCGTCCCGCCCGGCATGAACGGCATGCAGTACCTGCGCCAGGAAACCGAACGCGGCATAAGGCGGCGCTATGCCCAGGGCATCAGCGCCGAATTGCGCGCCCGCCTGGAGGAAGAACTGGCCCTGATCCAGGACCTGAAATATGAATCCTATTTCCTGACCATCTACGACATCGTGACCTATGCTCGCAGCCAGGGCATTCTGTGCCAGGGACGGGGCTCGGCGGCCAATTCGGCGGTCTGCTATTGCCTGGGCATCACCGAAGTGGACCCGGCCAGCAGCCACACCCTGTTCGCCCGCTTCATCAGCCGCGAACGGGCCGAACCGCCCGATATCGACGTGGACTTCGAACACCAGCGGCGCGAGGAAGTCATCCAGTACATCTACGGCAAATACGGCCGCGAGCGCGCCGCCCTGACCGCCGTGGTCATCACCTATCGGCGCCGCAGCGCACTGCGCGACACGGGCAAGGCCCTGGGCATCCCTCAGGCCCTGGTCGAGGCCCTGATCCAGTGCGACCGGGCCTGGCTGAAGGACACCCGCGTGCAGGAAGAAGTCCTGGCGCGCTTTCCGGAATGCCCGTCCGAACTGGCGCATCTGTGGCTGTCGCTGACCCGCCAGCTGATGGGCTTTCCCCGCCACCTGTCCCAGCATCCGGGCGGCTTCGTGATTTCCCAGTCTCCCCTGCACCGGCTGGTCCCCATCGAGAACGCCACCATGGCGGGACGCAGCGTCGTGCAATGGGACAAGGACGACCTGGACATCCTGGGCCTGCTGAAAGTGGACATCCTGGCGCTGGGCATGCTCAGCGCGCTGCGCCGCTGCCTGGACAGCATCAGCCGGGAGCTCGGCCAGCCGTACCCCCTGCAGGATATCCCTCGGCATTGCAACAAAACCTTCGCCATGATCCAGCGCGCCGATACGGTGGGCGTGTTCCAGATCGAGTCGCGCGCCCAGATGAGCATGCTGCCGCGCCTGAAGCCCGCCTGCTTCTACGACCTGGTGGTGCAGGTGGCCATCGTGCGCCCCGGCCCCATCCAGGGCGGCATGGTGCACCCCTACCTGGAGCGGCGCCGCGATCCCAGCAAGGTGGACTACCCCGCGCCCGAGATCCAGCACGTGCTGGAGCGCACGCTGGGCGTGCCCATCTTCCAGGAACAGGCCATGGAACTGGCCATGGAAGCCGCGGGATTCTCCGCCGACGAAGCCGACCAGCTGCGGCGCGCCATGGCGGCCTGGCGCCGGCGCGGCGGATTGGGCCCGTTCGAGGAAAAACTGAAGGAAGGCATGAAGAAAAAGGGCTACGACGACGACTTCGCCCAGCGCCTTTTCGACCAGATCAGCGGCCTCGGCGAATACGGCTTTCCGGAAAGCCACTCGGCCAGCTTTTCCAAGCTGGCCTGGATCAGCTCCTACCTGAAGTGCCATCATCCGGACCATTTCCTGGCCGCCATGCTCAATTCCCAGCCCATGGGATTCTATGGCCCCAGCCAATTGGTGCAGGACGCACGCCGTCACGGCGTGCAGGTCCTGCCGGTGGACGTGCAGCACAGCGACGTGGAAAGCGCGGTCTGCCCCGCCGCCCAAGGCGGGCGCGCCGTGCGCCTGGGCCTGCACATGGTGAAAGGCCTGAGCCAGGACAGCGCCCGGGCCATCGTGGCCTACCGGCAGGCGCATCCCGGGCGCATCATGGACCTGGCCTGCCTGCGCCAGGAACTGGGCCTGTCGCCCCACGACCAGCAGGCCCTGGCCCAGGCGCATGCACTGCGCAGCGCCTATGACCAGCGCCGCAGAGGCCTGTGGGAGGCTCGCCGCCACAGCCAGCCCGGCCTGCTCAGCCATGCGGAGACCCCCAACACCACGCCCGTTCTGCAAGCCGCCACGGCCGGCCAGGAAGTCCTGAACGATTACCACTCCCTGGGTCTGACGCTGGACCGCCATCCCGTGGCGCTGCTGCGCGCCCGGCTGGAGCGGCTGCATTTCGTGCCGGCGCAACAGTTGCATGCCGATTACCCGGACCGGCGTCTGGCGCGCGCCTGCGGGCTGGTGACCACGCGCCAGCGGCCCGGCACCGCCAAAGGCACGATTTTCGTCACCCTGGAAGACGAGACCGGCAGCGTCAACGTGATCGTGCGCGACGAACTGGCCCAGCGGCAGTCCGACGCCCTGTTGCAATCGCGCCTGCTGGGCGTCTATGGCGTCTGGCAGCGCGAAGGCAGCGTCTGCCACCTGATCGCCCGCCGGCTGGTCAAGCTGAACCACCTGGTGGGCGAACTGGCGGCGCGCAGCCGGGACTTCCAGTAAGCGGCTCGCCCGCCGGCCGCCTGCGGTAAAATAAATGCTTGCCCGTTCAACCAGGAACCACCATGAGTCAGACACTCAAAGCCCGCTTAGCCGACGACATCAAGACCGCCATGCGCGCTCGCGATAGCGAACGCCTGGGCACGCTGCGTTTTCTGCAGGCCGCCGTGAAACAGCGTGAAGTCGATGAACGCATCGAACTGGGCGACGCCGAGATCACCAGCATCATCGAAAAACAGGTCAAGCAGCGCCGCGAATCCATCCAGGCCTTCGAACAGGCCGGCCGCACGGAAAGCGCCGACAAGGAAAAAGCCGAACTGGCCGTGCTGCAGGAATACCTGCCCAAGCAGGCCGACGAGGCCGAAATCAACGATGTCATCGCACAGGCCATCGCCCAGGCCCAATCCGAAGGCGCCCAGGGTCCGGCCCTGATGGGCAAGGTCATGGGCCTGGTCAAGGCCAAGCTGGCCGGTCGCGCCGACATGTCCGCCGTCTCGGGCCTGGTCAAGCAAAAACTGAACTCGTGATGCAGTCCTTGCTGGCCGAAGCCCTGTCGGACAGGCAGGACTTCTTCGGCGCCCACATCCCCCTGATGCAGCACCTGGGCCTGCAAACCGTCTCCAGCACGCCGCAAGGCGTGGAGACATTTCTGCCCTGGCAGGCCTGCAACGCCAATGCGCGCGCCGACGTGCACGGCGGCACCCTGATGGCGGTGCTGGATTTCACGCTCAGCGCCGCCGCGCGGCCTGCAGGCCGGGCTCGGGCATGGCGACCATAGACATGAACACCCAGTTCCTGCTGCCGGCGCGCGGCGATGTCTGGTTCCGCGCCCGCTGCCTGTTCCTGGAAGGCGACACCGCTTACTGTGAAGGCGGCGGCTACGACGACAAGGACCGGCTGCTGGTCAAGGCCGCGGCCACCTTCCGCGTCGTGCGCGGCAGTTGAACCCGGCCTCCGGAACGAGCCGGCGTGCGAGCTCCGGCTAGCTCCGCTCCCCCTCGGACGAACTCTCCCGGGCGTTGCGCTTGAACAGCCCCGCCATCTCGGCGGCCGCTTCGCGCATGGGCCCGGCAAACTGCAACAGCTCCGCCATGGAGCGCTGCGCCGTGGCGGCATGGCAGGCCAACGCCGCCACCACGTGTCCCTGCTCATCCTGTACCGGCACGGCGATGGCCACCATGCCGCGCACGAACTCCTCATTGTCGATGCCGATGCGCTGGCTGCGTATCCCCTGCAGCTCTGCCTCCAGGCGGGTCCGATCAGCAATGGTGCGCGGCGTCAGCGCCTCCAGCGTGATCCGGTCCAGCATCTGGCGGCGCTGCACGTCCGGCGCCAAGGCCAGGAACAGCTTGCCGCTGGCCGTGCAATGCAAAGGCACGCGCGCGCCGATTTCCATGCGCAACTGCAGCCGCATGGGCTCGGGACTTTCCACCCTGGACAGATATTGCACGGTGTCGCCGGCCAGCGCCGTCAGGTTGCAGGATTCGCCGATGATACCCACCAGCCGCCCCAGTATGTGCCGGCTGGCGCGCAGAAAATGCGGCGAGCCCAGCAGGCCCGCCGCCAGATGATGGGCGCGCGGACCGGGCATGTAGCCGCCGTCGCCCGGCACGCGCATGACATAGGCCGCCTGCTCCAGCGACTGCAGGATGCGCAGCAGGCTGGTCTTGGGCAGCCCCGTGCGTTGCGCCAACTGGGCCAGGGTCTGGGCGTACTGCGTATGCGCCAGTTGCTCCAGCACGGTCAGAACCCTCAAGGGACGGCAATCCTCTGCCTGCATCACGGCCTCGCTACCTGAAAAATGAAACGGAAATGATACTTAGCGTTCCAGGTGCGGAACTTTCCGTGTTTACCCTATAAATGTTTCAAGCCTGAATCTTCAGACTGGCGGCACGAACAGAACTGGAGTGAGGCAATGGACACCACTGAAAGCGTTGACTATGTCATCGTGGGAGCGGGATCGGCCGGCTGCGTGCTGGCCAACCGGCTCAGTGAAAACGGCAAGTACACCGTCTGCCTGCTGGAGGCCGGGCCGCCGGACAGCAATCCCTGGATACACATTCCCATCGGCTACGGCAAGACCATGTTCAACCCCCGGCTGAACTGGGGCTTCCACACCCAGCCCGACCCCAACATGCTGAACCGGGAGATCTATTGGCCGCGCGGCAAGACCCTGGGCGGCTGCAGCTCCATCAACGGCCTGATCTACGTGCGCGGCCAGAAGCAGGACTACGACCACTGGGCCGCGCTGGGCAATGAGGGCTGGTCCTGGGACGAGTGCCTGCCGTATTTTCGCCGCATCGAGAACAACGACCTGGGCCCCGGCCCCACGCGCGGCACCCAGGGACCGCTGCACGCCACCAGCATACGCACCCGCAACGAACTGGTGGACGCCTTCATCGCCTCGGCCGAACGCAACGGCATCCCGCGCGTGCAGGACTTCAACACCGGCGACCAGGAAGGCGCAGGCTACTACCAGTTGACCACGCACCGCGGCCGGCGCTGCTCGACCGCCGTGGCCTTCCTGAACCCGGCGCGGGAGCGGCCCAATCTGCGCATCAAGACCCTGGCCCAGGCCAGCGCCATCCTCACCGAGCAGGGCCGCGCCGTGGGCGTGCGCTATCGCCAGGACGGAGTGATCAAGACCCTGCGGGCGCGGCGCGAGGTGATCCTGTCGGCCGGCGCCCTGCAGTCGCCCCAGCTCATGCAGCTCTCGGGCATAGGCCCGGCCGCCATGCTGCAGAAATTCGGCATTCCCGTGGTGCGCGACATGGCCGGGGTGGGCCGCAACCTGCAGGACCACCTGCAATTTCGCCTGATCTACGAGGTGAACAGGCCCATCAGCGACAACGACAGGCTGCGCTCGCTCTGGGGCAAGGCCAGCATGGGGCTGCAATGGCTGCTGTTTCGCGGCGGGCCGCTGTCCATCGGCATCAATCAGGGCGCCATCTTCTGCAAGGCCTTGCCCGAGGCCGCCACGCCCGACATCCAGTTCCATTTCGGGACCCTGTCGGCGGACATGGCCGGCGGCAAGGTGCACGATTTCTCCGGCTGCACCTTTTCGGTCTGCCAACTGCGTCCCGAATCGCGCGGCCACCTGGAACTGCGTTCGGCCGATCCGTTCGACGCGCCCGCCATCCACCCCAACTACCTGTCCACGGACCTGGACCGCCGCACCGCCATCGCCTCGATCAAGATGGCGCGCCGCATCGCCGCCACCGAACCCATGGCCGGCCTGATGGCGCGCGAGTTCCGCCCCGGCCACGAGGTCCGCAGCGACGAGGAGATCCTGCATTTCTGCCGCGAGTACGGCGCCACCATCTTCCACCCCACGGGCACGGCCCGCATGGGCCGGGCCGACGACCCGCTGGCCGTGGTCGACGCCCGGCTGCGCGTGCACGGCGTGCCGGGCCTGCGCGTGGTCGACGCCTCCATCATGCCCACCCTGGTATCGGGCAATACCAACGTGCCCATCGTGATGGTGGCCGAGCGCGCCAGCGAGTTCATCCTGGCCGATGCCCGCCGCCAGGACAACGGCGCACACGCGCCCGACGCACGACTGGCCGCCTGAAGGAGCTCCGCAACGCACAAAGGCAGCCCCTAGCAGTTTCGATCGCCACACAGCACGAACCGGGGCGCAGACCCCGGCCCATCCCAGGAGACAATGCATGTCAGCAGATCAGAAAACCGTCAAGCGCGTGGTGACGGCCTCCGTCATCGGCGCCACCATCGAATGGTATGACTTCTTCCTTTACGGCGTGGTCGCCGGACTGGTGTTCAACAAGCTCTACTTCCCCAGCGGCGACCCCTACGTGGGCACATTGCTGGCCTACGCCACCTTCGCCGTGGGCTTCATCGCCCGTCCGCTGGGCGGCGTGGTGTTCGGCCATTTCGGCGACAAGATAGGCCGCAAGAGCATGCTGGTGCTGACCCTGACCATCATGGGCGTGTCCACCATGGCCATAGGACTGATTCCCTCGTACGACAGCATCGGCATCTGGGCCCCCGTCCTGCTGCTGATCTGCCGCGTCTTCCAGGGCATAGGCCTGGGCGGCGAATGGGGCGGCGCAGTGCTGATGGCCTATGAATACGCGCCGGCCAACAAGCGCGGCCTGTACGCCTCCTGGCCGCAGGTGGGCCTGGCCACCGGCCTGTGCCTGGCCTCGGGCGTGGTCGCCCTGCTCTCCAGCCTGCTGTCGGACGCACAGTTCCTGGCCTGGGGATGGCGCATCGGCTTCCTGGGCTCCGTGCTGCTGGTGCTGGTGGGCATGTACATCCGCCTGTCGGTCAAGGAAAGCCCGGAATTCGAGCAAGTCAAGCAGGCCAATGCGGAAAGCCGGATCCCCTTCGTGGACATGATCAAGCGTTACCCCGGCAATATCCTGAAGGGCATGGGCGCGCGCTTCATCGACGGCGTGTTCTTCAATATCTTCGGCGTGTTCATGATCAGCTACCTGGCCGATCACCTGAACCTGACCCGCACCCAGGCGCTGACCGGCGTCATGGCCTCGGCGGTGGTGATGTGCTTCACCATCCCCCTCTTCGGCGCCCTGTCGGACCGCCTGGGCCGCACCCGCGTCTACTTCTGGGGCGCGCTGCTGACCGGCCTTTCCTCGCTGCCCGCCTTCTGGCTGATCACCACCCACAGCGACAATCTGATGGTGGTCTGGCTGGCCATCGTCATCCCCTTCGGCATTCTGTACGCATCGGTCTACGGGCCGGAGGCCGCCCTGTTCTGCGAGCTGTTCGACACCAAGGTGCGCTACACCGGCATTTCCTTCGTGTACCAGATGTCGGGCATCTTCGCGGCCGGCATCACCCCCATCATCTCCACGGCCCTGCTGCAGGCCAACGGCGGGCGCCCTGGCTCATCGTGGCCTACACCATCGTGGTGGGCCTGATCTCCGCGATCAGCGTGGCGACCATCGCCGCTCCGCCGCCGGAGCGCCAGGCCGGGACCAAATGCTCCCGGGCCATCCGCAAGGCGCGCGCCTGAACATTGCGCCCGCCTGCGCGCAGACGGCAAAAGGCCCGCTCCAGGCGGGCCTTCTCACAAATGGACGATGCGGGCTCAGTGCGTCTGCAGATCCGCCCCTACCTGGTGCTCGCATTCGGGCTCGGTGTCCAGAAAGGGATAATCGGTGTAGCCTTTGGGGCCCTGGGTATAGAAGGTTGCGCTATCCCAGGCGTTGAGCGGCGCACGCATCTGCAGTCGCAGGGGCAGGTCGGGATTGGACAGAAATGCCTTACCGAACGACACGGCGTCGGCCATGCCCTTGGATAAAGTCGTCTGCGCGGTGGGCAGGTCGAAGTGCTCGTTGGCGATGAGCGCGCCGCCGAACTGGCACTTGATCATGGGCAGCAGGCTGTCCGAGGCGGGGCTTTCGCGCAGGAAGATGAAGGCGATGTCGCGCCGGTCCAGCTCGCGCGCCACATAGGAGAACAGGCGCTGCGGGTCGGAGTCCTTCATGCCGTGCAGATCGCCGCGCGGCGACAGATGCACGCCCACCCGGCCCGCGCCCCAGATCGCCACACAGGCGTCCACCACCTCCAGCAGAAAGCGCGAACGATTCTCGATGGAGCCGCCGTAGGCGTCGCTGCGGGTATTGGAGCCATCGTGCAGGAACTGGTCGATCAGGTAGCCATTGCCCGCATGGACCTCCACGCCGTCGAAGCCGGCGCTGAGCGCATTCTGCGCGGCGACGGCGAAATCGTCGACCACATCGGCGATTTCTTCCGTATGCAGGGCGCGCGGCACCACGAAGGCGCGCTCGGGCCGCAACAGGCTGACCGTGCCTTCACAGGCGATGGCGCTGGGCGCGACCGGGATCTGGCCGTTCAGGAACTCGGGGTCGGAGACGCGGCCCACATGCCAGAGCTGCAGCACGATGCGCCCGCCCTTGGCGTGCACCGCCTCGGTGATGTGGCGCCAGGCTTCCACCTGGGCGCTGCTCCAGATGCCCGGCGTATGCGCATAACCGACGCCTTGGGGCGATACGGACGTGGCTTCGGCTACAATCAGCCCCGCGCTGGCGCGCTGGCAATAGTAGATCCGCATCAAATCGTTGGGCATGCGGCCCTCGGAGGCGCGCGAACGTGTCAAGGGCGCCATGACGATGCGGTTCCTGAGTTCAATATCACCCAGCTTGATGGGGTCAAACAAACTAACCATTGTTTTACACTGTCCACTAGTGATGTCTCCCCAGGATCGATGCGACACGCACCCAAGGGAATACCCGATAAGGGTTTTTACCAGATTTTCCTTTATAACATCAACGCTTAATTTGACTTGCACGTCTTTCAAGCCTCAATCGGATCAATGACCTATGGCACAGTTTGCAGTAATCGGGCTTGGCCGCTTCGGCTCGGCCGCCGCCCTGGAGTTGATGAAGATGGGTCATTCGGTGCTGGGCGTGGACGCCAATCCCAAGCTGGTGGACAAGTACGCCGATCAGCTCAGCCGCGCCGTGATCGCGGACGTGACCGACAGGCAGGCCCTGGAAGAGCTGGGCCTGGACAACTATGACGTGGTCCTGGTGGCCATCGGCGCCGATATCGAGGCCTGCCTGGTCTGCGTGGTGCACCTCAAGAGCCTGGGAGCGCCCACCATCTGGGCCAAGGCCATCTCGCACGCCCAGCACCTGATCCTGGCCAAGATAGGCGTGAACCGCATCGTCCATCCCGAAGAAGAAATGGGGATGCGGGTGGCGCAGATGCTCAGCTACCCCATGGTGAACGACTACATCACCCTGGGCAACGGCGACTACCTGGTGGAGGTCACCGCCAGCGACAGCCTGAACGGCCAGACCATACGCGAGGTGCTGCGCGAGCAGATGGACGACGTGCAGGTGCTGCTGGTCAAGCGCCGCGGCGAAACCATCATCCAGCCCGAGCCCGACTACGCCCTGCATGCCAAGGATCTGCTGATCCTGTTCGGCCAGTTGCAGGCCCTGCGCACGGCGGCTCCCAAGCTGGTCTGAGCATGCGCGACTGGCTGCCCACCCTGATCCCCCGGCGCCAGGGGACCCATCACCGCAATCGCACGCTGGCCGCCAGCCCGCCGCAGGTGCTGGCGCTCGGCTTCCTGGGGCTGATCGTCGTGGGAGCCGTGCTGCTGAGCCTGCCCCAGGCTGCCGTGCAGCGCCTGAGCTTTTTCGAGGCCCTGTTCATGGCGACCTCGGCGGTCACCGTCTCGGGCCTGGCCGTGGTCGACCCGGCGTCCGAACTGACTCATTTCGGTCAGATCACCCTGGCGCTGCTGGTGCAGATCGGCGGCATGGGCTTTGTCACCTTTGCCGTGATCGCCGCCATCACCATGCGCAAGCGCATCAGCGTGAACCAGCAGGCGCTGGCCCTGGAGGCCTTCAACCAGACCAGCGTCTCGCGCATCCGCGACACGGCCCTGCAAGTCTTCAAGATCGCCGCCCTGATCGAGCTGAGCGCGGCCCTGATCCTGTTCCTGCGCTGGCTGATCGACATGCCCTGGACGACCGCCCTGTACCGCGCCCTGTTCCATTCGGTCACGGCCTTCAACAATGCCGGCTTCTCGCTGTTCCACGATTCCCTGGTGCCGGTCTCGGGCGATCTGATCGTGGTCATGACGCTCTCGGGCCTGATCATCCTGGGGGGCATCGGCTTTACCGTGCTGGCCGATGTGGGCCAGAAATGGCGATGGCGCAATCTGCAGGCCTACACCAAGCTGATCCTGATCGGCACCCTGGTGCTGAACCTGATCGGCTTTGCCGCCCTGTGGCTGCTGGAGATGAACAACCCCAACACCCTGGGCATGCTGGGCCGGGCCGACCAGGCCCTGGCGGCCTGGATGCAGAGCGCCGCCACCCGCACCGCCGGCTTCACCACCATGGATCTTCATTACCTGCGCGACAGCACCCAATTAGTGCTGATCCTGCTGATGCTGATCGGCGGCGGTTCGCTCAGCACCGCCAGCGGCATCAAGATCGGCACACTGATCGTGCTGCTGGCGGCCGTGCGCTCCTATGTGCGGCAGCGCCAGGAAGTCGTGCTGATGGATCGCACCGTCGCCCCGGAAACCGTCCAGAAGGCGCTGGCCCTGTTCCTCATCACCGGAGCGCTGTATTTCGTCTCCGTGCTGCTGATGACCCTGTTCGAGGACCTGCCGCTGATCAGCATCCTCTTCGAGGCGGCCTCGGCGCTGAGCACCACGGGCATGAGCCATGGCATCACCGACATGCTGTCCACGCCCAGCCAGCTCCTGCTCATGATTCTGATGTTCACCGGCCGCCTTGGCCCGCTGACCCTGGTCTACACGCTGGCCACCCGCAAGCGCAGCCGGATCCGCTACCCCGAAGGCAACTTCCAGGTGGGCTAGGCGCGCCCGGTTTGCGCCATATTCAAGAAAAGTAAATAAAAAATACAGCTGTCATAGACTTTTGGTATGGTTTAAGGATGTAGTCCACAACCAACCACAAATCAGGACGCAGGCTTATGGATCACAGGAAGATGGCTACCTTGACCAAGCGCGCCAGCACGGGACTGAGCGCGCTTTGCCGGGAACTTACCAGCCGGGGCATGAGCTACCACCCGCTGGTCGAGATGTATCAAAGCCAGATGAGCATCATCGGTCAACTCAACGACGAGGTCCTCGCCCTGCGCAAGGAAATCGACGACCTGAAGAAAGCAGCAAAAAAGTAGAACGGCCCACGGGCCGTTTTTTTCATGCCCGGCCGCCTTTCTGCTAGGATCGGAATTTCCCTGAACCACCTCGTGAAGCCATGCCCGCCGCTTTGCCGCCTCTATTGCTTGGCGCCGTCCTGACGATCGTGCTCGCTTGCGCCCAGGCCCAGGACGACCAGGTGCTTTCCACCCGGTCCCTGCCTCACCCGCCCATCGGGACCCCGCCGCCCGCCCTGCCGCCGGCCTTGCTCGCACCCGTGGCGCCGCCGCAGTTTCGCACCGCGCGCCTGGCCATCTCCATAGACTCCGCGCACATCCAGCCGGGACTGAACGACAAGGAGCTCCCCGCCCCGGCCCGGGGCGACGCCGCCTTGCTGGTCGTGCGCTACCACTACGCCAACCTGACCGAGCGCCCCATCGACATGCGGGTCCATCGCCCCCGCCTGTACCTGATAGATGGCCTGGGCCGCCGCCTGGAGCCCAACCGGCGCGCCACGCGCGACTACCTGTATCAACAGGACCTGGACACGCCGGGGCTGGACAAGCTCAACCCCTTGGTCAGCGTATCCGAGGCAGCCGTCTTCGAAATCAGCCCTGCCCTGTTCGATCCGGCGAGCTGGAGCCTGCTCGTGAAAGCCGGACAGGACGTGCGCGTGCCACTGGCGCTGCTGGTTCAAGCGCGGCAGCCCGCAGCGCGCTAGAGCGCCGGCCATACAGGTTAACGCTAGTAGCAATTGTTTTTTCCTTGTCCATACAATACCAGCGTCAGTAACGGTTCAGGTGAGAGTCTTCATTCTTGTGAAGCGCCGACGGAGCAACGACCCCGGAATCTCTCAGGCAAAAGAATCCTGTACCCGCGACAATCTGGAGAGAGGCATGTCAATGCCCACCGAAGGGGACCATCTTAAAACCATGGATAAGCTCTCAGGTAAAAGGACAGAGGGGGTACAGAGGCCATATGGCCTCTGTTCACCTTCTCGTCCGGAGCATTTCTATGGCTACACGGCCAAGCGCCTGTAAACGGCGACTTGGCTCGATACTTCACATAAATTCCTGTTCGCGCACCCGCCTGTTTTGAGGTTATGCCGTCAAAACAAGACGGATCGCTGTGCGCTCTTCAGCCTGCCCATATCGGCATCAGGAAAACCGTCCAGCAGGACGGTAGGTACCCCCTTTTTTCTCGCAGCACAGTCATACTTAAGCATTTGAATGAAAAAAATCAAGGAGAACAGTGTGTCTCAGCAACACTCATCTGGACTGCAACGCTCGTTGAAAAACCGGCACCTGCAGCTAATAGCGATTGGAGGAGCTATCGGCACAGGGCTATTCATGGGGTCGGGCCGCACCATCAGCCTGGCCGGACCCTCGGTCTTGTTCACCTACATGATCATCGGGTTCTTTCTGTTTTTCGTCATGCGGGCAATGGGCGAATTGCTCTTGCATAATCTGGAATACAAGTCGTTCGTGGACTTCTCGGCCGATATACTGGGCCCCACCATGGGTTATTTCCTGGGCTGGAGCTACTGGTTTTGCTGGGTGGTCATAGGCATTGCGGACATTGTCGCCATCACCGGCTACACCCAGTTCTGGTGGCCCGATGTACCTTTGTGGCTGCCGGGGCTGGCCTGCATCGTTTTCCTGCTGGTCTTCAACCTGCTGTCGGCAAAACTGTTCGGTGAACTGGAGTTCTGGTTCGCCCTGGTGAAGATCGGCGCCATTGTCACCCTGATCCTTGTGGGGGCCTACCTGTTGATCACCCGCTTTGTCGGCCCTGCGGGTGATACGGCCAGCCTGAGCCATTTGTGGGACCGCGGCGGCATGTTTCCCAATGGCGTCAGCGGGTTTTTCGCCGCATTCCAGATCGCCATCTTCGCCTTCGTGGGAATAGAACTGGTGGGCACGGCCTCGGCCGAAACCGCGGACCCCGCCAAGAACCTTCCCAAGGCGATCAACAAGATTCCGGTGCGGGTAATCGTGTTCTACGTGCTGGCGCTGACCGCCATCATGACGGTGACGCCCTGGGATGTCGTCGCCCCGAACAAGAGCCCTTTCGTGAACATGTTCCTGCTTATCGGGGTGGGAGCCGCGGCGGCCATCATCAACTTCGTGGTGCTGACCTCCGCCTTGTCGTCGGCCAACAGCGGCATGTTCTCGACGGGCCGGATGCTCTACGGCCTGTCCAAGAACAAGCTGGCGCCGGAGCCATTCGGCAAGCTCTCGCGCAATGGCACACCGCGCAATGGGCTGATCTATTCCTGCGCCTTGTTGCTCTGCGGCATCTTCCTGCTCTATGCGGAAGGCGACGTCATGCGGGCCTTCACGATCGTGACGACGGTAGCCAGCATCTGCTTCATCTTTGTCTGGGCGGTCATCCTGATCTCCTACCTGAAATACCGCCGGATCCGTCCGCATGCGCATGCGGCGTCAAGCTACAAGATGCCTTTTGCCATTCCCATGTGCTATGCGACACTGGCATTTTTCGTGTTCGCCCTGTACCTGTTCAGCCAGGAAGAAGAAACCTTGATCGGCCTGATCGCCACGCCCTTCTGGTTCCTGGCCTTGTTCCTGTTCCTGCCTTTCTATAAGAAGCGGCTCAAGCAAGCTTCGACGCTGAACATGGCTGCCCAGACCGCCCGATAAGCATGACGGCACTGTCTCGCAAGAGGCAGTGCCGCTAGGCTAGAACAACAAGAGCAACCGAAAGTGCACCCCTCGTACGCTCTCAAGAGAAAGTCGGCCGTATGACCTGGGCGATCCGGCCATGCCCCTACCCCGAAACCAGCAAGAATGTCATGCTTGCGACTATAAATGGAGAGTTCGTCAGACAGCCTCAGACGCCGACCCGGCAGGCATTTGAAGTTCACGATTGCGCGCATCTTCTACAATGACGTCAATGTCGCTTAGCAGTTGCCCCATCTCCAATTGCACCTCTTCAGGCGCCCACTCAAAGGCGTTGAATTCTCTCCACAGATCTATAAAGCTCCTCGCCGCCGCCTGGGCCCTGCTCAAATCTGGCGCAGCCTTCAGCCCATCCACGTAGTCTTGCAAATACTCCACCCTGGGGCCAACCCATTTTTCGTACAACTCGCATCCAAAAGCGATATGTACCCGCTCCAACACGGTGCGTGCCAGCCGCTGCTCTGGACCATCGCTGAGCTCACACAGGGCCTTATCGGCGGCCAGCAGTTTTTGACACTGCAAATCAACCATCCGCGCTGCCAGCTTATTCCTTTTCAAGGACCGGAAATAGATCTCCAGCATGGAGTCGGCCGGAAATCGGTCCATCAGCCTGCTGATGTGCGGCGCGGCCATGTCTGCGTGCAACCTGAGCAACTGCGCCTCCAGCTCCTCCGCATCCACGGGCGTATCGTTCAACGCGTCGATGATCTTGCCCAAAGGCTCGGACACGATCACATGGGCCAATTGTTCATACAAGGCCGCTCTTATTTTATTCAGCACCCCGGCCGCCGAAGAGCGTAACTCGGCAGGTGAAATCTGTTCAAGCACGGCATCGCAGGCTTGCGGATGATTGAAAATCCCCTCGCACAGCGCGATGAGCTCCGGATGCGTCATGGCCTTCAGGCAAGCGTACAGGGCTCTCTCCCATCCGTAAAAAAAAAATGATACTTCCCGAGTCAGTTCACTGATGAGTCCCAATTCCTTGGCGATTCTGCTCAAGGCGCGGGCATCATTGGCCGGGGCCGACAGGCTGCCCAGCAAACTACCGATACGGCGGCTGTTCTCCCTGACTTCCATGCAGCGTTCGAGCCTTGCGCGCGCCTTCGCGGAATCACCGCCGACGGAGAGCCTCAGATCCTCGGGAAAACTGCCATGTAGAAATGCGCGTGCGCGACCGACAGGCGCTGTACCGCGCTGCTGAGGCATATAACGCAGCTTGCCCACCGCTCCCAAAGGACCGGGTGCGTATTTTTGCAGCGGCAGAATCCGGGCTCCCGTCTGGGTCGGAGTTTGGATAGTCATGTCAACCCTCCTAGAGAAATAAACTCGCGCTGAAGAGCTGGCGGATGCCATAGGTCAGCGATTCAGAGTTTCAGGAACAATGCCCGGCAAGGCCCCGGCAGAGGCAGGGAGCCGCCATCGCAAGACCCGGCGATCACGGTGAAACCACGAGGCCATTCACCAAGCCATGACGCGGCCCGGATGGGAGGACGAACGCCGCCCCAGCCCTGACTATGGCAGTCTCAAGACGCATCACCGATGAGCAGCACCAACATGCACCTGAGGCTCCAGCTCCAGCCCAAAGCTGCGCAAGACCACGGCGGCGGCACCGAGATTCGCGCGCATGCTTTCATCCAGCTTGCATAGGGAATGCAAATTGAGCGGTCCATCCGGATTGTTCTGACGGTCACGGAGCAGGCCCATGCTTGCCCCGATCAATACCCTCATCCGCTCAACCAAGCTTTTGGGCAGCGCTTGCCAGATCTGAAAGGTGTCTTCCACCGCGAGACTTAAACGACGCAAAGCATCAGGCACGGCAGTCCTATCACCCTGCAGCACAGCCGCGGTCAGATGCTGTGCCTCGATCGACAGGCTGCGCGGAGCCCGTCTAGAAGAAAACTCATCATCCATCTCCTCTATCAAAAAGTCGAAACGACTCGCCGCCGAATCCAAGCCCTTATGCTGCAAAACCCCTTGGATGGCATACAGTTTTTGGAAACTCAACGCGCCCAGCAGCGTCTTGAACTCGTCCGTGGACAGGCCTCTCAAATAGCGGCTAATCGTGTTGTGATCATCGGTAAGCGCCAACAATTGCGCACACAAGTCTTGCTCATTTACTGAGCCAGCGGCCAGCAGATCGACAATCTTCGACAAAGGCTCATGCACGCTATGTCGGAGCACTCGCTGATTGAAGGCTTCCGCGATATTGCTCAGCAAGCGGAACGCCTGCCCGCGCACCGCATCATCAGGACGAGTCGAAATCTCGGCCAGAATATCGTCGACAGCTCGCCCATTGCACAGCCCGCCTTGGCTCAGAGCAACAAAATCGAGTACCTTGAACTCATCCAGATAAGTATCCAGGCAGTACTTCGCTCCCTTTAGCGAGTACAAACC
>NZ_CBCOPU010000004.1:0-57256 GCF_965112015.1 Alcaligenes sp. Marseille-Q7550
TCACGCCTGGGATCAGGCTCTGGATTTCCGCAATGTCCTCGGCGCGGATCACGTCGCCGCGTTCGGCCACCATCAGCATCACCGGCACCTGGATCTGGGGGAAATCCGCGTGCACATCATCGGTGTGGAAGCCCTCGAAGCTGGCCAGGATGGCCGGCTCGTGGCAGGTGTGCAGCCACTGGGCGCGCAACTGCAGCTGCTCCTCGGTCCAGGTCGGGCAGAAGGCGCGCATGTCCTCGGCCGTGCATCCCTTGCGGGCCATGGCCATGGAATCCACGTACCAGGGCAGCTTGGATGGATAGGCGCGGCGGCCCGGACCGGATACGGGCGGATCCACCATGACCAGGCGGGTCAGACCTTCAGGATGGGAGCGGGCGGCACGGGCCCCGATACGGCCGCCCATGGAGTGGCCTACGATGGCGTAGCGCTTCAGGCCCAGGGCCTTGGCGAATTCAATGACGTCGGCCGCCTGGGCGTCCAGGCTGTAGTCCATGCCCTCGGCCGCCTCGCTCAGGCCGCGGCCGCGCACGTCCAGCACGTAGGTGTCGAAATGCCGGCCGAACTGCTCGCCGACAAAACCCCAGGTCACCGCAGGGCTGGTGATGCCGGGGATGATGATGACCGCATCGCGGCCGGCGCGCTCGCCGGTCGAACCGCCGTAACGCAGGTAGTGCTGGCGGATGCCGTTCGCCTGCACATGGCCACCATAAAGATATGTACTCATTAAACTGTCCTTGGGTTGAAACACGCTCACGCCGTGGCTGCCTGGTTCGCAGCGGCCAGCGCGGCCCGGACCACGTCCGGAGTGAAAGGCACCCGCCGGAAGCGCCGGCCGGTGGCGTCGAAAAGAGCATTGGCAATGGCGGAGGCGCAAGGCACGGAGGCGGATTCGCCCGAGCCCATGGGCGCCTCGGACTGCCGATCCATCAGGATGACCTCGATGGGGGGGATGCGCGGAAAATCGATGATGGGATAGGCTCCCCATTCGGCGCTGACCACGCCGCGGCCATCAAAAGAGACTTGTTCGTACAGCGTACGGCTCAGGGACTGGATGACATTGCCGTGTATCTGATGGCGCACCCCCGCCGGGTTGACCATCTGCCCGGTATCCTGACCGACATAGATCTGGTCCACGCGAATGAGGCCGCTGTCCGCATGCACGCTCAAGTCCACCAGCCATGCCGACCAGGCGGCGCCGAAACCCGGGAACTTGCTATGGATGTAGCGGGCATAGGACAGGCCGCGGCCATGCAGCCACCCCTGCTCATCCGGCACGCCCCGCGTACCCATGCGGCCGGGCCGCCACTGGCCGCGATCCGCCACGGCCTGCAGCAGCTCCTGCGCCCGCTGGTCCCGGTCCAGGTAGCGCAGGCGATACTCCAGCGGGTCGGCCTTGGCCTCGAAGGCCAGCTCGTCCAGGAAGCAATCGTGCGCAAATGAATTGGGCATGGCCGATACCCCGCGCAGCCAGGAGGCGCGCACGATGGCGGGCATGTCGTTACAGACCACGTGCAGGCTGGGATAGCTGTAAGGCGGCACCGCCGTGCGGTCGCCCATCTCCAGCTGGCGCGGCGCGGCGCTTTCCCGGCCCGTCAGCAGCAGGGCCAGGTTGGGCGCATCGTTGGAAGGATAATGGGTGGCGAAATCATAATGACGCAGGCGGCCCTCGGTATCGATGGAACCTTCCACGTCCATCAGCTGGGCCGTGCCCTTGGGCTCCCAGCCATGCTCCTGCTCGCGGCTCAACTGCACGCGCACCGGCGCGCCCACCGCCCGAGACAAGAGCAGAGCGTCGGCGCAGACATCATCGGCGCAATTGCGGCCGTAGCAGCCCGCCGCCTCATGGCGGATGATCTCGATGCAGCCTTCGTCCTCATCCAGCAACTGGCTCAGGTGCACGCGCAGCATGTGCGGATTCTGGCTGCCGGACCAGACCCGGCTATGGCCGGGCTGATAGTGCGCCACCGCGCAGGACGGGCCTATGGAGGCGTGCAACTGATAAGGCCACACATAGGTGCGCTTCAGGCGCCTGCCCTCCGGCGGCAGGACGGGATGGTCCGCCCGCGTGTCGCAGAGCACACGCTCGGTCATGGGCTGGCGGCGTATGGCCTGTTCCACGTCGCCCATGTCCGCCAGGGCGGGAATGGGCTTCCAGCGCACCTTCAGTTCCTTGGCGGCGCGCATGGCATGCTCTTCGCGGCGCGCGACCACGCCGATGAAATCGCCCTCCACCACAACGCGCAAGTCCGGCGCGATATGACGAATGGACTCCTCGTCCACGGACTCCAGGCTGCAACCGACAAAGTCGCCGCTGTCCCGCCCCACATAAGGCGGGCGCACCACGCGGCCGTGCAACATGCCCGGAACGCGCACGTCGTGCACGTAGACCCACTGTCCCAGCGCCTTGCCGGGAATGTCCACGCGGGGCTGGGGCGTGCCGACGATGCGCAGCTCGCCGACCGGCTTGGTGACGGTATCGTTGTCCAGCTGGGCATGCAGCTTGCGGCCCCGCAGCGCATCCCAATAGGAAAGGCTGCGGCCATCCAGCGCCGTGATCAGGCCGTCCTGCACGCGCAGCTCGGCGGCATCCAGACGGCCTTGAGCCAGATCGTGGCCGACGAGCTGGACGTGCCGATGGAGCGCGTGCAGATGGTGCTGGGTCATACGGACGCGGTTCCCAACCAGGGACCCACCATTGCCAGCGCCTCCATCCAGATCCACGCCGCGCCCTTGCGCAAGGCGGCGGCGCAGGCTCGGTGCCCAGGTCCACGTGTCCGCTGAACGCGCGCACCCAGCCCTGCTCGGAAACGGCGACGAACACATCATCATGCGCCTGCAGGTAGTCGGAAACCACGCCCGGCTGGCCCGGCGACGGGCGGGGCGGACGCGCGGGCGCGCGAAGGATGAGCAAGGTTCCTTCAGCCTGCAAAAGCTCTTGCTGCTGGCGTCGCGGCGCGTCATAGGACATCGGACTCTCCCTGGTTCGCTGCACGACCGGCAATGGCCGGCCGCTGCACGGGGTCGGCATGAACGGGCGCCATCCGCGCCCACACTTCCACCACAGCCCCGATCATCAGCGTACACACCCTATAAAAAATGAAAA
This sequence comes from Alcaligenes sp. Marseille-Q7550, assembly GCF_965112015.1. Classification (NCBI taxonomy): domain Bacteria; kingdom Pseudomonadati; phylum Pseudomonadota; class Betaproteobacteria; order Burkholderiales; family Alcaligenaceae; genus Alcaligenes; species Alcaligenes sp. Marseille-Q7550. The sequence goes on from NZ_CBCOPU010000004.1 coordinate 3,104, forward strand.
ACACGGCAAACACGCCGTTTTCAACCATCACTATAAATAGAAAATCAAGCACTCAATAATCAGTGTAAACCCTATTAATTTTGCTAGATACAGCGAACTCAAGGGTCTGTCGGCCTGCTTGTCGCCAAATGCGGTAAATTGTCGCACCTGATCTATTTACTCAATAATTTAAAGTGTATACACTTAATTTAAGTGTATCAACTCCGATGCAACGGAAGAGCTGCGTCAGGTTCGGATCCGGCACATGGCCAGGACTCGGCAGCCGGGGGGCTGTCGCCGGCGCAAAGCCGTTCCCCTGCGGCCGGCCAGCTCTTATAGTTGAACGTGCAAATAAAACCGAACCTCCGTTTCCAGGCCAGGGTTCACGCAACCCGGGCGCCAGCGACGAATTAAAGGTGAAGCTTCCATGGCCTCTCGCTCCCGCCCGCATTCGCTGCGGGTCAATCAACAGACGCACGTCATTGACGTGGAACCCGATACCCCGCTGCTCTATGTACTGCGCAACGATCTGGAACTGAACGGTCCCAAGTTCGGCTGCGGCCTGGGCGAATGCGGCGCCTGTACGGTGCTGGTGGACGGCGTGGCGGCGCGCTCCTGCGTCGTGCCCGTCAGCATCGTGGAGCACCGCCAGATCACGACGCTGGAAGGGCTGGCCCTGAACGGCCGCCCCAATCCCGTCCAGCAGGCCTTCATCGACTGTCAGGCGGCCCAGTGCGGCTATTGCCTCAATGGCATGATCATGACCGTGCAGGCCTTGCTGAACCGCAATCCGCAGGCGACCGAAGAACAGATCCGGGACGAGCTGCGCTACAACCTGTGCCGTTGCGGCACGCACGTGGAAATCATGCAGGCCGCCATGCGCGCGGCAAAGGCCATGCGATGAGTCATCTCGCCCAAGCCGCCCCGCGTCCGGAACTGCCCGGCCTGCCCGCCTCCACGCCCTGTCTGCACGGCGTGGTGCTGCGCCCGCCTTATTGGCACTATGCGGACGGCGCCTATCAAGGCGCGCAACTGCAGACGCTGGATGCGCAGGCCGCGCTGCAGGTGCCCGGGGTGGTGGCCTGCGTGCGCAAAGGCAACTTCGTCGGCGTGCTGGCCGCGCAGCAGGAACAGGCGCAACAGGCCTGCTCCTTGCTGGACGCCCGCTGGGCCACGCCCGTCGGCCAGGCCGGCCCAAGCCTGGAAGCGAATGCCGGCGCCGGCCAGGCGAACGGGCCGGCCCACGTCTATGAATGGCAGCGTGGCGCCCTTGGACTGGGACCCGCCTGGGCCGTGGCCTGGCACGACGGCGACACCTTGCGCGTCTGGGCCCGCACCCGCCGTCCCGCCGCCTTGATGACAGAGCTGCAAGCCCTGAGCGGCCTGCCGGCCGAACGCGTCATCGTGCTCGATCCCGGCCATGATGCGGCTGAGGCCTATGACTGCGCCATGGACGCGGCCGTCATGGCGTTTGGCCGCGCGCAAGCGGTGCAAGTGCGCGCCGCGCATGGGGAACCGGCCATACGCCTGGCCGTCCATGACGACGGACGCTCCCACGCGGAACTGGCGGAGCAACTGCAGGCTGCGCACTGGCGCCTGAACACCCTGGACAGCACGCGTCCCTCGCTGGCCGCCGTGTTGTGCGGCCAGGGCTCGCTGCCCGCCGCCGGCCCCCAGGCCGTCAGCGATTACTTCTCCCAACCGCTGGCGGCGCACGACGGGCAGGCGGCCGTCGGCGATCCGGACAGCGTGGCGCACGCCACCATCTTTGCCCAGGAATCGCAATTCGACCAATACTGTCACGAACGCGGTCTGGACCCGCTGCAGGCGCGCCTGGACCGCGTGACCAGCCGGCAGGGACGGGAACTGCTGGAGAGCGTGGCCCGCCAATCCGACTGGTCCGGCGCGCCGGCCCGCCAGGACGGTGTGATCCGCAAGGGCCGCGGCCTGGCCTACAGCCACGTCGTGGAACGCCAGCCGGGCGAGACGACGCGCGAACAATGGTCGGCCTGGGCCGTGGACGTGAGCGTGGACACCCACAGCGGCCGGCTCAGCATCGACAGGCTGACCATAGGCCACGACAGCAGCGCCCTGGCCGAACCCGGCGTCCAGGCCGAAGCGCCGCCCGCCCTGGCGGACCGCCTGAGCCGCTGGGCCCAGCAACTGCTGGCGCCAGCCGCGCGCGCGGAAACCGGCGAGCAGCGGCGCGCGCCCGAGCCGTCCCGGCCCAGCGTGCAGCTGGTCAAACGCGAGCAGGCGCTGGAGCGGCCCATGGCCTGGAGCCAAGGGGTGGAGCTGCCCGCCGCGGCCGCCATCGCCAACGCCGTATTCAACGCCACCGGCGTGCGCCTGAACAGCGCTCCCTTCGCCATGGACGCCCTGGCCCTGGATTGCAAAGGCCCGCAGGGCGCGCCCCGGCGGCGCAAGCCATGGCTGAGCGGACTGCTGGCCGTGGCCGCCGGCGCGGTGGTCAGCGCCATGCCCTGGCGGCCCGCCATCGCTCCGGTCGCGCACGTGGACACGTCCATATTTTCCGACCAGGCGATCGAACGGGGCCGGCTGGTCGCCATTGCCGGCGACTGCATGGTCTGCCACACCGCCGAAGGCGGCCAGCCCAACGCCGGCGGCCTGGGCCTGGAGACGCCTTTCGGCACCATCTACACCACCAACATCACCCCGGACAAGGAAACAGGCATAGGCTCCTGGAGCTACAAGGCCTTCGAGCGGGCCATGCGCGAAGGCATACACCAGGACGGGCGCCACCTGTATCCCGCCTTTCCCTACACGGCGTTTGCCAAGATCAGCGACGAGGATCTGCAGTCCCTCTATGCCTATCTGATGACGCAGGAACCGGTGCACGCCCCGAACAAGAAGACCGAACTGCCCTTCCCCATGAACATGCGCCCGCTGGTGGCCGGCTGGAACCTGCTGTTCCATCGCGACAAGCAAGCCTATGTGCCGGACGAAAGCCAGAGCACTCTTTGGAATCGGGGCGCCTACCTGGTCAACAGCAGCGGGCATTGCGCCGCCTGTCACACGCCCCGCAACGCCCTGGGCGCCGAGAAAGGCGGCGCAGCCAATTTCCTGGCGGGGGCTTTGCCGACAACTGGGAAGCGCCCGCCCTGAACGGCCTGTCCCGGTCTCCCATCCCATGGACCGAACAGGAACTGTTCCAGTACCTGCGCACCGGCTATTCGCCGCGCCACGGCGTGGCCGCCGGACCCATGGGCCCGGTCGTGGCCGGCCTGGCGCAACTGCCCGAATCGGACGTGCGCGCCATGGCTCACTATCTGGCCAGCCTGAATCCGGTCGACGCGCAGCAGGAAAGGGAGCATGCCGCCCAGGCCGCCCGCCTGGAAGAGGCCAGCCGCGCCAATCAGGCCGTGATGCTGATGCCCGGCGAGAAGCTGTTCAACGGCGCCTGCGCCGTCTGCCACGATCCGCGCGGCGGCCCGGTGCTGTTCGGCGCGCGGCCTTCGCTCGCCCTGAACACCAATCTGCACAGCGACCACCCCGACAACGCCATCCAGGTGCTGATGCACGGCATCACGCGGCCCGCCCAGCCTTCGCTGGGGTCCATGCCGGGCTTCAAGGACAGCATGAACGACCAGCAGATGGAAGAGCTGCTGGTCTACATGCGGGCGCGCTTCGCGCCCGACAAGCCGGCCTGGAGCGGCCTGAAGGAAAAGATCGCCGCGATACGCGAACAGAAAGGGCATCTCTGACGGCCCTGGCCGGCTCGATCAGAGGCGGTTCAGGCTGTTCTTTCCGCCAGGATGCCGGCGTCCCCGCGGAGACGCCGGCATTCGCGGGCTCAGCCGCGCCGGGCTGCTTCGATGGCGGCAATATCGATCTTGCGCATGTCCATCATGGCCTCGAAGGCGCGCCGGGCCGCTGCCGGATCCGGATCGGCGATGGCCTCGGTCAGGATGCGCGGCGTGATCTGCCATGACACGCCCCATTTGTCCTTGCACCAGCCGCAGGCGCTTTCCTGCCCGCCGTTGTCCACGATGGCGTTCCACAGACGGTCGGTCTCGGCCTGGTCCTCGGTCGATACCTGGAAGGAAAACGCCTCGTTGTGCTTGAAGGCCGGGCCGCCGTTCAGGCCCAGGCAGGCAATGCCCATGACGGTGAACTCCACCGTGAGGATATCGCCCTGCCTGCCGGCCGGGTAGTCGCCGGGCGCCCGGTGCACCGCTCCCACCGAGCTGTCCGGAAAGGTCTGGGCGTAGAAGGTCGCGGCCTCCAGGGCGGCGCCGTCGTACCACAGGCATATCGTGTTCTTGCTCGCCATCTGGGTTCTCCCAAAAAAGAACTTCGTTTTGACGCAGGGACCCCGGAAAAGGAGATCAGCCGGCAAAGCCCCCAGTCTGCAGGAACTGCATTTCCTGCTCCGTGGTCTGGCGGCCCAGGATGGTGTTGCGATGCGGAAAACGGCCGAAACGCTGGACCACGTCCAGGTGCTCCTCGGCATGGTCCAGCCAGGGCCGGCCGATCTCCTGGTTCAGGCGCACGGCTTCCTGCTGGTCGGCCAGGCTCTCCGAATGTGAATAAGGCAGATAGCAGAAGACGCGCCGCTCGACGGGGATCTGCTTGTCCAGCCCCTGGGCCACCATGGCCTTGGCCAGGTCCAGCGCCTTGGCGTCCGTGGCGTACATGCGCGGGGTGTTGCGAAAAGCGTTGCGCGGAAACTGGTCCAGCAGGATCAGCAAGGCATAGGATCCCGACGCGCTGGCGGCCCAATCGTCGAACTCGCCCCTGGCGGCGCGTTCGTGCCAGTCCAGGAAGCGCTCGCGGAACTGCTGGTCGAACTGATCGGATTTCCGGAACCAGCTCTGCGGTCCGGCCTGGACCCAGAAATCGATCACGGCCTGGGGATTGGGGGTCGTCTCTTGCATGCGTTTCTCCTGGGGCAAGGCAGGCCGGTCAAGAGACGGCCCGCATCAAACGGTCAGGTAGGTGCGCCGGATTTCATCATTGGCGGCCAGTTCCTGCATGGCGCCACTGTACCTTATCTGCCCCTTTTCCAGCACATAGGCCCGGTCCGAGACCAGTTCGGCGAAATGCAGGTTCTGCTCGGACAGCAGGATGCTGACGCCCTGCTGCTTGAGCTCCAGAATCATCTGCGCCATCTGTTCGACGATCACCGGCGCCACGCCTTCGGACGGCTCGTCCAGCAACACCAGGTAGGGATTGCCCATCAGGGTGCGGGCCACGGTCAGCATCTGCTGCTCGCCCCCGCTCATCTGCCCGCCGGGCCTGTCCTGCATGCGTCCCAGGTTGGGGAACAGTTCGTAGAGCCGCTCGGGACGCCAGCGCGGCGCAGCCGAACCGTCGGGCCAGCGGCGCGCGGGCTGGCGCCCCACTTCCAGATTCTCCGTCACGGTCAGGTCCGCGAAGACCCGCCTGTCTTCGGGCACGAAGCCCAGCCCCGCCCTGGCGATCTCGAAGGGCTGGCGTCCATGGATGGCCTGTCCCATGAAGTGAACGTCGCCCGTGCAGCGGGCCATCAGGCCCATGATGGACTTGAGGGTCGTGGACTTGCCGGCGCCGTTGCGCCCCATGAGGGCGACCACCTCGCCGCGCCGCACCTGCAGGGACAGGTCGAACAGGATGTGCGCCGCACCGTACCAGGCATTGAGGTCCTGGACCGACAGCAATGGCTGCGCCGCATCGTTCCGGCCGGCCTGCGCCGGCAGCGAGGCGGGATTTGCGCTTTGGCTCGTGTTCATGCCGTTTCCTTTTTCTCGAAGGTCTTGCCGGTGCCGAAGTAGACCTCCTGCACCTTGGGATGGTTGCGGATATGGTCCGCATCGCCTTCGGCCACCAGCCGGCCGCGCGCCAGCACGATCATGCGGTCGGAATGCTCGAACACCACGTCCATGCTGTGTTCGGTGAACAACACGCCCATATTGCGCTCGATCACCAGCTTCTTGGTCAGGCGCATCAGCTCGTTGCGCTCGCGCGGCGCCATGCCGGCGGTGGGTTCGTCCATCAGCAGCAGGCGCGGATCGTTGGCCAGCGCAATGGCCAGCTCCACCCGCTTGACGTCGCCGTAGGCCAATTCGCTGCAGGGTCGGTCGGCCTGGGCCTGCATGCCCACCTGGGCCAGCAGCTCCAGCGCGCGCTCGCGCTGGAATCGGGCCGCCGGACGCCAGAAGGAAAACACCTTCTTCTGGTGCGCCAGCAAGGCCATCTGCACATTCTCCACCACGGTCAGGGAGGCGAAGGTGGCGGCGATCTGGAAGGTGCGCCCCACGCCCAGCGCGGCGATGCGGCGCGGCGCCAGACCCACCAGTTCCTGGCCTTCCAGCCGTACCGAGCCGGCCGTGGGCGCGAGCTGGCCGCCCACCATATTGAAGGTGGTCGTCTTGCCGGCCCCGTTGGGCCCGATCAGCGCCAGGAACTCGCCTGCATGCAGGTCGAACTGGATGCCGTCCACCGCCACGTTGCCGCCGAAGGCCTTTTTCAGATCACGTACTTGCAACAGGCTCATGGCTGCGCCTCCTGGGCGGCGGGCCGCGCGCGGCGGTCCGCCAATTGCTTGAAGAAACCGGCAATGCCTTGCGGGAAGGCCAGCACCAGCAGCAGGATCACTCCGCCGAACAAGGCTCGCCAGTACTGAGTGATGCCCAGGAAGAAATCCTGCAGCAGCGTGAACACCACCGCGCCCACCACCGGACCGACCAGGGTCTGCAGGCCGCCCAGCAGCACCATCACCAGACCGTCCACCGATTTGTTCACCGCAATGACCTCGTGCGAGACGCTGCCCTTGGCAAAGACGAACAGCGCGCCCGCCAGACCCGCAAAAGTGCCGGCCAGGATGAAGGTCAGCCATTGCACGCGCTTGACGGGGATGCCGATGGCTTCGGCGCGCAAGGCCGAATCCCGGCTGGCGCGCATGGCGTAGCCGAAGGGCGAGAACAGCACCCGGCGCAGGAACAGCGCGGCCAGCGCCACCAGCGCCAAGGCGAAGTAATAGTAGCGGTCGCCCGACAGCCATTCGGAGGGCCAGATGCCCACCACGCCGTTGGAGCCGCCCGTGAAGCTGTCCCACTGGTAGACGATGGACCAGATGATCTGCGCGAAGGCCAGGGTCAGCATGGCCAGGTAGACGCCCGACAGGCGCACGCAGAACCAGCCGAACACCAGCGCGCCCACGCCGGCCACCAGAGGCGCCAGGGCGATGGACCAGCCCATGGACAGGGCGGCCGCCTTGAGCAGCAAGGCGGCCGCATAGGCGCCCAGGCCGAAATAGGCGGCGTGGCCGAAGGAGTTCATGCCGCCCGGCCCCATCATGAAATGCAGGCTGATGGCAAACAGCGACACGACCAGGATGTCCAGGGCCAGCACGGGCGCATAGGGGAACCATTGCGTCAGCATGGGCAGCGCGGCCATGACGACCAGCACCGCCGCGACCAGGACCCGGAACGCCAGGCCGCTGGGCCGCAGCGGAGCCTCGATGGGCGCGGAATTGCGGCTCACCGCCTGGGGCCGCCCGAACAGGCCCCAGGGCCGGAACACCAGCACCACGGCCATGAAGATGAACTCCACCACCAGCGTCAGCTTGGGGAAGGCGAAATCGACGCCGAACAGCGTCACGGTGCCCAGGGCGATGCACAGCGCCTTGAGCTCGGCCACGATCAGCGCGGCCACGTAGGCGCCAGGAATCGAGCCCATGCCGCCGACCACCACGATCACGAAGGCGTCGCCGATCACGCTCAGGTCCAGCAGCAGGTTGGCCGGCTGGCGCGGCAACTGCACCGCCCCGCCCAGGCCCGCCAGAAACGCGCCCAGCGCGAACACGCCGGTGAACAGCCAGGCCTGGTTCACGCCCAGCGCGCCCAGCATCTCGCGATCATGCGTGGCGGCGCGCACCAGCACCCCCCAGCGGGTGCGCGTCAGCAGCAGCCACAACAAGCCCAGCACCACCGGCCCGATCGCGATCAGGGCCAGGTCGTATACGGGGAAGAAGCGTCCGGCGATGGATACCGAGCCGTTCAGGCCGGGCGCCAGGGGGCCCAGCAGGTCCTCCGGCCCCCAGATCGCCAGCGCGGCGTCGTTGATGACCAGCACCAGCGCAAAGGTGGCCAGCAGCTGGAACAGCTCGGGCGCCTTGTAGATGCGCCGCAACAGCACGATCTCCAGCAGCGCGCCCAGCGCGCCCACCAGCAGGGCCGCCGCGATCAGGCCGCCCCAGAACCCCAGCGCCGATCCGCCCAGGAACTGCACGGCGGAGTAGGCGATGTAGATGCCCAGCATGTACAAGGAGCCATGCGCGAAATTGACGATGCGCGTCACCCCGAAGATCAGGGACAGGCCGGCCGCCACCAAGAACAATGACGATGCCTCGGCCAGTCCGTTCAGGAACTGCACCCACAGAGCCGATAAGGCCATATTGCCTCGCGTGAGAAGAAGTGGCGCGCCCCCCGGCGCGCCGGTCTACAGAAAAGCCTGAGCCGCCAGGAGCCTATGAACCAGGTCGGAAAGCGGCACTTGCGCTTCGGAATGAGGTGCAAGGCGCAAACCGCCGCGACAGCCCTTGCCATCGCAAGGATTCACAACACCGCGGATCATCCGGACCCGCAAAGGCGCGCGACGCGGGGACTGGTTCAGAGGCCCCCTTGCATTATTGATTGGCGGCTTCGGGGCGCCATTGGCGCACCTGTTCATCCGTGGGCTGCACGTCCTTGCCGTCGGCGTAGCGGATGTTGGTCATGATGCCCTTGCCGTCCTTCTTGGCCAGCACGCCCACATAGGCGCCTTGCGTCGATTGCTGGTCCTGGGTGCGGTAGGTGATGGGGCCGAACGGCGTCATCAGCTCCAGGCCGCGGAAGGCCTTGATCATGGCTTCCGTGTCCGTGGAGCCGGCCTTCTCGATGCCGGCGGCCAGCGACAGGATGGCGCTGTAGCCGATGATGGTGCCCAGGCGCGGATAGTCCTTGTACTTTTCCTGATAGGCCTGCAGGAACTTCTGGTGCTCGGGCGTATCGATGGCATACCAGGGGTAGCCGGTCACGATCCAGCCCTCGGGCGTCTCTTCGCCCAGCGGATCCAGATACTCGGGTTCGCCGGTCAGCATGCTGACCACGGGCATGTCCTTGTTGAAGAAGTTGCGCTGGCTGCCGGCCCGCACCAGGCGCGCCAGGTCGGAGGCGAACAGCACGTTGAAGATCGCATCGGGCTTGGCTTCGGACAGCGCCTGCACCACCGCCCCGGCGTCCACCTTGCCCAGCGGCGTGGCCTGCTCGGCCACGAACTCGACATCCGGCTGCGCTTGCTTCATCAGCGTCTTGAAGGTGGCCACGGCGGACTGGCCGTATTCGTAGTTGGGGTAGACGATGGCCCAGCGCTTCTTGTTCAGCTTGACGGCCTCGGGCACCAGCATGGCCACCTGCATATAGGTGGAATTGCGCAGGCGGAAGGTATAGCGGTTGCCGTCCGCCCACACGATCTTGTCCGTCAGCGGCTCGCTGGCCAGGAAGAAGACTTTCTTGTGCTTGGCGAAATCCGTGATGGCCAGGCCGATATTGGACAGGAAGGTGCCGGTCAGCACGTCCACCTTGTCGCGGGAGATCAGCTCTTCGGCCGCGCGCACGGCGTCGCCCGGATTGGAATTGTCGTCCTTGATGATCAGCTGCAGCTGCTTGCCGTTGATGCCGCCGGCCTGGTTGATCTGCTCGACCGCCAGTTCCATGCCGTTCTTGTACGGCCCGAGGAAGGCGGGCTGCGTCTTGTAGCTGTTGAGTTCGCCGATCTTGATCACGCCGTCTGCGACGGCGGCGCCGGCCAGGGTGTTGAACACCAGCACGCCGGCCAGTTGTGCACCTGCAACCATCTTCTTCATTGTCTTCTCCGTGGGCTCGTGAAGCGAAAAAAGGTTTCGACTACCTGCCTTGTTTTAGTGATTTGAAGTGTACACATAGCGATTTTGCGAGTAAATCGGCCATGGCCTAGGGATATACCCTTGAACACTTCAACCCTGAAACATGCCAGGCCGTGCACAATAGTCTAAATTGCATGGAACATAGAACGGATCCAGCAGAAAAAGGCCTTGGCCGACGAAGAGGAGCAAATAAAAATATTCAGCGCCTACGCTTAATAAGCCAGACTATTACCGCGGCGCCGCCTCGCTGACTTCGTGCACGCGACGAATCATGAACTCAATAAACTGCTCCATCATATCCGGCAAAATGCGCCCCGACATCACCTGAACCTGTATGGTGCGCGCATGCATTTCCGTATTGCGCAGCGGAATGGCCACCAGGCGGTTGGGCCGCAGGCGCTCGGAGATCGATACATAGCTGGCGAACAGCACCGCCTGGCTGTCGCGCACATAGGCATGCAAGGCCTCGGCGTAATTGCTGAAAACCCGCGGCTGCAGGTTCAGGCCCGCCATATTGGACGCCAGCTGGAACAGGCGGTAGGTGGACGTGTTCTCGTCGGTCAGCGCCAGGGGATAGTCCACCAGATCCTTGAGCGACAGGCGCCGGCGCTCGGCCAGCGGATGAGTCTGGGACATGACGGCCAGGGCGGCGGCGCTGTGCGCATAGCGCACCTGCACGTGGTCGGCGGGCGTGGTGCTGAACGTGACCGCCATGTCGGCCTCGCCGGCCGCCACGCGCTCGGTGGCGCCGCGCGCGCTGTCCACCCAGATGCGGAAGCGGCAACGGGGATGCTTGCGCCCGAAAGCGGCGATGGCGCCCGGCACCAACTCGTTGGCCAGGCCCTGCGTGCAAGCGATGCGTATGGGGCTGCGCTCGGCGCCGCGCAAGGCGGCGATCTGCTCGAAGGCGGCTTCGGTTTCCAGCAAGGAGCGGCGCACATGGCGCAGCAGCAACTGTCCGGCCTCGGTCAGGCGCATGCCGCGCGCGCTGCGCTCGAACAGCGGCGTGCCCAGGCGCTGCTCCAGGGCGGAGATCTGCCGGCTGATGGCCGAGATCGCCACGTGCAGGGACTCGGAGGCCGCGCTCAGGCTGCCGGTCTGGGCCACTTCGTAAAAGTATTTAAAAGCCAGGCTCTGCACGCCAATTCTCCCTAAAAATCAGATTCCGCGCCGGGTTTGCATCCTAGGGAAGTCTAGGGTTTTCCCGCACAAAGCTTTCTAATTCAGGCAAATCATTCTCTAAATATTCTAATTGTATAGAAACATGACGCCTCCTAGAATAAGCCCTCGTTTTCGATAACACCTATTACATAGGGGACTCGCTGCCCATGAAAAAGCCATTGCTCACCACCCTGGCCGCCGGCCTGGCCTGTCTGTTCGCGGGCGCCGCTTCCGCCCAGACCCTGAAGATCGGCCTGGCTTCCGAACCCACCGCCGTGGACCCGCACTACCACCAGACCACGCCCAATGAGGCGTTGATCTATCACATCTTCCAGCCCCTGGTGGCCATGAGCCCGGACATGAAGCTCACGCCTGCGCTGGCCAAGTCCTGGGAAGCCACGGACGACACGACCTGGACCTTCAAGCTGGACGAGCGCGCGCGCTTCTCCAATGGCGAACCCTTCACCGCCCAGGATGTGGTGTTCAGCTTCTGCCGCATCCTGAACAACGAGACCGCCATCGGCGGGGGCCTGACCAATGTGGCCCGCCGCATCGTGGCCATCGAGACGCCCGACGCCCACACCGTGCGCCTGAAGACCGCCGCGCCCTATCCCGTGCTGCCCAACGAGCTGGCCCGCGCGCCCATGATCTGGAGCGGCATCGCCAAGCACGAGCAACTGCGCTACGCGCCCAAGGAAGGCTGCGGCGTCACCAGCCCCTGGCCCACCGTCGCCGATTTCAACAAAGGCGACCTGGTGGTGGGCACCGGCCCCTACCTGCTCAAATCTTATGTGAAGGGCTCGGGCATCGTGCTGGAGCGCAATCCCCAGTACTGGGGCGAGGCGCCCGCCTGGGAGCAGGTGCGCATGACAGCCGTGCCCGCCGCCGGTCCGCGCCTGACCGGCCTGCTGGCCGGCGACTTCGACCTGATCGAGAACCCGGCCGCGCGCGATCTCAAGCGCATCAAGGACAGCGGCTTCGCCTACACCGTCAAGCCCTCCGTGCGCGTCATGTTCTTCCAACTGGACGCCGGCCGCGAGCAAAGCCCGCTGGTCAAATCCCCCAAGGGCGACAATCCGCTGCAGAACGCCAAGGTGCGCCAGGCCATGTCGCTGGCCATCGACCGCAAGGCCATCGTCGAGCGCATCATGGACGGCGTGGCCGAGCCGGCCAACCAGTTCATCCCGCCGGGCATGTTCGGCTCCATCGAAGGCGCGCCCCCGCTGGAGTACAACCCCAAGAAAGCCAAGGAGCTGCTGGCCGAGGCCGGCTACCCGGACGGCTTCGAGCTGACGATGTCGGACACCAACGACCGCTACATCAACGACGCCCAGCTGACCCAGGCCGTGGCCCAGTACCTGAGCCGCGTGGGCATCAAGACCCAGGTCGACACCATGACCCGCTCGGTGTACTTCCCCAAGCGCGCCAAGCTGGAGATGAGCGCGTCCCTGGGCGGCTGGGGCTCGGAGACGGGCGAGGCCAGCAACTTCCTGCAGTACTGGATCACCACCCGCAACCCCGAGCTGGGCGTGGGCAGCAGCAACTACGGCCGCTACTCCAATCCCGAGCTGGACAAAGTCTACCTGGAGGCGGTACGCACGCTGGACGACGACAAGCGCAGCGCCCTGCTGCAGCAGGCCGTCAAGATCGCCCTGGACGAGATGCCCAGCATCCCGCTGCACTTCGAGAGCGGCGTATGGGCCTATCGCGGCGACATCCAGTATGAAGGCCGCGCCGACCAGCGCACCATGGCCACGGCCGCGCGCCCTGCCCGGTAAGGCCTTGCAGGACTGATGAGTAAGGAGTAACGCATTGGCCATTTTCATTGTCCGCCGCCTGCTGCAAAGCGTGCTGGTGCTGCTGGCCGTGTCCGTCGTGGTGTTCGCCGCGGTGTACGCGGTGGGCGACCCCATCGAATTGCTGGTCAGTCCTGACGTGGGACGGGCCGAGCGCGACGCGCTGATCGCCCGCCTCGGCCTGGACCTGCCGCTGTGGCAGCAGTATTTCCATTTCCTCTCCCGGGCCCTGCAGGGCGACCTGGGCACCTCCTTCGTGCACGGGGTGTCCGCCGTGGAGCTGATCCTGCAGCGCTTTCCGGCCACGCTGGAGCTGGTGACCGTCGCCATCGCCCTGACCTGCCTGCTGGGCATCCCGCTGGGCCTGGTCGCCGGCCTGTACCGCGACCGGTGGCTGGGCCGGGGCATCATGGGCGGCTCCGTGCTGGGTTTTTCCCTGCCCAACTTCTGGCAGGGCATGGTGTTCATCCTGCTCTTTGCCGTGTGGCTGGGCTGGCTGCCGGCCTCCGGCCGGGGTCCCACGGTGGACGTGCTGGGCGTGCCCTTCAGCCTGTTCAGCGCCGAAGGCTGGCGCCACCTGGCCCTGCCCGCCGTGAACCTGGCGGTGGCCAACATCGCGCTGATCCTGCGCATGACGGCCTCGGGCGTATCGGAAGCCCAGAGCCAGGACTACGTGCGCTTTGCGCGCGCCAAGGGCCTGCGTCCGGGCCGCATCGTGCGCCGCCACATCCTGCGCAACATCCTGATCCCGGTGGTCACCGTGATCGGCATGGAATTCGGCTCGCTGATCGCCTATTCGACCATCACCGAGACCGTCTTTTCCTGGCCCGGCATGGGCAAGCTGCTGATCGACAGCGTCTATCAGCTGGACCGCCCCGTCATCGTGGCCTATGTGATGCTGGTCACGCTGCTGTTCGTGCTGATCAACCTGATCGTGGACATCCTGTATGCCGTGCTGGACCCGCGCGTCCAACTGATGGAGCCCAGCGCCTGATATGAAAAACCCCAATCACATCCAGACCCCGCCCGCCCGGGTAGCCCCCCTGCAGCAGACGCCCCAGCGCCGCCGCATCCTGCGGCGCCTGCACGCCCGTCCCAGCGCGCGCCGCTGCCTGTGGACCCTGGCCATCCTGATCGCCATCGTGCTGGCCGCGCCGCTGTTCGCCCCGCAGAATCCTTATGACCTGCTCTCGCTGGACATCCTGGACGGCCGCCTGCCGCCGGGCTCGACCAATATGGACGGCCAGGTCTACTGGCTGGGCACCGACGCCCAAGGGCGCGACATGCTCAGCGCCATCCTCTACGGGCTGCGCATCAGCCTGCTGGTCGGACTGGGCGCCGTGGTCCTGTCCACGCTGATCGGCTCGCTGCTGGGCCTGCTGGCGGCCTTTCGCGGCGGCTGGGTGGACACCGTGGTCATGCGCTGCGTGGACTTCATCCTGGGCTTTCCGACCATTCTGGTGGCGCTGGTGCTGCTGGCCATGCTGGGGCGGGGCATCGACAAGGTGATCATCGCCCTGGTGGTGGTGCAATGGGCCCACTACGCCCGCATCATGCGCGGCCGCGCCCTGCAGGAACGCCGCAAGGAATACATCGAGGCGGCCCAGAACCTGGGCTTTCCCGCCTGGCGCATCATGCTGCGCCACCTGATGCCCAACTGCCTGGGCCCCATCATGGTCTTTGCGACCATACAGATCGCCACGGCCATCACGCTGGAGGCCACGCTGTCCTTCCTGGGCGTAGGCGTGCCCGTGACCGAACCCTCCCTGGGCCTGCTGATCTCCAGCGGCTTCGAATACCTGCTTTCGGGCGACTACTGGATCAGCATCTTCCCGGGCGTGGCCCTGCTGCTGCTCATCCTGTCCATCAACATCGTGGGCGATCGCCTGCGCGAGAGCCTGGACCCGCGACGCTAAATGACTCCTGATACCCCCTACTCCATGTCGAAGGCCTGCAGACGGCCTTCCATACCGAAGACGGCGCCTGGCTGGCCGTGGACGGCGTCGAGCTGACCGTGCGCCGCGGCGAAATCCTGGGCCTGGTGGGCGAATCCGGTTCGGGCAAGTCCGTGACGGGCTTTTCCCTGCTGGGCCTGATCGACCCGCCCGGCGAGGTCATTGCCGGCCGCGTCCTGTTCCAGGGACGCGACCTGCGCGCCCTGGACGAAGAAGGCATGCGCGCGCTGCGCGGCGACCGCATCGCCATGATCTTCCAGGATCCGCTGATGACGCTGAACCCGGCGCTGAAGGTGGGCGAGCAGATGATGGAGGCCATCCTGACCCATCATCCGCGCACCCCGCGTCGCCAGGCCCGCCAGCGCTGCGTGGAAGCGCTCGCCCAGGTCGGCATCCCGGCGCCCGAAAGCCGCCTGGACCAGTATCCGCACGAGTTCTCCGGCGGCATGCGCCAGCGCGTGGCCATCGCCATCGCCATGATGAACCAGCCCGACCTGATCATTGCCGACGAGCCGACCACCGCGCTGGACGTGACCATCCAGGCCCAGATCCTCTACCAGATGCAGACCCTGTGCCGCGAGCACCAGACGGCCATGATCTGGATCACCCACGACCTGGGGGTGATCGCCGAACTGGCCGACCAGGTGGCCGTGATGTATGCCGGCCGCATCGTCGAGCACGGCCCGGTCGCCGAGGTGCTGGCCCGGCCGGTCCACCCCTATACCCGCGGCCTGCTGAACTCCATGCCCGGAGCCACCGCTCCCGGACAGCGCCTGCAGCAGATCGACGGCATGGCCCCCACCCTGACCGGGCGGGAGGCAGGCTGTACTTTCCGCCCCCGCTGCCCCCGCGCCAGCGAGCGCTGCGGCCAGTCCGCACCCGAGATCCGCCGCCACGGGCGGCAGGACTACCGCTGCTTCCACCCCTTGATCAACGAGGCATCATGAGCACGACGCCCGTCATCGAACTGCGCGGCCTGCGCAAACAATTCAGCCGCACGCCGGACCTGGCCTACAAATTGATGAAGGCCCTCGGCCAAGCGCCCGAGCTCCCCACGGTCCATGCCGTCAATACCGTCGACCTGAGCATCGCCGCCGGCGAGGTGGTCGGCCTGGTGGGCGAATCGGGCTGCGGCAAATCCACCCTGGGCCGCATGGCGGCCGGCCTGATCCGGCCCTCGGCGGGACAGGTTCTGTACAAGGGCCGCGACGTGGCCGGCCTGGGCCCCAAGGACAAGCTGGACTACACCCTGGGGGTGCAGATGATCTTCCAGGATCCGCAAGCCTCGCTCAACCCGAAACAGAAACTGCACCAGATCCTGGGCGAGGCGCTGCACGTGCACAAGCTGGCGCCCCGCCAGGACATACCGGCGCGCGTGGACCAGGCCCTGGCTGAAGTGGGCCTGGCCGCCGAATACCGCGACCGCCTGCCCCATCAGATCTCGGGCGGGCAGCGCCAGCGCATCGGCATCGCCCGCGCCCTGATGGTGCAGCCCGACTTCCTGGTGTGCGATGAGCCCGTGGCCGCCCTGGACGTGTCCATCCAGGCGCAGGTCATCAACCTGTTCATGGACCTGCGCAGTCGCCACGGCTTCACCTACCTGTTCATCAGCCATGACCTGGGCGTGGTGCGCCACATCTCCGACCGGGTGGCCATCATGTACCTGGGCCGCATCGTGGAGATGGCGCCCACGGCCGAGATCTTCAGCCATGCCGCGCATCCCTACACCCAGGCCCTGCTGGCCGAAATGCCCGACGTGCAGCGCCGGCGGCGCGAGTTCGCCCCCATCCAGGGCGAAATCCCCTCCCCCTGAAGCCGCCGCCGGGCTGCACCTTCCATCCGCGCTGCCCCCTGGCCACGGACCTCTGCCGCCAGGCCGCGCCCGCCCTGCAAACCATTGGGACCGGCCACCAGGCCGCCTGCCACCATATCCGACCACTCAACGCCACGCCATGACCACCGACACCATCACCGACGCCCTCGTGCAGCAGATAGAACGCTGGACGGGGCTGGAATCTCCTTCCCACGACCAGGCCGCGCTGCAGGCCATGGCCGCTTTGATCAGCCAGGACGCCCGCGCGCTGGGCCTGGCCGTGCAGGCCGTGGACATGGGCGATGCCGGCGCCCCCTGCTGCATATACACAACCGCCCCGACGGCGACGAGCGCGAAGGCATATTGGTCCTGGGCCACTACGACACGGTGCACCCGCTGGGCACGCTGGAGAAGAATCCCGTGCGGCGCGAGGACGACCGGCTCTACGGACCCGGCATCTACGACATGAAGGCCGGCGTATGCCTGGCGCTTTCCGCCCTGGGCGCAGTCGCCGGGCAGACCCGCCTGCCCGTGGACATGGTGCTGCTGCCCGACGAAGAAACCGGCAGCCATCTGTCCCGCCCCCATACCGAGGCGTTTGCGCGCCGCTCGCGCTATGCGCTGGTCTGCGAACCCGCCCGCGTCGAAGAAGGCCGCTGCGTCACCGCCCGCAAGGGCACGGGCTTCATCCAGGTCGCCGCCCACGGGCGCCCGGCCCACGCCGGCATCCAGCACCAGAAGGGCCGCAACGCCATCGAGGAAGTCGCCCACCAGGTTCTGGCGCTGCAGGCCCTGACGAACTATGAGCGCGGGGTGACGGTCAGCGTGGGTACGATTTCGGGCGGCACGACCCCGAACGTCGTGCCCGAGCATTGCAGCATCCGGGCGGACTTCCGCGTTCCCGACGCGCAGGCGGCCGAGGCGCTGCGCGAACAGGTCCAGGCCCTGCGCGCCGTCAATCCGGACGTGAAGCTGGAGGTGACCTTTTCCCTGAACCGGCCGGCGATGTCCCGCACCGAAGCCACCGCCGGACTGCTGTCCCGCTGCCAGGAATTCGCCCGCCAGGTGGGCCTTGCGCTGGAAGAGGCGCCCATGACCGGGGGCGCCAGCGACGCCAACTTCACCGCGGCGCTGGGCGTGCCCACGCTCGATGGCCTGGGAGCCGACGGCGACGGCGCCCACACCTTGCGCGAACACATCCTGGTGTCCACGCTGGCCTTGCGCCGCGCATTCTGGATGGAAACCCTGACCCGCCTGGACTGAATCCCGGATTCAGCCGCTGCGCACCTCGTGGATGTGCTGGCCCTTGCCCGGCAGGTCATACAGGTGGGGCGTGCGGGTGGGATTGAAGTCCGTCCACTGGCCGTCGGCCCAGGTGCCCTGGGCCCATTCGATGGCATAGCCCCCGTTGCTCTGCAGCACCTCCACCACGCCGCGCTCGTCGGCCTGCCCCTGGCGGGCGGCCAGCATCACGCCCGAGACCCGGTTCAAGGGGTCGCGGCGGCGGTCGCGCCCGCCCAGCCGCGTGATGCCGCCGGAGATGGCGCCCACATAGGCCCCCAGGGCGATGAAGGCAATGAGCACCAGCGGCGGCCACTGGGTCAGGCTCAGCAGCCACCAGCCCACCAAGGCGCCCGAGATCACGCCCAGCGCCACGCCCAGCAATGCCCCCCGGCCGCCTCCGCGCGAGGCCTTGTCCGTCGCCCTGTCTCCGCCTATGGGGTATTGGGCGTGCTGGCCGCCGGGCTTCAGGTAGAAGATCTGCATGTCCTGCATGGCCAGGCCGTACACCTGCAGGGCCGTGAACGCCTTCTGGGCCTGCTCGAAAGTATCGAATTCCGCTGCAATGATGCGTTCCATGTTCGTACTCCCATGTCTGAGATCATGTGGACGCCCAGCAATTTTCATTCCCCGCCGCGGCTCGGTTGGGGAAATCCTTTATAAGCATTCTTGTGGATATATATATGTATAAACAATTTTGACGGTATATTCATGGCATAAGAAACAGTGCCGCGGCACAGCACGCGTCACATTCAAGGAGACTGAGACATGGATTCCCCTCGCCGCTCCCCGCGCCGCCTGACTTTGAGCGTCCTGGGCGCCAGCCTGCTGCTGGCGGCCTGCGCCGCCACCCCGCCGGCCGAACGCAGCGTGACCATCAAGCGCGACAGTTTCGGCGTGCCCCACATCTATGCGCAGAACCCCTACGGGCTGTTCTACGGTTATGGCTACGCGGTGGCCACCGACAGGCTGTACCAGATGGAGATCGCCAAACGCTCCGGCTGGGGCACGGTGGCCGAAGTGCTGGGGCCGGATTACCTGGAACTGGACAAGGTCACCCACGGCAGCTTCGACCCCGAATCCATACGCCGCCAGCTCGCCGCCCTGCCGGCCGAGGACCGCGCCATCTTCGAAGGTTACGCCGCCGGCTTCACCCAGCGCGTGCGCGACGTGAAGGCGCAGGCCGCCACGCTGATGCCCAGGGAGTTCATCGCCAACGGTTTCGAGCCCTCGGGATGGCAGCCCGAGGACATAGCCATGGTCTGGGTGGGCCTGATACTGAACCGCTTCTTCGCCGGAACGGCGGAAATGGCCAATCTGAGCCTGCTGGAGACGCTGCGCGCGGCCGAAGGGCCGGTCCGCGGCGAACAGCTTTACCGGCAGCTGCGCTGGCTGAACGATCCGACCGCCCCGACCATCATCCCGCAGCATTCCGCAAGCAAGGCGCAGGCGCAAATGCCTGCCGCACTGCAGGCGCTCTCGCCCCAGGCCGCGCGCGACTATCTGCATCGCCAGTCCATCGCCCTGGGACCCGCCGTGGCCAACGGCACGCCCACCGCCAGCAACGCCTGGGTGCTGGGGCCGGCCAAGACCCTGCATGGCCACGCCGTGCTGTACAACGGCCCGCAGCAAGGCTGGTACACCCCCTCCATCACCTACAGCGTAGGCTTGCACGGCGCTGGCTACGACCTGACCGGCAGTACCGCCGTGGCCCTGCCCGCCATTCTCTTCGGCACCAACGGGCGCATCGCCTGGGGCTCCACCGTGGGCTCCCTGGACACCAACGACGTCTATCAGTTGCGCCTGAAGGATGGCGATCCCCACAGCTATTGGTATCGGGGCGCCTGGCGCCCCATGGAGCATAAGCAGGTGCGCATCAAGGTGCGCGGCCAGGACGACGTGCTGCTGGACGTGTACCGCTCGGTCCAGGGCTTCGTCAGCACCTGGGACGCCAGGAACAACACCGCCTACGCCAATCGCCGCAGTTGGGAAGGCCGCGAGATCGAGACTCTGCTGGGCTGGGCGCAGGCGGCCAAGGCGCGCAACTGGGACGAATTCATGGCCCAGGCCGCCCGCGTCAGCGCCTCCATCACCTGGTTCTATGCCGACACCGAGCGCAACATCGGCGCCGCCGCGCTGGGCCGGCTGCCGCAGCGCCCGGCAGGCCAGCCGGTGCAGTTCCCGGCCGTCGGCGACGGCAGCATGGAATGGCAGGGCTTCCTGCCCTTCGAGCACAACCCCAAGGTGCTGAATCCCGAACAAGGCTATGTGGCAAGCTGGAACAACAAGGCCTTTGCCGGCCTGCTGGCCGACAGCTCCAACTTTTCCTATGTGGATCGCGTGCAGGAGCTGCTGGCCCCGCTGCAGGCCAAGCAGCGTCTGAGCGACGAGGAAATCTGGGCGGTGGACCAGCTGGGCGCCCGCTCGGACTTGAACGCGCGCTACTTCGCGCCGCTGATCCAGCAGGCCGCCGACCTGCCGCGCGCCAGTGCCCTGGCGCGCGAAGCGGCCGCCCAGTTGCGCGGCTGGGACTACAAGCTGCACCTGGACGAGGACGGACGGCATTACCGTGGAAGCGCCCCGGCCGTCATGCAGGCCTGGATGAAAGCCGCCGTGCCGGTGTTCCTGAAGGGCCGGCTGCCTGAGAGCGTCTATGCGAGCTACGAGAAAGGCCTGTATCCGGGCGTGGACGATCCGCGCAGCGCCCAGCCCGCAGCCGCCGCCAAGCTGATCTGGAACGCCATCCAGGGACCGCGCTCGGGCGTGCCGCAGACCATCGACTTCCTGCAGGGTCGCCCCGCCCGGGAGTGGGTGCTGGATGCCCTGGAACAGGCGGCGCGCAGCCTGCAGGGGGAACAGGGAGCGCAGGCGGCCAAGTGGCGCGCGCCGGCCGTGCCCATGCTGTTCGCCGCCCGCAATGCCATCGGCGTGCCCTGGGGCGACCCGGCCCACCAGCGCCGCGTCTGGCCCTATCTGAACACCGGCAGCGAAAGCTTCCAGGTCGTGCTGGACCCGCAAGGCGTGCGCATGTGCTCGGTGGCCGCGCCCGGCCAGAGCGGCTTTGTGGACCCCCAGGGCAAGGCGGACCCGCACCACTCGGATCAGCTTGAATTGTTCAGCCGCTTCGGGTGCAAGCCCGACGCGGTCGGCGCGCAGGCGGTCGAAAAAGCCGCCGTGGACACCCTGACGCTGCGCTATTGAGTGACAAGCCAGGCAGTTTTAGATACAGTAATGATAATTATTATCATTACTGTATTGGGCTGCCCCATGTATATTGATCTGCAACGTTTCCCCCTGGTCGATCTTGTCTACGAACCCGGCGTGCCGCCCGACGCGGCCGCATTCCTGGCGCAATTCGAGCAGGCCCTGGACCAGGAACGTCCCTTCGTATTAATAAGCCCCGACGCCCCGGCGTTGTCCGCCGACCCCGACCAGGCTCTGCGCAAGCAGCTCGTGTTGTGGATCAAGCAGCACAAGGAGCGCCTGCAGGCGCTGGTGCGCGGACACATCATGATCGAAGCCGATCCGGACAAGCGCGCCGCCCTTGAAGCGATGGCGCCGCTGACGCAGAAGGTCTGGGGCTATCCCCTGCACGTGACCGACAGCGCCCGGTCCGCCGATACCCTGGCGTCCCGGTGGCTGCAGGCGGCGCCCGGCCAGACCGGTTAAGCGCCGCTCAATCTTCCGCCACCACCTGGTTGCGACCGCGCTGCTTGGCCAGGTACAGGCGTTCGTCCGCCATTTGCAGGACCGACTCGACTTCCCGGCCCGGAGGACAGACCGCCAGACCCATGCTGGCGGTGACGCGAAACGGCTTGCGATCGTGGTTGTACAGGACCTGCCCCTGCACCTCGCGCAGCAATTGCCGGGCCACCTCCAGCGCCTGCTCGTCCGTACGGCCGGCCAGGATCAGCGTGAACTCCTCGCCGCCGTAGCGGGCGGCCAGGTCCTGCGGGCCCAGGTGGGTCTTGAGCAGGGCGGCGGTGCGCATCAGCACATCGTCGCCCACGGAATGGCCGTGGGTGTCGTTGATCTGCTTGAAGTGATCCAGGTCCACCATCAGCACGTGCAGATTGTCGGCATCGGCGCGCTGCTTGAGCTGCTGGTTCAGCGCGCCCCGGTTCAGCAGGCCCGTCAGTGCGTCGTGGGTGGCCTGCCGGTACAGCCGCAGCAGCAGGCCCAGGTGAAAGTAATTGGCGGTCAGGGCCACCACCAGCAAGGCGGCCAGCAGCCAGAGGTCCTGCAAGCCCTGCGCCGTCATCCAGGTGCCCGAACGCACGGACGCCAGCACCTGCAGGCCGAGCAGCGCGCTGCCCACCAGCGCGGACTCCAGCAAGGTGAAGGGAAAGATGCTGAGCGTGGCCACCAGCAGGAAGGGAATGAACCCGTAGCCCAGCACCACGTAGCGTCCGGCGCTGGCCGAGGTCAGCAGCATGTAGGCGTAGAAAGAGGCCGGCAGGATGAACACCAGGCCGCTGAGCACATAAATGAGGCGGATGCGCTGGTGCCCCCGCAGGGCCAGCCACACGCAGGCGGCCAGACCTGCAAAGCTCAAGATCCGGGCAGTCAGGAAATGGGCGGGCCAACTGGGGAGCACCAGCCAGTCCATGATGGTCCAGAGCGGGGTGAGCACGGCAAAGATCAGTCCCACCAGCATGACCCGGGTGCGCAGGTACTCCATGCGGGCGTGGATGAAATCACGGGAATGGTATTTTCCGCTCAGCGTATCGCGTACGGAGCTGATGCTTATCGCTTGCAAATTCTTCCAACCTGACAGGAATGTTCCCATACAAATAATCCGCCCAGACGAAACAAAATAACACGCCAGCCATACCTGGTTACAAAAGCATATGCGCAGTATTTGAGATCGCGCAAGGGAACAACATTCCAAGCCGCGAAACTTGATGCTTAAGCGTGACGGTCCCGCATCCAGCCTATGAATTCCTCCAGCAAGGGCTGGCCGGTGTCCTCCGGACGCCATAACAGACCCAGTTGGCCGTGCAGGCTGGCGTCGCTCCAGTTCAGCGCCAGCACGCGCAAGTCAGGATAGACCTGGGCTATGCTGCGCGCCATGGGCACCAGAAAGGGGCTGTCCACCGCCAGCCGCGCGCTGGTATGGGCATAGGACGATTCGATGGCGCAGTGCGGGTGCTGCAGGCCCTGTGCATCGAGCGCCAGCTCGAAGCGCCGGCGCATCGGACTGTTCTTGGGCGGCAGTACCCAGGGGTAGTCCAGGAGCTCCTCCCAGTCCAGTCCCGCGCGCCCGGCCAGCGGATGGCTCTGGCCCACCGCCACGCACAGCGGCACCATGCCCAGGGACATGAAGGCCATGTCCGGATTGCGGCCGGTCTCGTCGATGCGGCCGATGACCAGGTCCAGTTCGCCCTGCTCCAGGTTCTTGCCCAATATGTCCAGCGTGCCCTCCTGGATGCGGACGTGGCAGTGCGGATGGCGCTGGTAGACGTCGCGCAGCAGGTCGGGCAGATAGACCACCGCCACCATGGGCGAGACCCCCAGCGCGAACTGCTGCCGGAAGCCTTGCCGGTACTGATCCAGCGACTCGCCCATGCGATCCAGGCGGCTGAGCACGCCCTGCGCCTGGCGCGCCAGCTCCAGCGCCGGCGGCAAGGGCTCGATGCCGCGCGCATGGCGCTCGAACAGCGGCATGCCCACGTTGTCCTCCAGCTCCTTGAGCCACTTGGACAGGGCCGGCTGCGTCATGTTGGACTGCCGGGCCACGTCGCTCATGCTTTTCAGCTCGCACAAGCGGATCAGGACCTGCAGGTGCTTCAGTCGTATGCGATCGCTCCAGCCCATGTCTCACCCATGAATTATTTGTATATATAGCTGTCAATTATTCAATTTAACATTATGACCCTGGCTTCCATAATGGACAAAAACCCTGTCATGCAAAAAAGGAAGGCCATGTCCACCGCTGCACCCAATTTCCTCCTGTTCATCACCGACCAGCACCGCGCCGACCACCTGGGCTGCTACGGCAACCCCGAAGTGCGCACGCCCAGCCTGGATGCCCTGGCCAGCCGCGGCTGGCGCGCCGAGCGCTTCTACGTCGCCACGCCCATCTGCATGCCCAACCGCGCCTCGCTGATGACCGGCCGCATGCCCTCCGTGCACGGCGCGCGTCACAACGGCGTGCCCCTGCCGCTGGAGTCGACCACCTTCGTGGACGTGCTGCACCAGGCCGGCTGGCGCACCGCGCTGGTGGGCAAGGCGCACCTGCAGAACATCACGGACGATCCTGCGCTGTACCCGAGGCCCGATGCGCCTCCCACGCGCGGCGAGGCCCGTCGCCAGACGGCCACCAATGATTACGATCAGGAATGCGGCGCGCTCTGGCGCGACCGGCCCGACCACGCCATGACACTGCCCTTCTATGGCTTCGAGCATGTGGACCTGGCCGTGGACCACGGCGACCAGGTCTGGGGCGACTACGGCCGCTGGCTCCAGAACGAACATCCCGAGATCGCGGCCCTGTCCGGCCCCGAGCAGGCCCTGCCCAGCCCTGACTTCGAATTGAGCCGCTGCGGCCAGGCCTGGCGCACGCGCGTGCCCGAAGAATACAGCACCACGGCCTGGATCGGCGCGCGTACCCGCGCCTTGCTGGACAATTATGCGCAGGCGCAGCAACCCTTCTTCATCCAGTGCTCTTTCCCCGATCCGCATCATCCCTTCACGCCGCACGGCCGCTACTGGGATATGTACGACCCTGAACAAGTGACGCTGCCGGCCTCATTCCAGCCCGGCCCGCACACTCCGCCCCCGCACATCCAGTGGCTGCACCAGCAGCGCGACCAGGGCAAGGCCGTCAAGCATACGCCCGCCCTGTTCGCCTGCAGCGAACGCGAGGCGCGCGAGGCCATCGCCCTGAACTACGGCTCCATCACGCACATCGATGCGGAGATCGGCCGCGTGCTGGACCATCTGCAGCAGTCAGGACTGGCCGAAAATACCATCGTCATGTTCATGAGCGACCATGGCGATTTCATGGGCGACCACCAGCTGCTGCTCAAAGGCCCGGTGCACTACCAAAGCATCATCCGCACCCCGTTCATCTGGTTCGACCCCGCCGCCCCGGCCGCCTGCGGGAGCAGCGGCGCCCTGTGCTCGACCATCGACATCGCGCCCACCGTGCTGGAGCGCGCCGGCCTGCTGCCCTACAACGGCATCCAGGGCCGTTCGCTGCTGCCGCTGATGGGGCGCGAGCCAGCCCAATGGCGCCAGGCCTTGCTGGTGGAAGAAGAAAACCAGCGCCAGCTCTTCAACATGCCCCAGCGCTGCAAGCTGCGCTCGCTGCTGACCGGGTCGCACCGGATCAGCGTCTATCAGGGGACGGAATGGGGGGAGCTGTACGACTTGCAGGCCGACCCCCTGGAACAGAACAACCTGTGGGATGATCCCTCGTCCCGCGACTTGAAGACCCGCCTGCTGTGCCAACTGGTGGACACACTGATGGCCCACAGCGAATCCAGTCCTCTGCCCCTGGCACTGGCCTGAGTCCTTGCAGCACCCATAAAAACCACATCCATCTGGAGACAAACATGACATTCGCCCCCCTCTTTCGCAGCCTGGCCGCCTGTGCCTTGCTGCTGCCTCTGGCCGCACCGGCCCAGCAATCGGATACCGTCACCCTGGTCGTCAGTTCCGCGGCCGGCGGGCCGCTGGACTTGCTGGGCCGCATGCTGGCGCGCGAGGCCTCGGCCAACACGGGCCGCACCATCGTGGTGGAGAACCGCGCCGGCGCCTCGGGCACCATCGCGGCCGAGACCGTGGGCCGCAGCAAGCCGGACGGCAACACCCTGCTGCTGACCCTGGACACCGTGGCCACGGCCAACCCGCACGTCTACGTGAACAATCGTTTCCGGCTGAAGGATTCGCTGGAGCTGGTGTCCCTGCTGGGCACCTTCGACCAGGTGCTGGTCGTGCCGTCCGGCCCGGGCATCAAGACCACGGCGCAGTTCCTGGACAAGGCGCGCACGGGACAGATGAACTACGGCTCGGCCGGCATAGGCTCGCCCGGCCACCTGATGATGTCCGCCCTGACCCAGGACAGCGGCGTCAAGCTCGACCACATCCCCTACAAGAGCAATCCGGCCGTGGTCAACGATATGTACGGCGGCCGCATCGACAGCGGATTCCTGGTGATCGCGGGGGTGCTGGGCGCCGTGCAGGAAGGCAAGCTCACGCCGCTGGCGGTCTCGGGCGACACGCGCAATCCCCTGATGCCCGATGTGCCCACCGTGGCCGAGGCCAAGCTGCCCGGCCTGGAGAACTTCGACGAGCGCTTCGCCTATCTGGTCTTCACCCCTAAAGGCACGCCTCCCGACCAGGTGCAGGCCTGGAACACGCTGCTGGCCGACATCATGAAACGCCCTTCCACGGCGCAGATGCTGCGCACCCTGGACATCCGGCCCTATGAATCATCCAAGGCCGACGCCGTGCAATGGATAGACCAGCGCAGCCGGCGCTGGGAGAAGGTCGTGCGCGAAGCCGGAATCCGGTCGGACGGTTGAGAACGAACGCCATGCGGCCCTTGCAAGAGGGCCGTTTCCATGGGCGTCAAAAAAACAGCGCCACCGGTAGGAGGCGCTGCAAAAAGGACCAGATCGTCCCAGCTATGAAGCCGACCCGGCCCCGAGGATGGTTCACCCCTTATTCGATGCTGATGCCCGACTTGCGCACCACGTCCTGCCAATAACGGGCCTGGGCGGGCAGGTCGGCGCGGAACCGGGCGGCCGGGGCGGAAGACGCCACATAGCCCTGGGCCATCAGCTTGTCGCGGATGGCAGGGTCGGCCAGCACCTTGTCCAGCGCCTTCTCCACCTGGTCCAGGATCCGGGCGTCCGTGCCGGCCGGCGCGGCCAGGGCCCACCAGTTGCTCACCACCACGTCCTTGTAGCCCAGCTCGTCTATGGTGGGCACGTCCGGCAGGGCCGGGAAGCGCTCGGGCAGCGCCACGGCCAGGGCGCGGATCTTGCCTTCGGGCAGAAAGGCCGCACCCAGTCCGTAGCCGCCGATGAACATCTGCACTTCATTGGCGATCAGCGCCTGCACGCCCGGCGCCGAGCCGCGATACTGGATGCCCAGCATGTCGCCGTCCAGGGCTTCGGACAGCATCCAGCCCGACAGGTCGGGCGTGGTGCCCGCGCCCGGCGTGCCGTAGTTCACCTGCCCGCGATGCTGCTGCACGTAATCGCGGAACTGCGCCATGGTCTTGACCGGCACCTGCGCGTTCACATAGACGAACGCCGCCGCATCGGCCACCTTGTTGATCACGTGCAGGTCCTTGAGCGGGTCGTAGCCCATCTTCTTGTACAGGAACTGATTGATCACGAAGTTGTTCGTGGCCGAGAACAGCAGCGTGTAGCCATCCGGCTTGGCGCGCGCCACCATCTGCGCGCCGATATTGCCGCCCGCGCCGGTCTTGTAATCGATGACGACCGTCTGGCCCAGCTCGCGCGACAGCTCGGGCTGAATCATGCGAAAGATGATATCGCCGGCCGCACCGGGCGCGTAGGGCAGGATCACCCGCAGCGGCTGCTCCGGATAGGCCGCCGGGGCCGCCCCCGCGGCGCCCAGCAGAAGGGCCGCCAGCAGGGCCGCCCCGCTTTTCTTGAATAATCGCATCTTGTCTCCCCCGCGCCTGTCTACAGGTCTATGCGCATCAGGTCGGTGGCCAGGCGCAGCTCGCCCTTGTAGCTCTTGCGGATGTCGCGCGCGACCTCGTCCAGGCGCTCGGGCCCCATCAGATCCACCGGCAGGTGGTTGCGGGCGGCGCGCTTGATGACGGGGCTGGTCGAGTCGTAATGGCCGAAATGGGTGGCCACCAGGCTCTTGACGTTGGCGCGGCGGGCGATCTCGCCCAGTTGCAGCGGGCTGGTGTGTGCGAAGGTGCCTACGCCGGACTTGGCGCGGTGCTCCAGGAAGGATTCGGGAAAGGTGCATTCGTGGATCAGCAGGTCGGCGTCCTGGGCCAGGCGGATCATGGATTCACATGGCGCGGTGTCGCCGCTGAAGGCCACGACCTTGCCCTCGGCTTCCATGCGGATGCCGAAACAGTCGGTGATCTCGGTGGGGATGTGATCGACCAGATCGATATGGATCTTCACGTCCTCGTCCTCGTACATCAGCCCGGGTTCGACTTCGAACACTTCAGGGCGCACGGCCTCGATGTTCTTCTGGCGGGCCGGATAGGCGGCGCGCGCCTGGATGTCCACGCGAAAGGCGCCGTTCTCGAAGGAGTGATCCACGAAGTCCTGCGTGCCTTTGGGACCGAAGACCTTGAGCCGGCCCTCGCGGTTGAACACCCAGCTGGACAGCACGAAGAAAGGCAGGCCGCAGACATGATCGTAGTGCAGGTGGCTCAGGAACACCCAGGGCACATCGGCCGGGTTGATGTTGGCCTTGACCATCTGGCGGGTGGAGCCTTCGCCGCAATCGAACAGGTAGTTCTTGCCGTTGTCCAGCGTCACCAGAATGGACGATTGCGCGCGGTCCGGGTCAGGCAAGGCAGCGCCGCTGCCAAGCATGGTTAACTTCACGTGGTACTCCTCAAAGCAGATGAAAAACGGTCGCTCGCCGCAAGGGCGGGCTGAACCCTTATAAGTCTTAAAGTACTATTTTTAGAACTTTATGAAAACAGACTGTACACCAAGCCGCGGCAGGCGTTAACACCGTGTTTCTACCTAGAAAGGGAAATGAAGGACTCCAGTCTTGCGGCGAGGGTTTCTTCGTCGCCATGCGCAGACGTCTTGCGCGCCGCCTCCATCCGGCCGCGCCTGACCTCGCCGTGCACGACGGATCTGGCGCAAAGGCGCGCGCTCAGGCGGAGCGTCGCGCGGCCGGCACGGGCGCCGGCGTCAGCTCGTTCTCGATGCTCAGGTACTTGGCCGGATAGAACACATGCGCGGCATACACCACCTGGTCCTGCTGGTTGCGAATGATGCGGACCACCCGCACCACCGGCATGCCGATGTCCATGTTCAGATGCCGCGCCAGGTCCGCGTCCGCCACCCGCACGGTCAGCGTCTGGCGGATGGAATGGATCTGGTCGCGCCCCAGCCGGTTGAGCACCAGGAGCACGGGTTCGCGGCTCAGGTGGGGCTGCAGCTTCTGGGCCAGCTCATCCAGCACGTAGACCGTATTCAGGCTGTAGGCCAGGCCGTCCGTGTGATTGACGCGCGTGGTCCACCAGTACGAGCCCGGCAGGGATTCGCCGGTGATCTCCACCGGCAGCGCGCCCTTGCCGCTGCCCAGCTCCACCATCACGGTGTGCAGGCGGTTCAGGTGCTCGATCAGGGAGTCCCAGTCGGTGGGCAGCATCAGCCAGTGATCCTGGGCCACGTCGCCGATGACGAAAGTGCCCTTGCCGCGCGTGCGCTCGATCAGCCCCTCGCCCTCCAGCTCGTCCAGGGCGGCGCGCACCGTGGCGCGCGACACCCCGTACTCCTGCATCAGCTCCTCCAGCGTGGGGATGCGCGTGCCCACGGGCCATTCTCCCCGTTCCAGGCGCGCCCGCAAGGTGTACTTGACCTTGAGCGACAGGGGCAATCGGGACTGCTTGCGCAGCGTGGAACGAGCTGGGTCGCCCATGACTATGTAGCAGCTGGTAATTTTTATTCAGAATGCCACATCATAGCCTGACGCATTGTCCGCCGGTCATACCGTTCCAGCCTTGATTCAGCCGCCGGATCACATGAGCGGCCGCCGCCGGGCATGTCGGCTGCCACGCCGACGTGCCTCAGCCTTTCAAGGCCGCGCTCCGGGCGGGCGCAAGCGCCTGCCGTCTCCGTTTAATCATTTCAGGAACCACTTTTTTCAAAGCTTTAGGCCAGGCCGGCCCGACTGCCGGCCAGAACGGTGGAAGAGGGGAAAACCCTGAAAGCCGAGCGAAAGTTTCGTGATGTCGGAGGCCCCGAACGAAAAAACGCTTATCCTCGGAGAAATACTTGAAGCACAATTAAACGCATCGGATACATTCTAGACGTCATTGCTTAACTCTTGATACATGAACAAGCCCATGGCTGCCTTGTCTTCGCCCGCTCCGCCCGACGCCCAGCTCCATCTGCTGGGGCCGTACCGACTGCTTGTCGGCGGCCAGCCGCGCACCCAGATCATCAATTACGACAAGGCCCGCATCCTGCTTTCCTTGCTGGCGCTGGCCCACGGCAAGCCGCTGGGCCGCAGCCACCTGGCGGAGATCATCTGGCACGAGGATCCGGTCAGCATAGGCCGCGCACGCCTGCGCCACGCCCTGCACGCCCTGCGCCGCGCCTTCGACGGCTGCGGCGAGGTCCTGCGCATCAGCAATGAAACCCTGGCCCTGGATCCCGCCCGGATCCGCATCGACGTGCTGGCCCTGCTCCAGCACCCCAGCCAGCCGGAGCTGAGCGACCTGGAACGCCTGGAGCTGTACCAGGGGCCCTTGCTTGAGCAGGTCAAGCTGCACCACGGCGAACAGCTCCAGGACTGGCTGCAGGACGCCCATGCGCAGATTCGCCGGGCCCTGGCGCAGTGCCGCGACCGCTACATGGAGTCGGGCCTGGAAGCCGTGCCGCCCGCGCAGGCCATCGCCCACCTCAAGCGCTGGCTGCTCATCTGGCCCGAGGAAGAACTGCTGCATCAACGCCTGATCCGCCTGCTCAAGCAGGAAGGCCAGCACGACGCCGCCATGCAGGCCTTCGAGCAGTGCTCCGTGCTGCTGGCCGACCGGCTGGGCTGCGAACCCAGCGCCCAGACCCGCGACCTGATCGACGCGTCCGAACGGCAGGCTGATCCCGTCCAGGCTTCGCAAAGCAGCCTGCGCCTGCGCCCGCTGGCCGTGGTCGGCTTCTGCCTGCGCTTCCAGCCGGACAAGCGCCACGACCGCGAACACAGCGGGGCCGTCCTGGACCAGAGCCGTCAATTGCTGGCTTCCTTGATCCAGCAGCACGGGGGCTGGTTCTGTTCCGCCGGCCCCAATCAGGTGCTGGCGTATTTCGGCTATCCCGAACTGCTGGAGGCGCCGGTGGCGCTGGCCGCCGGACTGGCCCGCGCCGCGGCCGCCCGGCGGCTGGACGAACGCGTCCAGATGAGCATCGCCGTGCATGCGGACCTGGCCATGGACGACCTGTCCGGCCGGCCCGATCCCTGGGGGCAACTGGCGCAGGTCGTCCTGCCGCTGAGCTGGCAGGCACCGCCCGGCTCGCCCGGAGTCACGCTGCAGGCTGCGCTGCGTCTGACGCCCGAAGACGCGCTGGCGCCCCACCCGGGCCAGGACGAGGCGCTGGCGCTCAATCTGCGCGCAGCGGGCGCGGACGCGGGGCGTCTCGCCAGCCGCGTCTACGGTCGATCCCAGGAGTTCGACCAACTGGTGCAGGCCTGGTCCCTGGTAGGTCCGGCCCGTCCGCTGCAACACCTTGCGATCCACGGTCGCGCGCACATCGGCAAGAGCCTGCTGGTCCAGTCCCTGGCCGACTACGTGCAAAAGACCGATCACGCCTGCATCGCGCTGCAGTGCCGCGAAGACATGCGCCGCCTGGCCTGGCACCCGGTGCGCCTGTGGCTGTACGAGCGGCTGGCCGGCCAGATGGCGCAGCAGCCGGCCGGCCAGCAGGACCCGTTTTCTCCGCAGGCCGTGCAAGCCGCCCTGGAAATCACGCCGCAGCAAGCCCGTGCGCTGAGCTCATGGCTGCAGTCGCCGCCCGATGAGCTGGAACTGAACGAGCCCTGCACCGCACACATGGACATGCTCTTCAACCTGCTCAGCGGCCCGCGGGGCTCGACCCGCCGTCGCCTGCTGATCATCGAGAACATGCAATGGGCCGATCCGCCCACGCACAAGCTGATCCGGCTGCTGGCGCACTGCGCGCCGCGGCACCCCACGCTGCTGCTGACCACCAGCCGCAATCCCAGCCATGGGCTGGAACGCGCCGAGCGCCTGGCGCTGCGCCCCCTGGACCGCTCCAGCATCAACAGTCTTCTGAGCCGAGGGCAGCGGCTCTCCAGGGACCACCGTGCGCGCCTGGCTCGGCTGAGCGGCGGCAACCCGGGGCATGCCCACGATCTGCTGCGCCAGATCGAACTGGGCGGCGCACCCGACTGCGCGCCCCGCCTGAACGACCTGGTCTGCACCCAGTACCACAGCCTGCTGCCGGCCACGCGCTGCATCCTGACCGCCGTCGCGCTCAACGACCATGCCATCGCAACGAACGAACTGGCCCTGATGCTGAACATGGACGTCGATACGCTGGACAGCGGACTGGACACGCTGGTCACGCTGGACCTGATCGAGCGCCATGGCCGCGAGATAAGTTGCCAGCCGCTGGTCGCCCAGGCCGTGGGCCGGATCGCCCTGCGCCGCGAACAGCAGGACGCGCACCGGGCCATCGCCCGCCATGGCATACGCCGTCGCCATGCGCCCGAACTGATCGCCCGGCACCTGTGCGAGGCCGACAGCGCCGAGGCCGCATTCTGGTGGCAGCGCGCCGCGCGCGAAGCGCTGGCGCAGACTCAGTTGCGCCAGGCCAGCCAACTGTTGCAGCGCTCCCTGAACCGCAGCGAGCTCATCAGCGATCTGCAGGTGCGCCAGACGCTGCAGTTCGAATGCCGCATGCTGCAGGGGGCCATCGAAGCCGCGCTCTACGGCCCGGCCGCCGCCTCGACGGCCATGGCCTATGAGCTGGCCCGCCACGTCCAGGACCATCACGACAGCGACCAGGTGATGGTGTCGCTGTGGACCACCTGGTCGGCCCTGCAGGCCCAGGGCAACTTCGAGCAGGCCCTGCAGGTGGCCCGCCAGCTTCTGGCCCTGGCCAGCGAGACCGGCCATGATCAGAACCGTAGCTGGGCGCTGTACGCCATCGGCCAGCACGAATTATGGAAAGGCGACGTGCGCGCCGCCGAGCAGACCCTGAACCTCAGCCTGGCCGTGCTGGAAGACCTGCCCGCCACGAAGAGCCGGCTGGCGATCGCCGATCAGTTTCCGCAAAACCTGACGCTGGGCACCCTGGCCGTGACGCTGGCGCTCAAGGGCGACCCGGCCGCCGCACGGCAGCATGCCCAGCAGGCGCTGCAGAGCCTGCGCCCCGAGACGCCCTTCACCATGCGCGCCATCACCCGGCTGTTCGCGCTGCAGACCCTGTACCTGAGCGATCAGCTGGAACAATGCCGCCATCTGGCCGATCAGTCCCTGAAGGAACTCAAGGAGCTGAGCAGCCCGGAACCCTGGTCGGCCCTGGCACGCTCTTTTCTTCATTACTGCCAGATCATGCTGCATGGCCGCCAATCCAGCCTGCAACCCATGCTGGACTGCGTGCCGACCGTGCTGCACGGCCTGCCCATCTGCGCCGACGGGCTCATGGCGCGAATCGCGCGCGCACTGATACGCCTGGGACGCAGCAACGAGGCCATGCCCTGGCTGGACAAGGCAGCGGCGCAAGGCTTGCGCTACGCCTCGAACAGCCTGTCCGCCGAGCTGCACTGCGTCCGGGGCGATGCATGGCTTGCGCTCGGCGAGCCGGGACGCGCCCTGCACGAATGGAATCTGGCCGAGCAGGACATGGAAAAATACGGGCTGTACCTGTATGCAGGCTGGATCAGCGCCCGGCGCGCCGCCCTGGAGCGCCTGAAGGTGTAAAGGCCGCCGGCGCGGCGCCCGAAGTTCGCCTCCGCTGATCCCAAGCCGGGCCGCTACAGCAGCCACTCGATGGGCAGCACCGACAGCACGCCCACGTTCAGGCGCCGCCACAGGCCGGCCTCGGGCTCCGTATGGAAGACGCGACGGCTGCCGTCTTCGTTCAACTGCACCCATATGAGTTCGCCCTTGTCGTCCAGTTCGACGCGATAGCTGCGATAGGGGATGGTCTGGTCGAAGGCCCTGGACAGCGCCTGGGCCATGACGGGGCTTTCGATGATGAAGCCCAGCTCCGTGTTCAGATTGACCGAGCGCGGATCGAAGTTGAACGAGCCCACGAACAGCCGCTGCTCGTCGATGGCGAAGGTCTTGGCGTGCAGCGCCGAACCCGAACTGCCGAACGGCGCCGAGCCATGCCGTGTGGGCCTGTCCCCGGTCGGACGCAGCTCCCACAACTCCACTCCGGCCTGCAGCAGCGCGCGGCGCCGCTTGGCATAGCCGGCATGCACGGC
Organism: Alcaligenes sp. Marseille-Q7550; assembly: GCF_965112015.1. Lineage (NCBI taxonomy): Bacteria > Pseudomonadati > Pseudomonadota > Betaproteobacteria > Burkholderiales > Alcaligenaceae > Alcaligenes > Alcaligenes sp. Marseille-Q7550. The sequence continues at coordinate 37,118 of NZ_CBCOPU010000004.1, forward strand.
GGCCACGTCCGTGGCGGCCAGCGAATTGGTCAGCACCCTCACCCGCATGCCCGGCCGGTCCATCAGGGACTGGAAGGAACGCACGCCGGTGCGCGTGGGCACGAAATAGGACGAGACCAGGTCCACCTTGCGCCTGGGTTCGCCCAGCAGCCTGTCCATCTGCCAGACCAACAGTTGTTCCGGGTTGACCTCGCCCAGCGCCTTGGCCGGATCGTCGCTGATCATCGTGGTGCGCGCCCATTGGAATTCTATTTCGCCGCGCATCAGGCTGCCCACCAGCTTGGAGCCCGTCAGCACGGCGCGGTAGCCCTGGGCGCGGGGCTGGCGCTCGGCTTCGGCCAGTTCTTCCCGGAAGGACTCCAGCGCCTGCGGCCCGTCCGCCGACACCAGCCGGTCCACGGGATAGGAGGACTGGCTGGCCCAATAGCGATCGAAATCGTCGGAGACGTCCTGGACGACGGCTCCGACGGCCAGCACGTCCAGATCGGCGAACAGCACGTCCTGGGTGGCGCCGAAATATTCGTCGCCCACATTGCGCCCGCCTATGATGGTGGCCTGGTTGTCCACCGTGAAGGACTTGTTGTGCATGCGCCGGTTCAGGCGCGAGAAATCGGTCAGGTAGCCCAGCGACTTGGGCCAGCGCAGCACGAAGGGATTGAACAGCCGCACCTCGATGTTGGGGTGGGCGTTGAGCGCCGCCAGCGTGCCGTCCAGGCCCGCAAACCGTTGTCGTCGATCAGCAGGCGCACCCGCACGCCGCGCTCGGCCGCGGACAGCAGCGCCCCCAGCAGCAGCATGCCGGTGGTGTCCCCGCGCCAGATGTAATACTGGACGTCCAGCGTCTTCTGGGCGGCGTGCGCCAGCAGGGCCCGCGCCGCATAGGCATTGTAGGGATCGTACAGAGGATAGATGCCCGACAGGCCCGGATGGGCCTGCGCCAGGGGAACGATGGCCCGGCCCAGGGCCGTCTGCTCGGCCTGCTCCCTGTACAGGGAGACGGACTGGGTGCGTCCCTCCAGTGAAGGCAGCGCGCAGCCGGCCAGAACGGCCAGCAGCAGGCCGCCGGCCAACATGGCGCGCCAGCGCCGGAACAAGGACTGCGCCCGCTTGTTGTCTGCAATCGGCGCCTGGGCGGAATCGGAATTCATGGTGGAATCTCTGTCAGCGGGGACGTCGGCCATCATAGTAGCACTGCAACCGGCTGTGCTGCGCCCGCCGCAGCAGGCGCGCCGCCATCCATAGGTCCGCCCGCACTGGCTTTTTGCCCGGGAAAAACAGTTTTTTAACTGGCCTTCGGAAGGGCGACGCTGTTACGCTAAAAAAAGAGAGGGCCGGGCTAGCCGCCCTCTGTTTTGCAATCGCGGCCGGCTGCCCACCGGGCCAGTCCGCCTGTACCGAGGAGATCCTATGCCACTCGACACAGAAAACCTGACTCTCAAGACGGCCCGGCTGTCCCTGAAACCCTTCAGCCTGCGCGACGCGGACGAAGCTTTTTCCTGCATCACTCCTTCCCTGACCCGCTTCATGACCTGGGATCCGCCTGAAAGCCGTCAGCAATTCGACAGCATCTGGGGCGAATGGCTGACCGGAGCGGCAGACGGCACCGAATTCGTCTTTGCGGTGCGCCACCGCACCACCGACCAGTTCCTGGGACTGGCGGGCCTGCACCGGCTGCGCACCGCCACGCCCGAGCTGGGCATCTGGATCCGCGAGGACAAGCAGGGCATGGCCTTCGGCCGCGAAGCCGTGCAAGCCGTACTGGAATGGGCGTCCAGCGTGAGCGAAGCCGCCGGATTCTGCTATCCGGTGGCCTAGGAGAACATCGCCAGCCGCAAGATCGCCGAGAGCCTGGGCGGCGAGATCGTGGGCCACCAGTCCACGCCCAAATACCAGTCCATCACCTACCAGATCCCGCGCGTCACGCCCAGCGGCAGCACGCACTGAAGCGCGCCGCCGCCCTGCCTGGCGGCGCCGCGTCGCGCCGGCGGGCCTGGTTTGGCGCCTCACCGGCCACACACGGGGCGCTTTCCCGCAAATAGCGCTTGCAGCAAAGCCTGCCGCAGACAACAATTGGGTACAAGCTAATACTTTAAATTTGAAATAATTGGCATGCCCCCCGCGTCTGCGCCTTCCCTGCTGCCCCGTCACCTGGCCATCGCCCTGCTGCTCCTGCTGGGCAGCTCCTTCGCCGGCAACCACATCGCCGCCAAGGTCGCGCTGGACCACGGCACGGGCCTGATCATCACCGTGATTTCCCGCTCGGCTTCGGCCACGCTGGCCCTGGGCCTGCTCCTGATCTGGCAGCGCCAGGCCCTGCGCGTGCCGCGCCGCTATCTGGGCTGGCAATTGCTGCTGGGCGCGCTGATCACCACGCAGTGCATGCTGATCTATTCCTCCATCGCGCGCATCCCCGTGGCCCTGGCCCTGCTGGTGGCCAATATGTACCCCATCCTGCTTGCCCTGCTGACCTGGGTGCTGGGCGGCCACCGGCCCGGCCGCAAGACCCTGATCATCATGCTCGTCATCCTGGCGGGACTGCGGCTGGCGCTGGATGTGCCCAGCCTGCTGGCCGGCGCCACGCTGGACGCCGACTGGCTGCTGGGGGTGGCTTGCGGGCTGACTACGGCGCTGGTCTTCGCCATCGGACTGTGGGTGACCGAAAACAAGCTCTCGGCCCTGCCCGGAGCAGTGCGCAGCTTCTGCACCATCAGCCAGACACTGGTGCTGCTGATCGCCCTGAGCCCGCTGGGTCTGCTGCCCGGCGGCTCGTCCCTGCCGCAAAGTCCCATGGGCTGGCTGGCCCTGGCCGTCGTCTGCCTGCTGTACACGGCGGGCTTCGTCACCTTGTTCGTGATGGCGCCCCGGCTGAATCTGTCGCGCAACGCCCCCTTCCTGAACATAGAGCCGGTGGCTTCGCTGCTGCTGGGCTGGTTCATCCTGCAGCAGACCCTGAACCCGACCCAGCTTCTGGGCGGCGCCGTGGTGCTCAGCGGGATCGTGCTGCTGGCCTACCAGCGCCAGGGCGCCTGAACGCCCTCAGGCGTCCAGGATGGGCACGAAGCCCCCGAAGATCATGCGCTTGCCGTCAAAAGGCATGTTCTTGCTCATAGCCTGCATGCGCGGATCGTCCATCATCTTCTGATAGACCGCGTCGCGCACCTCCTTGGATGAATACTCGAACCAGCTGAACACCACCTCCTCGTCGGGCGCCGCCTGGACGGCGCGCCGAAAATCCGTCACCTTGCCGTCCGGCACATCGTCGCCCCAGCACTCCACGACTCGACTGATGCCCATCTCCTTGAAGATGGGCAGGGCCTGCCCGGCATGCTGCAGATACTGCTCCTTGTTGGCCTTGGGAACGGCCAAGACGAAACCTTCCACGTATTTCATCATGCTCACCTGATAGGGGTGCGGCTCCGGCCGATCCGTAACCGCCGCCGGCGCCGCCGCAAATGGCGAAACGCGCCGCGCGCTCCTCCTCCCCTGTCCGTCCCGGCTCATGACGCGCCTGTCGCGTACGCGGGCTCGACGAGCTTGCATAAACATGAAGCCTGAAAGGCTGATCTTAAAACCAAACGGGCCGGCCGCCGCTGCGGACTATCCCTGAGATGGCGCTTGACACAGAAGCCGCCAGACGGCCGGCATGGCCTGCAGCAGGTCCTCGGGGATCAGGCCCGGCCCGCAGTGCAGCGCCGCCTGGGAATGCAGCCACACGGCAGCGCCCGCAGCCTCGAAGGCCGGCATGCCCTGCGCCAGCAATCCGCACGCCAGCCCGGCCAGCACGTCGCCGGTGCCTCCCGTTGCCAGCCAGGGCGGCGCGCAGGCGTTGATCAAGGCGCGGCCGTCCGGAGCGGCGATCACCGTATCGGCGCCTTTCAGGACCACTACCGCGCCGCATCGTCGGGCGGCGCCGCGAGCCGACTGCAGGCGATCCTCGGCGGGATCGAACAGACGCGCGAACTCCCCGGCGTGCGGCGTCAGCACGCACTGCCCATGCAGGGCCTGGAACAGTTCCTGCGGACGGCGGGCGAAACTGCTGATCGCATCGGCATCCAGCACGCAGGGCCGGCCCGTGGCCAGCAGCTCCAGCGCGAGCTTGCGGGTGTCCTCTCCCAGGCCCGCGCCGGGACCGATCAGCCAGGCGCGGATACGCCCGTCGCGGCTGACGGACGCCTCCAGCGGCGCAGCCATGATGCTCTCCAGCGCGGCGGCGTAGATGCTCCAGACCGCCTCGGGCACGGCCATGCTGACCAGGCCGGCTCCGGCGCGCTGCGCCGCCCGGGCGGCCAGCCGGCCGGCCCCCGTCATGCGCGTCCCGCCTATCACCAGGGCATGGCCGCGCGTGTACTTGTGGCTGTCCGCCGCCAGCCGGGGCAGATGGGCAAGCCACAGGGCAGGCTCGTTCAGCCAGGTGTCGGGCGGCTCCAGGGCGGCCGCAGGCATGCCTATGCCCACCAGCCAGGCGCCCGCACAAGTCCCGACCCGGATACAACAGGTGGCCGGGCTTGTAGCGCACAAAGGTGACCGTGACGCATGCCCGGGCGGCAACGCCGCGCACCAGCCCGGTGGCGCCATCCAGACCGGAGGGTACGTCGATCGCGCACACGGGCGCGCCCGAGGCGGCCAGCGCCCCGATCAAATCGGCCGCCTCGCCCTGCACGGGCCTGTCCAGGCCCGCCCCCAGCAAGCCGTCCACCACGACGGCAAAACCGGCAAAATCGGGACAACGCGGCTCCCAGGGCCCGTTCCACTGCGCCTGCGCCCAGGCCGCCGCCCCGCGGCGCGCCGACGGATCGACCAGGCTGTAGACCGACACGTCCCGTCCCTGTTCACGCAGGATGCTCGCGGCCACCAGGGCGTCGCCTCCATTGTTGCCCGCCCCGCACAGGAACAGCACCGCTCCGCGCGGCCAATGCTGCTGTACGGCCTGCGCCACGGCCTGGCCGGCTGCCTGCATCAATTGCTCGACGGGCGCGCCCAGGGCGGGCGCCGCCGCATCCATGCGGGCGCACTGGCTGGGGGTATACAAGGCTTGACGCCCCTGCGGGGCGCTGACGGGCGTATAGCCGTAAATAGCAGACAAAGTCATCGCAGGCTCGCAGACGGCAAAAAAAGAGAACGGACCGCAACCCGTTCTCCTATCTTAATGCGAATCGGCGCCATGAACAGCGGGACTGGCGCGCAAGCAGGCAATCAGGCCGACTGCTGCTCCTGCCTGTTCTTGACCGAGGCCACCGACAGCTCGCGCGGCACGTCCACGCCGTTCTTGACGGCGATGATCTCGGCCATGATGCTGACGGCAATCTCGGCCGGCGTCTTGCTGCCGACGTACAGGCCGATGGGCCCCTTGAGGCGGTCGATTTCCTCGGCCGTCAGGTCGAAATACTCCGCCAGGCGCTCGCGCCGGCTCTGGTTGTTGCGCCGCGAGCCGATGGCGCCCACATAGAAGGCGCTGCTCTTGAGCGCTTCCAGCAAAGCCAGGTCGTCCAGCTTGGGATCGTGCGTCAGGGCGACCACCGCCGTCCTGCGGTCCGGCACGCAGGCGATCACTTCGTCGTCGGGCATGCCGCGCACCACGCGGGCTCCGGCCACGCTCCAGCCCTCGATATGCTCGCTGCGCGGATCGCAGACCGTCACGTCGAAGCCATTGAACAAGGCAATGGTGGCCACGTACTCGGACAATTGCCCGCCGCCGATGAGCAGCAGGCGGTAGGCCGGTCCGAAGGTGACGGACAGGCGATCCGGGCTCAGGCTCAAGGCCGCGGGCACGCGCGTGGCGCTGCTCCAGGCGCGGCCGCTGTGCAGATCCACATGGCGTTGCACCAGGTGGCGCTGCTCCAGCAGCTCCAGGACCTCGGCCAGGGCCAAGGGGCAGGGATTGAACTCCACCAGCAGCCGGATGGTGCCCCCGCATGGCAGGCCGAAGCGGTGCGCCTCGTCGGCGCTGACGCCATACGTCAGCAACTGGGGCCCGCCGTCTCCATGCAGGCGGCTGTCTGCGGCCTGCGTGTCGTGTAGGAGCGGATCAGGTCGTCCTCGATGCAGCCGCCCGAGACGGACCCGACCACCGCCCCGCCCTTTTCCAGAGCCATGATGGAGCCTTCCGGACGCGGAGACGAGCCCCAGGTCTGCACCACGGTCACGAGGATGGCCTCGCGCCCCTGCGCACGCCAGTCGTGCAACTGACGCAATACCCTGACATCCAGGCTCTCCATGGCCCTCTCCTTCCCGCTATTTGAACGAAGGCATGTCGCTGTCCGACGAATCGAACGGATTGGCGTCCACGCCGTACTCGTCCTGCATTTCTATCTTGACCGTGTTGGGATCCACCTGCGGCCCGCCGCCCTTGTAATGCGTCACCATGCCGGGGAACAGCAAGACGATGGCCACCATCAGGATCTGGATGCCGATGAACGGCACCGAACCCCAGTAGATGTCACCCGTGGCCACGCCCTGAATCTTCTTCTTGGTCACCTTGTCGATATAGTCTTCCTTGGGCGCCACCGAACGCAAATAAAATAGTGCGAAGCCAAATGGTGGATGCATAAAGGATGTTTGCATATTAACTGCTAACAGCACGCCGAACCAGATCAGGTCTATCCCCATCTTGTCGGCCACCGGACCCAGCAAGGGCACGATGATGAAGGCCAGCTCGAAGAAGTCCAGGAAGAAGGCCAGCACGAAGACCAGCACGCTCACCAGGATCAGGAAGCCGTACTCGCCGCCGGGCAGATCGATCAGCAGGTGCTCGACCCACAGGTCGCCGTCCACGCCGCGGAAGGTCAGCGAGAAGATGGTGGAGCCGATCAGGATGAACATCACGAAGCAGGACAGCTTGGCCGTGGTGTCCATGGCTTGCTTGAGCAGGTCCAGGTTCAGCCGACGGCGGCTGACCGCCATCAGGATGGCGCCCACGGCGCCCATGGCGCCGCCTTCGGTCGGCGTGGCGATGCCCAGGAAGATCGTGCCCAGCACCAGGAAGATCAGCGCCAAGGGCGGAATCATCACGAAGGTGACGCGCTCGGCCAGCGTGGACAGCATGCCCAGCCTGAGCCACTTGTTCAACAGGGCCAGCGCAAAGGCCACGCCGCCCACCAGCAGGATGCCGATGATGATTTTCTCGTCGATCGGGCCGTTCGGATCGATGACGAACTCGTCGAGCGCATACGCCGCCGCCAGCGACACCAGCAGCAACACGATCAGGGAGCGCGTGCCGGTGCGGCCCTGGGCGTCCGTATAGGCGCGATGCTCGACCGGAATGGGCGGCACGTCCTTGGGACGCAGCACCGCCAGGATCAGTATGTACATGATGTAGGCGCCGGTCAGCAGCAGGCCGGGCACCATGGCGCCGCGATACATGTCTCCCACGGAGCGGCCCAGCTGGTCGGCCAGCACGATCAGCACCAGGGACGGCGGAATGATCTGCGACAAGGTTCCCGAGGCGGCGATCACCCCCGTGGCCAGGCGCCGGCTGTAGCCATAGCGCAGCATGATGGGCAGGGAGATCAGGCCCATGGAGATCACCGAGGCCGACACCACGCCAGTGGTGGCCGCCAGCATGGCGCCCACGGCCACCACGGCGATGGCCAGGCCGCCCGGCATGGAGCCGAACAACTGGCCCACCGTATCCAGCAGGTCCTCGGCCATGCCCGAGCGCTCCAGGATCAGGCCCATGAAGGTGAAGAAGGGAATGGCCAGCAGCGTGTCATTGGCCATGATGCCGAACACGCGCAGCGGCAGGGCCTGGAACAGCGACCAGTTGAACAGGCCCAGCTCCACGCCGATCAGCCCGAACACCATGCCGTTGGCGGCCAGGGCGAAGGCTACCGGAAAGCCCAGCAGCAGGAAGATGATCAGTGATGCGAACATCACCGGCGCCATATTGGCGACAAATAGATCCATCATGAAGTTCAGCCTTTCTGTTGATGCTCGAATTTGGCTTGGGCCTGCCGCGCGATTTCCTCGGCCAGCAGTTCTTCCGGCGTCTTCTCCTGCAGCCGCCGGTTGGGATTCGGGCAGGCGCCGCGCAGAAAGCCGATGCACTTGATCAGGTGGGAGATCCCCTGCAGGGAAATCAAGGCGAAGCCAATGGGCACGATGAGCTTGGCCGGCCAGCGGATCAGGCCCCCCGAATTGGAGGAGACTTCATTGCTGAGGTAGGAATCCATGAACACGGGCCAGGACAGCGCCATGATGGCGATGCAGGCCGGCAGCATGAACAGCAGCACGCCGACGATCTCGATCATGATCTGCTTGCGCTCGGACAGGCGCGAGGCCAGCACGTCCACGCGCACGTGCTCGTTGCGCAGAAATGTGTAGCCGCCGGTCAAAAGGAACAGGGCGCCGAACAGATACCACTGCACCTCCAGCCAGGCGTTGGAGCTGGAATCAAAGAACTTGCGTGAAATCGCATTGAACGAGCTGATCACCACCACCAGCAGAACCAGCCACATGACCGAACGGCCGCATAGTCGGTTCAGGCAGTCGATCGCCCGAGACAGTTTGAGTAGAAATTGCATCAATCCCCCAGATTTTCTGCATTGATGTTGTTGGAAACTAGTCAGCCCGGAAACGCGTCGCGCGTCTTTCCACGGCATCGAGCAGGAAGTACAGCGCCAGACCCATCACCGCCAGGATGATCAGCGCCGAGAACACCCGCACCGTGTCGAACACCCCCTGGGCGCTCATGATCACGAAGCCCAGCCCGCGCTGCGAGGACACGAACTCGCCCACGATGGCGCCCACCAGCGCCAGCGACAGGGCCACCTTCAGCCCGGCCATGATGGATGGCAGGGCCGAGGGCAGGCGCACCTTGAAGAACATGGCCACCGGTCCGCCCCTGAGCACCCGGCCCAGGTCCAGGATGTCGGGCGAGACCGAGCGCAGCCCCTGCACCGTGTCCACGATGACGGCGAACACGGCGATCATGAAGGCGATGGCCACCTTGGGCTCGTAGCCGGTCCCCATCCAGACCACGAACAGCGGCGCCAGGGCCACCTTCGGAATGCTGTTGAAGCCCACGATCAGCGGATAGCAGAAGCGTTCGAAGAGCGGCGAACTGACCAGGGCCACGGCGATCAGCACCCCGCCGATCGCCGCCAGGGCAAAGCCCGCCAGCGTCACGCCCAGCGTGTACAGGGCTTGGCTCAGGTGCCAGCCCAGCTCGCCGTAGAGGTCCTTGAGAATCAGCGTGGGCCGGGGCAGGATGACCTCGCGCACCTGGCCGAAGCGGCAGACCGCCTCCCAGACCAGCAGTACCACCACCACTGAGATCAGGCCAGCCAGCCAGGAAGGCAAGGAACGCAAGGCTTTATTCATGGCTGTCTCCCGCGCCGTCGGCAATGCCGAACAATTGACGGATATGCGCCACATGGCGCCCGAATTCCGGCGTCTCCCGCAAGGACAGGGGACGAGGACGGGGAAAATCGATGTGGATCTGCTCCAGGATGCGACCCGGCCGGGGCGAGAACACCAGCACGGTGTCGGCCAGGAAGACGGCCTCGGCGATGCCGTGCGTCACGAACAGCGTCGTGTTGCCCGTCTTGAGCCAGATGCGCTGCAGCTCCGCGTTCATGTTGTCGCGCGTCAGGGCGTCCAGCGCCCCGAAGGGCTCGTCCATCAGCAGCAGGCGCGGATCGTCCACCAGAGCCCGGCAGATCGAGGCGCGCTGGCACATGCCGCCCGACAGCTGGCGCGGGTAGCTGTCGGCGAACTGGGACAGGCCGGTCAGCGCCAGCAGTTCGTCCACCTTGTCGCGGTAGTCGGCGCGGCGCTTGCCGGCGAATTCCAGCGGCAGCAGGATGTTCTCGCGTATGGTGCGCCACTCCAGCAGGGCGTCGCGCTGGAACACCATGCCCACCTGGTCGGGCGGCCCCTTCACGGGCTGGTTGTCCACCGTCAGCGAGCCGCTGCTGATGCTCTCCAGACCGGCCACGCAGCGCAGGAAGGTGCTCTTGCCGCAGCCGCTGGGGCCCAGGATGCTGATGAACCGGCCGGGCTGGATGTCCACGCTGATGCCGTCGAGCGCCAGCACGTCGCGCGCGCCTTCGAAGCGCTTGCGCACGTCTTGGGAGAGGACGCGCGCCGCCATCACTTGAGCTCCAGGCCCGCCAGCGATTCGCTGCTGACCACGCCGGGCTGGTAATAGTCCGCCGCCTTCTGGCCGGCCGGGATCAGCTCCACCCGCTCCAGCGTGGCGATGGTCTTGTCCCAGTCGGCCGGCTGGCTGACGCCGATGGAGCCGCCCGCCACGGCCGGGCCGAAATAGGTCTTGAGCGTGTTGAGCTGGTCCAGCAGGATGGCCTTGTCCAGGCGCGCATTGGGGCGCTGCGCCACGATGGCGTCCACCGCTTCCTGCTCATGGCCGTCGTAGATGTAGTTCCAGGACTTGGCCACCACATTGGAGAAAGTACGGATGTCCTGCTCGCGGCTGGCCAGCTTCTGCTCGCTGGCGAACAGGCCGAAGCTGACCATGTCCAGTCCGTGCCGGGCAAAGGGGATGGCCGCCGAAGGACGCTGGCGCGACACCGAGGGCAGCACGAAAGGAATGGTGGAGATGACGGCGTCGGCGCGGCCCACGGCGTAGGTCGCCGCCTTGCCGGCCGCATCCACGCTGAGCAGGTCCACGTCGCTGCGGCGCAGGCCGCCGGCCGCCAGGAACGCGTCCACGAAAGGCGCCTCCAGGGAACCGGCCGTATAGGCGATCTTGCGACCCTTCAGACCGTCCGGCCCGGTGATGCCCGAATCCGCGGGCACCAGCACGCCTATGTCGCTGGAGGTGGCGAACGGCGCCAGCCCCTTCACCGGCAGGCCCTTGCTGCGCGCGATCACCATGGAGGCCAGCGCGGCATGGCCCACATCGAAACGGTCGCTGCCGCCCACGATCTGCACCGTGGTCACCGAACCATTGCCGTCTTCCAGCCGCACATCCAGGCCGGCCTGCTTGAACCAGCCCTTCTGCATGGCCAGGTGGAAAGGTGCGTGGACGGCCCAGGGGGTCCAGTCCAGCTTCACATTCAGCGGCTCGGCGGCCGCGCCCCAGCTGGCGATCAGCATGGCGGCTCCCATGGCGAGGCGCACGCGTCCCCCAAAGCGTTCTGCTCTGTCATCTCCTTACCCCCTTTTCTTATGATCTATGCGCTCAGCGGCGCCGGAAAAATCCCTTGAAACGATCCCAGAGAATGCTGAAGAACATCTTGACCGGATTGAACTCCGCCGCCACGGGCGCCTCGCCCTCGGCCAGCGGCTTTTCCAGACGCAGATTCACGTTCTTGCCGAATTCGGCGATCATGCGGCGCACGAAGTCCTGGACCAGCCCGGAGCGCGAGAACTGCGCCAGCGGCCCCTGCAGGGAATACACCAGCTCCACGTCCACGCGGCTGCGCGATTCCCCCTCCGGCGCGACCTGATAGCTGACATCGCCCCGGGCGCGCGACTGGCTGAGCGAATCCACGCCTTCGCCGCGCAGCACGGCGGCGCGCCGCGCATCGTCCTGTTCCAGCGTGGCCTGGCCCTTGAAGGCCGCCGACATGGGGCCGAACTTGATGGCGATCTTGCCCTGCACGGTCGCCCCGTCCTGGGACTCGATGACGGCGCCGGGCAGGCAGCCGGCCACCTTGGGCAGGTCCTTCATGAATGCCCAGACCTGATCGGCCGGGAAGCGCGCCTCGAAGCCGCCCTGGATGGCCTGGCCCTTGCCTTTATCCGCGCTGCCGGCCGATGCCGGCGCCGCGGCGGGCGCAGGCGCGACGGCCGCCGCTTCTTCCTGCACGGCCTCGAACGTGGCGAAGCCGTCCCGGGACCAGTCATCGGGCACATGCTGCACCACCATGGCCCGCAAGGCCTGAACCTGTTCGTCAGGCTGCTCGCGCAAGGCCTTGAGCACGGACAGGATGGCGGCGGTGATGCCCTGATAACCCGTACAGCGGCAGATATTGCCGGAAAGCTCGATGCGCACCCGGGCCTCGTCGGCGTCCGGCAGACGCAGCACGATGTCGCGGCTGGTGGCGAGCATGCCCGGCGTGCAGAATCCGCACTGCAGGGCGTGGTGCTCGGAGAAGGCCTTGCGCAGGCGGGTCATGATGGGATCGCCCTCGTAGCCTTCCACCGTGGTGACTTCATGCCCGTCGCAGGCGCCGGCAAACGTGATGCAGGAGCGCACCGGACGGCCGTCCACCAGCACCGTGCAGGCTCCGCACACGCCATGCTCGCAGCTCAGGTTGGTGCCCGTCAGCCGGCCTTTTTCACGGATGAAGTCACCCAGGTGGGTGCGCGGTTCGGCCTCGTGCGTCTGCGTGCGGCCATTTACTTGAATCGAAATCTCTGCCATGTCTCAACCTTTCACGCCCAGCGCCTGCTGCAGGCTGCGTTCCACCACCGTGCGGAACAGCACCTGATGGGCCTCGTCACGCTGCTCCAGATACGGTTTCAAGGCCGAAGCGATCGCCTCGCCCTCCAGCGCCGCGGCGCCTTGCGCCGCCACCTTCACCGCCAGTTCGGGCAGGGAACGGGGCGCGCCCTCCATGGCGCCGATCACCACGCGCGCCGTGCGCGTGGCCGGGTCGAAGTAACAGGCGCAACTGGCGTCGGCGAACTCGCCCACCTTGCGGGTGAATTTGTAATATCCCCAGCGGGCCGTGGCCGACACCGCCGGCACGTCCACCGACTCGATGAATTCGCCGGCCTCCAGCACCGTGGTGTAGGCGGCCAGCATGAATTCGCCCATGGGCACCGGCCGCAGGCCTTGAGCGCCGCGCACGTTCACGCGCGCGCCCAGGGCGGCGCAGGTCAGCACCCAGTCGGCGGCCGGATCGGCGTGGGCCAGGCTGCCGCCCAGCGTGCCGCGGTTGCGCACGCCCCGATAGGCGATGCGGCCGGCCACCTTCTGCATCATGTGGCCGCGCAGCGGCTCGTACACGCCGTCCTCGATCTGGGCGTGGGTCACGGCCGCGCCGATGCGCACCCGGCCTTCGGCGGCGCTCACCTGGCGCAGCTCAGGCACGGCGGACAGGTCCAGCACGCGTCCCGGACGCACCAGGCGCAGATTCAGCATCGGCCCCAGGGATTGGCTGCCGCCCATCAGGCGCACGCCGGCGCAATCGCCCCTCAATGCATCCTGGACCTGTTTCAGGCTCGAGGCCTTTTCGTATTCAAACTTGGCGGCCTTCATGCCTGGACCTCCGACACGGGCGTGGCGTGTTGCTGTGCTGCCGCGCGAATGGCGCTGAGCAGGCGATGCGGGGTGACGGGCGTGTGGGACACTTGCGCGCCGGTCGACCTCAACGCGTTGTTGATGGCGGACATGATGGCCGCCGGCGGAGCGATGGCGCCGCCCTCGCCCATGCCCTTGGCGCCGAATTCCGTATTGGGCGAGGGGCTTTCCATATGCTCGATATGGATATTGGGCACTTCGCAGGCGCCCGGCATGACGTAGTCCGCCAGCGTGGAGGCCAGCGGCTGGCCGTATTCGTCGTAGGGCATCTCCTCGTACAGGGCGGTGCCTATGCCCTGGGCGATGCCGCCTATGGTCTGGCCTTCGACGATCATGGGACTGATCATGACGCCGCAATCCTCGACCACCACGTACTTGAGCACTTCCACGCCGCCGGTGCGCGGATCCACCGCCACCACCACGGCATTGCTGGCATAGGTGAAGCTGCCGGTATCGACCTTGGGCTTGTAGCCCACGGACAGCTCCAGGCCTTGCGGGTCCACATCGGCAGGCAGATGCTGCGGATTGATGTACCAGGCGTCGGCCACCTGGGCCAGGGTCACGGTGCGCCCGCCCGCGCTGAACGCGGCGCCTTCGTGAACCAGGTCGGCCTCCTGGGCCTGCAGCATGTGCGCCGCGATCTTGCGCAGGCGCGGCAGCAGTTCCTTGCAGGCGCGCGAGACCGCGCCGCCCGACATGACCAGCGAGCGCGAGGCGTAGGTGCCCGTGGAGAAAGGCGTGCGGCCGGTATCGCCGTGCACCACCTTGATGCTGGCCACATCTATGCCCAGGATTTCGCTGGCGATCTGCGCAAAGGACGTTTCCATGCCCTGGCCGTGCGAGTGCACGCCCACGCGCACTTCCAGCCCGCCATCGGGCGTCATGCGCACGAAAGCCTGGTCGAATCCCGGGATGACGGCCGTTCCCCAGCTGGCGAACACCGAAGTGCCGTGCGCCGACTGCTCCGTATACGTGGCCACGCCCAGGCCGATCAGGCTCCCGTCCGGCTCGCCCCGGGCCTGGCGCGCCAGCACGGCGTCCACGTCCACGGCCGCCAGCGCGCGGCGCAGGCTTTCCGGATAGTTGCCGGAATCGTAGTGTTTGTTGGCCACATTGACGTAGGGCATCTGCTCGCCCTGCACCAGATTCAGCAGGCGGACCTCCCAGGCCGTCTTGCCCACGGCCAGGGCGATCTGGTCCATCATCTGCTCGATGGCCAGGCATACGCCGGTGCGGGCCACGCCGCGATACGGCATGAAGCCGGGCTTGTTGGTGCCCACGCCGCGGGTGCGGCAGCGGTAGCCGCGGAAGTCGTAGGGACCGGGCAGATTGCCCAGCGCCTGCCCCACTTCCAGGCCGACCGTGAAAGGCCAGACCGAATAGGCGCCGCCGTCGATGTCGATTTCCGCATCCAGGGCCAGCAGCCGGCCTTCATTGGTGATGTGCGCCTTCAGGCGGTACTGGTGCTCGCGGGTGTTGGCGCCGGCGATCAGATGTTCGCGGCGGTCCTCCATGTAGCGGAACGGCTTGCGGAACGTCTTGGCCAGCCAGGCCACGCACAATTCTTCCTGGTGCAGCACGCACTTGTAGCCGAACGCCCCGCCCACGTCGGGCGAGATCACCCGCACCTGGGCCTGGTCCATGCCCAGGAACTGGGCGATGCCGGTGCGGTGCATGTGCGGGATCTGGCTGCCGCAATACACCACCAGCTGGTCGGCCTGGAAATCCCAATAGGCCAGCACGGCCTTGCCTTCCATGGGCAGCATGCACTGGCGCGACAGGCTGACCGAGTGCTCCACCACGCGGTCGGCGCGGGCGGCGTGTTCCTCGGAGGCGATGTCCGAACGCAGCGTGACGACCGCATTGTCCTGCCAGCCTTCGTGCAGCAGGTCCCCCTGCGCCTGCAGCGAAGCCTGGACGCTGCCGTAGACCGGCAGTTCGTCGTAGACGGCCTCGATTTCCTCCAGGGCGTCCTCGGCCAGCGCGCGGCTCTGGCCAAAGGCCAGCGCCACCGGCTCGCCCACGTAGCGCACGCTGCCGCTGGCCAGCGCAGGCATGCTGGAAGCCTGGTAGCTGGGCAGCGTGGAGGCCGCGTAGATGTCCTGGCAGTCCGGCATGTCGGCGCGGGTGATGACCTGCTCGCGCACGGTCTGGCCGACCTGGATCTGACGGATGCGGGCATGGGCCATGGGGCTGCGCAGGAAGGCCACTTCCTGCAGGCCCGGCATGGTCATGTTGCCGATGAAGTTGCCCCGGCCATTGAGATGGCGCACATCCTCCTTGCGAAGGATGCGCGCGCCGACTCCCTGGCCACCCGGGCTTGACGGGTGACTGTGCTGACTCATTTCACTACCTTAACGATGACCTGCTCAACCGCGCTTGCCCAGCTCGCTGAACGTGAAGTTGTCCAGCGCGCTCTCGGCCACGCGGAACCAGCTGGCTTCCTGCTCCTGGAAGGCCTTCCAGCTCGGATAGATCTTGGCGAAGTCCGCGTTGCTGTCGGACAGTTCCTTCCACAGCTCCTGGGACTTGTCGTAGGCCGCCTTCATGACGTCCTTGGGGAAGTAGCGCAGCTTGGCGCCGTCGGCGACCAGCTTGCGCAGCGCGCCCGGATTCAAGGCGTCGTACTTGGCCAGGCTGAGCATGGTCTGTTCATTGCAGGCCGTCTCGAACGCCGCCTTGAAGTTGGCGGGCAAGGCTTCCCACGCGTCTTTGTTGACCATGGTGGTCAACGAGGCGCTGCCCTCGAACCAGCCGGGCGAATAGTAGAAGGGAGCCACCTTGTTCAGGCCCAGCTTCTCGTCGTCGTAGGGGCCGATCCACTCGGCCGCGTCGATGGTGCCCTTCTCCAGCGAGGAATAGATGTCGCTGGGCGGGATCTGCTGGGGCACGGCGCCCAGCTTGGACAGCACCATGCCGCCGATGCCGCCGATGCGCATCTTCAGGCCCTGCAGGTCTTCCAGGCCCTTGATTTCCTTGCGGAACCAGCCGCCCATCTGCACGCCCACGTTGCCGGCCACGAAGTTGACGATGTTGTACTGGCTGTACATCTCGCGCAGCAGCTTCAGGCCGCCGCCGAAATGCACCCAGGAATTGTGCTGGCGGGCGTTCATGCCGAAGGACAGCCCGGTGTCGAAGGTCACGGCCGTGTTCTTGCCCACGAAGGCCGTGCTCAGCACGTGGTTGCACTCCACGGTGCCATTGCTGATGGCATCCATGTTCTGGGCATACGGCACCAGTTCGCCGCCCGGAAAGGCGCGGATCTCGAACTTGCCTTCGGTCAGCTCGCTGACGCGCTTGCACAGGGCTTCGGCCGAACCGTAAATCGTGTCCAGACTCTTGGGCCAGCCCGTGGACATGCGCCAGCGCACCGTGGGGCTGTTTTGCGCAATCGCGGGGGCCGCCACCGCCGCCAGGCCTGCGCCGGCCACGGAAGCCGACTTCAGCAGAAAACTACGACGCTCCATCACTCACCTCTTTGTATTTTTTAACGTCTTCACACCCCTTGCTCGGCAGGGGCCTAGGTACTCGCCGCCAGTCTGGCGCCCCGATCAGGCATGAGCCTGCCTGTGGGTTCCAGACCTTCCCCCCCTAGGGGGAGCCGGCCTTCAAACATCCCCGTCGCCCAAGCCCCGGGTGGCCGATGGCTAGGCGCGAGACGCGCCGTGCATCGAGATGCACCAGCGGCGAGCAACAACGTCAGCGGCTAGCCGGGGCCTGGGCCCGGAGGGTTGCTGATGTTGCTTGCCCATGCGTCGTTGCTCATCGCTTGCTGGTGCCTACCAGCGCGCTCTTTGCGCCTAGCCTGGCCAAGCAACATCAGCAACGACGGGGTTGTTTGAAGGCCGGCTCCCCCTACGGCCGGACCGACGTTCAGAGCTGCTTTTTCGCGTCAAAAATTCACTTCAGCAGCTCCGATAATAGTAAGTGTGCTGATTAATTAAATTTAGGTCAAGCAGGGAAACTACTGACGCATGTCATTGATGGACTAAAGGAAAGCACTATCAATAGCTTAAGCTTGAACTAGCAAAATCCCTAAGAAAAACGATATTTGACTTTCCAATTTATACAGTATACTGAGTAATTATGAGCACTACGCGGAGACTGCTGTGAACTGGATCAAAATTTCCGAAATCGACGCCATCGACAATGAAGAGTCCCTGGCCATCGACCTGCAGGGCAAGAAGCTGGCCCTGCACAAACTGGACGACGAGTTCTTCCTGACCGACAACATCTGCACTCACCAGTACGCCCTGCTGTCGGACGGCTACCTGGAAGACGGCTGCGTGGAGTGCCCCCTGCACCAGGCCAAGTTCTGCCTGCGCACCGGCAAGGCCATGAACGCGCCCGCCACCGTGGACATCAAGGTCTATCCGCTGCGCATCGAAGGCAGCGACATCCTGGCCGACCTGAGCCAGGCCTGAGGCCATTCTTGCCCACGAGACCCGCGACATCATGGCACACCACACTTCCGTACTGATCATCGGCGCCGGCCAGGCCGCCTCGGTGCTGGCGCGCGAACTGCGCAGCCTGGGCTACGCCGGCAGCATCACCCTGGTGGGCGAAGAGACGCACCTGCCCTACGAGCCCCCGCCCCTGTCCAAGGACGTGCTCAAGGCCAGCGCCGCCGCCGACAGCGTGTTCCTGCAGAAAGCCGAGTTCTACCAGGAACAGGACATCACGCTGCTGCTGGGCACCGCCGTGCAGGCGCTGGACTGCGCCGCCCGCCAGGCCACGCTCAGCAACGGCCAGGTCTGGAGCTTCGAGCATGCCGTGCTGGCCACGGGCGGCGCGGCGCGCGAACTGGCGCTGCTGCCCGCCGCACAGGCCGACGCCCTGTACCTGCGCACCCTGGACGACGCGCTGGTCCTGCAGGCCCGGCTGCGCCCCGGCCTGCGCGCCCTGGTGGTGGGCGGCGGTTTCATGGGGCTGGAGCTGGCTTCCACGGCCAGCGAGACCGGCGCGCAGGTCACCGTCATCGAGGCCAACACCCGCCTGTTGTCGCGCAATGCGCCCGCGCCGCTGTCGCAATGGCTGCTGGAGCGCTTCCAGGCGCATGGCATTACGGTGCGGCTGGGCCATGGCGTGCGCCAGGCCCGCTTCATGCCGCATGACGAACATCCCGTGCAGCTGGAGCTGGACGACGGCCAGATCCTGAACGGCGACCTGGCCATCGTGGCTGCGGGCCTGCAGGCCAACTCGGCGCTGGCGCGCGCCAGCGGCATCGCCGTGGACGAACTGACGGCCGGCATCATCGTGGATCGCCAGGGCCGCACCAGCGTGGCCGGGATCTACGCCGCCGGCGACTGCGCCACCCAGATCTGTCCCGACACCGCCGCGCGCAGCCGCATCGAATCCTGGCAGAACGCCAACGAACAGGCGCGCCAGGTGGCGCACGCCATCGCCGGGCAGGACGCGCCCGATCATCCGGTCAGCTGGTTCTGGACCGACGTGCTGGGCTGCAACATCCAGATGCTGGGCCAGGGCTCACCCGACCTGGACTACCAGGTGCGCGGCGTCATGGACAGCGCGGGCGAGGCCGTCAAGTTCATGCTGCTGGCCTTCGAGGGCCGGCGCCTGCGCCATGCCATCGCCGTCAACGCGGGCGCCGACCTGCGCGCCCTGCGCACGCTCATGGAGCAGGACCTGCCCGTGGATCCGGCCGCCCTGCTGGATCCGGCGACGAACCTGCGCCAGTACGTCAAGGAGGCCGCGCGCGCCGCCCACGCTTGATGCGTCGGCCCCGTGCGCATCCGCACCGATCACGCCGGCGGCCCTGCGCCGCACGGCATTCAACACGCATCATCAAAGAGTTATCAGAGGAGATTCCTATGTATCAGGCACAAACGGTGATAGGCCAGACGGTCGGGTCCAAGGACCGTCCCGTCGACGAATGCAGCTGGCCCGAAGACGCGCTCAACGCGATTCCGGACTGGGTCTACACCAGCAACGACGTCTACAACCGCGAGATGGAACGCATCTTCCATGGCGACACCTGGAACTTCGTCGCCCTGGAGGCCGAGATTCCCGATTCGGGCGACTACAAGCGCTCCTATGTAGGCTCCACGCCCGTGGTGGTGGCGCGCGCCGAGGACGGCAGCATCAACGTGTTCGAGAATCGCTGCGCCCACCGCGGCGCCGAATTCTGCCGCCACAACCAGGGCAACACGAATGAATTCGTCTGCCCCTACCACCAGTGGTCCTACAGCCTGAAGGGCGACCTGCAGGGCATTCCCTTCAAGCGCGGCGTCAACAAGGAAGGCGGCATGCCGCGCAGCTTCAAGAATGCCGACCACGGCCTGAAGAAGCTGCACGTCACCACGCACAACGGCGTCATCTTCGCCTCGTACAGCGACAAGGTCGAGCCTATCCAGGAATACCTGACCCCCGAGATCCTGAAGGACTTCGAGGCCGTCTTCACGGGCAAGAAGCTCAAGATCCTGGGCTACTACCGCAACGAGCTGCCCTGCAACTGGAAGATGTACCACGAGAACCTGAAGGACCCCTACCACGCCACGCTGCTGCACTCCTTCCTGGTGGTGTTCGGCCTGCTGGTGGCGGGCAACAAATCGCAGATGTACGTGGATCCCGTGCACGGCCGCCACGGCTACATGGCCTCGGCCAAGTCCGAGGACAAGTACGCCGAGGTCAGCGAGGACAACAAGAAGGAAATGCGCTCCTTCGTGGACGACCTGCGCCTGCGCGACGAGCGCTTCCTGGACTACATCAAGGAATTCGATTCGCCCTGGTCGGTCACCATGCAGACCATCTGGCCCAACCTGATCGTGCAGCGCGAGATGAACACACTGGGCGTGCGCCAGATCGTTCCCAACGGCCCCAACAGCCTGATCATGCAATGGACCATGTTCGGCTACGAGGACGACACCGAGGAGATGACCCGCCACCGGCTGCGCCAGGGCAACCTGATG
>NZ_CBCOPU010000005.1:0-4793 GCF_965112015.1 Alcaligenes sp. Marseille-Q7550
TGGCGTATTCGTCCGTGGCGCACATGGGCTTCGTTACCCTGGGCTTCTTCGTGTTCAACACGACCGGCATGGAAGGCGCGATCATGCAGATGATCTCGCACGGCTTCGTCTCCGGCGCGATGTTCCTGTGCATCGGCGTGCTGTACGACCGCCTGCACACCCGCCGCATCGCCGACTACGGCGGCGTGGTCAACGTGATGCCCCGTTTCGTGACGTTCTTCGTGCTGTTCTCCATGGCCAACAGCGGCCTGCCCGGCACCAGCGGATTCATCGGCGAATTCACCGTCATCATGGGCGCGGTCGAACACAATTTCTGGATCGGCCTGCTGACGGCCACGGCCCTGATCACCGGCGCGGCCTATTCGCTGTGGATGCTCAAGCGCGTGGCCTTCGGCCCCGTGGGCAACGAGAACGTTGCCGGCATGAGCGATCTGAGCAGCCGCGAGTTCTTCGTTCTTGGCGTAATGGCGATTGCTGTGTTGGGTATGGGTGTCTATCCAAAACCATTCACCGATGTCATGCACGTTTCGGTTGAAGCGCTGCTGCAACACGTCTCCATCTCGAAACTGTAGGCCGAAACACTATGGAAACTACCTTCAACTTTTCTCTGGCCCTGCCTGAGATTCTGCTCCTGGTTCTGGCCTCGTGTGTGCTGATTTTCGACTCCTTCAGCGCGCACAAGCAGCGCCACAATACCTTCGTGCTCAGCCTGGGCACGCTGGTGGTGGTCGCGCTGGGCGTCGCCTGGCAGTGGTCGCAGGGCATGACCGGCACCACGTTCGGCGGTCTGTTCGTGGTGGACGAGCTGTCCCACTTCCTGAAGCTGCTGTCCTGCGCGGCCGTGGCCGTCACCCTGATCTACGGTCGTGACTACGCCGAGCAGCGCGACATGCTGGATCGCGGCGGCGAGCTGTACACCCTGTCGCTGATGGCGCTGCTGGGCCAGATGATCATGATCTCGGCCAACAGCATGCTGACGGTCTACCTGGGCGTCGAGCTGATGTCCTTCGCCTTGTACGCCCTGGTGGCCCTGCGCCGCGAGCATCGCCAGTCCATCGAAGCCGCCATGAAGTACTTCGTGCTGGGCGCGCTGGCTTCCGGCGTGCTGCTGCACGGCATGTCCATGATCTACGGCGCCACCGGCCATCTGGAACTGACCCGCATCGCCGAAGTCATCGGCTCGGGCAAGGCCGAGCGCCTGGCTCTGGTGTTCGGCGTGGTGTTCGTGGTCTCGGGCCTGGCCTTCAAGCTGACCGCCGCTCCCTTCCATATGTGGACGCCTGACGTCTACCAGGGCGCGCCCACCACGGTCACCCTGATCATCGGCGCGGCTCCCAAGCTGGCGGCCTTCGCCGTGACCCTGCGTTTCCTGGTCGAAGGCCTGCACGGCATCGCCGTGGACTGGCAGCCCATGCTGCTGGTGCTGGCCGTGGTGTCGCTGGCGCTGGGCAACCTGACCGCCATCGTGCAGAAGAACCTCAAGCGGATGCTGGCTTACTCCACCATCTCGCACATGGGCTTCATCCTGCTGGGCCTGCTGGCCGGCGTCTTCGACGGCCAGACCAGCGCCCAGGCCTACGGCGCCTCTTTGTTCTACGTCGTGATCTACGTGCTGACCACGCTGAGCACCTTCGGCCTGATCCTGTTGCTGAGCCGCCGCGGCTTCGAGTGCGAGAACATCGACGACCTGAAGGGCCTGAACCGCCGCAATCCCGGCCTGGCCCTGGTGTGGCTGCTGTCCATGTTCTCGCTGGCCGGCATCCCCCCGCTGGCCGGCTTCGGCGCCAAGCTGAGCGTGTTGCAGGCCGTGGTCGGCGCAGGCTACATCTGGCTGGCCGTCTTCGCCGTGGTCATGTCCCTGATCGGCGCGTTCTACTACCTGCGCGTGGTCAAGGTTGCCTACTTCGACGAGCCTGAAGGCGAAGCGCATCCTTTGGCGACAGGCGTGTTCACCAAGGCCGTCATGCTGGTGAACGGCGTGTTGATCATCGGCCTGGGCCTGCTGCCCGGCGGCCTGATGGACACCTGCATCCGCGTGATCCAGGCATCCCTGCAATTCTGATCGAGGTGACGACATGGACCAAAGCCTTTCCATCTGGGTGCTGATCGTTCTTTCGCTGATCACGGCCAATCTGCCGTTCTTCGTGGAGAAACCCTTGCTGGTTCTGCCTTGGTCCGCGCGGGGAGAAACGCCGCGTCCCGCCTGGCTGCAGTTGTTCAGCGGCGTGGTGTTCCTGGCCGTGGTGACGGCGCTGGGCCTGGGCATCTACAGCCTGATCGGCCGCAGCTCGGGCCTGAGCTCCACGCCCGCCATGCTGGGCAAGGTGGCGCTGGCGCTGGCTGTGGCCGCGGCAGTGTTCTACTTTCCGGCCTGGCGCGCAAGAGGCCAGAACGTCCACAAGAGCTTTTTTTTCCGCTTGCTGGAAGTCTGTGCGTTCTACGGCATCGTCGGCGCCCTGGGCTTCGCCTTCGAAGCCAGCATCGGCAATCCCTTCAGCCAGACCTGGGTGTTCTACACCATCACCTTCGCCTTGTTCCTGGTGCTGGCCTATCCAGGCTATGTGTATCGCTACCTGATGCGCCACCCCAAGGGCAAGTTCGAATAGGCCGGCTGAACCGCCATAAAAAAACCCGCATGCGTGAACTGACCCCCGAAAGTTGGACGGTCAGAGCCTAAAGCCCGAAGGCCTGAGCTCGGTACTGCACCGGGCTCAGGCCTTTTAGCTTGAGCTTGATGCGTTCGTGATTGTAGTAGTGGATGTACTGGCCGATGCCGGCCTGGAGCTGCTCGATGCTCTCGAAGCGGTTCAGGTGGAAGAACTCGGCCTTGAGCGTACCGAAGAAGCTTTCCATGGCGGCATTGTCCAGGCAGTTTCCCTTGCGCGACATGCTCTGAATCACGCCTTGCTCAGCGAGCAGACGCCGGTACTGGGGCTGCTGGTACTGCCAGCCCTGATCGGAGTGCAGCAGCGGGCGATCCGTGGGTGCGAGCCGGGCCAGCGCTTTCTGGAGCATGCTGCCCACGAGCTGGAACACGGGGCGCAGGCTGGTCTCGTAGGCCACGATCTCGCCGTTGTACAGGTCCATCACCGGCGAGAGGTACAGCTTGTCGGCGCCGACCTTGAACTCGGTCACATCCGTCACCCACTTCTGGTTGGGCCTGTCGGCCTGGAACTGGCGCGTCAGCAGGTTCGGCGCCACACGGCCCTGCTCGCCTCGGTACGAACGGTATTTCTTCGGGCGCACCAAGGACTTCAGTCCCAGCGTCTGCATCACGCGCTGGACGGCCTTGTGGTTGATGAGCTCACCGGCCCGGCGCAGCGCCGCCGTGATGCGCCGGTAGCCATAGCGGCCCTGGTGCTGGTCGTACAGCGCGCGGATGCGCGCCTTCAGCCCGGCGCAGGGATCGGCCGCGCCCAGTGCCTTGGCCTGGTAGTAGAACGTGCTGCGCGACAGCCCGGCCACCTTCAGCAGCACGGCCAAGGTGTGGCCTTGCCTCAATTCGAGCACGACCCGCGCTTTTTCTGCGCGGCCAGCGCTTTTTCCTGACGCAAGGCCCTCAATTTTTTTAAGTACGCATTCTCCGCGCGCAGATATTCGTTCTCTTGGCGCAACTGCTCCAGCGTGCGCGTGTCCTCGCAGGGCGAAGGCGTAAGGGTTGGAGGTTTGGGGGATTTCATCGTCGGGGAGCGGCCTGGGCGAGGGTTGGGGGTCAGGGCGCGAAGGCCCCCTTCATGATACTCGCGTTCCCACCGCCTCACGACGCCATGGCCGCCGCGCACGTCGAACCGCGCCGCGGCTTGGCGGCAAGACAAGCCCTCTTGCCACATCCGACTCAACACGGACAGCTTGAACTCGGCGCCGTAGTGACCGCTGTGCTTCTTGTGCAATCCCGCCTCGCCATGCTCTCGGTACTGCGCGGCCCAGCGGCGCACCGTCCCATGATCGAGCCCATATCGCCCGGCCAATGCCCGGGCCCCTAGCGACCCGGACCAATAGTCCCGTGCCACTTCCAGCTTGAAGTCCACATCATATTTCGCCATGTAAAACCCCCGAAGGTTGGATCAATGTCCAACTTTCGGGGGTCAGTTCAAATGCGCGGGCTTTTTCATGCTTCATGCGGCCGGGACGGACGTCCCGCCGCGCCGGGCTCAGATCGCGACCAGCGGGATCTCGGCAATGCGCTTGCGCCATTCGGCCGGGCCGGTATTGTGCACCGACACGCCTTCGGAATCCACGGCCACCGTCACAGGCATGTCCTTGACGTCGAACTCGTAGATGGCTTCCATGCCCAGGTCCTCGAAGGCAACGATCTTGGCGCCGCGGATGGCCTTGGACACCAGGTAGGCGGAACCGCCCACCGCCATCAGGTAGGCCGACTTGTGGGCGCGGATGGAATCGATGGCGACCGGGCCGCGCTCGGCCTTGCCTATCATGGCGATCAGGCCGGTCTTGGACAGCATCATGTCGGTGAACTTGTCCATGCGAGTCGCCGTGGTCGGGCCCGCAGGACCCACGACCTCGTCGCCCACGGGATCGACAGGGCCCACGTAGTAGATGACGCGATTGGTGAAGTCCACGGGGAGGGACTCGCCCTTTTCCAGCATGTCCTGGATGCGCTTGTGGGCGGCGTCGCGGCCGGTCAGCATCTTGCCGGACAGCAGCAGGGTCTCGCCAGGCTTCCAGGAGGCGACCTCGGCCGGCGTCAGGGTGTTCAGGTCCACCTGGCGGGACTTGTTGTAGTCGGGCGCCCAGTGGATGTCCGGCCAGGCCGACAGCGGCGGAGGCGTCAG
>NZ_CBCOPU010000006.1:0-4147 GCF_965112015.1 Alcaligenes sp. Marseille-Q7550
TCAGGGCGATGCCCAGCAACGGATCGAAGGTCTCGATCTGGTGGCTGAGCACGGTCTTGTCATCGTCCAGCACGAAGCGCAGGTCCGACCCGTTGTCGTTCACGCCGTCGAAGGTGAAGTTGCCGGTATGCAGGCGCACCAGCACGGGCGTGCGGCCCAGGCCGTCCTGCAGGTTGGCGCCTTCGACGGACGCGTCGATGGAAATGGGCTTGCGGTACGTCCAGTCGGGTTGCCACCAGGCCTGAGCGGCCGCCGGCAGAAAGCTGGCGATGAACACCAGCAGGAACATGATGTAGCGTTGCATGATTCGTATGCTCCGGATACAGAGAGAAGAGGGTTAGAAGCTGGCGCGCACGTTGAAATGCCAGCGGGGTTCATGTTTGCGGGTATTGGCGCCGTCCCGCAGCGGGTAGGCCCAATCCACGTTGGCCGACAGCCAGTCCATCAGTTGAATGCGGCTGCCCAGGCCCACGCTGGCCAGGGTGAAATGCGCTTCCTGCTCGGGCAGCGGGTCCTGCAGGCGGATGCGGGCGGCGTCCGCGAAGGCATAGAAGCGCCATTCATTCACGCGCGGACCGAGCCAGCGGTTCAGGGAGGGCGTACGCAGCTCGGCGCTGCCCATGTAGCCGTCGTCGCCGGAACGCTCGGCGGCCAGATAGCCGCGCACCGTGCCGCTGCCGCCGGCCGAGAACTGCTCGTTGGAGATCAGCGGACCGGTGGCGATCTGTCCGGCTACGCGGCCGTGCAGCTGCCAGTCTCGGCCCTGGGTGTGGGAAGCGTTGAGCTTGAGCAGGGCGAAGCTGGGATTGGCGCGGTAGCGCTTGTAGTCGAATTCGTCGTCGTTGCTGCCTATGCCCATGAAGCTGCGCGGACTGGCCACCAGGTCCAGGGCCACCATGCTCTGGGACTGCTCGGTGTAGCGGTAGCCGCTGTAGCCCAGGGACAGGGGCACGTAGGTGATGGGCACGTCGTCCTTGTCGCCACCGAAGCGGATCGATTCGCTGAAACGCTTGTAATCCAGGCCCATGGAAAAGCTGTGGTACCAGGGCGCCTGGTAGTCGGGCGAGTAGCTCAGGCGCAGGCCGAAGGAATGGCCTTTGCCCAGCACGTTGGTGCCGCCCACCGTGGCAATGTCGCTGTCGGACTTGTAGCCCGACAGGTTCAGGTCCCAGTAGCGCGAACTGACCATCTTCATCGCCGAGAACGCCAAGACGGCACGCGCCTTCCTGAAGCTGGTGGGCACCGCCGCCCCCTTGCAGGAGATCACCATCCACACCCTGGACAAGCGCGGCAACAAGCCCGGCGAACTGCGCGACTGGCTCAAGCCGGCCCTGGCGGGCCAGGACATCGGCCTGGTGTCGGAAGCGGGCTGCCCTGCCGTCGCCGACCCCGGCGCAACCGTCGTTGCCATGGCGCACGACATGGGCATTATCGTCCGGCCCCATGTAGGCCCCTCGTCCATCCTGCTGAGCCTGATGGCCAGCGGTCTGGACGGGCAGCAGTTCGCCTTCCACGGCTACGCGCCGGTGGACGGCGCCGCCCGGGCCAAGCAGCTCAAGCAATGGGAAAGCGTCTCGCAGTCGCTGAAGCAGACCCAGATCCTGATCGAAACCCCCTACCGCAATGCAGCCATGTTCGCCACGCTCCTGCAAACGCTCAAGCCCGGCACGCGCCTGTGCGTGGCGCGCGGGCTGACGACCTCCCAGGAATGGGTGCGCACCGCCACCATCGAGCAATGGCGCGAGCGCCGGGCTCCGGACCTGGACAAGATCCCCTGCATATTCCTGTTCCTGGCCGGCCGCTAGGAACCTGCTCAAGGAAAGATCATGACTCTGGCTTCCTCCCTGCTGCGACGCGGCGCCCGGGCCGGCATTCTGTCGCTGGCCGCCCTGCTGGCCGCCTGCGGCGGCAGCGGCCCCCTGAAGATCGACGACAGCTACAAGGCCAAAGGCCAGAACAGCCGCGTGCGCTATCTGGTCGTACACTACACGGCCCTGAACAACATGACGTCGCTGAAAGTGCTGACCCAGCGCGATGTCAGCGCCCATTACCTGATCACCGACGAACGCCGTCCCACCGTCTACCGCCTGGTCGACGAGAACCGGCGCGCCTGGCACGCCGGACTGGGTTCCTGGTACGGTTTCACGGACCTGAACACCGGATCCATAGGCATCGAAATCGTCAATCTGGGGCGCCTGGACGACGGCCGCTGGGTGCCGTACACGCCGGAACAGATCAAGACGCTGACCATCCTGCTGCAGGACCTGGCGCAGCGTCATGGCGTCGCCCCGCGCAACATCATCGGCCACAGCGACCTGGCTCCGCAGCGCAAGCAGGATCCAGGCCCCTTGTTTCCCTGGAAGGAACTGGCCCAGGCCGGCATAGGCCGCTGGTACAACGAGGCGCAGGCGCGCCAGCTGCAGGCGCAGTACGCCGCCCTGCCCTTGCCGCAGGCCGCCGAGGTGCAGGCCCTGCTGCGCAAGGCGGGCTACGAGACGCCGGAGACCGGCATCTTCGACAAGGCCACGCAGAATGTGATCGCCGCCTTCCAGATGCACTACCGGCCCTCGCGCTTTGACGGCGTGCTGGACGCGGAAACCCTGGCCATACTGAAGAGTCTGAACTGAGCGCCGGCGCTTGTCCGGCGGGCCAGGGCCGCATCCATGAAGCCGCGATGCGCCGCAGGCGCCGGACCAGGCGCTTCTGAGACTAGGCCGACTGGCGGTCGGCGCCCGGCCATTTGCGCAGCAGCATCAGCCCCAGGAACACCGCGCCATATACGAAGACGTCCAGCACATCGTTCTTGCCCGCCCTGACCAGATAGAAGTGCACCACCGACAAGATGGCCACGGCATAGACGCTGCGATGCAGGCTGGACCAGCGGCGGCCCAGCCGGCGCTGCCAACCATGGGTGGAGGTTGCTGCCAGCACCAGCATCAGCAC
The DNA here is from genome assembly GCF_965112015.1 of Alcaligenes sp. Marseille-Q7550. NCBI lineage: Bacteria > Pseudomonadati > Pseudomonadota > Betaproteobacteria > Burkholderiales > Alcaligenaceae > Alcaligenes > Alcaligenes sp. Marseille-Q7550. The sequence goes on from NZ_CBCOPU010000006.1 coordinate 2,944, forward strand.
GGTCGCCACGGCCCCGAGCGTGATGAAGGGGCGCTGAAGGATGTCGTGCCACATGGAGAGCCAGTCGCCGGAACGGTCCCACCAGGCCCAGGCGGCAGTATGCAGCGCGGCATAGAAGAAAGCGAACAGGCCCAGCATGCGTCGCACTCGCACCAGGGCCGGCTGCCCCAGCAGGCGCCGCGACGGCGTGACCGCCAGGGTCAGGAGCAGGAACACCCAGGCCCACAGGCCGCTGGAGCGCGTCAGGAATTCCGGGGGATTGGCGGTCAGGCCGCCCATGAAGCCCAGCCAGATCCAGCGCAACAAAGGATACAGGCCCAGCAGGAATACCAGCGGCTTGAACCGGCCGACTTGCGCAGCCTTCCAGGTCGCCATCAGTAGTTCCGCTTCAGGTCCATGCCCGCATACAGGCCGGCCACGTCCTCGGCGTAGCCGTTGAACGGCAAGGTCGGCTTCTTGGCGGCGAAGAAACCCGAGCCGATGACGCGCTCGGTCGCCTGACTCCAGCGAGGATGGGGCACGGCCGGATTCACGTTGGCGTAGAAGCCGTACTCGTGCGGGGCGACCTGCATCCAGCTGGACACCGGCATGGAATCGGTCAGGGTGATGCGCACCAGGGACTTGGCGGACTTGAAGCCGTACTTCCAGGGCACGATCAGGCGCACGGGCGCGCCGTTCTGCTTGGGAAGGGACTTGCCATACAGGCCGGTGGCCAATAAGGTCAGCGGATGCATGGCCTCGTCCAGGCGCAGCCCCTCGGCGTAGGGCCAGTCCAGGATGCCGGAACGCAGCCCGGGCATGGCGCCCTCGTCGCGCACCGTCTCGAAGCGCACGAAGCGGGCGTCGCCCAGAGGTTCGGCGCGCTTGATCAGTTCGGACAGGGAATAGCCCACCCAGGGCACCACCATGGACCAGGCCTCCACGCAGCGCAAGCGATAGACGCGTTCCTCCAGGGGCGCCAGCTTGAGGATCTGGTCCATGTCCAGCTTCAGGGGCTTGCCCACCAGACCGTCGACGACCAGCGTCCAGGGCTCTGTCTTCAGGGCGCCGGCGTAACGGGAAGGGTCTTCCTTGCCGGTGCCGAATTCATAGTAATTGTTATAGGAGGTGATGTCGGATTCGCGGGTGGGCTCCTCCTGGACGGCCCAGCGCGTCGAGCGGGAAAAATGCAAAGGTTCGCCCGCAGCCAGGGCATGCGCCCTGC
>NZ_CBCOPU010000007.1:0-3143 GCF_965112015.1 Alcaligenes sp. Marseille-Q7550
CAGAACGGATCGAGCAGCGGTTTGGAGGGATCCCAGCCCGACAGGGCCAGCAGGCCGGCGGCCAGGTTCTCGCGCAAGGGCGCGTCGCCCTTGTCGTGGCGCCAGCCCCGCTTGAACAGGGATTCGCCGCTGGTGTCCAGGTAGAAAGTAGCGGTGGTCTCGTCCAGGAACAGGTGCACGCGGGCGTCGGGCCGTACGGTGTCGATGGACGGGCGCGCGCCTTCCAGTTCGCGCAGGCGGTCGCAGATGCCGTCCTTGGCGCGCAGATTGCAGTATTGCAGGCTCTGCATGGGGCTGCGCACGGCCGAGGTGTCCACGCGCAGGGTCTGCTCGGGGCCGAACCAGCGTTCCCAGGGCGTCAGGCGGGCCAGGGCCAGGATATCGTCTTCGTTGCCGACTGGCGCGTGCGAGAGTTCCAGCAGGATGCGGGTGGCCAGACGCGAGGACAGGTTGGCGCGCATGACGCCGATCCAGTCGGCAACGAAATGGCAGCCGGCGCGGCCGGCCTGGACGTGATCGTAGCCCAGGTCCTGGAGCTCGGCCGCCAGGGCTTCTTCCAGACCCTGCGGGCAAGGAGCGAACAGGCGGTACTGTTCGGTCTGGGCGGCCTTGATCTGCACTCGCTCAGTCTGCTGGATGCTGGCGTCGTGCAGGCGTTGGCCCGGACGGGGCGCCTGCGGGCTGTCCACTTTCTTGATGGGCGAATCGTACTGTGGAAAGGCGTCGCCGTTCTTGGCCGGACTGAATAGGCTGCTGCTGCGACTGGCCGATTCGCGGCGCTCACCGGAGAACTCGCGCCGCTCACCGGACTGGGGACGGCGTTCCTGGTCGCGGTTGAAGGCGGGTCGCTCACGGCGCTCGCCGGAGAACTCGCGCCGTTCACCGGATGGGGGGCGGCGGTCCTGGTCGCGGTTGAAGGCGGGACGTTCCTGCTCGCGCTTGCCGGCGTAAGGTCGGGGTTCGCGTTTGGGAGCGCCTTGCTGGCGTTCCTGCTGGCTGACGACGCGCGCGCGCGCGCCGGAGCGCGTGCGTGGTTCGGTGCTGGCGCTTTTCTTTTTGTTGCCTGACACCAGGCTTAGTGTCTTGCGTTCGGGTTGGTCTGACATGAAGAGTGCATTAAAAGGGTTTTACAACCACCAGGATGAGGACCAGCAGCAGAACGATGACCGGAAATTCATTGAACCAGCGGAAGAAGATGTGCGAGCGGGTGTTCAGCCCCTGCTGGAACTTCCGCAGGAAGCGTCCGCACACGCCATGGAAGGCAAACAGCGTCAGGACCAGAGCCAGCTTGGCATGCATCCAGCCTTGTCCCTTGCCTATGCCGTAGTACAAAAACAGCCCCAGGCCGGTGAGCAGCGTCAGGATGGCCAGGGGCGTCATGAAGCGATACAGCCGCCGGGCCATGCCCAGCAGCGTTTCGCGGCTTGCAGCGTCGTGGTCCTGGGCCAGGTTGACGTAGATGCGCGGCAGGTAGAACAGGCCCGCGAACCAGGACGTGACGAACAGAATGTGGAAAGCCTTGAGCCAGAGCATGGTCTAACCGCGCAACTGGCCGTCGCCGTGCAGCACCCATTTATAGGTCGTCAGTCCTTCCAGACCGACGGGGCCGCGGGCGTGCAGGCGATTGGAGGAGATGCCGATTTCGGCGCCCAGGCCGTACTCGAAGCCGTCGGCGAAACAGGTCGGCAGGTTCACCATGACGGAGCTGGAGTCCACCTCGCGCTGGAAGCGTTCGGCGTTGCTCAGGTTCTCCGTGACGATGGATTCCGTGTGCTCGGAGCTGTAGCGGGCGATATGATCCATGGCCTGCTCCATGGAGTCGACGATGCGCACTGCCAGGATGGGCGCGGCGAATTCGGTTTCCCAGTCGGATTCGGTGGCCGGTGTCACGTTCGAGACCAGGGCGCGGGTCTGTTCGCAGCCGCGCAGCTCCACGCCCTTTTCCTGCAACTGACGGGCGGCGCCGGGCAGGAAGGCGGGGGCGATATTGCGATGCACCAGCAGGGTTTCCATGGTGCCGCAGATGCCGTAGCGGTAGGTCTTGGCATTGAACACGATGCGCGCCGCCTTCTCCAGGTCGGCGAATTCGTCCACATAGACGTGGCAGTTGCCGTCCAGGTGCTTGATCAGGGGCACGGTGGCTTCGTCGCTCAGGCGCTGGATCAGGCTCTTGCCGCCGCGCGGCACGATGACGTCCACGAAATCATTCATGGTGACCAGCAGGCCCACGGCGTCGCGGTCGGTGGTGGGCACGACCTGAACGGCTTCCTTGGGCAGTCCGGCGCGCTCCAGGCCGTCGGCGATGATGCGCGCCAGCGCCTGGTTGGAATGGAAGGCCTCGCTGCCGCCGCGCAGGATGGTGGCATTGCCCGACTTCAGGCACAGGGCGGCCGCGTCGATGGTGACGTTGGGCCGGGATTCGTAGATGATGCCGATCACGCCCAGGGGCACGCGCATCTGCGCCACGCGCATGCCGTTAGGGCGGGTGCGCGAGGCGCTGATCTGCCCGACCGGATCGTCCATGTCCGCGATCTGGCGCAGGCCCGTGGTCATGATGTGCAGGGCCTTGTCCGACAGGGCCAGGCGCTCGATCATGGCCGGCGCGATCTGACGCTCGCGCGCGGCCTGCAGGTCCAGCTCGTTGGCGGCCTGCAACTGGACCTTCTGCTCCATCAGGGCGTCGGCCATGTGGCGCAGGGCGTCGGCCTTGGCCTTGCCGCTGGCGGCGCGCATGCGGCGCGCAGCGGCCTGGGCGCGCACGCCCAGGTCGCGCATGAGGGTGGGCAGGTCGCCGGCTTGCTGGGCGGCGGAGGTATGGGTGATGTCGTTCATAGCCGTGAAACTCTCCGGTTCAAGAGAGCATTATCGCAACAAATAAAGGGTTCGGGGCGTTGGGAAGTCAGGCGCGGGCCGGTCGTGTCGCCACGGCGATACGCAAGGTCAGGCGACGCATTTCTTCCCAGGGATCGTTCTGGCGGCCGGCCGGGCGCAGGCCCTTGATGGGCCTGTCTATGTCGTGGGCGTGCAGCACGGCGGCCGGGCAGGCGGCGTCCGGGATGCGCTCCAGGGCCTGGCGCACGAGTTTTTCGCGCGGCCCGAAGATGCGGTGCTGACGGAACAGGGAAGCGATGTCCTGGCCCTGC
>NZ_CBCOPU010000008.1:0-2748 GCF_965112015.1 Alcaligenes sp. Marseille-Q7550
GCCTTAACGCCGCCATGCTGGCCCGCATGATGGTGTTCCTGGGGTCGGACATCGATTCCGCCCGCGAGCAGGTCGCCAACGCTTCCAAGGATCCGTCGGCCGCCCAGGTGCAGACGCTGGACGCCGCCGGCCAGGCTGAGCTGTTGCTGAACGAGTCCTTCGACCGGGCATGGCGCCGGGTCGGGGTGGCCATCGATTCGGCCGGCTTCTCCGTCGAGGATCGGGACCGTTCCGCCGGCGAGTTCTTCATCCGCTATCTGGACTCCGATACCGGCGAGAAGATCGAGCAGCAGAACATCATCGGCCGCATCTTCGGCAGCCGCAATACCGCCGAAGCCGTGCCGCTGCGCATCAAGCTGACGGGCCAGGGCAACGCGACGCGCGTGACCGTGCTGGACCAGAATGGCCAGGAGCAGACCACGCCCACGGCCAAGCGCATCATCAACGTGCTCTCGAGCAATATGCGCCCCGGCAATTGAAGCATGTACGCCGGCCGCCAAGGCCGGACGGCAGAACCCTGGCTCCCGTAGCCAGGGTTTTTTTTTTGAGTTCTTCGAAGAATTCCGGGGATTCCTCCGTGTTTGGCGAGCTGTTTGGGCCAAGCAGAAAGAAGCTCGGATTCTCGCAAGGCCGGCCGGGGCGGGCCGGCTTGGCTGGGTCCTTCGCCCGCGCTGCGCGCGGGTTCCCTGGTCAGGATACTGGGGCGGGCGGGGCGCGAACTTGTATGGTTAAGGTGTCGGGGTGGAGGGACACTGTGAACTATCGGCCATCGCCGGACCGACACTGCGAGAACTCTCCTGCCCCACCCATCATCGTCGATAAGGAACTGAGCGGCGCTGTTCCTTGAACCGCGACCGCCGATCTGAACGCAAGTTAACGAGCCCGATGGCGTACACCCCGACATTGTTCATAATGCGCTCAGGAGGTGCTCCCATGCAAACGACTAGGCTTTATATCGGCGCCGATGTCGCCAAGGCTGACGTGGTCATCAGCGTAGCGGGCGAACGGCCCTGCACCATTGCCAACACGGCGGCTGGTATTACGCGCTGGTTAAAGACGGTGCCCGAACAGGCTCAAATTGCGATGGAGTCAACGGGCCGTTATCACGCCTTGCTGGCTCAGTTGGCTCATCTTCATGGCCTGACGGTGTTTATTCTGAACGCTCGCGACGTCTTTTACTATGCGCGGGCCTTGGGCAGCCGGGGCAAGACCGACAGCCTTGATGCCGAGGTGATTGCCCGCTACCTGCAAGAGCATCAATCCAGCTTGCAGGCCTGGCAACCGCTCAGCATCCAACAGCAACAGCTACGCCAGCTGCTGTCTCGTCGCGCTCAAGTCATCGCTCACCAGGGCGCCTTACGTCAGGCGTTTGCGGATGTGGATGTATCGGGTGTGGATATCCACGCGTTGCAGCAGGGGTTTGAGGCTGTTCTGGCTTCAATGGATCGGCCAATACAGCGCTTGATTGCCGGCGATCCACAGCTCGAACAGGGGTATCAACGCTTGCGCAGCGTCACGGGCATTGGCCAGCAGACAGCGTCCGTGTTAACGGAGCTGCTCAATCGTATCCCCTTCGCCAACGCGGATGCCTTGGTGGCGTATAGCGGATTGGATCCCCGACCCAATGACTCCGGGGCCAAACGAGGACGTCGCCGTATCAGCAAGCGTGGGCCAGCCCTGCTGCGCCGACAACTGTACTTGGCAGCGATGTCGGCGTGCCGTAGTACGGCATGTAAACCGCTGTATGAGGCGTATCGAGCTCGAGGCCTGGCGGGCACAGAGTCGATTGTGATTCTGGCGCGCAAGCTGTTGCGCATCGCCTATGCGGTATGGAAAAGCGGACAAGCCTTCGATCCATCCAAGTTATTGCCTAAAACGACTTGACCCAAACCATAGAACCTCGCAGGGCGGCACGCTGAGCCGTGAACAGGTGGCGGCAGAGGTCAGGCAATGGCATGGCAGGCACGACCACTTCGTGGCCTACTAAATCCAGACCTGCCTGGTCCGGCACACGCAGCGCCCAGGAAAGGGGCGCTGTTTTTCTGCTGCACACCCAGTCTGAGAGAAGGCCTCCGGCTTTTTCTCGTAGGTGTTGACCTTCCCATCGGGTCAAGCTCTAAAGTGGAATCATCCAAGACATCTCATAGGTGATTCTCATGACAACAAGCACTTCGGACAACGGCTCGCGCCTGACGCTGGGCGTGGAGGGCATGACGTGCGCCTCCTGCGTCAGCCGGGTGGAGAAGATCATCGCCAAGGTCCCCGGCGTGCGGCAGGCCCAGGTGAACCTGGCCACGCAGAAGGCAACCGTGGATTTCGACGGAGCGCCGCCTGTACAGGAAATCATCCAGGCCGTGGAAAAAGGCGGCTACCACGTGCCTTCCCAGGAAGTGGTTCTGGATGTGCAGGACATGACTTGCGCTTCCTGCGTGGGCCGCGTGGAAAAAGCGCTGCTGAAGGTGCCCGGCGTGCAGGCCGCGACGGTCAACCTGGCCACCGGCAAGGCTCACGTGCAGAGCCTGCAAGGCGTGGCGGCCGGCGCTCTGATCGAGGCCGTGGGCAAGGCGGGCTATCCGGCCAGACAGGCAAGCGCAGCAGCCGCCAACGACCCGGCCGAGCGCGCCCGGCAGGCCTACGACACCATACGCAAGCGCTTCTGGCTGGCGGCTGCGCTGGGCTTGCCCGTATTCATCCTGGAGATGGGCGGGCACATGGTGCCGGCTTTCCACCATTGGGTGGGAGAGGCCA
>NZ_CBCOPU010000009.1:0-2245 GCF_965112015.1 Alcaligenes sp. Marseille-Q7550
CCCGGCCGAACGCAACGGCATCCCGCGCGTGCAGGACTTCAACACCGGCGACCAGGAAGGCGCAGGCTACTACCAGTTGACCACGCACCGCGGCCGGCGCTGCTCGACCGCCGTGGCCTTCCTGAACCCGGCGCGGGAGCGGCCCAATCTGCGCATCAAGACCCTGGCCCAGGCCAGCGCCATCCTCACCGAGCAGGGCCGCGCCGTGGGCGTGCGCTATCGCCAGGACGGAGTGATCAAGACCCTGCGGGCGCGGCGCGAGGTGATCCTGTCGGCCGGCGCCCTGCAGTCGCCCCAGCTCATGCAGCTCTCGGGCATAGGCCCGGCCGCCATGCTGCAGAAATTCGGCATTCCCGTGGTGCGCGACATGGCCGGGGTGGGCCGCAACCTGCAGGACCACCTGCAATTTCGCCTGATCTACGAGGTGAACAGGCCCATCAGCGACAACGACAGGCTGCGCTCGCTCTGGGGCAAGGCCAGCATGGGGCTGCAATGGCTGCTGTTTCGCGGCGGGCCGCTGTCCATCGGCATCAATCAGGGCGCCATCTTCTGCAAGGCCTTGCCCGAGGCCGCCACGCCCGACATCCAGTTCCATTTCGGGACCCTGTCGGCGGACATGGCCGGCGGCAAGGTGCACGATTTCTCCGGCTGCACCTTTTCGGTCTGCCAACTGCGTCCCGAATCGCGCGGCCACCTGGAACTGCGTTCGGCCGAGGCGATGAAGGCGTCCACCAGTTCGTTGCGGGTGCGTATGCTGGTGGCGTGCAGCGGTCCCTGGGTGCCGCGCGTGGGGCCGGGGCCCAGGTCGTTGTTCTCGATGCGGCGAAAATACGGCAGGCACTCGTCCCAGGACCAGCCCTCATTGCCCAGCGCGGCCCAGTGGTCGTAGTCCTGCTTCTGGCCGCGCACGTAGATCAGGCCGTTGATGGAGCTGCAGCCGCCCAGGGTCTTGCCGCGCGGCCAATAGATCTCCCGGTTCAGCATGTTGGGGTCGGGCTGGGTGTGGAAGCCCCAGTTCAGCCGGGGGTTGAACATGGTCTTGCCGTAGCCGATGGGAATGTGTATCCAGGGATTGCTGTCCGGCGGCCCGGCCTCCAGCAGGCAGACGGTGTACTTGCCGTTTTCACTGAGCCGGTTGGCCAGCACGCAGCCGGCCGATCCCGCTCCCACGATGACATAGTCAACGCTTTCAGTGGTGTCCATTGCCTCACTCCAGTTCTGTTCGTGCCGCCAGTCTGAAGATTCAGGCTTGAAACATTTATAGGGTAAACACGGAAAGTTCCGCACCTGGAACGCTAAGTATCATTTCCGTTTCATTTTTCAGGTAGCGAGGCCGTGATGCAGGCAGAGGATTGCCGTCCCTTGAGGGTTCTGACCGTGCTGGAGCAACTGGCGCATACGCAGTACGCCCAGACCCTGGCCCAGTTGGCGCAACGCACGGGGCTGCCCAAGACCAGCCTGCTGCGCATCCTGCAGTCGCTGGAGCAGGCGGCCTATGTCATGCGCGTGCCGGGCGACGGCGGCTACATGCCCGGTCCGCGCGCCCATCATCTGGCGGCGGGCCTGCTGGGCTCGCCGCATTTTCTGCGCGCCAGCCGGCACATACTGGGGCGGCTGGTGGGTATCATCGGCGAATCCTGCAACCTGACGGCGCTGGCCGGCGACACCGTGCAATATCTGTCCAGGGTGGAAAGTCCCGAGCCCATGCGGCTGCAGTTGCGCATGGAAATCGGCGCGCGCGTGCCTTTGCATTGCACGGCCAGCGGCAAGCTGTTCCTGGCCTTGGCGCCGGACGTGCAGCGCCGCCAGCTGCTGGACCGGATCACGCTGGCGGCGCTGACGCCGCGCACCATTGCTGATCGGACCCGCCTGGAGGCAGAGCTGCAGGGGATACGCAGCCAGCGCATCGGCATCGACAATGAGGAGTTCGTGCGCGGCATGGTGGCCATCGCCGTGCCGGTACAGGATGAGCAGGGACACGTGGTGGCGGCGTTGGCCTGCCATGCCGCCACGGCGCAGCGCTCCATGGCGGAGCTGTTGCAGTTTGCCGGGCCCATGCGCGAAGCGGCCGCCGAGATGGCGGGGCTGTTCAAGCGCAACGCCCGGGAGAGTTCGTCCGAGGGGGAGCGGAGCTAGCCGGAGCTCGCACGCCGGCTCGTTCCGGAGGCCGGGTTCAACTGCCGCGCACGACGCGGAAGGTGGCCGCGGCCTTGACCAGCAGCCGGTCCTTGTCGTCGTAGCCGCC
>NZ_CBCOPU010000010.1:0-2145 GCF_965112015.1 Alcaligenes sp. Marseille-Q7550
GGACTTCAAGATCAAAGCCATATTCAGCATTGCCTTGCTTGCCCTGGCCTCGGCCAATACGCATGCCTATCAAAGCGAAACCATCTACAACAAAAAGGGCGAGGCGGTCTTCGAGTTTCGCATCTACAACCCCGGCGACGGCGTCTACGACATCAGCAACATAGGCAGCCGTGAATCCACCTTCGCCATCGATGAAAACGGCCGCCGCAAAATCCGCGCGGCGCTCGAGCGCTGGGCGGAAATGCTGACGCTGAAGCCAGGCTACCGGCCGGCCATCATCAATCTGGGCACGTATGACGACGCCAACGCCGGTGTCTACAGCATTGATACCTCAGACAAGAGCGATCCGAACTTCCTGGCCATAACTGCTTTGCAAGCGGCCTTGTCGAATCAGCTGAAAGAAAGCGAGTTCCACCAAGCGCAGGCCGTGATCAGCGTAGGCCCATTACCGTTCGATACCGCGCCCGGCACGCCCAGCCAGCTTCCTCTGACGGGCCAGTTTGACTACACCGCCACCATATTCAACGAACTGGGCCATGCAATGGGCATTACGAAGAGAATCTTCGATTTGTACGGCCCGGGCACTGCCACGCCTTACTTCTTCTCCTACTTGACCCGCTGGACGGCCGGCTTGCGCGACGACAATGGCAACCCGGCCAAGCCACTCCAGGCCATACTTTGCGTCCCCTGCAACAACCCCTACGATCCTAACGCCTTCGACCTGCGCAAGGACCAGGGCTACTTCACCGGACAGCACGTGCAAGAAGTGCTCGACGGCGCCATGCCAGGCGTCCCCGTCAGCATCCTGATCAACCACAATGCACCACAGGCCGGTGTAGATACGAACTACTTGAGCAACATCGAATTGCGCAACGGTTTGACAAGTCATCAGGACTACCGCAACTACACGACCTTCATGGAAGCGGAAATAGCCGTCCTGCAGGATCTGGGCCTGGACATCGACCGACGCAATTTTTTCGGCTATTCGGTCTACGGCAACGACGTCACGCTGACCAACAATAACGGGTTCTTCGCGCGCAACGCCGAGGGCACGGCCTACCTGCCCGGCCAGTACAACCAGGCCACCCAGGGCCTGGGACTGCACATCTATGGCGAGCGCAACACCATCACTCAGGCCGCCGACCTGCTCAGCGCCGGCCCCGGCGGGGGTGGCGTGCGCGTGGACGGCAGCGAAAACACATTGATCATCCCCCAGGCCACGCGCATCCACGCCCACGGCTGGTACGGCCGCGGCCTGCAGTTCAGCTACGGGCGCCACCACAATATCGTGCAGCAGGGCGAGGTGCGCGCCGAGGGACAGGACGGCGTGGGCGCCCTGTTCGACTTCGGGCATAATGCATCGGGCGACGAAGCCGACTATCGTGGTTCGTGGCTATGGAAGATCAACGGCCAGTACCAGACCCCGCCCGAAATCCTGCAAGGCGCGCTGGTCAGCAACTATGACCTGTCCGGTCCGCTCTCGGGCCGCAAGGCGGCCATCCAGATCTCGGACAACGCCTGGGTGCGGAACATCCACGTCATGCAAGGCGCCAGTCTCCAGGGCGACATCCTGTCCAATTACTCCTCGCGCGATGAAGACGGCGAACTGCGCCTGACGCGCCTGAGCTTCGGCCAGAAAGCCGATGCGCAAGGGCGGGCCACCTTGCAGGCCGACCCCGACTTCCACCTGTACTACGAGGGCAACATCCAGGGCGGCGACAACCTGGCCGTGGTCATCGCCGGCGGAACAACCTCGCTCAATGGCCGGCACGTGCTGTATGGTCTGCGCGTGGACCCCGGCGCCACGCTGGGCGGCAACAGTTCCTACGCCATCAATCCCGAAGACAGGTTCGCCAATTACGGCACGCTCAGCCCCGGTAACTCCACCGGCCAGATGTCCAAGCCGGACGACTCATTTGGTCAGATGACCATCACGGGCCACTTCATTCAGGGTCCCCAAGGCCGCATTGTGATCGACGCCAACACTCACCAGAAGGACCACATCGAAATCCGTGGCTTGGCCGAGTTGGCCGGCGAACTGAAGATACAACTGCAGCCCGACTGGTATACGGACGGCTGGACCCTGAGCCAGGACCAGGTATTCCAGGCAACTCAAACCCAAGGCGACTTCGATCGGCTGACCGC
>NZ_CBCOPU010000011.1:0-1692 GCF_965112015.1 Alcaligenes sp. Marseille-Q7550
TTCGGTACAGTACCGGTACAGTGACCAGTTTTCACCGATTCAGGAAAAATACGCCAACCTACTGATTCACAAGTAGTTTTACCTATTTCAACCTACGCGAGAATTCGCCCCATTTGCCTGTACGAACACTGTAGATCCCCAACTCAAAATCCCCCGCCGCAAGGCGTGCCGGTTCGATTCCGGCCCCGGGCACCATCCCCAAATCTTCTGCTAATTCAAGCCATTAGAAGCTTTCGCAGTACAAGCCCCGCACCGGGGGTTTTCCTAAAATTGTGGTCAGGTACAGTTTCGGTACAGTGATGCGGCGCTAGCCCCATACGGAGTACTCATGGCTACGATTGTTAAGACGTCCTCGAGCACTTGGAAAGCCCTCATTCGCAAGACTGGCTGGCCGGCCACGGCCAAGACGTTCCGCACCAAGCGGGATGCCGAAGACTGGGCGCGCCGTACCGAAGACGAAATGGTGCGCGGCGTATACATCCAGCGGGCGCCGGCCGAGCGCATGACCGTCGAAGCGGCACTGACCCGCTACCTCAAGGAAGTCACGCCCACCAAGCGGGCCTCGACCCAAGCCGGCGAACACAAGAAAGCACAGGTCATCATCCGCCACCTTGGCAAGTACTCGCTGGCAGCCCTGAACGCTGAGATCGTGGCGCAGTTCCGTGACATGCGACTGGCGGGCGACCCGGACGAGAATGGCAAGCTACGGCCTCGCAGTAACAACACGGTACGCTTGGAACTGGCACTGCTGGGCCACCTGTTCACCGTCGCGATCAAGGAATGGGGCATCGGCCTGCCCTTCAATCCCGTGTCCAACATTCGCCGCCCTGCCCCAGGCTCGGGCCGCAACCGGCGCTTGACTCCCGCAGAACAGACCCGCCTGCTACAAGCCGTGGACAGGCACTCCAACCCGATGTTCGGATGGATCGTCCGCATTGCCGTTCAAACCGGCATGCGGCTGTCCGAGATTGCGACGCTGCGTATTCGGCAAGTGGACATCGAGCGGCGAGTCGTTCGGCTGGAGCACACCAAGAACTCTTCGCCTCGTACCGTCCCGCTGACTGCCGAGGCAACGCGCGTGTACACCGAGGTCCCCCCCAACCCCGTGCGCCCCGCCGAAACCGAACTGGTGTTCTTCGGCGAACCCGGCCGGGATGGCATACGACGCCCCTACCTGTTCGACAAAGCATGGACCGATGCCAAGCGAGCAGCGGGCGTTGAAGACTTCCGCTTTCACGACCTGCGACACGAGGCTGTCAGCCGGTTCGTGGAAGCCGGCTTGAGCGATCAGGAGGTGTCGGCCATCAGCGGCCACAAGTCGATGCAGATGCTCAAGCGCTACACGCATCTTCGCGCGGAGGATCTGGTGCAGAAGCTGGACCGCATCACTGCAACAACAACCGCAGCCGCCGTGACAAAGGATCTAGACACATCTCAACGTCCCTGAGGGCGAACCAGCAGGTTGCGTCCTATGGTCGTCGTGTCGCCTTCTTGGGCTTACACCTTTTTTTAACGATTAGCGCCGGATCCACGTCAATCTTTGCAAGATGCACCTTGTAATCAAGAGCACGAAGCGTCTTGAGCGCATTTCTCAGGGTCACTTTTGAGAAGAATGGCAATTCGGTGGGCAACGTCTTAGTGGTCGCGATTGCATATACGATAGTGTATCCGGCCGCCTGCGGTCTTATCTCG
>NZ_CBCOPU010000012.1:0-1684 GCF_965112015.1 Alcaligenes sp. Marseille-Q7550
CAGCCTTGAAGAACGTGCGCTAGGTTTTTCGTGACTCTCCACAAGTTCCCCAGAGCCGGACGGGCAGGCCGATAACAGACTGGTCTTGGTGGCGACTCCGCCCGGGAAAAGACGGGGCCGGTCCGGGCTCACGGCTTGCCGGCGCCCCTGGCCGGCAGCAGGCGCCGGGCGCCCCTTGAGCTTGCCGCGTGGTTTACACCGAACCCCTGGCCCGCTTTCACAACAGACAAAACAATGCCTCCCGAAGGAGGCATTGCGTACGGCATGACGCGCCCGAGACCGGTTGTTTACTCGGCCACGGCCTCGTAGCCGGGGCCGTCCAGCAGGCCGTCCAGGTCGGCGGGATTGTCGGCCTTGAGCTTGAAGATCCAGGTATCGAACGCCGCCTCGTTGATCAGGTTGGGCGAATCGCACAGCGCTTCGTTGAACTCCACCAGTTCGCCCGCGACGGGCGCATAGATGTCCGACGCGGCCTTGACCGACTCAACCACGCCGGCCGTCTGGCCGGCTTCCAGGCGCGTGCCGGGCGTGAACTCGCCCACGAACACCAGATCGCCCAGTTGGTCCTGGGCAAAGTCGGTGATGCCCACCAGCACCACATCGCCGTCTGCCTTGGCCCACTCGTGGGTGGCCACATATTTTCTATCGTCAGGTAGCTGCATGCGCCCCCCCTTAAAAACAAAAAGTGCTTGTTGCCTAAACTATAAACCACGCCCGGGATCAGCGCTGAGCGAGCGCGCGCAAGCCGCCGCCGACGCCCATGCCCACTGGAAATTGTAGCCGCCCAGCAAGCCGGTCACGTCGACCGCCTCGCCGATGAAGTACAGGCCGGGCACCTTGCGGGCCTCCATGTTCTTCTGATTCAGCTCGCGCGTGTCCACTCCGCCGCTCATGACCTCGGCCTTCTTGTAGCCGGCCGTGCCGCTGGGCTTGAGCTGCCAGGCATTGATGACCTGCCCGACCGTGCGCAGCACGCGGTCCGGCAGGTCCGCCAGGCGCTGCTGGCCCACGCCCCTGGGCAGCAGGTCCGAGGTATCCAGCCACTGCTCCACCAGGCGGCGCGGCCACAGGCTCGAGAGGACCGTGACCAGGAGCTGGCGATTGCCGGGCTTGGCGTCCAGCAATTGCTGGCCTATGTCCTGGCCGGGAGCCAGGTCCACGGTGATCCCCTCGCCCGACTTCCAGTAGCTGGAAATCTGCAGGATGGCCGGACCGGACAGGCCGCGGTGCGTGAACAGCAGATCCTCCAGGAAGGCCTGGCGCTGCTTGCCGGCGCCCGTGCTGACTTCCACTTCCAGCGCCATGCCGCTCAGCGAGGAAAACGGACGCCAGTCCCGGCCGTCGAAAGTCAGCGGAACCAGGGCCGGGTGCGGCTCGATGACCTTGAGGCCGAAGTGCCGGGCCACGCGCAGCGCATAATCCGTGGAGCCCAGTTGCGGGATTGCCACGCCGCCGGTGGCGATGACCACCCGGCGCGCCTGCTGGTCGCCCTGGCTGGTGCGCAGCACGAAGCCGGCCTCGATGCGGCCTATGGATTGCACCGAACAGGGCATGCGCCAGGACACCTGCCCTTTCAGGCATTCCTGGCGCAGCATCTGGATGATGGACTCGCTGGAATCGTCGCAGAACAGCTGGCCCTTGTGCTTTTCGTGGTAGCCGATGCGGTAGTCGCGCACCAGCCGCA
>NZ_CBCOPU010000013.1:0-1666 GCF_965112015.1 Alcaligenes sp. Marseille-Q7550
CTCCAGCGGCAAGGCCACGTTCTCGAACACCGTCATGTGCGGCCAGATGGCATAGGACTGGAACACCATGCCCAGGTCCCGCTTGTGGGTGGGCACGTTGACGCCGCCCGCATCATTGAAGATGTCCTGCCCGCCCAGCGCGATGCGGCCGCGCGTGGGCTCCTCCAGCCCGGCGATGCACCGCAGCGTGGTGGTCTTGCCGCAGCCGCTGGGTCCCAGGATGGAGACGAAGCGGCCGGCGGGGATGTCCAGGGCGATGTCGCGCAGGGCCGTGTGCGAACTGCCGCGGCGCGTGCTGAATATCTTGCCCACACCGTCCAGTTCTATCATGGCTTGTCCTCCCGCAGGTCGGCGCGGTAGAAGTCCCGCACGTTCAGGGCCTGCTTCAGGAAGCCGGCCTCGTGGTAGCGGTCATAGGTCTTCTGGATGGAATCCAGGTCCGGCTGCATGTCGGGCACGCGCGCGAAGTCCTTGTCGGTGAACAGGTACTTGGACAGCAGCTCCTTGGGCGCGCGCGTCACCTGCGAGGTGACCTCCACCGCCAGCGACGGATCCTTGTTCATCATGCTCATGGCGTGCTTCAGGTCCTGGACGTAGGCGCGCACCACGTCGGGGTGGGCGTCGCTGTATTCCTGGCTGCAGCCCTCGAAGATCTGCACGGACGGGCTGGCCACTTCGGACAGGGAGAACAGCTTGCGCAGGCCGCCTTTTTCTTCATTCAGCAGGGCGAAGGGCTGGGCCATGGGGCCGGCGTCGATGCGGCCGCTGCGGATGGCGTCGGCGGCCGGCGGAAAGCCCGTTTCCACGATCTTGACGTCCTTGTCCGGATCGATGCCGTTCTGGCGCAGCCACAGCAGCATGTCGAAGTACACCCCTGCACCGTAGGCGTTGGTGCCGATGACCTTGCCCTTCAGGTCGGCGGCCTTCTTGATGGGGCTGTCCTCTTTCACGGCCCAGTACACGGAGAAGTGCCCCGCGTCCGAGTGCACGTGCTGGGCCACGATGTAGGCCTTCAGGCCGCTCTCGATGGCGCCGTTGGCCAGCGACATGGGCGCCATGGTGGCGCAGTCCAGCACCTTGGCGCGCATGGCCTGCACCATGGGCGAAGTGCCCTGGAACTGGGTCCACTGGATCTGGTAGGTCTTGCCCAGGTTGGGGAACAGCTCGGGGCGCTTGGCCATCAGGTACTTGGCTTCTTCACCCGGAATGGTCCAGCCCACGCGCAAGGTGGGTAAGTCCTGGGCCTGCGCCAGGCCCTGGCAGGCGATAAGGGCGAACAGCAGTGCAGCGCGTTTTTTCATTCCTGTGTCTCCTTGGCGAGGTGATCGGCGCCGGCGGGGGCCAGGCCGACGTGGCGCAGCATGCCCAGGACGCGCGCCAGCACATCGCGGCGGTACGCCTGTTCCTGCTCGGCCGGGTAATCGTGAAAGCCTTGCCCGCTGCGCAGGCCGTTGCGCCCGCTTTCCATGTAGCGGGCGATGATGTCGGGCACGGCGTAGCGCTGGGGATCCAGGTTCTGCGACAGGTAATTGCCCGCGTGATACAAGATGTCGTTGCCGCCGTAGTCGATGAACTCCAGCACGCCTATGCTGGCGAAGCGAAAGCCCAGGCCGTAGCGGGTGGCCTTGTCGATGTCGGCGGCGCTGGCCACGCCTTCGTCCACCAT
>NZ_CBCOPU010000014.1:0-1512 GCF_965112015.1 Alcaligenes sp. Marseille-Q7550
CAACACCTGCGCCGCCCACGGCGGCTCCGGCCAGGACCACTCCGCGCTGGTCCGCGCCCTGGAAATCATGGCCAACCACGAGATCGGTCAATAAGACCGGGCTCCAGGGCGAGTCGACTTGCCGACGCCATTCGCAACAGCAGGGCATCAAAAGTCGATTCGTCCTGAAAGCGGGCTGCGGCCCGCTTTTTTTACCGCCGGGCCGCCCCGAGGCACAATGCCTCCTTTGGAGGTGCAGCAAGCCAGAGGCGCCGCGGGGATGTTTTTCAGCGCTGCACCGGGGGCCTCCCTCTTTGCTGCGCTTGTTCTTTTCGTCTAGATGGGCGCCTTGCCATTTCTGCAGATGCGCCCATATCGCGCAGCGGCCAGTGACCGACGCCGCCATAGCCCTGCGCCAGGAATGCCCATGAAAATCGAGCCACAAGACTTACTCAGCAAAATGTTCCAGGCTGCCGTCAATGCGGCTCAGCCCGAACACTGTATTCCTCCCTACCTGCCTGAAGCGCCCAAGGGCCGCACCATCGTCATCGGCGCCGGCAAGGCCTCCGCCGCTATGGCTCAGGCGCTGGAACGGCACTGGAACAAGGGCCCCATCAGCGGCGTCGTGGTGACGCGCTATGGCTACAGCGTGCCCTGCGACCACATCAAGATTCTTGAGGCTGCCCACCCCGTCCCCGATCAGGCCGGCGAAGACGCCGCGCACGAGATCCTGCGCACGGTCAGCAAGCTGAGCGAAGACGACCTGGTGATCTGCCTGATCTCGGGCGGCGGATCCTCCCTGCTGCCGCTGGCCGGCGAAGGCATCACCCTGGCCGACAAGCAGGCCATCAACAAAGCCCTGCTGAAATCCGGCGCGTCGATCGGCGAAATGAACTGCGTGCGCCGCCACCTGTCCGCCATCAAAGGCGGCCGGCTGGCCGCCGCCTGCGCTCCCGCCCGCGTGCTGAACCTGCTGATCTCCGACGTACCCGGCGACAATCCCATGGACATCGCCTCCGGCCCCACCGTGGCCGATCCGACCACCTGCGAGCAGGCCCTGGAAATCATCCGCCGCTACGGCATCGACATTCCCGACGCCGCCCGCAGCCTGCTGGAGACCGGCGCCGGCGAAACCATCAAGCCCGACGATCCGCGCCTGGCGCGCGTCACGACCCACTTGGTGGCCACGCCCCAGCTGGCCCTGCAGGCCGCCGCCCGCGTGGCCGAAGCCGTGGGCGTGCAGCCCGTGCTGCTGGGCGACAGCATCGAGGGCGAAGCCCGCGACGTCGGCAAGGTCATGGCCGGCATCGCGCTGAGCGTGGCCCAGCACGGCCAGCCGGCCGCGGCGCCCTGCGTGCTCCTGTCCGGCGGCGAGACCACGGTGACCATCCGCGGCAAAGGCCGCGGCGGACGCAATGTGGAATTCCTGCTGTCCACCGCCGTGGCCCTGGACGGGGCGCCCGGCATCTACGGCCTGGCCGGCGACACCGACGGCGTGTACGGCCAGGAAGAAATCGCGGGCGCCTTCTGCAG
>NZ_CBCOPU010000015.1:0-1476 GCF_965112015.1 Alcaligenes sp. Marseille-Q7550
GTGCAGGTAGCTGAGTTTTATGCTTTGATGTATGCTCAATTTTAAAATCAGGGAAAGCTACCGGTAAGGAGGGGAGATGAAGCTAAAGCGTGATGCGCGCACGTTGAAGCAGAAGGCAATGGCTTCTTTGAGGCGGGGCCTTGGGGGTTTTAATGGGGAATATGATCAGGGGCGCACTGAATCTGTCCTCTTGCATATGCAGCATTGTAGTGAAATGCTAATAAAAGCTCTCCTTGTTCAAAAAAATAAACAAGTTTTTGATAAGGAAAAAGGAACTTCTATAGGGTTGGAGAAGGCCTTAAATATAAGCTCGTCATCAGGTTATATAAACTCGGCGCAAGCCGGGGCTATTCGGTCGATTGATGCAATGCGAGATGCGGCGCAGCATTGGATGATTGTGGTTCCAGAAGATGCGTTGTTTATAAATGCAAGGGCATTAATTACGACTGTTGATGAGATTTTGCAGCTACACTTTGAGGATTGTTTAGCCAATATTTTACCTTTACGGGTATTGCCACTGTCTACTCAACCTATTACCGACTTTGAACTTCTAGTGGATCGTGAATATTCACAAATTGTCGAGCTTTTAGCGCCAAATAAGAGGTCTCGCGATGAGGCAAGAGGTAGAATTAGAACATTGCTGGCAATGGAGGCGCATGTCACAAATGAAATTGCGGTATCTGAAAGGGATATTGATCGTATTGAAAGGGCTATAAAAAATGGTGTTGAGATTGAGAGCGTGTTTCCGCGACTAATGACTCTTGCTAGCAACGTTTCGGGTGAAGTGCCAACTATAAGAGTTCATTTTAGTAAAAAAGAAGGTGCGCCGGTAAGATATATATCAGGTGATGATCCAAGCGCGGCAGCGGCAATAAGAGAGGTTGATCTTCAGAAAAAATATTATATTAGTCGACAAGACCTTGCAATCAAATTAGGGTTGAGTTCTGCGCGCTGTAAGGCTCTTAGGGACTATTTGAAGATTGATGAAAATGAAGAAAATATGATGGTCTTTAAATTTGGTTCTCAAAATCATCCTCGGTACTCCGATAATGCGTTAAGAGAATTACAGGCGGCCAATACGCCGGAGATGGTCGAACTGGCCTGGGCAGCAAGGCAGTCATAGTCTGTGAAAAAAGTTAAGCAGTTTTAGTTGCAATTAGATCAAGCTCACCTGGTCGGTATTTGGTGCTTGGTACCGCGCATCCCCCATTTGCCGCGTGACCGGGTGCCACTGGAATGCAGATTCAGGTCGAGCCGTGCTGAGCAGTTCCAGCGCTGCATCTATACTGGTATCTCGCGACGCCCACTCTTGCGCAGCATCTGGCGCCAGCACGATGGGGCGACGGTCGTGCACATCGAGCATTCCACCCGCGCTGTCGTCTGTCACGATGGCAAACCCGTGCTCCACGTCCGCGTCTTTGCCTGGGGTCCACGCGGTGATGGCTGCCATGTAAATCGGCTTGCCATCCTTGGGTC
>NZ_CBCOPU010000016.1:0-1442 GCF_965112015.1 Alcaligenes sp. Marseille-Q7550
GCCGGCCAGGCGGGCGCGCTCGTGCAGCGGCACGCCCAGCTTTTCGTAGGTGCGCAGCAGTTCGGGGTCGACCTCGTCCAGGCTCTTGGGGCCGTCGGCCTTGCTCTTGGGCGCGGAGTAGTAGCTGATGTCCTGGAAGTCGATGGGCGGATACTCCACGATGGACCAGGTCGGCTCCTTCATGGTCAGCCACTGCCGATAGGCGGCCAGGCGCCATTCGAGCATGAATTCCGGTTCGCGCTTTTTGGCGGACAGGAAGCGGATGACGTCTTCGCTCAGGCCTTTCGGGATGGTTTCGGACTCGATCTCTGTGACGAAGCCCGCCTCGTACTCGCGGTCGAGGAAGGTGTCCAGGTGTTCGTTGACGGTACTCATTCGGTTAACTCCACGTTGGAGGTGCAGAATCCCACGGCCAGCGTGGAGCACGAGGCCACGGCCTCGCGCATCGGCGAGGACCAGCTGTTCTACGCCATGCAGCGCGGCCTGAGCGCCGAAGACGCCGTGTCCATGATCGTGAACGGTTTTTGTAAAGAAGTGATCAAAGAATTGCCCATGGAGTTTGCAGTCGAAGCACAGAATCTGCTCGGCGTCAGCTTGGAAGGCAGTGTAGGTTAAGGAGAACAATGAAATGCTGACGATTAAAGATTTGCGCGCCTCGGTCGAAGACAAGCCCATCCTGAAGGGCCTGAACCTGCAGATCAACCCCGGCGAAGTCCACGCCATCATGGGCCCGAACGGCTCGGGCAAGAGCACGCTGTCGCAGGTGCTGGCCGGCCGCGAGGACTACACCATCGAGGGCGGCTCGGTCCAGTGGCTGGGCCAGGACCTGCTGGAGATGAAGATCGAGGAACGCGCCCGTTCGGGCCTGTTCCTGGCCTTCCAGTACCCCATCGAGATCCCCGGCGTGTCCAACGCCTACTTCCTGCGCTCCTCGGTCAACGCCGTGCGCCGCCACCAGGGCCTGCCCGAACTGGACGCCATGGATTTCCTCAAGCGCGTCAAGGAGGAAATGAAGGTTGTGGGCATGCGCGAGGAATTCCTCTACCGCTCCGTGAACGAAGGTTTTTCGGGCGGCGAGAAAAAACGCAACGAAGTGCTGCAGATGAGCCTGCTGGAACCCAAGCTGGCCATTCTGGACGAGACCGATTCGGGCCTGGACATCGACGCGCTGCGCGTGGTGGCCGACGGCGTGAACCGCCTGCGCTCGCCCGAGCGCTCGCTGCTGGTCATTACTCACTACCAGCGCCTGCTGGACTATATCGTGCCTGATTTCGTGCACGTGCTTGCGGGCGGGCGCATCATCCGCTCGGGCGGCCGCGAGCTGGCCCTGGAGCTGGAAGAGCGCGGCTACGGCTGGGTGCTGGAACAGGCCGCGGCCGACGAGGCCGCCAAAGGAGCTGCCGTATGAGCCTGCCGGATTGGGTGAATGATTTCGCTGCCCA
>NZ_CBCOPU010000017.1:0-1375 GCF_965112015.1 Alcaligenes sp. Marseille-Q7550
CTATCGCCGCAGCAGGATGTGAAGGACCTGCGCGATCAGATCGTCAAGGTCCCCACGCTGGCGCCGCCGCAGACGTACAGGGTCTGCCCGGTGACAAAACCGTTCTCCGGATCGGCGAAGAACATGGTGGCGCGGCTGATGTCGTCCACGCGGCCCAGACGCTTGACGGGAATGGAGGCGGCCAGCTGGGCCTCGCGCTCGCTGCCGGCGTCCACCACGTCGTAGAACATATTGGTCTGGATGGGGCCGGGAGCCAGCACATTGACCGTGATGCCCTGGTCGGCCAGCTCCAGCGCCCAGGTGCGGGCCATGCCCAGCATGCCGGCCTTGGTCGCCGAATAGGCGGTGCGCGTCTGCAGGCCCAGCACGCCGCGCGAGGACATCAGGATGATGCGGCCGAACTGGCGTTTGCGCATGGCCGGCAATACGGCCTGGGTGATCTGTATGGCCGAGCCCAGGTGGATCTGGGTCAGTCCCTGCAGGTCCTCCAGCTTCACTTCGGGCAGCAGGGCGGGCCAGATCACGCCGGCGTTGTGCACGAAGTGAGTCACCTCGAAGCGCTCTGCGATGTCTTGCGCGGCTTTTTCCGTGGCGGCGGCATCGAGCAGGTCCACCTGCACGCAATGCAGGCGCTCGTGGGTCCAGGGCAGCGCATTGCGGGCCATGGAGATCACGGTATAGCCGGCATCGAGCATCTTGCGACAGATGTCTTCGCCAATGCCGGTGCTGCCTCCGGTGACCACGGCGGTGTAGTGGGGTTGTGTCATGTCTTGTTCTCCAGGCAAATTCAGGGGACGGGACGGGCCACCAGCACGGCCACCCCGCCCTCGTCCAGCTCCAGGCTCAGGCGCACGGGCTGGTCGGCCTGCCCGCCTTCGGGCAGATGGGCGATGGCGAAGGGGCCGCAATCCAGTTGCACCGTGCCGATACGCCAGGGCAGGCGGGCGCGGAAGTAGGCCTCGTTGCTGTGGTGCAACGTGGTGGTGGCGCGCAGCACGCCGGTATCGGGCACCTGCTTCCAGATCAGGGTGGTGTGCAGGCAACGGTCGCAAACGTCGCGCACGGGGTACTGCACCGTGCCACAGGACGGGCAGACCTGCAGGGCGAATTCGCCGCGCTGCGCCGCCTCGGTCAGGCCCGCCGCCGGGGCGCTGCGCGCGCCGGGCGGCAGCACGCCGTTCAGGGCATCGGAAATCGTCATGGCTGGCCTCGTTCGAGCAGGGCCGCGGCGGTGCAGAGGCCGCGGTCATAGTTGATCATGCCAAAGCCGGAGACCAGGCCGATGCGCGCATCGCGCACCTGCGTGTCGCCGGCCGTGCCGGTCAGTTGCCGCAAGGCCTGCACCAGGCCCAGGTAGCCGCCGGCTGCGCCCGCC
>NZ_CBCOPU010000018.1:0-1340 GCF_965112015.1 Alcaligenes sp. Marseille-Q7550
CATGCGGGGCCTGCAGGAACCGAACGAAGGCACGGTGCGCCACGGCACCCGCCTGAACATAGGCTATTTCGACCAGATGCGCAGCCAGCTGGACGAGAACGCCACCCTGGCCGACACCATCAGCCCCGGCAGCGAATGGGTGGAGATAGGCAGCCAGCGCAAGCACATCATGAGCTACCTGGAGGACTTCCTCTTTCCGGCCGCCCGCGCCCATTCGCCGGTGCGCAGCCTCTCGGGCGGGGAGCGCGCCCGCCTGGCGCTGGCGCGCATGTTCGCCCAGCCCACCAACGTGCTGGTGCTGGACGAGCCCACCAACCACCTGGACGCCGAGAGCGTGGAATGGCTGGAAGTGTTCCTGCGCCAGTTCCCCGGCACCGCGGTGGCCGTCACCCACGACCGCTACTTCCTGGACAACGCCGCCGAGTGGATCCTGGAACTGGACCGCGGCCATGGCATTCCCTGGAAGGGCAATTACAGCTCCTGGCTGGAGCAGAAGGAAGATCGCCTGAAGCAGGAAGAGGCGTCCGAGAGCGCCCGCCAGCGCACCATCAAGAAGGAGCTGGAGTGGGTGCGCCAGAATCCCAAGGGGCGCCAGGCCAAGGCCAAAGCCCGTCTGGCTCGCTTCGAGGAACTGTCTTCGCACGAATACCAGAAGCGCAACGAGACCCAGGAGATCTTCATTCCCGTGGCCGAGCGCCTGGGCAACGAGGTCATCGAATTCGAGAACGTCAGCAAGGGCTACGGCGATCGCCTGCTGATCGACAATCTCAGCTTCAAGGTGCCGGCCGGCGCCATCGTGGGCATCATCGGCCCCAACGGCGCGGGCAAGTCCACGCTGTTCCGCATGCTGGCGGGCAAGGAGCAGCCCGATTCCGGTACGGTCAAGCTGGGCCAGACGGTCAAGCTGGCCTATGTGGACCAGTCGCGCGACGCCCTGGCCAATGAAAAGACCGTGTTCGACGCCATCGCCGACGGCGCCGACCTGCTGACTGTGGGCAAGTTTGAGATGCCTTCGCGCGCCTACCTGGGTCGCTTCAATTTCAAGGGCGCCGACCAGAACAAGATCGTCGGCAATCTGTCCGGCGGTGAACGCGGCCGCCTGCACCTGGCCAAGACCCTGATCGCCGGCGGCAACGTGCTGCTGCTGGACGAACCATCCAACGACCTGGACGTGGAAACCCTGCGCGCCCTGGAAGACGCCCTGCTGGAGTTCGCCGGCACCGTCATGGTGATCAGCCACGACCGCTGGTTCCTGGACCGCATCGCCACGCACATCCTGGCCTTCGAAGGCGATTCCCAGGTCGTGTTCTTCGACGGCAACTACCAGGAATACGAAGCCG
>NZ_CBCOPU010000019.1:0-1331 GCF_965112015.1 Alcaligenes sp. Marseille-Q7550
TTTTGTATCGCCAACCAGAAGGGCGGGGTGGGCAAGACGACCACGGCCATCAATCTGGCGGCGGCCCTGGCCTTGTTGAAGAAAAAGGTCTTGCTGATCGACCTGGACCCTCAGGGCAACGCCACCATGGGCAGCGGTATCGATAAGAATGCGCTGAATGGCAACCTGTATCAGGTACTGATAGGCCAGGAGACTATTTCGAATGTGAAGGTACGTTCTGAAACCGGCGGTTACGATGTGTTACCTTCAAATCGGGAGCTGTCTGGCGCCGGGATCGATCTGATCCAGATGGAGGAGCGCGAGCAGCAGCTCAAGCAGGCTTTGGCGCAGGTCGCGGGCGACTACGACTTCGTGCTGATCGATTGCCCGCCTACCTTGTCCTTGCTGACGCTCAACGGCCTGGCCAGCGCGCGCGGGGTCGTCATTCCCATGCAGTGCGAGTACTTCGCCCTGGAAGGGCTCTCGGACCTCGTCAACACCGTCAAGCGCGTCTATCGCAACATCAATTCGGACCTGCAGCTCATCGGGCTGCTGCGCGTCATGTTCGATAGTCGTGTAACCTTGCAGCAGCAGGTGTCCGGCCAGATCGAGACGCATTTCGGCGACAAGGTGTTCAAGACGGTCATCCCGCGCAATGTGCGCCTGGCCGAAGCTCCCAGCCACGGCATGCCCGGCATCGTCTATGACAAGAATTCCCGCGGCGCCAAGGCATACCTGGACTTCGGCAAGGAGCTGGTCAAGCGGCTCAAGAAAGAATCCCGCACCGATAAGGCATAACGCACACAAGAATCAATAGGAACGTAAGCATGGCTACTCGAAAACCCAAAGGTCTAGGTCGCGGACTGGATGCGCTGCTTGGCGCGGATGCCGGAGCGATCGCAACGATTGGGAAGACGGCGGCTGCCCCGGAGAAAGACGGCCTGCCCTCGACCTTGCCGGTCAAACTGCTCAAGGCCGGCGTCTACCAGCCGCGCACGCGCATGGACGAGGGCGCCTTGAACGAACTGGCCGAGTCCATCCGCGCCCAGGGCGTGATGCAGCCCATACTGGTGCGGCCCCTGAGCGGCAAGGAGAAAGGCAAGTACGAAATCATTGCCGGTGAACGGCGTTTCCGTGCTTCCCAGATCGCCGGTCTGACCGAGGTGCCGGTCCTGGTGCGCGAAGTGGGCGACGAGAACGCGGCCATCATGGCGCTGATCGAGAACATCCAGCGCGAAGATCTCAATCCGCTCGAAGAAGCGCAGGGCGTCAAGCGCCTGCTGGATGAGTTCGGCCTGACTCACGAGCAGGCCGCCCAGGCCATCGGCCGTTCACGCTCGGCAACCAGCAAC
>NZ_CBCOPU010000020.1:0-1221 GCF_965112015.1 Alcaligenes sp. Marseille-Q7550
TGGTGATGGTGTCGTGGTCGGTGGGCGCCTTCGGCCCCCTGATCGGCGGAGCGCTGGCCGGCTTGCCCATGGTGCTGGGGCCAGGGTTCTATTTTCTGGCGGCGCAGTTTCCGGCGGCCTTTGTGCATCAGGCCGCATCCTATGCGCTGTATTCATTGTGCGCCACGCAACTGTTCGTGCTGGCCTACATCCTGGCGGCGCGTACCTTGACGCCCAGGCGCACGCAGCCTGCCGTGACCAGTGCGAACACCGCCAGGCCCAGCCAGGGTTGCGCGGGGCGCTGGCAGGCGTGCTGGTGGCGGTCGGGACCACGGGCAGCAGGTGGGTGGGCGCCAGTGGTTCGGGCCTGCTGCTGGCTTTTCCCATCGGTTATACCGTGGTGGCGGTGACGATACACCAGAAGATGGGGGCGGGCAGCGTGATCGCCACCTTGCGCTCGGCCCTGCTGGGCACGACCAGCCTGGCGGGATTCTGCACCGTGCTGGCGCTGTCAGTGGAGCAGATGGCCTGGCCCCTGGCCTTGCTGCTGGCGGCGGGCGTGTCCATGTCGATCACCCTGGGCCTGGTACTTCGGCCCTGGGCTCGTCGTTGAAGGATCAGGCGGGGTCGAACAGATCCTGAGGGCCGCTGTTGCGCGGCGGCGTCAGGCCCAGGTGCCGCCAGGTGTTCAGCGTGGCGGTGCGGCCGCGCGGCGTGCGCTGCAGGAATCCGTGCTGGATCAGGTAGGGCTCGATGACGTCTTCGATGGTGTCGCGTTCTTCGCCGATGGCGGCCGCCAGGCTGTCCACGCCGACAGGGCCGCCGTCGAACTTGTGCACGATGGCCTCCAGCAGCTTGCGGTCCATCAGGTCCAGGCCTTGGGGATCGACTTCCAGCATGGCCAGCGCCGCCTGCGCGCATTCAGTGTGGATGACGCCGCCGGTCTTGACTTCGGCGTAGTCGCGCACGCGCCGCAGCAGGCGATTGGCGATGCGCGGCGTGCCGCGCGAGCGGCGGGCGATCTCGTAGGTGCCGTCGTCGGTGGTGGACACATTGAGCAGGCCGGCGCTGCGCGCCACGATGCGGGCCAGATCGTCCACGCCGTAGAATTCCAGCCGCGACACGATGCCGAAGCGGTCGCGCAAGGGATTGGTGAGCATGCCGGCGCGCGTGGTGGCGCCCACCAGGGTGAAAGGCTGCAGGTCCAGCTTGACGCTGCGCGCGGCCGGCCCTTCGCCGATC
>NZ_CBCOPU010000021.1:0-1197 GCF_965112015.1 Alcaligenes sp. Marseille-Q7550
GGTGGAGTCGCGGCAGGAAATCGGCCGATAGCCCCGTTCCGCCAGGGCCTTGACCTGCTGTTCCAGCAGGTTTCGATCAGGAATGACACTGGAGAGGTACAGCACAACAGGACCGCCAGTAACCACATTTGTAACCGACATAGTTGATACCTTAACTATAATGACGCCAGATGACCCTGCCTGACATTATAAATCACAAACGTGTTATTTAATCAAAACCATCGTGGTGGGCGTTGCATCAACAATCTGTGGTGTGAAAAACTTCTCCGAACGCCTGCGCCACGCACGGCAACAACGCGGCCTGTCGCAGGCCGGGCTGGCCCGCTTGTGCGGCCTGAGCCAGAGCGCCATCTCCAACTACGAGAGCGGCGCGCGCCGTGACGCCCGCGAGATCCTGGACCTGGCCAAGGCCCTGAACGTCAGCGCCCAGTGGCTCAAGAGCGGCCTGGGCCCCATGGAGATCAGCGTGGGCGGCGCACTGGTCATGCATGAACCGGACGGCGGACCGCCCATCGTCACCTGGCCCTTCAGCCGCTTCTCCGTGGACGAGATCGTGGCGCTGTCCGGCAAGGACCGCGAACACCTGGACCAGACCATACGCCATCTGCTCAATGGCATGAAAAGCAAATAAGCTTTATCAGCCCACAGACAGGTCCAAGACACCTATACTTGTCCTCACGCAGGGGTACTCGCCGCAGGCGGGTTGAGAAACACCCTCGTACCAGTACGGATAATGCCGATGCTGGGAGCGTGCGCCCCAGGTGCAATGCCTGCAAGGTGCTTCTTCCTATATCGGCTCCACCCCTTCCTTGGAGCTGCAATGACAAGCAAAAACCCAACTTTCACAGCCACCGCGGCCAGCGTGGACCCGGCTGCGATCCAGCCTTTGCCCAATTCCCGCAAGATCTACCAGACCGGCTCGCGTCCCGACCTGCGCGTGCCGTTCCGCGAGATCACCCTGGCCGATACCCCCAGCCAGTTCGGCGCGGAGCGCAACCCCCCGCTCAGCGTCTACGACACCAGCGGCCCCTACACGGACCCGGCCGCCCACATCGACATCCGCAAGGGCCTGCCGCCGCTGCGTCAGGCCTGGATCCAGGAGCGCGACGACACCGAACTGACCGCCGGCCTGAACAGCCAGTACGGCCGGGCCCGGCAGGCCGATCCGGAGCTGGACGCGCTGCGCTTCGAGCTGGT
>NZ_CBCOPU010000022.1:0-1196 GCF_965112015.1 Alcaligenes sp. Marseille-Q7550
CGGATGCGGCCGACGGCCTCCTGAACGCGCGGATCGAAATCCTGCACGCCGAAGCTGGTGCGATTGAAGCCCAGTTCCGCCAGGCCCTGCAAGGTGCCGTCGGCCAGGGTGCGCGGATCGATCTCTATGCCCAGCTCGGCATCGGGCGTAAACTGGAAACGCGCCTGCAGGCGTTCCATCAGCCGCGCCAGTTGCGCATGTTCCAGGAAAGTGGGCGAACCCCCGCCCAGGTGCAGTTGTTCGGTGCGCCGGTCCTCGCCCATATACTGGGTGACCATGTCGATCTCGCGCAGCAGGTAGCGCAGATACTGTTCGCTCTTGCTGCGGTCCTGGGTGATGACCTTGTTGCAGGCGCAAAAGTAGCACAAGGACTGGCAGAACGGAATGTGCAGGTACACCGACAAGGGCGGGTTGCTGCTGCTCAGGGCGCGGCGCGAGAGTTCATGTATATAGGGCTGCGCAGGAAAATCCTGAAAGAAGCGATCGGCCGTCGGGTAGGATGTGTAGCGCGGGCCGGTGCGGTCGAAACGCCGGATCAGGGCTTCGGAGATTTCGATGTCGGGATTGCCGAGCGCCGGTGCGTCGGGTTCTTCCAGGATACTGGGCATGGCGGATTCTCCAGCAAGAGGCCTTTTCTTCTTGATAAGCACTCATTGTGAGAGAAAACCCTGGCGAGCCAATTGACCTGCATCAAGACCGCGACAAGTAAAAAATTTACTTTTTTAGCTGACGACAGGCTGACATTAGCGTCATATATCGTATCATTAAGCGCTAACCGCCTAATTTACCGCCCGTTGGAGCCTGATGTATCTGCTCGTGATCCTAGCGCTGCCCTTTGCCGGCAGCTTGCTATCTTCCCTGCTGCCCGCGCATGCGCGCAAACTTCAGGCCTCCCTGGCCGGCGCCGTCGCAGTCTCCTGTGCCCTCCTCACCCTGTACGCCTATCCCGACGTCGCCCGCGGCGAGGTCATCGAATCCTCGCGCGCCTGGATTCCCGCCCACGGCCTGACCTTCAAGCTGCGCATGGATGGCTACGCCTGGCTGTTCAGCTTCATCATCACGGCCATGGGCGCGCTCATCGCCCTCTATGCCCACTACTACCTGTCCGCCCAGGACCCCGTGCGGCGCTTCTTCGCCTTTCTGCAGGCCTTCATGGGCTCGATGCTGGGCGTGGTGCTTTCGGGCAACCTGATCCA
>NZ_CBCOPU010000023.1:0-1194 GCF_965112015.1 Alcaligenes sp. Marseille-Q7550
GGGGCGAAGGGGGCGCCGGGGCTCCAAGGCACGGCCTTGGCGTGCGGATTCCGGCGTGAGGAGGGAAGCGGGCAAGAAAAAACCGGGCAAGGCCCGGTTTTTTTGGCGAAGCTGCCTGAAAAGGCAGGCTTGCTATGTTTGGTTGCGGGGGCAGGATTTGAACCTACGACCTTCGGGTTATGAGCCCGACGAGCTACCAAGCTGCTCCACCCCGCGCCGGAAAAAAAGAATATAAACATTGAATGTTTACCTTATGCAAGTATTGTCTTACAGTGAGGCTTCCCAGCAGTGACCGAAAGTGAAATAATTCGCGTCCTGGAGACGGCCCTGCTGTGTGCGCAGCAGCCCATGAACAGCGCCGAGCTGCGCAAGATGTTCGTATCGCCGGAAGTGTCGGCTGATGACCTGCGCCGTTATCTGGCCCTGCTGCAGCTGGACTGGAAGGAGCGCGGCCTGGAGCTGGTGCAGGTGGCCGGCGGCTGGCGCTTTCAGAGCCGGCCCGCCATGCAGGTGTTCCTGTCGCGGCTGAGCCTGGAGCGTCCTCCCAAGTATTCCCGCGCGGTGCTTGAGACCCTGGCCATCATCGCCTGGCGTCAGCCCGTGACGCGGGGTGATATCGAAGATATACGCGGCGTCAGCGTATCCACCCAGATCGTCCGCACCCTGGAGGACCGGGGCTGGATCGAGGTGCTGGGTTACCGTGATGCGCCGGGCCGGCCCGCCTTGCTGGGGACGACCCGCCATTTTCTCAATGATCTTGGATTGCGTTCGCTGGACGAATTGCCGGCCGTGGAGTCATTGGACTCGCTGGACGTGCTGGCGCAGTTGCCCGACGGCGGCGCGACGTCCGACGAAGGGTCGTCCGAGCGAACGCCGCCCGACGGAACGCCGTCCGACGGAACGCCGTCCGGCGAACCGACGCCGGGCGATGAGCAGGAATCCGTGAGCGTTGCCGCGGAGCAGGAGTCGGCGCCGGGCGCCGAGATGGAATTTGAACCGGCCGTGCAGCAAGAGGCTGTCGCCGGCCGGGCGTCCGAAGAGGCCCTGCCGCAGGCCGCCCTGGCCGATGTGGAATTTGACCCGGATTCGTTGGAGCCGGCCCAGGCGGATGCCGGGCGGCAGGATGCGGAGCCGTCGGAAGAAATAAGAAACTCTGGAGTAAAAGATTAAAAATGACTGATTCGCACGAGACGA
>NZ_CBCOPU010000024.1:0-1122 GCF_965112015.1 Alcaligenes sp. Marseille-Q7550
GGCGCCGCTCGCCGGCGCCCAGGAGGAAATGACGGGGACGGGCGACTACCTGCAAAGCTCCCAGGCCTTCAAGGACTACATGCTGCAGTGCGCGGGCTGCCATCGCTACGACGGCCGCGGCCTGTCGCATCGCGGCATTCCGGATTTCAACCAGTCCATCGGGTTGTTCACGCGCCTGCCCGCCGGGCGGCAATACATGATACGGGTGCCGGGCGCGGCCCAGTCGCAGTTGGACAATGCGGAGCTGGCCCGGGTGCTGAACTGGATCGTGGCCAAGTACAGCCCCGAGGACATCACCCCGGACTACAAGCCCTTCACGTCCGCGGAGGTCGGGGCCTCGCGCCGCCTGCGCTTTGACGACGTCCTGCAGGCGCGCACCGCCTTGACCCGGCAATTGCAGGAGATGGGGCTGGAGCCCGCGCCGTACACCTACGGCTCCATGGAACGCTGAGGGGGCCGGGTTAACGACCGTAGACGCTTGTATTTTTTAAAGTTATAAAAATCGGCGGGGGCGCTCCGGTGCGTCCCGGTTCCCGAACAACGGCGGCGGCCGCATCCGGCCTTCAGGCAATGTCCATGTTATTGCGCACTCCTTCTTCCTCCTTCAAGAGCCTGGCGGCCTGGCAGGAAGTGGTGTGCGACTATTTCGTGCCGCTGGAGATCCAGCCGGCCTCGCGGCGCGGCTTCTGCAACCTGGCCGCCAGCGACCGCCTGGGCGCGGTCGGCATCACCGAACAGCTTGTACAGATAGCGGCGCGATATGCGGAACTGCGCGGCCAGCGCCTGGGCCGTCAGGCCCGGATCGCCCAGATGCGCCTGGATGTGCTGCTGGATCTGCAGCAACTGGCCGCGCCGCACCTCGTCCAGGGCCGATTCCGCGGGCGCCGCACGCCCTTCGGCCAGGCTCAGGCCCATCATGCGGATCACGGTGTCCGACAGCTCGGCCAGCGCCGAGGCCGGCAGACTGCCGCGCTCCTCCAGGCCCAGCCGCAGCATGTCCATCGCGATGCGGGCCGGTCCGGTGGCTGCGGAAAAGGACCGCGCCACCGCGTCGCGCAGCCAGGGCTGCCAGGACAGCAGGCGCTCCTCCTGGAACTGCAGCACCAGGAAGTGCGACTGGTC
>NZ_CBCOPU010000025.1:0-1107 GCF_965112015.1 Alcaligenes sp. Marseille-Q7550
CTAAGCCTCGGTCTCGTGGGCTCTGAGGTTTTTTTCAAGCAGAGGACGGCATACGAGATCAGCCTCGGTCGCGTGGGCTCGGAGATGTTTATAAGAGACGGCGCCGCCACGATCAGGCCGTTGCGCGTGCCTTCGAATTTCACGCGGCTCAGCTCCTGGATGCCGGCCACCGTGGTCATGCCGAACATGACGATGGCGCAGCCGCCCAGAACGGGCCGGGGAATGGTGGCGATCAGCGCGCCCAGCTTGGGAAACAGGCCCATCAGGATCATGATCACTCCGGCGGCGGCCACCACGTAGCGGCTGCGCACGTTGGACATGGCGATCAGGCCGGTATTCTGGGTGAAGGCGTTGTAGGGAAAGCTGTTGAACAGGCCGCCCGGCATGGTGGACAGGCCGTCGGCGCGGAAGGCGTCGCCCAGCGTGGTCTGGCTGGCGGGCTTGCCGGTGATCTTGCCGATGGCCAGCACGTTGCCGGTCGTCTCGGCCATGATGACCAGCATGGCCATCATCATCACCAGCGTGGGCGCCAGGGCGAACTCGGGCATGCCGAAGGCGAAGGGCGGGCTCAGCTCGAACCAGGCCGCCTGGCCGACGCGGCTGAAGTCCGTGTAGCCCATCAGCATGGCCAGGGCGGTGCCGCACAGCAGGCCGATCAGCACCGACAGATTGCCCACGAAGCCGGAGAAGCGCGCGTGGATGAAGAGGGTGATGACGATGGTGGCCAGGCCCAGCAGCAGGTTGCCCGGCGCGCCTCCATCAGCTTTGCCGAGCTGCGCGCGCATCGCCGGCTGGCCTTTGCGGCCCATGGCCACCGGCTGCCTTCGACGGAATACCTGGAGGCGGGCAATAGCTGGCAGGCGGAAAGCTATTCGGCCCTGCTGGAGATGACTCGCGCCGGCCTGGGCTGGACGACGCTGCCGCGCCAGTCCATCCTGCGCGAGATCGAGTCGGGCGAACTGGTGGAGCTGCCCCTGCAGGCCTATCCGCACACGGACTGGGTGGTGGGCGTGGATCTGCTGTGGTCCCGCCAGGCGCAACTGGGCCAGGCGTCCCTGTGGCTGCGGCATTATCTGCAGCAGTTCAAGGTGTTCGAAATGGACCGCA
>NZ_CBCOPU010000026.1:0-1066 GCF_965112015.1 Alcaligenes sp. Marseille-Q7550
AATCGACCATCTCACTCACATTGAAGACCCGGCTGGAAGGCTCGAGGACTGGCGGACCAAGCGTCCCTACCTGCGCAACCTCGCCCTGCCCCTGGCTGGCGGCTTGCGGCGCATACCTGGCGAGGTCGGCGTGAAGCTTCTCAAGGCCCAGGTCGGCAAGAGAAGGTTTGCCCGAAACAGCGCCGGCCTCGGGCTCTTGATCCTGTCCAGCCGGGGCCGGATTATATCCAGCACCCAATGAAGAAATCGTAGTCATGAAAACCTCCCCTGGAGAGTCGATCAAACGCGGCCGGCGATGGCACGATTGGTTTCGGTTTTAGTCTGCTCTATGGCGGCGATCTTTTCACGAACTTCGCGGATGATTTCCAACATCTGCTGCATGATTTCGCCTGCCTGCTGCGCGGCTTGCTCATGAACCCGGGCGTCAGCCTCAAGCCTGGCTTTTTTCGCGTCACTGCTGGCCGCCACGCGCTCAGAAATAGATGAGCCGATCTGCCCAAGACCGGTCATAGCCGTGTTGGCCCCCTGAGCGGTGCCACTGACCGAATCGCCAAACGCTTTCAATCCTGCGCCCGCGTCGCCCCGGGCTATACCCATCATGCTTAACGCACCGCCGCCGACTGCCAGGTTAATGGAAATTAGACAGCCTGCGATTTGGCCGGTTGCCGATAGAATCCCCGCAGCCAAACGCAGGTTCGCGGCATGGCAAATTTCGTCGGCTGCATTGAGCAGACTGGTTATCTGACTCTGCATTTCCGCATTGCGGATTTCCCGCGCCTGATTGCGCATCTGCTGGGAGCACTGCTGAAGCACGGTCATCACCGCAAGGATGTCAAGCAAAACAACGACTGTGTTCAGTTTATCCAGCAGATCGCCAACGGCCGCCTTCTCGCTGGGCACAGGCAGCATCGTAGTCAGCAGCGCCTTGCGATGTCCCGAAGGAGCGCCATTAATTTCCAAACCCGCAGGCTTGGATGTGGATTCCAACGTGATTCCCGCCGTTTTCACCCTTTTTTGCGTCGTCGGGGCCAGAGACTCGGGATTCATTTCCGAAGGAATGCAGCCG
>NZ_CBCOPU010000027.1:0-1062 GCF_965112015.1 Alcaligenes sp. Marseille-Q7550
GCCGTGCTGGTCGAGCGCGCCCGCCTGGACCTGAGCCGGGACGCACCCGCCGCGCCCGGCCGCCTGTTCATCCGCCCCGAGAACATCCGCGTGCTCGATACCGCCAGCCCGGCCGGAGCCGCCAACACCTTTCTGGCCGACATCGTGGACGGCGTCTTCCTGGGCCGCCACTACAAGCTGATCCTGCGCCCCGAAGGCATGGACGGGCTGACCGTGCAGGCCATCGTCAATCCTGAACAAGGCGACCGCCTGCTCGCGCCCCTGGCCGCGCGCCGCTGCCGCGTCCAGCTCCCCAGCGAGGCCCTGCATGCCCATGCCTGAACTGAGCACCTCCGGCCGCGCTGCGCCGCTGCGCCAGGCCGCGGCCGCGCGCAGCCGCATGCAATCCGAGGAGCGTCCCGTTGCGGCCCGCAAGCTGGTCCGCCAGGCCCTGCCTTCCTGGATGGGGTACGCAGCGCGCCGCACTCTAGTGCTGGTCCTGCTTGTCCTGCTGGCACTGTTCCTGGCCCTGCCCATGCTGTGCATCCTGTTGCGCGCCGTCCAGGACGGCGACGGCAGGCTGACGGGCCTGACGCAGTTCTGGAGCATTGTCGGCGCTCCCGGCTTCATGCCCATGGTGGGCCGCAGCGTCCTGGTCGGCCTGACCACGCTGGCCATCGTCGTTCCCACCGCCTACGCCTTCGCCTTCGCGCTGCAGCGCTGCTGCATCCGCGGCGCCGGCCTGTTCCGCGCCCTGGGCCTGCTGCCGCTGCTGGCGCCGTCCCTGATGCCGGGCCTGTCGCTGATCTATCTGTTCGGCAACCAGGGACTGCTGCGCGACTGGCTAGGCGGCCATACCATCTACGGCTTCTGGGGCATCGTGCTGGGCGAGGCCTTCTATACCTTTCCCCATGCGCTCATGATCCTGGGCACCGGCCTGGCGCTGGCCGATGCGCGCCTGTACGACGCCGCCCGCGCCATGGGCGCCGGCGCCTGGCGCCGCTTCCTGACCGTCACCCTGCCGGCCAGCCGCTACGCGGTGTTCTCGGCCGCCTGCCTGGTCTTCACCCTGACCGTGACCGA
>NZ_CBCOPU010000028.1:0-1039 GCF_965112015.1 Alcaligenes sp. Marseille-Q7550
CCGCATCCGTGCCTCCGCCCATGGCCATGTCCGGACGGCCGCCGCCCTTGCCGCCGATCTGACCGGCCACGAAGCCCACCAGATCGCCTGCCTTGACCTTGCCGGCCAGGTCGGGCGTGACGCCGCCGACCAGGCTGACCTTGCCGTCGGCCACGACCGACAGCAGCAGAACGGCGGACTTGAACTTGTCCTTGAGCTGGTCGGCCATGCCGCGCAGCGCCTTGGGATCCACGCCGGTCAGCGTGGCCACGAGCAGGCGGCTGGTGTCGTTCAAGGCCACAGCCTGCGACACGAGATCCTGTCCGGCTGCCGAAGCCAGCTTGGATTGCAATTGTTCGCGTTCGCGCTCCAGCTCCTTGATCTGTCCCTGCAGGGCGGAAATCCGGCCCACCAGCCCGTCAGGCTGGGTGCGCAGGCTGGCGGCCGCCTCGTTCAGCAGGCGCTGCTGGTCCTGGACCCAATGCAGGGCATTGTCGCCGGTGATGGCTTCGACGCGGCGCACGCCGGCGGCCACACCGCCTTCGGACACGATCTTGAACAAGCCGATGTCGCCGGTGCGGGCCACGTGTGTGCCGCCGCACAGCTCGCGCGAAAAGCCGATGTCCAGCACGCGCACCTCGTCGCCGTATTTCTCGCCGAACAAGGCCATGGCGCCGCCGCTGACGGCGTCGTCGAAGGACATGAGGCGCGCCTGCACGTCCTTGTTGGCCAGCACTTCGGCATTGACGATGGCTTCGACCTGGGCGATCTGCTCGGCCGTCATGGCCGAATCATGGGCGAAGTCGAAACGGGTCTTGTCGGCGTCCACCAGCGAACCGCGCTGCTGGACGTGTCCGCCCAGCACTTCGCGCAAGGCCTTGTGCATCAGGTGGGTGGCCGAGTGATTGCGCACGATGCGCGCGCGCCGCGCCGTGTACACCTGCGCCTGGACGGTGTCGCCCACGGACAGCGAGCCGCTGGCAAGCACGCCCTGATGGCCGAACACCTGCCCGGCGATCTTCTGGGTGTCCTGTACTTCGAAGATAGTTCCATCGGCCGA